>NZ_JBFLUN010000022.1:3842500-4270000 GCF_050473585.1 Stenotrophomonas sp. NRRL B-14846
TCGGCTTCGCCAGCTCGGCCGTGATCGTGTTCCAGGCGGCACAAGCCGTCGGTGCCGACCAGGCGCAGATCGCCTCGTGGATGTGGGCACTGGGACTGGGCATGGGCGTGACCTGCATTGGCCTGTCGCTGCGCTATCGCGTGCCGGTGGTGACGGCATGGTCGACCCCGGGCGCGGCGATGCTGGTGGTGGGTGCTGGTGGCGCCTCGCTCCCTGAAGCGACCGGCGCCTTCCTGCTCGCTGCCGTGCTGGGCCTGCTGGCGGGCTTCTCGGGCATCTTCGCCCGACTGATGCAACGAGTGCCGATGGCGCTGGCCGCGGGCATGCTGGCCGGTGTGCTGCTGCGCTTCGGGCTGGATGTGTTCGTGGCCATGAACACCCAGCTGGTGCTCGCGCTGGCAATGTTCGCCACCTGGCTGGCCGGACGGCGGCTGTTCCCGCGCTATGCAGTGATTGCCACCCTGCTGGTCGGCATCGCCCTCGCCGCCAGCCGCGGCCTGCTGCATGCCCAGCAGGTACAGCTGCAACTGGCAGTGCCACAGTGGGTGACACCTTCGCTGTCGTGGACAGCCGTGGCCGGCATTGCCCTGCCCCTGTTCGTGGTCACCATGGCCTCGCAGAACATTCCCGGTGTGGCGGTGATGCGCGCGTCCGGCTACGACGCCCCGGTGTCGCCGCTGATCGGCTGGATCGGCGTGGTCAATACGCTGCTGGCGCCGTTCGGTGCGTACGCACTGAACCTGGCGGCGATCACCGCCGCCATCTGCATGGGCCGCGACGCGCACGAGGATCCGGCGCGCCGCTATACAGCAGCGATGGCGGCCGGTGCCTTCTACATTGTCGTGGGGCTGTTCGGCGCCACGGTGGCGGCACTGTTCGCGGCCTTCCCCAGGGAACTGGTGGCCTGCGTGGCCGGCATCGCGCTGTTCGGCACCATCGGCAACAGCCTGGCCAGTGCATTGGCGGTGGAGCGCGACCGCGAGGCGGCGCTGGTCACCTTCCTGGTTACCGCATCGGGCGTATCCCTGGCCGGGATCGGCTCGGCGTTCTGGGGGCTGGTGGCCGGTGCACTGTGCCTGCTGGTGCTGCGGGCACGGGCAACGGCCTGAGCAACCATATCAGGCCGGCATGATCAGGCCGCCATGCGGGCGACAGTGTTGATCACCGCGCCGGCTGCCATGCCGATCACCACCGCCCACACGCTGGTGCCGCCACGACGCTGCAGTTCTGTGCGGATGCGGTTGTGCTGCCCTGCATGGGCAGCCTTCACCTTGGCCAGCAGCCGCGTGCAATAGCGCAGGTACAGGCTGTTGGCGGTCACGGCGATGCCGAACCGTGGCACCGCCAGTAACGCCACCGTGAGCAGCGGACTGGCGCGGGCGGTCAGCAGCGCGATGCCGAACAGGGCCAGTTCGAACAGGATGGCCGCCAGGTACATCTTCCGGTGCAGCAGCCAGTAGGTCGGCACCAGGAAGGCGGGCCAGTGCCACGGCCGCGGCGGCTTTGGCACCGGGCTGTCCAGGTGCCAGCGCTGGCGGTAGAGCGCCGCGTTGGGGCCCACGAGGAGGTTCAGGTAGTCCGCGTCGGACGAAGCGCGCGCGTCGTCCACCTCTGTGGCGGGCGCGAGATAGGGATTGTCATCCGCCGGGGACGCCGGCGGGGTATCCAGATGAGCCATGTCGGCGACTCCTTGCCTGTGATGAACCTGCGATAGCGGCAGCTGCGGGCGAATCTGGAGCGGCCCCCGGCCTCAGCCTCCCGCCACCTGTCCCACGTAAATCACCGCAATGATGACGATGGTGACCATGGCCGCTGCAACGGCATTGGTATCCCCCCGTTCGGCCAGCTCGCTGCGCAGGCGTGTCTCGTCGTCTCCGGCCAGCGCACGGGCACGGGCGATCTCACGCTGGCAATGCGCCAGGTACCAGCGATTGGCATACACCGCGGCGGTGATGTTGATGACAAATGTGATGACCATCGACACGCCTTCCGGAACGCCCAGCAACGCCTCGGCGATGCTGAAGAACACCAGCATGCCGGCCCAGATCGCCGCCAGCCGGTACATCCTGCGGTACACCATCCAGATCACGCCGATCAGGAACGCCGGCCAGTGCCAGGTGCCGTTGCCGTCGGCAACACCCTGGTCGAGCCGCCAGCGCTGTCGATAGATCGGGAAGTTGCCGCCGACCACGGCGGCGTACAAGGCGATGTCGCCTTCCAGCTGCGGCGCGGCCGCTGCCACCGGCGAAGCAGCCGGCGCACGATAGGGGTCGGACGGATCAGCGGTCGGTGCGTCACCGCCGCCGACGGCCTGCACCGGTTCAACCGGCGGCGGGGTCGGATCCATCGGCGTCACCGAAGGATCCAGCTCGGCCAACGGCCGCCACGATGCCATTCCTTCCCGCCACATCAGCGTACGGGCGGTTACGGTGCCGTCCTGCTGCAGGCGGCGCAGCCCGGCCAGGTCCACCGGCCCTTCGCTCTGCTTGCTGTTGGCGTACCACCACTGTGCGTCCTGCATGCCATCCATTCCTGTCGATCCCATCGTTACTCTGAACATCCCGCTACGGCCTGCAGCGGTTCACTAACCAGCAGCTGCACCAGCTGGTGGCGCGCGCCGGGTGCAAGGGTAATCTGCTCTGGCCCAGCATTGGCCACTTCCAGGCACACGTAGTCGTGCCAACCGTCGCCGACATCGGCCATCTTCGCCGCCGCCGCCGCGCCCGGATTCCACGCCACCAGTGTCTGGCTGCCTTCGCTCCGGATCTCGATCCGCCGCTGCAGGACGGGATCGCGCAGCACGTAGTGGCCGCCGGCACCGGTATAGATGCGGTCGCTTCGCCCCGGATCGCGCGGGTCACGCAGCGACCAGGGCCCCTGCTGCTGGTGCAGCTGCGCGTCGTCCTCGTACTTGTCCAGATAGTGCAGGCCATCGAGGCCATCGACCTCGACACGATGGGCATCGCCTACCCGGAAGTAGCTGTGCAGGGCCTGGGTGAAGGTCGCCGGGGACGTGCCGGTGTTCTCGGTGGTCAGCTGCTGGTGCAACTGGCGACCGATGCGCAGCTGCATCTGCAGGCGCAGGCCACATTCGGCAATCGACAAGGGCGCCAGCTGCAGCTCCAGCTCACCGTCATCGCGCTGGCGGGCCTGCAGCAGTTCCCAGCGCGCGGTGCGTACCAGGCCGTGTGCCGGCACGTCATCACGCTGGCCCTGGCGACCGAACCACGGCCAGCACACTGGAACGCCACCCCGGATCGGCGTGGGCAGCCCGGCACGTTTCGGCGACAGCCACAGCAGGTCCGGCTGCCCCTCTGGAATGAACGACAGCAGCTGTCCACCGAACACGCTGATGACCGCGGTGGCGCTGGGGGTGCGTACCTGCCAGGCCTCGAGCCCGTGGTACAGGCCGGTGCTGACGTCCGGGTTCGACTGCATGCGATGACGCTCCTTGAAGACCGCGGCGATGATGTCGCGGCCAGCCTGCGATCGGCAAGGTCTAGCGGGAGGCAGGCGCCCCTGCTGCTGCCTCCTGCTGCAACGCGCGCAGGATGCGCTGGCCGGCGCGCCCATCTGCATTGGCCCAGCCCAGGCGCTGCTGCTCGGCCTGGATCGCGCGGCGGGTGGCGGTGCCGATCATGCCGTCGGCGCTACCGATGTCGTGGCCCCGGGCCAGCAGCAGGGTCTGCAGCTGGCGGCGTTCATCGCGGCCGATGCCGGGATCATCGGTCGGCCAGGCGGTGGCCAGGCCGGTGCCGCCACGCAGCTGGTCGGCCAGCGTGGCAATCGCCAGCGCATAGCTTTCGGCGGCGTTGTAGCTGTAGATCGCGTCGTAGTTGCGGAACACCAGCAATGCCGGGCCCTTGATGCCCGCCGGCAGCAGCACAGCGGCACGCGCGTCGGCGGGCAGATTGGGCGGCGCCAGCACGCTGCCATCCAGCGCAGTCACGCCCTGCGCGCGCCAATCGGCGAGGGCCCGACGCTGGGTGCGGCCCGCCTGGCTGGCGTTGAAGCCGGCGGGAACCCGTACTTCCATGCCCCACGGTTCGCCACTGCGCCAACCGGCCCGCTTGAGGTAATTGGCGGTGGACGCCAGCGCGTCGGGAATGCTGCCGACCAGATCACGACGACCATCGCCATCTCCATCGACCGCGATACGTGCGTAGGTGCTGGGCATGAACTGCGTATGCCCGAAGGCGCCGGCCCAGGAACCGGTGAGACCCTGGGCCTGCAGGTCGCCGCGGTCGATCAGCTTGAGGAGCGCCAGCAGTTCGCCGCGGAAGAAGGCCTGGCGGCGGCCGGCACAGGACAGCGTGGCCAGCGACTGCAGCAGCGGGCGCTTGCCGAAGACGCGGCCATAGTCGCTCTCCACCCCCCAGACCGCGACGATGGTGGCCGGATCGACGCCGTACTGCGCGGAGACGCGATCGAGCAGATCGCGATGTTGCTGCAGCAGGGTGCGGCCATCATCGACGCGCTGGCGGTCGACCAGCGCGGCCAGGTAATCCCAGATCGGCGTGGTGAATTCCGGTTGTGCGTCCAGCAGCCCGAGCACGCTCGGGTCCGGCGTGAGTCCGGCGGTGATCCCGTTGAATCGATCAGCGCTGATGCCCTGGGTCGCGGCGGTAGCCTGCAGGCCCGCCAGGCAGCGGCTGAATGCCGGATCGATAGTGGCGGCGGGGGCCGCAGGCAGCGTCGGCGTCGACGCGAGGGCGGCCGCCAGGCCGAGCGTGGTCAGAATGGGCATGGCGTCCTCCGTGTTGCCGTTGCACGGCCATCTTAGGGGCAGCGGTGCGGCCGAACCTGAAGGGGCACCGGCTGGCCGCCCACCCTAGGCAGCGCGCAGCAGGCGCAGGCCATAGGCGGGGCTTTCGGCATCCCAGCGCTGCGCGACCTGCAGGCCCGCCTGCTGCAACAGCGCGTCGAAGCTGTCATCGGTGTACTTGTGGCTGTACTCGACACGGATGGGTTCACCGGCAGCAAAGTGGAAGGTGCGGCCATCCAGGTGGACGTCCTGCGCCCACTGGCTGACCAGGTCGGTTTCGATGCGCAGCCGCGCGGTGCTGTAACGGGCGCGGTGGCGGAATCCGTCGAGATCGAAATCGCTGCCGATCTCGCGATTGAGGCGGGCCAGCAGGTTGAGGGTGAATGCTGCGGTGACACCCTGCGCATCGTTGTAGGCCGCCTCGATCAGCGACGGGTCCTTGTGCAGGTCGATGCCGACCAGGGCCAGGCCGTCGCGGCCCATGGTCTGGCGCATCGCCCGCAGCAGTGCGACGGCATCCTCGTCGGCGAAATTGCCCAATGTGGAACCCGGGAAGAACAGCAGGCGACGGGCAGGCGCGCGCTCGGGCGTCGGCACGGCGACGGCGCGGGTGAAGTCGGCGCAGACCGGCAGCATCTCGACCTCGGGCAGCGCGGGTGCCAGATGGTCGATGCTGGACAGCAGTGCCGCCCGCGAGATCTCGATCGGGGTATAGGCCACCGGATCCTGCAGTGCGGCCAGCAGCAGCGCGGTCTTGCGGCCACTGCCGCTGCCCAGCTCCACCACGTGCAGGCGCGGGCCGACCACGCGCGCGATATCGGGCAGCACCCGGGCCAGCAGCGCCAGCTCGGTGCGGGTGGGGTAGTACTCGCGGGTCTGGGTGATCTGTTCGAACAGACGCGAGCCGCGGGCATCGTAGAAGTACTTGGAGGGCAGCTGCCGCGATGCGCGTGACAGGCCGGCCACCGCATCGGCCAGGATCTGCTGCCGGCTGGGGGTCAGGTCGGTCAGCGCCTGCAGCGCGTCATGCACCGTGCTCATGTGAGGTCCCTGGCCAGGCGCAGCCCGGAGAACTGCCAGCGCGCCGGCGGCATGAAGAAATTGCGGTAGCTGGCGCGCACGTGGTCGCGGGGCGTGGCACAGCTGCCGCCGCGCAGCACCCACTGGCCACACATGAACTTGCCGTTGTATTCGCCGAGGTTGCCGTCAAAGGGGCGGAAGCCCGGGTAGGCGCCATAGGCGCTGGCGGTCCATTCCCAGACATCACCGAACAGCTGCCGCAGTCCACTGCCCTGCCCGGCCTGCGGGTGCAGGTGATCATCATCGGCAAAGTGGCCGCGCAGGGGCTGCGATGCGGCGGCCGCTTCCCACTCGAACTCGCTGGGCAGGCGCGCACCGGCCCAGCGGGCGCAGGCATCGGCCTCGTAGTAGCTGAGGTGGCAGACCGGCGCATGCGGATCCAGCTCGCGCCAACCCCCCAGGGTGTACTCGCGTTGCAGGGCATCATCCCAGTACAGGGGGTGCTGCCAGCCTTCGGCTTCACGCAGCGCCCAGCCTTCGCTGAGCCACCAGCGCGGTTCGCGGTACCCCCCCGCCTCGATGAAGGTGCGGTACTCGGCATTGCTGACGGGGCGTTCGGCCAGCGCATGCGCGGGCAGCAGCACACGGTGCGGCGGCGATTCGTTGTCATAGGCGAAGGCGGCGTGCCGGGGCCATGCCGCGGCACCGACGGTGACGATGCGTTCGGGCGATTCGATCCAGCCCTGCGGCGTCGCGGTGCTGGCGACGGGTCGCAGGTCTTCGCGATACGGTGGCTGCAGAGGATTGCACCAGAACGCATGCTTGATGTCGGTCAGCAACAGTTCCTGGTGCTGTTGCTCATGCTGCAATCCCAGCTGCAGGTGATGCATCGCCTGCTCATCAAGGTCACCCGCCGCCAGCCGTGACTGCACCTGCAGGTCGACCTGTTGCCGGTAATCGCGCACCTGCTGCAACGAGGGCCGCGACAGCAGCCCGCGCTGCGGCCGCGCATGCGCCGGGCCGATGCTCTTGTAGTAACTGTTGAACAGGTAGTCCCAGGCCGGGTCACGCGCCTGCGTGGTGGCGAAGCCGGCCAGCACGAAGCGTTCGAAGAACCAGGTGGTATGCGCCAGGTGCCATTTGCTGGGACTGGCGTCGGCCATGCTCTGCAGCATGGCGTCCTCGGCACTGAGCGGCGCAGCCAGCTGCAGGCTGCGCGCCCGCACCTGTGCAAAGCGGCGGGCGAGATCGCGCTGCGGGGCAGCGACGGCGGCGGGTGCGCTGTCCATGCGGGCAGCATCGGCGCAGGACGGTGAGTGCGACGTCATGGCACCGCACCACCACGTTCACATGACAGCGGGCGCGCGCATTCAAGAAGCGCGTGGGGACGCCGCTAACGGCAATGTTGCGGCCGCATCGTCACCGCACTGGACTTACTGCGTGCCCCTGCATCCGCTCCGCCAGCCTGCGCATTACCTGTTCGTGCTGCCCGCCGTGCTGGTCGTCCTGGTGCTGTGGATGGCGCTGGGCACCGAGGATGTGGCCAGCCCGGGCCAGCGCATCCTGCCCTGGCTGCTGGCCTGCCTCGGCGCGGGCCTGGCGCTGCTTTACCACCAGATGCGCACGCTGTGCCTGCTGCTGGTGGTGGCAGTGGCGTTCGCGCTGCTGCACCGGGACGTCGGAGGCTACCTGCGCAGCGGCCATGTCGAGGCCCTGACCCCGCTGCGCTTCCACGCGATCTCGGCGTGGGTGCCGCTGCTGTTCGCGGGACTGGCGCTGTGGCCGGAACGCGGACACCGACGCCAGGACCTGCTGCTGCGCAGCGTGGTGTGCGGCGCAGCGCTGGTGATCTTCCTGCTGCTGGCGGCACAGCAGCCGCAGGGCATGCACGATCTGCTGTCGAACCGTCACTGGGCCTGGATTCCCGCCGACTGGAACGCGTTGGCGCAGCTGCCGGCGCTGCTGTTCCTGCTGGCGACCGCAGCATTGGGCTGGCAGGCGTGGCAGCATCCGCGGCCACTGCACACGGCGATGCTGCTGGCCCTGCTGTGCCTGTGGTGGATGCTGCCGCGGATCTTCCTGCAGCCGGTGCTGCTGCCAGCGCTGAGCAGTGCCGCCCTGCTGCTGATGCTGGGCGCGATGCTGCAGGAGTCCTTCCACATGGCCTTCCGCGATGAGTTGACCGGCCTGCCGGGGCGACGTGCATTCAACGAGACCCTGCAGCGGGCGCGCGGCACCTACAGCATCGCGATGGTGGACGTGGACCACTTCAAGTCATTCAACGACACCCATGGCCACGACACCGGCGACGATGTGCTGCGCCTGGTGGCGTCGCGGCTGGCGCGGGTGGGCGACGGTGGCCGTGCGTTCCGCTATGGCGGCGAGGAGTTCGCGGTGGTGTTCCTGGACCGCCCGGCGGCGGCCTGTGTCGATGCCGTGGAAGCATTGCGGCAGAGCATCGAGGACACCCGCATGCAGCTGCGCGACCGCAGTACCCGCAACCGTGACGACGAAGCCGGCCGCCAGCAGCGCGGACGCGGTGGCAGCGGCCAGGTGGTGCAGGTGACGGTGAGCATCGGGCTGGCCGACAGCCGCGTGGATCCGCGGCCGATGGCGGTGGTCAAGGCCGCCGACCAGGCCCTGTATGTGGCCAAGGACGGGGGCCGCAACCAGGTGCGCGCGCACGGCGGCCAGCGCGTGCTGGCTGCGCGCAGCGCGTAGGGCTCAGACCGCGTCGAGGTAGTACCAGCGACCGTCGATGCGTTGGAAGCGGCTGTGCTCGGTCATCTTCACTGCGCTGCCGCCGCCGATGCGGTAGCGCGCGGTGAAGCGGACGTCGGCGCTGTCGGCACCGGTGACGGTATGCTCGTGCACGGTCAGGCCCAGCCAATGCGTGCGCTGGCCGGGTGCTTCATCCAGTGACAGCTCGGCCGGGCGCGTGTCCGGGTGCCAGGTCTGGCGCAGGTAGTCGGCCAGGCCACGCACATACGCGCTGTAGCGCGAACGCATCAGATGCTCGGCATCGGGTGCGGCTTCACCTGCGTGGAAACGGCCGCAGCAGGCGGCATAGTCGGCAGGCAGGCCACAGGGACAGGGACAGGGATCGGCAGGTTTTCGGCTCATGCCGGCATTGTCGCCGGGTTGCACGTATTGATCCACGCGCGGCACGGGCCAGCTGAAGCAGGACAGGCGTATGCTGTCGCGCCCCCACCTTGATTGATCGCCGTGCTGGAACTGGTTCCCCCTGAGTTGTGGTGGCTGGTGGTGATCGCCTTCATCGCCGGCCTTGTGGATGCCGCCGTCGGTGGCGGTGGCCTGGTGCAGCTGCCCGGCCTGTTCACGGTGCTGCCGCAGCAGACGCCGGCGATGCTGTTCGGTACCAACAAGTTCAGCTCGATGTTCGGCACGGGTGCAGCGGCCTGGCGCTATGCACGCAATGTGCGCTTCCCGTGGAAGCCGGTGCTGTTCGCGGCTGGCACGGCCTTCATCTTCTCCTTCGCCGGGGCCACCGCGGTGAGCCTGCTGCCCAAGGATGCAGTGCGCCCGCTGGTACTGGTGCTGCTGATCGCGATGCTGGCCTACACGCTGTGGAAAAAGGACTTCGGCGCGCTGCACCGGCCGCAGGAGATCGGCCGCCGCGAACTGGCGATCGCGCTGGCGATCGGTGCGGCAATCGGCTTCTACGACGGCTTCTTCGGGCCGGGCACCGGCAGCTTCCTGATCTTCCTGTTCGTGCGCTTCTTCGGCCTGGATTTCCTGCGTGCGTCGGCCGCGTCGAAGGTGGTGAACCTGGCGACGAATGTTGCAGCGATCTCGTTCTTCGTACCGACCGGCAACATCCTGTGGCTGTTCGCGCTGCCGATGGCGGCGGCCAACATCATCGGTTCGGTGGTGGGCACGCGGTTGGCACTGAAGGGCGGTACGCCGTTCATCCGCAAGCTGTTCGTGGGGCTGGTGGTGGTGCTGATCGCGCGGATGGCGTGGGACACGTTCCGCGGAGCGTGAACGCGGTTGCCGGCCAGCGGCCGGCACTACCGGGTCATGAACCCCGCCCATGGGTAGTGCCGGCCGCTGGCCGGCATTCCCATTCAACCGGCCGGCTCAGGCCTCCGCTTCTTCCGGTTCGCTGGCCTGCTGGCGGCTGCGCTCGGGCAGCTTCAGGCGCTTGCCTTCTTCGTCGTACTCGATCAGCAGCACGCCGGAGTCGTGGCGGCCGCTGATTTCGACGAAGCAGGCGCCACCGATGAACGGTTCCAGCGTCATCACCGACTTCAGTGGGGTGGCGACCACCATCTGGAAGCCGAAGTTGTCGAAGATGTTCATCGCCAGTGCGGTGAACTCGTTGTCGGCCTTGTCGAAGGCTTCGTCGAGCACGACCGCGGCGTAGCTGGGCAGCTGGCTGTCGGCGCCGCCGAGCTGGTAGCGCAGTGCCGCAGCCAGGCAGGTGGTGGCCAGTTTCTGGCGCTGGCCACCGGACTTGCCGGCACCGCTGCGGTAGATCTCGACCTGCTGGCGCGTTTCCGCATCCAGCTCGACGCCGATGAACTCCACGTGCATGCGCACGTCCAGCACCAGCTCGCGCCAACGCTTGTCCTCGCCTTCCTGCGAACCCAGGCGGTTGACCAGCTGGCGCAGCACGGTGAACTGCGATTCGGCCAGCTCGCGCTGCTCGGTCTGCTGCTGCGACAGCACCTCGCGCAGCTGCAGGTGGAACTCGCCGACTTCCGGCAGGCGGCGGTCGCTCAGTTCGATGGTCAGCAGCGTGCCACGGTTGAACGGCACCTGCTCCAGGCTGGCGTTCACTTCGTCCAGGCGCTGGCCGATCGACTTGCGGGCCTCTGCACTGTGGCGCTGCAGGGCCAGCAGGTTGTTCTTGCTCTGGTTCTGCAGCAGGTCGAAGAAGCGCTCTTCGTGCTGCGGCAGGCCGTCGCGCTCCAGGCGTTCGAGGCGGGCGAGGAAGTCTTCGGCCGAGGCCACCGATACGGTGAAGTCGCCCGATTCCTCCGGCCACTGCTGGATGAAGCGACGGAAGCAGCCGATCAGCTGGTTCTCGATGCGGTTGAGGTCCTGCTGCGAGGACGACAGCTGCTCGTTCAGCGCGTTGCTGACCTGGCGCATGTGCGCTTCGAGCGTTTCCAGGCTGAGCGGGCCCTGCTCCTGCAGGCGCTCGGCCAGCCCGGCTTCCTGCTCCTGGGCCAGGCTCGGCAGCACCAGTGCACGGCTCTGCTGGCGGGCGCGGTCGAGGCGATCACGTTCCTTGACCAGCTGGCCACGCTCGACGCGGACGTCTTCATAGGTGCGGCGGGATTGTTCGATATCCGCGCGCACGGCGTCGATCTGCTTGGCCAGCTTGGCGAGGTCGGCATTGCCTTCGCGCAGGTCGCGCAGGGTGGCCTCGATGTCGCTCAGGCGCTGCTGCGGGGCAGCGATGTCGATCTCGTTCCAGCTGATGCTGACCAGCTCGTGGCAGGCCAGGCGGCGCTCGTTGTCACGGTCACGCTGCCCGCGCAGGCGCGCGATGTCGGTCTCGCAGCTGGCGATGCGCTTGGCCAGTTCCTGTGCTTCGCGCTCGAAGGCGCCCACCTTGTCGTGGTTGTTGAAGCCGAGGATCCAGCGACGGCGGTCGCCCACCGCACTGCGATCGTCCTTCTCGAAGCGGTCGCCCGGATGTTTGACCTGGCCTTCGCGGGTGATGCCGCGGTCGACGTTGCGCAGCTGCTTGGCATCCACGCACTCGTAGTCGAAGCGCTTGCCGAGCTCGCGCCGCAGCCAGCTTTCGAACACATGCTCGCGCAGTTCCAGCTTGTGCAGCAGCGACTTCGCCGACGGCTCGCGCGCGAATGCATCATCGTTGCGGCGCACACGGTAGTAGGTGAAGCGCATGCCCAGGTGAGTGCGATTCACCCACTCGGCGACGTCGTTGTAGTGCTTGTCATCGACCAGCAGCGACAGCGCGAAGCCGCCCAGTACACGCTCGATGGCGCCCTGCCAGCCCTGCTCTTCCGAGCGGACCTGGATCAGCTCGCCGACGAACGGCAGCGCCGCTTCGGCGATGCCGGTTTCCTCGGCCAGGCGTGCGCGCAGCTTCTGCATCGGCGCCGGGATGTTGGAGGGGGTGCGCTGCATCGCTTCAAGTTCGCTGCGCACTTCACCGAAGCGGCGCTCGTCATCGCGCTTGCCGCCGAGGCGATCGCTGATCGCGTCGTCCAGTGCCGCCGAGGCACGCTGGCGGTCCTGCAGTTCGTTCTGCGCACGCTCGACCAGCTCGGCGAAACCATGGGCATCGTCGGGCAGTTCGGCCTGCAGCTGCTGTGCCGCTTCCTGGGCCTGGTCACGCTTGGCCTTGCGCCGGTCGCGCTCGGCTTCGGCGCGGCCCTGCTCGCGTTCCAGTTCCTCGATGCGTTCACCGCCCTGCTGGCGGCGCTGCAGTTCCAGTTCGGCCAGGCGCTCGGTGTGGTTGTCGAGTGCGGCACGGCGCTGGGCTTCTTCGCCGAGCAGGCCACGGTCACGCACGTCCATCTCGCGCAGGCGCGCTTCGATCAGCGCCTGGCGGCGGCTTTCGCGGAAGCTGTCGACGCCGAGCTTAAGTGCTTCGTCGTCGCCACGCTGGCGGTGCATTTCCTTCAGGTCGTTGTAGTAGGCACGTGCCGGCAGCAGGGTTTCCACCTGGCGACGGGCGGTGACCACGGCCTGGTGCGCGCCATCGAGTTCGGCGAAGTCGCTGACCAGGCGCTCGGCGGCGTCGAAGGTCTTCGGCGTGTCGAGCATGAAGTCGCGCAGGAAGACGTTGAGGTCGCCCAGGTTCTTCGCCGACTGCGTCTTGTGCAGCAGGCGCAGTGCCATTTCGTTGTCGATGCCGAGCAGGTCGCGGAAGCGCTCGGCGTAGCCGGAGAAGGTGTCGAAGTGGTGCAGGTCGGACAGCTTCTGCTTGAGCTTGCGCAGGTCCAGATCGAAGCCGCCGAGGTCCTTGGCGATGTCGAACGGGCGCTCGGCGATCATGTAGTGCTTGCGCACGTCGCCGGCCGAGGTGCCGTTGCCGGAGATCCACAACAGGCGCACCAGGCTGACCACGCGGCCATCGCCGGCGCGGTACTCCAGCACCAGTGCGGTCCAGGTCGCGCCCTTGCGCAGGTACTGGGTGGCGATTTCGCCGGTGCCGCTGTCCTGCTGGTCGGCCCACGCGCCACGCACATAGGACACCAGGTTGCGGTCGCGGCCACTGCGCTCGGCTTCACGCGCGGCGGCATTGAAGTCGACGATGGCCGGCGGCGTCAGCAGCGCGGACATGGCATCGAGCAGGGTCGACTTGCCCGAGCCGGAACGGCCGACGAACAGGAAGCCGCGCTCGGCGATCGGTACTTCGGTCAGGCCGTTGAAGGTGCCCCAGTTGTGCACCTGCAGGCGGCGCATGCGGAACTGCTGCAGGCGCGGGTCCGGCAGGCCTTCGTTGAACAGGGCGGGAGTGTGCTTGGAGATAGCCATGCGATGGTCGGGTCTCTCAGGCCTCGGCGGCCGGGGTTTCGCGCAGCTGGCGGTAGACCGCCGAAAGCTGGGACACGTCTTCGGCGGAGAACAGCAGCTTCAGCGCCGGCGAGACTTCGTGGCGGTCTTCCTGGCCGCTGAGGCGGGTCAGGATGTGGTTGTCCTTCATCTTCTGCACCGCCGAAGCGACGCGGCGGTTGAAGCCGGCGCGGTCGGTGGACAGGTTCTTCTCGTAGATGGCCAGCGCTTCGGCCATCTCGGCGTCGGCGACCACCGCACGGTTGCCGCGCGCATCGGCCTCGGCCAGCTGCTGGCGCAGGTACAGCAGCAGCACCGAATCGATGAAGGTCAGCGGCGAGGTACGCAGCAGCACCGGCGCATCAACGTCTTCCGTGTCGGCCTGGCGGGTGAAGGCCACGCCGCTGTCGCGGTCGAGCACCAGTTCCAGGAACAGGTCCGCCAGTGACGAACGGATGGCCGCCTCGCTGCGGATCAGCGCCGGCCACAGCTTGGCGTGGCGCAGCTGGTCGATGCTGGGGCCGATCAGCAGCTGGCATAGCGCGCGGCGCGCATCCAGCGGCAGGCGCCCGGTATCGCCGAGGTAGTACACGTCGTTGCCACGGCGGGGCTGCGCCACGGTCGCCACCGGCTCGGCCTCGTAGGCGTCTTCCGCCACGTCGGCCAGCGGTGCTTCGATGGGGTCTTCATGCCAGCTCATGGCGTCTCTCCTGGGTGAACCAAACCAGCGGGATGCGGGCGCGACGGACCTGGCCGTCGCCACCACGCCATTCGGCAAGCTCCTGCTCGCCGGCAACCACGTTGCCGAAGCGCGTGCCCAGCGACAGGTAGCCGATGACGCTGCCAAGACCCTGCGGCGCCTCGCGCTGCGACAGGGCCTGGGCGATGCTGAGCCGCGGCTGTGCATCGAGCAGGTCGTGCAGGTCGCGACGCAGGGTGCGGAAGTCGATTTCGGACGAAGCAACCAGGTCGCCCACGCTCTCCAGGCTGATCGCGGCCGCGTCGTTGTACTCGACGTTGCCATCGACCTGGGCACTGCGTGGATCATGCAGCTTCCACTGCGACCACGAACGCAGGCGGCTGGTGGTCAGCTGCAGGTCGCGGCCGATGCCACGCTGCGCAGGGAACTCGTCGCGCAGCGCCAGCGCTTCGGACTGCGCCTGCTTCAGCAGCTGGTTGAGGCGGCGCTGTTCCAGGTAGCCACGGCTCTGCACGAAGCCGCGCAGGCTGCGCGCGAAGTTCTGCAGCACGTCGTGCACCTGGCCACCGCGCTCGAGCATGGTGCTGGTGAAGCCGCGCAGGAAGTTGCGTTCGTTGCGGTCCAGGCGGCGGGCGAAGCCACGCGCCAGCACCGCTTCCAGCGCAGCATCGAGCTGGGCGCTCTGTTCGGCGTCGTTGAGCAGTCGCCAGAACGCCTGGAAGCTGCGGCCGGCATCGCTCTCGCCGATCACGTCCACGCCTTCGAACAGCTGCGACAGCACATCGCCGCGCTCGCCCTCGTCGTCGATGATGCGCTCGCGGAAATCGCGGTTGAGCTGCTCGAAGTCGTCGCGCACGCGGCGGAAGTCCTCGGTCAGCTCGTCGGCCAGGCCGATGATCTGGCGCGCACGTTCCAGCGCGCGCTTGCCGTCCAGTGCGATCACACGGCCGGCACCAACGCGGGCGATCTCGGCGTCGATGCGGTCGCGCTCGTCGCGCAGCGCCGACAGGCGCGCGTCCGGATCGGATTCGGTCTGCGCGGCCAGCTGCGAGAGCTGTTCGATGACCAGCGCCAGGCGGCTTTCAGTGGCGGCCACGCGGGCCTGCTCGAGGCCATCGGCGAAGCGGATCGCCTGCAGCGCCGCGGTCGACAGTTCGTACTGCTCCTGGTCGGCACCTTCGGGCAGGCGGCGTTCCAGCCAGCCCTGGGCCAGCCAGTGCGCGATGTAGGCCTGCGCGGTACGCGGCAGGTCGCGCGACAGTTCATCGCCGTTGAGCTGGTCCAGCGCACGTTGCAGGCGCTCGTTGAGCACCGACGAGGACAGCGTGCGCTCGCCGTCCATCAGCAGCCCCTGCAGCAGGCCGATGATTTCCGGAGCGTGGTCGGCGGCGAGCAGCTTCCACTGGGGCTGTTCGCGCAGATGGCGGTAACGGGAGATGCGTTCGCGATGCTTCATGCAGCGAAAGGGGTCTGTTGGGCTGACAGGGACGAGCCGCCACGCACGGCTGCCGCGCGGGCAGCCGTGGGCATGCCGGCCACACGCGGCCGGCGGGGTGCAGGCAAGCGGCTCAGCGCTTGCCGCCCACTTCGATGAAGCGCAGGAACTCGGCGCGGGTACGCGCGTCGTCGCGGAAGCTGCCCAGCATCTTCGAGGTGACCATGCTGACGCCGCGCTTGTGGATGCCGCGGGTGGTCATGCATTCGTGGGCGCCTTCGACGACCACGCCGACACCGATCGGCTGCAGCACATCCTGGATGCACTGGGCGATCTGCGCGGTCATCTTCTCCTGCACCTGGAAACGGCGGGCGTAGGCTTCGACGACACGGGCCAGCTTGCTGATGCCCACCACCTTGCCGGCCGGCAGGTAGCCGACGTGCACGCGGCCGATGATCGGCGCCATGTGGTGTTCGCAGTGGCTTTCGTACTCGATGTCACGCAGGACGATCAGTTCGTCATAGCCGGCCACTTCCTCGAAGGTCCGCTCCATGTAGGCGCGCGGGTCGTCGCGGTAGCCGCTGAACCAGTCGCCATAGGCTTCGGCGACACGGCGGGGGGTATCCAGCAGGCCTTCACGGGACGGGTCCTCACCGGCCCAGCGCAGCAGGGTGCGCACGGCATCCTCGGCCTGGTCCTGGGTCACGTCGCCCTGCGGGGCGGCCTTTTCATTGTTCTTGCTCATTGCGTACAGCGTCCCGAACGGGGGGCGAGCATCGTACCCGACCGGGGGGTGGGTCGTCCTGTTGGGACGGTTCATCGGGGGTCGTTGTTGGCGCGTCGTTGCCATCGGCTTGGAGGGGGACAGGGGACTGCGCAGGACACGCCGTAAACCCGTCCCTGGGGGCTCGATGGCGCCATCCATGGCGCCAACGGTCCTGCGCAGTCCCCTGTCCCCCTCCCTGACGGTTTCCTGCGGGCGCGGTCGGACCGCCCGAAAGCGGGGTCAAAAGCGGGGGTTCATGGCTTCGGAAGCACCGCGCGCGACTGCGCGACTGCTGTGGTGGGTGCGGACCGTTGGTCCGCACTGCTTCTGCTCTTGCTTCTAAGAGCCAACCCACCGCGCTCGCGGGATGTGGCGGGGTGGCGGAGGGCCGGACGGGGCAGCGCCGTGAGGCGCATGGATGCGCCGATCGAGCTTACATGGACGTACTTGCAGCGTGCCCTGCCCCGTCCGGCCCTCCGCCACCCCAGCCGATAGCCAGCAGGCGCAACGCTTTCCTCACTACACCCCGCCCATTCAGCAAAAACCATTGATAGGAATGAAATTAGTAGTATCCTATCTATCTCTTATGGACCGACCCCTCGACGAGCGCACCGTGCTGCAGATGCAGCTCAGCTCCGGCCTGCTGTACGCAGGGCGGCAGTGGCAGCGCCTGGCCGACAGCCGGCTCGGCAGCTACGGCATCTCCACCGCCTGCACCATGCCCCTGCTGATGATCGGCCGCTCCGGCGGTGGCATCCGCCAGGTGGCGCTGGCCCAGCAGCTGGGCATGGAAGGTCCTTCCCTGGTGCGCCTGCTGGACAAGCTGTGCGCCAGCGACCTGGTCCGCCGCGAGAGCGACGCCAGCGACCGCCGCGCCAACCTGCTATGGCTGACCGATGCGGGACACGCGCTGGTCAGCGAGCTGGAAGACCAGTTGATCGGCCTGCGCCAGGACGTGTTCGGCGAGCTTTCCATGGATGAACTGCACGCCGTGCTGAAGGCATGGCGCCTGCTGGCCGAGGCCGCCGACCGCATCACGTAAGAGCGCTGCCCCCGAATACCGCCGCTGCCGTGCACACGCCAGCGGCTTTTGCCCGTTGCTGTTGTTTCGTTGTTCCTCCCCCTCCCCCACCTCGCCCCCGCCCCTACCGATGCCCGGTGAATTCAGTCTCCACGGAGTGTTCGTCCCGACCCTGCTCGGGTTGATGTTGTTGGCCTATCTGGTCAACAGCGGCCTGCACGCGCTGCTGCAGCGTGCCGGCGCCTATCGCCATGTATGGCACCCGGCGCTGTTCAACCTGGCCCTGTACGGGATCGTGCTTGGCCTGCTGTTCCACCTCCTGCGTTGGATGCAATCGTGAACAAGATCGTGAAGAAGACCCTGCCGGTGCTGCTCACCAGCGCAGCCGTGATCGTCGCCCTGCTGGTGCTGCGCCAGCTGTGGGTCTATTACATGGACGAGCCGTGGACCCGCGATGCCCATGTCGGCGCCGACGTGGTGCAGGTGGCGCCGGACGTGTCCGGGCTGGTGGAAACGGTGAGCGTGGCCGACAACCAGGCGGTGAAGAAGGGCGACCTGCTGTTCGTGGTCGACCGCGCCCGTTACCGCATCGCACTGGAGCAGGCCAAGGCCAGCCTGGCCGAGCGCCAGGCCTCGGTGGCACAGCTGCGCCGCGAGATCGGCCGTGACCACAGCCTGCAGGACCTGGTCGCCGCCGAGGACGCCGAAGTGCGCCGCGCCAAGCTGCAGGCCGCACAGGCTGCGCTGGCCACCGCACAGGCCGCGGTCGACCTGGCCGAGCTCAACCTGGGCCGCACCGAGGTGCGCGCACCGGCCGATGGCCGGGTCAACGACCGCACCATGCGCGTGGGCGACTACGTGGTGGCCGGCAAGCCGGTGCTGGCGCTGCTGGATACCGGCTCGTTCCGCATCGATGGCTATTTCGAGGAAACCCGCCTGCGCGGCGTGGCGCCGGGGCAGCGCGTGGACATCCGCCTGATGGGTGAATCGGCGCCGCTGCGCGGCCATGTCGAGAGCATCGCCGCCGGCATCGAGGACCGCTACCGCAGCAATGGCAGCACCCTGCTGCCGAACGTGACCCCTGCCTTCGACTGGGTGCGGCTGGCGCAGCGCATCCCGGTGCGCATCGCCATCGACGAAGTACCCAAGGGCGTGGAACTGATCGCCGGCCGCACCGCCACGGTGACCGTGGACACCGGCCGCCACCCGCACAACGACAAGGCCGGCGCCGCGCCGACACAGGCGGGCCTGTGAACGCCGCCCTGCCCCGTCTCGGCCTGATTGTCGCGCTGGCCAGCCTGGCCGCCTGCAGGACCGTTGGCCCGGATTACGCGCTGCCGGAAGGCTCGGCGTTCAAGCGCCCGGAGGCCAATGCAGCCTTCATCGATACCCAGAACCCGCAGGTGGCCGCCAACCAGGCGCTGCCCGACCGCTGGTGGTCGCTGTACAACGACCCGGTGCTGGACGGGCTGATCACCCAAGCGCTGCGTGACAACGTGGAACTGAAGGCCGCTGATGCGCACCTGCGCCGTGCCGCGGCGGTGTACGAGCAGGCGCTGGACGCCGGTGGCTTCGAGTACGAGGCCGAGGCCGGGGCCAGCCGCGCGCAGCTGTCGGCCGAATCGTTCCTGCAGGAACACGAGCTGCCGGTGATCAACCTGGCCGATGGCAAGTTCGCGGTCAGCTACCAGTTCGACCTGTTCGGCAAGCTCAAGCGCGGCGCCGAAGCGGCGCGAGCCGACGAACAGTCGGTTGCCGCAGCACGTGACCTGGCCCAGGTCAGCGTGGTCGCGCAGGTGGCCGACAGCTACCTGGAGATCTGCCACGCCAACCACGAGCTGCACGTGGCCGAGCATTCGCTGCAGCTGCAGCAGCGCAGCCGTTCGGTCACCCAGCGCCTGATCGATGCCGGTCGCGGCACGCCGCCGGAGCTGGCCCGCGCCAATGCCCAGGTGGCGCTGCTGGAAGCTGCATTGCCGCCGCTGCGCGCGCAGCGTTCGGCGGCCGCCTATTCGCTGGCCGCGCTGCTCGGGCAGACCCCGGGCCAGCTGCCGGCCGGCGTGATCGACTGTGCACATGCGCCCAGCCTGGCGCAGCCGCTGCCGGTCGGTGATGGCCGCGCACTGCTGCAGCGCCGCCCGGACGTGCGCCAGGCCGAGCGCAAGCTGGCCTCCGCCACGGCACGGATTGGCGTGGCCACCGCCGAGCTGTACCCGGACATCCGCCTGGGGGCCTCGCTCGGTGCCGCCGGCCTGCTGGAGGACTTCGGCACGCCGATGACCCAGCAGTGGTCGATCGGCCCACTGATCTCGTGGACGTTGCCGTCGTCCGGCACCCACGCACGCATCCACGCCGCCGAGGCGGGTGCCGATGCGGCGCTGGCCGAGTTCGACCACACCGTGCTGCAGGCGCTGCGCGAGACCCAGACCGCACTGGATCGCTACGCGCAGGACCTGCGCCGGCTGCAGTCGCTGCGCACTGCGCAGGAGCAGGCCGCACTGGCCGCCGAGCAGAACCGCCGGCTGTACCAGGGAGGCCGCACGCCGTACCTGTCCAGCCTGGATGCCGACCGCAGCCTGGCTACCAGCGACGCCACCCTGGCCGCCGCCGAAGCGCAGGTCTCGCGCGACCAGATCCACCTGTTCCTGGTGCTGGGTGGTGGCTGGCAGGCCAGCGTCGCCGCGCCCAACGCCTCGACCGCAGCGAAGTAAGCCATGAACGCGCTGACCGACCGCCAGGCCTGGCTGTTCTCGATCAAGACCTACCTGGCCGCGGTGGCCGCGCTGTACATCGCCATGGCCGGCAACCTGTCGCGCCCGTACTGGGCGATGGGCACGGTGTACATCGTCAGCCAGCCGCTGCTGGGCCCAACCCGGGCCAAGGGCGTGTACCGCATCGTCGGCACCCTGGTGGCCAGCCTGGCCACCCTGCTGGTGCTGCCGGCGCTGGTGGAAACGCCGCTGGTGCTGAGCGCGGCAATGTCGATCTGGCTGGCCGGCTGCCTGTTCATGGCCCTGCTCAACCGCGGGCCGCGCGGCTACGCGTTCCTGCTGGCCGGCTACACCACCGCCTTCATCGGCTTCCCGGCGGTGACCTCGCCGGAAACCATCTTCGACACGGTGGTGGCACGCAGCGAGGAGATCATCCTCGGCACGGTGGTGGCGGTGCTGTTCGCGTCGCTGCTGTTCCCGGCCTCGGTACGCCCGATGCTGCGCGCGCGCATCGGCAACTGGATGGAGGACGCCGCACAGTGGTGCCGGCAGATTCTTGAACGTGGCCGCGCGCATGCGCCGCGCAACCGGCTGGCCGCCGACCTGGTGCAGTTCGAGGCGCTGATCGAATTCCTGCGCCGCGACGATCCACGCCACGCCGGTTCGGCGGTGTCGATGGAGCGCCTGCGCGAGCGCATGCTGCTGCTGTTGCCGGTGCTGTCGTCGATTGCCGACCGCCTGAGCGCGCTGCGCAGCGATGGCCAGCCCCTGCCGGAGGGCCTGCCGGCACTGGTCGATGACATCCACGATTGGCTGGATGGCCCGACCAACGCCAGCGAGTACGCCCGCCTGCGCGCGCGCATCAGCGCACTGAAGCCACAGGTGGACCGCGACCTGCAGCACCTGCAGCTGGCCAGCCTGCTGCTGCGCCTGGAGGAACTGGTGGACCTGTGGCAGGACTGCCGCACCCTGCAGCACGCGATCGACCACGGCACCGCGCCGCTGGACCGCGCGCACTATCGCATCCGCACCGAGCGCGTGGCCGCTGACAAGCACGTCGACTACGGCATGGCGCTGTTTTCCGCGCTCAGTGCCGGCGTGGCGCTGATGAGCTATTGCGTGCTGTGGATCGCGCTGGGTTGGGAAGGTGGTGGCAACGGCGCGATGATGGCCGCGGTAACCGCCGCGTTCTTCGCCGCGCAGGACGACCCGGCACCGAGCATGGTGTCGTTCCTGGTGTGGGCGATGGTCGCCTCGGTGGTGGCCGGTGTGTACCTGTTCGGTGTGTTCCCCGCGGTGCACGACTTCGGCCTGCTGGCACTGGTGCTGGCAGTGGTTTTCCTGCCGCTTGGCTTGATGCTGCACCACCCCAAGAGCGCGCTGTTCGCGCTGCCGCTGACGGTGAACCTGGCCGCGCTGCTGAGCCTGCAGAACACCTACAGCGCCAACATCCAGACCTTTCTCAACTCGTCGATCGCGATGTTCATCGGCATTGGCTTTGCGGTGGTGATGACCCGCCTGTTCCGTTCGGTGGGTGCCGAGTGGACCGCGCGCCGGCTGGTGCGGCAGGGCTGGACCACGCTGGCCGAAGCCGCCGAAGGCCGTGGCCAGCAGGACCGCCAGCGCTTCGCCGCGCGCATGCTCGACCTGCTGGGCCTGCTTGCCCCGCGCTTGGCGGCGACGCCGGAGGGCAGCGACATCGCCTCGGTGGACATGCTCAACGAAGCGCGCATCGGCCTGAACATCCTGCAGCTGCGCCGCGCCCGGCTGGAACTGCCCGAGCGCAGCCGCGAAGCGGTCGAGCACATCCTGGAGGAGATCGCCGCGCACTACCGGCGGCAGATTGCCGCGCGCAAACCGATTGTGGCCGCCGAAGCGCTGCGCGAGCGGCTGGATACCTCGCTGGGCCGAGTCGGCAGCGTGGCCGCGTGCAAGGCGCGCGACGAAGCGCTGATGGGCCTGATCGGCCTGCGCTTCGCGCTGTTCCCGGAGGCCAAGGCATTGGCGCCGGGGCTGGCGATGAGTACGGCGACGCAGCCGTAGCGCGATACCCTGTGCGTCCACAGACACCGCGCAGGGGTCAGATCCTTCGCCCCCGGCGAAGGCTCTGACCCCCGCTCAGCACAGGAAGCTCCAATGAGTTACGACATGATGGTGTTCGAGGCCAGTGCGGCCCCGCGCGAGGCGGCGGCCTTCATCGCCTGGTTCGAGAAGCAGACGCAGTGGAACGAGCGCCACGAGTACGACGACCCGGCGGTCAGCAGCCCGGCGCTGCAGGCGTGGTTCGCTGAGATGACACAGGAGTTCCCGCCGTTGAACGGCCCATTGAGCAACGACGATGACGAACGTGCCGAGGTGACCGAGTACAGCATCGGTAGTCAGGTGATCTACGGCGCGTTCGCCTACTCGGTGGCCGAGCGCGCGCACGGGCGGGTGCAGGACCTGGCCGAGAAGCACGGCGTGGGCTTCTTCGATGTGAGTGCCGATGAAGCAGCGATCGTGTTCCCCGATGGGCTGGTACTGATCGCGGAATGAACGTGGCGGCAGGGCTGCGCCCTGCACCTGCCGAATCAACGTCAACGGCAAAAGCCTGCACTCCGTGGGTTGGCGGGGTGGTTCCGGTTGCGGGGGACGCTGCAAGTACGTCCATGTAAGCTCGGTCGCCGCATCCATGCGGCTCACGCCCCCGCAACCGGACCCACCCCACCTTCGACAGTTTCCCGCGATCTGCAGTAGATCCACGCCATGCGTGGATGAACGTCGGAATGATCGGAATTCGCTTTTGTAGAGTCGAGCCATGCTCGACTGACGCGAAAGGATCGTGGAGGCAACGTTCCCGCTCACCAGCGGAATCGCTAGTCGTCTCGTGTCACCTCTGCGAAGAAGATGTTGACTGCTTGGTCCATCTCATCCGACATGATCTCGGTATGCAGCCTGGCCATTGGGGTATGGCCCTGCGCAATAGCAATGGCCGCGAAGAGTGCTGAGGTTGTCCAAGCCTCCTGCGGCGTCGCGACAAGCATTGCCGCATGTTTCCCCATGCGCTGAATGGCCTGCGAATACTCCGGCTCCAATTCAGCAGGAAGCTCGATGCCTTTGTGGCATCGCAGCGTTTCGATAGTTTGCGCGAGGGAAATAAACTGTAAATCGTCCGAGTCAGCGTCCGCTGGCAATGCGTTGACGATGTATGGCACCGCCGCAAACGAAGCGCTGTAGACATCCCCTTGATGGCACAAGCTGCTCCACAGCTCGTGCCAGGTGTCCTCGATCGGATCGTCTTCGGATCTTTCGTTCTTCGGGATACTGATATTGGCCAGCAGCTCCGGAATGTCATCCGCAGCCCCGTAGGCATGCTGTAGCTCGGCCCAGCGTGGATCATCCAAGGCGATAAGCGCCATCTGCCGGTTCCTGTGGCGTGGGATAGCCACGCAGGCTAGGCAGCGCCAGCGGCGTCATCAAGGGGCAGATGCGACATCGGGGCTATGGGGGTCAGAGCCCGTTCCCGTTGGGAACGGGATCCGACCCCGATTCAGAACAATGTGCCCTGCACCGTGGGCTGTTCAATGCGCGTCGGTGCTTCGGCCTCCGCTTCCGCACCCAGTCGCCACGCCAGACCACCCAATCGGCTGGCATGGCGCTTCAGCGCGGCCTGCAGCACGTCCGCGCTGCCCGCCACATGCAGCACCTGGCGGGCGCGGGTCAGGCCGGTATAGACCAGTTCGCGCGACAGCACGCGGCTGTCCTGGCGTGGCAGCTGCAACCACACTTCATCGAACTCCGAACCCTGCGCCTTATGCACGGTCATCGCAAAGGCGCTTTCGTGCGCGGGCAGTGCCGCCGGGTGGAAGGCGCGCGGCTGATCGACGCTGTCGCCGGGGAACCAGGCCACCATCGCGCCGCTGCCATCGCGCAGGCAGATGCCGATGTCGCCGTTGAACAGGCGGTGCCGGTAGCTGTTCTCGATGACCAGCAGCAGGCGGCCCTGGAAGTAGCCGGGGGTGTTGCCGGCCAGCAGCTGTTCGATGCGGCTGTTGAGCCCGCGCGCGCCCTGCGGGCCTTCGCGCAACGCGGTCAGCACGCGCAGGCGCCCGGCCTGCTGCAGGGCAAGCACTGGATCGGCCGCGTCGGCCAGTGCACGCCAGTGGCCCAGCAGGTGCTCGCGCTGGCCACGCAGCGGGTCGGCTTCGCCTTCGTGGAAATGCACGCCGGCCAGTTCACCACTGCGCAGCAGCTGCAGCGCGGTGCTGCTGTCGCCCTCGCGCACGGCATGTGCCAGCGGTGCCAGGTCCAGCGCATCGCTCTGCCGGTAGCCGCGCTGCAGCTGCACGCGGCGCCCGGCGAAGGCGCGTGGTGTGGCCTGTGGCTGCAAGGTAACCGGCGCCAGCAGGCCATGCAGTGCCTGCGCGTCATCGGCGCGGGTGCCGATGCCGTCGCCGCTGGCACGCAGGATCGCACTGAGCACGTCGCCGGCCTCGACCGAGGGCAACTGATCGGGATCGCCGAGCAGGATCAGCCGGGTACCGCTGGCGATCGCGTCGACCAGCTTGGCCATCATCGGCAGATCGATCATCGAGGCTTCGTCGACCACCACCACGTCCACCGGCAGCGGATTGTCAGCGTGGTGACGGAAGCGCGGTGAATCGGGAATCACCCCGAGCAGGCGATGCAGGGTGGTGCCGGTACTGGGCAAAGTCGCGCATAGCGCCGGGTCCAGTCCTTGTTCCTGCAGGCGTTGCACGGCGACGCGCAGGCTCTCGGCCATGCGCTCGGCGGCGCGCCCGGTGGGCGCGGCCAACGCCACCTCGGGCAGCGCCTGGCCGGCATGCCGGGCCTGTGCAGCCAGCAGCAGCAACAGGCGCGCGATGGTGGTGGTCTTGCCGGTGCCGGGGCCGCCGGTGACCAGTGCCAACGGATGGCGCAGGGTCACGCCGGCGGCGCGTGCCTGGTGATCCTCGCTGCCCGATGCCTGCGGGAACAGCTGCGCGAACAGCGGTGCCAGCGCGGCCATGTCCGGTGCCGGCAGCGGATGCCGACCAATGCGCTGCAGGCCGGCCGCCAGCTGGCGCTCGTACTCGCGATAGCGGCGCAGGTAGAGCAGCCCGTTTTCCAGCACCAGCGGTGCATCCTCGGCGATGGCATCGGCCTGCTCCGGCGTCGCCACCCACGGCGATGCGCGCAGCTGCGCCAGCCAGTCCTGCGCGGCAGGCCACTCGGGCACGCCTTCCAGCAACCGCTGCGGTTGTGCCGGATCGAACGCAGCGTGGCCCTGCGACACCGCCAGCGAGGCCAACGCGGCCGCCAGCGCCACGCTTTCCGGGGTGTCATCACGCAGCCGCTGCAGGCTGGTCGCCAGTGCATGGTCGAGGGTGCGCAGCTGGCCCTTCTGGTGCAGTTCCTTCAGCAGGCTCATGCGCTGGCTCCACGCGCACGCGCGGCCAGTTCGGCCCGGGCCTGCTCGCCACCGGCGAACAATGCATCGAGCGCATCCACCAGCGCCAACGGGAAGCGGTCCACATGCACACCGTTGCCGGCGGCATCCAGGCCGCGACAGAACAGGTAGCGGATGCCGCCCATATCGCGCTCGTAGTCGTAGGCCGCGCCCAGGCGGAAACGCAGCCAGCGATGCAGGGCCACCGTATAGATCAGCGCCTGCAGGTCGTACTCACTGTGGCGCATGGCAATGGCCAGCAGGTCCGGGCTGTAGCCGGGCAGGCGGTTGGATTTGTAGTCGAGCACGTACCAGCGCCCGTCGCGCACGTAGGTCAGGTCGATCATGCCGGTCATCAGCCCTTCCAGGCGGCGGCGCTGGCCGAAGCCGCGACGCGTACTGGAAACCCCATGTGCATGCAGCACCTGCAACAGCGCCTGTACCGTGGTCGGTTCGATGGCGAAATGGAAGTCGATTTCCGCGCGGCGCTCGCCTTCGCCCAGGCTGTGCAGCGCACCGCCCTCGGGCAGCGGCACGGTGAGCGTGTGGCCTACCAGCGGCACCAGCACCGCCACGCCATCGTCCAGGTCGACATCGGCATAGCCTTCGTCGTGCAGCGCCTTGCGCAGCACCCCGGCCTGGCCCTCTGGGGCTTCCAGACCCGGCTGCCAGTCAGCCCAGGCAGCGAAGTCGACGTTCTCCATCGCTTCGTGCAGCACGTTGCCGAAGCGACTGCCCATGAAGCGCGGGTCGACCGCCACGCTGTCCTCGGCCGCCGCAGCGGGTTCCGGCAGCGCCGGTTCCAGCGGCAGTTCCGGGCCGGCCGGTTCGTCGGCGGCGGGCGCCGGCAGCTCGGTGGCGGCGGCTTCGATATCACTGCCAGCACCCGCGTCGGCATGCGCCAGCTGGGTGAAGCTGTACACCCACCAGTCGTGTGGTACGCGCCGGGTCAGGGCACGCACCGCCGGAAGGTCACCCTCCACTTCGGCCGCCAGCTGCGGCAGCGCAGCCGGTGTCTCGCTGTCATCGATGTGCACGTCGGCTTGGGCGCGCAGCGCCTGCAGGTCACCCAGCAGCGGTGCCAGACGCGTCCTGCCAAGCCCGGCCAGATCACCCACGGCGATCCACAGCGCGTGTTCGGCGCGGGTCAGGCCGACATACAGCAGGCGTGCATCCTCGGCGCGCTGCTCGCGCTCGCGCTGGGCACTGGCCGCTTCCCAGGCTTCGTCCTTGTCCAGCTTCCAGTGCAGCTGGCGCTGGCCATCCACATGCACCGTGCAGTGCGACGACGTGTTCGGTGCGCCGCCGTCGATGCCGACGAAGGGCAGGAACACCAGCGGATACTCCAGGCCCTTGCTCTTGTGCAGGGTGATGATCTGCACGCGGCGCGCATCCGATTCCAGGCGCAGCAGCTGCTGCTCGTCATCCTGGTCGGCGCTGGCCATCTGCCCCTGCAGCCAGTCCAGCAGGCCATGCATGCCCAGCGCCTGCGCCGAGGCTTCCTGCAGCAGTTCGCCCAGCTGCAGGTAGTTGGTCAGGCGGCGCTCGCCGTCGATCAGCGCCAGCAGGCGTTCACCCTGCGCGGCACAGACATCGGCGATCACCGCGAAAGGCCCACCGCGCTGCCAGCGCTCGCGCCAGTGCAGCAGCTGTGCCTGGAAATCGCGTTGCAGGTCACCCTCGCGTTCCATCGCCGCGATCGCGCTGGCCCGCTGGCCCAGCAATACCGTGGCCAGCGCCGCACGCAGGCGGCCTTCGTCCGCCGGTTGCAGCAGCGCCAGAAGCAGCGCACGTAGATCGCGCGCTTCAGGGGTGGAAAACAGGCTCTGCTTGCCGGCCGCCACCGCAGGAATACCGACCGCCGCCAGCGCCCGTTGCACCAGCGTGGCCTCGCGATGCGAGCGCACCAGCACCGCGATGTCACCCGGCCGCACCGGCTGCCCACGCAGCACGGCATTGCCCGCACGCGCCTCGACCAGGATCCGGTGGATCGCGGCCACGCAGGCCTGGGTCGCCGCCTCACGCGAGGCATCGGCGCTCATCGCCTTGTCACCGCCACTACGCAGCACGCGCAGGGTAAGTGCCGTGGCGGCGTGGCCCTCGCGCAGGTAGTCCTCATCGGTGCGCACGCCACCGGGACGCACCGGCTCGAACTGGATGTCGCGTTCGAGGAAGGCGTCTTCGCCACCGTTGTCGTACAGCGCCTGCAGCGCACGCAGCACAGCCGGCCGCGAGCGGAAGTTCTGGTCCAGCACCGGCGCCTGCTGCGCCACCTGCTTGGCCTTCAGGTAGGTGTGGATGTCGCCGCCGCGGAATCCGTAGATCGCCTGCTTGGGGTCGCCGATCAGGAACAGCGCCGGCGCCAGGCCGAGTTCGCGCACCTCCGGCGAATCGCCGAACACGGTGTGGAAGATGCCCCACTGACGATCATCGGTGTCCTGGAACTCATCGACCAGCGCGATGCGGTACTGCGCGCGCAGCTGCCTGACCAGCGCCAGACGCTGTGGGCCTTCCAGGGCCAGTGCCACGCCATCGATCAGATCGTCGTAGGTCTGCACCCGGCGCGTGCGCTTCAGCGCCTGCAGGCGCTGCATGGCTTCGGCGCGAAGCGCGTGCAGGAAATTCAGCGCGGTGGCACGCAACCAGGCATCACGTTCGGCCAGCAGCGCGACATAGCGCGCCAACGGCGCCTGCACTGGCGACGACGGCGTGCGGTCGGGGAATTTCTTGTTGGTCTTGTCGGCCAACACGTCCGGCAGCAGTGCCGGCAGGCGTTCGCTGGCCAGCAGCTCGCGCGGGTCGGCGCGCCCGGCCCAGGCCAGCAGCTGCCGGCCCAGCGTGTGCAACCAGCCCAACTTGTAGGACACCCCGTTGATCCACTTGTTGTCGACGGCATCGCAGAGGTCGATGAAGAACTGCTCGCCATGCTCGCGCAGCGCCAGCTGCAGCTCGGCGGCGGTGGCCTGCAATGCCGGCTGTGGATCGGCCAGCCCCACCGGCCGTGACAACGGGTGCAGAGGCGGCGCAGCCAGCAGCGCGCGCAGATCGGCGGCCAGCGCGTCCGGGTTGGACCACAGCCAGGTCAGCGGCTCCAGCGTGGCCGCGTCGTTGGCGTGCACCCGCCACAGATCGGCGGCCAGCTCCTCCAACAGCTCACGGTCGCTGGCCAGTAGATCCGGCGGGTCGAAGGTATGGCCGCTTTCCAGCGCATGCTCGCGCAGCACGCGGGTACAGAAACCGTGGATGGTGAAGATCGACGCCAGGTCAATCTCATCGGCGGCCACCTGCAGGCGGCGCTTCAGCGCGGCAGCGCTCTCGGTGCCAGCCTGCAGATGGCGCTGCAGCACGTCGCGGGTCAATCTCGCGTCCGGTGCTTCGCCCTCGGCCGGTTCCAGATCGACCAGGCGCGCGGCCAGCGCCAGGCGCTCGCGGATACGCTTGCGCAGTTCCTGGGTGGCGGCATCGGTGAAGGTCACCGCCAGGATCTGGCCGATGCGCAGGCCCTGCTCCACCACCAGGCGGGTGAACAGCGTGGCCAGGGTGAAGGTCTTGCCGGTACCGGCGCTGGCCTCGATCAGGCGGATGCCATCCAGCGGCAGCGCCAGATAGGGATCGCCCGCCATGCGCCGGGAGCCCTCATCAACGATGGCGGTGCTCATGCGTTGCCCTCCTGGCGTGCGTCGGCGCCAAGGGTGCGGCCTTCGCGCATCGCGCTGAAGACCACCTGGCTGTTGCGCAGCAGGTCGGCATAGCTGGCGTCGGTGGCGAACGGATCCGCGCCACGCAGCAGCAGCTGCCAGGCATCGCTGCTGGATTCACCCCAGCTGCGGTCACTGCCGTGCCACTGCTTCCAGCCTTCGCTGCGCTGTTTTTCGGCCGGCGCGTTGTACAGCACCCAGCCGGTGTACGGGGCAAAGCGCAGCGGTTCACGCAGTCCGCGTTGGCGCAGCTGCAGCAGTGCGCGCAGCGCGGCGCGTGCAGCCGGAACGCTCAACGCCGGCAGCACATGCGGGCCAGGACCGGCGTCGCCGCCATCGTGGAACTGCACAAGGGGCAACGCATCGCCGGCAGCGTTGGCCAGCAGCCAGTCCAGGCCCTGGCGGATCACCGCATTGCCATTGAGGGTACCGGCGCGCAGGCGCACCAGCCCGTCGGGGTGTCGATCGGCCACCCGGCCATGCAGGCGCACGCCATCGATCTCCACCTCATAGCGGCGGCTTTCCAGCGGTTCGCCCTGCATCCAGCCCAGCAATGCGCTGGCATAGGGGCGGGTCTTCAACTGCTCCACCTCGAACTGGCGCTCGCCCAAGGGGCCGGAGGGCAGCAGGCCGCGTGCGCGCAGGCGCGGGTACAACGGCTCGGTGTCACCGCTGAGCGTGGCGCGCACCACCGCCGCCTGCACGCTGCGCTTCTCCGGGCCGCGCGAGGACAGCACCAGCGGTTCCAGGTCGTCGACCTCCTCGACGTCGTCGGCCAGGCGCAGGCCCAGCGACTGCGCCAGGAACTGCCCGGCCGGGTCGCACAGGAAGCGGCGCAGGGTATCGAGTGCGACGTCGTCTTCCACCGCATCGTCGAGCGGCGGCGGCAACGGTGCATCGAACCACGGCTGCAGGCCCCCACGCTTGCCGGTGAGGCGACCAGCGGCCGGATGCCACTGGCGGCGATAGCTGAAGCGACGTGGATCGCCATCACCGAACGCCGCCGGCGAGAACGGCTGCAGTGCGTGGCGCACGGTGAAGTCGCGGACCGCCGCAGGCGGATCGAGGTGATACGCGGCCGCGGCATCGATCAGTTCACTGACCAGCACCGACGGCTCGCGCACGCTGCCATCGCGCGGATCGGCACCGAGGTAACTCAGGTAGAACACCTCCTGCGCGGCAGCGAACAGCTGCAGGAACAGGAAACGGTCGTCTTCGCGGGTGGAGCGGTCGCCGGGTCGGCGACGCGGCGTGTCCAGCTCGGCGGTGAGCTGGTTGAGACCGGCCGCCGGGTCACGGCGCGGGAAGTCGCCATCATTGAGACCGAGCACGCAGATCACCCGGAACGGCAGCAGGCGCATCGGCACCATGCGGCCGAAACTGATGCCACCGGTCAGCAACGGTGCGCGCGTATCGGCCTCGCCCAGCGCGCCGGCGAAGTGCGAACGCACCACCTCCGGTGGCACACCGTCTTCGAAACCGGCCTTGGCGGCATCGTCGGCGAACTGGTTGAGCAGCTTGCGCAGGCGCTCCAGCGCGCGCTGGCTGTTGGGCGAGCTGGGCGCGGTCGGCAGCAGTGCGTCCAGCAGCGACAGCAGGCGCTGCCGCCACTGCGCCGGCGTCAGCAGCTCGCCGAGGCGACGCTGGTAGATCGCCAACACGCGCAACAGGCGCAGCAGCCGGTCGAGCGCTTCCAATGCGCCGCCCTCCAGCTCGATCCACGGTGCAACACCGGCCAGGTCGGCCTCGCTGCCGGTCGCGTGACCGAGCACCAGGCGATCCAGCGCGAACTGCCAGGTGTAGGCGTCGTCGGCCGGTGCCTGGTGCTGGTTGCGGTGCTTCGCATCCAGGCCCCAGCGTGCACCGGCCTGCTGCAGCCAGCCATGCAGGCGGTCGAAGTCCACCGCTTCCAGACCGGCCGCCTCGGCCAGTGGCGCGCTGGCCAGCAGGTCCAGCACTTCGTTCAGGCCGAAACGCGAGACCGGCAGGCCCAGCAGGTGTACGAACACATCGGCCAACGGCTCGCCCGCCAGTGGACTGCTGTCGGCCAGCGCATACGGAATGTGCTCCTCCTCGCCGCCACGGCCACCGAACACCGCTTCCAGGTACGGCACATAGGGATCGATGTCCGGCGCCAGCACCGCGATCTCGCGCGCCTGCAGCGGCGGATCGAAGCGCGGGTCCTGCAGCAGGCTGCGCAGCTGGTCGTGCAGCACCTGCAGCTCGCGCAGGCGGGTATGGCAGGCATGCACCTGCAGGCTGGGGTCGTCGCGGCGCAGGCCGTCACGCAGCTCGCCCGAGGGCAGTGCGCGGCGGTGGAACAGATCGCGCTGCAGGCGATGCAGCAGGCTGTCGGACAGGCCACCTTCGTCCAGGGTCGGCCGGGTGTCCTCCTCCGGATCGGAGTAGGCCGCAATCTCGCCGGCCGGGTGCACCACCTCGTAGCTGCCCAGCACCGCCATGAAGTCGCGGCCGGCCGCGCCCCAGGCTTCCAGCAGGCGGTTCTCACCGGCCGCTTCACCGAAGGGATCGGGCGCGCCGCTGCGCAGGCGCTCGGCCAGCGTCTGCAGGTCACCCCAGTACGACTGCACCGGAGTGGGCATATAGAAGTGCAGCTCGCCCACCCGCGCCTGGGTAGCCATCACCCGCAGCACGTCGGGCGAGATGTTGAGCGTCGCGAACGCGGACATGCGCGGTGGCAAGCCCTGTGGCAAAGGCTGGCCGGCGCCCTCGAAGCGGTCCAGGTAGGCCTGGATGCGGCGCGCGCGGTAGTCGTGGCCACCGGCGATGGTGCGCCAGAGGATCGCCTGCGGGTCGGCCGGGTCGGCGCCGGCCTCCCAGCGCAGCAGCCAGTCGCGGCGCCAGGCCTGGTACTTCTCGAACACCGAGGCCAGTTCACCGGCCAGCGCCCACGGCTTCAGCGCGTCGCCACCGGCAAGATAGGACTGCAGCGCGCGCATTGGTGGCTGCGCCAGCAGCGCCGGGTCGCGCAGTGCCTGGTACAGCTTCCAGTGCAGGCCGGCCGCGTCCAGATCGTCGCGTTCGCCCGGCACATTGGCGTTGAGTGCCCGGGCAACGAACTCGCCCGGGGTCAGGAACTCAAGATTGGCAGCCACGCCATACTCGGCAGCAAGTGTCGCTTGCAGCCAACGCCGCATCGCCACCTGCGGGATCAGCACCACCTCCGGCGCCAGCAACGGCTGGCCCGGAACCGGCGCACGCATGTTGCGCGCCAGCAGCGCGGCCAGCACGTCCAGGGAGTTGGAATGGTAGAGGCGGAAATCGCTGCCCGGGTCACTCATCATGCACAGTGTGCAGCACGGCAGGCAGTATTCAATGGCCGGCCCATCGCCGGTACGGATTGTTCCGGGCTGCCAGCCGATTGTCCCGGCCTGGCAAGGGTCTTGCCGTGCCACAATACTGGACCGTCCAGTCTGCTTATGTTCAGCCGACGGGCCCGATCCTTCGATGTCTAAAAAACGTTAATGGTGCCCATGTCGGCTTCCACCTCCAGTCTGGTGCAGTTATCCAACGTCCGCATCGACCGGAGCGGGCGCACGATCCTGCGCGACGTGTCGCTGCAGGTGCCCAAGGGCAGCATCACTGCGGTACTGGGTCCGTCCGGCAGCGGCAAGTCGACCCTGCTGGCGGCACTGACCGGCGAACTGCGTCCGGTCGCCGGCGAAGTCACCCTGTTCGGCAAGCCGATTCCGCATGACAGCGGCGCGCTGCTGGAAATGCGCAAGAGCGTGGGTGTGCTGCTGCAGGGCAATGGCCTGCTGACCGACCTCACTGTGGCCGAAAACGTCGCGCTGCCGCTGCGTACGCATACCCGCCTGCCGACCGCCGTGCTGCGCCGGCTGGTGGAGATGAAGCTGCATGCGGTGGGCCTGCTGGCCGCTGCCGATGCCTGGCCGCGCGAACTGTCCGGCGGCATGGCGCGCCGCGTCGCGCTGGCCCGCGCGCTGGCGCTGGACCCGCCGCTGATGATCTACGACGAGCCGCTGACCGGGCTGGACCCGATCGCCTCGGGGGTGATCATGAGCCTGATCCAGCGCCTCAACCACAGCCTGGGCCTGACCAGCATCATCGTCAGCCACCACGTGCACGAGACCCTGCCGATCTGCGACCAGGTCATCGCCATTGCCAATGGCGGCATCGTGTTCCAGGGCACGCCCGAGGCGCTGCAGTCCAGCCAGGACCCGCTGCTGCGGCAGTTCCTGCACGGCCAGCCCGATGGCCCCATTCCGTTCGATGCCGCGCCGCGCGCGAGGGTGGCCTGATGCCGTTCGTCCAAGCCACCCGCTCGCTGGGCCGCGCCGGCCTGTTCTCGCTGACCGTGCTGCGTGGTTCGCTGCCGACCCGTGACTTCCTGGCCGAGCTGACCCGCGAGATCTACAAGATCGGCGCGCGCTCGCTGCCGATCATCGCTGTCGGTGGTGCCTTCGTCGGCCTGGTACTGACCCTGCAGGGCTACCGCACGCTGACCACCTTCGGTGCGGCCGACGCGCTGTCGACCCTGCTCGGCCTGTCGCTGTACCGCGAGCTGGCGCCGGTGCTGACCGCGCTGCTGTTCATCGGCCGCGCCGGCAGTTCGATCGCCGCCGAACTGGGCCTGATGCGCGCCACCGACCAGATCAAGGCGCTGGAGCTGATGGCGATCGACCCGGTGGCCAAGGCCGTGGCGCCGCGCTTCTGGGCGGCGGTGCTGACCGTGCCGCTGCTGACCGGCATCTTCTGTTCGCTGGCGATCAGTGCCAGCTACTTCGAAGCGGTGCACGTGCTGGGCCTGGACAATGGCGTGTTCTGGTCGGCGCTGCGCAACAGCGTCGATTTCTGGGATGACTTCGGCGTGGCGATGCTGAAGTCGGCGATCTTCGGCGGCACCGCCGCGCTGGTCGCCGCCTACGTTGGTTTCCACGCCGAGCCGACCATCGAGGGCACCTCGGTGGCGACCACCCGTGCGGTGGTCAACGCCTCGCTGCTGGTGCTGATGTTCAACTTCGTGCTGTCGGCAATGTTGTTCACCTAACCCCTCCACCGGCGGTGCGCATGCGCGCGCGGCCACCACGACTCGATCAGGTAATCCACATGGCCATCCGCGGTCCCAGACTCGAATTCTCCGTCGGCGCCTTCCTGCTGCTGGCCCTGGCCTCGCTGATGGTGCTGGCCGTGGCCTCGACCAACCAGCGCTGGAGCTGGGGCAGCCAGGGCTACGAGCTGAAGGCACGCTTCTCCCAGGTCGGCCAGCTGCGCAAGCAGGCGCCGGTGAAGATCGGCGGCGTCACCGTCGGCCAGGTCGCCTCGATCGACCTGGATCCGGTGAAGTTCGAGTCCATCGTGACCCTGCGCATGGACAGCAAGGTCAAGGACCTGCCGGCGGACACCTCGGCCGGCATCTTCACCAGTGGTTTGCTCGGCGAGAGCTATATCGGTCTGCAGCCGGGCGGTGACCCGGACGTGCTCAAGGCCGGTGACGAGATCGTCTTCACCCAGCCGGCGGTTGACCTGATCCAGCTGGTCGGCAAGTACATGTTCAGTGGCGGCGCCGGTGGTGGCGCAGGCCAGAAGCCCAACGATGGCGCGCAGGCGCCTGCAACGGAACCGCAACCATGAAGATGAAACTGATCCCGGCCCTGCTCGCCTCGACGCTGCTGCTGGCCACGCCGTTCCTCGCCCAGGCCCAGGCCGCCGCCCCCGCCCCCGCCGCAGCCGCGACGCAGGGCCAGGCCGGCAAGGTGGTGATCGATGCCAGCACGCGCATCCTCACCACCCTGCAGCAGCGCCGGAGCGAGTTCAGCAGCAACCCGGCCAGCCTGCGCAGCTACATCGACAGCGAATTGAACCGCACCTTCGATCGCGACTACGCCGCGCGCCTGGTGCTGGGCCCGCACGCCCGCGGCGCCTCGGATGCCGACATCAAGCTGTTCGCCGATGCCATGGCCGACAGCCTGATGCAGCGCTACGGTTCGACCCTGCTCAACATCCAGGGCAAGCCGAGCTTCCGCCTGAAGGGTGAGAGCCCGCTGCCGGGCAACCGCGGCGTGCGCGTGAGCACCGAACTGGTGCGCGCCGGCAGCGAACCGACCCCGGTCGAGTACTGGATGCGCAACGTGAACGGCCAGTGGAAGATCTTCGACGTCAACATCGAAGGCATCTCCTACGTGCAGACCTTCCGCAACCAGTTCGACACCCCGCTGCGCCAGAAGGGCATCAAGCAGGTGGCCAGCGAGCTGCACAGCGGCAGCATGCAGGCCGGGCCCGCGGGCAATGGCAAGTAACGCGCTGGCGCTGCTGGAAGGCGACACCCTGCGCCTGCGCGGGGTGCTCGACCGTGCCGCGGTGATCGCGCTGTGGCCGCAGCTGCAGGCCCTGCCGGCCAAGCTGGCGCGGCTGGAGCTGGGCGAGGTCGAGCGCGTGGACAGCGCCGGCCTGGCCCTGCTGGCCGAACTGGCGGCCCGTGCGCGCAAGGCCGGCCATGCGCTGGCCATTTCCGGCGCGCCGGCCGGCTACAACGAGCTGAGCGCAGCCTACCGGCTGTCGCCCGACCTGGATTTCAACGCTACTTCTGCTGCGAGCTGACATGAACGTCGTACGCACTTTCCCCCTGATCGTCCTGGCCACCGCCCTCACCGCCTGTGCCGGCAAGCCCGCGCGCAGCGATGCACCGGTCGCCAGCACCGTGGTTGCGCCCAGCCCTGCTGCCGAAGCGCCGGCCGCAACAGCCGATACCGGCGTGGTCGACGCTGCTCCGGTCGCCCCCGTGGCCAATCCTGCGGCGCCCGCCGCGTCGTCGCCGACGGCTGCACCGCAGGGCGCGGAGGCCGGCGCGCCGAAGACCGCAGCGTCCACCGCCGCCGCTGGCGACGATGATTTCGACGCCCTGTATGGCGGCACCGGCAACACCGGCAGTGCGGCGGCCTACGATCCGTGGGAACCGTTCAACCGCAAGGTCCACAAGTTCAACAACGCGGTCGACCGCGGCGTGGCCCGTCCCCTGGCCACCGCCTATACCCATGTGGTGCCGCGCTTCGCGCGTACCGGCGTCAGCAACTTCTTCAGCAACCTGCGTGCGCCGGTGACCATCACCAACCAGCTGCTGCAGGGCCGCGGTGCCGACGCGTGGGACAGCCTCGGCCGCTTCCTGATGAACAGCACGCTGGGCATCGGTGGCCTGTTCGATCCGGCCAGCAAGGCGATGGTGCCGCGTCGCAATGAAGACTTCGGCCAGACCCTGGGTGCCTGGGGCTGGCGTCGTTCGCGCTACGTGGAACTGCCGTTCTTCGGCCCGCGTACCGTGCGCGATGTGTTCGGCCTGGCCGGTGACATCCCGCTGTCGCCGATGCGCCGCATCGAGGAAGACAAGATCCGCATCGGCCTGCAGGGCCTGCAGCTGGTCGACACCCGCGCACAGCTGCTGGCGATCGACGATCTGCGCGACACCGCAGTGGACGAATACGCCCTGGTCCGCGATGCCTGGATGCAGCGCCGCAACTACCAGATCGAGAACGATCTGCGCAGCAAGCGCGACCGCGGCCACGACGATGCCAATTCGCCGATCCCGGTCGATGCGATGCCGATGCCGCAGTGGACGCACTGAGTCCGGTCTGCAGCGCATGAAAAACCCCGCCTCGGCGGGGTTTTTCTTTGGCGCTGCGGGTGGGGTCGGAGCCCTTTCCCGTGGAAAGGGATCCGACCCCGGCCGATCAGGCCACCAGTGCCGCCTCGATGGCCTCGCGCAGGCGCGCATCATCGGCGGCCACGTCCGGCGCAAAGCGGGCGACGACCTTGCCATCGCGGCCGACCAGGAACTTCTCGAAGTTCCACAGCACCGCCGGGGCCGGATGGATCGGGATCTCCTTGCTGGCCAGGCGCTCGCGCAGCGGGCCTTCACCGATCGACTGCGGCTGCGCAGCGGTCAACTGCTGGTACAGCGGGTGGGTGTCCTCGCCAGCCACGCTGATCTTGGAGAACATCGGGAAACTGACATCGTAGGTGAGCTGGCAGAACTGCTGGATCTCGGCCTCGCTGCCCGGCTCCTGGCCAAGGAAGTTGTTGGCGGGGAAGCCCAGCACTTCCAGGCCCTGCGCATGCTTTTCCGCATACAGCGCCTGCAGGCCTTCGTACTGCGGGGTCAGGCCGCACTTGGAAGCGACGTTCACCAGCAGCAGCACCTTGCCCTGGTAGTCGGCAAGCGAGGACGGCTGGCCGTCGATGGTGGTGAGGGAAATGTCCTGGATCGGGGTGCTCACGCGGGGGCTCCGGCTACGTCGGGGAATGGCCCACCAGCATAGCGCCGCGCGATGCCGGTAGTGCCGGCCGCTGGCCGGCAATGCTGCGATCGTTCCCGGGGGTTCATGCGGTTGCCGGCCAGCGGCCGGCACTACGATCAGTCCACGCAGATCGTGCCCTGCGCCTTGCCGTCGTCGATGCGTTGGCGGCACCCGAAGTTCTGGCGCACATCGCGCTGGCAGGTACCGGTGGCGGCACTGCCGGCGGCCACCTCGGGACCGGCTAGGCACTGGCCCGTGCAGTCGCTCTTGCGGCTGCAGGCCTTACCGGCGTCGGCATAGGGGATCACGCACTGCTCGCGCTGCAGGCGGCCGAGCCGCTGCAGGGTGCCGCCGGCGGCCTGACAGTCGACGTCACGTGCTTCGCGGTAGGCCTCGCTGGCTTCCGGCGTGGGAGCGGCCGTAGTCGTGTCGGCAACCGGAGGCGCGCTGCTGCATGCGGCCAGCAACGCAGCCAGGACAAGAACGGCACAGGAGCGCAAGCGCATGTCGGTACCCGCCACGGACACAGGGCGCCCAGCATAACCAGGCGCAGGTGCACGGGACGTGTCAGCCCGCATTGCCGTCCTCGTCGTCCTCTGGCGCGCTCAGCTGCTGCATCGGGTCCGGGGTCAGCTCCGGTGGCAGCGCGCGCTTGGCCTTGCTGCCCAGTTCGGCAAGCCGACGGGCGCGGCTGATGGCCGACTGCGGCGAATCGATCAGGCGATTGCGCGCATCGGCGTAGGCCTTGCCGGCATCGTCCAGCTTCTTGCCCATGGCGGTGAAGTCCTGCAGGAACCCGGTCAATGCGTCCAGCACCAGGCCACCGGCCTCGCTGATCTTCAGCGCCTGCTTCTGCACCTTGTCGCGCGTCCACAGGCGCTCGGCCACGCGCAGCAGCGCCATCAGGGTGTTGGGCGAGGCGAACACCACGCGGTTGTCGAAGGCGAACGCCTGCAGGCTGCCGTCGGCGCCCAGTGCGGCCGACAAGGCACCTTCGATGGGAACGAAGGCGATGGTGATGTCCAGCGTCTCGCTGCCCAACGCCTTCGGATAGTTCTTCTCGCCCAGGTCCTTCACGTGCTGGCGCAGCGCAACCGCGTGCCGGCGCAACGCGTCTTCCGACTGCTCCGGGGTGGCGGCATTCATGGCTTCCTGCCAGGCGATCAGGTTCACCTTGCTGTCGATCACCACGCTGCGTTCGTCGGGGAACTGCACCACCACGTCCGGGCGCAGGCGCGCACCTTCGTCATCCACGGCATGCTTCTGCCGCTGGTAGTGCACGCCCTCTTCCAGCCCCGATCCGCGCAGTACGTTGTCGAGCATCAGCTCGCCCCAGTCGCCGCGGACCTTGGCATTGCCCTTCAGCGCATTGGTCAGCGCCGATGCCTGCGCGGCCATGTCCTGGTTGAGCGTCTTCAGTTCGCCCACCGCACCCAGCAGGCTGGCGCGCTGGCGTGCTTCCTCGCCATACAGGGTATCGACGCGGGTGCGGAAATCGCCCAGCTTGTCGGCGAACGGCTTGAGCAGCCCCTCGATATCCGCGCGCGACTGCACCGTCGCCTGCCGTACGTTCTTCTCGAACTGCTGTCCACGTTCGTCGAACACCTTGCCGGCCAGTTCGGCAAAGGCGCCGGACAGCTTTTCCTTGGCCGTATCGAGATAGCTGCGCAGTTCGGCACTGGCGCGTTCGGAGTGCTGCAGATTGGCCACCGCGCGGGCATGTTCACCGTGCAGCTGCTGGTAGCGCTGCAGCGCCTGCTGCAGTTCGCTGCTGGTATCGGCAACGGCAGCGCGCGCCTGCGCCAGGGCCGCTTCACGTTCAGCCAGCTGTGCTTCGCGACTGGCCGACAGCGCCGCTTCGCGCTCCACCCGGGCGGTCAGCGTAGTGACCGCCTGCGCGTGCTGCTGACTGCGGCCCCGTTCGTTTTCCAGTTCCGCACCCAGCGCATCGAGGCGGCCGCGCAGCTGGCCGGCATCGACCAGGGCGAGGCGATGCTGTTCGCGCTCGCTGTCCAGTTGCCGCTGCAGTTCGCTGGACGGTGCACCGCCGGCACTGCGACGCCACAGCAGCAACAGCGTGACCAGGGTCGCCAGCAGCAGGACCACTGCCAGGATCATGAGGACTTCGATATTCATGCGATCAGTTTAGCCCCGCTGCGCTAGGCTGGGTCGGTCCGCCCCGGAAGCCCGCATGCTCGCTCTTTACGGAAAGCCCACCTCCATCAACGTGCGCAAGGTGTTGTGGCTCTGCGCCGACCTCGACCTGCCACTTCACCACGAGCCAGAACCGCCGGCGGACCTGCTGGCCACGTTGAACCCGAACCGGCAGGTGCCGGTCCTGCGCGATGGCGACTTCGTGCTCTGGGAGTCCAACAGCATCTGCCGCTACCTGGCCGTACGCGCTGGCCGTGACGACCTGCTGCCCGGTACGGCGCAGGGCCGCGCCCGGGTCGAGCAGTGGATGGACTGGCAGGCCAGCGACCTCAACAGCGCCTGGCGGCACGTGTTCATGGCGCGCGTGCGCCAGCATCCGGACTACCCGGACGATGCCCGCGCCGAGGCCAGCCTGGCGCAGTGGAACCGCTTGATGGGCGTGCTCGACACACAGTTGGCCGGTGGCCATTCGCACGTGGCGGGCAACACTTTCACTCTGGCCGACATCGTGCTCGGGCTGTCGACCCAACGCTGGCGCAGCACGCCTGGCACCAAACCGGCGCTGCCAAACCTCGCAGCATGGTTCGAACGCCTGCGGCAGCAGCCCGGTTTCTCCGCCCACGTCGACAACGGCGTGGCCTGAGGCAGGGGTCAGATCCCTTTTCCTTTGGGAAAGGGATCTGACCCCAAGGGCGCGGGAATGACCGGCCTTACCAGCCTTCCAGCACGATCTTGCCCTTGGCGCGGTGGCTCTCCAGCAGCGCGTGGGCGCGCCGCAGGTTGGCCGCGTCGATGCGTCCGAAGTGCTCGCCCAGCGTGGTCTGCAGCACGCCCGTGTCGATCAGCTCGGCCACCCGGTTCAACAGATCATGCTGGCGCTGCATGTCGGCGGTGCGGTACAGCGGCCGGGTGAACATCGATTCCCAGTGCAGGGACAGCGCCTTGCGCTTGAGCGCCATCACATCGACCTGGCCGGGATCATCGATCAGCCCCAGCTGGCCCTGCGGCGCCAGCAGTTCCACGATCTGCGCGTAGTGCTGGTCGGAGTGGGTCAGGCTGGCCACGTGCTGCACCTCGCTGATGCCCAACCGCGCCAGGCCCTCGGCCAGCGGCAGGCTGTGGTCGATCACGTGATGCGCGCCCATCGCATACACCCAGTCCTGGGTATCCGGACGCGAGGCGGTGCCGATCACCGTCAGTTTCGTCAGCTTCCGCGCCAGCTGCACCAGGATCGAACCAACGCCACCCGCAGCACCAATCACCAGCAGGGTCTGGCCCTCGCCACCGCCCTCCGGGATGCGCAGGCGGTCGAACAGCAACTCCCACGCCGTGATCGCGGTCAGTGGCAGTGCGGCGGCGGCGGCATCGTCGAGGCTGGCCGGCTTGCGGCCAACGCTGCGCTCGTCCACCAACTGGTACTCGGCATTGCTGCCCGGGCGATCGATGACGCCGGCGTAGTAGACCGCATCGCCGGGCTGGAACAGGGTCACCTCGCTGCCCACCGCGTCGACGATGCCGACCGCATCCCAGCCCAGCACGCGCGGGCCGTCGGTGGCCATGTTGCGGCGGACCTTGGTGTCGACCGGATTCACGGCCACCGCGCGTACCGCCACGCGCAGGTCGCGCGGGCCGGGCTGCGGCAGCGCCAGGTCGATGTCGGTCAGGGCCCGGGCATCATCGATCGGCAGGCCGGCGTGGGTGTAGGCAATGGCGCGCATGGCAGCGGTCCAGTGGGGAAGGAGGCGACAGGTTGCGCCGCGCGCGCCCCCTCAGAAAGGCGCAGAATCGGGCAGCACTTTCACTCTGGCAATGAAGATGATCCGCTTCGACGACCTGCAGCTGTTCGTCCGCACCGCCGCGCTGGGCAGCTTCTCCCAGGCCGCGCGCGAGGCCGACCTGCTGCCCGGCCAGGTGGCTGCAGCGGTGGCACGGCTGGAGCGCGAGCTGGACCTGCGCCTGTTCGTGCGCACCACCCGCAGCCTGCGCCTGACTGGCGAAGGCGCGCTGTACCTGCCCTATGCACAGGAGGTACTGGCGACCCTGCGCGAGGGCCAGGCCCGCGTGCAGGGCGAAGACGCCGAACTGCATGGCACCCTGCAGCTGTCGGCGCCGTCGGACTTCGGCCGCAACCTGCTGCTGCCGTGGTTGAGCGCGTTCCGCGCCGCGCACCCGCGGCTGCGCCTGCACCTGCGCCTGTCCGACGAGGTCGCCGACGTGTTCCGCGACCCGGTCGACGTGGCCATCCGCATCGGTCATTTCGACGACGCCAACTACGTGGCTTTGCCGCTGCTGGAAGGCAACCGGCGCGTGCTGGCCGCCTCGCCCGGCTATCTGCAGCGGCGTGGCACGCCCACGCGCCTGGAGGATCTGCGCGAGCACGACTGCCTGGTCTATCAACTCAATGGCCGCGCCTACGATCGCTGGTCCTTCGAGGTCGACGCACGCCGCACGGTGATTCCCGTGCGCGGCCCGCTGGTCTGCGACGACGCCGATGTGGTGCGGCGCTGGGCGGTGGCCGGCGAAGGCATCACCTACAAGTCCTGGCTGGACCTGCGCGAAGACGTGCGGGCCGGGCGCCTGCAGCTGCTGCTCGACGGTGTCGGCAGCAGCATTCCGCTGCAGCTGGTGTGCCCGCACCGCAAGCAGTTCTCGCCGGCCGTGCGGCAATTGCACGCGCAGCTGCGCCAGCACCTGCAACCGCTGCTGTCTGGCATGCCTGGTGGCATTGCCCGCCCCCTGTCGCCAACTGCGGCACTGGCCGACAATGGCGGCCCCCCGTAACAAGAGAACGCCGCCATGCCGTGGATGGGCATCCAGGACCTGTGGACGTTTCTGGTCGCCGTGCTGGTGTTCCTCGCCCTGCCCGGCCCCGGCACCTTCACCCTGCTGACCGCCACCGGCCGTGGTGGCGTGCGCGGCGGCTACACCGCGCTGGCCGGCCTGCTCGTCGGCGACCAGATCCTGATGTGGCTGGCGTTGGCGGGTGTGGCGGCGCTGCTCAAGGCCAACCCGCTGGTCTTCCACGCGGTGCAGTACCTCGGTGCGGCCTACCTGGTGTGGGTCGGCATCAGCCTGCTGCGCACGCCCAAGCACGAGGGCGGTGACGCCGGCCCGATCCGCATGCAGCCGGGCCGCTACTTCCAGCAGGCGATCCTGGTCAGCCTGCTCAACCCGAAGGCGATCCTGTTCTACATGGCCTTCCTGCCGTTGTTCATCGATCCCAAGGCACACCAGGGCATCGCCACCTTCGCCGCGCTGGCCGGCATCATCCTGGTGGTCAGCATCGCCTACTGCTCGATGCTGATCGGCGTGGGCAACCTGGCCCGCCGCCGGCTGATCCAGCACCCGCGGATCAGCGACGCGCTGCGCCGCGTGGCCGGCCTGTTCCTGGTGGGGTTCGGCATCCGGTTGGGGCTGAACGGATGAAACCCTGGCCGGCGGCCATGGCCGCCCTGCTGCTTCTGGCCAACACCGCCGCGTCGGCGGCCAGCGCGCAGGACCATCGTTGCCTGAGCGGCGGTCGCAACGACAGCATCCACCTGGAATGGCGGTGGCTGGAGGATGGCCAGGCCGACGTTCGTTACGCCGGGCACCGCGAACGCCTGCGGCTGCGCCAGGTTTCGATGGAGACCACCGTGCTGGCCGAAGACCGCCCGTACCAGTTCGACAGCGTCTGGGAAGAGCGCATCAGCGGGCGCCTCAACGGCCGCTACCTGCTGAGCACGCAGGGCGCGCTGGTGCTGGACCTGAGCTATGAGCGTACCCGCGACGGACGTCGCACCACCTTCCACGATGACGTCGAGGCCTGGCAGGAAGACGGCTGCCGCTGGCCCGGCAAGGTGGCCGAGTGAGCACCATGGACGACGACACCCTGCTGGAGCGCAGCTGGGAGTATCGGGAGGAGACGCTGTACCGGCGGTTGTTCGGCAATACCGGGCCGGGCATCTATCCGATCGACATGGATCTGCTGCGCAACGTCTTCAAGCAGGAGCAGATCGACCCGCGCTGGCTGCATGTCGGCGTCAATGCCTGCCCTCCGCACGGTGATCGAAGGCACTGGATCTATGTCAGCTCCGGCCTGTCCAACCCTTGGGAAGGGCGGCACGAAGATGGCGATTCGGGGTTGGGCATCGAACTGATGCTTGAGACGCAGGAAGAAGCGACCTGGGCACTGACCACCTTGCGCTGGTTCACTGCGTACCACCTGCTGCTGTGCCACTCACGCATGCCCGGCAATCCGTTGGCGCCATGGGACCGGCTGAAGCTGGGGGGGCCGGTGGATCACGCAGGGAGCATGCTGCAGGCGGCCGTCTTCGTTCCGTCATTGCATTTCCCGGGACCCCAGCAACTGCCATCGGGACGATTCGACTTCCTGCAGCTGCTGCCGTTGACCCTGGACGAGCACGCGTTCGGCCGCGCGCAGGGCTTCGAAGTGCTGGTGGCCCAGTTGAGAACCCAAGGTGCGGCGCCGGTGGTCGATCCGCAGCGGGTCAGCATCGATCTGGCCCCTGCTCTCGCACTTCAATCGACTCCGGGCTCGCCTTGAGGGATCGAATCATTTCGAATCCTGCCAGAATTTGTGCCGATTCCGGCAGAATGCTCGGAGTACAGTCGCGCCGGTGACGCATCTGACCCACGTATGACCCCCGTCAGTGGTAATGCTGCGCTGCGTTCGGTCACACTCGGGAACTTGTCGTTCTTAGTCACCCCTTCCGAGGCCTGCATGTCCCTGTTCCGGCGCAAGTCCCTAGATTCCGTCACCGTCCACGAAGCCGGCAGGCGCCTGATTCCGACGCTCAGCTGGCCGCACCTGATCGCACTGGGCATCGGTGCCATCGTCGGCACCGGCATCTACACGCTGATCGGCGTCGGTGCCAACCTGGCCGGCCCGGCCGTGCTGATCTCCTTCGCCATCGCCGGCGCGGTCTGCGCCTGCGCGGCGCTGTCCTACGCCGAGCTGTCGACGATGATGCCGGCCGCCGGCAGTGCCTACACCTACAGCTACAGCGCGCTGGGCGAGGTGTTCGCCTGGGTGGTGGGCTGGAGCCTGATCCTGGAGTACTCGCTGGTGGTGAGTACGGTGGCGGTGGGCTGGTCCGGCTACTTCGTCGGCTTCCTCGAATGGGTCCACACCCAGTTCGGCTGGAACGTGCACCTGCCAGCTTGGCTCGCAGCCGGCCCGCACGTGGAAGGCGGCATGATCAACCTGCCGGCGATCGTCATCACCTGGCTGGTGGCCGGCATGCTGATGGCCGGCACCAAGGAAAGCGCCACCCTCAACGCCATCCTGGTGGTGTTCAAGCTGATCGCGCTGGCCATCTTCGTGGCTGTGGCCCTGCCCGCCTTCGACAGCGCCAACCTGCAGCCGTTCATGCCGTATGGCTTTGCCAAGTCGATGGGCCCTGATGGCGTCGAACACGGCGTAATGGCAGCGGCAGCGATCATCTTCTTCGCCTTCTACGGCTTCGATGCGATCTCCACCGCCGCCGAAGAAACCAAGAACCCGGGCCGCGACCTGTCGATCGGCATCATCGGCTCGATGATCGGCTGCACCATCGTCTACGTGCTGGTCGCGCTCGCGGCCGTTGGTGCGATGAGCTATGCAGTGTTCGGCCACAGCGCCGAGCCGCTGGCGCTGATCATGCGCCAGCTCGGCCATCCGACCGCGGCAATGGTGATCGGCGTGATCGCGATCATCGCGCTGCCGACCGTGCTGCTGGCCTTCCTGTACGGCCAGAGCCGCATTTTCTTCGTGATGAGCCGCGATGGCCTGCTGCCGCGTGGCCTGTCCAAGGTCAACGCGCGTACCGGCACGCCGGTGGCGACCACGCTGTTCACTGCGGTCGTGGTGTCGGCGCTGGCCGGCGTGGCACGCCTGGACGAGATCGCGGCACTGGCCAACGCCGGTACCCTGGCCGCGTTCACTGCAGTGGGCGTCTGCCTGGTGGTACTGCGCCTGCGCGAACCGAACCGCGAGCGCAGCTTCCGTACGCCGGCTGCTTTCGTGGTCGGCCCGCTGGCCGCGCTGGGCTGCATCTACCTGTTCCTCAGCCTGCCGCACAGCACGCAGCTGTACTTCCTGCTGTGGAACGTGGTCGGCCTGGTGCTGTACTTCCTGTACAGCCGCCGCCACGCACTGATCGCGAAGTAACCGGATCAGCGGTAATGCCGGCCGCTGGCCGGCACCTCGGATCCTGTTGATACGGGCAATGCCGGCCAGCGGCCGGCACTACCGCAGGGCGGTCAACCGCCCTGTTTTGCCGCGTAATCCTGCGCCTGGCGCATCACCCGCAGCAGGTTGCCGCCCCAGATGCCGGCAATCTGCTTCTCGGTATAGCCCTTGCGCAGCAGCCAGGCGGTGATCTTCGGCAGCTGGCTGACATCGGGCAGGTCACTCAGGCCGCCGCCACCATCCCAGTCCAGGCCGATACCCACGTGCTCGGGGCCGACCACCTTGAGGATGTGCTCGAAGTGGGCGAAGAAGTCGTCCAGGTCGGCATGCCGCACCGGGTGCTCATGGTCCAGTGCCTGTTCGGCTTTCAGCAGGGCCACGCCCTGCTCGATGCCCATCCCTTCCCAGCCGCCCAGCTGCCTGCTCAGCGCTTCTTCTGCCTGCTTGCGCTCGGGCGTCTTCGCGGTGTCGATCAGGTAGCCGCCATACGCGTTCACCTGGATCACGCCACCGGCCCTGGCCAGCTTGCGCAGGCGCGCGTCATCCAGATTGCGCGGGTGGTCGTACACGGCCTTGGCCGAGCTGTGCGACAGCACGAAGGGCACCGGCATCATCGCCAGCAGGTCGTCGAACACCGCGTCCGAGGCATGCGACTGGTCGATCACGATGCCCAGCTTCACTGCTTGCCGCACCAGCTCCTTGCCGGCCGGGCTCAGCCCCTTCCACTCGGCACCCTTCGGATCGGTAGCCGAATCGGCGAACTCGTTGTTGGCGAAGTGCACGGTGCTGAGCAGGCGCAGGCCGGCGCGGTGGTAGAACGAAAGCAGGCTCGGGTCTTCCACCAGCGGGCTGGCGTTTTCCATGCTGATGTAGACCACGCGCTTGCCGGCGCCCTTGATCCGCGCCGCGTCATCGGCGGTCAGCGCCAGCGCGAAGCGCTCGGGATTGGCCGCCAGCATCTCGCGGATTTCCATCAGTCGCTGCAGGCCATGGTCACGCTCGGCCAGGTGGGCCGCTGCGCTGCGATCGCCCTGATCGGTGTAGATCGCCCAGAAGCCGCCATCGAGCGCACCTTCGACCATGCGCGGGTAGTCCACCTGCGAAAGCGCGTTGCGGTCGTGGCGCTGCTCAATGTCGAAGCCGCTGCGACCGAAGTTGGCCGGCGTATCCAGATGGCTGTCGAGGGTGACCAGGCGCTGTTGCAGCGCCTTGGCACGGGCCAGCTCCTGCGCGCTGAACTCAACGGCGTGGACGGACAGCGGCGCGCACAGCACCAGGGCAAGCATGACAGACAGGTGGCGCAACGAAGGCATGGGCTCTCACCGCGAATGGGAAGAGCCCGACCATAGCGCCGTGGCCACGCATTGGGTAGCGCCGGGCCGCGCCCGGCGAATCGCGAGGCTTCCACGCAGATCCGCCGGGCGTGAATCATGTTCACTGCCCGGCGGCCAGCTTCCCGCGCATTGCGATGCGTTCGCAAGAATGGCGCCCCATTGATCAGGTGGCGCGGCTCGGCTCTACATCGTCCCGCGGTCAGTCCACCACGCGGCAGAACACGGCCTTCAGGTAACGCGATTCCTGCACGTGGGCCATGAACGGATGGTCCGGACCGGCGCCGGCTACCTTCAGGATCTGGATCGTGCGGCCGGAGAAATAGGCCGCGCGGCGCAGCATGTCGAGGAACTGGTCCTCGGCCACCAGGCCGGTGCAGGAGAACGTGGCGAACAGGCCGCCCGGCTTCACCACGCCCAGCGCCAGCTTGTTCATGTCCAGGTACTTCTTCAGCGCAGTGATGACCTGGTCGCGGTCACGGGTCATCTTCGCCGGGTCCAGGATCACCACGTCGTACTGCTCGCCACGATTGGCCGCATCGCGCAGCCACGGGAAGATGTCGGACTGGACGAACTTCGGGCGCACGTTGTTCAGGCGCGAATTGCCCTTGGCGATCTGGATGACGTCTTCATCGATGTCGATGCCGACCACTTCCGAGGCGCCGCGCGCGGCCGCATACACCGCAAAACCGCCGGTGTTGCAGCACAGGTCCAGCACGCTCTTGCCTTCCACCTGCTGGCTCAGCCACTCGCGGTTCTCGCGCTGGTCGGCGAAGAAGCCGGTCTTGTGCGCACCGGCCGGGTCGGCGCGGAACTTGATGCCGTACTCGGTGATCACCGACGCTTCGGTGGTGGTGTTGCCGTGGAAGTCGAAGCTTTCCTGCTTCTGCACGTGCTCGTCGGCGAAGCTGTGGAAGCGGCAGCCCGGGAACTGCTCGCGCAGGGCGTCGTAGATCCACTCACGGTGGCGGAACATGCCGGCGGCGAAGAACTCGACCACCACCAGGTCGCCGTAGCGGTCGACCACCAGGCCGGACAGGCCATCGCCTTCGCTGTGCACAACGCGCCAGGCGTCGGACACCGCATCGAGTTTGAGCACCTCACGGCGCAGCGACACCGCCTGGGCGATCTTGCGCGAGAACCAGCCGGCATCCACCGGCACGTTCTGGTCGGTCTCGAGGATGCGCACGGCAATGCGCGAATGCCCGTTGTAGAACCCGCGGCCAATGAACTCGCCATCAATGCCGACCACGTCGACGATGGAACCGGGCTTGGGCCGGACGGTCGGCTTCTCGACCAGTTTCTGGAAGATCCACGGGTGGCTGGAACGCCACGCGTTCTTGAGGCGGACAATCGGAAGGGGGGTATTCATCCACCTATTGTAAACCGGGCGCCGGGGTCAGATCCCCGCAGGGGCTCTGGCCCCGGCCTGCATGCCAACCAAGGTTGGCATCTACCAGAGCGGGGACCCCGGCCACCCGGCATTTGACGGCAGCCCGGCCAGGCCGCAGAATCGGCGCCAGAAGGGGAGTAGCTCCCAGACGTTGTCGCCGTCATTTCGAGCCCGCAGGCTCCGGTGCAACGGCAGTTCCAGCCGACTGGAACTGCGAGCGAGACCTTCGCCGTACTGGCGAAGCTCTGTCCCTGGATCCCCTCCCGATCCTCCGTTGCAGATCCTCGCCGTCCGGCCTGGCATTCATCTTTCCAACGGACATTCCCAATGCAGACGATCGGTAACGTGTGGTTGTGGGGCGGCTTCGCAGCGGTGGTGGTCATCGCCCTGCTGGTCGACCTCGTGTTGATGCGCCATGGTGGACCGCACAAGGTCACCTTCAAGGAGGCCCTGTGGTGGTCCATCGGCTGGGTCGCGCTGGCCCTGCTGTTCAATGCGGGCCTCTGGTACTACCTGAATGAGACCGCCGGCCAGGTCGTGGCCAACAAGGTCGGCCTCGAGTTCCTGACCGGCTACCTGGTCGAGAAGGCGCTGGCGGTCGACAACATCTTTGTCTTCCTGATGATCATGAGCTACTTCGCGGTGCCGGAGGAGCAGCGCCAGAAGGTGCTGATCATCGGCATCCTGGGTGCGATCGTGCTGCGTACGATCATGATCTTCGCCGGTAGCGTGCTGATCAGCCAGTTCCATTGGCTGCTCTACGTGTTCGGTGCCTTCCTGCTGTTCACCGGCTGGAAGATGTGGTTTGCCGCCGGCCAGGAGCCGGACCTGGAGACCAACCCGGCCCTGCGCTGGATGCGCAAGCACCTGCGCCTGCTGCCGGACTACGCCGGCAACGCGTTGAGCGTGAAGCGCGATGGCGTGCGCTGGTTCACCCCGCTGTTCGCGGTGCTGATCCTGATCGCGGTCACCGACGTGATCTTCGCCGTGGACAGCATCCCGGCGATCTTCGCGATCACCACCGACCCGTTCATCGTGCTCACCTCCAACGTGTTCGCGGTGCTGGGCCTGCGTGCGATGTTCTTCCTGCTGGCCGGCATGGCCGACCGCTTCCACCTGCTGCCGTACGGCCTGGCGCTGGTACTGGGCTTCATCGGCATCAAGATGATGATCATCGACCTGTTCAAGATCCCGACCCCGGTCTCGCTGGGCGTGGTCGCCGTGATCATCGCCGCCACCGTGGTGCTGAGCCTGAAGTACCCGCCGAAGGAAGGCGAAGGCCAGGCCTGAACCTGACCGGCTGAACGGCGCGGCCGGTGGGATTGTCCCGCCGGCCGCACCCCACTCTCCCGCTGCGGTGGCCTTGGTTTCGCGCCAGCCACCGCCATTGCTGAGGTATGGACAACAACGCGCCCCTGCCCGCCGGCGACGTGCCGGCCCCCCGCAATGACCGCTCGCGCATCCTGCGGGCGTTCAATGTCAGCCTGGCCGCCGTGCTGGTGCTGGTGGCCGTGTTCGCCCTGCAGGGCACGTTCGACTGGCGACCGTGGGCGGTCGCGCCGCTGGAGGCCAAGGGCCTGCTCGGCCTGATCGGCGGCCCGATGCTGCATGCCTCGGTCGAGCACATCGCCGCCAACAGCATCGCAATCCTGATCCTTGGCACCCTCGCCGGCAGCGTGTATCCGAAAGCCACCGTGCGCGCCCTGCCCCTGCTGTGGCTGGGTTCGGGCCTCGGTGCGTGGATGCTGGGCAATCCGGGCAGCGTGCATCTGGGCGCCAGTGGCGTGACCCATGGCCTGATGTTCCTGCTGGCCAGCCTGGGCCTGCTGCGCCGAGACCGCGCGGCGATCGCGACCGGCCTGATCGGCATGCTGTTCTACGGCGGCATGCTGATGACCGTATTGCCGCACGCCGACGGCGTGTCCTGGCAGTCGCACATGGGCGGCGCCTTCGCCGGCATCATCGCCGCGCTGCTGTTCCGCAACGCCGATCCGCTGCCGCCGCGCCAGCGCTACAGCTGGGAAGACGAAGAAGACGAGACCGAGCCGCTGGCCGATGACGAGCTGGAGCCGCCGTCACCGCAGCGCGTGCCGGTGCTGTGGCAGCCGCGCGAGGGCCAGGACTACGTGGTGATCCCGTTCCGCCGCCCGAACGAGCCGCGCGGCTGAGCGATGGTAGTGCCGGCCGCTGGCCGGCAACCTCGTGAACCTTCGGTGGGAATCTCCGGGTTGCCGGCCAGCGGCCGGCACTACCGGGAGAATCAGTTCCCCGCCGCGCCCATCCCGTCCACCGCCTGCCGGCCGAGCGCAGGATCATCGGTGAAGAAGGCATCGATGCCGGTCCCAAGGTAGGCGCGCATCTCGGCGATCGAGCCTTCCGCGTTGCGTGCGGCGTCGGCACCCTTGCGCAGGTTGCTGGGCTGGAAGTGATTCTCCGGGCGGAAGGTGTACGGAATCACCATCAGGCCGGCCGCGTGCGCATCACGTACCAGCGAGGTCGGCGTGCCCAGCGCGCCCTTGGCATCCAGCGGAATGATCGAGCGCAGCTCGGGGCCGATGCCATCGGCGTAGCCGGCGATGTCCTTCAGGCCGGCCGGGGTCATCATCTGTGCGTAGGTCAGCGTGCCGCCGGCCTTGGCGATGTCGGCCGGCTGGGTATCGCCCTTCCACAGCAGCTGCAGCAGGCGGATATTGCTGCCCCGGCCAATCTTGCCGTGCAGGTAGCGCAGGTTGGCGGTCTCGAACGACTGGATGGTGACCGGGCCGACGTTCGTATACGCGTTGCCACGCAGCGCGGCCAGCAGCTTGTCCTCCATCGGCAGGCCGATGGACTGGAAGTAGGTTGGGTGCTTGATCTCCGGCACCAGGCCGATGCCGCGGTTGGCGCGCCCGGCCTGTTGCACCAGGAAGGCCAGGATCTCGTCCAGGCTGGCGATGCGGAACTGGCCGTCGTAGGCGGTGCTGCGCAGTTCCGGCAAGCGCTCACGTGCGTACAGGGTCTTCAGCTCGGCCAGGGTGAAGTCTTCGGTGAACCAGCCGTCGACCTTCTGCCCATCGATCACTTTGCTGGTGCGGCGGCTGGCGAACTCCGGATGCGAGGCGACGTCGGTGGTGCCACCGATCTCGTTCTCGTGGCGGGCCACCATCACCCCGTCCTTGGTCATGACCAGGTCCGGTTCGATGTAGTCGGCGCCATCGGCGATGGCCTGCGCATACGAGGCCAGGGTGTGCTCGGGCAGCAGTGCGCTTGCCCCGCGATGGCCGTAGACCGACACCTTGGGTGCGGCCGGGGTGGAGGATTCAGCACTCATGGCCACCGATGGTGCCACGGCCAGCGACAACAGCAACGCACAACCCCACGACTTCACTGCGACTTCCCCAAGCGGTATGTGATGGGCGTCAGTATGAGGCGGCAATGTGACAGGTGGGGGACCTGGGGTCGGATCCCCGCAGGGGCTCCGACCCCGGCGCCGTCATTCTTCAACTATTCCGATTGATGCGCGAAGTGGTGCGCAACTAGCCTCGGGTGACCAACAGTGACGTTGTCGGAGGCAGATCATGGAAAAGCCGATGTACATGCCGATCCTGAAATGGCGACAGGGCGAGTATCTTGCAGTGGGCCGTGCCAGCGAAGGCATCAAGGACTGGATCCATCCCCTGTTCGAGATTCCCATCGAGCAGTGGGACTTCGAGAACGATGCGCCTGCGAAGTCACTCGACGAGCATCTGAAAAACGTCGGCAATCGCCTGGCCAAGAACTGGAAAGCACGACGCTGCCTGTTCGACTCGCCCTATCTTGCCGGCGACGACACCATGGCGGACGGGCAGCACCATCTTGAGCGGGTCTTCGACCTCACGCGCACAGCCGGTTGCCAGGCTGTTCCCGTAACCGGCATTGACCGGCATGCCGACTACCAGCAGGCAGTGGCCCGCATTATTGCCCGCGATGATCGCGGCTGCGGATTGCGGCTGGTACCGGATGATCTTGAAGGCAGGGGTCTGGCCCGAATCCCGGCATTGTTGAAACTGCTGGGCCTTGCGCCAGGCCAGGTGGACCTGATCCTGGACAGCTCGGCCGATGTCGCCGACTCGCCCACGCTGCAGTCAACCACGTGGCAGGCCTGGATCGCAGTCGTTCCGGATCTGGCCGACTGGCGATCAATCACCATCGCGGGCGGTAGTTTCCCTGCCAGCCTGAGCCCCTCGTCGAACTATCGCCCGCATGGCGATGTGAACCGCCGGGAATGGCGCGCGTACACCCGACTTGCCGGTAGTCGTCCAGATCGGATGCCGTGGTTTGGCGACTACGGCTGCGCTTCCCCACAGACCGAGCTGATGGATCCACGCCTGTTCGACCCCAATGCCAAGATCAAGTACACGATCGATGACCAATGGCGGATCGTGGTCGGCACCCAGATCAAGCGCAATGGTCGCGACCAGTACCGCGATCTGTGCAACCACCTAGTCTCTGAACCACCGGTGGTGTTCATGGGACGCGGCTACAGCTGGGGGGATGAGTACATCGAGGACTGTGCCAACAATGTCAGCAGTACCGGCGGAAGTTCCACCTGGCCGACCGTGGCCACCAACCATCACCTGACTAAGGTTGTTCGCGACCTCGCCAATCTGGCCGGCGCTTCATCTGTTCCCTGACCAGCGCACGGATTTCCGCAAGACTGTAAAGCTCACCCAGGCGCTCGCACAGCGCTGCACGGTTTCCGCGCAGCGCTGATTTTTCAGCGGTCCTACTGCTGATCAGGGCTTTCAGCTCATCGCGCCACAGCAGTGCCGCCACGGCGGTGGCCCTTACCGAGGGGTTGAGCCTGGCAGGCCGCAGCAGTTCCATCCTGACGGCATTGCGCGCACCACGTGAGGCCAGCCTGACCCCCCACCATGCAGGCAGTGTCTCCAGCGCATGATCCAGATGGCGCTGGCCCACCACGATCGTCGCCTTGTCGAGCACGTCGGAATAGAACTGCTGCTGCAATGGCAGTCTGCGCAACGTGTCGACATCACTCTTGATCTCGTAGCCGTGCAGGTGGCCATTGATGACACAGACATCGACCCGGCAGGCGCCGCGAGCAAGCCCCATCTCCTCCACGACAAGCGTGTTCGGATTGGCGACATGCTCTGCGATGACCTTCCTCAGCAGCGCTGATCGCACGTCACTGTCGGTGATCGGGTTCATGGCGGGATGATATCAAGGAGGCGTCGCGGCCCGGGTTGAAACAGCGAGGGGGCAGAGCCCCTTCGGGGATCTGACCCCGGCGCCTCTCAGCCGAGCGCGGGCTCGGCGCTACAGGAACGCGGCCTTACTTCCCGATGCAGAAGCTGGAGAAGATCCGTCCCAGCAGGTCATCGGCACTCATCTGCCCGGTGATCTCACCCAGCGCATCGTGAGCCAGCCGCAGTTCCTCGGCGGCCAGCTCCAGGTGTTCGTGGGCCAGTTCGGCATCGGCGCGTTGCGCGTGTTCCTGCGCCCGCTCGATTGCGTCCACATGCCGCGTGCGCGCAGAGAACTCGCCATCCACCTGCTCCCCCGCCCCGGCCGAAGCGATGCTGCGCAGGCGCGCGTGCAGATCTTCGAGCCCGGCACCGGTGGCGGCCGAAACGAACACCCGATCCGGATCGTCCAGCAGCGGCAGCACAGCGAGCAGATCCGACTTGTTGTGGATGTAGACCTTGTGCGGCACGGCCGCCACGGCATCGCCCAGCGCCACTTCACCGGCCGCCGGATCGCGCGCATCCAGCACGATCAGCGCCAGGTCGGTGCGTTCGATTTCTACGTGGGCGCGGCGCATGCCTTCGCGTTCGATGGCGTCGCCGCCGTCGCGCAGGCCTGCTGTGTCGACCAGGGTCAGCTCCAGGCCATCCAGGCGGATGGTCTCGCGCAGCGTGTCGCGGGTGGTGCCGGCGATGTCGGTGACGATGGCGCGCTCGCTGCCGGCCAGCGCATTGAGCAATGAACTCTTGCCGGCATTCGGCGGACCGATCAGCACCGCATGCAGGCCATCGCGCAGGCGGCGGCCGCGCTCGGCGTCCCGTCGCAGCAGGGCAAGATCGCCGCGCGCCTGCTCCAGCCCATGCCGCACCTGCGCTCCACCGAGGGTATCCAGCGGTTCGTCGGCGAAGTCGATGGCCGCTTCCACATGGATGCGCAGCAGCACCAGCTGCTCGACCACGGCGTCGATGCGGCGCGAGAACACACCATCCAGCGAACGGCGTGCGGCACGTGCGGCACGGTTGTCGCCGGCGGCAATCAGGTCGGCGATGGCCTCGGCCTGGGCCAGGTCGAGCTTTCCGTTGAGGAACGCCCGTTCACTGAATTCACCCGGTCGCGCCTGGCGTGCGCCGAGCGCGATGCAGCGCGCGACCAGTTGCTGCAGCAGCACCGGGCTGCCATGTCCCTGCAGTTCCACCACTTCTTCGCCGGTGAAGCTGTTCGGCGCCGGGAACCACAGCACGATGCCGTCATCAATGACCTCGCCGTCGGCATCGCGCAGGCGTGCGTAATGCGCGTGGCGCGGGCGCAGCGCAGGCGCACCCAATGCGTTGGCGATGGCCGCAGCGCGCGGGCCGGACAGGCGCAGCAGGCCGACGCCGCCTGCACCGGGTGCGCTGGCGATGGCTACGATGGTGTCAGTGCGAAAGGTATCGTCCATCGCTCAGAGCTTCTCCAGCTGCGCGCGCGCCTGGGCCGCACCGCTGCCCTGCGGCTGCAGCGCCAGGTAGGTGGTGTAGGCCTGCTTGGCCTTGGCCTTGTCGCCCGCGTTGAAGTAGGCATCGCCCAGGTTCAGATGGGCCACCGCGCGCGACGGGTCGATCTTCAGTGTGTTCTCCAGCCAGCGCGCGGCTTCGGCATAGCGCTGCTGGCGGTAGTAGACGAAGCCGAGGTTGTTCGCGGCCTGGGCGAAATCGGGGCGCAGCTTCAGCGCTTCGGCGAACTGCGCGGCCGCCTCGTCGTACTGCTTCTCGCGGTACAGCTGCAGGCCGCGGTCGTTGGCCTGCTGCGCGCGCTGGCGGTCGGATGCCGGGCCGGCGGTGGGCACCACCAGCTTGGCCTTGCCACCCTGCAGGTCGGCCACGGTCACCGGCGCCTGGCTGCCCTTGGCCTCGCTGGCCGCATCCACCTTGTTGTTCAGCGCGATCGCATCGGCGGTCAGCTGGCGCGTATCGGCGTTGAGGAATTCCTGGCTGTCCGGCACCTGGAACACGAACTCGCCGCCCTGCGAACCGGGCAGGCTGCCGAAGGCCGGGGTCTGGTGCGAGACCGCCGAAACTGCCGGTGCCACGTAGGCGGCCAGTTCGGTACCGGTGATCAGGCCATCGCCGTTGAGGTCGCCCTTGCCGGCCAACGCCTGCAGCAGCACCCAGGTGAACACCGAATGGCCATTGGGGCCGACATCGGCCACCTGCTGGTCGGCACCACCGGCGGTCAGCATCTGCCGCGCGCTGCGACGCGCGTTCTCGCGCAGGAACGACGACGACGAGGGGCCGCCACGGGTCAGGCCCAGGCCGCTGTAGCAGGCATCCATCACGAACATCACATGCTTGGCCTGCATGCTCTCGGCGATGTTCTGGATGTCGGTCATCGCGATGGCGTCGGTAGCGAATTCCTTCGGGTCCGAATCGACCGGAATGATGTAGCCGAGGTCGCGCCCGGAGGCGAGCTGGCGGGTCGCGCCATGGCCGGCGAAGAACACGAACACACGGTCGTTCTTGCCGGTGCGGTCATCGGCCAGGCGGTCGTGGAAGGCGGCCAGGATGTTGTTGCGGGTCGCCTGCTCGTTCTTCAGCACGATCACCTGCGAGGACGGGAAGCCGAACTGCCCGGTCAGGGTATCGGCCACCGCCTGTGCGTCATGGCTGGCGTATTCCAGCTTCGGCCACTTGGCATAGTTGTCGATGCCGACCACGATCGCCCAGGACTTCTCGTAGCCGGTGGTGACCGTGGCGGCACCGGCATCACCCTTGCGCGCACGGGCAACGGTGAAGTCGCGGCCGTTCCAGCCGGCGAACTGATAGCCATCGGCGATCAACCGGTCGAGGATCTGCGGCAGCGCCTTCACCGCACGATCGTGGATGTCGTGGAACAGGATGATGCCGCGCTGTTCCTTGTTCACCTGGTCGAGTACGCGTTGCACGATCGACTCCGGCACCGGGTCGGCCCAGTCCATCGAGTCGATGTTCCACATGATCGACTTCAGCCCGGCTTCGTTGAGCAGCTGCAGGCCTTCGGCATTGCGCGCGCCGTACGGGAAGCGGAACAGGGGCGCGCGCTTGCTGTCGACATCCTTCAGCAGCATGTCGGTGTCGAGCACCTGCTGGCGCAGCGCGTCGCCGGTGGTGCGCGACAGCTGGGCGTGGGTGAGGCTGTGGTTGCCGACCGCATAGCCCTCTTCCATCAGGTTGCGGCTGATCTTCGCCATCGGGCCGAGGCTGACCTTCCCGTCCGCCTCGACCTTGCCCAGGTTGCGGCCGACCTCGAAGAACACGCCCGGCACGTCGTAGCGCTTGAGGATGGCCACCACTTCATCGGTATAGGCCTTGTGCGGGCCATCGTCGAAGGTCAGCACCACGGTCTTGGCCGGCAGGTCGCGGCCGAAGATCTCGCGGTCGCTGTCCTTCATCGACATCGGGTACGGCTCGATCACGCCATAGTCGCGCAGGATCGCTTCGCGGCTGTAGTCCTTGTGCAGGTGGGCGATGTAGTCATCCCACTTCTCGCGCTTCAGTTCGATGGCACGGGTGCGCTCGAAGCGGCTGAAGATGCGGGTCAGTTCCTGGTTGTAGTTGCGCTCGATCTCGTCGAGCGCCTCCAGGTCCTCGCCGATGCGCTGGTGCAGCTTCACCGCCGGCAGCGAGGAATCGGTGCCGACCCGCTCATGCAGATCACGCAGCACTTCGCGGAAGGCCAGGCGATCGGCATCGAACAGTTCCGGCGCAGACTCGATGTAGTCCAGCACGGTGCCGAGGGTGGCGAAGCGCTGCGGACTGGAACCGCGCAGCAGGGTGTCGAACTGCGCGGCGATGGCCGTGCGCTGTTCCAGGCCATCGTGGAACAGCTGCTGGCCCACACGCGTGGAGGTGCCGCGGTCGGCGGCCGACTGCTGTTCCTCGTCGGCCAGCAGCACGATGATCCGGCGGTAGCCGTCGAGCTGTTTCTGCAGCGCCGCCAGCAACGGTGCAGCGGCCGGATCGGCCGCCGCCGCGGCCTGCGCGCTGGGCTGGGTCACGCCGGTTACCGGTGCCTTCGCGTCCTTGTCGCCACAGCCGGCAACGACCAGGGTCAACAACAACGAGGGCAGGAACAGGCGGAACGACGACGCACGCGGCATGGCGGACTCGATGGATGCAGGAACAGTGTGCCGGCGATTCTAACGCCGGATGCAAAAAGCCCGCCTTGCGGCGGGCTTCTGCTGAGGCCAGCCGGCCAGCGGCCGGCTCTACCCGTTACTTCTTCTTGACCGGGGCCGGCGCGGTGGTGGCCGGGACCGGATCGCCGCCATGGCGCTTGGTCATCCACCACTGCTGCAGCAGGCCCAGGCCGCCGTTGACCACCCAGTACAGCACCAGGCCGGACGGCATGAAGGCCATCATGACGCCGAACACCAGCGGCATGAACTGCATCATCTTCTGCTGCATCGGGTCCATGCCCGGTGCCGGGGTCAGCTTCTGGGTGAACCACATCACCGCCACGTTGATCACCGGCAGGATGAAGTACGGGTCGCGTGCGGTCAGGTCCTGGATCCAGCCGAACCAGGGCGCCTGGCGCAGTTCGACCGATTCCACCAGCACCCAGTACAGGGCGAAGAAGATCGGCATCTGGATGAGGATCGGCAGGCAGCCGCCCATCGGATTGATCTTTTCCTTCTTGTACAGCTCCATCATCGCGGTCTGGAACTTCTGGCGGTCGTCGCCATAGCGTTCCTTCAGCTGCGCGATGCGCGGCTGGAAGCGACGCATCTTGGCGCCGCTCTTGTACTGGGTCGCCGACAGCGGGTACAGCACCAGCTTCAGCAGCACCACCAGGCCGACGATCGCCCAGCCCCAGTTGCCGACCAGCTTGTGCACCTGGTTCAGCACCCAGAACAGTCCCTGGCCGATCACCGCCATCATCGAGAAGCGGCTGTAGTCGACCACGCGGTCCAGGCCCGGCACGTCTTCCTTGGCAATCAGGTTCACCAGCTTCGGGCCGACCCACAGGCGGGCCTCGGTGCTGGTGGACTGGCCCGGGGCCACGGTGAAGGCCGGGCCACGCGCTTCGATCAGGTCACGACCGGCTACCTGCGACAGCACGTAGTGCGCGGTCTGGTCCTTCTGCGGGATCCAGGCGGTGAAGAAGTGGTGCTGCAGCATCGCCAGCCAGCCGCCGGTGATGTTCTGGTTCAGCGTGCCGTCGTCCAGGTAGTCCTTGAACGCACGACGCTGGTACTTCTTGTCGTTGTCGTACCAGGTGGCGCCGTTGAAGCTGAACGAATCCGGGTTGGTCATGCTCCGCGACAGGATGGTCGGGGTGCGGTCCAGGGTGCGGTAGACGTAGCCGTTCCACGGTGCGGCACCGGCATTGCTGACTTCGTCCTTGAAGCGCACGGCGTACTCGTTGCGCGAGACGGTCAGGGTGCGCTTGATGGTCACGCCGTTGTCGGCGGTCCACACGAACGGGATCTGCAGTTCGTTCTGGCCCTTGGCCAGCACGAAGTCGCGGGTGTCACCGACCAGCTTGAAGCCGTCAGCGCCGGGAACCGGGGTGTTCTTGTCTTCGCTGGCCCAGCCACTGATCGCGCTGTACGGATGCGCGGGGTCTTCGGTCAGCAGGCGTACCGGCGGGCTGCCTTCGTCCTTGGTCTGCGGGAACTGCAGCAGTTCGGCATCGAGCACGCGGCCGCCGTCCAGTACCAGGCGCAGCACGTCGGTGGTGACGGTCACGCGCTGGCTGGCCGGGGTGGCACTGGCCTGGGCCTGCACAGCGGCCTGGCCCGGGGCACCCGGGACCTGCGCGCTGGGGATGCTGCCCGGGGTCGCGCCCGGAACACTCTGTGCAGCAGCCGGGGCCGACGTGGTCGTCGGTGCCGGGGTCGGAGCAGCCTTTTCACGGCTCCACTCCATCCACAGCAGCACGGCCACCATCAGCCAGGCAAAAATGAGGAATACGCGGGTCTGGTTCATCAGCGGACAGGCTCGGCGGGGCCGGGACGCGATGCCGGCTCGGTCAAAGAAGGAGTTGCGATGCCATCAGGCGGCGGCATTGTGCCGTCCACGCCCGGCGCGGGCAATGCACGCAGGCGACGCAGCAGGCGCAGGAAGGCCTGGCGGATCTCGTCGTTGCTGGCGGAACGCGCAGCACTACGAGCCACGACGACGAAGTCGCCTGGCTGGATGTCGGTGCGTGTCTGACGCAGGATGTCGCGCAGGACGCGCTTGATCCGGTTACGCCCAACGGCGTTCGGATCAACCTTGCGGGAAACCGCCAGACCCAGCCTGGCCGGCCGGTCAGCCGGCAGCCAGTGCAGGGTCATCAGCGGATCGGACACACGGCGGGCGCCGTTGAAGACCGTTGAATATTCGGCACGCGTGCGAACCCGCGCAGAGCGAGGGAATCGCTTGCGCGGGTCTGCAGTATTCACTGTCGAAGGGATTGCGTCTGCCGCGAGGTGCGGCATGGCAATCAGGCGCTCAGGACTTTGCGGCCCTTGGCGCGGCGACGCGACAGGATCTTGCGGCCGTCAGCGGTCTTCATACGGGCACGGAAGCCGTGGTCGCGCTTACGCTTGAGGTTGCTGGGCTGGTAGGTGCGCTTCGTGGCCATTGGGGGCCTCTCGTATGAATGGGACGGAAAGAACCGGAAATTCTAGAGAGGTACCCTACCCCGCGTCAACCCCTGGCAGCTACGCGAATTCACTGGGCTGTGCAATAGCTGTGGATGTTTTTGTGAATAAGTAGGGGACAAGCATTCCGAAGGCGGGCGCTCGGTGGTAGTCTGAGCCATCCATTTCCCCCCTTTCCGGCCTGTGTTTGGGCGCCTTGTCGCGTCCATGCCCCGGCCACCGGACGATTATTGCTGATGGATGCCTGGTCCCGTAGTCTCGAGCGCCTCGAAGCGGAGTTCCCGCCGGAAGACGTTCATACCTGGTTGAAGCCGCTGCAGGCCGATCTGCGCGTGGACAGCCTGGTGCTGTATGCACCGAATGCCTTCATCGTCGACCAGGTCCGCGAGCTGTACCTGGCCCGGATCCGCGAGCTGCTGGCTCATTTCGCCGGTTTCAGCGACGTTTTTCTTGAAATCGGCTCGCGCCCGCGCCCCGTGGAGGCGCAGAACACGCCGGTTTCCACGCCGTCGGCGCATGTTTCCAGCGAACCGCAGGTGCCCTTCGCCGGCAACCTGGACAACCACTACACCTTCGCCAACTTCGTCGAAGGCCGCAGCAACCAGCTGGGCCTGGCCGCTGCCTTCCAGGCGGCGCAGAAGCCGGGCGACCGTGCGCACAACCCGCTGCTGCTGTACGGAGGCACCGGCCTGGGCAAGACCCACCTGATGTTCGCCGCCGGCAATGCCATGCGCCAGGCCAACCCGGGTGCGAAGGTGCTGTACCTGCGTTCGGAGCAGTTCTTCAGCGCGATGATCCGGGCCCTGCAGGAAAAGACCATGGATCAGTTCAAGCGCCAGTTCCAGCAGGTGGATGCGCTGCTGATCGATGACATCCAGTTCTTCGCCGGCAAGGACCGCACCCAGGAAGAGTTCTTCCACACCTTCAACGCGTTGTTCGATGGCAAGCAGCAGATCATCCTGACCTGCGACCGCTATCCGCGCGAAGTCGAAGGCCTGGAAGCGCGCCTGAAGTCGCGGCTTGCCTGGGGCCTGTCGGTCGCGATCGAACCGCCGGACTTCGAGACCCGCGCCGCGATCGTGCTGGCCAAGGCACGCGAACGCGGTGCCGAGATTCCCGATGATGTTGCGTTCCTGATCGCCAAGAAGATGCGCTCCAACGTGCGCGACCTCGAAGGTGCGCTCAATACCCTGACCGCCCGCGCCAATTTTACCGGCCGCGCGATCACCACCGAATTTGCCCAGGAAACCCTGCGCGACCTGCTGCGCGCCCAGCAGCAGGCGATCAGCATTCCCAACATCCAGAAAACCGTTGCCGACTACTACGGCCTGCAGATCAAGGATCTGCTGTCGAAGCGTCGGACCCGCTCGCTGGCCCGCCCCCGCCAGGTCGCCATGGCCCTGACCAAGGAACTGACCGAGCACAGCCTGCCCGAGATCGGCGACGCCTTTGCCGGTCGCGATCACACCACGGTGCTGCATGCCTGCCGCCAGATCCGGACCCTGATGGAAACCGACGGCAAGCTCCGCGAGGACTGGGACAAGCTGATCCGGAAGCTGAGCGAATGATGCACGGATGCCGATGAGGCGTCATCGCACAAAACGGTGCAGAATCCGGTAGCAAGCGCGGGACACGTTGTGGATAAAAATGGCGTTTGAAATCGCGCTGGATTTATCCACAGCTTTCCCCACCCCCTGGGGGTCGGTAATACAGAGGGTTTCGAGGTTAGAAATTCTTTTATTTACAAAGACTTAGCGTTGTTTTCCAGCGATTCTGTCTCTACCAGCACCACCAAGCTTTTGATTTATTCCACATTTTTTAAAGCATAGGGGCACGGAACCACATGCGTTTCACACTGCAGCGCGAAGCCTTTCTCAAGCCGTTGGCACAGGTCGTCAACGTGGTCGAACGCCGCCAGACCCTTCCGGTTCTGGCCAATTTCCTGGTCCAGGTGCAGAACGGCCAGTTGTCGCTGACCGGTACCGACCTGGAAGTGGAGATGGTGTCGCGGATCGCGGTTGAAGATGCCCAGGACGGCGAAACCACCATCCCCGCCCGCAAGCTGTTCGAGATCATCCGCGCCCTGCCCGACGGCAGCCGGATCACCGTCTCGCAGACCGGTGACAAGATCACCGTGCAGGCCGGCCGCAGCCGCTTCACCCTGGCCACCCTGCCCTCCAACGACTTCCCGTCGGTTGACGAAGTGGAAGCCACCGAGCGCGTGGCCATCGGCGAAGCGACCCTGAAGGAACTGATCGAACGCACCGCGTTCGCGATGGCCCAGCAGGACGTGCGCTACTACCTCAACGGCCTGCTGTTCGATCTGCGCGGCGATGCCCTGCGTACCGTCGCCACCGACGGCCACCGCCTGGCGCTGTGTGAAACCGATCTGGCCAAGCCCAGCGGTTCCAAGCGCCAGATCATCGTGCCGCGCAAGGGCGTAACCGAACTGCAGCGCCTGCTGGAAAGCGGCGATCGCGAGATCGAGCTGGAAGTCGGCCGCAGCCACGTCCGGGTCAAGCGCGACGATGTCACCTTCACCTCGAAGCTGATCGACGGCCGTTTCCCGGACTACGAAGCGGTGATTCCGATCGGCGCCGACCGCGAAGTGAAGGTTGATCGCGAAGCGCTGCGTGCCTCGCTGCAGCGTGCCGCGATCCTGTCCAACGAGAAGTACCGCGGCATCCGCGTGGAAGTCTCGCCGGGCAACCTGAAGATCAGCGCGCACAACCCGGAGCAGGAAGAGGCCCAGGAAGAGATCGAAGCCGACACCACGGTCAGCGATCTGGCCATCGGCTTCAACGTGAACTACCTGCTGGATGCGCTCTCCGCCCTGCGCGATGAGGAAGTCATCATCCAGCTGCGCGACTCCAACTCCTCGGCGCTGGTGCGTGAATCGAGCAGCGAGAAGTCGCGCCATGTGGTGATGCCGCTGCGTCTCTGACAGCAGCGTTGTTCCACGTGGAACCGAAGGACGCCCGGGATCTTCCCGGGCGTTTTTTTTGGTTCCACGTGGAGCATTGAAGGCGAACCATTGAGCTGGATCCTGTCCAGCCGAGAGTTCCCCGTCGGTGGATGCTTGATGGCTTCCACTGATCCTTCCGCGATGGTTGCACTGGAGACGCTGGATAGCGGGCCATGTGTGCATTGATCACTCCGAATCGCTTTCGGCTGCAGCCGCAGGATGCTCAGATCGAGCTTCCATCTCCCGCGTCCCCATCAGCCAGCGATTGGAACGCGACTCTGAAAGTTCGCAGCCCTTCTGGAAACGCCACTGTCCACAGCCCTGGTTTGGGGCAGATCGGGGCAAGCCTAGCTTCTAAATCTGGGTATAAATCTAAAGCATGGTGGTGATGGTAGGGCCAGATCTCGTGGAAAAATGCCTTATCTGACTGATTTAAAAGAAATTTATGCACCTGAAACCCCCTGTATAGAGGCACCTCAGGCTGGGGGGGAACCTGTGGATAGTTTTAAGGGCAAGGTAAAAGGCCTTTTTTATCCACAGATTGCCCATACCTTGTGTATAAGTCATACATGGCCGCTGTGGACAGCGTGAAACGGTCGGCATGAATTTCTTGAAATCTGTGGAACCGTCCAGGAGAGGGCGTCGTAGATTTCAAGAAATCTGCGGGTCATGCAGCGCGACTGCCGAAGTGGTGGCGTGCAAGTGGGGCGCGATGAGCCGTGAAATCGTTGAATTCTGAGGGTCTACACCCTGCCACCCACTGCAGATTTGAAGATTTCGAGGACAGTTCAGGGCTGTGATAACGGCCCGCGTTGAGGCGCTGCCACGTGGAACACGCGATCCGGATCCGGCCATGTTCATCCCATCGGCTCGGCAGCCGCTTCGGGCCATGTCGGCTTGACCGATGCAGTAAGCTGATGGATTCCCTGTCCCTCTACCGCCCCGTGCGGATGGTCCTTCGCGCCCCATGCTTATCCGCCGCCTCGCCCTGCACCAACTGCGTCGCTTCAGTGCGGTGGATCTGTCGCCCCAGCCAGGATTGAACCTGCTGACCGGCGACAACGGTGCCGGCAAGACCAGCGTGCTCGAGGCCCTGCATCTGATGGCTTATGGGCGCAGCTTCCGAGGTCGTGTCCGCGATGGATTGGTGCGCCAGGGCCAGGAAGCGCTGGAGATCTTCGTGGAATGGGACGAACAACGTGCCAATCACCCGCCGCACCGCCGAAAGGCCGGCCTGCGCCACAGCGGACAGGACTGGAAGGGACGTTTGGACGGCGAAGACGTGGCCCAGCTTGGCAATCTGTGCGCAGCGCTTGCGGTCGTCACGTTCGAGCCAGGCAGCCATGCGTTGGTCAGCGGAGGTGGTGAACCCCGCCGCCGCTTCCTCGATTGGGGCTTGTTCCACGTGGAACCTGATTTCCTGTCCCTGTGGCGTCGGTACTCGCGGGCACTGAAACAGCGCAATGCCCTGCTCAAGCAGGGTGGCCCGTCGCGGATGCTGGATACCTGGGATCACGAACTGGCCGAGGCCGGCGAACCCCTGACCAGCCGCCGCCAGCACTACCTGGAGCGTCTGCAGCAGCGCACCGTGGCGCTGGCTTCCAGCCTGGCCCCGCAACTCGGCATCCAGGCCCTGGAACTCAGCCCGGGCTGGCGTCGGCACGAGCTCCCTCTGGCCGATGCCCTGCTTCTGGCCCGGGAACGTGACCGCCAGGCCGGATACACCTCGGTCGGCCCGCACCGGGCAGACTGGAGCGTGGATTTCCACAGCATTCCTGGTCGCGATGCACTGTCCCGCGGCCAGGCCAAGCTGACGGCATTGGCCTGCCTGCTGGCGCAGGCTGAGGACTATGCCGAGCAGCGCGGCGAATGGCCGGTGATCGCGTTGGACGATCTGGCCTCGGAGCTGGATCGCACCCACCAGGCGCGGGTTCTGGAGCGCCTGCTCAATGAACCGGCACAGATCTTCATCACCGCTACCGAAACGCCGGCGGCGCTGGAAGAACTGACCCACATCGCCCGGTTCCACGTGGAACATGCACAGATCGTGGCTGTGCCATAGTGGGCACACCAGGGCCGCTCGACCCCGGCTGGTATAATTCGGGTTGGAATCCTTTCATTCTCGGCGCATCGCTCCAAGCGGTGGCCGACCTGCGGAGCCTACGGCAAGCGCAATGAGCGACGAACAGAACACCCCGGCAAACAACGGCAATTACGACGCCAACAGCATTACCGCCCTGGAAGGCCTGGAGGCTGTCCGCAAGCGTCCCGGCATGTACATCGGCGACGTGCATGACGGCACCGGTCTGCACCACATGGTGTTCGAGGTCGTCGACAACTCGATCGACGAAGCGCTGGCCGGCCACGCCGACCACGTTGCAGTGACGATCCACGCCGACGGCTCGGTCTCGGTATCCGACAACGGCCGAGGTATCCCGACCGGCAAGCACGAGCAGATGAGCGCCAAGCTCGGTCGCGAAGTGTCCGCCGCCGAAGTGGTCATGACCGTCCTGCACGCAGGCGGCAAGTTCGACGACAACAGCTACAAGGTTTCCGGCGGCCTGCACGGCGTCGGCGTCAGCGTGGTCAACGCGCTGTCGCAGAAGCTGCTGGTGGACGTGTTCCAGAACGGCTCCCACTACCAGCAGGAATTCAGCAACGGCGCAGCCGTGACCGCACTGGCCAAGCTGGAAGCCACCACCAAGCGTGGCACCACCGTGCGCTTCTGGCCGTCGACCGTCGCCTTCCACGACAACGTGGAATTCCACTACGACATCCTGGCCCGCCGCCTGCGCGAACTGTCGTTCCTGAACTCCGGCGTCAAGATCGTTCTGGCTGACGAGCGCGGCGATGGCCGTCGCGATGACTTCCACTACGAAGGCGGCATCCGCAGCTTCGTGGAGCATCTGGCCCAGCTGAAGACTCCGCTGCACCCGAACGTCATCTCGGTTACCGGCGAGCACAACGGCATCGTCGTGGATGTGGCGCTGCAGTGGACCGACTCCTACCAGGAGACGATGTACTGCTTCACCAACAACATTCCGCAGAAGGACGGCGGTACCCACCTCGCCGGCTTCCGCGGTGCGCTGACCCGTGTGCTCAACAACTACATCGAGCAGAACGGCATCGCCAAGCAGGCCAAGATCAACCTGACCGGCGATGACATGCGCGAAGGCATGATCGCGGTGCTGTCGGTGAAGGTGCCGGACCCGAGCTTCTCCAGCCAGACCAAGGAAAAGCTGGTCAGCTCCGACGTGCGCCCGGCGGTGGAAAACGCCTTTGGCGCGCGTCTGGAAGAGTTCCTGCAGGAAAACCCGAACGAAGCCAAGGCGATCGCCGGCAAGATCGTCGACGCCGCGCGTGCACGTGAAGCCGCCCGCAAGGCCCGCGACCTGACCCGCCGCAAGGGCGCGCTGGATATCGCCGGCCTGCCGGGCAAGCTGGCCGACTGCCAGGAAAAGGATCCGGCGCTGTCCGAACTGTTCATCGTCGAGGGTGACTCGGCAGGTGGTTCGGCCAAGCAGGGCCGCAACCGCAAGAACCAGGCGGTGCTGCCGCTGCGCGGCAAGATCCTCAACGTGGAACGCGCACGCTTCGACCGCATGCTGTCCTCCGACCAGGTCGGTACGCTGATCACCGCCCTGGGTACCGGCATCGGCCGTGACGAGTACAACCCGGACAAGCTGCGCTACCACAAGATCATCATCATGACCGACGCCGACGTCGACGGCGCCCACATCCGCACCCTGCTGCTGACGTTCTTCTACCGTCAGATGCCGGAGCTGATCGAGCGCGGTTACGTCTACATCGGCCTGCCGCCGCTGTACAAGATCAAGCAGGGCAAGCAGGAGCTGTACCTGAAGGACGACCCGGCGCTGGATAGTTACCTGGCCAGCAGTGCGGTGGAAAACGCCGCGCTGGTGCCGGCCACCGGCGAACCGGGCATCGAAGGCCTGGCGCTGGAAAAGCTGCTGCTGGCCTATGCCGCCGCGCTCGATTCCATCGAACGCAACGCCCACCGCTATGACCGCAACCTGCTCGAAGCGCTGGTCGATTTCGTGCCGATGGACATGGACAGCCTGCGCAATGCCGGCGAAGGCGAAGGCCTGGATGCGCTGGCCAAGCGCCTCAACCAGGGCAGCCTGGGCAGCCCGCGCTTCAGCCTGGAACTGCAGGAGGCCAACGAGGAACGCCCCGCTGCCGTGCTGGTGACCCGTCGCCACATGGGCGAGCAGCACATCCAGGTGCTGCCGATGTCGGCGTTCGAAAGCGGCGAACTGCGCGCCATCCATCAGGCCTCCAAGCTGCTGCACGGCCTGGTGCGCGAAGGCGCGACGATTTCCCGCGGCGCCAAGTCGATCGAAGTCGACAGCTTCGCCAAGGCGCAGAACTGGCTGCTCGAGGAGGCCAAGCGCGGCCGTCAGATCCAGCGATTCAAGGGTCTGGGTGAAATGAATCCGGAGCAGTTGTGGGATACCACAGTGAACCCGGAAACCCGTCGCCTGCTGCAGGTGCGTATCGAAGACGCGGTCGCCGCCGACCAGATTTTCAGCACCCTGATGGGCGATGTGGTCGAACCGCGTCGCGACTTCATCGAAGACAATGCGCTGAAGGTCGCCAACCTGGATATCTGACACAATCGGGACCTGGCCGGTGCGCGGGGAGCTGCACCGGCCTTCGTCCCTTGAACGCAGGTACCTGATGTCCGCATCCGCCCCGGTCTCCGCCGCCCCGCCTCCGGTTCCGCCGGCGTCTACCCCGCCGCGCGCCGTGGCACCGTTGGCAGGTTTCTTCATCGACCTGGGCATCGCCGCCGTCACCCTGGTCGGCCTGAGCATGGTCACTGGCCTGTTCTGGGGCTTCTACCGTGCGATCGTGGTCAGCCACGCCAACGCCGCAGCCAATGGCGGCGCACTGACACCCGATGCCGTCGGCGCGGCAGTGGGCCAGCCCGGTGCCCTGGCGCAGATCCTGATGGCCCTGATCGCCACCGGTGGCGCCGCGCTGCTGCTGTACTTCTGGCGCCGCCCGGCGAACGCCGGCGAACGCCTGGCCTCGCGACAGGCGCTGCAGCGGCCTTCCACCTGGGGCTGGACCCTGCTGGTGGCCACGCTGATCGTGCTTGGCAGCAACGGCATCGCCTTCCTTTCCAAGCAGTTCGGCATCGAGCCGGTGCCGACCAACGTGGAACTGATGCAGAGCGCGATCGCGCGCTTCCCGTTGTTCCTGGTGCTGTTTGCGGTCGTCCTCGCCCCCGCCTACGAAGAGCTGCTGTTCCGCCGCGTCCTGTTCGGGCGCCTGTGGCAGGCCGGTCGCCCCTGGCTGGGCCTCATCCTCAGCAGCCTGGCGTTCGCCCTGGTCCATGAAGTGCCCGGTATCAGCAAGAATTCGCTGCTGGGCATGGCACAGCTGTGGCTGGTCTACGGCGGCATGGGCGCTGCCTTCTGCTGGTTGTACCGCCGTACCGGCACGCTGTGGGCCGCCATCACCGCCCATGCCCTGAACAACGCCGTCGCCCTCGCCGCCATGGTGTTTCTTGGCGCAACGTAACGCCGTGTCCGCTTGACGAAAGATTAAGCAGGTACGTTACACACTGCACATATGAACACGGGGGTGGACCCATGAAACAACTGCTGCTGGCCCTTGTCATCACCACCCTGGTCAGCGCCTGCGCGACCACCACGTCGCCGACCGGGCGTCGGCAGATGGTCGGCGGCGTGTCGCAGGCACAGCTGGACCAGCTGGGTGCGCAGGCGTTCGCCGAGACCAAGCAGAAAGAGAAGATCAGCACCGATGGCCGCCAGAACGGCTATGTGCAGTGCGTGGTCAATGCCCTGGTCGCGCAGTTGCCGCCTCAGTACCGTGGCGTACGGTGGGAGACGGCCGTGTTCGTCGACAAGGAACCGAACGCCTTTGCCCTGCCTGGCGGCAAAGTGGGCGTGAACACCGGCATCTTCACCGTCGCCAAGAACCAGGACCAGCTGGCTGCCGTGATCGGCCATGAGATCGGCCATGTCATCGCGCGTCACCACGAAGAACGCATCACCCGCCAGATGGGCGCGCAGACCGGCCTGGCCGTGCTGGGCGCGCTGGCTGGTGCCGCCTATGGCGATGGCGCCGCCAGTACGGTCAACCAGCTGGGCGGGATGGGCGCGCAGACGGCCTTCCTGTTGCCGGGCTCGCGCACCCAGGAAAGCGAGGCAGACGTGATTGGCCAGCGGCTGATGGCGCAGGCCGGATTCAACCCGGCCCAGGCCGTGGACCTGTGGCAGAACATGATGGCCGCCAGCGGCGGTCGCAGCCCGCAATGGCTGTCCACCCACCCCGATCCGGCCAACCGGATCCAGGAGCTGCGACGTGATGCACCGGGCCTGACGCCGGTCTATCAGCAGGCGCAGGCGGCCGGGCTGCGGCCAAAGTGCGGATGAGTGCGCAGTTCTATGCTGTATTGCAGCACATAAAACGATTTCTCACGCCATCTGTTTCTGATACGTTTGGCGGCTCAGATTTTTCTGACAGTCCGACTTTGCCGCTATCCGGCGGTTCGATCGAGGTGAACGATGATTTTCCGTAACCACAAAGCTGTGCTTTCCGTCCTCGTCGCGACCGCCCTGACCGGCGCCGTGGTCACCGATGCCTTTGCGCAGTCCTCGCGTTCCTCCGACCGTGGCAGCCGCGGCGGCAGCAGCAAGCAGGCCAAGGCCGAACCGCTGTACCCGAATGCGACCCGCCAGGAGCCGACCGCCAAGGCCTCGGCCAAGATGGGCAGCAAGCTGCAGAAAATGATCGACAGCTACAACAAGGAAAAGTTCCCGGAGACGCGCGAACAGGCTGACGCGATCCTGGCCGACAGCGCTTCCAACGAGTACGACAAGTCGCTGGCCGCGCAGCTGGCCTCGCAGGCCGCGTACCAGACCGACGACGTGCCGGGCGCCATCGCGTATCTGAAGCAGGTGATCCAGTTCAACGGCCTGGACAACAACGGCCACTTCCAGTCGATGCTGATGCTGGGCCAGCTGCAGCTGCAGGAAGACAAGACCGCCGAAGGCCTGGCCACCCTGGACAAGTACTTCGCCGAGAGCAAGTCGACCAAGCCGGAAGAGCTGATCGCCAAGGGCCAGGCGCTGTACCAGCTGGAGCGCTACCAGGAAGCGATCCCGGTGCTGAAGCAGGCCATCGCCGGCGCCGCCGAGCCCAAGGACAACTGGAACCAGCTGCTGATGGCGGCCCTGTCCGAAGCCGGCCAGACCGGTGAGGCCGTGCAGGCCGCGGAAGCGCTGGCGGCCAAGAACCCGACGGACAAGAAGGCCCAGCTGAATCTGGCCAACATGTACATGCAGGCTGACCAGATGCCGAAGGCCGCCGCGGTGATGGACAAGCTGCGCAGCAGCGGCCAGCTCACCGAAGAGCGCGAGTACAAGCAGCTGTACTCGATCTATGCCAACACCGAGAACAAGGAAAAGGACGTCATCGCGGTCATCAACGAAGGGTTGCAGAAGGGCATCCTGAAGCCGGATTACCAGGTCTACCTGGCGCTGGCCCAGTCCTACTACTACTCCGACCAGGTGCCGCAGGCGATCGATGCGTGGCAGAAGGCCGCCCCGCTCTCCAAGGACGGTGAGACCTACCTGAACCTGGCACGCGTCCTGCATGCCGAAGGTCGCGTCCCCGAGGCCAAGCAGGCCGCCCAGCAGGCGCTGGCGAAGGGCGTGAAGAACCAGGCTGATGCCAAAAAAATCATCAACCTGAAGTAAGTAGGAATAACGCCTGAATGCCTGCTCAGTTGATGCGCAGGCGCTCAGGATTGGTATAAGCTTGGAGGTTCCTGCGGTGTCATGCACCGCTGATCAGGGATCCCGCCCCCGGGATTCCGGCCCCACTATTGAGCTCTTGGCGCATGACGGAACAACTAGTCGTTCACCGGTACGAACAACCCGATGACAAGGGGCTGAGCTGGCCTCGCATCGTCGGCATCGCGTTTGTAATCGCCCTGCATCTGGCCGCCTTCATGATGCTCCTGATCCCCGCTGTGGCCCCCAAGGCCGTGGCTGAGAAGGAGCGTAACGTCATGGTGACCATCGTCGACGCACCGCCGCCGCCGCCCCCGCCGCCGCCGCCGCCGCCGCCGACCGATACTCCGCCGCCGCCGGTGAAGAATCTGTCGCCGCCGAAGCCGTCGCCGGTCCCGCCGCCGCCGCAGGCGCCGGTCGTGGACGTGCCGGAACCGCGTCCGAACGACATCGTCACCCCGCCGTCGCCGCCGTCGCCGCCGGCTCCGCCGACCTCGATCGAGGCCAGCGTGGACATCTCGTCGAAGGCCATGAATCCGCCGCGCTACCCGCCGGCAGCCTTCCGCGCTGGTATCCAGGGCGAAGTGATCCTGATCATTGATGTCGATGCCAGCGGCAACGTCACCAATGTCACGGTGGAAAAGTCCAGCCGTAACCGCGACCTGGACCGTGCTGCGATGGAAGCGGCTCGCAAGTGGCGCTTCAACGCCGCTGAATCTGGCGGTAAGAAGGCGGCAGGTCGCGTTCGCGTCCCGGTCAACTTTGCGCTGAACTGATGCGCGCGGGTGGCCGCCTGGCCACCCCCGCTCCCAGTTCGATTGTTTAGCTTAGCTACACCCTTTATCACCACACACAACAAAGGTAAGCGTCATGCTGCAGGAAATTTTCATCGCCGCTGCTGCCGGGGGCAATCCGTCCAACGCCCTGTCGCAGATGGGCTTCGAGCACCTGATCCACGAAATGACCACCAAGCCGGGTGATTTCGCGGTTTCCTGGGTCGTGCTGCTGACCCTGATCGCCATGTCGGCCATGTCCTGGTACTGGACCGTCATCAACATCTTCCGTGCCACCCGCCTGAAGAGCGCCGCTGATCGCGTCGTCAGCCTGTTCTGGGACACCCCGAACGCGCAGGACGCCATCCGTGCGATGGAAGAGCAGCCGGCTTCGGAGCCGTTCTCGAAGATCGCCCTGGACGCTGCCCAGGCAGCTGCCCACCACCAGCGCGCTGAAGGCGGTGCTACCGGCGGCGTCGGTGAGAACCTGAGCCGTTCGGAGTTCGTCGACCGCGCTCTGCGTCAGGCCGTCACCCGCGAAAGCAACAAGCTGCAGTCGGGCATGACCCTGCTGGCCACCGTCGGCGCGACCGCTCCGTTCGTCGGTCTGCTGGGTACCGTGTGGGGCATCTACGGCGCGCTGATCAAGATCGGTGCCACCGGCTCCGCTTCGATCGACGCCGTTGCCGGCCCGGTGGGTGAAGCGCTGATCATGACCGCGATCGGTCTGTTCGTCGCAATCCCGGCCGTGTTCGCCTTCAACTTCTTCAGCAAGATCAACAGCGCGACCATCAGCAAGTTCGATACCTTCGCGCACGACCTGCACGACTTCTTCGCCACCGGTTCGCGCGTCCGCTAATTGCGGCGCGCGTCACCCAGCGACGAAGTAAGTAGTCACCAAGATCTAGACGGAGCCCGTTATGGCTTTCAGTAGTGGTAACAGCGGCGGCCCCATGGCCGACATCAACGTTACGCCCCTCGTGGACGTGATGCTGGTGCTGCTGATCATCTTCATCATCACGGCGCCCCTGATGTCCCACAAGGTCAAGGTGGATCTGCCGGAAGCCAACCTGATCCAGAAGCCGGAAGATGCTGAAAAGCGTCCGAACCCGATCACGCTGGCAGTCAAGGAAGACGGCTCGATCTACTGGAACGACGAAGAAATCAACAAGCAGACTCTCGAGTCGCGCTTGGCGACCGCCGCACAGCAGACCCCGCAGCCGCCGCTGAACCTGCGTGGTGACCGCACCACCAAGATGCGCGTCATCAACGACCTGACCAAGGTCGCGCAGGAACAGGGCATGCTGGACGTCGGCTTCGTTGCGACCAAAGAAAAGGGGCAATAAGCCATGGCATTCAGTAGTGGTGGTGGCAAGGGCCCCATGGCAGACATCAACGTCACGCCCCTCGTGGACGTGATGCTGGTTCTGCTGATCATCTTCATCGTGACCGCGCCGATCATGACGTACCCGATCGCCGTGGACCTGCCGCAGCGCGTGCTCAACCCACCGCCGCAGCTGGTCGAACCGCCGCCGCCGATCGAACTGAAGATCGACGCCAGCAACCAGGTCTCGTGGAACAACAGCCCGATCAATACCGGCGAGCTGCAGCAGCGGATGGAGCAGGAGGTCCAGCGTGACCCGACCAACCAGCCGGAACTGCGCATCGACGCCAGCCCGGATTCCGAGTACGACGTGATGGCCAAGGTTCTGGCCGCCGCGAAGAATGCTCAGATGAAGAAGATCGGTTTTGTGCAGCAGTAAACGCTACACCGCAACACAACAGTCATGACGCGACTGCAGACGCCCCTGGAAACAGGGGCGTCTTTTTTTGTGCCCGTGGGGTCCCATCGGGGTCAGATCCCTTTTCCTGCGGAAAAGGGATCTGACCCCAACAGCCAGCATGCGCCGCTATGATCGGCGGATGCTCGCCCTCTTCGACTCCCTGCGCCATTGGCTCGACGGCATCGCCCACCTCGGCACGATCCTGGCGGTGGCCTACCTGCTGTACCTGTTCGCGCTGGCGGGCTGGATCATGCTGCAGAAGCGCGAGCCGGTGGCCACGCTGAGCTGGATCCTCTCGTTGGCGCTGCTCCCCTACCTCGGGCTTTTCATCTACTACCTGCTGGGCCCGCAGAAGGTGAAGCGGCAGCGGCTGCGCCGTGGCCGCGCCCGCTCGGGCATGGAGCACTACAGCGATGTCTGCCCGCCCGATTCGGACTGCACCGAACTGGCCAAGGTTGCCCAGGCCACCACCGGACTGGCGCCCAGCAGTGCCACCGAGGTGACCTGGCTGGTCGACGGCGCAGCCACCTACGCCGCGCTGCTCGACGCGATCGCGCAGGCGCGCGACCACGTCCACCTGGAGTACTACATTTTCAATCCCGACCACGCCGGCACCGCCCTGCGTGATGCCCTGGTCGAGCGCGCGCAGGCCGGCGTGCAGGTGCGCCTGCTGCTGGATGCGGTCGGCTCCTCTGCCCTGCCCCGCCGCTTCCTGCAGCCCCTGCTGGATGCCGGCGGTGAAGCGATCTGGTTCCATCCGCGGCAGCTGCTGAAGCCGTTCAAGCGCCCGTGGCTGAACCTGCGCACGCACCGCAAGCTGGTGATCGTCGACGGTCGCCTCGCCTTCACCGGCGGCATCAACATCACCGACGAGGAAGACGAGAGCCGCAGGCCAGACGCCTACCGCGACCTGCACATGCGCATCCGCGGCCATGTGGTGCGCAGCCTGCAGCTGGTGTTCGCCGAGGACTGGCTCTATGCCAGTGGCCAGGACCACTCCCGTTTCGACATCGCCCGGCTGTGGCCGGCCGACATGCCGCTGCGCGCGGATGGACCGATCAGCGCACAGGTGCTGGTGTCCGGGCCCGACTCGGGCTGGGAGACCATCCATCGCCTGCATGTGGCGGCGATCCAGGAAGCGCATGAGCGGGTGTGGCTGGTCACGCCCTATTTCGTGCCGGGCGAAGCGGCGCGGATGGCACTGACCTCGGCTGCACTGGGCGGCCTGGACGTGCGCTTGCTGGTACCGAAGATGAGCGATTCCTGGTTCGTCACCCAGGCCGCCCGCTCCTACTTCGATGAGCTGTTGCATGCTGGCGTGAAGATCTACGAATACGGCCCGCGGATGCTGCATACCAAGGCGTTCATCGCCGATGACGATGTCTGCATTGTCGGCAGTGCCAACTTCGACCACCGCAGCTTCCGGCTGAACTTCGAGCTGTCGATGATGATCAGCGACCGTGACCGTGTCGCCGCGCTGGCCGAACTGCTGCAGGGCGAATTCGACCGCGCCACTCGGGTGCATGACCAGGCCGGCCGCTCGCTATGGCTGCACCGCCTGCCCGAGGCCTTCGCCCGGCTGGCCTCGCCGCTGCTCTGACGCAGCGCTACACTGCGGCGATCATCCGGGGAGCCCGACTATGTACTGGTTGTACCTGCTGCTGGCGCTGGGCTGCTTTGCCTTCGCGCTGAAGACCCCGAGCGCGGGGTTGATGACCCTGTGCCTGCTGGCTGCCCTGGCCTTCCTGCTGGCCTGGGTACGCGGCCGCTACGTGGCCCGTTTCGGCGACCTGCAGCGCGACCCGGCCACCCTGATCGATGCCGAAGAGCTGCGCCGCCTGCGCGAACAGGCCCAGGCCCGCCGCAGCGAAGACCACAACGACCACGACCCATCCCCTCTTTCCAAGTAGTCCCGTTCCATGACCCAGCTCAGCGTCAACGTCAACAAGATCGCCGTCCTGCGCAATTCGCGCGGCGGCGCCGAACCGGACGTGGTGCGCGCCGCCCAGGCCTGCCTGGATGCCGGTGCACATGGCATCACCGTGCACCCGCGGCCGGACCGCCGCCACATCACCGCCGAGGACGTGCTGGCCCTGTCCACGTTGACCCGCGCGCGTGGCGTTGAATTCAACATCGAAGGCAATCCGTTCGCGCCGCCGCGCGAGGGCTACCCGGGGCTGCTGCCGCTGTGCGAACAGACCCGCCCGGCGCAGGCCACCCTGGTACCCGATGGTGATGGGCAGATCACCTCCGACCACGGTTTCGACTTCGCGCGGGATGCCGAGCGGCTGCGCCCACTGATCGCCGAACTGAAAGCGATGGGCTGCCGGGTCAGCCTGTTCGTCGACGCGGGCAACCCGCTGCTGGAGCAGGCGGCCGACGTGGGTGCGGACCGCATCGAGCTGTATACCGGGCCCTATGCGGAGGCGCATGCGGCTGGCGACGCCGACGCGATGCTGGCGTTGTTCGCCACTGCCGCCCGCCGCGCGCAGGCCGTCGGCCTCGGCGTCAATGCTGGCCACGACCTGTCGCAGGACAACCTGCGCGACTTCCTGGCCCATGTGCCGGAGGTGCTGGAGGTGTCGATCGGCCACGCGCTGATCGGCGAGGCGCTGTATGACGGGCTGGATGCCACCGTGCGCGGGTACCTGGCGCTGCTCTGACCCCTCCCCTGTAGAGTCGAGCCATGCTCGACTCCATTTCCCATCCGTCCGGAGGCAGTCGAGCATGGCTCGCCTCTACGAGGGGGCTGAACCCTTCAGGCGGCCGTCGCAGCCATTGAGACGGCCACGACGTAACCTGCCGCAATGGGTACTGCGATCAAGGGCCGAGGTTCCACGTCCCACCTTGCCGGGCGCTTTGAAAGCACCGTCAGCGAGGCGGTGGACGACGGCTGGGCGCTCGACGAGAGCGAGGAATTCCTCGCCCCGCGCCTGCGCACCGAGGTGCGTGCCGAAACCGCGCGCAGCATCATCACCCGCAACAATTCGCCGGACGTCGGCTTCAGCCAGTCGGTGAATCCGTACCGCGGTTGTGAGCATGGTCTGAATTTCCCATAAGTGTTCACTGAGAAATTACTTCGCAATCAGCAACTTGCGAAGGAAATAGTGAACACTTTCGGCGTCAAAGCTTCGAAAATCGGCCAGACAGTGCCATTCCGGCAGGAAAGGTCGATTCGAGACTGGGAGAGTTAGGCGAAACCTTCTAGAGACCTGCCTCGGTCAGCAACTCAGACATGGTCTTCCCAAGGCCCTTTGCTACTCGTTCGAGTGTGGCGAGAGTGACATTCTTCTCGCCACGCTCAATCTTGCTGTAGTAAGCCCGGTGCATCTGGATATGGTCTGCAAAGCCTTCCTGACTGAATCCAAGAGCGACGCGACTCGCCCGGATGACGTCGGCCAGGGCTGCCTGATGCGTATGTTCGACCATACGACCAAGCTTGTGGTTCCAGTACTTTAAAGACTACGCCTCTAAAGGTAGTCTACTTATAAGTACTGATCTGAATTCTCATGAATTTCTATCTCGTATGCCCGGAACTGGAATTCACTCTAGAGCTGCCCTTCTCTCCTTTAGGAAGAGAACAAGTGATCAGCCAGGTTCGTCGAATGCAAGAAGAGGAAGGCCAGTCGAGAAGCTTTGAGTACCGTCTAGCGGAGGAGCTCTCCAGGCTCATCCCAGAACTGACCGACTGGGACATCAAGCCCCCGACAGGAGCGCAGATGGCATACGCAGTCTCCCTGTGCGCCCAACTGGGAATTGTGCTGCCAGCAGCTACCCGTCGATCCCGGGGCCTAATGCACACCTTCCTGGCTGAAGCCAAAGCGCTCGCTAGCCAGCGGGACTGACGGTCGCCCAGCCACAAACGTGCTGTGGATAAGGTTGGGAATACAACACGGAGCGATCAAGCATGAGACCTACAGCTAGCTGAATTCCCGGACCTTGCAGTCCCTGTGGTTAGCAATAATACTAACTGCTTACTAAGGGCTGAGGGTGGCATGGAACAGGATGCTCGAAAGGCCCAAGTACCTATCAAAGGTCGAGGCTCCGCCTCACGCGTACCAAGTCGCTTCGATGCCACGACAACAGTCGGCATCGACGATGGCTGGGAATCGGTCTACGAAGACCTGCAGGAGTTGCCGCAGCTGAGAACTGAGGTGACCGAAGAGCGCGCCCGGAGTGTGATCAGCCGCAACAACTCCCCTGACGTCGGATTCAGTGCGTCGGTCAATCCCTACAGAGGATGCGAGCACGGATGCGTCTACTGCTTCGCGCGACCTTCCCACAGCTACCTCAGCCTATCGCCAGGTCTGGACTTTGAGACCAAGCTCTTCGCAAAAACCAACGCCGCAGAGCGGTTGCGCAGTGAGCTTAGTCGGCCCAGCTACCAATGCGCTGCCATTGCCTTGGGCATCAACACGGATGGGTACCAGCCCATCGAAAGGAGTTACCAAATTACCCGCCAATGCCTTGAGCTTCTGGCCGAAACACGCCACCCCGTGAGCTTCGTGACCAAGAGTGCATTGATCACTCGTGACATCGATCTACTCGCGGCCATGGCTAAGGACCGCCTGGTCACGGTGTACTTCTCAGTGACCACACTTGATCGAAAGCTGTCAGCAAAGCTCGAGCCACGAGCTGCTGCTCCGCACGCACGGCTAAGAGCGATGGAGACGCTACATAAGGCCGGTGTGCCTGTTGGTGTACTGGTGGCTCCTGTCATTCCTCGCATCACTGACCACGAACTCGAGGCGATCCTTGAAGAAGCGCATGCCCATGGAGCGCGGGCAGCAGGCTACGTGCTGTTGCGACTACCCAACGAGATCAGGGACATCTGGAAAGAGTGGCTGGAACTGCACTATCCGGACCGGGCCGAACACGTTCTTAGCCTCATGCGCCAGTTGCATGGTGGCAAAGAGTACGACGCCACATTCGGTACCAGGATGCGAGGTACTGGCCCCTTTGCGGATCTACTCGCCCAAAGGTTCAAGAAGGTTCACAGAAGCCTGGGATTCGCAAAGCTCCCTCCCCTGAACACCCAACTCTTTCAACCCCCCAGGGAGCTGTCGCCCCAGGGCCAATTGTTCTGAGAAGTAAGATGGAGCCCACTACATGCAGATGGGCAAGCTGTCTCAAGCTGTGAGATGAGCAAAAGCTAGCCTTTCTGGAAACAACTACACCGAGAGAATGGTAATGAGCTGGCTGAAGCTAATACGCCTGTACTACCCTGCCGGCTTGGTGGCGATTCTCTCCTTCGTATTCGCGCTAGTCGTGCGTCCCCTTGGCGACAACAGCTTGACCAAAGGCCTCTATCAAGTGGCCATGTGGCTACCAACGGCGGGGCTGGCGTTTGCCTTCATCCATGGTCTGTGGACGCTCCATCGGTGTCGCCAAGCGGAACTAGGCACAGGGCCGATCTGTCCCTACTGCGGGGGGCCGCTGGGGGCCGAAAAAAGCGGCAGATACAGCCTCCACAGGACTTGCATGGCGTGTGGGAAGCACGCAAACGAGCGGCACTACCGCTGATCAGAACCGACTGACGCTGCATCTATAAAATCCCCTGCTAACTTCCCCTACTGCTACGGAAGCAATGTCCGCTTCATCGCCGGATCAAGACTCCGTTGCTGAAGCCAACGCCCCAAAGTGATCCTTGAACAAAGGGATCAGGCATAGATGCCACATCAGCCAACAAGCATACATAGCGTCGACACTTAACGGCACGCCGTCGCTTGCGGTACCATGCGCGATGGCATGCCTGAGTCCTGGACCGGATCGGGCTAGAAAAACTCGATCAATATCATCAATCACCGACTCACCGAAGATTCTATTCAACTCACTCCGATGATTCTTGTAGAGCTGAGTAATGCTCATGTCTTCCTGTGTCCCCGAATCCTCATCGTGCCGTACGACGTCGACATCGTGTCCCTTGAGGACATAGATCAGCGAGGCTTCCATAAGCGGCGTCAGGATGAAAAGTGCGGACGTCAAATCACCATGTAAGAACGCTAGAAATCCCCGCGAGAAAGTCTCCGTAAGATCAGTCGGCACGAATGGGCTATCTCGACAGAGTAGAAAAACGTCCTCGTATGAAATTGGATGCTCCAAAGCCAGCTGGTACAAGACGACAGCAATACGTCCTTGCACCACGGTGCCACGATAAATCTCCTCCTGCTTCGCTACCGCATGCTCTAGGGCAGCAGAGTCAATATCGCGCAGACCTGCTCCAGGCGCCCTGAAGCGAACATAGCCATCGGAGTCATACTGCTCCACGCCAAACAGCGAACTCAATGGATGCTTCCGTATGCCTTCGATGGCCTCTGCTTCGATGACCTGGGTAGGCCGAGGGCGATGGATGGATGCGAGCAAGAACAGTCCGTTCTTGAGTGAAACCCCTTTGGCTCGATTCCTTACTGCATCAACCAGCTCGCTCAAGTCCCATGAATACTCAAACGAGCTAAAGTCATCCTCCGCAGCGGATTGAAGACGAATCAACTCCACGCGAAGTTCGCGCTTGGAAGCCTTGGCGTCAGCTGAGGACCGCCCTCGCAGAAGATCGATGGCCTGCTGCACAAAGTGAGATGCACTTAGCGTGCCGCCCAGCGAGCGGCCATGCTCCGCCATAACGCTGCTAGCCTCAACCAGGCACCTCTCATAATTGGCATTGTCCTGCGCGCGGCGCCACGCGCGCCCAGCAGAAACAAGTGCATCGCACACGGCATGTGGGCCTCCATCTGAGGAGAATCCGTGGGCAGCGACCTCCATCCGGGGCGCGCAGTTGCCTGGCTCATCGAGCTCAAAGTCCAGAGCTAGGGTCATCATCAGCAGGAGCCCCTCGCTGCTGGCCTCAGCCTCGAACCTGTCGGCCGCTGAGAGGCAAAACTGCCGCAGCACCCTAAGATCTGGGTCATCCCGATCAAGATGCATGATGTCGCAGATCTGCAGTCCCCGCCGCAACGCATTGGCGATCACTCTGACAGGAATATGACCTGTATCAAGGTCACGGTGCCTGAGCTGCTGAGTCATCAGTCCTTCCGCTACCCGACAGTACGCGAGCGCAGCCTCCCTACCCGAATCAACCCGACCCCGCTCAACAAACCAGGCGAGATCGCAGAGCCGAGCACAAATCACTGGGTTGGGTGAGCGACGCCCTAGAGCCTCTAGTACGGCGCTACATCCCTTCCAATCGGTGCCGACAGCCGTGCGTCTATCGCCGAAGTCCATCATCGCTGTGTACGGGGCTTTCGGCAGATCCAGCCTTTGGTGCAGTTTCAAGGCCGACGCAAGCATCTGCAGGACGCGACTACGCGAAGATGAGTTCGTATCGTCGGAGCTCGAGCTAGCGGCGATAAACATCTCACCGAGATGGTGGGCAGACGCCTCGCTAGTTACAAGCTCGGCAACCGCTAGGTCAAACTCAAACTCAAACTCATTGACGTCTGACAACGACGCTGCGGCCCAAGGATACTTCGCATCGTTCATTGAGCTTCTCCAATCCGACACGTAGAGACTGCGACAGGTCGCTAGCTCCGTAAGAAAAAAGACACCTGCAAGAGGAATGCGAACATCAGAAGGCCGGGCTGAGGAAAACTTCTACAAGTACTCCACAGGACCAGGCAACTCCTCTTCAACAAAGGGGAGTGGATCAACCAAGCCACCTTCGTCGACGTAAGGTAGTCCCTCCGCCTTACAAATGCCTGCTAGCTCTCTCAGCAGCGAGTAAACGCTTTCGAACCGTCGGTCGATGGCAGCGGCAACCTTCGTAAGCGTCTTTCCCTCATGCACGATGGAGTTCCGGAGCCGAACTATCTCCGCGATCGGAGCGGTAACGTCGACAGCGACGCGATGTCCTGTGAGCTTGTAGATGCGTTCAAAAACCCTCTCCATTGAACCATCCGATGCATTGCGTGAAGCTCGGCGGGCGAGGTGGCCATGAAGCTCGGACAACGATGACGCAGCCAACACTTCGCGCAGGGGCACGTACGCTTCCTCTCGCTTTGATGAGTTGGGCATCAGATGCGCATGAATCGACTGCGGCCTGGCAGTGAAGTACACCACAAGGAACTCAAAGACGATGTTCTCGACATACGTCGCCGCGGTGACGACCATAAGTGACGCGTAGTGATCAATGGCTGATAGAGCGTCACTGTAGACAGAGTCCCGAATACGTTCATCCAGACGACTGACGCCAGGCGAAACCAGCGCTCCGCTATCATCCAACGTCCGTACGTAGAGAGATCGTTTGTACTCGGCTGCCACTGGCGGATGCTCTGCCAAGTCAACTAGCCTCGAGTACGCGGCCGGTGTGGAAAGGACTCTCGCATGCCACTTTCCAACGTCAAAGGCCATTCTCATTCATCCTTGGGTGCCGATTCTGGACGCAATTCTGGGTCGCCGCTGCGTGTGCTGTCTACTCAAGATTGAGAGAGCCGTGGGATTCAGCCGCTAAAGACCCCGGGGCACAAACCTCTGTAAGCGCATCCATCCTATTAGGCGCAGAGCTGCGAGAGCCTAGTGTCAATCGACCTACCGCGCAGGACCTGGAGGCGGTGAGCAGAACGCAGACAGCGACAACCATGTGCTGATCTGAGCTCGCCTCATCCCCGTCGAATAGCTTTCCCGCAGAGGCAGATGCTGCGCACTTCTAAGGCTATTCATTATGAATAGGCGCCTCTCTTAGTAGAAGTCTCAGTACCCTTAGGTACGGTGCAACGCTATGAAATAGAAGCGAAATAACCGCAAATGTAACTCATGCGCATCCATAGCGTACCAGTAGGCTCACGCGCTTGCATTCCGAATTCGGAGTGGTAGGTTCCGCGCCCATGAAGACGTACGACGCCGAGATCAGGGTGGTCAGGAACAACGAGGGCAAGAGTCCTGGTTCAAACGGGGGACTCTGGGGTACTCCCTTACCAAATTACTTCTGCTTCTTGACCAGCCGAACTGACGGGAAAGTCATAGAGCCGGCGTTCGACTTCATGTGTGCCACCTACCTGACCAGGGCGGCTAAGCCGTGCCTGAAGGGGGGAAGGAACACCGCGCCAACCATCCTAGCTGACATGGCCGACTTCCATCACTACCTGGACGCCTCGGGCATCAAGGTGGCCGATATTTCATCCGAACACTTGAGGGGCTACGCCACAGACCTCTGTCACTCCAAGTCTGCAGCAACAGGCAAGAACCTAGCCGCGAGCACGGTCAATCGACGCTGGTCGACGCTCACGAAGTTCATCCTCTACTGCCTACGGCATGGATATCTGAAGAACGTGGTCCCTACCGCCGAGCGAGACACCAAACGCGGAAAGGTCACCTATCTCGACATTGACGCAGATATCTCTGGATCAGGCAGCAACCTGCTTATCACTGCGCTTGACCCTCAAACCTTGGACCTCTTGCTTGAGGAGTTGGGGCCTCCTGTGAAGGAGATCATTGATCAAACAGTCGTGCTCTGCGAGGGCGCAACCACTGACCGACTCATGGCTGAGGTCTGCCTACACACGGGCCTCAGGCGCGCCGAAGTCTGCAATCTGAAGCTCACCGATGTTGAGACCATGCCGCTCGATCAGCTGGACCCAGTGTCGGAGCTTCCGGTGGTGATAGTGGGCAAGGGGAACAAGGCGAGAAATGTCCCGTTTCCTGTATGGCTGCTCGGCGCGATCAACCTATACGTCAATACAGCGCGAGTGATTGCAATGGCCAAAAGGCAAGCGTTGATGTCCGAACCTGATCATGGCTACGTGTTCGTGCACCAGGTCCGAAATGCACGCTACATCGGCAGCCGCGTGTCTGAGCAGACATTCGATCGTCACTTTGCCCAAGGCCGTGAACGGCTCCTAATGAAGCTGGCAAAACTTGAGAACAATGCCTACTACAGGATGGCTGTGGCAGAGGCAATCACAGTTCATGCGCTTCGGCACACGTTCGCAATCATCAAGTACATCAGCCGAAGGCTCAGCGGCGACACGCAACCGAGCAAGTACGTTGCCTCCATCCTCGGACATGCTTCGGTAGAGACCACCGAAAACATCTATCTGAATAGTGCTGTGACATACGAGAGCAAGATTCGCGAGCGCATCCGGATGCTCAACGAGCAAAGGCCTCACATGCAGCTCGGTCAGCCTAAGGCACATCCTGGCACCTAAGTCCACTTGGGAGAGGCTCAATGATGGACCGACGCAAGAAGAGGATTCGACCAGCAAAGCAACCAGATGTACCGGGTGAGAAGAACAACTGGTGGTTCAAAAGAGCACCCGGAGTGCTGGAAGTTCACTTCGAGAACAGAGACGGATCAAGGACTAAGGTCAATCTCTCAAGTTGGCTAGCCATTGGCCCACTGTGTGATTCTCTCGCAACGGCATTTGCCAACACACAAGCAGATAAGCAGCAGGCTGGCAGGTACTCTACTGCGGGAAACTTCAAGCAGGCGGCACTAAAGTACTTTCGGGGGCAAGAAACGCGCTTTAGCACGCCCGATGAGGTGCCAGCAAATTTCATCACTCAAATTAAGCAAGATCTTGATAAGCCTGATCCCATAACCAACAAGATCCTAAGCCAGAGCACCAGAACCAACTACCTGAAGGCAATCGTGCTCTTGGTGCCGGAACTCATTCGCCTCGACAGCCGGTGGAGTCACATTGAGGTCCCGCGGTACGCGGTTGCTAGAACAAAAAGCAGCTCACCGTCAAAGACTTTGGATGCGGATCGCATGACCGAGACACTCCTAGTCGCCGCTAAGGACTGCGTGCGACTTATGAAGGAGGTCTGGCCTAGTCTGGCAACTGTGCGAAAAGCGCTATCAGACCTGAAAGCTGGCAAGCACGTGCGGATCAATAGCCCTGAGGCGCAAGTGGCTCGCGTGCTCTTCGACAACAAAGGCAACTTCCCCGCACCAATCAATCTCGGTAGAAATGCCGGCAGCTGGAGCAAAGAATACAGGACGTACCAAGCCTATCGGAGCCTCGCCTACCCGCTCGGAGGTGAGCTGACGCCACTCTATCTGTTGCTCCTTTCGCATACGGGGTGGAATGGCCAGGTACTGAACTGTCTGGAACTAGGCGGTATCCAGTTTGTGGAGGTGCTGGGAGCTAGAAGGATCCACTTGCGGTCAGTGAAGCGTCGTGGAGGTTCCAGGGGCCGGCCAGGTACTAGCAGTATCATCCAGTGGGCCGCAAACACCAGTGACAACTCGCTCTCCGTCAACAACATCATCAGCTTCCTGCTCGAATGGACAATGCTTCTACGCGAGTACGCTGCCGAGCCCCTAAGTAGGGATCTGTTCCTCCACGCGGTGTCAGAAGGTGGCCGCAACGAAGTATCAGGACTTCGCATTGACTCCTATGCAGGACGGCTCGACAACATCCCAACTCGGATCACCAACTACATCATGGCGTATTGCCAGAGCAAAGGAAGTCCGTACTGCGGCGCATCAGCACTCAGAACGGGAATGGCAGAATTAATTGACAAAGCTACAAACGGAGATGCGGTCCTGCTTAAGAACCTCCTGGGCCACCGACTCATAGACACCGGGCAGGACCACTACAGAACAGTGGCCATGCTGCAGCGAAGTAAAGAGAACATGGCAGGTGCAATAGCCACGCACCAGCGATGGATTACCTCTCAAGGGAAGGTTGACACGCGCTCAAAGCCAAGTAACAGAGACTCCACCGCAGCCACACCAGGATTCACCTGCCTTGATGCCTTTCACAGCCCTATTGGTGGCCAGGTCGAAGGACGCCTATGCACCGCCTATGGCATGTGCCCATCCTGTCCTCTGGCAGGCTCAGATACCGATGAAGCTTACGCGTTTGCTAGAGCGCTTCAGCTCAAGGAAGAGTACGAACGCGCCCGAGGACGGTTGGGGCTCGGGATCTGGAGGTGCAAGTTCCAATGCCCATACGATGCCCTTCTCACTCGCTGGATCCCCAACCTCGACTCAACCGAGAACCGAAAACAGGCTGTCCTTGTGACGCTGAGTGCGCTGCCCGCTCTCGAGTAGCGACAGCGATTAGCTAGCCAAAACTGGAGTCTGATCATGGCAACGATTCGGAAGTCCACAAAGCCTGATGATGAGGTCGCCTCCGGCGACTGGACCTTCGCGAGAGACATAGAGGGCCAGCAGAACGAGAAGGTCATCCTGGACTGGAGCTTCGAGGTGCCTGGAGGTGGCCGCTTCACCGATCAAGCGCACGCAACACTTCATCAGCAGATGACCTTCTACCTGCGGTCAGCTCTCGACAATGATGTGCTTTCCGTTGGATCACTTCCGGCGACCATGATGAGCATCAGAGAGATTGCCGTTTACATGATCCGGCGAAAGATAGACTCATTGATAAGCCTCACCTCGCTCCACAGCTGGGACTTCATTGATCACCTGGAAAACCAGTACTTGGAAGGTAGCTTCGATGAAGGGAGACCCAGGGACTGGAGCTACGCCACGGCCTACAAGCTGCTGCGACCGCTCGCGCAGATCTATGAGCTTAAGACGAAGTACAAAGAAGCCGGAATCGATTGCCTGCCAGAGCCGCCCTTCGATGGGAAGTCCGCCAATCGAGTAGTCGAGATTGACCTGGGTCTGAAGAAAGGGGGCGGGCTGGCACCAATACCAGATGACGTTGCCGTTCCCTTGCTAAGCAGAGCTTGGGAATGGATTCGGTATGGTCTTGATGATGTGATCAAGATCCAGAACCACTTCCTCCAGAGAAGGTCCCAGATGCCTGAAAGAGGACCAACGAGGGTGAAAGCCTTCCAGCAGCTCAGCGAGGAACTTCGCGACTACAAAATGGCCATCGTGCCCGATACCGGCCTGCCATGGCATGCACCGCTTCATCCACGGACAAGAGTCGATGAGGAAGGAGCAGTAGTTGAAATTAGCACAGTGCAGAGCGTGCGCCGGCTCGTCATGAACACCGTTGCCGCGGCCACAATCTGCATCCAGGGGTGCGTTGGCCTGAGATCGCATGAGCTGATTGGCCTAAAGATCAGTCACGTGAACGACCCGCTTGATGGCATCGTTACGATCCATCAGTCTTCTGACGGACTGATGGACATCTTCATGATCAATGGGGTGTCGGCAAAGGGGAAGAAGACTGATCACGCCTGGACCGCAGGTCTGAGGCCCTGCGGTACGGACTATGAACCCATACCAATAGCGGCGCTTGAGGCGTTGTGTCGTTTGCTTGAGCCATGGAGACTGCTCAAGGGTGAAGGAACCAAAGACCTTCTGCTCAGCTTCTCCGAAGCCAAGTCATTGCCTTCCCATGCGAAGCATCTGGGTCGGTTCACGGCAATGCGCATCGCTGCATTGCAGAGAGAGTTTGCAGCTGAGCTATTAGTGTCAGAGCACGGGCTGAGCGCACAGGATGCATGGCATAGAACTAGGAGCATTCGGCCTCTTCGCTGGAGGAAAACTTTTGCCCACTACATCTACAGGACAAAGCCTGCGCTGCTCGGCGCGCTTCGCGATCACTACCGCCATATGAGCGAGCGAATCACCGAGACGGGCTACATTGGAAGCGATGCAACACTGCTTGAAGACCTGCAGGGAGAACGGACGCTGGAGGCAGCGCAATTCTTCCTTGAGGTAATGACAGGTCATTCTGTGGCGGCTGGCCCTGCGAAGAAGCTAATCGCCAAGCATGCAAGTGAGCTGGCAAGCTCGATCAACAGCATGGATGGCGATACCGCGATAGACAAAGCACTAGCGCTCGTCAAAATTTCGGGATTTGAGATGTGGACGGGGACCTACGCTAGCTGCCTGATCAACATCCTTCCGGCTGAGTCTGCCTGCAATCCGCATGCGGACTTGCTGACAGGTTGGCGTCAACCAGACTTTGGAGTTCGATCTCCGGCACTGTGCGCCTCGTGTCGTTGTTGTTTGATCCTTCCCGAACACCGCGAGTTCTGGCAACGTCGCCTAGAGGAGAACCAGGCGATCGTTGCTGAGGAGGAACGACTGGGCGGTACGAGCTCTGGGTGGACAATTGCGGAGCGTCGGGTTGCGCAGAGCCAATCGATACTCAAGCACCTGGGAAAGGCTACCGCTTCCGACTCCGACGATTGATCCGGAAAGGCGTAACCGTATCGTCCTCTTCCGATCGAACGTTCAGCTTGCTAAGCCGAAGCTGTAGTGACGCATTGTGCACTTGCGTCAGATGGAGCAGTCGTCTCAGCCGACGGCTCTCCGCCTTTTCTTCAAGAAGCTGTGCGCCCAGGCCGCGATTGGCTTCGGCCTTCGATGCCTCCCTGATTGCCTTCCATTGACCTGAGTAGCGAGAGTGGGAAGAGCCAAAATTGGACCTGCTAACCCCAGATTCCCTCTCAACTCCCTTGACGGAGACAAGGCGTTGCCCAGCCAATAGCTTGGCAATATTCGCTGGATGTTCAGGCTTCTTCTGCACTAGCCGCGCTAGACCGGCCGTGATTCGTGCTTCGGTGGAAAGACCATTCTTCATGTGAACTCCCCAGGGCCGTGGACTATGCCGGAGCCTATGCCTTAGTACGATTAGGTACGGGAGGAGAACGTAGCCTAGGCTCTTGCAGTGGTGAATGTGCGCTTATGCTGGGGATAAAGCAACACTGGATTCTTCAACTATTCTGAAACTTGCCTCGCGCACTGAATTCCAATCCCAATTCGCATCTTCATTGGAAACAAGAGCGCCTCGCTGGTCACTATGGCCCCTCCTGTACGGAGCATCGCTTTGTACTGAAGGCTGGGGCAAAGAGCCAGATCCGCAGACGTGTTCACCGCTCAGAACAGTTGGTTTCAAGTGCGAGGGAGATAGCGTACCAGTAGGCTCACGGCTTGGGCGTACCACTAGGCTCACGCAATGGACAGGCATGCTTGTAAAGGGCAATGTAGGCATACGCAATCACTATAGAGAGTCCCATGAGGCCGACCATCTTGGCGTTGGACCTGGAAGGAACGCTGATCTCCAACGCCATAAGCCAGATTCCCAGGCCTGGACTCTTTCAGTTTCTAGAGAGCGTACGCTCTCAGTTCGATGAGCTCGTCATGTTTACGACGGTACCGGAATCCCTTACGCACAGTATTGCTGGGCTGTTGGTTCGCGAAGGCAGTGCGCCAGAGTGGTTCTCTCAACTCCCGTACGTCCAATGGTCGGGCAAGACCAAGGACTTGTCATACGTCTGTCCTCGTCTTGGATCTGCACTTCTCTTGGACGACTATGGCCCTTACGTTCATCCCGGGCAGGAGCAATTCTGGGTTGAGATTCCGCTATTTGCATCGCCGTACTCGGACGACGACAAAGGGCTGAAGGTCGCCGCTGAGCATTTGAATGAGAGGCTCTCAACTCTCCGTAGCTTGGGGCCGTAGAAATAGATCCCCCCGGGCCTCCTCCGCGTCAGATCACGACGCCATCAGTGCAATGCTGAGCAGTGCATACGGATAACCACCTCCGCCTAAGCTACAGTTCATAGCTGCGAGGTGTCTACGGAACCCTGGGCGATTCACCATCGCAATGACGAAGCGCCGCAAACTATCGTGCCTGATAGAGCGCAGCAGGGTTGGGTTAGCGGGCTATGGGGCTGGGGTCAGCGTAGAGGTGCGGGAGCAGATCACCAGCCCTTTCGCGCCACGCGTTAGTGCTACATAGAGGTTTTTCGCGCTCATGCTCTCTGGATAAAGGACCACGGCAATGTCTGCCTCGAGACCTTTCAGAAGGAGAGTGCTGCCGACTGCTCTGCGCGCAATGGGGCGGCTGAGGTGACGATTTCGCTCGCGGGCTTGAAGCGCGGCTCCCAATAGATCTTGCTCTCCGTTGATAACGCTTCGCATGGCTGACCTAAAGCAGTGCAGAATTTCGGGTCGATAGACGCGAGTGCCTGTTTGTTCGGCCAAAGCATCCACCAGCCCCAGGGCGCGAGCCATGGTCCGCTCGGACTCAAAGGCGACAGCCTCAGCTTCTACAGGAGTTGGAGGGGTCTTGGCTCTCCCTCTACGAATGGTGCCGACACGCGTCACAAGATTTGGCGCGCCGACGCCCGTCATCATGAGAGCGGAAAAGGTGGCCAAGTCCTGCAGCGCAGTAGGAGCCTGGAGATTGAAGTGCCTCGCGAAGTTGACGAGGTCTCGCATGTCCACGGCTTCTACCGCCATTGCCCCAGGCGTTTGGCTGGTGAGCTGATGGCGCCCTTGGACATTCATGGACTCGCCAATGACCAGAACCGTTCCTTGGCTGCCAGGCGCATTGGTTCGTGCCGCAGTCAACCTCTGTTGCACCTCACAACCGGCAAGCAGCTGGATCCACCGAACGGATGGCGGAGCCGTGGTCAGATCAATGGGTAAGCTCGCCGTAAGAGCATGCCTTTGGGCGAGCAGCCACTGGCCCAACTCTTCGTTACCTGCAATCTGCCAGCGCCAAGGGGTTCGAAGGCTACCCGCGGCTGGGAAGGATGATTGAACGTCCCGTTCCCAGTGAACCAGCCGATTTCCGCCAAATCCGAAGATGGCCTGTAGAGGGTCTCCGAGGACGCAGGTGGGCAAAAGGGCAGCGAGGGCGGACACGATGGAGTGTTGGACGGTGCTGCAATCCTGATACTCGTCAACCAACAGCCGGGCGTAGGTGGCTGCGATGGGTTGAGCGATATGCCCCGACTCCAAGAGTCTTCGGACTGATTCACGGATCGCGGGATAGTCGCTACTCGCGTTGTTGAGCTCCAAGAGTTCGGGATGATGGCCACTGCGCGTCGGGAACTTGGCGATGAGACGCATGGCGAATCCATCAATCGTCGAGAGTCGATAGGCAGAGCTGGGAACCCCCGCGCGTTTCAAGCGTGTCCTCAACGCGGTGACGCCAGCATTTGTGTGAGTTAGAACAAGGACCGGCCTGTCCCCAGAGTGGGATTTCAGCGCGTCGGCAATCAGCTGAGTTTTGCCGCACCCTGCTGGGGCGGTAATAGATCCGCGTTGGATGGCTAGAAGATCGATGTCAGGCGGCACGGGTAAAGGCCCAGAGTTGGTCTACTACTGCCTTAAAGCTGGCGTCCGCATTGGCGTAGCCGCGAGAGACAATATCCAGGACGATTGACTGGTAAGTCGTAAGAGACTTGAACCAGCTCTTCTTTTTGGTGCGCGAGACCTCGCCAAGCAGTACGCGAATATCCAGCGGATAGGGCGACTTCGGCCTCAATGCTTCGATGGACGCCAAGCTTGTTAGACCGTTGGATTTGGCAACCAGTTGCTGGTTCACAAGGTCTTCACCGACACGCTCTTTAGCCTTCAGGAGCAGGGCATCAATTGATGTGTCAGGAAGGCAGAGGAACAGCTCGTCCTCCAACGTCATTCCTGCCCGCCAAGTCACGAGGCTGCCACCTGATTGGAGATATGCCTCTGCAACACCTGGCGCGGCGGGCTTGTCAGCGTCGATGAAGACGAGGACTCGGTAACCCAACTTCATAAGCGCAGTTGCACGGGCAAAAGCGTTATCAGGAGTGCCTCCGCCTGCGTTGACGTATGCACCACCTAAAGCCAAAAAAGATGGTTCTTTGCTGGCCACTCCCCATAGATCGAGGCCACGTACAAATCCCACCTCGCTTGCTCCCTCGCACACAATCACAGACTTCGCCAGGAAAGCTTCCGGGTCAGTGCGCAGCGTGCTTTGAATCTCGTCGGTTGAGCCAGCGGAAATGACGACATGGCCAGCCGGTCGTGGTCGAACCACAAGTAGCTGCTCACCTGAAAGCTCGCGAAGTGCCACAGGGGAGTGTGTTGTGATAAACGCTTGGAGAGGCGGAGGCGTCTCCTTGGCTCCCAAGGAATCCAGCAGCCGCATGAGCCGATGGGGTTCCAACCCATATTCCACCTCATCCACCAAGGCAATCGGCGCTGACTCAGATGCGGCCCGTTGAAGTCCAGTCACCAAGAGTCGAGAAGACCCCGTACCAAGGGACCGAAGGGGGATGCCTGCCTCGCTGTGGAGCGCGATGGCGCCTTCGCCGATGGAGACGGAGTGCGAATCGAGTAAGGCTTGCGGCATTGACCCGACGTTAACCCCAAGGCTCTGGGCCGTTGTCTGGACGATTCCGAGTGTCTGACTCAGGTGGGGCGACGCTTGAGCGCCAAAGTTGGCGCGTGCCTGACGCGCTGCGAGAGCGAGCTGGGCTCCCAATTCTGCGCGTTCGTCGGTTAGCCGGTTGAGGACCGATCCGCGGCTCCAAGACAAGTTGGAGCTTGCAAAGCTGCCTATACGTGCCGGGGCCAATGCGATTCGTTCCTTCCAAGGCAGGCTTCGTTCCAAGCCTTGTTGAAGCGACCTATCGGAAACCAGCGTCCAACTGGGCTCAAGGTCCGCCCCGACTTGAAGCTGCAGGGTAAGCACCGTCTCCAGGCCCGCGGCGGGTTCGTCTTCGAGGGTGTCAAATACCGCATCGAACCCTCGCAAGAAGTCCCCATAGACATCAACGTCCATCAGCGATGCTGGCAGTTCCCCGAATGTCACGGCAATACGAATTGGCTCTGAGACATCGAGGCCAAAAAAGTCCATGTCGCCGAAGGAGATGCTTCGTCGAGCACCCATGCACAGGTCGATGGCATCGAGGATGGTGGACTTGCCACTGTCGCCAGGGCCGATCAAACAGTTGATGCCCGGAGCTGGCGCCCAGTCGAGTGCCTTGATGGACCGAAAGTTTCGGATAGCCAAATGGCGAATTCGAGGCATGGGCGTCCTGTAAGAGCCTTGGTTAGCGGTTCGTGCAGGACGCGGACTGACACCAACTTGTACTACGCCCCAGGTAATCCTAGCCTTAAAGACTTCTGCCAGTCATCGGCTCATTGGTGGAACGTGGCGCCACGACCGAGCTGTTTCGCGAACTGCCCTCACTTGTAGCGACGTAGCACCGAAAAAACGGTTCCAGGCTCACTTCTCCGGTAATCACCTGTCCGCCCCTGCACAAAGGGGCTGTGCATCGTAGGCGTCGGAGGTCCGCACATGGCCGGAATCGGTTGTATGGTCGGCGCTGTCGAGATGACGACGCTACCTCGGATTAGCGCAAAGAGGATATTTGCATGAACTTTCCCAGCAGGGGACTCATTACGGCACCGTCTCGCTACGGTCGAGGATCGGCCGCTTGTTAGACGTACTCGCCAGACCTAGAATAAAGTGTGAAGGATCAAAGAGCGGCGCAGAGCGGCGCGAATCCATCATTGGGCGGCCTTCAGCGCGGGGCCTTTATCCGTTAATCTCGTTTGACGCAAAGGAATGTAGGTGAATATTGTTTATAGGGAACGTCTTGTCGCCTTCATTGATGTGCTTGGATTCAAGAACCTCGTCCACAATAAATCGTCTGCACCTATAGAAGCTTATTACAATTTTCTACTATTGAACTTCAAGGCGGCTGTCGCAAAGAGGAATTTTGAATTCTTGCTGATTAGCGATTCGATCGTCATCTATTCAGACGATTCGGCCGAAGACTTGTGCGAATTGATCAAAATGATAAACCTTACTCAAGCTGGCCTCCTGAGTAAGGGGATTTTAGTTCGGGGTGCGATCTCACATGGAGACCTGTTTGTCGACCCGGGAAATAATATCGTGGTAGGCAGGGGGCTGATCAACGCCTATCAATTAGAGATGTTGGCAAAGTTTCCGCGGGTGATCCTAGACCGTAGTTTAGTGGCAAAGCACTACGGATCTACCTCATCGGCACTTGCCAAGAATAACATCAACGAATTGCCGCACTTGTCTCAGGCCCAATGCAATGGGCATGTTGTTGATTACTTGTACTTGAACTACGGGCGACTGCTTTCCACTTCGACTAGCCATACACCTTACAAAGCAGCACTTGCTCTGCTTAAGGAAAATTACTACAAGAACGAACACACCGAGAAGTTCGAGTGGTTAAAGGCTTATTTGACAAGTTGCCTAGTCGACCAAAAGGCTCATGTCTTAGCACAGCCCTATTTGAACAATAACTCGAAGAAGCGCCTTCGTCTTCTAGAGATGTACATCCCTGAATTCCATACGCTGGAGGCATAAGAGTAATAATTAGTTAAATTCGCCGAACTTTCCTCAGTGCGGTGCAGCAGAGTCGTCTGTCACTGCCTGCTACAGACCGCTAGCAGACCACTCTGTGTTGATGGCTTCCAGTAGCCTCAGTCGATTCGAAAATGCGTTCGTCGCGTGCTTGACGAACTGTCATTCGGAGCGCAGTTCCATCCTGGGCTACCCATACTTAGGGTTGAGGGCGCTGAACGTTGGATCCGCAGTAGCCCTGGGCAATAGATCTCGGGAGTGTAGCTATCCGCGTCAAATGTTTTGAGATGGTCCCGAAGAGCTTGTCCAACCGAGGCTCTGCTTCTGGGAATAGGGCATGAGGTACTTGATTACGCGCCACTTACTGCTGTGCAATTGATCGGCATCTTAGCGACCCTCAGGCTTGTAAGTAGTGAGCAGTGCTTAGATCATGCGCTTGGTCACTGCTTCTCAAGTGATGCTAGGCTCTTGCTCCTTCTTGAGTGAAGAAGCTGGCGTTTTAATGGACTCAAGCAAAGGAATAAAGATGCCTGCGATCCACGCTTTCATTGATACGAATGTGCTCCTGAATTTCTATTCCTTCACGGAAGATACGTCATCGGACCTTGAAGCTTTGACAAAGCTCCTTAGCCCGGAGCAGATCAACGTCCACCTTCCCAAGCAGGTTGAAGACGAATTTTGGCGGAACCGCGAATCAAAGATCCACACCGCGGTAACAGAGTTTAATGGTGCCAAGCCCCCACCTGGAATCCCAAATCATATGAGGGATACGGAAACTGCAAAGCAGTACAAGGAAGCACTCGAGGCCGCAGCCAACGCTCGCAAAAAGTTGGCAGCCCATGTTCTGGGCTTGGCGGTTTTGGAGGAGCTAGAGATAGACAATCGAGTGCAGGCATTGTTCTCCTCAGCAGTGAGGCACGAGGACTGCGAAGTCGCGCTGTCCCGGGCTATCACAAGAATGCACAAAGGAAATCCACCTGGGAAGCCAGGGAATATTGGTGATAGATACAACTGGGAGACGCTCCTAGCATCAGTGCCCAACGCAGATCTTCACATCGTTACCAATGATATGGACTTCACGACTCCGCTGGGTGCCGTTGGAAAGACGTATCGTCCAATGCCCTTCTTGGTGAAAGAATGGCAAGCAAAAGCCCCGGGCCGAAACGTTTACGTCTACACCACCATTCAGGCACTGCTGAGCTATTACCAGAAGCTGGTCGATCAACCTGTTGAAGTGCCTGCCCAGGAGGTAGCCGCTCCGGAAGAAGTTGCTGCGCCGACACCGACTGCAGCCTCTGAAGAGGATGACGCTCCGGCTGTGGACCCTGAGCTTGAAGAGGCCAAGGCACAGGCTATCCAGCAGCTTGTTCAAAGCGATAGCTTCCTCGCAACGCACAAGGCGATTGCGAAGCTAAGTAAGGTGATTCCGCTGATCACGGTGCAGGACGCGGAAGAGTTGTTCAATGCAGCAATAGATAATCAACAAATCCGATGGATTATCAGTGACTCAGACGTCCGCAGCTTCTACGTAACCATCCTGAATATGCATTTTGTAGATGCAGATAGTGATCTCGTTGACCTCATGATCGACCTGCTGGGCCTGCAGACTGATGAACAGAGCGATGATGAGGGTGAAGCGCAGTCGTAGGGCCTTGGCGCCGCGGGTTGCAAATTGCCTGAAATGGCGTGGTAATAGTTCGGTGTTCTAGCTTGCCACGCTACGCCCGCTGCGATGGCAGGAGCCCGAAGGGCGGGCACCATGCGCCACTTCTACGCGCATTGTGTGCCCGCACGCCTGGTACCGCAGAACGTTGAGCGGTCGATCTGCTCTGGGCCAGATCCGATCACCATGGCGGACGTTGCGTCGGTAGCTCCGATCTTAGCGTTCATTGCGATTGCTATGCACTCCGTGGCACGCCCTAGTTCTTGCGAGCTCAATTCGCTTCTCAACTCTCACGCTAGACGAGCCGTAGTCGGCCTCACCGCCTTCTGGAAAGATAGATTGAATGAGCGTTCCAACGACCGATCGCGGCTTGGTCTTTGCTCGCTCGAGTTGGGCGCTATGCCGTTGCCACTGGCGTCCGATCAGGCACTGGCCGCACAGCTAGGCTCACAGTTGGACATTCAGATCAAAAGGGCGCAGCTTTTGCTTCTCGCCCCTAAGGGCTATTGATTCAGGAGAGGGCAGGTGACTAGAACAAGTATCTCCCATCCACTACAGATCGCGACCTTGCCTGTCGGGATGAACGGCGGTGGGATCGGCGTCACCTTTGCACCTGGAAAGCATCAGGACGCCGCAATGACGGGAGCTTGGGCTCGGGACTTGGACGCCGATCTAGTGTCCATAGTTATGTGGGGAGCAAAGCATCTGATCACGTTGATTGAGCCGTGGGAGTTCGAAGAGCTAAGAATCATTTCTTTGGCAGAATGCGCCAAGGCGCACGGCTTGATGTGGCATGGCCTGCCGATTACGGATGGTGCGGCTCCTGATGCGCGACTGCTTGAGCCATGGCGATTCTTAGGGCCACTGTTCGCAGCCGAGCTCTTGTCTGGAAGCAGGGTCGTGGTGCACTGCAAAGGTGGCCTCGGTCGGGCGGGCACCGTAGCAGCGATGCTTCTCATTGAAGCAGGCTGCGCTTCGGACGGTCTTGACGCCATTGCTAAAGTGCGCTCAGTGCGGCCTGGTGCGGTGGAGACTGCGGAGCAGGAGGAATTCATCCTAAATTGGCCTGATCGTGGAACTCCAAGGCTGAGGTAGCAGCAATACCTCGCTAACCTACCCTTCATTGCCTTGGGCTGGAACACAGGAGGGCGGCATTCCCAAGCTAGCCTGTGGAGAGGCCAGCTGTAATGGACGCAGCGCTGAACACTTTTCCTCGCGCACATATAGTGCTGCTGCTCGTACTGCTTTGCGCGCCCCTCGCATGCCTATCTGAATCTGTCGCCGGGCCTGGATTTCGAGACCAAGCTGTTCGCCAATACCAATGCGCCGCAACTGCTGCGCAAGGAACTGTCGAAGCCGGGTTACGTGCCGCAGCCGATCGCGCTGGGCATCAACACCGATGCGTACCAGCCGATCGAACGCAAGTTCAAGCTGACGCGCCAACTGATCGAAGTGATGCTGGAAACCAAGCATCCGTTCTCGCTGATCACCAAGAACGCACTGGTCGAGCGCGACATCGATCTGCTCGCGCCGCTGGCCGCGGAGAACCTGGTCAGCGTGCACTTCTCGGTGACCTCGCTGGATCCGCATCTCTCCGCGAAGCTGGAGCCGCGCGCATCAGCGCCACATGCACGGCTGCGCGCGATGAAACGCCTGCATGACGCTGGCATTCCGGTCGGTGTGATGGTGGCGCCGGTGATTCCGTGGATCAACGACAGCGAGCTGGAAGCCGTGCTGGAGGCTGCGCACGACGCAGGTGCGAGCACCGCAGGCTACGTGCTGCTGCGCCTGCCACTGGAAGTGGCACCGCTGTTCCGCGACTGGCTGGATACGCACCATCCCGATCGCGCTGCGCATGTGATGAGCACCATCCAGCAGCTGCGCGGCGGCAAGGACTACGACAGCCAGTTCGGCACCCGCATGCGCGGCCAGGGCGTATATGCCGATCTGTTGAACAACCGCTTCAAGCTGGCGCGCAAGCGGTTGGGATTCAATGCACAGAACAGCCACTGGCCGAAGCTGGATTGCAGCCGGTTCCAGAAGCCGCTGCCGCCGAAGAAGGATTCGCCGCAGGGCTCGTTGTTCTGAGTCCATCGGTCGAGCATGGCTCGACTCTACATCCGAGCCCGACGTGCAGCTCGACGTCACCCCCCAAACAACTTCTGCGCACTCTGGAACAGGATCCAGCTCGTCGCGATGAACTTATCCCCACCCTGCGGCCGATTGCCACGATGGGTATGAGTAAACGCCGTCGGTGCAATCAACAGACTGCCGGTACGCGGTGCGATCTTCCGCCCCTGGAACAGGAACTCGGTTTCACCCTCGTCGAAGTCGTCGTTGAGGTACAGCGTCCACAGCACATGCCGGTGCAGGGTCTCGGCCTGGGCATCCTTCGGGTACAGCTCGCAGTGCCAGTACGGGTAGCCGCCCTCGCCTGCCGCATACCACTGCAGGTTGATTGCACCCGGACGCAGGCAGGTGCGGGCCAGGTCGGCCAGCTGCTGCGGCGGCATGTCGGGGAAGTCCTCGGCAGACAGGCGTCGCGGTTGGCCGTTGCTGTCCTGGATCTGCAACATCAGCGGGGCGATCAACGCCTGTGGATAACGGCGTAGATAAGTCAGCAGGCCGTTGAACACCGCAATCTGCAGCTGCTGGTCGACATCCTGCCAGCCGTCCAGGCCACTGATGCGCAGATCCTTGCTGTGCTTGAGTTCCGGGAACACGCCACTGCCCACCGCACCGGGCTGCAGGCCACGCGTGGCGCGCAGGCGTTCAACGATGGCGGCGCAGACCTCGCTGGGGACGGCGTTGTGGATGACTTCGATGAAATCGACCGGGCCCTGCTCGTGCATGCGTGCATTCCTTAGGCGGCAACGGCTTGATGGTGCCGTTTGCCGCCCTCGGTGTCACCCCACGGTCATGTCATCGTTCTGCCACGACCGCTGTCGGAGGAACTGCCTCAGCCCTGCGCGTCGTCGTGCGCGTGGTGGTAGCGCACGGCCTCGGCCACTTCCTCGCGCGAACCGAGGAACACCGGCACGCGCTGGTGCAGCTGGTCGGGCTGGATGTCGAGGATGCGCTCGCGGCCGGTCCAGGCAGCGCCGCCGGCCTGTTCGACCAGCAGGCCCATCGGATTGGCTTCGTACATCAGGCGCAGCTTGCCGGCCTTGGACGGATCCTTCTTGTCCCACGGGTAGATGAAGATGCCGCCGCGGGTCAGGATGCGATGCACGTCGGCCACCATGCTGGCGATCCAGCGCATGTTGAAGTTCTTGCCGCGTGCGCCTTCCTTGCCTGCCAGCAGATCGCCGACGTACGCCTGCATCGGCGCTTCCCAGTGACGCTGGTTGGACATGTTGATGGCGAATTCCTGGGTGGCCGCCGGAATCTGCATGTTCTCGGTGGTCAGCACGAACTCGCCCTTCTCGCGGTCGAGGGTGAAGGCGTGGGTGCCATGGCCGACGGTCAGCACCAGCTGGGTGCTGGGCCCATAGATGCAGTAGCCGGCGGCGATCTGCTTGCTGCCCGGCTGCAGGAACGCGTCATCGCCCGGCAGCTCGACGTTGGTCGGGCAGCGCAGCACCGAGAAGATGGTGCCGACGGAGACGTTGACGTCGATGTTGGAGCTGCCATCGAGGGGATCGAACAGCAGCAGGAAATCACCGCGCGGATAGATGTCCGGCACCGGCTGGCTGTGGTCCATTTCCTCCGAGGCGCAGGCGGCGAGGTGGCCACCCCAGGCATTGGCCTCGAGCAGGATCTCGTTGCTGATGACGTCCAGCTTCTTCTGCGCTTCACCCTGCACGTTGCCGGTACCGGCGTCGCCGAGCACGCCACCGAGGGCGCCCTTGCTGACGGCGATGGAGATGCTGGTGCAGGCGCGGGCGACGACCGCGATCAGCTGGCGCAGGTCGGCATTGATGCGGCCGGCGTGCTGTTCCTGGATCAGGAAGCGGGTCAACGAAGTACGGGACATGAGCGGGCAGGTCTCGGCAGCGGGAAAACGCCTATTGTCGCCCGTATGGCGGGGCCGTGCGTGAGCGCGGGAAGGCGTAATCGTTTCCAGATGCGTTGCGCTCGTGGCGCCTTCCTTTTGTCGAGGCGCGTGGAAGGGGGAGGCGATGCAGGACACGCTGCAAGTACGTCCATGTAAGCTCGATGGCGCCATCCATGGCGCCAACGGTCCTGCATCACCTCCCCCTCCCACGCGCTTCAGGGTTCGCCGCGAGCGCGGTGGGGATGGCAAAGGCAAGAGCAAAAGCAAAAAACAAAGGCGCCTTTCGGCGCCTTTGTCTTCAAGCTACTGGAACGTTGCTTCAGCTCTTGGCGACGGTGGCCACGGCCTTGGCGACGTATTCCAGGTTGTTCTGGTTCAGCGCGGCCACGCAGATGCGGCCGGTGCCGACGGCGTAGATGCCGAACTCGTCGCGCAGGCGCTCGACCTGCTCACGGCTCAGGCCGGAGTAGGAGAACATGCCGGCCTGCTCGTTGATGAAGCCGAACTGCGGTGCACCTGCAGCGGCCAGCTTCTCGACCAGGCCATGGCGCAGGGCGTGGATGCGCTCGCGCATCTCGGTCAGCTCCTGCTCCCACATCGCGCGCAGTTCCGGGTTGGTCAGCACGCCGGCCACCAGCGCAGCACCGTGGGTGGACGGGCTGGAGTAGATGGTGCGGATCACGCGCTTGACCTGCGACTGCACGGCCTTGGCGTCAGCGGCGGTCGGCGCCACCATCGACAGCGCACCCACACGTTCGCCATACAGCGAGAACGACTTGGAGTACGAGTTGGCGACGATGAAGCTGTCGATGCCGGCTTCGGCGATGATGCGCACGGCGGCGCCGTCCTGCTCGATGCCCTTGTCGAAGCCCTGGTAGGCCATGTCGATGAAGGGGAACAGCTGGCGGTCCTTCAGCAGCTGTGCGACCTGCTTCCACTGGCTGACCGTGAGGTCGGCACCGGTGGGGTTGTGGCAGCAGGCATGCAGCAGCACCACGGTGCCGGCGTCCAGCTTGCCCAGGTCGGCCAGCAGGGCATCGAAGTTGACGCCATGGGTGGTCGGGTCGAAGTAGGAATACTCCACCACCTCGAAGCCGGCCGCGCTGAACACGGCGCGGTGGTTTTCCCAGCTCGGGTTGCTCAGCGCAACGGTGGCGTGCGGCAGCAGCTTCTTCAGCACGTCGGCGCCGACACGCAGCGCACCGCTGCCACCGACGGTCTGTGCGGTGGTGACGCGGCCGGCGGCCAGCAGCGGCGAGTCCTTGCCGAACACCAGCTCACGCGTGGCCTGCGTGTACGCCGGCAGGCCATCGATCGGCAGGTAGCCGCGCGGTTTGGCTTCAGCGGCAAGCTGCTGCTCGATGTGCTTGACGGCGCGCAGCAGCGGAATGCGGCCGCTCTCGTCGTAGTAGATGCCCACACCCAGGTTGACCTTGGTCGGGCGGCTGTCGGCGTTGTACGCCTCGGTCAGGCCCAGGATCGGGTCGCCTGGGACCAGTTCCACGTTTGCAAAGAAGGACACGGCGGTACTCGTTCGGTAGACGGAAAGGGGGAGGAAGTGCGCTACGCGGCTTGCGGCTTTTCGGCCGGAAACAGCCCATCGTAACAAAGCCTGCCGGGGCTGGCCGCCGCCATCGTCATCCGCGGCCCCGTACCATGGCGTGCGTTGCCGCCCGATCCATCAACCTGAATCATGAATCCTGCCGCACGCCGCCGTTGCCTGCCGTTGTCCGCCCTGCTGCTGTCGCCCTGGGCGGCCATGGCCGAGCCCGCGCCGACCGCCCTGCCCAGCGTGCAGGTGCAGGCCGCGCGGGTGCCGGGCATCGACCCGTTCGCGCTGCCGGCCAGCCAGGACACGGTCTGGATCGACGCCGGCCGCGCTGGCGCCGGCGCGCAGCTGTCCGAGGCGTTGGCCGGGGTCCCGGGCCTGGTCGCCCGCGACCGGCAGAACTTCGCGCAGGACACCCAGCTGTCGATCCGTGGCTTTGGTGCGCGCTCTACCTTCGGTGTGCGCGGGGTGCGGGTATTGATCGACGGGGTACCGGCGACCATGCCCGACGGCCAGGGCCAGCTGTCGCACGCCAGCCTGTTGGGCGCCGAACGCATCGAGGTGCTGCGCGGGCCGTTCTCGGCGCTGTACGGCAATTCCTCCGGCGGCGTGCTGCAGGTGTGGAGCGCGCAGGGCCAGCCCGGCGACCCGTGGCGGCTGCGGCTCAATGCCGGTGCCGACAACACGCTCAGCGTCGGCGCGCAACTGAAGGGTGCCGGCCGTGTTCTGGATTACAACATCGCCGCCAACCACTTCCGCACCGATGGCTGGCGCGACCACAGCCGCGCGCGCCGTGAATCGCTCAATGCGCGCATCGGTGGTGATCTGGGCGGTGGGCGGTTGGAGCTGCTGCTCAATTCGCTGGATGCCCCCGATGCGCAGGACCCGCTGGGCCTGAGCCGTGCCCAGGTGGCGGCGGATCCGCGCCAGGCCACCGCCGTGGCGCACCAGTACAACACCCGAAAATCGGTGCGCCAGCAGCAGGCCGGTCTGCGCTGGACCCGGGAGACCGGGGCGCAGCGCTGGCAGCTGATGGGCTATGCCGGCGAACGCACGGTGACCCAATACCTGCCGATTCCGCCGGCTGCCCAGGCCAACCCACTGCATGCCGGCGGGGTGATCGATCTGGAGGGCGGCTATGGTGGGCTGGACGCGCGCTGGGGCTGGCGCGGCGACCTCGCCGGCCGGCCGCTGGACGTTGCGGCCGGGCTCAGCGCGGATCGGCAGCGCCAGCACCGCACCGGCTTCGAGAACTTCATCGGCCGTACGTTGGGTGTGCGCGGGCGCCTGCGCCGCGACCAGATCGACACCGTGCAGAACGTGGACCAGTTCGCCCAGGCCTGGTGGCAGTGGAGCCCGCGCTGGTCGTTGCTGGCGGGCGTGCGCCACAGCGCGGTGCGCTTCGCGTCCGACGACCGCTACATCGTTGGCGCCAACCCCGACGACAGTGGCCGGCGCCGCTACCAGGCGACCACGCCGGTGGCCGGGATCAGCCTCGAGGCCAGCCCGCAGTGGCGCCTGCATGCCGCGGTGGGCCGCGGCTTCGAGACGCCCACCTTCAACGAGCTGGGCTATCGCGCCGATGGCCAGGCGGGTTTGGCGCTGGATCTGGCGGCGGCGCGCAGCCGCAGCCTGGAGGTCGGCAGCAAGTGGCGCGCACAGGATGGAACCCAGCTTGATGTCAGCCTTTTCCGCGCAGATACCGACGACGAGCTGGCAGTTGCCAGCAATATCGGAGGTCGCAGCACCTATCGCAACATCGGCCGCACCCGCCGCCAGGGGGTTGAACTGCAGTATCGCCAGCCGCTGGCCGAGCAGCTGGAGCTGCAGTTGGCGTGGACCTGGCTGCAGGCGCAGGTGCGTTCGCCGTACCTGACCTCGAACACTCTGATTGCCGCAGGCAGCCGCCTTCCCGGGGTACCGCGCCAGCAGGCCTTCGCCCGGCTGCAATGGTCACCCGGCGAGTGGCAGTGGGCGCTGGAGGCCGCCGCCAGCAGCGATACCGTGGTCAACGACGTGGCGACCGAACGCGCGCCCGGCTTCGCCCTGCTGCATCTGGAAGCCGGGCGTCGCTGGACCCTGCCGGGTGGCGAGCTGCGCGCCTTCGCCCGGCTGGAGAACGTGCTGGACCAGGCCTATATCGGCTCGGTGATCGTCAATGACGGCAACGGGCGCTTCTACGAGCCGGGGCCAGGACGGCGGGCCAACGTCGGCCTGCAATGGTCGTGGCGCTGAAGTGGTAGTGCCGGCCGCTGGCCGGCATCGCGCCGTGCAGGACGTCAGGAAGTTGCCGGCCAGCGGCCGGCACTACCCGTAATTCGGTGGCCCTGGCGGCATCGCGCCGTGCAGGACGTCAGGCCAGCGGCCGGCATTACCTTTCAATCGGGTGCCTTGGCCGGCACGAAGGGCGAGGTCGGGTCGCTGGCCGGGAACGTCTCCTCCAGCGCCTCGTCCTGGTTGTCGCTGGCGCGCTGCTTGCGTTCGCGCCGCTTGAGCGGGCTTTCCTGGCCGCCACGATGGCGGTCGCCACCGTCCTTGCGATCCTGGGCCGCCTGTTCAGCCTCGTGCTTCACCGGCAGATGCTCTCCGGCGTGCCCGGCATCGAAGAATGGCGCACCGGTGCCGCGGTAGTCGGCATTGTCGGCATCGTGCTTGCCGCGCTGCTCGCCGGGAATGGGCGGATGGTTCGCGCGCAGCGGATCGCGGGAGGTCTCTCGGCTCATGGTCTGGCTACCTGCGCTCGGGGTTCCCACTACACCGCGCCACAGGTAAAGCCACCGCGAACCTGGCGTCATGAACATCTCGCTCACCCCCCGGTAACGGTACCGCGCGTATTCCTGCCCACCCGCCCCCGCTGCAGGAGCCGGCCATGCCCCGTCTTGAACGACCCGCACCGTCCGTGTTCAACGCCCTGCTCGATCCGCTCGGCCAGCGCACCGCGCAGCGCCGCACGCGTCGCCATGAGGATCCGCAGGCGGTGGCCCAGGACTACCTGCAATACATGCTCAGTGACTACGAGGAACGTCGCGGGCAAAGCCATCGCAACTGGCGCGACCTGTGCCCGGTCTATGCCTTCGCGTTGACCACCCACGCTGCCGATTGGCCGCGCGGTGATGCCGCCGATACCTGCGAGGAACTGGCCGAGCACTGGGAACAGATGCGCGGGCAGTCGCGGCTGGGCTGGTCGCAGGCGCGGCCGGTGGTGGAAGACGCCTGGCGCGCGCTGGACCATATTCCGGCGGCGGCAGTGAGGCCGTTGCTGCAGTAACGCGGTGGCCTTGCGCGAAGGGCCAGGTGTGCCATAGGTGCCGGCCAGCGGCCGGCACTACCGGATGGCGGCGCCAGAAGGCGCCGCCCCACATCGATCAGAAGTCCGCGCGGATCCCGAAGGTGACGCGGCGCCCGGAGAATTCGTACTGGGTCGGGAACGCCTTGTCGATCGTATAACCGCTGGTTTTTTCATCCAGCAGGTTGATCGCTTCCAGGTTCAGCTTCCAGGTGTCGTTCAGACGGAAGCCGAGTGATGCATCCAGCTGGCCGTAGGCATCGCGGTAGACCGGGTACATGTTGAGATGGATGTACTCGACGTACTTGTCCTTGTAGTTGTACGAGGCGCGCGCGCTGAAGCGGTCGTTCTCGTAGTACAGGGTGAAGTTGTACGCTTTTTCGGCCAGCCCCTCCGGCGGTGTCGGGATCGAGAGATCCGATGCGCCGGTCAGCGAGTTGTCCAGCTGCGTGTAGTTGGCATTGATGCCCCACCCTTCCAGCGCCGGGTGCAGCATCGACAGCGGCAGCTGCGCGACCAGTTCCACGCCGCTGACCTTGTACGAACCATCGGCATTGACCGGCTGGTACACCTCGAAGTCGTAGTAGCCATCCAGTGAACCGTTGGCGTTGAGCTTCTCGACGTTCGGCACGATGCCGGTCAGCGACTGCCGCACCACGCCATCGATCTTCTTGGAGAAGTACGACGCCGCCAGCAGGCCGCCGTTCTGCAGGTATTTCTCCAGGCCGACTTCCCACTGCTTCGCCGTGGTCGGCTTCAGCGCCGGGTTGCCATCCATGAAGCGGAAGCTGCTCCAGCTGACCGTGCGCCGGTAGGCGATGTCGGTCAGCGACGGACGCATCAGCGTTTCCGACGCCGCACCGCGCAGCACCAGTCCGTCGGCGATCTCGGCGGTCATGTTGAAGCTCGGCAGCAGCTTGCTGTAGTCGCCGCTGCTGGAGATCGGCGTAGCGGTGAAGCCGCTGCTGCCATCGGGCTTCTGTACCGGATGGAAACCGGAGGAGTCGACGTCGGTATCGATCGACCGCAGGCCGAGATTGGCGTACACCGGTACGTGGCCGATGTCGAAGTAGAAATCGGCCATCGCATACAGTGCCAGCGTCCTCTCCTTCACCTCGTAATACTGGCCGGGGTCCAGCGGTGTCGCATAACCGGGATAGCGGAAGGTGGCGCGTGCGTAGGCGTTGGAAATCTGCTGCCAGTCCAGATCGCTTGGGCGATAGGCACCGCCCGGTGCCAGCTGGCTGATCCACACCGGGTTGCTGTCGGCCAGCGTGCGCTTGTTCACCCACGCAGCACTGCCGGCCGAGGGGCCCTGGATCTTGCCGCTGCCGAACTCGCGCTGCTTGGTCTTGTCGGTGTAGCGCGCACCGAACTGCACCGCGCTCAATGCCGGGAAGAACGCCAGGTTCATCTGCCGGCGCAGGTCGAGCTGCGCGGCGTACTTGTCGTCCTTCACGTTTTCCACTTCGGTTTCGTACGCTTCGAACAGGTACTTGTCCGCGGCGTTGTACATGTCGAAACCGCCGGTGCTGCTCGGCACCGTTTCACCGCCGTCGCTGGTCCAGCGCGTACGCGATGGCGCATAGGCGACGTGCTTGAGGTTGGCGTAGTCTGAATCCCTGCGTGCACCGGAGTAGCCGACCAGCGCATCGATGTCCCAGCCGCCCACCTTCCAGTCCAGCTTGCTGCTGAACTGGCGATAGTCGGTGTTGGCGTTGCGGTCCTTGCTGAGGATCTCGTGCTGGGTGGCGGTGTAGGCCACGTCCCTGAGCACGGTGATGCCATGGTCGCCCAGCGTGGTGCGGTCGTAGTCGTAGATGCGGTCCAGCGTGCTGCGGCTGGAGGCGGAGTAGGCCGCCGCATCGTATTCGTCTTCATGGGTGTCGTAGCCGCCGAGCATCGCGTCGAAACTCAGCGAGAACGTTTCGCTGGGCTTGAACTGCAACGATGCGGTCGCACCCCACTGGTCCTGGTCGTTGAGATAGACGCGATCACCGACCTTGTCCTGGAAGATGATGCGGCTGGTTTCGTCCTTGTCCATGCGGTTCTTCACCACGATGCCAGCATCGCGCGCCAGCACGGCCGCGGCCTGCGACGAACGCGAACCGGACGCCTCGAGGAAGCGGCCCATCGGGCGGAAGTTGATGCCGGAATTGGAATCGGTGCGGTTGCTGCGCTTGGCCTTGGAGAACGACACCAGGCCGCCCCAGTCGCCCCAGGTGTCGCTGGCCAGGAACGAGATCTTCGGGTCGACCTTGCCGTTGATCGAGTTGTGCGATGCCTCGGCCGAGGCGCTGAACTTCGGCTCGGCGTAGTCGAACGGCCTGGCGGTTTCGATGTAGACCGAACCGGCGATGCCACCCTCTTCATCCGCAGCGGTCGGCGACTTCTGCACCGTGACGGTCTGCACCACGTCGGCGGCGAAGATGTCGAACTGCACGTCGCGACCGCCACTGCCGGAGGCCGTGGCCAGGTTGTTGATCGAGACCAGGGTGAATTCGCTGGGCAGGCCACGCACGCTGACCTTGCTGCCCAGCCCCTTGTTGCGTTCGATGGTGACACCGGGCATGCGCTGCAGCGCTTCGGCCAGGTTCTGCTCGGGGAAATCGGCGACGTCGGTGGCGACGATCGAATCGGAGAAGCCGATGTTGGCGCGCTTCAGATCGACCGCACGCTCCAGGCTCTTCGCGTAGCTGCCACTGACGGTGACGGTGTCCAGCTGCTGCAGCTGCTCACGGGTATCGCCGTCGGCCTCTTCGGCCTCGGCCATGGCATCGACCGGCAACACGGCCAGGCCGCCGATCAGCACGGCGTGCACGGCACGGGACAAACGCTTCGCATGAGGGGCTGCAGCTGCAGCCTCCCGGATCTGGTGACGCATCGGATGGATTCCCCGGTTCCCTGTGGTGACGTGCGTCGCGCCTGCCCGATATCCATGGGACAGACCCCTGCGCCGCGTTGCCGACGGTCGGCGGGCACCGAGCCTAGGGAGGAATTATTAAGCCTGTGTTGCGCTGCGCGAGGCGCGACGGCCGAACCACCAGCCGACCAGCAGTTGCAGCGGCAGTGATGCCAGCAGCGAAATGACGAACCAGAACGGGAAATCCGCACCGGCCGTCCACATTGCGTAGCCACAGCCCAGCGCGATCAGCGACCAGATCGAGAAGCCATGCGAACGCGGCCAGCAGGGGGCGTAATAGGTGGCGAAGGAAATGCCCGCGATGCCACCGAGCACGCTGAAGGTGAGATCCCACCCCAGCTGCACGCTGTTGTTGTCCGGCGACAGGCCCAGCAGCGGGGGCAGCCAGCTGGCGACGCTGCTGACCAGCGCAAGCGACAGCACGCCGCCGATCAGGGCGACGATGGACAGGAACAGGGTCTTGAGCAGGCCGGGCATGCGCGCATTGTACGGCGGCGCGAAGTGCCTGGGGTTGCGGGCCGGCGGCCGGCACTACCGATGGATCGGCATGGCCGCCGCGTCCGTGGGAGAGGGGGACGGAGCGACGGCGGCCATGCACAGGCGGTCAGGCGGCGAAGTCGAGCACCACGCGGCCTTCGATGGTGCCCGCATGCATGCGCGCGAACACGTCGTTGATGTTTTCCAGGCGGTCGGTGCTGACCGTGGCCGCAACCTTGCCTTCGGCCGCGAACTGCAGCGACTCCTGCAGGTCCAGCCGGGTGCCGACGATCGAGCCACGCACGGTGATGCCGTTGAGCACCATGCCGAAGATGTCCAGCGGGAAGTTACCGGGCGGCAGTCCGTTGAGCGAGACGGTGCCGCCACGGCGGACCATGCCCAGTGCCTGCTCGAACGCCTTCGGCGACACCGCAGTGACCAGCGCACCGTGCGCGCCGCCGATTTCCTTCCTGAGGAAGGCGGCCGGATCGGTGGTACGCGCGTTCACGGTGATCTGCGCGCCAAGCTGCCGGGCCAATGCCAGCTTGTTGTCGTCCACATCCACCGCAGCCACGTTCAGGCCCATCGCGCGGGCGTACTGCACCGCCATGTGGCCCAGGCCACCGATGCCGGAAATCGCCACCCAGTCACCGGGTTTGGTGTCGGTGACCTTCAGGCCCTTGTAGACGGTCACGCCGGCGCACAGCACCGGCGCGATCTCGACGAAGCCCACGTCCTTCGGAAGCAGGCCGACATAGTTGGCATCGGCCAGTGCGTACTCGGCGAAGCCGCCGTTGACCGAGTATCCGGTGTTGCGCTGTGTCTCGCACAGCGTTTCCCAGCCACCCAGGCAGTGTTCGCAATGGCCACACGCCGAGTACAACCAGGGGATGCCGACCCTGTCGCCTTCCTTGACGTGCCCTACCCCGCCTCCCACGGCCACGACGTGCCCCACGCCCTCGTGGCCGGGGATGAACGGCGGGTTCGGTTTCACCGGCCAGTCGCCCTCGGCGGCGTGCAGGTCGGTGTGGCAGACGCCACAGGCCTCGATCTTGACCAGCACCTCGCCCGCCCCCGGGCGCGGTACCGAGACTTCCTCGATCACCAGTGGCTTGCCGAACTCACGCACGACAGCGGCCTTCATGGTCGAATTCATGTTCGGATCTCCGTAGTGCGCTTGCCCACAGAATGACGCCGGCACGAGGCCGGCGCTTTGATCACGATCAAACCTTTGACGATTCGTGGAGCGGGTTCAGCTGGCCAGTACCGACGCCTCGCGGGCCAGGCGTTCGATCGCGTCCCAGTCGCGGGTCTGCAGCAGCGCCGGGGTGGTCAGCCACGAACCGCCCACGCACAGCACGTTGGGCAGGTGCAGGAACTGCGGCGCGGTCTGCGCACTGATGCCACCGGTCGGGCAGAACCGCACATCGGCGAACGGGCCGTGCCAGGCCGCCAGCAGTGCAGCGCCGCCGGCCTGCACCGCCGGGAAGAACTTGAAGGTGTCGTGGCCGTGCTCCAGGCCCAGGATCAGGTCCGAGGCGGTGGCCGCACCGGGCAGGTACGGCAGGTCGGCATCACGCGCGGCCGCATACAGCGCCGGTGTTGCACCCGGGGACACCGCGAAGCGCGCACCGGCCTGCTTCGCTGCGTGCATCTGCGTGGCGTTGAGTACGGTGCCGGCACCGATCACCGCATCCGGCACAGCCTCGACCATCGCCTTGATCGCATCCAGCGCCTGCGGCGTGCGCAGCGTCACCTCGATCACCGGGAGGCCGCCACGGAACAGCGCCTGGGCGACGTCGACCGCTTCATTCACATCTTCGGGGGTGTACACCGGGATCACCGGTGCCAGCTTCAACAGCGCGCGCAGGCGCGGATCAGCGCTGGACATCGTCTTGCTCCTTGCCCGACCGGGCATCGCGGATCGCTGCCGGGTCCGGCAGCGCAGCGGCGCATGATGCCACGTGGATCGCGAAGGTGCTGGCAGCGCCCTGCCCCGTGCCTGACTCAGGCGGGGTCGGCCTGCAGTGCCTGGATGCGGCGCTGGTACCAGTCGCCGCCGAGCGGGTCGAACACCGCCGAGCGCTCCATCTGCGCCTCGTACACGTGCACCGAGATCGCCAACGCGTCATCGCTGGCGTTGCGCAGGGTGTGGTACTCGTGCGGCGGGATCAGGCTGCCGGCACTGCCGCAGCCCCCGCGCAGCGCGGCGTGGCGGTGGAAACGCCAGCGCTCGCCGGCGCGCTCCAGCAGCTCGTAACGGGTGATCTCCAGCTCGCCCAACCACACTCCCTCCACACACCACATGGCATCGTGGTCGTGCAGCGGCGTGCCCTGCCCTGGGCCCCAGCTCATGGCAATCACGCTGTAGCCGTGTTCGCGGCTGTGGTACAGCGGACGTCGCGCGTAATGATCACTGACCGGCCGATGCACGCATTCGGGCAATTCGATGCGGCTGTCGGTTATGGCTTCCTGCAGCGCCAGCTGCAGGTCGGCGGTGATGCGCCCGGCATCACCGGAGGTCATCGCCGCGTCGACCGCGGCGATCAACCGGTCGCGGCCACGGAACGGCGGAAACGGAGAGGTCTGCAGGTCCATGCACCTGACTGTAGCGGAGCATGGTTAAGGGAATGTTGGCGTTCGCGCGCGTCGCGTCCGCATTCAGGGTGAACACGCGCGGAAGAACGGTTCAGATGCAGAGGCAGTAGAGCGATCACAATGGAACCTCGCGCAGCAAAACGTGTCGAACACGACACGATTCAGATCCGCTGCGACATTCCGCAACTTCGCGCCCGACGGGCGCAAGGCTAGAATTCTCCGACTTACCTGGTTCTATACATGTCAGTGCGAAATATTAGCGATGCCGCGTTGCCGGCATCGAAGGGCAAGGCTGCCACGATCAACGACATCGCACGACTGTCGGGAGTTTCCAAGAAAACGGTTTCAAGAATCATCAACAACTCGCCGCTGGTGCGCAAAGACACCCGCGACAAGGTCGAGGCGTTGATGCGCGAGGTCGGTTACGTGCCCGACCCGCTGGCGCGCGGACTCGCGTTCCGCCGCTCCTTCCTGATCGGCCTGGTGTACGACGACCCCGGTGCCCAATGCATTGTCGACCTGCAGCACGGCGCGCTGGAAGCGCTGCGCGGCACCGGCTATGAGCTGGTGGTGCACCCGTGCAACAGCCAGGATCCGGACTGTGCGGACGGCGTGCGCCGCTTCGTGCAGCAGCAGAAACTGCATGGCGTGATCCTCGGCCCGCGCGCCTCCGAGTCGGTGGCGCTGGCGCAGATGCTGGACGCGATCGACTGCCGCTACATCCGCATCAACGCGCATGCATCGGAGGAAGACGTGCAGGCGGTGGTCACCCACGATCGCGACGGTGCCGCTGCGGCTGCGGGCTACCTGCTCTCGCTGGGCCATCGCGATATCGCGGTGATTGCGGGTCCGGGGGATCGCCGTAGCGCACGCGAGCGTACCCATGGCTTCCTTGATCGACTGGCGCAGGTCGGCTTGACCCTGCCGGGTGAACGCGTGCTGGAAGCGGGCGATACGTTCGAGTCGGGCGTGCATGCCGCCGAACGGCTGCTGATGGGCGGACAGCGCCCCAGCGCGATCTTCGCCGGCAACGACGAGATGGCGGCTGGTGTGTACCAGGTGGCATTGCGTGCCGGCATCGCGGTGCCGCAGCAGTTGTCGATCGTCAGCTACGACGACAGCCCGCTGGCATCGCGGCTGTGGCCGCCGCTGACGTCGGTGCGCCGCCACGTCTCCGACATCGGCCGCATGGCGGCGGCGATGCTGGTGCAGACCGACGTACCGGAGGCGCCGACTGCGGCCAGCGTGCATCCGCAGCTGATGGTGCGCGGTTCCTGCCGGGCCGTGGACGGCTGAGTGCCCTGCCCTCGCCTGCGTCGTCGCGGCAGGACGGTGCAGGCAACAACGAAAACGGCGCACCAGGGTGCGCCGTTTCCACTGTGAGGCAGTGTGCGTTACGCGCTTACACGTCGCCGCCGTCGGCCCAGCCTTCACCCGTGCCCTTCTGGAACACGCGGTCATCGCCCTGCACCTCGCCGGCCGGCAGATGCGCCTGGTCGGCCAGTGCTGCATAGATCGGGGTGAAGTCCGGTGACGTCGCCTGCATCAGCTGTTCGAAGCTGTCGATGACGAAGTAGGTCTTCTGGAAGGTGTCGATGCGGTACTTGGTGCGCATGATCCGCTGCAGGTCGAAACCGATGCGGTTGGGCGCGGCCGACTCCAGCGAGTACAGCGATTCGCCCTTCGACGACACGATGCCGGCGCCGTAGATGCGCAGGCCGTCGGGCGTATCGATCAGGCCGAACTCCACCGTGTACCAGTACAGGCGGGTCAGGTTCTGCAGCGCATCCGGGCCGATCGCGTGGGCTTTGACGCCGCCACGGCCGTACGCCTCCATGTAGTCGGCGAACACCGGGTTCATCAGCAGCGGCACGTGGCCGAACAGATCGTGGAACAGGTCCGGTTCGGCGATGTAGTCGATCTGGTCCGGGCGACGGATCCACCAGGTCACCGGGAAACGGCGGTTGGCCAGGTGGTCGAAGAAATCCAGTTCCGGCAGCAGGCCTTCGACGCCGACCAGGGTCCAGCCGGTAGCGGCGCCGAGCACTTCGTTGAGCTGGTCGAAGCGCGGAATCATGTGCGCGCTCATGCCCATCTCATCCTGCGCGTCCAGGAACTCCTGGCAGGCACGGCCGACCAGCAGCTCGCGCTGGCGCTGGTACAGCGTGCTCCAGGTGGCGTGGTCGTCGGCGCTGTAGGTGTCCCACGGCTGCTCGACGAGCGCGGTGGTATACACCGGCACGTAGCCCTTGTCGGTCTGCTGGTGTTCGACGCGGCGGGGCTGGGCGAGGTCCATGGGGCACTCCTTGACGGGATACCCACGATGCTAGGGCAGGGCGCGCGCAACAGGGTTGCAAAAGTTGCGTCGATTGGCCCTGTTGGCGCAATATCCTTGCGTACTCACCATGTTGCGGGGCAACAATGGCCGGAGAAGTCCAGTTCGATCGCACGGATATACGCCTGCTGGCTGAAATCCAGCGGGATGGGCGCGCCACCAACGCCGAGCTGGCGACGCGGGTGAACCTCTCACCCTCGGCCTGCCTGCGCCGCCTGCAGCGGCTGGAAAGCGAGGGCGTGATCGTCGGCTATGGCGCGCGGCTGGAACCGCGCCAGCTGCGCCTTGGCCTGCAGGCCTTCGTGCGCGTGCAGCTGGAAAAACACGACCAGGCCGCCATCGGCCACTTCGTGGACAGTGTGCAGGGCTGGGATGAGGTGGTGGCCTGCCATGCGCTGACCGGCGACATGGACTATCTGCTGCACGTCTACGTGCGCGACCTGGAGCATTTCTCGCACTTCCTGCTGGACCGGCTGCTCAACGCCGGTGGCGTGGCCGATGCCAATTCCAGCTTCGTGCTGCGCACGGTGAAGGGCTTCCAGGCGTTGCCGTTGTCGCAGCTGGAGCCCTGAGCGGCCACCAGGCATGCCCGGTGGCCTGGCATCAACGGATCAGCACTTGTCCTTGCGGCCCATCAGCTTGCCCAGGCGCGAGGCTTCCTCGCACTTCGGTGCGGCCACCGGCGCCGGTGCTGCGGCGGCGGCGCGCGCGCGCTGCAGCTGCTGGATCTTCGCGCGGATCTGCGGCATGGCCGCCATCGCGGCCTTTTCGCCTTCCAGGATCGCGGTGCCGCGCTGGCTGAAATCGGCAGCGCCGATGTCCAGCACCTTCGGGCGGATGACGATGTCGGCGCGCGCCAGTTCCTGCTCGCCCAGGCGCTGTCCCATGATCGAGATGGACTGGTTGACGATGCCCAGCATGTCCGTCGGTGCCTTGCCGCTGGCCTTGCTGGAGATGTCCACGGCGATCACGAAGTCGGCGCCGAGCTGGCGCGCGGCATCCACCGGCACCGGGCTGACCACGCCGCCGTCGATGTAGTTGCGGCCGCCGATCTTCACCGGCTCGAACACACCGGGGATGCTGCTTGAAGCGCGCACCGCCTGGCCGACGTTGCCGCGCACGAAGATCGAGCGCTCGCCGGTTTCCAGCTGGGTGGCAACGGCGGCGAACGGTTTCTTCAGGCGCTCGGCGGGACGGTTGGCGACCTGTTCGTTGACGTAGTCCTGCAGCTTCTGGCCCTGCACCAGGCCACCGGAGAACAGGCGTACGTCGCGGATGCTGGCTTCGTCCAGCGCGACCGCCTTGCTCTGCATCTGGAAGGCGTCCATGCCGCTGGCATACAGCGCACCGACCACGCTGCCGGCGCTGGTGCCGGAGACCACAGCCGGCTCGAAGCCGTTGGCTTCCAGCATCTTGATCACGCCGATGTGCGCGAAGCCCTTGGCTGCGCCACCACCGAGAGCGATGCCGATCTTGATCGGCTTGGCCTGCGGCACCACGGTCGGCGCCGGCGGCGGCGTGGGACGGACCGGGTCGCCACCGCAGCCGGCCAGCAGGCCGATCAGGGCGACGGACAGCAGCATGCGGGGGCGGAACAGGCTCATCGGCAGTGCGCTCGCGGCGCCGGATTCAGGAAAGGGCGCCAGCATACCGAAGCCATGGCGGTGCGGGCAGGGTGGGGGAGATCCCTATTCATGAAGGTAGTGCCGGCCGCTGGCCGGCAACCATTGGGAAACTGGCAACGGTCCACGGGGTTGCCGGCCAGCGGCCGGCACTACCGGGGTGGTCAGAACCGGTTGTCGCCGTCCAGCATCCGGCCCAGGCCGCCCAGCACCGAGCCTTCGCCGCGGCTCTGGCCACCGCCCTGCGGCGCGGCCATCCACATGCGGCCGGCCAGGCGCGAGAACGGCAGCGACTGCAGCCAGACCTTGCCCGGGCCGGTCAGCGTGGCCAGGAACACGCCTTCGCCGCCGAACAGCATGCTCTTGATGCCGGCCACCCGGCGCACGTCCATGTCCACGCTGGAGTGGTAGGCCACCACGCAGCCGGTATCCACGTCCAGGCGTTCACCCGCGGCCAGCTCGCGCTCGATCACGCAGCCGCCGGCATGGATGAAGACCCAGCCGTCGCCTTCCAGTTTCTGCATGATGAAGCCCTCGCCGCCGAACAGGCCGGTCATGATCTTGCGCTGGAACTGCACGCCGATCTGCACGCCACGTGCGCCGGCCAGGAAGCTGTCCTTCTGGCAGATCAGGCGGCCACCGTGCTGGTCCAGGCGCATCGCCAGCACCGTGCCGGGGTAGGGCGCGGCGAAGGCGACCTTGCCCTTGCCGTGGCCGGTCTGGGTGTAGACGGTGGCGAACAGGCTCTCGCCGGTCAGCACACGGCGGCCGGCCGCCATCACCTTGTCCATCAGGCCGCCGCTGCTGGCGGCGCCGCTGCCGAACACGGTGTCCATCTGCACCGTGGCGTCCTTGAACATCAACGCGCCTGCCTCGGCCACCGCACTTTCGCCGGGGTCGAGCTCGATCTCCACGAACTGCATTTCATGGCCGACGATGCGGAATTCGATGTCGTCGGCACGATTGCCGGCGGTGTTGGAAGGAACCGGCGGCGGGGTTGGCAGGCCCGCGCCCGGCGCACGCAGCTCGGCCACCTCGGCGGTCGGCGTCCAGCCCGCCATGCCCTGGCACCAGGCCAGCGCGCGCGGGTTGGCCTGCGCATAGCGGCGCGCGGCCTCGTCATCGAGGGGTCCGACGCGGTCGGCCTGGGCGGAGGCATGGAAGTACCACTGGGTCATTGCGGCGGCTCCGCGGCGCTGGAAAACCCCGAGTCTAGCGAGCGCACCGGGGGCAGGGCGACGGGGCCATGAACGGCCGGCATTTGCGGGGCAGGTGCTGTATTGCAACAATTATCTGGTAGCGCCGTTTTACCACCCCTCCAAACACAGCCTACCGCCATGTCCCCGACCCGCACTTCCCGTGGCCGATTTCCGGTCGCGCGCCCCCTCGTTGCCGCTCTTTCCGCCCTGCTGCCGCTGGTAGCAGCCGCCCAGGAAACCCCCGCTGCCAAGGATCCGGTTGCCCTCGACACCCTGCAGGTGACCGCGCAGCGCCGCGTCGAGAACGCCAAGGACGTGCCGGTCGCGGTCTCCGCGATCCAGGGCGAGAAGCTGGATGTGCTCGGCTCGGCCGGCGATGACATCCGCTTCCTGGCCGCACGCGTGCCCAGCCTCAACATCGAGTCGTCCTACGGCCGTGCCTTCCCGCGCTTCTACATCCGCGGCCTGGGCAACACCGACTTCGATCTCAATGCATCGCAGCCGGTGTCGCTGGTGTACGACGACGTGGTGCAGGAAAGCCCGCTGCTGAAGGGCTTCCCGCTGTTCGACCTGGCCAACGTGGAAGTGCTGCGTGGCCCGCAGGGCACGCTGTTCGGCCGCAACACGCCGGCCGGCGTGGTCAAGTTCGATTCGGCGCGTCCGTCGCAGGATGCCGAAGGCTACATCCGCGTCGGCTATGGCAGCTACAACAGCTGGAACGTGCAGGGCGCCTACGGCGGCCCGCTGACCGACCGCTGGTCGGCACGCGTCTCGGCGATCTACCAGCGCCGCGATGACTGGGTCGACAACACCCGTGTCGGCGCTCCCAACAGCGGCTTCGAAGGCTACGACGAAGCCGCCGGCCGCGTGCAGTTCCTGTACGAAGGCGATGACTTCGAAGCGCTGTTCAACCTGCACAAGCGCAAGCTCAATGGCACCGCCCGCCTGTTCCGCGCCAACATCATCGAGAAGGGTGGCAACTCGCTGGTCGAGAACTTCGACCGCGACAAGGTGGCCAACGACGGCGTCAACTTCTCCGACCTGAAGACCTGGGGCGGCAGCGCGCGCCTGCAGTGGAACCTCGGCTCGGTGACCCTGCACTCGATCACCGGTTATGAAACCGCCGAATCGCTCAACCGCGGTGACATCGACGGTGGCTACGGTGCGGCGTTCCTCGGCGCCGGCAACTACGGCCCGGGCTTCATCCCGTTCTCGTCGGAGTCGGCTGACGGCCTGCCGCACCATCGCCAGTGGACGCAGGAATTCCGCATCGAGTCCAACGAGTGGGGCCGCTTCGACTGGCAGGCCGGCGTCTTCTACTTCGATGAAGACGTGACCATCAACAACTTCAACTACGACTCGCTGGCCCCGGGCAATCCGCAGACCGGCCACGTGGTGCAGAACCAGCGCAACAAGGCCTGGGCGGTGTTCGCCTCGGGCGACTTCGATGTCACCGACCGCTTCAAGCTGCGTGCCGGCGTGCGCTACACCCAGGACAAGAAGGACTTCAGCGCCAGCGTGCTGCAGGCCGTTCCGTTCGGTACCCCGGTCAGTGGCCCGTACCTGGCCAACACCGACGTCAACGACGTCAGCTGGGATCTGAGCGGCGTCTACAAGCTGACCGACGACATCAACGCCTATGCCCGCGTGGCCAAGGGCTTCCGCGCGCCGTCGATCCAGGGCCGCCTGGCCTTCGCGCCGGGCCTGTCGCAGGCCGATTCGGAGAAGGTGATCTCGTACGAAGCCGGCATCAAGGCTGATCTGTTCGAGCGCCGCGCGCGCCTGGGCCTGAGCGTGTTCCGCTACAACGTCGATGGCCAGCAGTTGATCGCAGTGGGCGGCACCAACAACACCGCCACCCTGCTCAACGCCGACAAGACCATCGGCCAGGGCGTCGAGCTGGACCTGGAGGCCTACCTGGCCGACAACGTCCTGCTGACCTTCGGCAGCAGCTACAACGACACCGAGATCAAGGACAAGAACCTGGCGGTGGCGATCTGTGGCGGTGGCTGCACCATCACCGACCCGACCACGGTGATCAACGGCCAGACCTATGCGCTGGTGAACGGCAACCCGCTGCCGCAGGCGCCGAAGTGGATCCACAACGCGACCCTGCGCGTGGGCTTCCCGCTCAGCGATGGCAGCGAGCTGTACGCGTACACCGACTGGGCCTACCGCAGCGCGGTGAACTTCTTCATCTACGAGTCGCCGGAATTCCGCGGCCGTAGTTCGCTGGAAGGCGGCCTGCGCCTGGGCTACAACTGGGATTACGGCCAGTACGACGTGGCGGTGTTTGGTCGCAACCTGACCAACCAGACCCGCGTGGTCGGCGCGATCGACTTCAACAACCTGACCGGCTTCCTCAACGAGCCGCGTACCTGGGGCGTGGAATTCACCGCGAAGTTCTGATGCGGTTGCTGCGTTGATGCAATGAAGAAGGGCCGGCGCAATGCCGGCCCTTCTGCTTTACACCCATCGGTTGCCGAATGGGGTCAGAGCCCTTTCCAGCGGAAAGGGATCCGACCCCGATGGCATCGGCATTCCGCGCTGGGGTCAGAGCCCTTTCCGAAGGGAAGGGCTCTGACCCCGGATCGCCGTTTACAGCGCGCTCTGCGGTCGGATCTTCAGCACCGCATTCTCGGTAGCGCAGTCGCGGCTGGAGTGCAGGCCGGCCTTGCGCGCTGCAGCGATCTCCTTGCGTGCGGCCAGCAGATCCTTGTTGAAGGCAGCGTTGTCATGCAGGCGGGCCACGGCGGCCGCGCCCATGAAGCGGCCTTCGAGGATGTCGCTCTGCCAGTGCACGTTGCACACCAGCCGGCTCTCGCCGTAGTTGCGGCCACGGGCCTGGATGGCATCGGCGCGGTCCGGTGCGATCTCCGACAGGATCAGTGCCCACGCCCAGCCGATCGAGGTGTGGCCGGACGGGTAGGAGCCGTTCTTGCGCAGGCCTTCCTCGTCCTTCGGCGAACAGGTCGGCTCACCGTTGACCATGAACGGGCGCGGGCGCTGGTAGTGGTTCTTGGCCGCCTTGGTGGCGGCACTGGCGTCGATCCGGCTGCGCTCGAGCAGGCGGTACAGCGCCGGGGTCTTCACCGCATCGACGTCGATGTCGGCGGCACAGGAGAAGTGGTTGGCGCCTTCGGGGAAGCCGAGTTCGGCATCGACGCCGGCCTGGGCGAAGCGCGGGCTGCCACGCAGTGCACGGGCTTCACGGCTGACCTGTTCGTCCAGGGCGAGGGCGGCCGAACCGGCGACCGGTGGTGCCGGCACCAGGTCGAGGCTGGCCGGTACCGCGCCCTTGTCGAGATAGCCCACCGCCTTGGTGGTGATGTTGGCTTCGACGGCGGTCGGCTTGGCGGCGGTGGCGGCGCAACCGGCCAGGGCCGCGGCAACGGCGAGGCCGAGCAGCGGGCGGGCAGGGTGGGAAATCAGCGACATGGGCAGGCTCCGGGCAGAAAACATCGCGCCATGATCGCAGCCCCCATACGACACCGCAGTGGCCATCGGTCATACGGCCAGACCCGGCATGGTCATCGGAGCAGTATGAAAAACGTCATCGACTGTCGTCAGTCTCCTGAATCCGGGCGCAGCGCACGGACTTTCACACGGCTGCGCCATGAGCATCGGCACAACGGTGATCGACAGGCCGTCCAGTTCCAGCCGGGTCGGGGGGATCCGCTGACAGAGGGAGAGAAGCGATGCGCAGCACCGCAACAGGAAGTACCGTCCTGGCCCTGCTCCTCGGGCTGGCAACCGCCCAAGCGCAGGCCGCCGACGTGGTTGGCGTGGCCTTCGTGCATGGCACCGGCGCGCAGACCAATGCCACCCAGGACTACTGGCAGCCGGCGATCATCGACACCGTGCGCCAGGGCCTGCCGAACAGCAGCAATTACGTCGTCATCAACTGTGACTTCACCCAGTACATGTGGAAGCCGGAAGCCGCCGGCTGCCTGGCCAACCAGTTGACCAGCTTCATCGACAGCCGTGGCATCACCCAGCTGGTGGTGATCACCCACTCCAACGGCGGCAACGTGATGCGCTGGATCCTGTCCAACCCGACCTACGACAGCCGCTATCCGAAGATCATCCGCACGGTGCGCAAGGTCAACGCACTGGCACCGTCTTCGGCGGGCACACCGTTGGCCGATGCGGTGCTCAACGGCAACACCTTCGAAACCTCGCTGGGCTGGCTGCTGGGCTACAAGAACGACGCCGTGCGCCAGCAGCAGGTGGCGAGCATGGCCACCTACAACGCGCAGAACCTGTACGGCACCGCGGGTCGCCCGGCGCTGCCCAAACCGTTCCGCGCCGTGGTCGGCAGCGACGTGGAATCGGCGGTGTGGGACAGCAACAGCTACTGCGGTGGCTACGCCGCCAATGTCGGCCTGGAGTTCACCCAGAACTGGCTGTCATCCTGCTCCGATGGCTTCCTGGAGTGCAGCAGCCAGAAGGCCGCCGGCACCACCTGGTTCACCGACAAGCAGCGCACCAAGGATGCCGAGCCGCTCAGCCACAACCAGAGCCGCCGCGAGTGCTTCGGCCTCGGCACGATCCTGCGCACCGACCTGGCCCAGTGAGGAAGACGACCATGACGAACCATTCCACTCTGCTGGCCAGTGCGGTGCTGGCCGCGCTGTCCCTGTCCCTGTCCACGGCGCAGGCCGCGCAGCCGCTGCAGGCCGTCCGCGCAGGCGATCAGGTGCCTGCCGCCCTGGTGGCCGCGCCGCTGCCGGCTGATGAAAGCGAACACGCGCCGCTGTCGTTTGCCTGGGCGCTGGACCCGGCACAGCCGCTGCAGGCGGCTACGCCGTATGCGTCGGTCAGCCGCAGCTACTGGCAGCAGGTCGATGGCACGCAGCTGCAGCGCGGCCTGGACCTGCCGCTGACGGCGCCCGATGCGGTGATCCAGCTGAGCCCGGCCGCAGGTGCCCGCGCAGTGCCGGCGAACACCCTGCAGGTGCGCGATCCGGCTGGCCGCAGCAGCGTGGCGCGCAGTGTCGATGCGCGCGCGCTGCAGGATGCCGGCATGCCGGTGGGTGATGGCAGCAGCATGCTGCGCACCGGCGCGACCAGTGCGGCTGGTGCGTACACCCTGCAGAGCGCACAGGCACAGGGCCGCTATGTGGTGCAGGTGCTGGAGCCGAACAGCCCGCTGCGGCTGGAAGTGCAGGCCAGCCAGGCGCAGGTGCTGGCCGGTGGCAACGTGCAGCTGCAGGCACGCCTGCTGGAAGACGGCGCCACCACAGCTCAGCTGGCATCGCGTCGTGGCGGCCTGGGCGGTGAAGCCCTGCTGGTCGCGCCGGATGGCCGCAGCTGGCCGCAGCGCCTGCTGCGCACCACCGATGGCAGCCTGCGCGCGCAGGTGCGCATCCCGGCCGATGTCGGTACTGCACAGGGGCTGTGGGAGCTGCAGGTGTTCGCCCAGGCCGATGGCGTGCTGCGCGATGGCAAGGTGGCCTTCGCGGTGGCACGCCCGACCGCGCGCTTCAGTGGCCAGGCGGCACCGGATCCGTCCAACCGCCAGGTGGCACTGCCGCTGCAGGTGGCCGCCGCAGGCCGCTATGAGGCACGGGGCACGCTGTATGCCACGGCCCGCGATGGCCAGTTGAAGCCGGTTGCGCAGGCACATGCGGCGGCGTGGTTCGATGGCCCGGGCGCAGGCCAGCTGGTGCTGCCGTTCGACCAGGCCGCATTGCCGACCGGCTTCGGTGCGCCGTACGAACTGCGCGACCTGCAGCTGCAGGACCAGAGCCGCATGGCCCCGATCGAGTCGCGCGCGCTGGCGTTGCGGTTCTGAGGAACTGCGGCGGGCCGGAACATCCGGCCCGCCGCCCCGCCTTCTGTAGAGCCGAGCCATGCTCGGCTGCTTCTGCTCGCGGCGAACGGCAGTCGAGCATGGCTCGACTCTACAGACGGCTACGGAAAGCGATGCGTCTGTCTATCCCGCGTACGCGGTCAGCCGGCCTTCCTGCTCGATCACCGTGATCGCGCCGCCGAACACCGCCGACAGCGGTTCGTTGCGCAGCAGCTCGGCGCGGGTGCCGTCGGCCAGTACGCGGCCGTCGCGGAGCAGTACCACCCGCTCGATCTCGGGAATGATCTCTTCGATGTGGTGGGTCACCAGCACCAGGGTGATGCCCTGCTGCGCCAGCACCCGCATGGTCGCCACCAGCTGCTCGCGGGCGACCAGGTCCAGCCCGGTGGAGGGTTCGTCCAGCAGCAGTGCCTGCGGCCGATTGACCAGCGCGCGGGCGATCAGCACGCGGCGGGTCTCGCCGGCCGACAGCTCGGCATAGGCGCGTTCGCGAAGGGACAGGGCGCCGGTCATCGCCAGTGTCTCGCCGACGCGCGTGCGCATGTCGGCGGTCACTTCGCGGAAGGCCGGCACCACGTAGCTGGCGAAGAAGCCGGACAGCACTGCCTGCTCCACGGTCAGCCCGGGCATGTCGGCCAGGTTGCTGCTGAGGTCGCCGGTGACGATGCCCAGCTGTGAGCGCAGCCGGTCCACCTGCCAGCGGTTCTGGCCCAGCACCTTCACCGCCACCGTGCCGTCGCCCTGGGCCAGCGGGTACAGCTCGCGGGTAATCAGCTTGATGAAGGTGGACTTGCCGCAGCCGTTGGGGCCGAGCAGGGCGGTGTGCTGGCCCTGTGCGATGCGCAGGCTGAGCCCGTGCAGCACCTTCACCTGGCCGCGCACCACGGTGGCGCGGTCCAGTTCGATCAACGGGGGCAGCCCCGCGACGGGCGGGGCGGCGGTCATGGCGCTGGCGCGTGGATCAAGGCTCGACAACTCAGGTCCCCAACTGTGAACGGTGCCACGGATGACGATGGGATTCATCGCCGCAGGGATGCAGTTTGCAACGCAAGCGCCCATCATGTCTGCCATCCCCGCGTCGATCCGGAGAGCTGCCATGCCTGATGCCCTGATGTCCCTGTTGACCGGTGGTGTGCTCGGCCTGGGCTGGTGGGCCATGCTGGCGGTGTTGCTGGTCTTCACCCAGATCACCATCTTCTCGGTGACCCTGTACCTGCACCGCAGCCAGGCCCATCGCGGGGTCGATTTCCACCCGGCGCTGGCCCATGTGTTCCGCTTCTGGCTGTGGCTGACCACCTCGATGATCACCCGCGAGTGGGTGGCCATCCACCGCAAGCACCACGCCAAGGTGGAGACCGAGGACGACCCGCACAGCCCGGTTACCCGCGGCATCGGCAAGGTGTTCTGGCACGGCGTGGAGCTGTACCGGGAAGCGCGCGGCATGCGCGCGGACATCGAGCAGTACGGGCGCGGCACCCCGGACGATGCGATCGAGCGCCACCTGTATACCCCGCACGCCACAATGGGGCCGGTGCTGCTGCTGGTGATCAACAGCGTGCTGTTCGGCCTGCCCGGCGTGGCCCTGTGGGCGATCCAGATGGCGTGGATCCCGTTCTGGGCCGCGGGCGTGGTCAATGGCCTGGGCCACTGGTGGGGGTACCGCAACTACGAGTCGGCCGATACCTCCACCAACCTCACGCCGTGGGGGTTCTGGATCGGTGGCGAGGAGCTGCACAACAACCATCATGCCTTCCCCAGTTCGGCGCGCTTCGCGATGCGGCGCTGGGAGTTCGACATCGGCTGGAGTGCGATCCGCCTGCTGCAGGCGCTGCGCCTGGCCAGGGTGCTGCGGGTGGCGCCGGCCATGGACGTGCGCCCGAACATCGCCGTGCCCGATGCCGAGACCCTGAAGGCACTGCTGTCGCACCGCTTCCAGGCGATGACCGATTACCAGCGCAATGTGTTCATGCCGGCCCTGCGCGAGGAAGCCGTGCAGGCCGGGGCCAAGCTGCGCCGCCTGCTGCCACGCCGGCTGCGCCGTGGCCTGGTCAACGATGGCCGCTGGCTGAAGCCGGACAGCCGTGCCCAGCTCAGCGCATGGGTGGAACAACGGCCGCGCATCCGCACCCTGGTCGAGTACCGCGGGCGATTGGCCGCATTGCTGGAAGCCCGCGGCCACGATGCCGCCGAGCGCCTGCATCAGCTGCAGGCCTGGTGCCGCGAGGCCGAGGAAAGCGGTATCGCGGCGTTGCAGGCCTATGCCGCACGCTTGAAGGGCTACAGCCTGGTGGGCGCGTGAAGGCAGGGTACGGGCTTCTGCTGGCGGCGCTGCTGCCGGGCACGGCGCTGGCCCAGGTCACCGACACCGCCAGCTATCTGCAGCGGATGGACAGCGATGGCGACGGCAGGGTCAGCGAGGCCGAGTACGTGCAGTGGATGCTGTATGCCTTCGACCGCATGGACCGCAATGGTGATGGTGTGCTGACGGCCGAGGAGCTGCCCGGTGGCAAGGGCAGGGCGATCAGCCGCGAGCAGCAGCGGCAGGTGATCGTGCAGCGCTTCCACAAGCAGGATGCCAACGGTGATGGCTTCTTGGATGCGCGCGAACTGGCGGCGCCTCCGCGCTAAAGATTCCCGTAGTGCTGCCGATGGTGGGTTCGACGCGATCCCGGGTACCGGTCGATCCGCACGGGTAAGGCGAGCTGGCATGTCGACCGCGATGGATCGCGGTAGGGGGAAGGACATGGAAGGGAGTGCTGTGCCATTGCGATGATCGATGCTGAACGGAATCGCCTGCACTGGCCCGACACGACCCAAGGATCCCCCATGAAATCGAACCCACCGCTGCTGGCGGCCGCGCTGCTCGGCAGCCTCGTCATCGCCGCGCCTGTGCTGGCCAATGAGCCGCCCCCGACCGCCCCGTCCGACACGGCGACGGCTGCAGACGTTCCCGCAGCTGATGCCGGCGCTGTCGCCGTCGTGGAAGACACGGTGGCGGCCACCGTGGCCGAGGTACCCGCCTGGGAAGGCCGGGTGCCGTTGAGCGTGAAGCTGCAGATGGGCGCAGATGGCCAGCCGGTCGGCGACAAGACGCTGCGCCTGGTGCAGCGTTCCACCACCGGCAAGCTGGTGGCCGCGCAGGTTGCCGTGTCGCTGTTTTCCGGCACGCTCGGTGGCAGCTCGTTCAAGAAGGACCAGCTGAAGGGAACCCGGGTGGAGACCGTTCCGAACCCGGCCTTCGGTTACCTGCAGGACCAGGTGCGCCTGCGCCTGGCCGAATACTTCACCGCGCATCCGGGCGCTGTGCCGGCAGAGGTCCGGCCGGTGCAGATCACCGCCGATGGCTTCACCCTGATCTACAAGGAACTGGGCGATGCCGATACCCAGTACGAGCTGCGCCAGACCCAGCACGTCGGCTTCCCGTATACCCGCAAGCTGCTGCGCCTGGTCGGTGGCGAAGGCGTGCAGTGCCAGGTCGACGCACCGGTGGCCGCACCCCTGGAAGCCTGGCAGGCCGACGACTATGCATTGGTCAAGCAGACGGCCGAGCGCTACAGCGACCAGTGCCTGGCCCGGTTCGTGGAAACGCTGCCGTCGCTGTTCCCGGACCGTTCCGCCGCTGCGGCACCGGCCCCGGCGGAGCCTGCGCGCGCCGGACAGGACGCCTGATACCCGTCGAAGCCGGGGATCATTCCCCGGCTTCGACGGCCAGGTGCCGGCGGCAGAGCAGGGATAGAATCCCTGCATGCCTGAACTGCCCGAAGTCGAAACCACCCGCCGCGGCCTGGCGCCGCACCTGCAGGGCCGCCGCGTGCACGGGGTGATCCTGCGCCGCGCCGACCTGCGCTGGCCGATTCCACCGGAGGTGGCCGAGCTGCTGCCGGGGCAGCGCATCGAGGACATCCGCCGGCGCGCCAAGTATTTGCTGCTGGACACCGCCATCGGCAGCGCGGTGCTGCACCTGGGCATGTCCGGCAGCCTGCGCGTGCTGCCCGGCGATACCCCGCTGCGTGCGCACGACCACGTCGACATCAGCCTGGACAACGGCCGCCTGCTGCGCTTCAACGACCCGCGCCGCTTCGGCAGCCTGCTCTGGCAGCCGGCCGGCGAGATCCACCCGCTGCTGCAGGGACTGGGCCCGGAGCCGCTGGACGACGCGTTCGACGGCGACTACCTGTTTGCGCGCAGCCGTGGCCGCAGCGCGCCGGTGAAGACCTTCCTGATGGACCAGGCGGTGGTGGTGGGCGTGGGCAACATCTACGCCGCCGAGAGCCTGTTCAAGGCCGGCATCAGTCCGCTGCGCGAGGCAGGAAAGATCTCGCGCGAACGCTACCAGCGGCTGGCCGACGCGGTGAAGGAGATCCTGGGCTACGCCATCACCCGCGGTGGCACCACCCTGCGCGATTTCATCAGCCCCGATGGCGCGCCGGGCTACTTCGAACAGGAACTGCTGGTGTACGGCCGTGACGGGCTGCCCTGCCCGAACTGTGGCCGCGCGCTGAAGCACGCCACCATCGGCCAGCGCGCCAGCGTCTGGTGCAGCCACTGCCAGCGCTGAGCCGGGCCGCCAGCGGCAGCTGAACGGGCAGGGCGCGTCTCCGCTGCCCGTTAACGTTTGTCTGCCTATGATGGCCGACCTTCCTCCCTGTGCTTGACGCGCCTGCATGCAACGACGCGACTTCATCCGCAATGCCTCCCTCGCCCTGGCTGCATTCGGCCTGCCGTCCCTGCCCGCGTGCGCGGCCAGCAAGAGCGGCCAGATGGGCCTGCGCCGCCTCGGCCAGCCGCAGCCGTTCGACTTCGCCACCCTGAAGGGCCAGGCGCGCGCGCTGGCGCAGGCGCCCTACAAGAGCCACAAGCGGGTGCTGCCGGGCCGCCTGGAGGGACTGGACTGGGACCAGTACCAGTCGATCGGCTACCGCCAGGACCATGCGCTGTGGGCTGACCAGCCGGGCAAGTTCCAGGCCAAGTTCTTCCACCTGGGCCTGTACTTCCATTCGCCGGTGCGCATGTTCGACGTGGTCGACGGCAAGGCGCAGGAGCTGGCCTATGACGGCGCGGCGTTCAACTACGGCAAGAGCGGCATCAAGGATGGCGAGCTGCCGGCCGACCTCGGCTTCGCCGGCTTCCGCCTGAACACCCGCAAGGATACCGACCGCGACTTCGCCGCCTTCCTCGGCGCCAGCTACTTCCGCGCGGTCGGCAAGGAAGGCCAGTACGGCCAGTCCGCGCGTGGCCTTGCGATCGACACCGGCATGGGCAAGCCGGAGGAGTTCCCGGACTTCATCGCCTACTACCTGGAACAGCCGTCGGCCGATTCGGAGACGATCGTGGTCTACGGCCTGCTGGATTCGCCCAGCGTGGCCGGCGCCTATCGCTTCGCGATCACCAATGGCGACGTGCTGCTGATGGACATCGACAGCGCGCTGTACCCGCGCAAGGCGATCGAGCGGCTGGGCATCGCCCCGTGCACCAGCATGTACCAGGTCGGTGAGAACGACCGCCGCATGGGCTGGGACTGGCGCCCGGAGATCCACGACACCGACGGCCTGTCGCTGTGGACCGGTGCCGGCGAGTGGATCTGGCGGCCGCTGCTGAACCCGCGCAACCTGCGTTTCAACATGTTCGTGGACCGCAACCCGCGCGGCTTCGGCCTGCTGCAGCGCGACCGAAATTTCGACCATTACCAGGACGACGGCGTGTTCTACGAGAAGCGCCCGTGCCTGTGGGTGGAGCCGAAGGGCGAATGGGGCGAGGGCTCGGTGCAGCTGGTGGAGATTCCCACCGTGGACGAGACCTTCGACAACATCGTGGCGTTCTGGAACCCGAAGGAAAAGCCGCAGCCGGGCCAGGAGCTGCTGGTCGGCTACCGCCTGTACTGGGGCGCCGAACCGCCGGCACGGCCGCCGCTGGCGCACTGCGTGGCCAGCCGTACCGGCCTGGGCGGTGTGGTTGGCAAGAAGCGCGAGTACTTCAGCTGGCGCTTCGCGGTGGACTTCGAAGGGGGCGAGCTGGCCAGCCTGATCGACAAGGGCGAGGTCGAGGCGGTGGTGGAAGCCAGCCGTGGCCGGGTCGAGATCGTGTCGGCGCGCCCGCTGCGCGAGATCAACGGCTATCGCGCGATGTTCGACCTGGTGCCGCCGGAAGGCAGCACCGAGCAGATCGACATCCGCCTGTTCCTGCGCAGTGGTGGCAAGACGCTTACGGAAACCTGGCTGTACCAGTACACCCCGCCGCCGGCGGGCGCGCCGGAGCGCACGCTGTACTAAGAGGGGGTGGTGGGTTTGCAGGGCTTGCAGCCCTGCACCTGCTGACGTCAACGTCAATGTCAAAAGCGGGCATTCCGTGGGATGGCGGGGTGGGTCCGGTTGAGGGGGGCGGCGTAAATACGTCCATGTAGCCTCGGTCGCGCCATCCATGGCGCTCACGCCCCCTCAACCGGACCCACCCCGCCTTCGACAGATCTCCGCGATCTGTGGGAATTGCTCTTGGGGTCAGATCCGTTTTCCGAAGGAAAACGGATCTGACCCCGGAATTTCATTCGATATCTGACAGATGTGTCGACCAAGGTCGACACCTACCAACAGCCGTGGGGATCTGTCAGAGGTGGGGCGGTGTGGGCTTGCAGGACCGTTGGCGCCATGGACGGCGCCATCGAGCCCCCAGGGGTGAGGGCGCTTTGATTGCGAAGCACTGCTTCGCAAGCGCCCGAACGCACAGCCGCCAGCGGCTGGGCCGGTCTGGGGGTTTACGGCGTGTCCTGCAAGCCCACACCGCCCCGCCATCCCACGGGAAGCCAGCTTTCGCTGTTGCTGTTGCTGTTGCGTTGAGCAGGTGCAGGGCTGCAAGCCCTGCAAAAGAACACCCATTACAGCGGCAGGGGTGCCTGCGCCGGATCGATCCGCCCTTCGCCGCGGGTGATCTTCTTGAACTCGGCACGGCTGACCGACACGTAGCGCTCGTTGCCACCGATCTCCACCTGCGGGCCGTCCTGCACGGCGTGGCCATGCTCGTCCACGCGCACGGTCATCGTCGCCTTCTTGCCGCTGTGGCAGATGGTCTTGATCTCCTGCATCTCGTCGGCCCAGGCCAGCAGGTACTGGCTGCCTTCGAACAGCTCGCCGCGGAAGTCGGTGCGCAGCCCGTAGCACAGCACCGGAATGCGCAGCTGGTCGACAACTTCGCTGAGCTGCCAGACCTGGGCACGGGTCAGGAACTGCGCCTCGTCCACCAGCACGCAGCCCATCGGGCCGTTGGCTGCCAGATCCTGCTCGACCCAGCGCTGCAGGTCGGTATCGCGGTCGAAGGCCATGCCATCGGCGCGCAGGCCGATCCGCGAAGCGACTACGCCGGCGCCGGCACGGTCGTCCAGGCGCGGAGTCAGGATTGCGACCCGCATGCCGCGCTCGCGGTAGTTGTGCGCGCTCTGCAGCAGGGTGGTGGTCTTGCCGGCGTTCATCGCCGAATAGTAGAAGTAGAGCTTGGCCATCGGCCAATTCTAGTCGCCGACCGGCCCGCCGTCGCGGATCTGCCGGGGAGCGCCGATCTCGATGCTGGGCCGCAGCCGGGTGTTCTGCCAGATCTGCTCCTGCAGGCACCAGTAGGCCGCCGGTTCCCAGAAGGCATCGCGATAGTAGTCATCGCCGGTGACCGGCCGGTTGGCCTCCGGCCCTTCGCCCAGCGCCATGCGCAGGCCCGGGTTGACGAAGCCGGTGCGGCTGCCGGTCATCGCATGGCGGGCGTTCCGCAGCACCGTTTCCATGCGCGGCTTGGCCACGGCATCGCCGTACTGCGCGTAGAGCGCCGGGCCTTCGGCAAGTACCCGCTGCCGCTGCGCCGTATCCAGCCGTTGCCAGTAGCGTTCGCGTTCAACCAGCAGGTCGCGGTAACCGCGTTCGGCGGCCAGATCCATCCAGATATAGGCCAATACCGGATCGGCGTCGATGCCGATGCCTTCCTGGTACATGCGGGCAACCAGCGACTGCGAGAACTTGTCCGCGTACAGGCTGGCGCGCTGGAAGCGCACCCGCGCCTGTGCCGGCTTGCCACGTCGCCACGACAGCTGGCCCAGGTCGCGCCAGTACAGGTCGGGATGGGCCTGCAGGAAACCCTCGGTCAGCAACGCCGACGGAATCGACGCGGCCGGGTCGGGCGCGCAGGTGCTGGCGGCTGCGTACCCCGGTGCCAGCAGCACCAGCACGAAGGCACCGATGGCCCGGCAGGCGCGGGTCATCGCCCCGACCTGGCCAGTTCCTCGTCCTGCCATTGCCGGTAGGCCACCGGGTCCCAGTAGCGGGCCAGCTGGTGCTTCTCCGGTTGCAGCACGCGCGGCCCGGCATCGCCGCGGCCCTGGCTGCGCATGGCGCCGCTCCAGCCGGCGCGGCTGCCGGTCTGCTGCATGCTGCCGGCGCGCAGTTCGCGTTCCAGCCGCGGTGTGGCGGCGGGGTCGCCGAACTCGGCGTACAGCGTGCGGCCCTCGCGCACCGCGCGCTCGCGTTCGTCCGCCGACAGCGCCTCCCAGAAGCGTTCGCGCTGTGCCACCAGCCATTCGGTGCCGCGCTCGGCCGCCAGATCCATCCACGCATAGCCCAGGGCGCGGTCGGCCGGGCCGCCTTGCCCGTTCCACAGCATGTCGGCCAGCGCCGCCTGTGACAGCTTGTCGCCATAGCGCGCGGCATTGCGGAAGTTGTTGCGGGCTTCTTCGTCGCGGCCCCGTTCGCGGGCCTCCATGCCCAGCTGGCGGAAGCGCAGGTCCGGGTGGTAGACGAGGAACTCGTGCGACTGCAGCACGATCGTTTCATAGGCATCCGTGCGCGGCGGCGGGCCGGACCCGGCCGCAGGCATGGCCAGCAGGCCCAGCAGGACGGCCGCAAGCGGACGGGCGATGATGTTCAAGGACATGGACCACGCTCCTGTGTTCCGGTGCCGATTCAATACCTTACGGCCGGGCGCCATGCAAGTCAGGTGGGCCTGCCGGCACCCCGCTACAATCCTGTCCCCATGCACGGTCTGAATCCTCCCCAAGCTGCCGCGGTCCTGCACATCGAAGGCCCGTTGCTGGTGCTCGCCGGCGCCGGCAGCGGCAAGACGCGCGTGATCGTGGAGAAGATCGCCCACCTGATCGGCTGTGGCCGCTACCCGGCCCGCCGCATCGCCGCGATCACCTTCACCAACAAGTCGGCCAAGGAAATGCGCGAGCGCGTGGCCAAGCGCCTGCGTGAGCAGGACGCCGACGAGGTGACCATCTGCACCTTCCATGCGCTGGGCCTGAAGTTCCTGCAGATCGAGCACGCGGCGGTGGGCCTCAAGCGCGGTTTCTCGATCTTCGATGCCGACGATGCCGCCGCGCAGATCAAGGACCTGATGTACGGCGCCAAGCCCGATGACATCGAGGACATGAAGAACCTGGTGTCGCGCGCGAAGAACGCTGGCCTGTCGCCCGAACAGGCGATGGCCGCCGCGCGCAGCAACCGCGAGAAGGAAGCGGCCAGCGTCTACGAGCGCTACCAGCTGCGGTTGACCGCGTTCAATGCGGTCGACTTCGACGACCTGATCCGTCTGCCGGTGCAGATCCTGGAAGAGAACCCGGAGATCGCGCTGGCCTGGCGCGAGCGCATCGGCTACCTGCTGGTGGACGAATGCCAGGATACCAACGACGCGCAGTACCGCCTGCTCAAGCAGCTGGCCGGTGACAAGGGCAATTTCACCTGCGTGGGCGACGATGACCAGTCGATCTATGCCTGGCGTGGCGCCAACCCGGAAAACCTGCAGCAGATGGGGCGTGATTACCCCGCGCTGGAGATCATCAAGCTGGAGCAGAACTACCGCTGCTCCAACCGCGTGCTGCGCGCGGCCAATGCGCTGATCGCCAACAACCCGCACGAGCACCTGAAGAAGCTGTGGAGCGACCAGGCTGACGGCGAGCGCATCCGCGTGTGGGAATGCCGCAACAGCGAACACGAAGCGGAGAAGGTCGCTGCGGAGATTGCGTTCGTGGCGCAGTCGCGCAACGTGCCGTGGAGCGACTTCTGCATCCTGTTCCGCGGCAACTTCCAGTCGCGCCCGCTGGAAAAGGCGATGCAGCTGCTGCGCATCCCCTACCACCTGACCGGCGGGACGATGTTCCTGGAGCGCCAGGAAGTGAAGGACACGCTGGCCTGGCTGCGCCTGCTGGTGAACCCGGACGACGACACCGCGTTCATGCGTGCGGTGCAGTCACCCAAGCGCGACGTCGGTGCCGGCACGCTGGCCAAGCTGGCCGAACTGGCGCAGGAAAAGGACATGCCGATGGCGCAGGCCGCCGAAGCCATCGGGGCGCTGCAGCAGCTGCCACCGCGCGCGGCCAACAGCCTGGCGCGCTTCACCGACATCCTGCGCGACCTGCGTGCGCAGACCCGGCAGGTCACCTCCGGCGACATGATCCGCAAGGTTGCCAAGGAATCAGGGTTGTTGAGTGAGCTGCGCCAGCAGGCCAAGGAAGAGGCCAGCTACCAGCGCCGTGCCAACAACATCGAGGAACTGGCGCAGTGGTTCGAGGGTGGCCCGCGAGGTGCCACTGCCGCCGACCTGGCCGGCCAGCTGGCGCTGCTGTCGCGCAGCGACAAGGACGAGGGCGGCAACCAGGTACGCATGATGACCATGCACGCTTCCAAGGGCCTGGAATTCCCCTACGTGTTCATCGTCGGCTGCGAGGATGGCGTGCTGCCGCACCAGGTCAGCCTGGACGAGGGCAACCTGCAGGAAGAGCGGCGCCTGCTGTACGTGGGCATCACCCGCGCCAAGATCCAGCTGTGGATGAGTTACAGCAAGCTGACGCGCAAGTTCGGCGAGCACGTGCGGTTGAAGCCGAGCCGGTTCTTCGAGGAGATTCCGGCCGAGGAGATCCAGCGCGATGGTGCGGATCCGGTGGCCGATGCGGCGCGCAAGAAGGAACGGGCGACGGCGGGGTTGGCGGCGATCGAGGCGTTGTTCGATTGATCGGGGTCGGATCCTTTCCCACAGGGAAGGGCTCTGACCCCAGGGCCGCCCCCAGGTGTCAGAGCCCTTCGCTTTGCGAAGGGATCCGACCCTCCAGTTCACGGAGGTCTGTGCATGCATCCCATCGAAAGCGAACGCCTGCGCCTGCGCCGCATCGAGCCCGACCGCGACGCGGCGCCGATGCTGGCTCTGCTCAACGATCCGGGCTTCCTGCGCTTCATCGGCGACCGCAACGTGCGCAGCGAAGAGCAGGCGCGTGAGTACATCGCGCTGCGTGTGCTGCACAGCTATGCGCTGAACGGGTTCGGCATGTATGCCATCGAGCGGCTGGCCGATGGTGCCTGGCTGGGCAATGCCGGGCTGGTGCGGCGGGATGGCCTGCCGGGGCCGGATATCGGCTATGCGGTGCTGTCGGAATTCGCCGGGCAGGCCTATGCCGGTGAGGCGGCGCGGGCGGTGTTCGCGCATGCACGTGCGGAGCTGGGCATCGTGCATCTGTACGGCATCACCGACCTGGACAATGTGGTGTCCGGGAAGATCCTGCTGGGCCTGGGCATGCAGCAACGCGGGGTGATCCAGCTGCCGGGCGTGGACAGCCCGAGCCGGCTGTATGCCACGCCGGGCGCGGCCGAGGTTTGATCGTGGTGGGTGCCGACCGTTGGTCGGCACGATTCAAATGCAGTGCCGACCAACGGTCGGCACCCACCCCTCAGGTGCCGCGCAGTTCGGCCAACTGCGCCTGCAGATCGGCCACGGCCGCTTCCAGCTGGGCCACGCGCTCGGCCAGGCCCGGGTCGGCGGCCTCGCTGCCCCCACCGCTGCTGGCGTACTTCGCCGCCAGTGCCGCGCCGTCCACCTCGCCGCACAGCAGGTGCATGTAGCGGTCTTCGCGCTGGCCGCTGGCGCGCGGCAGCACCACTAGCAGCGCGCGCTGCTGCAGGCGCTCGATGGCGTGGCGGGCTTCGTCGGTATCGGCGAAGCGGTGCAGGCGTTCGCAGCGCGTGACCAGCTCGCCCAGCGTCTGCGGCCCACGCAGCAGCAGCATCGCCAGCAGCACGGTCTGCTGCCGGGTCAGGTCCAGCGCGGCCTGCAGGCGGTGCTCGTAGCGGTCGGCGCGCGAGGAGAAGTGCTGGCGGGCCAGGCCCAGCGTCTCCAGCTGGCGCAGTGCGTGCTGCACGCTGCCGGCATCGACGTTCATCACCGGCTCGCGGGCGGTCTTCTGGTTGGCGGCCGACTGGGCGGCGTTGACCGTCAGCGGGTAGGTATCCGGGGTGGTCGCCTCCTTCTCCACCAGGCAGCCCAGCAGGCGGGCCTGCACGGCGTCGAGCAGGGGGACGTCGGGGGTCTGGGCGGAATCGGTCATGGCGGCCTCCGGAAGGGCAACGGGTCAACCGCCAAGCATAGCCGTCCCAGGGCCGGCTTTGCCGGTAAAATGCGCCGGTATATCTGATTGCCGGTGAACCCATGCGTCGTCCCGTTTCCCTGTCCCTGACCCTGCTCGCCACCGCGGCGCTGGGCCTGTCCGCCTGCAAGCGCGTGGATGCGCCTGCCGCCGAAGCCGCTGCCCCGCAGGCCCCGGCCGCCGCCGCCAAGGCCGATGGCGCGCTCGATGCCACCGCCAACGACAACCTCAACGCGGTGCTGTGGATGCAGCGCGCGCAGGAGTACAAGGCGATCACCGAGCAGACCTACCGTGCCGCCGCCGACCATCTCGACGCTGCCCTGAAGGAAGCCCACTGGGACGCACTGGTGCCGGAAGAACGCGGCAACGAGGCCAAGGGCCTGAAGCCGGCGGTGGTGCTGGACGTGGACGAGACCGTGCTGGACAACTCGCCCTACCAGGCGCGCCTGGTGCGCGATGGCAAGGAATACGACGAGCTGACCTGGGACCAGTGGGTGGCCGAAAAGAAGGCCAAGGCGATCCCGGGCGTGGTCGACTTCGCCAAGGCCGCCAATGCCAAGGGCGTGACCCTGCTGTACATCTCCAACCGCGCCGTGCACCTGAAGGACGCGACCCTGGCCAACCTGCGCGAGCAGGGCCTGCCGGTGGCCGACGACAGCGTGTTCCTCGGCCTGGGCACGGTGGTGCCGGGTTGCGAGCAGGCCGGCAGCGAGAAGAACTGCCGCCGCCGCCTGGCCGGGCAGAAGTACCGCGTGCTGATGCAGTTCGGTGACCAGCTGGGCGACTTCGTGGAAGTGACCGCCAACACCAACGACGGCCGCGATGCGCTGCTGCAGCAGTACCACGACTGGTTCGGCGAGCGCTGGTGGATGCTGCCGAACCCGACCTACGGCGGCTTCGAGCCGGCGCAGTTCAACAACGACTACAGCCAGTCGCGCCAGGCCCGCCACGACGCCAAGCGCGCTGCGCTGGACTACGCACCGTGAGCCGCGCACCGCTGCCGCTGCGCGATGACGAGCGCCTGATCTTCGCGCTGGACGTACCCGACCGCGTGCAGGCACTGGAGTGGGTCGATCGCCTCGGCGACAGCGTGGCGTTCTACAAGATCGGCATGGAACTGCTCGCCTCCGGCGAGTACTTCCAGGTGCTCGATGCGCTGGCCCGCCGCGACAAGCGCGTGTTCGTCGACCTGAAGTTCTTCGACATCCCGGCCACCGCTGCGGCGGTGATCAAGCGCCTGTCGCAGTGGCCGGTCAGCTACGCCACCATCCACGGCTGGCACCCGGCCATGATGGAGGCCTGCGCGGCCGCCAACAGCAGCGACATGCGCCTGCTGGCAGTGACCGTGCTGACCTCGATGGGCCGCCCCGACCTGGCGCAGATGGGCATCGACCGCGAGCCGGTGGACGTGGTGGTCGAGCGCGCGCTGGCCGCCCAGGCCGCTGGCATCGACGGGGTGATCGCCTCGGGCCAGGAAGCCGGCCCGATCCGCGCCGCCACCGGCAGCGGGTTCTCGATCGTCTGCCCTGGCATCCGCCCGGGTGGCCCGGTCGGCGATGACCAGAAGCGTACCGTTGGCGTGGCGCAGGCCTTTGCCGATGGTGCCGATGCCATCGTGGTCGGCCGCCCGATCCGCCTGGCGGCCGATCCGCAGGCCGCAGCGCGGGCAATCCAGCAGGAAATCGCGTCGGCTCTGGCTGCGCGCTGAGCCTGCCCCCGACGCCGGTCACGCCGGCACTTCGAACGCCATCCCGATCCATGCGGGATGGCGTTCGCATTTGTGGGTCTGCAGCTGTCGCAGGCGGCACAAGGCACCGGAACTGTGCGCGCGTTCGCGCTGTCAGCCTCATCACTGCTCCCCAATCGATGCACCGGCACGGACCGCGGCCGCGCCGGTTCCAACCATCGATAGAGGAGTACAGGGATATGTATCGCAGCACCTCTTTGTTCATCGGCCTGCTGTTGGCCGCGTCTACCGTACCCGCCATCGCTGCGCCGCAGGCACGCGAAGCACCGCGCATCATCGGCGGTGAAGCGGCTTCGGCCGGCGAATACCCGTTCATGGTCAGCATCCAGGGCATCTTCGACGGCGATTCGGATCATGACCGCCACTTCTGCGGGGGCACCCTCATCTCGCCCTCGTGGGTGCTGACCGCCGCGCACTGCATGCAGGGGGAAGCGCCTGGCGGCATCGCCGTCGTCGGCAACGCCGCTGCCCTGTCCACCGACGCCTCGCCCCGCGCCTCCAACGTCAAGGCGATCCACGTCCATCCGGCATTCAACAGCGGTAACTCGCTGGAGCACGACGTGGCCCTGATCCAGCTCAGCACACCCGTGGACGGTGCACAGCCGGTGGCACTGCGGCTGCGGCCCGACGCCAGTTATCTCAAGCCGGGCCGCGAATTCACGGTGATTGGCTGGGGAGACACCGACATCGGCGATGGCCGGGTCTACCCGACCCAGCTGCAGACCGTGCAGGTGCCGTTCGTGGCATTCAATGAATGCCAGCAGGCCTACGGTGGGGAACTGTCGCGCGGCAAGGTCATCTGCGCCGGCCGCGAGGGCATCGACAGCTGCCAAGGGGATTCCGGCGGGCCGCTGCTGCTGCGCCTGCGCGATGGCTGGACCCAGTTCGGCATCGTCAGCTGGGGCGAAGGCTGCGCGCTGGCCGGCTATCCGGGGATTTATGCCCGAATCGCCGAAAAACACGCCGTAGATTTCATTGAATCTGTCTGGCAGCGCGATTGACCCAATAAAATCAAATATATACATGGCATTACGTGAAGTGTTGCCTTAACTTGAAGGGCAGCGTAGGATCGCCGCCATCCGGTCCTCGGACCGGACATGTGCCACAACACTGTCCTCCGGCCTCGCGCCGGTTTGAAGAGCCTGTGATCCCCGTGATCCGGGCTCTTTTTTTATGCCGGCGGTGGATCTGGGGTCAGATCCCTTTTGCCTGCGGCAGAAGGGATCTGACCCCCTTGGCCGAAAACCGTGACGTCCCGGCTTGCCGCTGTCACGTCGCAGGCCGCAAGATGCGGGCCGGTCCGGGGAGTCCGATTGCATGAGCGTGGCGGTGCGAGGAAGGTCTGCGCGTGGATGGGGGCTGGCGGCCATGCTGCTGCTGGCCGTGGCGGCGTGCCGCGAGTCTGCCAACGATCCGGCCAGGCCGGCGGCCGAGCCGGTGGCGGCGGTGCAGGCGATGGCGTTGCGCCTGGCCGAAGATGATCTGGTCGGCTACGCAAAGCTGTCGGTACCGCCGGGCCAGTACCAGCGCCTGCAGCAGGCCTGGGCGGAGGGGCACAGCCAGTGGCCGCTGACCGAGCTGCCGCTGGGGGACCAGCTGCTGCCGATGCTGGCCGCGCTGCGCAAGCCCGATGCCAGCGCCGAACTGCAGCGCAGCTTCGATCGCCAGCTGGCCGGCCAGGCCAGCGCCGTGCGCCAGGCCGCGCAGTCGATGGGCAACTTCGGCGTGCAGTACCTGCGCCACCAGAAGGGCTACACGCCGGGCCAGCAGGCCCACTACATCGCTCTGGTCGAGACCCTGGCGGTGTGGGCGCAGGGCGCGCCGATCAGCGACCGCGCCCGTGCACGCAGCACCATCGCCGCGCTGGTCGGCGCGGCCGGCAAGGTCGGCTTCGATGACGAGGCTGGCCTGCAGGCCGCTGGCATGGAAGGCAGCCTGCAGCAGCTGGCGCCGTTCATCCACACCCTCAAGGCGGTGCTTGGCAGCTACGGGCTGGGCGTGGATGACGCGCTGCGCAGCGTCCGGGGCGAGCTGCTCTCGGTGGAGGGCGACAATGCGCTGGTGCGCCTGCACTACGACCTGGCCGGGCGCGAGATGACCCTGCAGCTGCCACTGAGCCGGCGCGAGGGCCACTGGTACCTGACCCGTACCCTGGCCGACACCGACGCGCTGCTGCGCAAGGCCGACGCGGCCCGCGCGGCTGCGTCGCCGGCACCGGCTGAAGCCCCCGCCGAGGGTGGGGAAGCGGCAACGCCGCCGCCTAAGCCATAATGGCGCCGATGTCGAAACAGAACCCGCTGCCGTTCCCCGGCGAAGAATCCCAGTCGACGCCCGCCGATACGGTGCCGGCGTCCCCCTCGACCGGTACCGGCCCGAACCCGGTACCGCCGCCCGCGCACGCGCGTCCGGCCGGCCGCCGCCCGCTGTGGGCGCGCCTGCTGGGCCGCCTGGTCGAGCCGTGGCTGTCGCTGAAGATCGAACCGGAAGACCCGGGCCAGTACAACGATGGCCGCCCGGTCATGTACGTGCTGGAAGACTACGGCCTGTCCAACGCGCTGATCCTGGACAAGGCCTGCCGCCAGGCCGGGCTGCCGTCGCCGCTGGTGCCGCTGGCTGGTGACCCGACCGGCCGCAAGCGCGCCTACCTGGCCCTGTCGCGGCGCAGCTCCAGCAACTCGCTGATTCCCGAGCAGCGCGGCGCCAAGACCCACTCCGATTCGCTGGCCAAGGTCCTGCAGGCACATCGCGTGCGCGATGACCTGGACGTGCACCTGGTGCCGGTGTCGATCTTCGTTGGCCGCGCCCCGGACAAACAGAGCGGTTGGTTCGCGGTGCTGTTCTCGGAAAACTGGGCACTGGTCGGCCGCTTCCGTCGCCTGCTGGCGGTGCTGCTCAACGGCCGCAGCACCATCGTCCGCTTCGCCCCGCCGATCTCGCTGCGCAACACCGTGGACGAAGGCCTGGAGCCGGAGCGTACGGTGCGCAAGCTGCAGCGCGTGCTGCGTACGCACTTCCGACGCATCCGTGAATCGGTGATCGGCCCCGACCTGTCGACCCGGCGCCTGCTGGTGGACCAGGTGCTGGCCGCCGAGCCGGTACGCGAAGCGATCGCCGCACAGGCCAAGCGCGACAACTCGAAGCCGGCCGATGCCTGGAAGAAGGCACATGCCTACGCCTGGGAAATCGCTGCGGACTATTCCAGCCCGGTGGTGCGCTCGGCCAGCTTCATGCTCAGCCACGTGTGGAACCGCATCTATGCGGGCGTGCTGGTGCACCACCTGGACAAGTTCAAGGCCGCCGCGCCGGGCCACGAAGTGGTCTACGTGCCCAGCCACCGCAGCCACATGGACTACCTGCTGCTGTCGTACCTGCTGTACGACCGTGGCATCGTGCCGCCGCACATCGTGGCCGGCATCAACCTGAACCTGCCCGTGGTCGGCACCCTGCTGCGCAAGGGCGGTGCGTTCTTCATCCGCCGCTCGATCCGTGGCAACGCGCTGTATTCGGCAGTGCTCAGCGAATACGTCGCGCAGCTGGTGGCCGGTGGCTACTCGCTGGAGTACTTCGTCGAAGGCGGCCGCTCGCGTACCGGCCGGCTGCTGCAGCCCAAGGGCGGCATGATCTCGATGACGCTGCGCGCGTTCCTGCGCCAGCCGCGCAAGCCGGTGCTGTTCCAGCCCATCTACATCGGCTACGAGAAGCTGATGGAAGGTGGCAGCTACCTGGACGAACTGTCCGGCCGGCCGAAGGAAAAGGAATCGATCTGGTCGCTGCTGTGGGGCATCCCCAAGGTGCTCAAGCAGAACTACGGCCAGGTGGTGGTGAACTTCGGCGAGCCGATCGCGCTGAACGACGTGCTGGCCGAGAAGGCGCCGGAGTGGAAGGGCGAGGCGGTGTCCGAGGACGAGAAGCCGGCCTGGCTGTCGACCACGGTGGATACGCTGGCCGAACGCATCCAGGTGCGTATCAACGGCGCCGCCGACGTCAACCCGATCAATCTGCTGGCGCTGGCCCTGCTGTCCACGCCGAAGCATGCGATGGGCGAGGCCGATCTGATCGCCCAGATCGAGCTGTGCAAGACGCTGCTGGTCGAGATGCCGTATTCGGACCGGGTGACGGTGACCCCGCACTCGCCGGAGCGGATCATCGCCCATGCCGAGGAAATCAACGTCCTCACCCGCATCAAGCACCCGCTGGGCGATGTGCTCAGCGTCAGTGGCGACACCGCGGTGCTGCTGAGCTACTTCCGCAACAACGTGGTGCACCTGTTCACCGCCTCGTCGTGGGTGGCCTGCTGCTTCCAGAACAACCGCCGCATGAGCCGCACCGGCCTGGTCCAGCTGGGCCGCACGGTGTACCCGTTCCTGCAGGCTGAGCTGTTCCTGCCGTGGAGCGAGGACGAGTTCGCCCTGCGCATCGACCGGACCATCGATGTGTTCGTGCGCGAGGGCCTGCTGCAGAACGTCAACGATGACGACGGCGGCATCCTGGCGCGCAATACGGGGCAGACCGACGAGGTGTTCCGCCTGCGTGCGATCGGCCATTCGCTGCAGCAGGCGTTCGAGCGCTATTACATCGCCATCTCGGTGCTGGTGAAGAACGGCCCCGGCGTGCTCGGCGCCGCCGAGCTGGAAAGCCTGTGCCAGCAGGCGGCGCAGCGGCTGAGCCTGCTCTATGCACCGGCGGCACCGGAGTTCTTCGACAAGTCCCTGTTCCGCGGTTTCATCCAGAAGCTGCGCGAACTGCGCCTGGTGTGGCCGGACGAGAACAGCAAGCTGCTGTTCGACGAGCGCCTGGATGCCTGGGCCAAGGACGCCAAGTTCATCCTCGGCCGCGAGCTGCGCCACACCATCGAACGGGTCAGCCCGGAAGCGGCCCGCCCCGACGAGCCTGCGCCGCAGGATTGAAGGCAGCGCCGGGCGATGCCCGGCGAACGGCATGCCAACCAAGGTTGGCATCCACCGGGGCGAAGCAGTAGATCCACGCCATGCGTGGATGGGCCACCGCTCAGGCCGGCTCGTCGGGAATCTGCAGGCTTTCCAGCCTGGCGATGCAGTCCTTCAGCTGCAGCTTGCGCCGCTTCAGGCGCTTGGACTCCAGCTCGTCCTCGCCGTTGGCGGCCATGCGGGTGATCTGTTCATCCAGCAGGCGGTGCTCGGCGCGCAGGGCGGCGAGGTGCTCGACGATCTCGGCGGGGCTGTAGGTGTCCACGGCCTCCGAGCATACACAGCGTTGATGACTGCCGGGAGAGGGGAATCCCGACCCCCGGCCGTGGCCGCTCCGAGCCGTTAGAATGGAGCCCATGAGTGCCGTGATTTCCCTCCCCGATCCCCAGCCGCGCGCCGCCCGCGATCCGCGCGTGGCCGAGCGCGAGCAGCACAAGCTGGCCAAGCGCCTGCGCCGCCAGGTCGGCGAGGCGATTGCCGACTTCGGCATGATCGAGGCCGGCGACAAGGTCATGGTCTGCCTGTCCGGCGGCAAGGACAGCTACACCCTGCTGGACGTGCTGCTGCAGCTGCAGAAGAAGGCGCCGGTACCGTTTGAGCTGGTGGCGGTGAACCTGGACCAGAAGCAGCCGGACTTCCCCGAGCACGTGCTGCCGGAATACCTGGCAGGCCTGGGCGTGCCGTACCACATCATCGAGCAGGACACCTATTCGGTGGTCAGCCGGGTCATCCCGGAAGGCAAGACCATGTGTTCGCTGTGCTCGCGGCTGCGTCGTGGCGCGCTTTACAACTACGCCGAGACCCATGGCTTCACCAAGATCGCGCTGGGCCACCACCGCGACGACATGGTGGCCACGTTCTTCATGAACCTGTTCCACCACGCCAAGCTGTCGGGCATGCCGCCGAAGCTGCGCAGCGATGACGGCAGGCACGTGGTGATCCGGCCGCTGGCCTACGTGCGCGAGAGCGACATCGTCGAGTACGCGCAGGCCCGCCAGTTCCCGATCATTCCCTGCAACCTGTGCGGCAGCCAGGAGAACCTGCAGCGCCGCCAGGTCGGCCTGATGCTGAAGCAATGGGAAAAGGACCACCCGGGCCGCATCGAGCAGATCGCGCGGGCCATGGGTGAAGTCCGGCCCTCGCAGCTGGCCGACACCACCCTGTTCGACTTCATGGCGCTGGGCCGTCGCGACGACGCGCCGCTGCCCGACGCCCATGCCTGGCTGGCCGGCTCCCCGGCCGACGCCGACGCAGATCCCGAGACGCCCACCGTTTAAGGTCGGTCGCCCTTCCTCTTTGCCATCCGGAATTCCATGTTCTTTCGCAACCTGACGTTCTTCCGTTTCCCGACCACCACCGATTTTTCCGAAGTCGATACCCTGCTGCCGCACGCCCTGCTGAAGCCGGTCGGCGCGCTGGAAATGAATTCGCGCGGCTTCATCTCGCCGTTCGGCCGCGAGGAGAAGGAGCTGCTCTCCCACCGCATCGCCGAACACCTGTGGCTGACCGTGGGCGGCGAGGACAAGATCCTGCCGGCGGCGGTGGTCAACGATCTGCTCGAGCGCAAGCTGGAGGAGATCGAGGAGAAGGAAGGCCGCCGCCCGGGTGGCCGCGAGCGCAAGCGCATGAAGGACGACCTGCTGCATGAACTGCTGCCGCGCGCCTTCGTGAAGTCCTCGCGCAACGATGCCTTCATCGACCTGCAGCACGGCTACGTGGCGGTGGATACCTCCAGCCGCAAGACCGGCGAGTACTTCATGTCCGACATCCGCGGCCTGCTCGGCAGCTTCCCGGCGATGCCGCTGAACGCCGAAGTCGCACCGCGTTCGATCCTGACCGGCTGGATCGCCGGCGAGCCGCTGCCGACCGGGCTGAGCCTGGGCGAAGAGTGCGAGATGAAGGACCCGGTGGAGGGCGGCGCCGTGGTCAAGTGCCAGCACCAGGAACTGCGCTGCGACGAGATCGACAAGCACCTGGACGCCGGCAAGCAGGTGACCAAGCTGGCGCTGATCTTCGAGGACAACCTGTCCTTCGTGATCGGCGACGATCTGATCGTGCGCAAGCTGAAGTTCCTCGACGGTGCCCTGGACCAGCTGGAGCATGCCGACGAAGACGGCCGCCGCGCCGAGTTCGACGCCCGCTTCGCCCTGCAGAGCGCCGAGATCCGCCGCCTGTTCCTGTTGCTGGAAGAAGCCTTCAAGCTCAGCAAGGCTGACTGAACAGGCACCCTGTGGGCCGCCGGTCATCCGGCGGCCCGAAGCAGCGCTATGCTGGGCGCATGAGCCGTCTGCTGCGCCGCCTGATCAGCCCGACCCCGCCCGCCACCGTGCAGCGCGACACCGTTCGCCTGCGCCTGGAGGATGCCGAGATCGAGGTGCTGCGCGTGCGCGATCCGCGCGCGCGCCGGATCAAGCTGAGCGTGGACGAGCGCGGCGCACGCTTGACCCTGCCGCCGCGGGCCAGCCTGGTGATGGGCGAGCGTTTCCTGGAACAGCACCGCGACTGGCTGGCGCTGCAGCTGCGCCAGTACCAGAGCCAGGGCCTGCCCGCCCCGTTGCAGCCAGGCGAGGACGGCGTGCTGCCACTGCGCGGCGAACTGTTGCCGCTGCGCTGGCAGGAAGGCCGCTACGCGCGGCTGGAGATCGACGCACACGGCGCCTGCGTGCAGTGGCCGACCCGTGCCGGCGATGCCACCCTGCGCCGCCTGCTGCGCGAGTTCTACGAAGCACAGACCCGTGCCGATGTCGGCCGCTGGCTGCCGAAGTACTTGCCCACCCTGCCACGTGCACCCAGCCGCCTGCGGCTGAAGGTGATGTCCTCGCAGTGGGGCTCGCTGGCGCCCGACGGCAGCATGGCACTGGACCTGGCACTGGTGCTGGGGCGCCCTGAAGCGTTCGAGTATGTGCTGGTGCACGAACTCTGCCACCTGATCCAGCCGAATCATTCGCCCGCGTTCTGGCATGAAGTGGAACAGCGCTTCCCCGCGTGGCGCGAACAGCGCGACTACTTCCAGCTGGAAGGGCGGCGCTTGAAAGCTATGCTCCGGCAACTGCTGTAGCGCCAGCGCTACAGCAGTTGCCCACGTATTCTTCCTCTACCCCCGCCTTCGGCGCGCCCCTTCAACAGAAGGGGCTTCACTCCAGACCGTGTGCTGAGCAGTCGAGCAAGCTCGACGCTACAGAGTGAAGAACAACAACTCCGCGGAATGGGAGCGCGCCGCAGAGCGCGCGCAGCGCGCGACCCGCTCCTGCTCTTCCTTCTTTCTTCCGTGGTGGGCACACCGGAATCTGTCGAAGGACGGGATGGGTGGGATTGCGGGGGTGTCCGCGGCATGGATGCCGCGGCCAAGCCCCCATGGATGGGTTCACGGCGTCCCCCGCAATTCCACCCATCCCGGCCAACCTCATGACCGCGCAGGCCCAACCCACCACGAGGGGCTCAGCCGTTGGCCGAAACCCTCACCCCGCCCGCAACGCCGCCGCCGTCGCCCAGCGCGCCGCCACCCGCGGCGCCGTGATGCACACCGCCTGGTCGGTCACCGTCGTCACCGCGCGCTCCAGCAGCTGGATATCGGCCTCGTGCTGGCGTGCCACATGCGGGTCCTCGAAGAAGATCGCGCGCTGGCAGCGCCCCTCCAGCACCCGGTCGGCAATCTGTGCATCGCCGCCCATCGGGCCACTCTGGTAACGCGTCACCCACGGCGTATCGCTGGGCCACCCCCGGCTCCAGGCCAGCTCGTTCAAGCGCTGCCCGGTGGTGCCCGTCGCGACGCGTTGGCCAAACCGGGCCAGCACATCGAAGTGTTCATCGGCAAAGGCCAGCATCGCCGGCTTCATCGCATCATGCGCGATCAGCGCCAGCGTCTGTTCCTGGAAGGCATGCAGGTCGTCGGCACCGGTGTCGGCCGCCAGCCCGGCGTGGATGCGCTCCACCTCGATCCAGTCGCGTGCGGTGGCCACGGTTGAAATGAACGGCTTGCCGTGGATCACGCACTGCCGCTTGAGCGCGGTTGCTTCCGGAAACACCGAGGACGGATCGACCGGGTCGATCAGGTAGATCGCACCGTCCAGTGTCCGCTCCGGCCCCATGCCGACCACCTCGGCCACCAGCTTCATCAGGCCACCCTCGCGCCCATAGGGATACCGGTGCAGGCCGCCGTAGCCGGCCAGGAAGCCCTGCCGCTCGATCGCATCGTGGGTGCGCCCGACCGCATGCAGTGACACCCCCAGCTCGCGCAGGCCTGCCTCGCTGGCACGCAGCCAACGGAACAGCGCGGCGCGCGCATCGTGGTGATGGAGACGGTTGGCGGCCAGGCCGATACGCATCGAGCGCTCCGTAGGGACGGGTAGAAGCGGCAGTGTATGTCGGCATTCGCCGATGCGGATGCTTTTCCAATTTTTCTCATTGTCGCGGAAGCCTGCCTCGCTAGCGTGGCTGCAGCGGTACCGCTGCGCGGCCGTGGTTCCTGCCCGCGAAATGAGGACGCCCATCGTGAATGTCGCCGGCCGCCGCGCCGTCGCCGCTGTCATGGCATCGCTGTTGCTGCCCGGCATCGCCGCTGCATCCGGGTGTGCGAACCCCCTGCAGGTGGCATGGCGCTCCGACCGGCCGCCACTGTCATACAGCCAGCAGGGCGAGGTTGCGGGACTGGCCGCGGACTACCTGCCGCTGCTGGGCATGCAGGCAGTGCAGCATGCGAAGCCGTTGCCTGCGGCGGTGCTTACCGAGGGATCACTGCCGGCCGGCACCCAGGTGCTGCTGGGCTGGCCGCGCGCTCAGCTACCGACCGGCTGGGTGGCCAGCAGCCCCTACCTGGAAGTGCCACAGGTGATCGTGCGGCGCGAGGGCGCCGCTGCGGTGCTGGGGCTGGAGGGCCTGCGTGGTCGTAGCGTGGCCAGCCCGGACCGGCTGCCGCTGGAGGCGTTGCTGGCCGAGCAGGCCCCGGGGGCGCAGCTGCTGGCACCTGCGCCGCTGGACCACGCGCTGTCACTGCTGCGCGCCGGGCTGGTCGACGCCGTGGTCGCCAATCTCGCTGAAGTGGAAGCCGCGCTCCGCGCGGAGCCGGGTGACGCGGTGGTGATCGCGGCACCCGCGGGCTTCGGCGATGCACTGGTACTCGCGGCCGCGCCGGCCTGTGCCGAGGTGGTCGCTGCTTTCGACCGGCAGCTGCTGCAGGACGGCGATGCGCGTCGCGCGTCGAACCGCAGCGCCTGGCTGCCGGATCGGCCACGCGCGCAGCTCACCGGGTCGGCACTGCGCTGGCTGGTGCCGGCGTCGCTGATCCTGCTCGCACTCGTGCTGCTGCATGCCTTCGGCTACTGGCGCGTGCATCGCGAGAGCGTGCGTCGTCGCGTGCTGGAGCAGCGGTTGCACGACGTCACCGCGAACCTGCCGGCGGTGGTCTACCAGGCCCGCCGTTCTGCAACCGGCCACTACAGCCTGGCGCAGATCGCCGGCGACGTGCAGGCCCTGTTCGGGGTAAGCGTGGAGACCGCGCGGATCGACCATCTGCAGCTGCTGGCTGCGGTGCATGCCGACGACCGCAGCCGGGTGATGGCGTGCATCGAAGCGGCCGCGCTGGTGCGCGGTCCCATCGACGTTACCTTCCGCACCCGGTCGGCGCAGGGCTGGCGCTGGGTCCGTTCGCAGGGACGACCGCTGCAGTGCGATGACAGCAGCGTGGAGTGGAGCGGCTACTGGTTGGATGTCAGCGAAGCACAGGCGCGTGCCGTAGCGCTGGCCGAGGCGCGCCACGCGGCCGAGCAGGCGGCGCTGGCCAAGAGCCACTTCCTGGCGACCATGAGCCACCAGATCCGCACGCCGATGAGCACCCTGCTGGGCATGCTGGAGCGGCTGGCGGGCAGTGACCTGGATGCGGGCCAGCGGCAGGTGCTGACCACCGTGGGTGACGCCGCGCAGATGCTGCGGCAGATCCTCGACGATGTGCTGCACAGCCAGCGCCTGCAGCCAGCGCCACTGCAGCTGCGGCCGACCGATCTTGCGGCGCTGGTGCGCGCGGTGCAGCAGCTGTTGATGCCCGTTGCAGCCAGCCGCGGCCTGCACCTGCACAGCGAGATCGACCCCGCGTTGCAGCGGTGGTCGCTGGCCGATGGGCTGCGCCTGCGCCAGGTCCTGTTCAACCTGGCCGGCAATGCACTCAAGTTCACCCTGCAGGGAAGCGTGGTGTTGCAGGTCCACGTGCTGCAGCAGCGCGATGGTGGCCAGTGGCTGCGCCTGCAGGTGACCGATACCGGCGTGGGCATCAGCGTGGAGCGGCAGCAGGCGGTGTTCGCCGCCTACGAGCAGGCCGAGACCTCGACCACGCGCCGCTTCGGTGGCAGTGGCCTGGGCCTGTCGATCTGCCGCGAGCTGGCGGCATCGATGGGCGGGCAGCTGCACCTGCGCAGCGCGCCCGGCAAGGGCACCACCGTATGGCTGGAGCTGGCTCTGGCGGACTGTGCGGCACCAACGGCGGTACCGGTGCTCACGACGGTCGGGCAACGGCCGCTGCCGCCAGCGCGGGTGCTGGTTGTTGAAGACCATCCGACCAACCTGCAGTTGCTGGAGCAGCGCCTGCGCGAACTGGGGCTGCAGGTACACGCCTGCGACGACGGTCTGCAGGCATGGGAGGCCTGGCAGGCGCAGCCGTTCGACCTGGTGATCACCGACTGCCATATGCCGCACATGGACGGCTTCGCGCTGGCACGCACGATCCGCAGCGACACCTGCGCCATCCGTGCGCAGGTGCCGATCATCGCGCTGACTGCCAGTGTGCTGGAGCGCACGCGCGAGGCCTGCCGCGATGCGGGCATCGACCATTTCCTGGCCAAGCCGGTGGAGCCGTGCGAACTGCGCGCGCTGCTGGAAGTGCTGCTGTTGCCGGACTCAGTGCGCCAGTAGGCGGACGATGCTGGCAGCGGCATCGCGGCCTTCGGCCACGGCGGTCACCACCAGGTCTGCACCGCGTACCGCGTCGCCACCGGCGAACAGGCGTGGATGCGCGGTCTGGAACGGCAGGCGGTCCTTGCCCCCGGCGACGATGCGGCCGTTGGACTGGCCCTCCACGCCCAGCTCGGCCAGCCACGCCGGCACGCTCGGCGAGAAGCCGAAGGCGATGATCACCACGTCCGCTTCCAGCAGCGATTCACTGCCTTCGATCGGCACCGCGTTCTGGCGGCCATTGGCATCGGGCTCGCCCAGGCGGGTTTCGACCACGGTCACGCCGATCACTTCGTCGTCGGCGCCGGCCTCGATCGACAGCGGCTGGCGGTTGAACAGGAAGCGCACGCCTTCTTCGCGCGCATTGGCCACTTCGCGCGCGCTGCCGGGCATGTTGGCTTCGTCGCGGCGGTAGGCACAGGTGACCTTGGCCGCGCCCAGGCGCACCGCGCTGCGCACGCAGTCCATGCCGGTATCGCCACCACCGAGCACCACCACGCGCTTGCCGTTGAGGTCGGGCAGGGCGATGGTGTCTTCCCAGCCGGCAATCGGCCGGCCCTTCGGGTCATCGCCGCCAACGATGCGGCTGTTCTGCACCAGGAACGGCAGCGCCGGCAGCACGCCCTTCAGGTCCTGGCCGTCGAGGCCACCATCGGTGTAGCGGTAGGCGCCGGTGCCGACGAACACCGCATCATGGGTCTCCAGCAGCTGCTGCACGCTGAGGTCGCGTCCGATCTCGACACCGAGGCGGAACTGCACGCCCATGCCCTCCAGCACTTCGCGGCGGCGATGGATCACGTCCTTGTCCAGCTTGAAGCTGGGGATGCCGAACTGCAGCAGGCCGCCGATCTGCTCGTAGCGGTCGTAGACCACCGCGGCAATGCCGGCGCGGGCGAGGCGATCGGCGCAGGCCAGGCCGGCCGGACCCGCGCCGATCACCGCCACGCTGTGGCCGCTGGGCTGCACCGCGCCCAGGTCAGGGCGCCAGCCGCTGGCCAGCGCGGTATCGACGATGTACTTCTCCACCGCACCGATGGTGACCGCACCGAACTCTTCCAGCGTGCAGCTGCCCTCGCACAGGCGGTCCTGCGGGCAGACGCGGCCGCAGACCTCCGGCAACGGGTTGGTGCTGTGGCACAGCGTGGCGGCTTCGTGGATGCGGTTCTCCTGCACCAGCTGCAGCCACTGCGGAATGGCGTTGTGCACCGGGCACTTCCAGCTGCAGTAGGGGTTGCCGCAATCCAGGCAGCGACCGGCCTGGTACTGGGCGTCTTCCTTGCCGAACTTTCCGTACAGCTCGCCCCAGTCGCCGGACGTGCGCAGTTCCACCGGGATGCGCTGCGGCATGGTGCGGGGCAGGTCGAGGAACTGGAAGGCGTGCTTGCGGCTCATGGCGGGCTCTGGAATGCGAGGGGGAACGTTGCCGGCCAGCGGCCGGCACTACCGGAAAACATCAGGCGGCGCGTCGCAGGGTTTCGGTCAGCGACTCGATGCTGGCGGCCTTGGGTTTGACCAGCCAGAACTTGCCGATGTAATCGCGGAACTCGTCCAGGATCTGCTGCGCCCAGATGCTGCCGGTCAGCTCGCGGTGGCGGCCGATCAGGCGGTGCAGGTGCTGGCGGTAGTTCTCGAAGCCTTCGGCGGACACGCGATGGATGTCGATCAGCTCGTGGTTGTAGCGGTCGACGAAATCGCGGTCGACGTCCAGCACGTAGGCCAGGCCGCCGGTGAAGCCGGCACCGAAGTTCAGGCCGACCTTGCCCAGCACCAGCACCACGCCATCGGTCATGTACTCGCAGCAGTGGTCACCGGCACCTTCCACCACCGCCAGCGCACCGGAATTACGCACCGCGAAACGCTCGCCGGCGCGGCCCGCGGCGAACAGTTCACCGCCGGTGGCGCCGTACAGGCAGGTGTTGCCGATGATGGCGGTACTGCGTGCCTCGAAGCGGGCACCACGCGGCGGGCGCACCACCAGGCGGCCACCGGCCATGCCCTTGCCGACGTAGTCGTTGGCTTCGCCTTCCACTTCCAGGTGCAGGCCGCCGACGTTGAAGGCGCCGAAGCTCTGCCCGGCACTGCCACGGAAGCGCAGTTCCAGCGGCGCCTCGGCCATGCCCTGGTTGCCGTGCGCGCGTGCCACCGCACCGGCCAGGCGGGTACCGATGCTGCGGTCGGTGTTGTGGATCAGGAAGCGGTGTTCGCCGCCGCGCTTGTGCTCGATGGCCGGCGCCAGCAGGCCGTCCATCTGCGTGGCCAGGCTGTCCGGCGATTCGTACAGGCGTTGCGCCGCGCAGTGGCTGCCCTCGTAGCGGCTGTCGGCCAGCAGGCGTGACAGGTCCACGCGCACGCCGTCGCGCGGCGCGGCGTCGATCTGCCGCAGCAGGTCGGTACGGCCGACGATCTCTTCCAGCGAACGCGCACCCAGGTACGACAGCCAGCCACGCACTTCCTCGGCCAGCAGGCGGAAGAAATTCTCTACGCGCTCGGGCTGGCCGGTGAAGTGGTTCTCGCGCAGGCGCTCGTCCTGGGTGGCCACGCCGGTGGCGCAGTTGTTGAGGTGGCAGATGCGCAGGTACTTGCAGCCCAGCACGATCATCGGCGCGGTGCCGAAGCCGAAACTGTCCGCACCCAGCAGCGCGGCCTTGACCACGTCCAGGCCGGTCTTCAGGCCGCCGTCGGTCTGCAGCAGGGTGCGCCCGCGCAGGTCGTTGGCCAGCAGCGCCTGGTGCGCTTCGGCCACGCCCAGTTCCCACGGTACGCCGGCATAGCGGATCGAGCTGACCGGCGAGGCGCCGGTGCCGCCGTCATGGCCGGAAATGGTGATCAGGTCCGCACCGGCCTTGACCACGCCGGCGGCAATCGTGCCGACGCCGGCATGGCTGACCAGCTTCACCGACACCAGCGCGGTCGGGTTGACCTGCTTGAGGTCGTAGATCAGCTGCGCCAGGTCTTCGATCGAATAGATGTCGTGGTGCGGCGGCGGCGAGATCAGGCCGATGCCCGGACGCGCATAGCGCAGCCGCGCGATCAGTTCGTTGACCTTGTGGCCGGGCAGCTGGCCGCCCTCGCCGGGCTTGGCACCCTGCGCGACCTTGATCTGCAGCACCTCGGCATTGACCAGGTATTCGGCGGTGACACCGAAGCGGCCCGAGGCCACCTGCTTGATCTTGCTGCGCTTGGCGGTGCCATAGCGCGCGGGATCCTCACCGCCTTCGCCGGAGTTGCTGCGGCCACCCAGGCGGTTCATCGCAATCGCCAGCGCCTCGTGCGCCTCAGGTGACAGTGCACCCAGGCTGATCGCCGCGGTATCGAAGCGCGGGAACAGTTCGCTGGCCGGTGCTACTTCATCGAGCGGCGCGGGCGTGGCGGCCGGCACCAGCTCCAGCAGGTCACGCAGCGCCGACGGCGGACGCGCGTGCACCGCATCGCAGTACTGCTGCCACGCACGTGGGTCGCCGCTGCGCGCTGCGCGCTGCAGCGTGGTGACCACGTCCGGGTTGTACATGTGGTACTCGCCGCCGTGCACGTACTTCAGCAGGCCGCCGACATCCACGTCCTGCTGCGCGTCCCACGCCTGCGCGCACAGTTCGCGCGCGTCGGCATCCAGGCGGGCGAAGCCGGCGCCACCGATGCGCGAGGCGGTATCCGGGAAGCACAGGTCCACGACCTCTGGTTCCAGGCCGATGATCTCGAACAGCTGCGCGCCGCGGTAGCTGGCCACGGTACAGATGCCCATCTTCGAGATGATCTTCGACAGTCCCTTGTAGACGCCCTTGCGGTAGCGGCGGCCGATCTGCGACTGCTCACCGCCCTTGCTGAGCTTCAGGATGCCGCGGCGGCCCAGGTCGAACAGGGTCTGGTAGGCCAGGTACGGATACACCGCCGTGGCGCCGAAGCCGAGCAGGCAGGCCATGTGGTGCGGGTCGCGCGCGGTGCCGGTTTCCACGATCAGGTTGACGTCGCAGCGCAGGCCCAGCCGCGAAAGGTGGTGGTGGATGGCGCTGGTGGCCAGCAGCGCATGCACCATCGGCCGCCCGGCCACCGGGTAGCGGTCGGACAGCAGCAGCATCACCATGCCCTCGCGCGCGGCCTGTTCGGCCTCGGCACAGATGCGCTCGATGCCGGCACGCAGGCCCTCGTCTTCGCTGTAGGACAGGTCGAGCAGGCGGTTGGCCTGCACGTACTGGTCCATCTTCAGCAGCTGGCGCAGCTTGCGCTGGCTGAGCACCGGTGAATTGAGGATGACGTGGTTCACCGTCTCCGGGCCGGCATGGAAGATGTTGGTCTCCTTGCCGAGCTGGGTGGACAGGGACATCGCGCAGTCTTCGCGCAGCGGGTCGATCGGCGGGTTGGTGACCTGCGCGAAGGCCTGGCGGAAATAGTCGTACAGCGGACGGCTGCGCTGGCTCAGCACCGCCATCGGCGTGTCGTCGCCCATCGAGCCGGTGGCTTCCTGTTCGGTCTCGGCCAGCGGCCGCAGCACCTGTTCCACTTCCTCGCTGCTGAGCTGGTACAGCTTGTGGTAGCTGCGCAGGGTGCCTTCGTCGAACGGCTCTTCCACCAGCGAGGGATCGATCAGTTCGGTCTGCAGGTAGGTCACGCCCTGCTGCAGCCACTGCTTGTACGGTGCGCGGCCGCGGTTGATGCGGTCCACCGCATCGGAGTCGAGCAGGTCGCCGCGCTTGAGATCGATGGCCACCATTTCGCCGGGGCCCAGCTTGCCCTTGCGCACCACGCGCTCGGTCGGCACTTCCCACACACCGGCTTCGGAGGCGACCAGGAAGTGGCGGTCGGCCGTCAGCATCCAGCGCGCAGGGCGCAGGCCATTGCGGTCGAGGGTACATACGGCGTAGCGGCTGTCGCAGGCGACGATGCCGGCCGGGCCATCCCACGGCTCGCTGTTGAGGCCATGGAATTCGTAGAACGCGGCCAGGTCCGGATCCTTGAACTCCAGCGACTGGGTGGCCGGTGGCACCAGGATGCGCAGCGCCTGGATCAACTCCATGCCGCCGGCGACCATCAGCTCCAGCATGTTGTCCAGGCTCTGCGAGTCCGAACCGTGCATGGAGATCACCGGGTCGAACTCGGCGATGTCGAAGCGCGGGGTCTTCCACACCTTGCTGCGCGCCTGCGCCCAGCGACGGTTGCCTTCGATGGTGTTGATCTCGCCGTTGTGGGCAAGCATCCGGAACGGGTGGGCCAGCGGCCAGCGCGGCAGCGTGTTGGTGGAGAAGCGCTGGTGGAACACGATCGCGCTGGAGGCCAGTTCGCGCCGCTGCAGGTCCGGGTAGAAGCGGCTGAGCTTGTCCGGCAGCACCATGCCCTTGTAGCTGATCGCATCCGGGGTGAGGGTGGTGACGTAGAAATCGGCGTGCCCGCGCAGCTGCTGTTCGCTGCGGCGGCGGGCCAGGAACAGCGCCAGCGCGAAGCCGGCATCATCCTGGCCGACGCCGGCATCGACGAACACCTGTTCGATGCGCGGCAGGGTATCGCGCGCCAGCTGGCCGCAGACGCTGTCGTCGGTGGGTACCTCGCGCCAGCCGGCGACCTTGCAGCCGACCGCTTCCACCTGCGCCTGCAGCTGCGTGCGGCAGGCGTCGGCGGCGTCGGCGTCGTGCGGCAGGAACACCAGGCCGGCAGCGAAGCGCGCGGCGGTGGTGATGCCGGCTTCGCTGGCCAGCAGTTTCAGGAATGCATCGGGGCGGCGCAGCAGCAGGCCACAGCCATCACCGGTCAGGCCATCGGCAGCGACGCCGCCACGGTGGGTCATGCGCGAAAGCGCGGCGATGGCGGTATCAACCAACAGGCGCGAAGGTTGATCGTCGAGCTGGGCGACCATGCCAAATCCACAGGCATCGCGCTCGGAGCGCGGGTCGTAAAGCCCTTGGCGGTTGCGGGGGGCCATCTCTACCTCGATGCGGGATGAATTGAACGGGGACACTCAAGCCCGCTCAATCCCTGGAGCGCATCGTGAGGCCACCGGATGCCTCGACTAGATCACAGGTTGCTGCAGCGCCGCAATACACGGTTGCAGGTGCAACAGAACGCGCCGGCAACCCAGTGCCGGCGCGGGGTCGAACTCAGCCGCAGCGCACGCCGCTGACCAGGCCCTTGTCGTCCACTTCGATGTTCAGGCGGTCGCCGAGGAACTCCATCGTGGCCACGTCATTGGGCTTCATGACGCGCAGCTGGTGGGCACCGGCATCTTCCTGCGCCTGCTTGCCCAGCGCGTCGGCGTAGGCCTGGCCGACCAGGCTCTGCACCTGGCTGGCATCGCAGGTGCCGACCGGCGGCGCCTCGGTGGCCTTGCCAGCCTCGTCGGCCGGCGCCTTGGCGGCTTCGGCAGCCTGCTGGGCATGGGCCGTGGCCGAATCCTGTTCATCCAGCGCCGGTGCCTGGCAGGCGGTCAGGGCCAGCACGGCCGGCAGCAGCAGGGCGGAGAGCGAACGGGCGCGAATCGGGAACGACATCATGACTCCGGAAGGGATTGTGAAAGCCCGAGCATAGCGGCGAACCGATCCTCACGTGTTTGTCTTGTGTTATCGACAGGATCGCGGCAGCGCGGCAGCGACACTGCGCGCATGCCAACCCCCTCCACCCCCGAACGACAGGCCGCGCGTGCTGCCGGCCTGCGCTATGTCGATGACACCCAGCCGGGCATCAGCCGGCGCCGCGCCGGCAAGGGCTTCAGCTACCGCGATGCCGATGGCCACGCGGTGCGCGATGCCACCACCCTGCAGCGGATCCGCGCGCTGGCGATCCCACCGGCCTACACCGCCGTGTGGATCTGCGCCCACGCCAACGGCCACCTGCAGGCCACTGGCCGCGATGCCCGCGGGCGCAAGCAGTACCGCTACCACGCCGACTGGGCGAAGGAGCGCGACGCCGGCAAGTTCGACCGCATCATTGCCTTCGGCGAGGCGTTGCCCACGTTGCGGCGGCGGTTGTCACGGGATCTCAAGCGACCCGGGTTTCCACAGGAAAAGGTGCTGGCCATGGTGGTCGCGCTGCTGGCCGATACGCTGGTGCGGGTCGGCAATGAAACCTATGCACAGCAGAACCGTTCGTTCGGGTTGACCACGCTGCGCAACCGGCATCTGGAACTGCTGCGCGGCGGCCGCGTACGCATGCGCTTCCGCGGCAAGTCCGGGCAGCTGCAGGAGGTGACCGTGGGCGACCGCAGGCTGGGGCTGCTGGTGCGGCGCCTGCAGCAGCTGCCGGGGCAGGCGCTGTTCCAGTACCGCGATGACGACGGTGCGCTGCAGCCGGTGGACTCCGGTGCAGTGAACGATTACCTGCGCGGGGTGATGGGTGAGGACTTCACCGCCAAGGATTTCCGCACCTGGGGCGGCACCGTGGCAGCGGTGCAGGCGTTCGCGGCTACCGAGCTGCCGGAGCCGGCCAGCCAGCGCGCCCTGGCGCAGGCGCAGCGCGCGGTGGTGTGCGAGGTGGCGTCGCTGCTGGGCAACACCCCGGCGGTGTGCCGCAAGGCCTACATCGACCCGTGCGTGTTCGCCGGCTGGGAGCGCGGCGAACTGGCCAAGCTGGCCGGCCTGCGTGGGCTGCGCCAGTGGGAACAGGCCACCCTGCGCGTACTGCGCAGGGCGCGCCGGCTCAGCCGCAGTCGTCAGCCGCAGTAGATCGCGACGATGTTGTTGGTGCGGCCTTTCTCGATGGTCAGGCGGTCGCCGCCTTCGCTGGCCGGCGGCACACGCGGACCATCGTGGCGCAGCACCCGTACGTGCAGGCTGTCGCTGTCCACGCGTGCACGGGCCACGGTGGCATCCGACGCCGCCAGGCCCAGTGCGCCGCGCACCATGTCGCTGTGGCACTGGCCGGAAATCACGCCGTCGATCGGCTGCACCTGGGCCATCGGCGTGCTGCTGCAGGCGGCGAGGGCAAGACAGACGGCGGCGGTGGCGATGGCATGTTTCATGGAAGGATTCCTTGGTGTGGTTGGGTGCAGCGTGCGACGCCGCACGTGGTGGCGGAATGAATACCGTGCACATCGTGGATACGGTGCGCTCACCCCCGCCAACAGCGTGGGTGGAGACACTGCAGTCGCGGCGGATGCCGCCCCCCGGTAGTGTCGGCCGCTGGCCGGCAGCCCCTTTCCCTCCCGAGGAGACCTGCATGGCCACCACCAGGAAAACCCCCATTCGCCGCAAAGCCTCGCCCAAGGTGCGCAAAGGCAGCACCGCGACGAAGACCGCTGCCGACCCTGATCGCCCACGGGTGGTGAAGACCGCCACCCGCAAGGCGGCGGCCAGCGATCCCCGCGCCGCCCGCGTTGCGGCCCGGCAGCGGCGCCTGCAGGACCAGGAGAAAGCCAAGGACGTGCGCGCAGCGAAAAAGGCCACAAGGAAGACCGCTACCCAGGCCGGTGCACGCCGGCAACCGGAAACGATGCCGGCGCAGCAGCTGGCCAAGCCCGGGCATGAACACGAACTGGAACTGGCGCCGCGTTTCCTTGCACCGGACTACGCCGGCAGCGGCAAGCTGCAGGGCATGCGCGCGATCGTCACCGGTGGCGATTCGGGCATTGGCCGTGCGGTGGCGGTGCTGTTCGCACGCGAAGGCGCCGATGTGGCAGTGCTGCACCTGGACGAGGCCGAAGACGCGGACATCACCCGCCAGCACGTGGAGCGCGAAGGCGGCCGCTGCGTGGTGATCGCTGGCGACGTGCGCGACCCACGCTTCTGCAACAAGGCGGTCAAGCAGGTGGCCAAGGCGTTCGGCGGCATCGACATCCTGGTCAACAACGCCGCGTTCCAGCTGCATTGCGAGCGTCTGGAAGACCTGGAAGACGCGCACCTGCAGGAGACCCTGCAGACCAACATCGGTGGGTACATCCAGATGGCGCGCGCGGTACTGCCGCATCTGGGCGAGGGGGCCAGCATCATCAATACCGGCTCGGAGACCGGCCTGTTCGGCAGCAAGGCACTGATCGACTACTCGGCCACCAAGGGCGCGATCCATGCCTTCACCAAGGCGCTGGCCAGCCAGCTGCTGCCGCGTGGCATCCGGGTCAACTGCGTGGCGCCGGGTCCGGTGTGGACGCCGCTGAACCCGGCCGACAAGCAGGCCGAGGACGTCGCCGAGTTCGGCAGGGACAGCGATATGGGGCGGCCTGCACAGCCCGAAGAGCTGTCACCGGCGTATGTGTTCCTGGCCTCGCCGGTCTGTGCCAGTTACATCAGCGGGGTGATCCTGCCGGTGATGGGCGGCCCACGGGGCTAGGCGTGGCGATCGTTGCCGCGGGCGCATAGAAATCGGCGATGCGCGGAATGAACCGCTGCGGGTTGGCACCGACCAGGTTGGTCAGCATCACCACCGCCACGCCTCGCTCGGGATAGACCACGAAGGCCGAGCGTGCACCGCCGATACCGGCCACCTGCAGGTCGGGCGATGCGCGCAGTACCGGCCAGCCACCCGCCCACGGGCCGGCACGGCCATCGGGCAGACGCTCTGCCGACCACATGCGTGCGCGCGCGGCGTCGCCCAGCAGGCGGCCCTCGGTCAGCGCGACCAGCCAGCGCGCAGTGTCGTCGGCGGTGGTGAGGATGCCGCCACCGGCCCACAGGCTCGGCGGCATGTCGTAGAACCAGTGCGACATGCGCGGCGGCATGTCGGCCGTATCGGTTGCACGCGGCGCCAGGCTGTACATCGTCGCCGCATCCGGAATCAGGTCGTAGCTGTCGCCGAAGGTGGTGCGTGCCATGCGTGCGCCACTGAACTGGCCGGTCGCAAGGAAGCGTTCGTAGGGCATGCCGGATTGCCGCGCGATGATCCGCGACAACAGCACGTAGTTGGTCTGGTTGTAGGCAAAGCGCCGCCCGGGTGCCGCTTCGAGCGGTCGCGCGCTGACCGCCGTCCATGCCTGCGCTTCGGAACCCCCGCCCAGCAGGCCGTTGGCATCGAGGATGTCCGGCAGGCCCGAGGTGTGGGCCAGCAGCTGGCGAACGCGCACCTCGCGCCATGCCATGGGGAGGTCGTCCAGGTAGCGCGAGGCGGGTGCATCCAGATCCACTCGGCCCTGCTCTGCCAGCTGTGCGATGGCGACCCCGGTGAAGGCTTTGGTGGCCGAGTTGAGTGGGAAGCGGGTGTCGCGCGAGGCGAGCACGCCGTTCTCCACGTTGGCCAGGCCGTAGGCTTCGGAGAGCACGATCTGGCCGTCCTTGACCACGGCCAACTGCAGCCCTGGGATGCGCTCATCCAGCATGATCTGGCGGACCAGGCGGCGGGTCTGGTCGTTGGCCTGGTCCTGGCTGGCAGAGACGGCGGCGAAGGGCAGTGCACTGATGAGCATGAGCAGGGCTCGCAGCATTGGGCGGGACATGGGGAATTCCAGCGGGGCGTTGCGGATCGGATGCAGCGGGCGGGTCAAAGGTTTAGGCGCTCGGTGGTGCCTACCGTTCGTCGGCCCATGACTTCCGGGGGGTTGACTACAGCTGTCGTCACGCAGACAGTGACGACACGTGTAGTCAAGGGAGTGGTGTCATGCGTGGCAAGACGATCGGGGACCAGGAACTGGCCCTGCTGCAGTACATCGATGAACATGCGCCGGCCACGGTCGGCGAGGTCGCCAGTGGCTATGGGGAGGCCCGTGGCCTGGCCCGTTCCACCGTGCTGACGATGATGGAGCGGCTGCGGGCGAAGGGGTATCTTCAGCGCCAGCAGCAGGACGGTGTCTATCGCTACCAGGCCACGCGTGGCCCGGAGAGCGTGCTTCAGGGCGCCGTGGCCCAGTTCGTCGACAACACTCTGCAGGGCTCGGTGTCGCCGTTCGTGGCCTATCTGTCGCAGCGCCAGCAGGTCAGCGACAACGAGCTGGCCGAGCTGGAAGCGCTGGTCGCCCAACTCCAATCGCGCCGCCACGAGGGCTGAGCCATGGACACCACGATGCTGATCCCGATGTTGGAACGGCTGGGCTGGACCAGCCTGCAGACCGTGCTGCTGGTGGCCCTGGTGTACGGCGTATGCCGCGCGCTGCCGTCGCTGTCGGCGGCGACCCGCTGCCGGCTGTGGTGGCTGGTGTCGCTGCAGGCCGTGCTCGGCCTGTTCTGGAGCCAGCCGCTGCAGCTGGCCTGGCTGCCGGCACCGCAGGCGGTGGCGATGAGCGCGACCGATGTGGCCGCAGATATGGTCTACCCGCTGGCCCCGGAGGCCTCGGCACAGCTGTTGGCCGCAATGCCGGTGCCTGCCGCGGATGTGCCGGCGGTGGCATGGTGGGCCGTCGCACTGGCCGCGCTGTGGATGTCCGGCGTGCTGCTGATGGCACTGCGTACCTTCGGTGAGTGGCGTCGCTGCCGCGCGCTGCTGGCAGCGGCCTATCCCTGCGAGGACGAGGCGCTGGTGCAGGCCCTGCAGCTGGCTTCCGATGCACATGGCGTGCGTCCTGCGCCGCGGTTGTGGATGAGCACGCAGGTGGACGCGCCGCAGCTGGTCGGTCCGTTCCGCCCGGTGCTGCTGCTGCCGGCCGGCGACAACGCCCTGCAGGGCGATGCGCTGGACCTGGCCCTGACCCATGAACTGCAGCACCTGCAGCGGCGTGATCTGCAGTGGGGCCTGCTGCCGGCGCTGGCCCAGCACCTGTTCTTCTTCCACCCACTGCTGCGCCTGTCGGTGCGCGAATACGCACAGGCTCGCGAAGAAGCGGTGGACGCAGCGGTGGTTGGCCAGCATGGCGCGAGCCGCCAGGCCTATGGACGTCTGCTGCTGCAGCTGGGTGTGGCACCGCAGCCGCACCTGGGCGTGGCCAGTGCCGCACCGGATACCACCAGCCTCAAGCGTCGCCTGCTCTCGTTGCAGCCACGCCGGGCCTGCCCGCGCATCCTGGCGATGGCGTTGACCGCTGTGGTGCTGGTGGTGGGTGTGGCGCCGATGCGGCTGGTCGCTGCGCCAGTGCCGCCGGCACCACCTGCGCCTCCTGCGGCGCCGAAGGTCGCTGTGCCGTCACCGCCGAAGGCTCCGAAAGCGCCGCCCGCACCGCCTTCGTCCGCGCGCGTTCCGGCCGTGCCGGTGGCGCCCGCGCCGCCGGCCGAGCCGGCTGATGTCGAGGCGTTGTCAGGTCCGGACGATGCGGATGTGGCGGTCGACGTGGATGCGGATGTCGATGTCGATACCGGCGTGCACAGTCAACACACGACCTCCCGCACGACCTCCATCACCACCTACGGCCGCCTGGACCTGGGCAAATCGCCGCCGGAGGCCTTCGTGCTGGTCGATGGCGATTCGACCTTCGCCAACGGCGGCATGGACGACGTGACGGTCGCCCGCAGGCAGCTCGGCAAGGGCCCGGCGCTGTGGTTCCGCCAAGGCGACAAGCGCTACGTGGTGCGTGATCCGATGATGATCCAGACCCTGCAGCGTGCCTACAGCGGCGCGGCGGATCTGGGCCGCCAGCAGAGCGAACTGGGCCGCCAGCAGAGTGCGCTGGGTCGCCAGCAAGGCGAACTCGGCAAGCAGATGGGCGAGATGGGCCGCCTGCAGGGCGAGGAGGCGCGCCGCATGGCACTGGCTGCCGCCGAGGCCGCGCGCAGCGCGATGGCCGCGCATGACATCAACCGCGAAGCGGCGGCGGAAGCGGCGAAGGCGGCGCGGGGCGCGACCAACGATGCGGCCGTTGCCCGTGAGGCCGCACGTGAGGCTGCTGCAGAGGCACGTCGTGCAATGCAGGAAGTGGACAACGAAACCGCGCGGGCCACTCACACCCGCGACATGCAGCGCCTAGCCAGCCAGCAGTCTGAACTGGCCAGCCGCCAGGCGGCGCTGGGCAGCCAGCAGGCCGCGTTGGGTGAGCGCCAGGCACGCGTGCATGAGCAGGCGTCGCGGCAGGCACAGCAGGTGATCGCGCGCGCATTGGCCAGCGGCAAGGCCGAGCGGCTCTGATCAGTGGTGCCGGCCGCTGGCCGGCAATGTGTGGGGTGCCGGCCAGCGGCCGGCACCCCGTTGATCAACCGCAGCTGGCGCGCTCGATCCGGTTCTGACCGTCCACCTGCACCGTCACGCGGTCCTGGCGGAAGTCCATGGTCACCGCCATGCCCGGCTTGACCACCCGCGCGTTGCGCGCGCCGCTGTCGGCCACCAGCTTCCTGATCGTGGCCTCGTCGGCGGTCTTGCCGGTGAAGGCTTCCAGCGCCTCCGGCCTGCATTCGTGCGCGGCATCGGCCACCGGCGCCGGTGCGGCATCGTGGGTGGTGGTGCTGCCGGCGTGGCTGCAGGCGGCCAGCGGCAGGATGGCAAGCAGGGCAAGGGGATTGAGGCGCATCGTCGGGCTCCAGGCGTGGATGGTGGCGGCAGTGTCACCGCTGCCAGCGTCAGGGCATGTCAACGTGGCCCCGTGCCGCTATTGCCCGACCAGCGCCAGCGTTTCGCGCTCGCGTTGTTCCTCGCGCACCAGCCGCTGCAGCAGCAGGGCCAGGGTCACCACGTCCTGGTGGTTGTGGTCGGCGACCCGGCGCAGGTTCACCGCGTCGCCGCCGCGCAGGAAACGCAGCCATGCGCCCGGGGCTTCGGAGCCAGGCAGGTCGTCCTCGCGCACCACGCGCAGCAGCTGGCGCTCGATGGTGGACAGCTTGCAGTTCTCCCACGTGCCGCGATAGCGGCGGCGGGTCGGATAGAGCAGGTCGACGTGATCCAGCGCGCTGATCGGGCAACGCTGGCGGGCGAGCCGGTAGCGCGCCTTCAGCAGCGGCGCATCGTAGCTGCGCCCGTTGTAGCTGCAGAACACGGTGGACGGCTGCAGCCAGCGGGCGAAGGTGGCCAGCATCGCGTCCTCGGCGGCCATCGTGGCCATCAGCAACTGGCGGATGCGCAGGCCTTCGCCACGTTGCGGGCACACATGCCAGTCGGCGGCGCCGATCATGAAGGCGCGGGTGCCGGTGCCGCCGGCCAGGCCCGTGGTCTCGGTATCGAAGAACAGCAGGTCGCGCGCGGCGACGTGCTCGTGCTCGCGCTTGGCGAAAGCCAGGGAAAGCGGTTCTGCGGGAATCGGCTGCGGCAGCAGCGATTCGATCAGGAACAGGCCCGGTGCGATTTCCTCCCCGGGAAGCTGGCGATCCTGCGCACTGGCGCGTGCCGGTGCGGCTCCACCACGCGAGCGCAGGCCGAGCAGGCGGTGCAGGCTGCCTACTTCCGGCCGACGCAGCGATGCGGGTGCTGGTGTGGAGGCCGCAGCGCCGGTCGGCTTGTGGCGGATCTCCTGTTCGACCCAGGCGAACACCGAACGTTCGGCCTGTGGTTGCCGCGCATCATTGGCGGCCACGGGTACCGGTGGCGCAGGGGGCACGTCCGGCGCCACCGGCGTGACTGCTTTCGGGTCGCCGGCCTGCTTCCGCAGCAGGCGCAGCTTGTCCAGGCTCAGGCTCACGGGGCCAGCAGCTCCATCGGGTCGCGCGCGGTCACCACCACGTCGGGTACGTGCTGGCAGGCCTCGGCATCGAACAGGTCCAGCACGCGCAGCGCCAGCGCACGCGGCGAGGTCTCATCCTCCTCCTGTGCGGCCAGCACCGGGCCGACACAGGCCGGGCAGCCGGCCTTGCAGTCGCAGCGCTGCACCAGTTCGCGCGCGCGCTGCACCAGCTCGGCCTGGCGTTGCCACAACGGCTCGCTGAGGCCGACGCCGCCCGGGAAGTTGTCGTACAGGTAAACCGTCGGCACGAACTCCTGCAGCAGCTCCACCGCCCCCGGGTCGCCATTGCTGCCGCGCAGCTGGCCACGGCCGCTCTGGTCGGCGATCGCGAACCAGGCACCATCGCCGTTGCCGACCGACTTCTGCAGGTCGCGCGCATCGGCCATCACCGCCACGGTGGCGACGATGTGCAGCGCGTAGGCCGTGCCGAGGAAGCCATCCAGTGCATCCTGCCTGCTGGCGAACGCGCGCAGCAGCAGCGCCTGCGGCAGCTGCCACCACACCGCGGTGGTGTGCAGTTCCTGGTCGGGCAGGTTCACCGGCCCATAGCCGATGTTCTCGTGGGTGTAGTAGCGGATCTTCTTGTAGCCGGCCACGCGCCGTACCACGTGCACTTCGCCATGGTGCGAATCGCCACGCCCGGCCACGCCGCCGTCGAAACGGTCCAGCACCTTGAGCTTGGTGAAGTCGATGCTGTCGGTGTAGTAGTCCACATGCGTGCGGGTGACATAGGCCTTGCGGCCGTCCCAGTCGAGCGTCTCCACCTGGTAGGGCGTGGACTGCACCATGTGGATGGCGCCTTCGTACAGGGTCAGCGCGGCGGCGGAATAGTCGACCTCGGCGATGATCTGCTGGCGGCCGTCGCTGCGGTCGACCACCACGAAGTTGCCGTCGGCCACCGCGCGCAGGCTGACCGCGTTGGCCGGATAGCTGTCGGCAATCCATTCCCAGCGCTCGCCTTCGCGGTGGATCACCTCGGTTTCGGCCAGCGCCTCCAGGAACACTTCCGGGTCGATCGGGCCGAAGCCATCACCGACCCGGAACGGCAGCTCGAACGCCGCGCAGCGGATATGGTCGAACAGGATCAACGGCTGGTCCGGCGCAATGCGCGCGTGTTCGGGCGAGGCCTCGGCAAAGAAATCCGGGTGCCGCACCACGTACTGGTCCAGCGGTTGCGAGCTGGCCACCATCACCCCCAGCGCCGGCTGCTGGCGGCGGCCGGCACGGCCGAAGCGCTGCCAGGTGGCGGCCACGCTGCCGGGGTAGCCGTTGAGGATGACCACGTCCAGGCTGCCGATATCCACGCCCAGTTCCAGCGCCGACGTGCTGACGATGCCGTCGATGGTGCCGGCGCGCATCGCACGCTCGGTCTCGCGGCGTTCCGTGGGCAGGTAGCCGCCACGGTAGGCACGGATGCGTGGCGGCTTGCGCGGGTCGTGGTCGAAGATGTCTTTCAGGTACTTGGTCAGCACCTCCACCATCAAGCGGGTCTGCGCGAACACCAGGGTCTTCAGCCCGGACTTGATCGCGATGCGCGCGATGCGGTTGCTCTGCGAACGTGCCGAGGCGCGCAGGCCCAGGTCGGGATTGATCACCGGCGGGTTCCACAGCAGCACCTGTTTCGGTCCGCTGGGCGCGCCGGATTCGGTGATGGCGGTGACCGGTGCCTCGATCAGTGCCTCGGCATGCGCCTGCGGGTTGCCGATGGTGGCCGAGCACAGGATGAACTGCGGTTGCACGCCGTAGAACGCGCAGATGCGCTTGAGCCGGCGCAGCACGTTGGTGACGTGGCTGCCGAACACGCCACGGTAGGTATGTACTTCGTCGATGACGATGTAGCGCAGGTTCTCGAAGAACTGTGCCCACTTGGTGTGATGCGGCAGGATGGCCTGGTGCAGCATGTCCGGGTTGGACACCACGATGTCGCCATGCAGGCGGATCGCCTGCCGCGCATCGCCGGGGGTGTCGCCGTCGAAGGTGAAGGCTTTCACGCCGAGGTCGCCGGCACGGTTGAGCTCCAGCAGCTCGGCCACCTGGTCCTGGGCCAGCGCCTTGGTCGGGAACAGGTACAGCGCCTTGGCCTTGTCCTGCATCGCTGCGCTGACCACCGGCAGGGTGTAGCACAGCGACTTGCCGCTGGCGGTGGGGGTGACGATGGCCACGTGCTCGCCACGCTGGCTGGCCTCCCAGGCCTCGGCCTGATGGCTGTAGAGCTGCTCGATGCCACGTGCCTTCAGGGCCGCGGCCAGGGCAGGCGGTACCGCATCGGGAATGGGTGCGTAGCGGCCCTCGCGACCGGGAATGGCGAAGCTGCCGGTGATGCGGTCCTGGTAGCGGCGTTGCAGGCGCGCGCTGAGCAGGGCGCCGTCGCGGGCGGGCAGGCCATCGCGGGTGGCGAGCTTCTGCTCGGCATCGGCGGTGCGCTTGGCGAGTTCGTAAGCCATGGAAAGTGGAGCCGGGACGGATTGCGAGGGGTCACATCGCACCACATCCACGTCTCAGGATGTGAGACATCGGCGTGGGACGGAGTGAACCGTTCAGTGCCCGTGCCCCGTGGCATTGCCGGATCTCCCCAGGCTGAACGGTCGCCGGTGAAGCAACGAAATCTGAAGCCCGCATCCGTATCCTTTACTGCTGGACGCAACCAACAGGGCGGATGGCTGTGGCACGACGTGGAACGCAGGGAGCACTCCTGGCCGGCCTGCTGCTGGCGGGTCTCGCGCAGGCGCAGCAGGCCGCACCGGTAGCGGCGCCTGATCCAGCGCCGACTCCCCCGGCGGATGCGCCGGCTGCCACCACCGCGCCGATTCCTGCCGCTCCGCCGCAGGACAACGTCACCACCCTTGGCGAAGTGCGTGCGCTCAAGCCCGATGACGAGCCGCTGGACCTGTACCGCTTCAAGAACCCGGTGAAGTTCGGCGACAACCGCTTCAGCCGCGATTGGAGCGAGCCACCGTCACCGGAACAGGTCAGCATGGGCGGCGGCTACATCATGATGGGCGTGGTCAAGGGCGTGCTGGCGGCGGGCCGTGGCCTGAACAAGCTCACCGGCGGCCCCGACCAGATCCAGTCCGCCATCGCCCGGCCACCGCCGGAGCTCAGTGCCGAACAGCAGCAGCGTGCGCTGCGTTTCTGCCAGCAGCAGGATGGCTGCGATCCGCCGCCGGCGAAGTAGGCCGGTATATCCTGCCGGTTCCTCAACCGGTGGCGCTGCCATGTTCCTGCGTTCGTTCTGCCTGCTGGCTGCACTGTTGCCGGTGTCCGCCTTTGCTGCCGGCATCGCCGGTGATGGCGCCTGTCGCAATGGCGCGTTCCCTTCCGAGCAAAGCCGGTTCGCGCTGGCGCGGGTGGTCGATGCACCGCGCCTGTACCTGCTCGGCGACATGGACGGCTGCCCGCAAAAGGGCGAGCCGGCCTGCCGGCAGCGCAGCTACGTGGTCAACGGCGATACGGTGGTGACCGGTCGCGACCTGGGCCGCTACCGCTGCGCGTTCTTCCCGAACAAGGTGGGCGGCAGCGCCGGCTGGGTCGACCGCAGCAAGCTGCAGCCGTTGCCGGTGGCCGTACCAACGCTGCAGGAGTGGACGGGCCACTGGAAAGATGGCGACAACGGCCTGCGCATCACCGTGCAGGGTGGACAACTGCATGTGGATGGCGATGCCTACTGGCCTTCTGCCAACCCCACGCCGGAACAGCGCCCGTATGGGCCGAACCTGGGCCAGGTGGAAGCACGCGCAACGCCGCGCGGCGCCGATGTGGAATTCGTTGAAGACACCTGCAAGGTGCGGGTGCACTCGCTGGGTGATGTACTGGTCGTGGCCGACAACAGCGAGTGCGGCGGCATGAACGTGCGCTTCAATGGCGTGTACCGGCGCGCTGGCAAGCGATGAAGGACGCATGACGGATGGGGTCAGAGCCCTTTCGTGGACGAAAGGGATCCGACCCGGTGCAGTCAGTAGATCCACGCCATGCGTGGATGCTGTTTGCGATCCAATCGGTGGGGCCAGGGCCCTTTCGTCCACGAAGGGGATCCGACCCCGGGCTCAGCGCCGTCGCTCCAGCCACCACAGCAGCGAAGCGCACAACACGAACGCCAGCCACCACGGCCAGCGCGAGCCCGGCACGGGCTGCATCATCGCCGTGTTCGTCGGCCTGCTGACGGCCAACGCCTGCGAGGTGGCGTCGATCATTGCCTGCCGATGCAGTGCAGGTGCGTCCTTCGGGTCGAACACATAGCGCCAGACCGTGATGTCGCCGTGCTGCAGGCGCTGCCAGCCCGCATCGCGCGGCCACCAGCCGGCGCAGCGCAGGGCCGACGTCGCGCCGTCGACGATCAGGGTCACGCTGTCGCCGCGTGCGTTGAACACCTGCAGTGGCGCCTGCACGCCGCACAGCGCCTGCCGTTCGCCCGCCCAGTTGAGCGTCTGCGGCGACCACAGCGCATCACCGCTGCCCTGCGCACGCGCCAGCGTGGCGACCACGCTGCTCCAGAGTTCACCGTGGCGGTCATCGCGCCCGGCCAGCACCCAGCGCCAGCTGTCGGTGATGGGCAGCAGGCCGATGCGGCCCTTGCCGGCAGCGCGCCAGCCGCCGACCGCCTTGCCTGTGCCATCCTGCAGCAGGGCGTTGCTGCCCGGTGCCTGCAGCGCGAGTGCTTCCAGCGCAGGCAGGGGAGCATTGTGCGAGCTGCGGTCAGCCTCCTCGCCGTAGCCGGTCGGCAGCGTACCCGCGTTGAGCGGGCCACGCCGTGCGGCGAGGACCGCGCTGTCGCCGTCGCCGGGAAGTTCGAGGGCGTGGCTGCTGCCATCGCCTTGCACCGGTAGACCCAGGTCGTGCAGGCGCTGGCGCGACCTGGCTGCAGGTGCGCCTGCACTACGCACCAGAACGCCGAGCCCGTCGCGCAACGCCTGCCGCACGGCAGCCAGCTGGCCGGCACTCAATGCGGCCAGGCTGCGCTCGTCCAGCAGCAACAGATCGCTGCGCGCGAGTGACGCTGCATCCAGCGCGACCGCGCCATCTCCCACGCTGACGCCCGCCCCGGTATCGGCCTGCACCTGCACGCGGATGCCGGTGTCGGCGGCCCAGCGGCGCAGGTACTTCAGCTCCGGGCCCGGCGCACTGGCACGCACCAGCAGGCGCAGCGGTGCCGCCGGCAGGGTCTGCTGCGGTACCGGCGTGTTGTCCACCACATGACCCTCGGCATCGAGCAGGCGCAGCTGGAACACGCTGCGGCCTTCGGCACGGGCGATGCCGCTGAGCTGCACGCGACCGTCCTCGGCAACATCCACGCGATCGACCACGCTGTCGGCGGGGTCCAGCAGTTCCGCCCTGGCCTTGGCGACGCCGTGCGCCTGTGCATGCACGTCGAAGCGTGCGCCGGGTGCGGTGTCGGCGGGTGGCTGCAGTGCGATCCACCCGCGCGGCGGCGCTGCCGGCTGCCAACGCACGTCGCGTGGCAGTACCGCGTCGCGGTCACGCGCAACCAGGCCGGCACCGACCAGGGTGAGCGTGGAGGCCGGATGCTGGCGCAGCGCGGTGGCCAGGTCCGGCACGCGCTGGCCACCGGGCACATCGGTAGCTTCCGGCAACAGCAGCAGCGGGCCTGCGCTGGCCGGCAGCGCGCCGGCCTTGCCGGCATCGAGTCCCAGCACGACCAGGCCGACCGCGGGTTGCTGGCGGGTGGGGGGGACCAGGCAGAAGTACAGCAGCGTGGCAGCGATCAGCTGCAATCCAATCACGATCCACTGTCGGCCACGACGCGTGGCAGTGCCACGCAGCTGGCGCACGCTGGCGATGACCACGATCAGGGCGAGGGCCAGCGCAATCCACAGGTTCACGGCGGAGGCGTTCATGGCTGCGCCTCCAGCGCATCAAGGTACCGCTGCCCCATCGCATCGGCGGCACTGCGCCGCATCGCCTGCGGCAGTGGACGCTGCAGCGCCCGCCACAACTGCGCGCGCAGGCGCTGGCGGCAGTCGCGGCAGCCGGGTTCGATGCGCAGCTGCTCGATGGCGGCGGCCAGATCCAGTGCATCGGGCAGGTAGGCGGCATTGCGCTGCTGCCAGGTGGCGAGTGCATCGAGATCGGGGGTTGCCGTGTCATCGCCGAGGCGTTGCCAGGCTTCGATGATGGCCGGGTCGGGCGGCGTGCGTGCGGCCAGCGGCAGTTCGCGACTGGCCAGTCCGGCGCGATCGCCACCCAGCCGGCGGCCTTCATCGATCGGTGGCAGCTCCGGCCCGACCCGCGCCAGGTAGATGCGTTCGGCCTGCTGCACCTGCTTGATGAAAGCCAGCGCCTTGTAGGCAAACGGCAGCGCCTGCTCTGGGCGGCCCTGGCGCAGCTCGCCTTCGGCTGACCACATCTGGTCCAGCGCGGCCTTCAGCGTGGCGCGCGTCTGCGGGTCGAGCAGGGTCGCGGCCTCGGCATGGTCATGGGTGTGGCCGTATTCGGAGAGCACATCGGTGGCGCTGCCGAACACCGGTGGCGCATCGGCATTGGACGTCTTGCCGCCGTGATCGTGGCCATGCGCGTCGTGCGCTCCGGCCTCGGCGCCATGATCGTGATCGTGTTCGTCGTTGTGGCTGTCTGCAGCCGGTGCATCGCTGGTGGGCAGGTCGCTGGTCGGCGGCGGCTTGGGTGCGCCCTCGCTCTCCTCGCCCAGGAACTGGCCATAGCGCAGGCGCAGGATGCGCTGGTCGACACCGATCGCATCGCTGCGCTTCACGAAGTCCTCGGCGGCGAGGCTGCGCCGCTGCCGGATCAGTGCTTCGGCATCGATGATGATCTGCCGCTGGCTGCGGAAATAGGCGGGCAGGGTCTTCTTGATGCGGCCTTCCAGTTCCGCACCGAGTGCAACCTCGGCGCTGGGCAGGCGCAGGATCACGCTGCTGCTGCGCCCGCTCTGCGGTGTTGGCGCGTGGTTGTCGCGCACTTCCAGCTGGGCGATGACATCGTTGCCCGGTTGTGCGCCCAGCGCAGCCAGATCAAGAGTGTGGGCGAAACGCCGCGCGGTGGCTTCGCCGCTGCCGGCAAGCGTGACGCTGCGTTTCACGAAGGTGATGTTCTCACCGCTGCCCTGGGTGGTGGTGATCGACAGCGTTGCCTGTGCGGCTACGCCGTAGTCGTCGCTGGCTTCGAAGCGCAGCGACCACTGGCGCTGCCCGGGCGTTCCCAGCACCAGGCTGGCGGCCGGCTCCAGCACGCGTACGCTGGGTGCGCGGTCGGCGACCACGTCCAGGCGATGCAGGCGGGTTCCGGCCAATGCCGGTTCGCTCACCACGCGGTACAGCACCGGCGTGCGCGCCACGTCCTGTGCCTGCCACTGGCCATCGTGTTCGTTCAGCGGCAGCCGGCGGCCATCGTGGAACTGCAGCCATGCCTTGTCCGGCGCGCGATCGAAGCGCAACGACCATGACAGCCGGCTGTCGGCGGCGACCTTGGCATCCAGCGCGTTCTGGGTGAGCGTGGCCTGGCCGGTATAGGCCGGCGCGTCGATGCGCAGGCGGGTGGACTGCAGGTGCAGTGGGCCCGCGGAAGCCGTGCTGCCAGGCGCCGACGCACGGGCTGGCGCGGAGCCGGGGCTGGAGCGTGGCCAGCCGACTGCCAGCGCAACGATGGCCAGGCCTGCGATCCAGCACAGCGCCAATGCCCCACGCGGCCAGCGCGGACGCAGTTCCGGCAGCGCACGTTCCAGCGCGGCCAGCACGTGCGCGCGCTGACGCTGCTGCAGCGGATTGAGCATGGCGGCATCGGCGAACAGCAGGTCGGCACTGTCCTCGCTGGCGCCGCTGCCATCGAGCTGGCGCTGCAACCACAGCTGGTCCAGCTGGCGGGAGCGTGCCGTGGCGAGCGCTGCGCAGGCGAGCAGGCCGACAGTGCCAACCACGCAGGCGATGTCGAAGCCCGCCAGGCGCAGCGCCAGCGCCGTCGCGGCCAGCGCCCACGGCAGGCCCAGCAGCAGGGTGATGAGTGCACGGCGGCGGCGCGCGCGTTGCCAGGCGTGCTGCAGGGTGTTCATGCGGCCACCCTGCGTCGGCGACTGCTGGCCATCCAGCGCTCCAGCGCGAACAGCAGCACGATGGCCAGCAGCAGCCACGGGGTGAGCTCGCGCAGCGGCGGCGTTGCCGCAGGCAGTGTTGCCTGGCGGGGTGCCTGGTCCTGTGCATCGCCGAGGCGTGGCAGCGGAGGCGGTTGCAGGGCCAGCAGCAGGGCACGCGGCAACTGCGGATCGCGCAGTGCAGCGTTGCCTGAGGCATCCCAGTCGCCGGGCAGAGACAGCAGGACACCGTGGCCGATGCGTTGCCGCCACAGCAGCGGGGCGCCCTCGGTGTTGCGCAGCAGGATGCTGGCCTCGGCGGCAGGCTTGCCGGCAGTCACTACATGTCCGCCGTCTTGCAGCCACGCCTGCCAGTTCGCCGGCAGTGCGCCGTCGCGGCTCCATGCGCCGATCTCGCCGCGTTCGGGCAGCGCATCCGCCACCAGAGGAGCGAGCGGCGCCTGCACGCCCCACGCGCGCTGCAGTGCATTCAACCAATGCTGGGCGGTGGCCGAAGCATCGCTGTGCACGCGCAGGCGCAGGCGCGGCGACGTTGCGGCACGCGGTTGCGCGGCGACCGGCATCGGCTGCGGCCGCCACTGCACCTCGCGCGACAGCTGCAGGCGTGCGCCGTCCAGGCCGGGCAGGGGATCGGGAACGTGCACGGTCACTGCGGTGCCCGCGGGCAGTTGTGCGTCCAGTTCGCGCAGCAGGCTGGGCAGGGAGGCCGTGGACGCAGGTGGCACTTGATCAATGGCCGGGAAGCCGGGCGCCAGCCAATGCCAGTTGCCCGCTTCGGCGACGCCGCGCAGAGCGGTCGCGTCCAGCCCTGGAGCAACGACCGTCCACGCAGTGGGGGCTGGTGCAGGCCCGGTCAACGCAGGTCGTGCCAGCAGCAAAGCCAGCGCGGCAAGCAACAGCAGGCGCACCAGCAGCAATGGCCAGTCATCGAAGCGGATGCGCTGGCGTGGCCGGATCTGTGCGCGCAGCCAGCGCAGCGCGGCGAAATCCAGCGGTGTGTACGGATGGCGGCGGGCCAGGTGGATCAGCAGCGGCAGCAACCCTGCAGCGAGCGCGGCCAGGCCCAACGGGAACAGCAGGTTCATGCACCGCCCCCACGACCGAACAGCGCCTGCAGTGCCTGGTCCAGCGGCTGGTCGAGCCAGCCGGTGGCACTGGCGATGCCGCTGGCCTGCAGGCGCGACTGCAATGCGCTGCGTGCGTCAGCGAAGCGCTGCAGGTAGTCGGTGCGGATCGCCGCGCCATCGCCCAGCAGTTCCTCGCCGGTCTCCGGATCGCGGAAGCGATGGCCGGCGTCGAACGGGAAGTCGCGCTCGTCGGCGGTGAGGATCTGCAGCAGCGCCACTTCGCGGCGCGCGCTGGCCAGTTGTTCCAGCAGCGCGATGCCGGCTTCGTCGAAGCCGTCGCCAACTGCCAGCAGCAGGTCGCCCGGGCGTACGCGCTCCCACAGGGGACGCAGTCGATCGGCCGCAGGCCAGCCACCGCGTGCCTGCAGGGCATGCAGTTGCAGATGCACGCGATCACGCTGGCGTGCGCCGTTCGCTGCGGGCACCAGTTGCAGTCCATCGCCGTTGATCGCCAGCAGGCCGAAACGGTCGCCCTGCTGCAGGGCCAGTTCCACCACGCATGCGGCAACGCCGCGCATGTGGTCCAGGCGCGTACGCTGCGGTGCCGCGCGATCGGCCTGGCCGGCCGAGGCGGTGGCATCGAGCAGCAGCCAGACCGTGATCGGGCTTTCGCGTTCGGATTCGCGCACGAAGAAGCGGTCCGAGCGTGCGTACAGCTTCCAGTCGATCTGGCGCAGCTCGTCGCCCGGTTCGTAGGCCCGGTACTGGGCGAATTCGAGGCCGGCACCGCGGCTGCGGCTGGCGTGCTGGCCGATGCCACTGGCACCGCTGGCCAGGCGCGGCCGCAACCGCAGCATGCGCAGGCGCGCACGCAGTTCCGGTGGCAACGTCAGCGGGGCACCTGCGTTCACGCGTGGCTCAACCCGGGAACGGCACGGCCTGCAGCAGGGCGGCGACCACGTCGTCGGCACGCTTCTGCTCGGCCTCGGCGGCGAACGACAGCAGCAGGCGATGACGCATCACCGGCGCGGCCAGTGCCTGCACATCCTCGCGGGTGGCGGCGAAGCGGCCCTGCAGCAACGCGCGTGCCTTCGCTGCCAGCACCAGCGACTGCCCGGCGCGCGGGCCGGCGCCCCACTTCACCCACTGGTTGATCGCCGCCGGTGCGCCTTCGCCTGGACGGCTGGCGCGCACCAGGCGGGTGATCCAGGCCAGCACATCAGGGCTGACATGCACCTGGCGTACTGCGGCCTGCAGGGTGATCACCGCTTCGGCATCCATCACCTTCGGCACCGCGTCGGTGGCACCGCCGGTGGTCTGTTCCAGGATCTGCCGTTCCTCGTCTTCGCTGGGGTAATCCACCAGCACGTGCAGCAGGAAGCGGTCGAGCTGTGCTTCCGGCAGCGGGTAGGTACCGGCCTGCTCGATCGGGTTCTGCGTCGCCAGCACGAAGAACGGCGCGGGCAATGCGTAGGTGGTGCCGGCGTAGCTGACCGTGCGCTCCTGCATCGCTTCCAGCAGCGCGGCCTGGGTCTTCGGCGGGGTGCGGTTGAGTTCGTCTGCGAGCAGCAGGTTGGTGAAGATCGGGCCCTGCTGGAAGCGGAAATGGCGATGGCCGGTGCCGTGGTCTTCCTCCAGCAGCTCGGTGCCGAGGATGTCGCTGGGCATCAGGTCGGGGGTGAACTGCACGCGCCGGAACTGCAGCTCCAGCGCCTGTCCGAGCGAGCGCACCAGCAGGGTCTTGCCGAGCCCGGGCGCGCCTTCCAGCAGGCAGTGGCCGCCGGCGAGCAGGCCGATCAGCAGCTGCTCGACCACGGTGTGCTGGCCCACCACTGCGCGTGCAAGCGCGGCGCGCAGCGCCTCCAGGCGCGGCAACAGGGAATCGAGGTCGGGGGAGGTCATGGGCGTGCAGGTCCTATCAATTGTTCAACGCGTACATCACGATGTTGACGCCGAAGCGGGTGTTGTCTTCGGCCAGGAAACGCTTGTTGCGCCAGTCGTAGTCCCACTCGCAGCCGTAGTCCTTGTTGCTGTACAGCAGGCCCAGGCGGCCGTCGACCTCGATGCCCTTCAGGTAGTCGTGCACCAGGTCGTCGCCCCAGCCGTTGAGTTCGAAGCTGGTGGCGGGCGGGCCATCCGGGAAGCGGAAGAAACTGCGGTACAGCGCGTGGCTGTTGGGCAGCTTCTGCAATGCCTTCGGACCGAACAGGCGGCCCATCTGTGCCTCGAACGAGGTGGCGAACAGCCCATCGATATCATGGTTGCAGTCGTCGACGAAGACGAAGCCGCCATTGCGCACGTAGCGCACGAAGTTCTGCCGCTCGGCGGCATTGAACTCCACCAGCGTGTGCCCGGCCAGGTAGCAGAACGGCGCTTCCAGCATGCGCGGGTCGGCCAGCGCCACCACGTGTTCCTGCGGGTCCACGCGCAGCGAGGTGTAGTCGATCAGCGAGGTGATCAGGTTGGACGGCATGCGCGCGTCCACGTCCCAGTCACCGGAGTCGTACTGCAGCCGGGTGAACCAGAAGTCGTAGCGTGAACTGCGCGGGCCTGACTGCGCCCAGGCTGGCAGCGCCGCCGCCGAAGCGGCAGCGGCCAACCAGCGCAGGCAGGCCCGGCGATCCATCAGACGGCGTCGGACAGCGAGGTGAAGGTGAAATCGCGCAGCTTCATCGGCGGGATCATCATCACGTAGCTGGATTCATCACCGGCCACGCGCACCGGCTTGCCCAGCTCTTCGATGTTGTTGAGCATGATCACCGGCGACTCGTTGAAGCGGAAGTTCTTCACCGGGTGCTTGATCTGGCCGTTCTCGATGTAGAAGGTGCCGTCGCGGGTCAGGCCGGTCAGCAGCACGGTCTGCGGATCGACCATGCGGATGTACCAGGTACGGGTGACCAGGATGCCCTTCTGGGTGCCGCGCACCAGCTCGGCGGTGCTCTTGTCGCCACCGCTCATCAGCAGGTTGCCCGGCGAGGCCTTGGCGGTCTTGCCCTGCTTCTGCGCCCAGAAGCGCGAGTAGTCCAGGTTGGCGACCTTGCCGTTCTCGATGATGGCCATGCGCTCGCGCGGCAGGCCTTCGTTGTCCCACGGCAGCACCGGTGCATCCGGATGCCACGGGTCGGCGATCATGGTCACGCGCGGGTCGTAGACCTGCTCGCCCAGCTTGTTGCCACCGCCCTTCTTCGACAGGAAGCTGCGGCCTTCATCGGCCGAGCGTGCGCTGAAGAAGTTCATCATGAAGCTGATCAGGCCCGCGGCCGCGGCCGGCTCCAGGATCACCGTGTACTTGCCCGGCTCCAGCGCCTTGGCTTCGGCCGATTCGGTGGCCTTGCGCATGGCGATGCGGATGTCCTGGTCGGCCTTGAAGTCGGCGGCATCCTTCAGGTTGCGGCCGACCCAGCCCGAACCGCGGCCATCTTCGGTGCGCACGGTGCAGGTGTAATCGAAGTTGGTGGTGCGCTGGTAGGCGAAGTTGCCGTTGCTGTTGGCAGTGGCCTGGAAGCCCTGGCCGTCCTCGAGGAAGCCGGCGGCGATCAGGCCGTGGCCCCGGCACGGGGCGATCGAATCGGCGGCGACCTTGGCGCGGAACGCCGGATCGATCGCAGCAGTGGATTCGCTGAAGGTCGGGCTGGCGCGGTAGCTCTGCTTGCCGATGGCCGGCATGAACTCCGGGTTTTCCGGGGCCAGGCGCGCCAGGTCTTCGGCACGGCGCACCACGCGTTCCAGCGCGGCATCGTCGAACTCATTGATCGAGGCCGTGCCGACGCGCTTGCCGAAGGCGACGGTGACCGCCAGCTCGGTGTTGTCGACGATGCCGCTGGTGGAGACATTGTTCAGCGCGAAACGGATGTTGCCGCTGATCGCGCCGGCCAGCACGGCGGTGCACTCGTCGGCCTTGGACAGGGCGATGACCTTGTCGAGGATGGCCTTGGCCTGGGCTTCGGTGAAGATACTCATGGTGTAAGGGCTCCTGACCGGTCAGCCGAGGCTGCGTGCGGTGTTGATGACGTTGATGCCGTTGAAGCGCGCGGTCGACGAACCGTGCGAGACCGCCGAGACCTGGCCGGGCTGGCCCTTGCCGTCGAAGAACGAACCGCCCAGGCGGTAGTCGCGCTCGTCGGCCACGGCGGTGCAGGCATTCCAGAACTCCGGCGTGCGGATCTGGTAGGCCACGTCTTCCAGCATGCGGGTGATCTGGCCGTTCTTGATCTCGTAGAACAACTGGCCGCCGAACTGCGCGTTGTAGCGCTGCTGGTCGATCGAGAACGAACCGTCACCGATGATGTAGATGCCGTTCTCCACGTCCTTGATCAGGTCGGGCACGCTGAGCGGCTTCTTGCCCGGTGCCATCGACACGTTGGCCATGCGCTGGAACTGCACGCTGGACCACGAGTCGGCATAGCAGCAGCCGTCGGACTCGGTCTTGCCGAGGATGTGGGCCTGGTCGCGGATGGTCTGGTAGTCCACCAGCTTGCCGTTGCTGATCAGGTCCCAGCGCTTGCACTTCACGCCTTCGTCGTCGTACGCCACCGCGCCAAGGCTGCCCGGCTGGGTCTTGTCGGCGAAGATGTCGACCAGCTCGCTGCCGTACTGGAACTGCTGTTCGCGCTTGTCCAGGGTGGCGAAGCTGGTGCCGGCGTAGTTGGCTTCGTAGCCGAGCACGCGGTCCAGTTCCAGCGGGTGGCCGATCGATTCGTGGATGGTCAGCCAGGTGTGCGACGGGTCGAGCACCAGGTCGTACTTGCCCGGCTTCACCGACGGTGCCTTCAGCTTTTCCTGCGCCTGCTTGGCGGCGGCGATGGCGTCCTCCTTCATGTCGTAGGACGAGCTGTAGTTGACCACGCCGTTGGGGCTGACCACCTTGCCGGCGCCGGCGCCATCCAGGTACTCGTAGCCCAGGCCCATCGGCGAGGACAGGCCCGAACGGGTGCGGAACTTGCCGCTGGTCTTGTCGATGGCGGTGACCGTCATCGGCGCCCAGATGCGGTGCACGTCCTGGTCGATGTAGGAACCATCGGTGGAGGCGAAGTACTTCTGCTCGTTGACCAGGAACAGCATCGAATTGACGAAGCTGGCACCGGCGCCCATCGCTGCGGCGTTGACGTCCAGCAGCAGGCCGACCTTGTCCTTGATCGGCACCTCCATCGCATTCTTGCGGATCGGCGTGCGCCAGCTCACCTCACCCACGCCCGGCGCCTTGGCCAGCTGTACGGGGGCGGTCTGCACGCCGGCATTGGCCTTGGCGATCGCCGCGGCCTGCTGCGCGGCCTTGGCCACGTCGGCGGTGCCCAGCGCATTGGTGGCGGCGAAGCCCCAGGCACCGTTGACGATCACGCGGATGCCCACGCCGGTGGACTCGGTGTTCACCACGTTCTGCACCTTGTCCTCGCGGGTGATCACGAACTGCCGCAGATAGCGGCCGATACGCACGTCGCAGTAAGTGGCACCGGCGCTGCGCGCGGCCTGCAGGGCGGCGTCGGCCAGGCGCTTCTTCAGCGCCGGGTCGAGGCTGGACTGCAGCTGTTCGGCGGCGATCACCTTGCCGAAGAAGGAGGGCACGATCAGCCCGCCCGCGGTAAGCCCGGTCAGGGCCAGGAAGTCACGTCTTTGCAAGGCTGCTCTCCATGTCGAAGGATGGGTGGCTCAAGCGCCGAGACTGCGCGCGGTGTTGATGATGTTGATGCCGTTGAAGCGGGTGGTGGACGATCCGTGCGAGACCGCCGAGACCTGGCCGGGCTGGCCCTTGCCGTCGAAGAACGAACCGCCCAGGCGGAAGTCGCGTTCATCGCAGATGGCGGTGCAGGCATTCCAGAATTCCGGCGTGCGGATCTGGTAGGCCGCATCCTCGACCATGCCGGCGATCTTTCCGTCCTTGATCTGGTAGTACAGCTGGCCGCCGAACTGCGCGTTGTAGCGCTGCTGGTCGATCGAATACGAACCGCGGCCGTGGATGTAGATGCCGTTCTCCACGTCCTTGATCATGTCCTCGACGCTGAGCGGCTGCTTGCCCGGCGCCAGCGAGACATTGGCCATGCGCTGGAACTGCACGCTGGACCAGGAATCGGCATAGCTGCAGCCATGCGATGCATCGCGGCCGAGGATGTGGGCTTCATCGCGGGTGGCCTGGTAGTCGACCAGGATGCCGTCGCGCACCAGGTCCCAGCGCTGGGTCTTCACGCCTTCGTCGTCGTAGCCGACTGCACCGAGGCTGCCGGGCTGGGTCTTGTCGGCGAAGAAGGTAACGATGTCGCTGCCCCAGCGGAAACCCGCATCGCGCTTGTCCAGCGTGGCGAAGCTGGTCCCGGCGTAGTTGGCTTCGTAGCCGAGCACGCGGTCCAGCTCCAGCGGGTGGCCGACGTTCTCGTGGATGGTCAGGAACAGGTTGGACGGGTCCAGCACCAGGTCGTACTTGCCGGGCTTCACCGACGGCGCCTTCAGTTTCTCGCGCGCGTGGCGGGCGGCCGCAATGGCGTCCTCGACCGGGTCGTAGGAATCGCGGTAAGCGGTGATGCCACCGGGCAGGTGTACCTTGCCGCGCGCATCGCCATCAAGGAACTCGTAGCCCATGCCCATCGGCGACGACAGGCCGGCACGGGTGCGGAACCTGCCGCTGGCCTTGTCGATGGCGGTGGCGGTGAACGGCAGCCAGATGCGATGGATGTCCTGGTCGATGAACGAGCCGTCGCTGGAGGCGAAGTACTTCTGTTCGTTGACCAGGAACAGGGTGGAATTGATGTAGTCGGCACCCGCATTCAGCGCGGCGGCGTTGAGTGCCAGCAGCAGCTCGACCTTGTCCTGGATCGGCACCGCCATCGCGTTCCTGCGGACCGGGGTCTGCCAGCGCACTTCACCGACCGAGGGCGTCGGCGCCAGCTGCACTGGTCGGGTCTGGATGCTGGCGTTGGCACGGGCGATCGCCGCAGCCTGCTCGACCGCAGCGCGCACGGCGGCCTCGGTCTGCTGATGGGTCGCGGCAAATCCCCAGGCACCGTTGACGATCACCCGCACGCCCACGCCGGACGATTCCCGGTTGGTCACATTGCCGACCTGGTGCTCGCGGGTGATGACCGACTGGTTGAGGTAGCGGCCGATGCGCACATCGCAGTAGCTGGCCTTGGCCGTGCGTGCGGTGGCCAGCGCCACGTCCGCCAGGCGCCTGCGCTGGAGGGTGTCGACCGGGGCGAGCAGTTGCTCGGCGGCGATGGCACGGGAATGCGGCAGCAGCAGGCCCGCCAGGCCCAGACCGGAAAAAGCCAGGAACTCACGTCGTTGCACAGCGTTTCTCTCTCTCGCTTGCGTGCGGCCGGCAACAGGCCGAGCCGATCACGTCAACTTCTCGACTTTCGCCAGCGCGGCGCCTCCGGGCAAGTGACTGCAGTCATGGTTGGGGAGGGTTTCGGCAGGGCTGCGCCCTGCACCCGCAGAGGCTACAAGCCAAGGCAACGTCAAGGTCAACGTCAATAGCTGGCTATCCGTGGGTTGGCGGGGTGGGTCCGGTTGCGGGGGACGCCGTAAATCCGTCCATGGAGGCTCGGTCGCGCCATCCATGGCGCTCACGCCCCCGCAACCGGACCCACCCCGCCTTCGACGGTTTCCTGCGAGCTGTTGGAACCTGCTGCTGTTGGTGGGTGCCGACCGTTGGTCGGCACGCGGTCGGATCACGTCTTAAAAATTGATATCTGACAGATGTGTCGACCAACGGTCGACACCTACCAACAGCACACGAAATCTGTCAGAGGCGGGGCGGTGTGGGTGGGCAGGACCGTTGGCGCCATGGATGGCGCCATCGAGCCCCCATGGATGGGTTTACGGCGTGTCCTGACCACCCACACCGCCCCGCCATCCCACGGGATGCCAGCTTTTGACGTTGACGTTGCTCTGGCTCTGGCTTCGGCTTCGGCTTCGGCGGGTGCAGGGCGCAGCCCTGCCGAGCAACACCCCCTCGTGCACAATGGGGCCGACCCCGCCTGGACACCGTCCTGATGTCGAGCAAGCCGTATTCAGAAGCCTGCGAGCGCAACCGCGATCCCATCGCCGCCGCACTCGACCCGTGGATGGGCGACCGTCACCGGCTGCTGGAGATCGGCAGTGGTACCGGCCAGCACGCGGCCTTCTTCGCCGAGCGCTGGCCCTGGCTGCGCTGGCAGCCCAGCGACCATCCGGACCATCTGCCGGGCATCGAGGCCTGGCGCGCGGAGGCGGCGCTGCTGAACCTGCTGCCGCCGGTGGCACTGCAGGTGGAGCTGCCGCCGGCGACCGGCCTGAGCCTGCCGGAAGGCAGCATGTTCGACGCCGCATTCAGTGCCAACACACTGCACATCATGAGCTGGGAGCACGTGCAGGCGCTGTTCGCCGCGCTGCCACCGGTGCTGCGCCACGGCGCGCTGCTGGCGGTGTACGGCCCGTTCAACTACGGCGGCCGCTACACCAGCGATAGCAATGCGCAGTTCGATGCCTGGCTGAAGGCGCGCGATCCGCGCAGCGGCATCCGCGATATCGAAGCGGTGCAGGCGCTGGCCGCCGACAACGGCTTTACCCGGCTTGGTGACGTGGCCATGCCGGCCCACAACCGCCTGCTGCTGTGGCGGCTGGGGTGATCAGGTTGCGGGTTGTTCAAATTGCCGCAGGCAGCGCTGACAGCTCATGTCGATGGCATCCAGCAGGCGATTCAGTACCGGGTGACGAAGCCCCCCAGCGTGGAGGTCCGCATGCAACTGCCGTGCGAGCGCGGGAAGTTGGGTGGCCATGTCGAACAATCCAGACAGTGCTCTGTCTGCGTCAAGTCTCATTGCCTCAGCGGTAGACCGCCAATCCATCAAGCGGACGTCCCACCAGCGGTAGTGGCTTCCAATCTTCATCGCCATCTTGATCTTGCGGTGCTGAAGTTCGGTGTAGGGCAGTGCGCTGGAGATATCGTACAGAGGGGCAAGGCGGGCCCTACCCTGGGCGCCTATCAGCAGCGAATAATTCTTCGCGTGCGCATCCGTACCGCCGATGAGGTAGTTGAACTGCAGCGCCTTCAGCAGCGCCTCGACATCCGAGCGCGGTTGACTGGAGTGATCCCATAGCGCTCGTGCGAGATCGGCAGGACCGGGCCCACCCTGATTCTGATACTTGATTTGAGGCATCACGCCCAGAGCCTGGCAGAAGTCTTCCTGGTGTACACGCTGCCATCCAGCCGCCGTACGTATGCGGTCGTATCGCCTTACGGAAATTGCCCGTGCGTCTTCCACGCAGATCATCTCAGCAAACGCGGCCGACATGCCAAGTTGTCTGGCCAGACGAAGGCAGAACACCTCATTTTCGACGAATCCGTCGTAGTCGCCGCTGGGTGGCTTGAGGATATGGGTCGTTGGAATACGACCAGCGGGAATCTCCCAGCCCCCATCGTCGCACTGTAACAGGGCGATCTTGGCTTGTGCCCCGGCCAGGCTGAACTGTCCGACATCATCGAGTCGCCGTGCTGCGGCTTGGTCCACCCGTACACGCTGCAGGCGTTGGGCGATTTCATGCGTGGACACTGGCTGCTGCCTGTCGCTCTCGCCTGAAATGACGGCCGCGAGCCGTTCACTTCTCACAAACTGGACGGCTCCCGCGCAGTCCTCACCCACGTGGGACAGCAATGCGATCGGATTGCGGGCCGATACATGGAATCGCGAGGCCCATTGTTGCAGCAGTGCTTCGTTGTCCGGAAGCAGTCCCCACAGCACTGCGGAAAGCGTCGCGCTGGGAGCACTGTCCTGCGCCAACGGAAGTGCGAGAGACACAAGGGATAGGCCCCCGGCGTCTGGCGCCAACTGTCCGCGTAACGGAACGTTGGATGCCCATGTGCATCCTGCCCAAGGTATCCAGCCACTCTGTTGGAAAGGAGTACGTTGAGGTCCATGCCGGAAGCACAGTGTCCAGAGAGAAGAGGCTTTCAGAGATCCTTGCTGCGGTTGCGACGATCGACTGGCACAACCGCCCTGCGACGTTCATCCGGGGCCAGTCGGTTGCCATCCACGATAGTGTCGATATCGGGCAGCGCTAGAGGCATTTCCGACGAATCAGCAACGGATGCCTCGCCCTCGACGTTACCAACGCCCAGTACCAGGCCGAGGACATTCAGCGTCCGCAGCACAAGTTGCAGTTCGGCCCGCGGCTTGCCTTTCTCCATTTCGATGACCCACTGCCGGCTCACTCCCACGCGCTCGGCCAGCTGCGCCTGGTCCCAGCGCAGTGCCTTGCGACGTTGGCGGATGACCACGCCCAGGTCTCGGGAAGTTCGGAGAACGCTCATTCCACAAATGTATGCGCTCGCCGACACTTAAGCAAAAGTCAGTGATCGTTAACATTCTACGAAATGTCAACGAGCGCTGACTACGCTCAGAATGTCAGCGTTCGCTGCCACTGCAGCCGAGGAAGCGTGCTACAGGGCTGCCGGCCAGCGGCCGGCACTACCTGTTTCGCGGCGTTACGCCACCTGCACGATGTGCAGCGCCTTCGGATTGCGCCACTGCGCCAGCAGGGCGGCTTCGCGCGCTTTGGCCTGCTCGAAATGCGCTTCCTTGACGTGGCCGAAGCCGCGGATGTGCTCGGGCACGCTGGCGATTTCCACCGCCAGCGCCAGGCGGTCGTCATCCAGGCCGTCCAGCAGCACCTGCACGGTGGCCTCGTAATCGCCGATCAGCTTGCGCTCCATGCGGCGTTCCGCGGTGCGCCCGAACACGTCGAAGCGGCCGCCACGCAGGAACTTCAGCCTGGCCAGCAGGCCGAAGGCCTTGAACATCCACGGGCCGTATTCCTTCTTCAGCAGCCGGCCCTGCTCGTCCTTCTTGGCGAACAGCGGCGGCGCCAGGTGGAAGCGCAGCTGGTAATCGCCCTCGAACTGCTGCTGCAGGCGGCGCTGGAAGTCGCCACTGGTATACAGGCGGGCCACTTCGTACTCGTCCTTGTAGGCCATCAGCTTGAACAGGTAACGGGCCACGGTCTCGGTCAGCGCAGTGGAACCGCCGATGCGGTCGGCTTCGGCGGTGCGCACGCGCTCGACCAGGCTGCGGTAGCGGTTGGCGTAGGCAGCGTCCTGGTACTCGACCAGGAAGGCGGCGCGGCGCTCGATCATTTCATCCAGCGAGCGCGACAGGCGGGCGTCGTCCAGCGGCAGGAACGCAACATCGCCACCGTGCGAGGGCAGGCCACGCAGTTCGCGTTCGTCGCCGGTATTGCGCGGCGCCGCAGTGGCGCCCCATTCGTTGCCCTCCCACTCGCCCGGCGGCAGCGGATGCAGCGGGCCCGGGGTGGATTCGGTATCGGTGTGGCGGTTGCGCACCAGGCCGGCCGCCTGCTGCACGGCCTGCGGGTCGACCACGGCCAGGCGGCCCCAGGCGAAGGCCTGCTGGTTCATCGCCACGGCTGCGCCATTGAGTTCGATGGCGCGCATCAGTGAATCGAACGACAGCGGCACCAGGCCCTGCTGCCACGCATAGCCCAGGATGAACAGGTTGGCGGCGATGGCATCGCCCAGCAGTGCGGTGGCCAATTGGGTGGCATCGAGCAGCAGCGGCTCCTGGCCGCCCAGCGCCACGCGCACACCGGCCACGATATCGGCGGCGGGGAACTGCATGTCCGGGCGGGTGGTGAAAGTGCCCGGCATCGCTTCATAGGTGTTCAGCACCACCTGCGAACGGCCGGCGCGCACCTTCGACAGCGCCCAGTAATCGTTCACCACCACCATGTCGCAGCCCAGCACCAGGTCGGCCTCGCCGGCGGCGATGCGCACGGCGTGGATGTCTTCGGGGCGACGGGCAATGCGGATATGCGTGGTCACCGCGCCGCCCTTCTGCGCCAGGCCGGTCTGGTCGAGCACGGTCGCGCCCTTGCCTTCCAGGTGGCCGGCCATGCCCAGCAGCGCACCGATGGTCACCACGCCGGTACCGCCGACGCCGGTGATCAGGATGTTCCAGGGCTGCTCCAGGCTGCCGCGGAGGGACGGTGCCGGCAGGTTGTCCAGCAGCGTGGAGGCGTCGCGCTTGCTGCCCTTGCGCGGCTGTCCACCGTGCACGGTGACGAAGCTCGGGCAGAAGCCGTTCACGCAGGAATAGTCCTTGTTGCAGTTGGACTGGTCGATCTCGCGCTTGCGCCCGAACTCGGTTTCCTTCGGCAGCACCGACACGCAGAAGCTCTTCTTGCCGCAGTCGCCGCAGCCTTCGCAGACCAGCGAATTGATCAGCACCCGCTTCTGCGGATCTTCCAGCTTGCCGCGCTTGCGGCGGCGGCGCTTCTCGGTGGCGCAGGTCTGTTCGTAGATCAGGATCGAAACACCCTTCACCTCGCGCAGGCGCTTCTGCACGTCATCCAGTTCGCTGCGGTCGTGGAACTCGACGTCGCTGGGGAAGTGCTCGCGCTGGCTGGTCCACTTGCCGATGTTGTCCGACAGCACCACGATGGTGTGGATGCCTTCGGCGCGCATCTGCCTGGCGATGTCCGGCACGCTCAGCGGGCCGTCCACCGGCTGGCCGCCGGTCATCGCCACCGCATCGTTGTAGAGGATCTTGTAGGTGATGTTGACGCCGGCCGCGACCGCCTGGCGGATCGCCAGCGAACCGCTGTGGAAGTAGGTGCCGTCGCCGAGGTTCTGGAACACGTGCGGGGTATCGGTGAACGGCGCCTGCCCGGCCCAGGTCACGCCTTCGCCGCCCATGTGGGTGAAGGTGTCGGTGCTGCGGTCCATCCAGGTCACCATGTAATGGCAACCGATGCCGGCCAGCGCACGCGAGCCTTCCGGCACGTTGGTGGAGGTGTTGTGCGGGCAGCCCGAGCAGTAGTGCGGCACGCGCGGGAAGCTGGCGCGCGGCAACGCAAGCTCGGCTTCCTTTTCCTGCATCCACTGCAGGCGCTGCTCGATCGACTCGTTGTTGAAGAACTTCTGGATGCGGCGGCCGATCACGCCGGCAATGGTGGCCGGGGTCAGCTCGCCGGTGGACGGCAGGATCCATTCGCCGCTCTCGTCGTACTTGCCGACGATCGACGGGCGCTGGCCCCAGCTGGCCGGCCAGTTGAAGAACTGCTCCTTCATCTGGCGCTCGATGAAGGCACGCTTCTCCTCCACCACGATGATGTCTTCCAGGCCCTGCGCGAAGCGCGCGATGCCCTGCGGCTCCAGCGGCCAGGTCATGCCGACCTTGTACACGCGGATACCGATGTCGGCACACGCCGCTTCATCCAGGCCCAGGTATTCCAGCGCCTGCAGCACGTCCAGGTAGCTCTTGCCGGTGGTGACGATGCCCAGCCGCGCGCGCGGCGCGTCCATCACCACCTTGTCGATGCCGTTGGCGCGGGCGAACGCCTGTGCGGCCTTCACCGCATAGCGGTGCAGGCGCATTTCCTGGTCCAGCGGCGGGTCCGGCCAGCGGATGTTGAGGCCGCCCGAGGGCATTTCGAAGTCTTCCGGCAGCACGATGCGGCGCGCCATCGGGTCGACCTCGACCGAGGCCGACGATTCCACCGTTTCGGCAATCGTCTTGAAGCCGACCCAGCGCCCGGTATAGCGGCTCATTGCCCAGCCCAGCAGGCCCATGTCGAGGATGTCCTGCACGCCGGCCGGATTCAGCACCGGCATCATCGCGCTGACGAACTCGTCCTCGCTGCCATGCGGCAGGGTTGAACTGCGGCAGGCATGGTCATCGGCGGCCAGTGCCAGCACGCCGCCGTAGCGCGAGGTGCCGGCGGCATTGGCGTGCTTGAACACGTCGCCGCAGCGGTCCACGCCCGGGCCCTTGCCGTACCACATGCCGAACACGCCCTGCACGTTTGCGCCGGGGAACAGGTTGGTCTGCTGGGTGCCCCACACCATGGTGGCGCCCAGGTCCTCGTTCAGGCCGGGGGTGAACTTCACCTTGGCCGCGTCCAGGTGCTTGCGCGCGCGCCACAGTTCCAGATCGAAGCCGCCCAGCGGGCTGCCACGGTAGCCACTGACGAAGCCGGCGCTGTCGATGCCTTCGTGCGCGTCGCGCAGCCGCTGCATCAACGGCAGTTTCACCAGCGCCTGCACGCCACTCAGGTAGATCCGCCCCTCGTTGCGGGTGTACTTGTGGTCGAGCGTGTAGTCACGGTCGATCAGGTCGGCGGAAGAGGGCGAAGTGAGTTGCGCGGTACTGGTCATGGCTGGCCCGGTCAGGATCGGCTGGCACCGGCCGCGTGCAGGCACGCGGCGGGAAAGGCGCGAATTGTAGCAGCGAGGCCCTTCCGCCCCGGCACTCGCGCCGGCGGCCATGCTGGGGTTAGGATCGGGGAGAGAGAGGGAGGCTGCGGTTGCGGCCTGGGGAGAAGGGATGTCAGTTGCAGGAAAGATCCTGGGCAGCATGCTGCTGGTCTCGGGAACGGCCCCGGTGTGGGCCGCGCCGGCGGTGCCGGCACCACAGGAGTTCTACTTCGACAGCGATGCGGCCGCCGTGCCGATGGTCGTGGTCCAGTCCGACGGTGATGAACTGGTGGCACAGCTGCTCAAGCAGCGCGAGCGCGGCCGGCGTACCGTGGAGGCCACCGTGCAGCTGGCGTCGGTGGCCATTGCGCAGGGCCGCACCGAACTGGGTGAACAGCTGTATCGCGAAGCGCTGAAGGATGCGCCGGTGCAGGGCAGCCTGGGCCGTGGCGTGCGCTGGAATTACGGTTGGGACCTGCTGCGGCAGGGCCAGGCCGAGGCAGCGCTGGAGCAATGGCAGGCCGCCGCTGGTGGTTCGCTGAGCAAGCCGGGCTGGTTGCCACCCACCTATGCGCTGGCGCTGTGGCGGGCCGGGCAGAAGCAGGAGGCGGTGCAGTGGTATGCCGCAGCGGTGCGTACCGAGCCGACGCAATGGAGCGACAGCAGCCGCTATGCGCAGTTGTTGCCGTTGTGGCGTGACGACGAGCGGGCCTCGCTGGCGGAAGTGCAGCAGGCCTGGGCGGCCGCCCCGCCGGCCTGGCCCTGAGGGAAGGGGGGCGGCCGGGTTGCACCCGGCACCCGCAGAGGCAATGGCTGGAGCAACAGCAACAGCAACAGCAACAGCAACAGCGGGCTTCCTGTGGGATGGCGGGGCACTGTGGGTTTGCGGGGACGCCGTGAACCCATCCATGGGGGCTTGGTCGCCGCATCCATGCGGCTCACACCCCGCAAACCCACAGTGCCCCGCCTTCGACAGGTTCCGGCAGCTGTTGGTAGGTGTCGACCTTGGTCGACACGATAGATCCACGCCATGCGTGGATGCGATCTGCCAGGGATAGAAATCGAACTGGGGTCGGATCCGTTTTTCAGAGGAAAACGGATCTGACCCCATGCCCTCAAGAGCGGCCAGCCAAGCGCTTTTGCTTTTGCTCTTCTACTTTCTTCTACGTGGCTGGACGCCCCGGGAACTGTCAGAGGCCGGGCGGGTAGGCTGTGCAGGGGCGTGAGCCGCATGGATGCGGCGATCGAGCTTACAGGGACGTACTTGCAGCGCCCCCTGCGCAGCCTACCCGCCCGGCCCTACCCGGCATCTGCGTTGAGCGACCAGCCACGAGGGGCTGCGCCGTTCGCTGGAAACCCCTCAATCGTCCGCGGACACCGTCCGACCCGACGCCCATGCCCGCAGTGCCTCCACCTGCTCGGCCATCAGCACCGACAGCGGCCGCGTCGCACGGATCTCGTTCATCAGCAGCTCGGTATCCAGCGGCCGGCCTTCGGCGTGCGCCGCATACAGCCCGGCCACGATCGCCTGCTCGATCTCGGCGCCGGAAAAACCATTCGCCGCCGCCGCCAGCGCCGGCAGCGCGAAGTCGTCGCCATTGAGCTGGCGTCGCCCCAGGTGCAGCCGTAGCAGTTCCACGCGTACTTCGGGGGTGGGCAGGTCGACGAAGAAGATCTCGTCGAAGCGACCCTTGCGCAGCAGTTCGGCCGGCAGCTCGTGTACCTGGTTGGCCGTGGCGACGATGAAGACGGGCGCCTTGCGCTCTGCCATCCAGGTCAGCAGGTAGCCGAGCACGCGGCGCGATACGCCGCCGTCCTCGCCACCGCTGGCCAGGCCCTTCTCGATCTCGTCCATCCACAACACGCAGGGCGCCAGCTGCTCGGCCGAGGCCAGCGCCTGGCGCAGGTTGGCCTCGGTCTCGCCGTGGTACTTGTTGTACAGCGCGCCCACGTCCAGGCGCAGCAGCGGTACGCCGAAGCCGGCGGCGGTGGCCTTGGCCAGCATCGACTTGCCGCAGCCCTGCACGCCCAGCAGCAACATGCCGCGCGGCGGGTCCAGGCCGGCCGGTGCCGAGCCGGCGATGAAAGCCACCCGGCGCTGGCTGATCCAGCGCTTGAGCCGGTTGGCACCGGCCACGTCGCCGAAGCGCGCGCTGTCATGCTCGAAGAACAGGTGGCCGCTGCGGTTGAGCAGCTCGAACTTCAGCCGCGCCAGCTGCGGCAGGTCGTCGTCGCGCAGCGCGCCGTCGGCGTAGATCAGCTGGCGGGCGATGCGGCGGGCATCGACCAGGCTCAGGCCCTGCAGGTTCTTCAGGATCTTCTTCACCGCCTCGCTGTCGACCTCGACGCGGCGGCCGCCGTGCTCACGCGCATAGGCGTCGGCCTCCTCGCGCAACATCTTCAGCAGGGCGTTGGCATCGGGCAGGCGCGGGTTGAAGCGCACCGCCAGCGCTTCCAGCTCGGCCGGCAGCTCGACCTTGGCGCCGATCAGCACCAGCACGTGCGGCTCGCTGTGGCGGCGCTGGATCAGGTCGCGCAGCGCGCGCTGGTGGCTGGCATAGCCCAGGTAGGGGTGGAAATCGAGCAGCAGGTAGACACCCCGCTGGTCGGCCTGGCGGATCATCTGCAGGGCGGCGCTGGCATCGGGCGGACCGACCGGCGGGTCCTCGCGGTCCAGGTCGATGCGACGCAGGCCCTCGGTGATGGACCAGCGGTGCAGGGCCCGCCACACGTGCATCAGTGTCTGCCGGAACAGCTCGACGATGCGGCCCTCATCCTGGGTCTCGATCACGATCAGGGGGGTATTGGCGCGGATCAGTGCGCTCAGGTCCTGCAGTTCGCTCATGCCGGTTCGATCCTTCGGGGGCGCCACGATAGCAAAGGCGATGGCCACTGGTTCAGCACGGTGCTACCTCCCGTCACCACCGCCGGTGTACGCTCGGGGCACGTACCCGGAAGCGAGGCTGGCATGAAGACGATCCTGGTGGCCGGTTCCAAGGGCGGGGTGGGCAAGACCACCGTCGCCACCCACCTGGCCGCGTACGCGGCATTGCAGGGCAAGGCCACGGTGATCGCCGATGCCGACCCGCAGGGCTCCAGCACCCGCTGGGCACAACGGCGTGCCGGGCTGGAAAGTGCGGTGCTGCCCATCGATGTGTATCGGAAGAAGCAGTGGGCGCAGAAGCTGCCGGACGGTACCGATACCGTCATCATCGATGCACCAGCCGGTGCGCTGGCCGACGATATCCCCCATTTCCTGGACGCGGCCGACGCCGTGGTGGTGCCGGTGCTGCCCTCGGCACTGGATATCGAAGCCATCGTCGGCTTCCTCAACAGCCTGGCCCAGAACCCGCGCGTGCACAGCCGCAAGCTGCCGGTGGGGCTGGTCCTCAACCGTACCAAACCCTGGACCCAGACCTCGCAGCAGGCGCTGCAGATGCTGGGCGAGTGGCCGTACCCGGTGGTCGCGCAGCTGCGTGACAGCCAGAGCTACGTGGTCATGACCGGCCTGGGCCGCAGCCTGTTCGACTACCGCTCGGCCCAGGTGCGCGAGCACCAGGCCGACTGGGAGCCGCTGCTGTCCTGGTTGAAGCTGTAACGCTGCACGTCTCCACCCTCTTTTCATGGAAACCCGCGATGCGTGAACTGATCCTGCTGCGCCATGCCCATGCCGAACCCGCCGTTTCCGGCCAGGCCGACCTCGACCGGCCGCTGTCGCCGGTAGGGCTCGCCGAGGCCGAAGCCGCCGGCAAGTGGTTGAAGGAAAACAACCTGCTGCCCGACTGCGTGCTGTGCTCGCCGTCGCGACGTACCCGCGAGACCCTGGAAGCGGTGATGACGGCCATCGGCTATGTCGAAAAGCGCCTGGAAGACCGTATCTACGAAGCCACCCCGGGCACCCTGGCGGCGCTGGTGGACGAGCGTCGTGACCTGGACCGGGTGTTGATCGTCGGCCACAACCCGGGCCTGGAGCAGCTGGTGGCCCTGATGACCGACGGCACCAGCAGTGACTATCGCGGCATGCCGCCGGGCGGCGTGGCCGTGCTTGGCTTCCCGCGCGAGGCCTCGATCGAACCCGGCGTGGCCAGCCTGAACGCGTTCTGGTGGCCGTGATCCGATGAGCCTGGCGCGGCGCAGCCGCTTCCTGCTGCCCGCGTTGCTGGCGCTCGGCCCGGCCTGGGCCGCGGCGCCCCCACCGACCCCGTTGCCGCCCGTGTCCGCCGAAGCGCCACGGGTATTGCGCCTGGATACCCAGCGCTCGCGGATCGGCTTCGAGGTGCGCACCCGCTTTGGCCAGCGCATCGAAGGCGTCTTCCCGCACTTCGAGGGGCGTATCGAGATCCTGTCCGATGGCCGCCACCAGGTGCACCTGAAGATGTTCACCCGTTCGGTGGAGATCCCCGGCAAGGCGCGCTATACCGGCTGGATGCGTGGCGAGGAGTTCTTCGATGCCGGGCGCCATCCGGTGGTCGAGTTCGACTCGCTGCCATACTGGCCGGAGACCGTGGAAGAGGGCGGCGACATCAATGGCCGGCTGACCCTGCGCGGCATCAGCCACCCCGAGTCGCTGCAGGTCGAGAAAGCGGAGTGCGCCCGACCCGGCTATGATTGCGACGTCGTCAGCCGCGGTACCGTGCAGCGAGGCCGGTATGGAATGGACAGCTGGCAGCTTGCCTTGAGTGACCGAGTGACCTTCGTATTGCGTGCGCGCCTGAGCGAGGCGCCGAAACCGTGAACCTCCTGCTGCGTGTACTGGCGCTGGCAACCGTGTTGCTGGGCAGCGGTTGTGCATCGCTCTCGCATGCCGAGCGTGACCGCGCCGAAGCGATCGCCGTGCAGGCGCGCTCGACCGACGTCGACTGCCAGCGCGCCGACCGCTGCGCGCAGGACTCGCCGCTGCGTGCGCTGGCCGGGCGGGCGTTCACCGAATCCACCCCGGAACAGCCGCGCCACTACGCCACCCTGCTCGACGAGGGCGAGGGCGCCCTGGTGGCGCGCCTGAACCTGCTGCGCAGCGCCACCCGCAGCATCGACCTGCAGACCTACATCTTCGACAAGGACGACAGCGCCCGGCTGGTCATCGACGAGCTGCTGGCCGCGTCGCGGCGCGGGGTGAAGGTGCGGGTGCTGATCGACCAGCTCTCGGCGATTTCCGACCTGCAGATCCTCGGCGCGCTGTCCGGCGCGCACCAGAACTTCCAGCTGCGGGTCTACAACCCCACCTTCGGCAAGGCCCGGCTGAACTACTTCGACTATGCCGGCAGCGTGCTGTGCTGCTTCCGCCGCTTCAACCAGCGCATGCACAACAAGCTGCTGGTGATCGACGATGCGATCGGCGTGGTCGGCGGCCGCAACTACCAGGACGACTATTACGACTGGGACCGCGAGTACAACTTCCGCGACCGCGACGTGCTGATCGCCGGCCCGGAGGCGCGAGCGATGGCGGCCAACTTCGATGCCTTCTGGCGCGCCAAGCGCAGCGTGCCGGCCGAGCGCCTGAACGATGTCGGCCGCACCCTGCTGCGCGAGGGCGTGCCGACCCTGCCGCCGGCCAGCTTCCGCCGCCCCGAGCGGGTGCAGCGGGTCAGTGCCGAAGCCAACGACATGGACTTCGTCAGCCGTTCCTTCGTCGATACCGCGTTGCCGGTGGCCTCGGTGCGCTATGTCGCCGACCTGCCGCGCAAGCACCGGCGCGAGAAGGCCGATGCGCCGCTGGCCGGACAGCACGTGACCGAGCCGCAGCTGGATGCGCTGATCGCCGGCGCGCAGAAGGAAGTGATCCTGCAGACGCCGTACCTGGTGCTGTCCAAGCCGGCGCAGAAGCTGTTCCGCGAGCTGCGCAAACGACCGCAGCCGCCGCGCGTGGTGGTGTCCAGCAACAGCCTGGCGGCTACCGACAACCCGATCGTCTATGCGCTGTCGTACAAGTACAAGCGGCGCAACATGCGCGAACTGGGCTTCAACATCTTCGAATACAAGCCGTTCCCGCTGGATGCACCGGTCGATTACCGCAACCTGCTGCCCGACCCGATCGCCGCGCCCGAAGGCGACGACGACGGCGGGCGCAACCCGCTGATCGGCGGCAGTGCTGCCGGCAGCAATGCCGGCGGCAGCCGCGATCGCGATGAGCCGCCGGCGCCCACCGGCAAGCAGGGCCCGGTGAACCATCCGCGCACCGGCAGCGCCTACCAGAACGCGCGCGAGCGCCGCCGCGCGGCCGGCAGCGAGGTCGAAACGCGCCTGCTGCGCACCGAGACCCGTCCCTCGTTCCTGGGCAGCAAGGCGGTCAACAAGCCGTTGCCGGTCACCCGCAAGGGCGCGCGCATGGGCCTGCATGCCAAGTCGCTGGTGGTCGATCGCCGCATCGGCGTGGTCGGTACCCACAACTTCGATCCGCGCAGCGAGAACTACAACACCGAAGGCGCGGTGATCATCGACGACCCGGCCTTCGCCGAGCAGCTGGCCGAAAGCATCCTGCGCGACACCCATCCGCAGAACTCGTGGACGGTGGCGCCGCGGGCCAAGCCGCCGGTGCTGTCCGGGCTCAACTACAGCGTCGGCAAAGCCTCCGAGGCACTGCCGATCCTCGACTTCTGGCCGTGGCGCTATGCCACCGACTACGAGTTCAAGCCCGGCCCTGACTGCCCGCAGCCGCTGCCGCGGCAGGACCCGGGCTTCCACCGCTGCTATGTCGCCGTGGGCGACTTCCCCGAGGTCAATGTCGGCCCGAAGTGGCTGCTGGTGCGCATGCTGACCGCATTCGGCGCTGGCCTCGTTCCCATCCTCTGAAGGTGCCCGCATGACCCAGGTGTTCCGCGAAGCCGTTTCCCTCGAGCAGCTCAACACGCTCAGCCACAACACCGCGATCGAGTCGCTGGGCATCGTCTTCAGCGCGGCCGGTGACGACTGGCTGCAGGCCACCATGCCGGTGGACGAGCGTACCCGCCAGCCCTACGGCATCCTGCATGGCGGCGCGTCGGTGGTGCTGGCCGAGACCCTGGGCAGCAGCGCCGGCAACCTGTGCGTGGATACGGCAAAACAGATCTGCGTGGGCCTGGAAATCAACGCCAACCACGTGCGTGCGGTGCGTTCGGGCACGGTCACCGGCACCGCCCGCGCGCTGCACGTGGGCCGCAGCACCCAGCTGTGGGAGATCCGCATCGAGGACGGGCAGGGCCGGCTGGTGTGCATCTCGCGGCTGACCCTGGCGGTGGTGGCGGCCGGCCACGGCTGAGTCCCGGACGGCCGGTGACGGCAGCGGAACCCAGCGTTCCCTGCCGATTGCCCCGGTCGATGGGGGTTATGGCCTAAATCGGCTGGCAGCGATGACGGCCCTCCGGTATCGTGCGCGGATGACTTCCCCCACTCCGGCCCCCCGTGGCGGCGTGGCGCGTGTGTGCCGTTACCTGTACCGCGTACCGCTGCTGTTGGTCCACATCCTCGTGTTCCTGCCGCTCATCCTGATCGGCATGCTTCGGCCGTGGGGCGAACTGCGCGTGGGCGAAGCGACCTTCGGTGCCAAGGTGGTGAACTGGTGGCAGGGCGGGCTGATGTGGATCTTCGGCTTCCGCCTGGTGCAGATCGGCAGGCCGTTGCCCGGTGCCGTGCTGTTCGTCGCCAACCACGTCAGCTGGGTCGACATCTGCATCCTGCACAGCCAGCGCATGATGGGCTTCGTCGCCAAGCGCGAGATCGCCAGCTGGCCGCTGGTCGGTTGGCTCGCTGCGCGCGGGCAGACCATCTTCCACCAGCGCGGCAACACCGAATCCCTCGGTGGCGTGATGCAGGTGATGGCCGATCGCCTGCGCGAAGGCAAGGCGGTGGGCGTATTCCCGGAAGGGCGTACCCGTGGTGGCCACGAAGTGGGCCCGTTCCATGCCCGCATCTTCCAGGCCGCGGTTGAGACCGGCGTGCCGGTGCAGCCGGTGGCTCTGGTGTACGGGCTCAAGGGCGATGCGCAGACCATTGTCGCGTTCGGCCCCGGCGAGAGTTTCTTCGCCAATTTCCTGCGCCTGCTCGGTGAGCCGGCGCGGCGTGCGGAAGTGCATTTCCTGGCACCGATCGGTGCGCAGGACCTGGAAGGCCGTCGGCGCATCGCGGAGACTTCGCGCGCGCGCATCGTGGCGGCCATGAGCACGCAGTGAGGGTGCGGTGGCCCTGATCCCGCCACCCGTCCTGGACGCCGGCACGCCGACGCTGCATGCGGCTGACTACCAGCCACCGCGCTGGCTGCGCAATCCGCACCTGCAATCGATGCTCAGCTCCAGCCGCATGCGCCTGCAGCGCGGCCTGCTGTTGCTGGCCGCGACCGGCGCGATCAGCGAAGAACTGATCCTCGACGGCGGCGACGGCGTGCGCCTGCAGGGCTGGCACAGCCATGTCGAAGGCCGCGAACCGAAAGGCATGGCCCTGCTGCTGCATGGCTGGGAAGGCAGTGCCGAATCCAGCTACATGCGCATGGCGGCCGCGCGCATGCTGGAACAGGGCTTCGACGTGGTGCGCCTGAACTTCCGCGACCACGGCAACACCCATCATCTCAACCCCGGCATCTTCCATTCCAACCTGATCGACGAAGTGGTGCATGCCGCCGGCGATATCGCCCAGCGCTGGCCGCAGCTGCCGCTGGTGGCCGCCGGTTATTCGCTGGGCGGCAACTTCGTGCTGCGCCTGGCCCTGCGCGCGCCGGCCGCTGGCGTACCGCTGCTGCGGGTGGCGTCCGTATGCCCAGTGCTGGACCCGGCGCTGACCATGGAAAGCATCGAGAACGGCCCGGCGATGTACGACTGGTACTTCCGCCGCAAGTGGGCCGGTTCGCTGCGGCGCAAGCGCGACCTGTTCCCCGAGCTGAGCGACTGCGACGACCGCGTGCTGAAGCTGGACATCCGCGCGTTGACCGCCTGGCTGGTCGAACGCCACACCAGTTTCGGCTCGTTGCAGGCCTATTTCGATGGCTACTCGATTGCCGGCGATCGCCTGTCCACGCTGCAGGTGCCAGCCGACATCCTGATGGCGCAGGACGACCCGGTGATCCCGTACGCGACCTTCAGCGACTGGCAGCTGCCGCGCCAGGCGCACCTGGAAACCGCCTGCTGGGGAGGCCACTGCGGCTTCCTGGAAAACTGGCGCGGTGACGGTTTCTCCGAGCGCTGGGTGGCGCAGCGCCTGCAGCGCGTGCTGCAAGGCTGAACCGGCACGGGCGCGCAGGCCGCTACAATGCGGGTTTGCCCTTGAACCGGACCGCCATGCAAGACCAGATCATCCAAGCGTTGCGCCAGAACGAGGCCGACCAGGCCGTGCAGCTGGCCCAGGCGTGGACCCGTGATGAACCCGGCCAGGCCGAGGCCCACCGCTGGCTGGCGCTTGCGCTGCAGCAGCAGGGCAAGGCCGAGGACGCGATGCAGGCCCTGCAGCAGGCGCTGCAGCTGGCCCCGGACAATGCCCAGCTGCACCTGCAGCACGCCGGCCTGCTGCTGGCCCTGCGCCAGTTCGACGGCGCAGGCGAGGCACTGACGCGCACCACCGGGCTGGACCCGAACGCATTCGCTGCCTACCTGATGCAGGCCCACCTGGCGATCGGCCGCAACGATTTCGATGAAGCGCAGCGCCTGTCTACCCTGGCCTCGCGTGTCGAACCGGACCACCCGGAACTGCTGACCATCGACGGCATGATCGCGCTGCGCCGCGATGATGCCGATCGCGCGCTGACGCTGCTGTCGGCCGCCAACCAGGCCCAGCCCAACGACATCCGCGTGCTCTACGCACTGGGCTTCGCCTACCTGGGCAAGAACATGCTGGCCTTCGCCGAGCAGGCGTTCCGCCGCGTGCTGGAACTGAACCCCACCATTGCCTCGCTGCATGGCCTGGTGGTGCAGCTGGCCATGCGCCAGGGCAACCTGGACGCTGCCGCCGAAGCGATGCAGATCGCGCTGCAGCAGCAGGGCCTGGATACGCCGTCGATGCGCCGCCTGGCCGGCGAACTGGCACTGCGCAGCGGCCAGCCGCTGCAGGCGCTGGAGCACCTGCTGCCGTTGCTGGAGTCGCTGCCTGACGACCGCGACGTGCTGCAGCTGCTGCTGATGTCCTGGCAGCGCCTGGGCCGCGAAGACGAGGCCCGCGCACGCCTGGATGCCGCCCTGGAGCAGCACCCGCAGTTGCATGACCTGTGGCTGGCACGCCTGGCGGTGGAAGAGGTCGGCAGTGCCACCGCCGCCGCCACGGTCGAGCGCTGGATGGACGCGATGCCGGGCCACCTGCCGGCGCTGGAAGCGCGCCTGCGCCTGCACGACATGGTGGGCGAACACGCGCAGGCCGAAGCGATCGCCGAGCGCATCGTCAGCCTCGAACCGGGCCGCGTCAGCGGCGAAACCCGCCTGGTCGAAGGCCTGCTGCAACGTGATCCGGCCGCCGCGGTCGCCCGCGTGCAGGCGCTGATCGACATGGCACCGGAAGGCCACCGCGCCGACCTGCGCACCTGGCTGGGTGAGATCCAGGATCGCGCCGGGCAGCACGAAGACGCGCTGCAGACCTGGCTGGCACTGCAGGCCGACCAGGCCTCGCAGCGCCTGCCGCTGCCGCCGCAGGCCAAGGCGCCGCCGAGCTGGCCGGACAAGGGCGAGATCGACGGCGATGCCACCTCCGCGCCGATCTTCCTGTGGGGCGCGCCGGGGTCGGGCGTGGAGCGCGTGGCGACCGGCCTGGCTGCGGCCAGCCCGGTGCTGCGCAGCGACCGCTATACCTCCAACGCGCCTGACGACGCCTTCCAGAACTACCACACGCTGCAGGACCTCGCCTCCGGCGTGCTGACCCCGGAGCGGCTGGTGCAGCGCTGGCGCGAACAGCTGCCGTCGCGCGGCGTGCAGGACGACGCGATCATCGACTGGCTGCTGTGGTGGGACAACGCGCTGCTGTGGGCGTTGCGCCCGCAGCTGCCGCAGGGCCGCCTGCTGGTGGTGCTGCGTGATCCGCGCGACATGCTGCTGGACTGGGTGGCCTACGGTGCGGCTGCACCGCTGGCGATCACCTCGCTGGCCGAAGCCAGCGAATGGCTGGCGCGCGCGCTGGCCCAGGTCGCCGCGCTGCACGAGGACGACCTGTACCCGCAGGTACTGCTGCGCATCGACCAGATCGGCAACGATCCGCAGGCGATGGCCGATCTGCTGGGCCGCCTGTTCGAGCGGCCGATGCCGCCGGCCGCGCAGCTGGGCGCGCCGCGCTTCCCGCCGGGCCACTGGCGCAACTACCGCGACGTGATGAGCGCCGCCTTCGCCAAGCTCACCCCGATCGCGGTGCGCCTGGGTTACCCGGAAGAGTGAGGACACGCCGATGCAACTGAGCAGCCACAGCCTGACCAACGGTGCACCGATCGACCGCGAATTCGCCGCCGGCGATGCCGCGGGCTTCGCATCGGACCGCAATCCGCACCTGGCCTGGAGCGATGTGCCGGAGGGCACCCGTTCGTTCCTGCTGGTGTGCGTCGATCCGGACGTGCCGACCGTGCCGGAAACGGTTGGCCGCACCGACATGAGCGTGCCGCGCGACCAGCCGCGCTGTGATTTCGTGCATTGGGTGATGGCCGATATCCCCGCTTCGGTGCACGAGATCGCCGCAGGCAGCTGCAGCGACGGCTTCGTGGTGAAGGGCCGGGCCACCCCGGCCGGCCCGGCCGGCAGCCGCCAGGGCCTGAACGACTTCACCGGCTGGTTTGCCGGCAACCCGGACATGGCCGGCGACTACCTGGGCTACGACGGCCCGTACCCGCCGTTCAACGACGAGCGCGTGCACCGCTATTTCTTCCGTGTGTTCGCGCTGGACGTGGCCTCGCTGCAGCTGCCGGCACGCTTCACCGCCGCCGCCGCCTACCGCGCCATGCACGGCCACGTGCTGGCCGAGGCCGCACTGCATGGCACCTACACGTTGAACCCGGCGCTGGGCTGAGCGGCACACCGGGTAGAGCCGGCCAGCGGCCGGCTCTACCTACCATGAAGAAGGGCGGCCTTTCGGCCGCCCTTTTCATTCGTCCGTACCGGATACCGGCGCGAACTCCAGCACATCGCCATGTGCGTTGCGCAGCAGCAGGCGGCCACGCCCATCCAGCGCAAGTGTCATCTCTGCGCGCGCATTCACCACCGTCCCGGCGACACGTTCCTGTTCGGCCACCTCGGCCCGGATGCAGGCGGCTGTGGTGATGACGCCGCCCTCAAGAACCAGCCGGTCACCTTGCAGGTGATAGGTGCTGCTTGACTGGTTGCACAGGTTCAACTGGCTCATGTAGCCGGGCTGGAAGCGCAGCGTGTAGGGTGGGCGACCACGGACGAACAAGGCATCGATGCGCCGGCCCTGCGCGTCGGTGGCGCGCGCCAGTTGCCACCGGTGTGCCTCGAGCTGATCGGTGCTGGGCGTGCTGGCAGCGGCCACATCCGCAGACAGGGCCAGCAGCGCAGCAATGATGAGGGCGGGGACGTGCTTCATGCCGATCTCCCGATGCGCTTTTGTAGAGTCGAGCCATGCTCGACTGAACGTAGTAGCAGTCGAGCATGGCTCGACTCTACAGAACGAAGAAGGGCGACCTCGCGGCCGCCCTTCTGTAGTTTTATTTCTTCTCGATGGCCGACTCGACCACCATGTCCAGCACGTACGCCTGCGACGGCGCATCGGCCGGCGGGTTCTTCACTTCGTAGCGCTTCACGCGCACTACGTTGCGCACGCCGTCTTCGTGGGTGTAGCCCTCGATGTTGCCGTAGAAGTTCTCGAACTTGCCCGGCTCACCCTGCTTCAGGCCCTTGTCGTCGAACTTCACTTCGCGCACCTGCAGGCACTGGTAGTCCGGGATCAGCGGGTGCGAGCACTTCTCGGTCTTGGCGGCCACTTCCAGGAACACGGTTTCGCCGGCGCCGCCATAGCGGGTTTCAGCGGTCGGCTCCGGGTTGAACACCAGCACGTCGCCCTTGGCATTGGTCAGGGTCAGCTTGCCATCGGCATCCTGCTCGGCCTTCAGCTCGCCCTGCAGGCGGCTCGACACGGCCTCGTCCAGCGCCATCAGCGCCTTGTCGGTGCAGGCCATCAGGGTCGAGGCCATCGCACTGACCGTCAGCTTGCCGTCGGCCAGGGTGTAGCCACCGCCCATGCGGTTGCAGGTGTTGCTGACCGACAGGCGGCCATCAGCGAAGTCCAGGGTGACCGGCTTGTCTTCGCGGGCAAACAGCGCGTCGATGCGCTTGCCGTCGGCGCCGGTGGCCTTCTGCAGCAGCCAGTGCTGGCTCTGCAGGCGCTGCGCATCCAGGTGCGCCAGCGTCTGCTGGTCTGCTGCCTTGGCCGCGGCCGGGGCCACGTCGTCGCCGCCGTTGCCGGCCGGGGCCGGGGTCTGGCTGCAGGCGGCCATCAGGGCCAGCGGGAGGAGCAGGGTGAGCTTGCGGTTCATGGTGATTCTCCTTGGGGAACCGTGGGGGAAACGGGGTGGGGCCGGCAACGGGGTTACCGTGCCCCGGCGCTGTTCAGCTGCCGGAGGGCAACCACAGCAGCAGCGCCGCGCCCAGCGCGATGCGGTAGATCGCGAAGGCGGTGAACCTGTGCGACTTGATGTAGCCCATCAGCCACTTCACTACGACGAAGCCGGTGACGGCCGCGGCAAGGAAGGCCACGCCCACGTCGGTCCAGTTCTCGCTGCCCAGCTGCCCGGCCTTGGCCATTTCCAGGAACGTGTAGGCGCTGGCAGCGAACATGGTGGGAATGCCGACCAGGAACACGAACTCTGCGGCGGCGGCACGACGGCTCAGGCCCAGCAGCATGGCCAGGAAGATCGCCGAGGCCGAGCGCGAGGTGCCGGGGAACACGCCGGCCACCACCTGCGCCAGGCCGACGCCGATCGCCACCGTCCAGGTCACCTGGTCGCGGTCGGGCAGGCGCGCGGTGTAGGCCTCCACCAGCAGCATCCAGACACCACCGATGATCAGCGCCCAGGCCACCGGGCTGACCGTTTCCGGCAGCGACCAGCCGGCCTTGCGCACCACCAGGCCGACCACCGCAGTGACCAGGAAGGCGGCGCCCAGCTTGAACACGTACTCGCGGTTCTCGCGCTGGTTGAAGCCGGTGGCCAGCTGCAGCAGGCGCTGGCGGAACACCAGCACCACGGCCACGATCGCGCCGGCCTGGATGACGATGTTGAAGAAGTCCGAGCGGGCCCCCAGCCAGTGCTGGGCGATGAGCAGGTGGCCGGTGCTGGAGATCGGCAGGAATTCGGTGAGGCCTTCGAGGATGCCCAGCAGCAGGGCAGAGAGCAGGTCGGACATGGACGGTGCGTGCACGCGCGGCGGAAGGAAGAAGGTCGAGAGGATAGACGATCCCTGCTGCACCAAACGGGTGCGTCTGGTGACGGGCGCACCCGTTTGGTGCGCACGGTTCTGCACCGCCACGGGGCGCCCTTTTTGAAATCAATAACTTGTGGCCTTCGAAAAGTTGGCACGGTCGTTGCTGTACCTCAGCAGGCATTCATCCCCATCCGAGGTCGTACCGATGTCCGTGGAAAACGTAGAAAAGCTGATCAAGGACAACCAGATCGAGTTCGTCGACCTGCGCTTCGTCGACATGCGTGGCGTCGAGCAGCACGTGACCTTCCCGGTCAGCATCGTCGAGCCGTCGCTGTTCGAAGAAGGCAAGATGTTCGATGGCAGCTCGATCGCCGGCTGGAAGGGCATCGCCGAATCGGACATGGTGCTGCTGCCGGATACCGCCAGTGCCTACGTCGACCCGTTCTACGCCGATCCGACCATCGTGATCAGCTGCGACATCCTCGACCCGGCCACCATGCAGCCGTATGGCCGTTGCCCGCGCGGCATCGCCAAGCGCGCCGAGGCCTACCTGAAGTCCTCCGGCATCGCCGAAACCGCGTTCTTCGGCCCGGAGCCGGAATTCTTCATCTTCGACTCGGTCCGCTTCGCCAATGAAATGGGCCACACCTTCTTCCAGGTCGACTCGGAAGAAGCGGCGTGGAACAGCGGCGCCAAGTACGACGGCGCCAACAGCGGCTACCGTCCGGGCGTGAAGGGCGGCTACTTCCCGGTGCCGCCGACCGACACCCTGCACGACCTGCGCGCCGAGATGTGCAAGACCCTGGAACAGGTCGGCATCGAAGTGGAAGTGCAGCACCACGAAGTGGCCACCGCCGGCCAGTGCGAGATCGGCACCAAGTTCAGCACCCTGGTGCAGAAGGCCGATGAACTGCTGCGCATGAAGTACGTGATCAAGAACGTCGCGCACCGCAACGGCAAGACCGTCACCTTCATGCCCAAGCCGATCGTCGGCGACAACGGCAGCGGCATGCACGTGCACCAGTCGCTGTCCAAGGGCGGCACCAACCTGTTCTCCGGTGACGGCTACGGCGGCCTGAGCCAGCTGGCGCTGTGGTACATCGGCGGCATCTTCAAGCACGCCAAGGCCATCAACGCCTTCGCCAACTCCGGCACCAACAGCTACAAGCGCCTGGTGCCGGGCTACGAAGCACCGGTGATGCTGGCCTACTCGGCCCGCAACCGTTCGGCTTCGTGCCGCATTCCGTGGGTGTCCAACCCGAAGGCGCGCCGCATCGAAATGCGCTTCCCGGATCCGATCCAGTCGGGCTACCTCACCTTCACCGCGCTGATGATGGCCGGCCTGGACGGCATCAAGAACCAGATCGACCCGGGCGCACCGAGCGACAAGGACCTGTACGACCTGCCGCCGGAAGAAGAGAAGCTGATCCCGCAGGTCTGCTCTTCGCTGGACCAGGCGCTGGAAGCGCTGGACAAGGACCGCGAGTTCCTGAAGGCCGGCGGCGTGATGAGCGATGACTTCATCGACGGCTACATCGCGCTGAAGATGCAGGAAGTGACCAAGTTCCGCGCGGCCACCCACCCGCTGGAATACCAGCTGTACTACGCCAGCTGACCGGGGGCGATGGCGGTGGGCATCCCCCTCCCACCCGCCGCCATCGCACCCGTTTTCGCGGCTGGGGAGCCGCGGTCAGATCGGGGTCGGATCCCGTTCGTTTACGAACGGGCTCTGACCCCTGATCCAGGGGCAAGAGAGAGACCGGATACGCGACCAGGGCCGCCCTCCCTCCCGCGTCGGTCGTGCAAGGAGAGAGGCACGGCCGTCCCGGCCCTGTACGTGTCCGGTGCAACAGCCACGGTCATCACCCTGATGGCCGCTGGTTGCCTGATGCCAACGCGCGCTGGCGCGCTGGCCCCATCCATCCTCGGGACATGCGCATGAAACTGATCTCCGCCATCATCCGGCCGTTCAAGCTCGACGAGGTCCGCGAGGCCCTGTCCGACGCAGGCGTGTCGGGCATCACCGTGACCGAAGTGAAAGGCTTCGGCCGCCAGAAGGGCCACACCGAGCTGTATCGCGGCGCCGAGTACGTCGTCGATTTCCTGCCCAAGATCAAGATCGAAACCGTGGTCACCGACGAGCGTGCCGACGCGGTGATCGAAGCGATCCAGTCGTCGGCAGGCACCGGCAAGATCGGTGACGGCAAGATCTTCGTCACCGCCGTCGAACAGGTCATCCGCATCCGCACCGGCGAAATCGGTGCCGACGCGCTGTAACCCCTTTCCGGAGACTCCCCCCATGAAGATGCGCCTTCTCACCGGGTGGCAAGCCCGGTTCCATCTGGTGTGCCTGTTGATGCTGCTCAGCGCGCTGGCCGCCGGTGCCTGGCCGGGCAGTGCCCACGCCCAGGTGCAGGTGTCACCGCTGCCCAGCGAAAGCGTGGCGGTCGAACCGCTGCAGGATCCTGCAGCGGCAGCCGCTGCACCGGCCGTGGCAGAAGCGGCCGCCGCCTATGATCGCGGCGACGTGGCGTGGATGCTCACCTCCACCCTGCTGGTGCTGTTGATGGTGGTGCCGGGGCTGGCGTTGTTCTACGGCGGCCTGGTGCGTTCGAAGAACGTGCTGTCGGTGCTCAGCCAGATCCTGGTGGTGTTCTCGCTGGTGCTGCTGCTGTGGGTGTCCTATGGCTACAGCGCGGTGTTCAGCGCCGGCAATCCGTTCTTCGGTTCGTTCACCGAATTCGCTTTCCTCAAGGGCTTCACCCCCGACTCGGTCGGCAACACGCCGATCAAGGGCCTGCCGGATTACCTGTTCGTCGCCTTCCAGTCGACTTTCGCCGGCATCACCACCGCGCTGATCGTCGGCGCGTTCGCCGAGCGCATCAAGTTCCGCGCGGTGCTGCTGTTCTCGGCGCTGTGGTTCACTCTCAGCTACATCCCGATGGCGCACATCGTCTGGGGCGGCGGCTATCTGGGTGAACTGGGCGCGATCGACTTCGCCGGTGGCACCGTGGTCCACATCAATGCGGGCGTGGCTGGCCTGGTGGCCGCATGGTTCGTCGGCAAGCGCCTGGGCTATGGCCAGACCGCGCTGAAGCCGCACAACGTGCCGTTCACCTATATCGGCGCGATGCTGCTGTGGGTGGGCTGGTTCGGCTTCAACGCGGGCTCCGCCGCCGCTGCCGATACTGTGGCGTCACTGGCCTTCCTCAACACCGTGCTGGCCACCGCCGCCGCCGTGCTCGGCTGGACCCTGGTGGAAGCCATCGGCAAGGGCAAGCCGTCGGCGCTGGGCGCGGCCTCGGGTGCGGTGGCCGGCCTGGTCGGCATCACCCCGGCCTGCGGCACGGTCGGCCCGCTCGGCGCGATCATCATCGGCTTCGTCGCCGGCGTGGTCTGCGTGTGGGGCGTGACCGGTTTGAAGCGCCTGCTGAAGGTGGATGACACCGCCGACGTGTTCGGTGTGCATGGTGTCGGCGGCATCGTCGGCGCGATTCTCACCGGTGTGTTCAGTGCGCAGTCGCTGGGCGGCACCAAGGCCGATCTGGATATCGCCCATCAGGTCTGGGTGCAGGTGGTCAGCGTCGGCCTGACCGTGGTCTGGTCGGCGGTGGTGACCACGCTGATCCTGCTGGTGGTGCGCAGCGTGGTCGGCCTGCGCGTCACCGAGGAAGCAGAGCGTACTGGCCTGGATGTGACTTCGCACGGCGAGTCCGCCTACGAGGCCTGATGCATAGCGGGCGGCCCTGTGGGGCCGCCTTTGCGTTTGGTGGGTGCCAGGCTTGCTTGGCACTGCTCCTGCTCTGGTAGGTGCCAAGCTTGCTTGGCACTGTCGGCGACTCAGCCACGCATGGCGTGGCCCTACCGTTCCTGCTTCAATGGCTGTCTGCAGGTGTGCGTGTTCGCCACCAACGACTTCGATGGACTACAGAACGGAGCAGGTGTGATCCAGGCGACTTCCGCAGCAGTGATGGAAGACATCGAATGGTATGTCTACCTGCTGACCCTGGACGACTACAGTCCGCATGCGTTTGTGGACGGCGTGGCTGGCGCAGCAGATCGAGAACGCTGGAGCTTCGCCGTGGAGCTCACCTATCGCTGCCTTTCCTCCGGTCTGTGGCGGCTGACCTACCACGACCTGCTGGCAGATCTGGGGTTTCCCAGCATCGATGCCTTCTGCCACAAGCTCTCGGTTGTCCGTCCGGATCAGCTTTCCGACGAGGGGCAGGTGTTGTGGCTGGATACCTACATGGAAGCGACGGCGCTGTGCCGGGATCTGGTCTCGCGTTACCTGCGTTCGCAGTCGAGCGATGAGACGACCTTTCATCCAGGATTCCACGATGAGATCGAACGGATGTTCTCCGACGCCGGAGTGCCCTGGAGCCGTGGGCCGGTATTTCCCATCGGCTGAAGCACTTACGCGTGTGAACGGTTGCTCGCAGAAGATGCCATTTTCCTTCAAGCTATGCTCTGGATCAGGGTGTCCTGTCCCGTTGCCATCGTGAGTGCCCGGTTCCGCAGCGCACTGGAAGGTCTGCCAGAAGTCGACGGGCTCCATGCGAATGCCGTAATGGAACCTGTCGTGATTGAAGGCCAGCGCACGCGGGGAAGCTACTTTGTATTGATTGTCGAAACCTGCGTCGACTGTGTCGGCGAATCACGCTCCGAGTTCGAGAGGTTCGAGAGGTTCGAGCGCGATGATCCCGTGAGGCCTGATCTCGCTGGGCAGTATCGCGCGTTTGCGAAGTTGGCTCTGTATGGCGGGAAAGTGGGCTCGTGGCATATTTTCCGGCTTGGAGGATTCGGTGCTGCACTGATCGTCAGTGAGGAAGTGAAGTCACGCCTTGAGCGGGCAGGCGTGACTGACGTGATCTTTGAGCAGGTCGGGTAGATCGGAAGTGGAACAGGGGTTTCCGTTGCGGTAGCAGGGAATGGGTTTCGAATGACTATTCAAGCAGTACTTTTCCCCTACTGGACTGGCGATTGCCACGTTCCTTCCGGAGAAGAGAAGATCGGTGACGCGCCGGTCGTCCACCATGGGCAGGGACGGGGTGCCGGTGAAATCGCAGCGTGGCTGGATGGAGACTTCGGCCATCTCGGGCGCGGCAGCGAACTGCGGACCCGCAGTGCGCTTGCTGCACCCACAAATGGTGACGAGGGCAGCGCATGCGTCCATTATGGAGAGGGACATGCTGTCCTGCGGGCAGCCGATTTCTTCCTGGTGCATTCGCGATGGAACTCCCAGGACGTTGTCTTGTTGACGCGACCCCAGATGCTGGCTGTGCTTGAGGGCTATGCACTGTTTCGAAGCATGAATCCGCGGAAGAAGCATCGCCCGCCCATGCCGTTCGCCATCGAGTACGAGGCTGAGGATGAAGAGGCGATCCGACGGTTTGCACAGGTTGGCGGCTGCTTCGAACCCGAGATGGATCCTGGACCGGAGTACTGAATAACAGCTATGCGGCTCCGGCACCCTGATACTGCCGCGCATGTGCGCTGCACGAAGGAACGATATGGCGGGCATGAGGAGCGGATCGCGGAAGTCTGCTCCAGGCAGCATGTGCATCGGTCATCGATCGGTACAGGTTCGATCAACCCGAATGGGAACGAAAATGAGTGTCGTAGGTAGACGGACCTTGTTTCTATCAAGCGCCAGTGCACTGCCCTGGCTTTTCCTGCTCGCCCTTTGGGGTGCGGTCACTTTCAATCGGAACACCGACAACTCCCTCGGAATCTACGAGCTGTCCACTGTGCCAGGTGTAGAAGCGCTCTTCTGGGTCTGCTTCTTCGGGCAGCCCATGCTGACCGTGGTGATGTTCATCCGGATGGCGTTGCGACACCGTTCCGCGTTTTACGAGATCCCACTCGCGATCGCGGTCTGGGGCCTGTTTCTGTACAACCTGTCGTTCTTTCGAAGTTGAGCGGCACGCCGGCGTTGGCCTGACCAGGTCCTGCTGTCCCTGTGTGGACAGCACGACCACCGGTGGCGTCGTCCGGCACATGGCCTCGAACGATAGACTCGATCCATGGTTAGAATCCGCCCATGATCAGCCTTCGCCTCCTGGCTTCCACACTGCTGGCACTGGCCCTGGCGGCCTGCAGCGCCACCGCGCCCGTGCAGCACAACCCGCTTGCCACCTGGGTGCCGTCGCCCAACCACAACGCGCGCACGCCGGTCATCATTGTCATTCACCACACTGAGCAGAAATCGGTGCAGCAGAGCCTGCGTACGCTGCGCACCGCCAACAGCGGTGGGCCGGTCAGCGCGCACTACCTGATCGGTGCCGATGGCCATCGCTACCAGCTGGTCGCCGATGAGCGCCGTGCCTGGCACGCCGGCGCCGGGCGCTGGGGCACCATCACCGATCTCAACTCGGCCTCGATCGGCATCGAGCTCGACAACGATGGCCGCAGCCCGTTCAGTGCGGCACAGATCGAATCGCTGATCGTGCTGCTGCGCGATCTCACCACCCGCCTGAACATCCCGCCGCGCCAGCTGATCGGCCATGCCGACCTGGCGCCCACGCGCAAGCAGGACCCGAGCCGGTTCTTCCCGTGGCAACAGCTGGCCGAGGCCGGTTTCGGCGTCTGGCCGCGCGCGGCCGACGGGACTGCGCCGGAGGGCTTCGACGCGTGGAATGCGCTGGCCCGCTTCGGCTATCCGCTGGACAACCGCGACGCCACCGTCGCCGCCTTCCACCGCCGATTCCGTGGCCGCGACGACCTGCCGAAGACGCTGGATGCCGAAGACGCGCGCATCCTGCATTCGCTGCTGCTGCAGACGCCCTGACCCGGCGCATGAACGCTTGACCCCGCGCTGGGTTGCCGCCCAGCGGCCGGCCCGCCACCATGGCGGCATGATCGATTCCGCCACCTTCTTCAAGCGCAAGCACTGGACCCTGTTGGCAGCGGCCGTGCTCGCAGGCTGCTCCACCACCGCTCCCCGCAGCGGATCCGAAGTGCCGACGCCGGTCACGCCGCCCGCGGCCACCTACGCCAAGGCCGCATGGAGTGCACTGCCACCGGTCTCCGACAGCGACCTGCAGGCCGGCTTCGTTGCCTGGCGCAGCAGCTGCACCCGCCTGAAGAACGATGCTGTTTGGGCAAAACCCTGCGCCACCGCCGCGGCGGTTTCAGACAAGGACCCGGCCGCGATCCGCCAGTTCCTGCAGCGCGACCTCGATGTCTATGCGCTGCGTGCCGGCGGTCACCAGGCCGACGGGCTGATTACCGGCTACTACGAGCCGATCTACGCCGGCAGCCTCACCCGCACGGCCGCTGCCACCGTACCGGTTTACGGCACGCCGAATGATCTGATCGTGGTGCAGCTGGACAGCGTCTACCCGGAACTGAAGGGCAAGCGCCTGCGCGGTCGCCTCGACGGCAAGGTGCTCAAGCCCTATGACGACGCCGGCACCATCGCGGCCAAGGGCGCCAAGGCTCCAGTGCTGGCCTGGCTGACCGACCCGATGGACCTGCAGCTGCTACAGATCCAGGGGTCGGGCCGGGTACGCCTGGCAGACGGCACGCAGGTGCGGCTGGCCTATGCCGAGCAGAATGGCCACCCGTATCGCGCCATCGGTCGTTGGCTGGTCGACCAGGGCCAGCTGAAGAAGGAAGACGTCACCATGGACGCGATCCGCGCCTGGGCTCGGGCCAACCCCGCGCGCGTGCCGGAGCTGCTGCGCAGCAACCCCAGCTACGTGTTCTTCGTGCGCAATCCGGACAGCCCGGAGGGTCCGCGCGGTTCACTGAACGTGCCGCTCACCGCCGGCTACAGCGTCGCCGTGGATCGCACCGTGGTGCCGCTGGGCAGCCTGCTGTGGCTGTCCACCACGCGCCCGGACGGCACCCCGGTGGTGCGCCCGGTGGCCGCGCAGGACACTGGCGGCGCCATTGCCGGCGAAGTGCGCGCCGACCTGTACTGGGGCAGTGGCGATGCCGCCGGCAAGCTGGCCGGCGACATGAAGCAGAAGGGCAACATCTGGATGCTGTGGCCGAAGGGCGTGGCGTTGCCGCAGTAGGTTGGCCCCCGGATGCCTGATAATGGCGCCATTCCGAACTTTCCGGCCGCGCCTGCGGCCAGGACCCCTGCAATGACCTACGCAAAGCACAACGCAAAATCCGGCGCGAAATCCGCCGCAAAGAAGTACTACAAGCACTGGGCCGAATCGGGCCTGGGCAAGGGCAACGTGCTGATGGAAGCCCGTGGCGAGAAGATCGTGCGCCAAGTGGAGATCTACGGCACCAAGATGGTCTGGGCCGACGAGCATGCCCACAGCGACGACCGCTTCCTGCTGGCCGACCAGCCGGTGTCGTTCCTGGATTTCGACGAAGACGACGAAATTTCCGCGCGTGAATTCGAAGCTGCCTGGAAGAAGGCCCGGGAAGCCACCGGCTACCCGGTGTAACGCTGCCCGGCCGGGGTCAGAGCCCTTTCCTGACGGAAAGGGATCCGACCCCGGACCCGCGTTTTGCACTACATTGGTGCAATGTCCGACCCCGCACCCCCGCCGTCCCTCGATGCCCTGGGCACGCCGCTGGCCTGGGCCGGGGCCGATGGCTGCATCGCCGGCTGCAATCCGGCCTTTGCCCGCTGGCTGGGTGTCAGCGCGCGGCGCTTGCTGGGTCGGCCCTTGGTCGCACTGGAAGTGCAGGGCGAAGCCCTGGCCCATTTCCTGGCCCGCGATGAGCGCGACAGCCTGCGCCTGAACCGGCTGGCGCTGGCGGTGCCCGGCGAGGCCCCGCGCTTCGCCGAGGGCTGGATGAGCCGCCGCGACGATGGCGGCTGGCTGCTGGAGGCGCATCCGGTCGATGAATTCCCCGGGCTGGACCCGACCCAGGCCCTGCCCAGCGCGCTCAGCGCGGCGCTGAAGGGACTGGCCCACGAGTTGCGCAACCCGCTGGCCGGGCTGAAGGGCGCGGCCCAGCTGCTGGCCCGCCGCGCGGCCCAGCGTGATGCCAGCGAACGCGAGCTGATCGAGCTGATCGGGTCGGAGATCGAACGCCTCAACGGCCTGCTCGACCAGCTGCTGTCGCCGGCCCCGGCTGCGCCGCATGCCGAACTGAACATCCATGCGGCGCTGGAGCGCGTGCTGCGCCTGGCCGAGAACGAGGCCGGCTGGGCGGTACGCCTGCAGCGCGACTACGACCCCAGCATTCCCGAATTCCACGGCGACGCCGACCGCCTCACCCAGGCGGTGTGGAACCTGGTGCGCAACGCGATCCAGGCCGGCGCCGGCAGCATCACCCTGCGCACCCGGGTGGAGCATGGCGTGCGCATCGCCGAGCAGCTGCACACGCTGGCGCTGCGCCTGGAAATCGCCGACGACGGCCGTGGCGTGCCCGAGGAACTGGCTGAACACCTGTTCCTGCCGCTGGTCAGTGGCCGCGCCGAGGGTACCGGGCTGGGCCTGGCGCTGGCCCAGCAGGTCGCGCGCGAACATCGCGGCACGCTGACCTACCGCTCGCGCCCAGGCCATACCGTGTTCACCCTGCTGCTGCCGATCATCAGCGGCGCCGCCCTGGCCGAGGAGGCCCCGCGTGATGTCTGACGCCTCCACTCCCGCACAACGCATCTGGGTGGTCGACGACGACCGCGCCGTGCGCTTCGTGCTGTGCACCGCGCTGCGCGAGGCGGGCTACCAGGTTGTCGACTTCGACAGCGCCGCCCCCGCCCTGCAGGCCCTGAGCGAGGGCCCGCCGCCGGCGCTGCTGTTCACCGATGTGCGCATGCCCGGCGACGATGGCCTGGTGCTGCTGGACAAGCTCAAGGCCGCGCTGCCGCAGCTGCCCGTGGTGGTGATGTCGGCCTATACCGACGTGGCCAGCACCGCGGGCGCGTTCCGCGGTGGCGCGCATGAATTCCTGTCCAAACCGTTCGACCTGGACGATGCCGTGGCGCTGGCGCAGCGTGTGCTGCCGGCAATTGCGCCGGCACTGGCGGCGCCCACACCTGCGGCGGAAGCGCCCAGCGACCAACCGCCGCAACTGGTGGGCGATACCCCGCCGATGCGCGCGCTGTTCCGTGCCATCGGCCGCCTGGCACAAGCGCCGCTGGCGGTGCTGATCACCGGCGAGACCGGCACCGGCAAGGAACTGGTGGCCAATGCGCTGCATCGCGAATCGCCGCGTGCGCAGGGGCCGTTCGTCGCGCTCAATACCGCCGCGATCCCGGCCGAACTGCTGGAAAGTGAGTTGTTCGGCCACGAAGCGGGCGCCTTCACCGGTGCGCAGCGCCGCCACATCGGCCGCTTCGAGCAGGCCAATGGCGGCACGCTGTTCCTGGATGAGATCGGCGACATGCCGTTGCCGCTGCAGACCCGCCTGCTGCGTGTGCTGGCGCAGGGTGAGTTCTTCCGCGTCGGTGGCCGCGAGCTGATCCGCGTCGACGTGCGCGTGGTGGCCGCCACCCACCAGGATCTGGAGGGACTGGTCGCGCAGGGGAAGTTCCGCGCCGATCTGCTGCACCGCCTGGACGTGGTGCGCCTGCAGCTGCCGCCGCTGCGCGAGCGCCGCGAGGACATCGCGCAACTGGCCAGCACCTTCCTGGCCGCCGCCGCACGCAAGCTGGATACGCCGCCGAAGCGCCTCACCGCCGCGGCCCTGCAGGCGCTGCGCGAGCACGACTGGCCGGGCAACGTGCGCGAGCTGGAGAACGTGTGCTGGCGGATGGCCGCGCTGGCCGCCGCCGACACCATCGGCGTGGCCGATGTCGATACCGCGCTGAACCGCGCGCGCGGCCGCCGCAGCAGTGCCAGCGCCGCCGATCCGGGCCAGTGGGAAGCGCTGCTGGCCGAATGGGCGCGCCGTCAGCTGGCCGAAGGCGTGGAAGGGTTGCACGCGCAGGTGCGCGAGCGGGTCGACCATGCCCTGCTGGAGGCCGCGCTGCAGATCACCCACGGCCGCCGCGCCGAAGCCGCTGCCCGCCTCGGCCTCGGCCGCAATACCCTTACCCGCAAGCTGGGCGCCGGGCGCCGTCGCGGGGGCCATTGAACGGTCCCTGCACGCGATCCTCGCGCCCGCTTGCCGAATCGTTGATCGTTCATGGACGATGCCGTCCGTAGTGTCACCTGCAAGGAGTCTTCGATGCGTCTGTCCTTTGCCATCCTGCCGTTGTCCGCCGCCGTGCTGCTGTCTGCCTGTGGCAGCGCACCGAAGAAGGCCGAGCCCACCCCGCCGCCGCCGACCGTGGTCAGTGCCGCCAAGCAGGCCGAGGCCAACCTGTCGCCGGCCTCGGCCAGCATCGTCAGTGGCCGCATCGCGCTGATGGTGGAGCCTGGTGGCATCCACATCACCGGGCTGATCGGCGGCCTGCAGCCGATGCAGCAGGCCGGTTTCCACATCCACGAGCGTGGCGACTGCAGCGCGGTGGATGCCAGCAGCGCCGGCAACCACTTCAACCCCGGTGGCGCCGCGCATGGTCGCGCCGGCACCGGCAAGCACCACCTGGGCGACATGGACAACCTGCGTGCCGATGCCCAGGGCCGCGCCAACGTCGATATCCACCTCAAGGGCGTTACCCTTGGCGGAGGCGCCGCCACCGATATCGCCGGACGTGCACTGGTCGTGCATGCCAACGCCGACGACTATCGCAGCCAGCCCGCCGGCAATGCCGGCGTCCGCATCGCCTGTGGCGTGATCCGGGTTGTCCGCTGATCACCGCAGGCTTCATCCAGGGAGAGATTCCAATGCGTCTGATCCACACTTCGCTGTTTGCGGCCATCGCCGCGCTGGGCCTGGCGGCCTGCGGCCAGCAGCCGGCCGCTCCGCAGACTGAAACCCCGCCGGCCGCCCCGGCCGAGGGCGCCACCCCCGAACCGGCCGCAGCCCCGGCACCTGCTGCCGCCCCGGCGGCCGATGCCTCGGCCACCGCCGAGCTGGCACCGACCCAGGGCAACGAGGCCAAGGGCAGCGTTACCTTCAAGGTGGTCGACGGCAAGGTCCACGTGACCGGCCAGATCACCGGCCTGAAGCCGGGCAGCGAGCACGGCTTCCACATCCACGAAAAGGGCGACTGCAGCGCGCCGGACGGCATGAGCGCCGGCGGCCACTTCAATCCGGGCCACCAGGATCACGGCAACGTCGCCACCGATCCGCACCACGGCGGCGACATGCCCAACATCAAGGCCGACGACAAGGGCGTGGCCACCATCGACGGCCCGGTGTCGAGCAACGTCAACATCGGCAAGGGTGATGACTTCGACATCATCGGCCGCGGCCTGATCGTCCACGCCGATGCGGACGACTACAAGACCCAGCCGACCGGCAACGCCGGCGCGCGCCTGGCGTGTGCGGTGATCCAGAAGGCGCCGTAAGCGCGGTCCTGCTGGAAATGGAAAACGCCGGCGCAAGCCGGCGTTTTTCCTGATCGGTCGTGCCGGCCGCTGGCCGGCATTCGCAGATGCGAGGGGTGCCGGCCAGCGGCCGGCACGACCCATCAGCGCGCCAACAGCTCGCGCGCGTCCTGCCCGGCCTCGCAGTGCACGAACAGCACCGGCACGCCGTGTGCTTCCAGCACCGCGGCCATCTGCCGCTGGCGCATCAGGAACTGCTCGTAGATGCCCTTCAGGCGGTCGCAGTCGTTGTTGCCGTGGTTGTAGTGGGCGCACCAGCCGGCCGGATCGAACAGCGCCATGCGTGCTTCGCCGTGCGTGTAGCGCAGCAGCGGCTCGGGCGCGGCGTTGAGCCACTCGTCCTCGCCCGGGGCCATGATCGCAGTCTCGATCAGCGGCCACAGCGCCGCCAGGCCCTGGTTGTCGTACTGCATCGACATCATCGCGGCCAGGTCGTTCACGGTGAAATAGCGCGCGTGCTCGATGCGGGCACCGAAGGTGTTCTGCGCCATCAACGCGGTGTCGGCATGCGCCATGCCGTTGGCCAGCAGTGTTTCTTCCAGCGCATTGGCCACCGCGTTGGTGGTGGCCACGTCGCTGCCGGTCAGCAGGAACGGCACCACGCGCAGGCCACCGCCCACCAGGCTGGCATCGGCCTGGAACGGCAGCGGCACGTCGCCGTTGGCATCGGTACCGAAGGCCAGCAGGCGCGGGCCCTGGTTGCGGCCCGGGGCACGCATCTGCAGTTCTTCCAGGCGGCGATGGATCGGCCAGCCCGGGCGCAGTACTTCGGCCGGGTCGAAATGGGCGGCGGCGAACACCAGGTCCAGCTCGGCCACCTGCGGCACCAGCTTGGAAAGGTCACGGCCGACGCGTTCGGCCAGTTCACCGGCCTGTTCAGCGCTGAGCACCGCCTGGCGGGGGATTTCGCCGCCGGCCAGTTCCAGGGCCAGCACGCCAAGGGCATTCATCGCGGGGTCGGGTTTGCTCATGGTTCCACGGTTGGCCCATCACAGGGCGGCAGCTACACTTGGCTCCATTATGCCTGCTCCGTCGTGCAGGCCATGTTGCAGACACCCTCATCCATGCCAGGTATCTCCATGCCCAACGCTCGTCCCGTCGCCATCCTCGGTGGCGTCCGCATTCCGTTCTGCCGCCAGAACACCGCGTATTCGGATGTCGGCAACCTCGGCATGTCGGTCCGTACGCTGGGCGCGCTGGTCGAACGTTTCGGCCTGCATGGCCAGCAGCTGGGCGAAGTGGCGATGGGTGCGGTGATCAAGCACTCCAGCGACTGGAACCTGGGTCGCGAAGCCACGCTGTCTTCCGGCCTGTCGCCGTTGACCCCGGGCATCACCCTGCAGCGCGCCTGTGGCACCTCGCTGGACAGCATCATCACCGTCGCCAACAAGATCGCGCTGGGCCAGATCGAATCGGGCATCGGCGGCGGTTCGGACACCACCTCCGACGTGCCGATCGTCTACGGCAAGAAACTGCGCGCGCGCCTGCTGGCTGCCAACCGTGCCAAGAGCACCGGCGACAAGATCCGTGCGCTCACCGCCGGCTTCAAGTTCTCCGAGCTCAAGCCCGAGTTCCCGGGCGTGGCCGAGCCGCGCACCGGCAAGAGCATGGGCGACCACTGCGAGGACATGGCCAAGGAGTGGAACATCTCGCGCGACTCGCAGGACGAGTGGGCGGTGTCGTCGCACAAGAAGCTGGCCGCAGCCTATGAGCGCGGCTTCTTCAACGACCTGATCGCACCGTTCCGTGGCGTCGAGCGTGACAACATCCTGCGCCCGGATACCTCGCTGGAAAAGCTGGCGACGCTGAAGCCGGCGTTCGACAAGGTCTCCGGCCGTGGCACGCTGACCGCCGCCAACTCCACCCCGCTGACCGACGGCGCCGCCGCCGTGCTGCTGGCCAGCGAGGAGTGGGCGCGTGCGCACGGCCATGAGCCGCAGGCCTATCTGCGCGATGCGCATGTCTCTGCGGTGGACTTCGTGCATGGCGAAGGCCTGCTGATGGCGCCGACCGTGGCCGTGCCGGAGATGCTCAAGCGCAACGGCCTGACCCTGCAGGACTTCGACATCTACGAGATCCACGAAGCCTTCGCCGCGCAGGTGCTGTGCACCCTGCGCGCGTGGGAGAGCGAGGATTACTGCCGCAACCGCCTGGGCCTGGACGCGCCGATGGGCCGCATCGACCCGGACAAGATCAACCTGCTGGGCTCGTCGCTGGCCACCGGCCACCCGTTCGCCGCCACCGGCGCACGCGTCATCGCCACTGCCGCCAAGCAGCTGGCCGAGCGCGGCGGTGGCCGTGCGCTGGTGTCGATCTGCACCGCCGGCGGCATGGGCGTGGTGGCGATCGTCGAGCGCTGAGCATCACGGTAGTGCCGGCCGCTGGCCGGCAACGCTGGTACGAAAACGCCGCCCGATGGGCGGCGTTTTTTCTTGCTCCGGTGGGTGCCGACCGTTGGTCGGCACACCTCAGCCATGCTTACGGCAACCGCGGATTACCGAATTCGTCGCGCTCTTCGTTGGCGTCATACACCGGCGGCTGCACCGTAACCGGCTGCTCTTCCACCGTGGCACGCAGCGGCGCTTCGCTGCCGCGCACCAGTTTCACGCTGTCCTCGCCGCGCTGCAGGCGCAGCGCATTGGCCAGGCACTGCGCGGCCAGCGCATGATCGCCACGCTGCGCAAACAGTTCACCCAGCGCTTCCCACGCCGGTGCACCCGCGCCCGCGGCGATGGCTTCGTGCAGGAATGCGTCGGCGGCATCCCACTGCTGCTGGGCCAGGGCCACGCGGCCCTGTGCCAGGCGCAGCGCGGCCGAGTCGTCATGCACGTTGCGCCAGCGCGCCAGATTGCTCTGGCGCGTGGCCAGGCGCTCGGCCGGAAGGCGACCATACAGCGTCACCAGTTCGTCGTCCCAGCGATGGTCCAGCGCCTGTTCCAGCGCCAGCAATGCCGGCTCATCCCAGTTCAGTGCCACCGCACGGCTGGCATAGGCACCCACCACGTCCGGGGTCGGTCGCAGTGCCTTCGGCGTGGCTTCCCATTGCGCGGCCAGCGCATTGACGTCGGCCGCTTCCAGCAGCGCCTGTGCGGCCAGGCGCGCTTCCAGTTCGCTGTTCGCTTCGGCCGGAAGCACCTTGCTCTGGCGCAACGCACCCAGCTGGCCATACGCCTCGTGGGCGCGGCCGGCCTGTGCCAGCGCTTCGGTACGCAGCCACAGGCCACGCGGCGGAAGCGGCTGGATCGCCGCTACGTCCAGGGCATTGATCGCATCCACCGGCAGATCGCGTGCCAGCAGCTGCTCGGCGCGCAGCAGCGCCTGCAGGGTGGCATCGCTCTCGCCCAGGCGCTGCAGCAGCGCCTCGCCAGCCGGGCCATCGGCACGTGCCTGCGCGCTGCGCACGGCGTTGGCCAGTGCCACCGCGCTCACTTCCGGGTCCTTGGCGGCACCGTCCAGCAGCTTCTCGGCACGCTGCCACTGGCCGTGCTCATAGGCCTGCAGGCCATCGATCAGGCGCACGCGACCCTGCTTGCGGCGGTAGCGGCCCCAGGCGCGGAACGGTGCGGCAATCAGGCTCCACAGCAGCCACAGCACCAGCACCGCGATCACTGTCAGCAGCGCCACCTTCGGCAGGTTGCTGTGGTAGTCGTAGCCACCGTAGCGCAGGGTCACTTCGCCGAAGCGGTTCAGGTCATCGGCGCCGAGCCATTGCGCGGCGACCACGCCGATGGCCACGGCCAACAACAGCACGACCAGGGATTGCAGGGGTTTCATGCGGGCTTACCTCCGGTCGGTCTGGGTGCGCAGTTGCTGCAGGGTGCTGCCAAGAACAGCATCGCTGGCCTGCAGCGGAAGTTCGCGCAAGGCCTTCAGTTCAGCACGTTGTGCGCGCAGGGCTGGTGAATCCGGCCAGCGCCGCTGTGCCCAGTGCTCAACACGGTCCAATGCGGTATTACGGCCCGCGCGATCGCCGCGCTCGATTGCGGCACGTGCCAATGTCAGTTCCAGCTGCAGGGCATCGTCGGCGTTGCGCTGTTCGGCGGCGGTCAGCGGGCCGTTCTGGCGGCTCGGGGTGATGTCCACGAATGGCGCCAGTGTTGCCTGCCACCAGGGTTTGGCGGTGCTGCTGCCGGTCGTGCCGGTGATCTGCGAGGGCAGGCCCTGCAGCGCCCGGCCCACAGCATCCAGGCGCTGCAGCGACTGCACGCGCGGGCCGCTGCCGAGCGCATCCAATGCCTCGCGCTCCTGCACCAGCGCCTGGCGCAGGTTCAGGCCATCACTGTCGGGCAGTTCGGCCAGTGCCGTCGCGGCCTGGGCGTACAACCGGCGTGCGCCTTCCACATCGTCGGCGTAGTTCAGGCGCTGCGCGGCCTGGGTCAGCAGCAGTTCGGCCTCATCGCGCTGCACCGCCTGGCGGCCCTGGTTGGCGCTGTCGGCCAGCTTGGCCAGGTTCTCTTCCAGCAATGCGCTGCGCTGGGAAAGGCCCAGCATCTCGTCGCGCAGCACGCGGTTGGTGGCGGCCGCGTCCTGCAGGCGCTGGCTGCTCGCGCGCTGGTCACGGCGAAGTGCATCCAGCGTGGCCTCCAGGCCCTGCAGCTGCACGGCGGTGGTCTGTGCCTGCGCTGCCTGTTCGTTCTGTTGCTGTTGCCAGACGTACCAGCCGGCATAGCCGCCCACGCCAAGCACGACCACACCGGCCAGCGGCAGCAGCCAGCGCACGGGTCGACGGGGCGGGGAAACGGGCGGAGTGTCGTTCATCGGGCTTCCTTGTCGGCAACGTCGCCGGTCGGGGGCCGGCAGGCCGCGTTGTGCACAGCATCACTGTTGCCGACGACAGCGGCAAGCGTGACCCACGTCCCTGTTCAGGTCGCTGCCGGGACGGTGAGCGTGGCGTGTGCGGCCGCCACCAGCTGCGCGGTGGTGGGGCCGGCCGCGCGCACGACGTGCTGCAGGCCCAGTGCCCGGGCCTGTTCGCTGAGGCGATCACTGGCCACCACGGCGGTCGCGTGCGCCTGCAGGCGCTGCTGCAATGCCGGCGGAAGCTGCTGCCAGAAATGCTGCAGCGCCTCGCCACTGCTCACCGCCAGCATCCACGGATACGCTGAATGCGCCAATCGAGCCAGCGCACGGGGCGGCAGGCGCAACAGGCGACGCTGGTAGACGTCGGCACGTTCGATCGTGGCGCCCGCCGCCTGCAGCTGGGCGGCAATCAGTCCACGCCCGCCGGGCGCGGTCACCAGGCCGATGCGCAGGCCCTGTACGTCGGCCAGCACCGGCAGCGCCAGCAGGCCTTCGCTGTCCATCCGCTGCGGCGCGTGCACCTCGGTGATGCCGTGTGCCTGCAATGCGCGCGCAGTGCCTTCGCCCACGGTCAGCCACGGGCTGCGCTGCACTTCGGCCAGCGGCAGCACGGACGCGGCTGCGGCAACGGCGGCCGGGCTGGTGAACACCACCCGATCGCAGTTCAGCGCGCGTTGCAGCTGGCGCAGCACGGGCGTGCCGTGCAGGCGCTGCAACCGCCACGGCGAAAGGGCCAGCACATGCCCGCCCAGCCCAGCAACGGCGCGGCGCAGCGCCGCATGCTGGCCCTGCGGGCGCAGCGAGATCAGGGTCCAGCGCGCGCCGGAACGGCTGGCGCCAGTGGGTATCGTATGGTCGACCATTGCCTGCATTATGCGGGCCCTTCGTTGTCGTGGTCGCTGCTCCGATGTCCGTTGATGCCCTGACTTCCTCGTTGGCCGCCCTGCAGGACGTGCTGGACTGCATGCCGGCGGTACGCGCCATGCAGATCCAGCTCGATGGTTATGCCGACGGCGTGCTGCGCATCACCGCGCCGCTGGCTGCCAACGTCAACGACAAGGGCAACGCCTTCGGCGGCAGCCTGGCCTCGGTGCTGACCCTGTCCGGCTGGGCGCTGGTCAGCCTGCGCCTGCGCCTGGCAGGCCATGATGCCGAGGTCTATGTGGCCGACAGCAACCTGCGCTACCTGGCGCCGGTCTATGAAGACCTGCACGCCCACGCCGAAGCGGCCGAAGCCACCGGCTGGGACGCCTTCCTGAACACCTTCCGCCAGCGCCGCAAGGCCCGCATCAGCATCATCGCCACCCAGCCCGGTGCCGATGGCAAGCCCGCCGCCGAATTCAGCGGTCGCTTCGTTGCCTTCGCCAAAGGGTAGGATGGCAGGCTGACGTTCCGGGGAAACCACTGATGCGCCGCCTGATCCAGTTCCTGATCTGTTCCCTGCTGCTGGCCAGCGCCGTGGCCTCGGCCGACGACCTCAGCCGCAAGCAGCGCAAGCTGCTGGAAGAGACCCAGATCGCCTACGGGGCGACCATCCGCTGGGGCAGCATGGACGATGCCATCGGCTACCTCGACCCCAAGCTGCGCAAGGAAAAGCCGCCCACCGAGTTCGAGCTCAACCGTTACGCGCAGCTGCGCGTGTCGTCCTACCGCGAGCGCAGCAGCGCCTCGCTGGACGGGGGACTGGTCGAGCGCCGGGTCGAAATCGGGGTGATCAACCAGAACACCCAGGCCGAGCGCACCGTGGTCGTGGTCGAGCGCTGGCGCTGGGACCCGGAAGCCAAGCGCTGGTGGCAGACCGCCGGCCTGCCGGACCTGTGGAAGGGGCAGTGACGGGCCGCGTCCGGCTTGTGCGACAATCGGCGCCCGCTTAATCGACCCGTGACCTGAGTGAATTACGAAGAGTTGCTGGCCTTTGCAGGCCGAAACCCGATGCTGTCCGCGGCCCTGGTCGGCCTGACCGTGGCCATCATCGTCACCGAGATCCGCCGCCTGTTCCGGGGCTTCAAGGGCATCAAGCCCGCCGAACTGACCCAGCTGATGAACGCGGGCGGCACGGTGGTGGTCGACCTGTCGGCCAGCGGTGACTTCGAGAAGGGCCACATTGCCGGCAGCCGCAATGCCCAGGCCAGTGCCTTCGGCCCGGAAAACAAGCTGGTGGCCAATGCCAGGCAGTCGCCGGTGGTGCTGGTCTGCCGCAGCGGCAACGCCTCGGAAACCGCCGCCAAGGCGCTGAAGAAGGCCGGCTTCGAGAAGGTCTACGTGCTCGACGGCGGCATTCCCGCCTGGCAGCAGGCCGAACTGCCGCTGGTCAAGGGCCGCAACTGATTGTCGCAGGTGGCGGATCCGGCCTTGTATGGGCCTGATCCCGCCCCCATCGCAATAGTTCGACCATCGTTTTCATTGCATTCACCTGGAGTTACTGGAAATGTCCGAAGAGATCACCAACGGCGCCGCTGCGCCGGTCGATGCCGCCACCGGCCCCGCTTTCACCGTCGAGAAGATCTACGTCAAGGACGTCTCCTTCGAGTCGCCGAACGCCCCGACCATCTTCAACGACCAGGTGCAGCCGGAGCTGCAGCTGAACCTGAACCAGCAGGTGCAGCGCCTGGGTGAGAACGCCTTCGAAGTCGTGCTGGCCGTGACCCTGACCTGCCAGGCCGGTGAGCGCACCGCCTACGTGGCCGAAGTGAAGCAGGCCGGCGTGTTCGGCCTGGTCGGCCTGGACCCGCAGTCGATCGACGTGCTGCTCGGCACCCAGTGCCCGAACATCCTGTTCCCGTACGTGCGCCAGCTGATCAGCGACCTGATCCAGGCCGGCGGCTTCCCGCCGTTCTTCCTGCAGCCGATCAACTTCGAAGGCCTGTACGCAGAAACCCTGCGCCAGCGCCAGGAGCAGGGCGACGCACCGTCGCTGGCTGACTCCGAGCCGGCTGGCAACGCCTGATTCCTGCCGCGACGTCACGGATGAGCACTCCCGCTGACAAGATCGCCGTGCTGGGCGCCGGTTCCTGGGGAACCGCGCTGGCCAGCCTGCTCGCACGGCACGGTCACCCGACCGTGCTGTGGGGGCGCGACGCTGCCGTGGTCGAGGCCATCGACCAGCGCCACGAGAACCCGCGCTATCTGCCGGGCATCCCGCTGCCGGACAGCCTGCGTGCCACCACCGACCTGGCGTCGGCGGTGGAGGGCGCGGCCTGGATCCTGGTGGTGACCCCGTCGCATGCGTTCGGCGAGACCGTGCGCGCGCTGGCGCCGCTGCGTCCGGCCGGTGCCGGCGTGGCCTGGGCCACCAAGGGCTTCGAACCCGGTTCGGGCCGCTTCCTGCACGAAGTGGCGCGCGAAGTGCTGGGTGAGGACGTGCCGCTGGCCGTCGTCACCGGGCCGTCGTTCGCCAAGGAAGTGACCCAGGGCCTGCCGACCGCGATCACCGTGCACGGCGACGTGCCCGAGTTCGCGCAGACGGTAGCCGAGGCGATGCATGGCCCGGCGTTCCGCGCCTACACCGGCGACGACATGGTCGGTGCCGAACTGGGCGGCGCAATGAAGAACGTGCTGGCCGTGGCCACCGGCGTGGCCGATGGCATGCAGCTTGGCCTCAACGCCCGTGCCGGCCTGATCACCCGTGGCCTCAACGAGATGCTGCGCCTGGCCGCGGCGATCGGCGCCAAGCCGGAAACGCTGATGGGCCTGGCCGGCCTCGGCGATCTGGTGCTGACCTGCACCGGCGACCTGTCGCGCAACCGCCGCCTGGGCCTGGCCCTGGGCCGCGGCCAGACGCTGCAGGATGCCGTGCGCGAAATCGGCCAGGTGGTCGAGTCGGTGCAGACCGCCGACGAGGTGATGCGACAGGCGCGCCGCCATGGCATCGACCTGCCGATCTCCGACCGCGTGCGTGCCGTGCTGCACGGCGAGCAGACGCCGGAAGAAGGCCTGCGCGCATTGCTGGCGCGGGAACAGAAGCCGGAGTATCCGGACACGCTGTTCAAGTGAATCGAAAAACCCCGGCCACGTGCCGGGGTTTTTTCTGTGCGCGCCCCATCCACGCATGGCGTGGCTCTACGACGGAACCCGCTTCTGGTAGCTGCCAACCTTGGTTGGCGCTCGGTAGCGCCGGGCCATGCCCGGCGGCATTCATCACCGCGATCGCGGCGGCGCGTTGCTGTTGTCCATGTCCGAGAAGATCAACCACGGCCCATCGTCCGCGCGCTTCAGCGTCAGCGTGAACTTGCCGGTGTCTCCTACGTTGTTGCCGTAGGTGTAGGCACCGATGATGTAGCCGACGTTCCCCTCCACCGAGTACGCCAGGGCACGCAGCCGCAGCGGGCTGCCACCCTGTCCGGCATACGCGCGTTCAATCGCATCGCGTCCGCGCACGGGGGGCTGGTTGCTCTGCAGGATGAAAGCGTCCTCGGCGAACAACCCGGCCAGCGCCTTGGCGTCACCCGCACGCCACGCCTGCTCGTAGTCGCGCAGTACGCGATCCAGCGGCGCGGGCAAGGCTGCATCGGGAAGCGGCTGTGCGGGCTTCGCGCCTTCTGCATCGTGGGCGATGGCCGGCGATGCCAGCAGCAGGGCACTGCAGAAGATCATGGCGAGTCGTGCACGGCGCATGCGTCCACCTCCAGGCGATGACGGGAAGGTGCGAACGCATCCTAGCGCGCTGCTGGTTAGAATCGCGCAGGCGCCCGCATGGTTGCATGCACCGCAGATCAGACAAGGACACGGAATGAAGATTCGAATCACAGGGATGGCACTGACGGTCGCACTGCTGGCCGCCTGCGGGCAGGCACCGGCACCCGATGCAGCACCGGCCGCACCGGTACCGACCACCGAAGCACCGGCGGCCACGGCGACGGTGGTCGAAAAGGAACCGTCCATCGAAGACGGCGTGGACCCAGCGGTGTGGGACAACGAAGGCGAACCGGAAGACCCGACTGCCGGCGGCGAGCTCACCTGCGCAGACAACCCGCTGGCGACCCATTTCTTCACCCTTGTGGGCGGCAACACCGTGGATGACTGCGGCCGCAAGGACCCGAAGGTGCTGGCCGCGTTCAACGCCCTGATGAAGAACACGGCGGCGGCCGAATCCACCGACAAAGAGATTCCGTCGCTGCGCGAACGCCTGTTGAGCGGGCCCAGCGGGCCTGGCGAACTGGTGGTGCTGCAGGGCGAGCCGTGGTGGTTCTACACCGCCTGCCAGGCCCACGACTGCCCCGGCACCGCGTTGGCGATGCTGTATTCGCCCGATCAGTCGAAGATGGTCGGCCGTCTTACCGCGCGCTGCCGTGTGTGGTGGCTGGGCGAACCCACGGCGGAACAACGTGAGCAGATCGAACAGCGCCAGCCACTGCAGGATGCCGCCTTGAAGGAAGACAGCGCGCTCTGCGAGTGATGTGGCGCTGGCGTCACCCGTCTGGCCGCATGCGCGCGCTGGCCTGTGCGTTCATGGCCAGGCACGCCATGATCAGCCCTTCCATCACCCGGTCGCCCACGTACTCGGCCTCCGTGCCGTTCTGGCGCACGCGTTCGGCCGCCAGCAGCAGCTCCAGCGTCACGCGCTGGCTTGCCAGTGCGCAGTCCGCATCGGCCAGCGCCATGCAGCGTCCCGGCATCTGGTGACGCTCCGGCCAGGGCTGGCCGTCGGCGGCCGCGCCTTTGCCGATGCGATGAAGCGTGGCGATGAAGGCATTCGGATCGGCCGCAGGCGCGCGTTCTGACGGCTCACCGGGTTTGGCGGGTGAGTGATGCGGATGCAGGCGAGGGAAGTCCGGAGTGGTCATGGCAGTGCTCCGTGCAGGACAGACGGTAGCCGCCACACAAAGGTGGCGGGCGGAGACGTGGCTCGAAAACCGGGAGATCACGAACAAGACCGGCAGGCGCAAGGCCTCCACGCTCCGCCCGCCATAGTCGGCAGACGGAATGCCAGCCGGCGCCACGCGGGGTGACGCCGGCTGGCAAGCGCAAACAACGTTCGTGATCTAACGGGTTTTCGAGGCCCGGCCACCCATTTTCCGGTGGCCCGCCATCTGTACGCGTGTCGCGGCGCAGTGCCAATCAGAACAGTTGCATTCAACGCTGAAACAAAGACGCTTTCGGCATTTTTGCATGCTGTTAAGCCGTCGCAGATGCAGGCGGCGCCAAGCCCTTGCGCCTTCGAGGAATATGCGACAGCGGTCGTGGTTGGCGCCGCTGGACGCCGCACCGGCAATGGGCAAAAGCGACATGTCGGGCCCGCCGTATGCCGTTCGTCCTGTTCTTCTGCCCGGAACCCGGCTGCTAAGCTTTCATCCCAACCCGTTGCCGATCGGCCTCCTTTCATGGCTTTCTGGACCGTCGTCTTCGCCATTGGAGCGGCCCAGGCCGTCCTGCTTGCGCTCGCTCTGTGGCGCCGGCCGGTCAATGCCGGCGCGAACCGGGTGCTGGCAGTGTGGATCGCGCTGATCGGCATCGACCTGGCGGTGAAGGCGGTCTACTGGGACCCGTCGTACCCCGCACCCACCAAGGCGCTGCGCTTCGTCGGCCTGTTCCCGTTCCTGTACGGCAGCCTGTTCTATGTCTATGTCCGGGCCTTGACCGAGGCGAGGGCCGCGCGCTGGCGCGACGCCGTGCATCTTTCTGGATTCATCATCGTGCTGGCCCTGCATGCAGGCTTCTTCCTGCGTGGGCTGGTGCCGCCCGAGGGGATGCTTGCGCGTTGGCTGCCGGGCATCGCGGAACTGGAATGGATGCGGCTGAACATCGTGCTGTACGCGTACAGCCTTTCCTATGTGATGGCGGGACTGGTGCAGGTGGTCCGCTATCGGCGGGGGTTGCTGCAGCGGCGTTCGGACGCGGACCGGATGTCGCTGCACTGGATCGATGCGATGGCGGTCTCGCAGATCGTCATCTGGCTGATTGCCACCACCCAGTGGCTGGTCAGGATTCCGTGGATCGACTATCCGCTGATCTATGGCCTGGTGGCCGCCTGGGTCTTCGTGGTGGGCTATCTCAGCCTCGTCCAAGGTGCGGTGATCGTCGAACGTGCGGCTGAGCCGGCAACCACCACCCCCGACGTAGCGCCGGCCGCCGACGACCCGCGCTTCGCAGAGGTCGAGGCGCGCCTGTCGCAGCTGATGACGGAGCAGCAGCTCTACCGCGAACCCGCGCTCACCATCGGCCAGCTGGCCAAGCGCAGCGGCTATCCCGAATACCTGGTGTCGGCGGTCATCAACCGCCGCTTCGGCGAGAACTTCTGGGAGTACATCAACCGACAACGCATCGAGGCCGCGTCCGGCCATCTGGCCGATGGCAGTGATACACGGACCATCCTGGACATCGCCTATGCCTGCGGGTTCACCTCGAAGTCGACCTTCAACGCCGCCTTCAAGCGCCAGCTGGGTGAAACGCCCAGCGTCTTCCGCAGGCGTCACGTTCAGGAAACTGCAGCGGCGTCATCGCGCCCCTGATACTGCGCCGGCCGATGAATGCCGGGGCCAGCGCACGACCAGTTCGCAGACGGCCAGGTTGAACAGCCAACATCCCCAGGCCGCCGCCAGGTAGACGGGGGCGAAGGGCAGGTGCAGGACGCCCAGTCCAATGCCCAGGATCAGCCGGAATGTTACCGCCGACGCAGTGAGGGCAATGCTGCGCCACATCCATTGCCGATGCCGGGCCAGATTGCCCGCCAGCGCGTAGCCCACGCCGATGCTGGTTGTGGCCAGCCAGGCCAGTGCGAGCAGGCCAAAGGCGATGCCGGTAGGTGCTCCGCCTTCGGCGTGCAGGGCCAGGGAGAAACCTGCAAGGCCCGCAACCAGTACGCCCCCCACGTACAGCCCGCCGCTCACCCGGTGCAGGCGTGGGATGCGCCGCTGCACCCATCCGCTCATCTGCAGCGGGGCCAGCAAGAGCGCCAGCCCGCCCCCGAAGAGATGGGCGGGCACATCCAGACCCGAAGCGGCGAACTTGACCTGCAGCGTGTTGTCGGCCTGCGGCTGGGCGTACAGCGCCATGAAAGCGTAGGCCGCCACGGCGGCACAGAGCAGGGTGAAGACCAGCCCGGCCGACCAGCGAGCGGTCCTGGGAAAGCGGTGTGGCATCTCGAAACCTCGTGCATGCGATGGAGGTTCGAGCGTGGGTGCGACGTGCGGGAAAAGCGTCCGGATCGGCGGAGTCGTACCTGGGATCGGTGAAGGAGTACGGTCAGGATCAGCGGGAATGGCCGCAGGTCCGCATCATGCGGGTGAAAGCTGCCTCACCATGTCGGCGATGATCACGTGGACCAGCGTTCTCAGGAAATGCACCTCGCCTTCCAGGGTTGGGCCGATGCCGAAACGGGCCAACCATTGCTGGTTTTCCTGCAGCACCTCCGCGTAAAGCGACTGGGCTTCGCTTGCGATGCGGTCGATCTGATGGCGCAGCTGCCGGGTGGCGGCTGGCCTTCCCAGGCCCAGGGCTTCACCGGCAGAAACCAGATGCTCGAAACGAAGGTCGTGGAAGCGCGCGACACCGAGAATGGGCCACGACAGTTCCGAGCGTTCTGGCCATCGTGCGCCCTCGTCGGCATACGCGCGGGTCTCGTAACATGCGGTGGACAGCAGGTCGTAGTGGGGGGCCAGTTCGATGCCCCTGCTGTCGACCAGGAAGCTCAGGTTCTTCAGGTGCGCATCGTTGTTGCCGGTGAGTACATTGAAGATCAACCAGTCGAACAGGCGGACGCGCGTCTTGAGCTTGCTTCTGCATTGCTCGACGATGACCTTCAGGGTATCGATGCTGCCGAGCGTGTACTTGAACTGCCGGTCGAGGTTGAGCAGCTGGCAGGCGTCGATCGCGTGCCGGCGGTGGATGGCGTCGGCGGTGATTTCGCGATCAAAGCGCTCGATGATGAAGACCGGTTCCGGTACGTAGCGGCGCTCGATCTTCGGCACCTGCAGCCCCATGCGCTGTGCAAGGCGCATCACGAACCACTCGTTGGCCACGCTGTGCGGGTAACTGCTGCTGGTGCTGTCAGGCTTGAGGATGTGGGTCGAGGGCTCGGCGCCCAGAGGCTGGTACAGTTCCTCGCCCACCTCGATGATGGCCAGCTTGTGCTGAGCACCTGCCAGTGACATGCGCTTGGCGGCACCGGCGGCGAGCGATGTACGTGGCAGCTTCTGGATGCGCGTGGAGAGTTCCATGTCGGTCAGCGGTTCCCTGCCGCCGGGGAGCAGGTGGGTCCCCGGCGGGAGCAGCGTCAACGAGCCTGCCGATTCCGCGCCGTAGGCGGCCAGCAAGGCGAACGCGTCGGCGCCATCCACCCTGGCATCGGTTGCCATCAGCGTGCGTTGTTGCTCTTCCGGCAGCAGGTTGTCGAAATACCACTGCACCGGGCGCTGGCTGGAGCCATCGGCGATGGCGGCCTCCTGCAGTGGCAATGCGGGTGCCAGCGGAAACCGATGTGCATTGCCGAGCCACTCCGGCGCATAGGTGAAGCGCCACAGGTTTGCTGCCTCGGTCAGGCGGCCCACCGGCGCTTCATCGATGCTGACCTGCAGTTCGCGTGGTGGAAGCGGATAGTGCAGTCCAGACAGCGCGGTCGTTGTAATGACGTCCTTGAGGTTGATACGGGGGGCGCTCATGGCACTTTCCCGTTGGCACGTCTCGCCAGAAGGGCCATGGCTTCGTCCGGCACGTCGATTTCGACATGCAGCCCCAGCTCGTCAAGTACGGTGAACAACTTGCCCCATTGCACCGTGGTACCACCGCGTTCGACCTTGGCCAGGAAGTTCTCGCTGACCCCAATGCCTTCGGCGGTTGCATCCTGGCGCAGCCCCTGATGCTTGCGGGCGGCTCTTACCAATGGTCCCAAGGCCTCAGCCTTCTCGAGCCTGATCTTCAATGGGAGCTCCCCAGCAGAGCCTGACGCTCCGGATTCGACACATCGTCTATAGCATATAATCCTCACTGCAGTAAGGATTTTCTGCGCAGAACCCGATACCCCCGGGAATCCTTTCGTTGCTGAGGATTTCTATAGAAAAGATCTGGATGCCATGAAATCCTCATCATCATAAGGATTTCTTTGCAAGGATGTCCGGCTCGCCAGAAATCCTCATGATTAAGAGGATTCTCCGGCATGGTGCGGAGTGGGATGCCCTCTCCGTCCATGGACAGCGCCACGGTGGCGGGACTTTCGCGATGCGTGGGGTCCAGGTGGGGGCGCCAGGAGCCTGCCCGGGAACCTCTGCCTGAAGCGCGGGCTCAGGCTTGGTCGCACGCCGGCCACTACCAGCCACGGCTGCACCTGAAGCGCCTGCTACTTGCTCGCGCGCCGCGCGCCCTTCTCGTCTTCGTCCTTTGCATCGCCCCGGGTCTGCGCGAACTCGGGGAACGTCTTCGCGATCGAATCCTTGTCCGGCAGGATGTAGAACACGCCGCCCTTCTCGAACGTGGATTGCACGATCTGCTCGTAGAACGCGGGCGAGACGTTGATGCAGCCGTGGGTGACGCGGTTGTCGTCCGGCGTCGGCGTCGCCAGTCGTTCGGCGCGCTTTTCCTTCGGGCTGCCCGGTGGCAGCGGATGCATCGACACGGCGGAATCGTAGTCCACCCACAGCACGCGTCCGGCATCGTCGGAAGGGCCGTAACCACCAATGAAGCGACCCGCAGGCGTGGTGCGGTCGTGGCCGGGAATCGCACTCAGTGCGAGCTTGGCGACGCCCGGTGCGGAGTGATCGCCGATGGCCGAACCGAACAGCGCCGGTGCCGCGCCGCGCAGCTTGCCGTCGCCGCCGAAGACCAGAACCTGCGCCGCCGCTTTGTCCATGATCGCGAACGGATAGCCTTGGTTGTCCTTGCTTGCGACGACCCAGCCAGCCAGCTCGATCACAGTTTCGGACACGCCCTGGTCAGGCGGAAGTTCATCAACGGCGGCCACCGGTGGTGCAGGTGCGTCCTTGTCCCTGGCGTTGGCTACGCCGCTGCACGCAACGGCCAGTGCCATGGCCAGTGCGGCATGGAGGGCGCGGCGTGCAGGGGAGGAGGAAGTACGAATGGGACGGCTCCTTGCAGTGCAATCGTGGGTGGAAGGATGCCAGTGGCCGGCGAAGGCCACTGGGTCCCGATACACCCGATACAGAGGTGGATCAATTCAAACGGTGAGGGAACGATTACCCGCGCGGCTTGCGGCCGGCAGGTGCCCTTTCAAGCTGCTGCACGCGACCTTCGATCTGGTCCAGACGCTGGTTGGCCTGCTGTGCCGACTGGTTGGCGGACTCCGCGCTCTGCGCAGCACCCTGCACCTTTACATCGAGCTGATCGAGACGCGAGTTGATGGTTGCAAACTCGTTCTTGTAAGAGGCGCAGGCGCCAAGGCTGACGGTGGCGATGAGCGCTACAGCAAGTGCGCGGGCCGTCTTCATGTGTTGCGGGTTCAGGTTCATTGCACTCCCTCCTTCGTCTGGGGAAGCTGGAATATAGCGGCGTTTGTTCCCGCTGCTACCAAGCGCTTTCAGCTGGAATTTGAATACGTGGATGCACTGTGAAGCCCGCTTCTGACCCTGCATTAACAAGCGGGATCAGGCGAGCTGATCTGCGTCGGCGTAGCGCCTTGCGCCTGTTCAAGATCGCCAATTCATCAGTATGAAGCCGTTGTCACAGCAACTGCTTTTCGACGCCATTTACAGCGGTGCAGGCAGGCTTCCATCCACTCGCCTCAAACACGGTCGCGGCGGTGTCGGGGCGCACATCCAGCAGCGTGGCGATGGCCCTGGTCCTGTCTGGCGCGCGCGAAACATAGTCGCGGGCGATGCGGTAGCCGACCCAGTATCCGAGGTCTCCGCGTCGTGCTTCATCGCCGGGGCCGTTGTACAGCCACTTCGAAAGATCGGTGCCTGCACTGTCCTGTACGAACGCGCGCTCCAGCGCACATTCGCGGCCTTGCGTCCAACGACGCAGATGCGCGTTGGCCGGTTGCCCCGAGATCAGTTCGCCCACGTACTCGGCGCCGCCTTCAAGCAACGTCTGATAGAGCAGGGTGGGCTGCGCGACATCCATGCTCGCACCGGGCTGTTGCACGTGCACGTACTCATGGGCGATCAGGTGCACGAAACGATCGCCGACATCAGGCTGCATCCAATCGGCGTTGCACAGCGCTTCCAGTCCGATCACCACTCCATCCTTGGTGGTGACGCCGCCACTGTTGCCCCGCCCGACCAGTACGGTGACCGGAGGAAAACGTGCGGAGGGGAGCAGCGTGCCCAACCGTTCGAGTGCGTCGGCAACCCGCGCGCGGACCGCCGGCAATGCCGCTGCACAGGTGCGCGCCCTGGCGAACAATGCTGGCTTGTCCTGGATGGTCCTGGCCAAACGCTCCATCGAACCGATGCGGCTATCGGTGAAGCTGCGCAATGCATCCGTGCCGGTGTCCAGATAGCCGCGCTGCAGATCTTCGGCACTCGGTTTTCCTCCACTGGCATCCAGCACGCTGAAGAAACGCGTGACATCGTCTGTCTGCACCACGATGCGCGAAGAAGGTCGGGCGCGCTCGGCCGCGTTGGCTGGCAGCAGCATCATCGGCAGGACGACGAGCAGCAGCACCCGCACTGCGCGGCGCGCATGGGGCGGAAACAGCAGTGACGCGGCGAACGCGTGCGGCATGTGGAGTTCCCTGAACGCCAGCCTTATTTATACACCAGTCAGTTCAATATTCAGGGTTGATTAGACACCCTAACGGATAATTCACACCTGTCGACCGCCTCCTCTCTCTCCCCTCCCGGGAGGCGGCCGACGAAACCAAAATAATTAAAGGTGTGTCCCGATGAACAAGAATTCGCTGCTCGCCCTGGGTCTTCTGGCTGCCCTGCCGTTCGCTGCATCGGCAACCGACGGCCTGTCGTACAACTACGTTGAAGGCGGCTACGTGAACACCGATGCCAAGGGCGGCGACGCCGACGGCTGGAAGGTGAAGGGTTCCGTGGCGGTGCACCCGAACTTCCACATCTTCGGCGACTACAGCGCGCAGGAGACCGACAAGTTCAAGAATGACGTCGACCAGTGGCGCATCGGTGCTGGTTACAACTACGGCATCGCACCGAACACCGATCTGGTGGCCCGCGTCGCGTACCAGAAGTTCGACATGAAGCATGGCCTGGACTTCAACGGCTACTCGACCGAAGTCGGCGTGCGCACCGCGTTCAACCCGTACGTGGAAGGCTACGTGATGGCCGGCTACGAGGACTACACCAAGAAGCACGGCATCAACCCGGACGGCGAGTTCTACGGCCGCGTCGGCGCCACCGCCAAGTTCAACCAGAACTGGGGCCTGAGTGGCGAAGTGAAGCTGGCCAAGGCCGGCGACCGCGAGTGGTTCGTGGGCCCGCGCTTCACCTGGTAACAAACGCCTGTCGTTAGTGCGTGTTGTGCTGGCGTGTGACTCTCTCTCTCTCCCACACGCCAACCGAAGCCCGGCCTCGCGCCGGGCTTCACTTTTATGGGCCGCGTGGCGCGACAATGCGGCATGCGCGACCCTTCCTCTCTCGCAGGTACCGGCACGGCCTACCAGGAGCATCTGGCACCTGTCCCGCTGCGTGGCCGCTTCGGCCAGCTGTGGCAGAGCCAGCTTCCTGACGATGCTGATGGGCACATCACCGTGCTGCCCGATGGCTGCGTGGATATCCTCTGGCGCGACGGTGCGCTGTTCGTCGTCGGCCCTGACCGGGTAGCCGCACATCCGATGCTGGCACCGGGCGCGCAGGTGCTGGGTGCGCGCTTTCGGCCAGGGCAGGCGCTGGCCGCGCTGGGCCTGCCGTTGGCCGAGATCATCGGCCAGGCGGTGCCGTTGACTGATCTCAAGGGTCGATGGGCGGTAGAGGCTGCGGCTTCCATCGGCGACACCGCGCCGGCGCAGCGCCTGCAGCGGATGGCGCACTGCCTGCAGCCGCACCTCGGGGGCGCGGCGCTCGACAGCCGGTCACAGCGGGCGCACGTCCTGTTCCAGGCGCTTGCCAGCGGGCATGCCACGCTGGATGAGCTCGCGGCACGCCTGAGCCTGAGCCCGCGCAGCCTGCGGCGCTTCAGCCAGGTGCAGTTCGGCTATGGGGCCAAGACGTTGGAGCGGATCCTGCGCCTGCAACGCTTCCTGCGGCGCAGCCGCGCGCTGCCGCAGCACTCGTTGGCGATGCTGGCCGCCGATGCCGGCTATGCCGACCAGGCCCATCTCAGCCGGGAGGCGCGCGAGCTTGCCAGCATGACCGCACGGCAGCTGCGCGTGGAATGGGGGCGATGATGGCCGTTTCGTTCAAGACCGCCGTGCCGCGCTGACCGAAGCTGGGGTTTCCAACCACGGAGCCACCCCATGAGCCATGCCGCCACCCACGATGCCGAACGCCGCATCGACAACATCGAATTCAACGTCGCCGACATCGCCCGCAGCAAACGCTTCTACGGCGAGGTGTTCGGCTGGAACTTCACCGACTATGGCCCGGCCTACACCGAGTTCGACGATGGCCGCCTGAAAGGTGGATTCGTGGCCGACGCACCGGTGCGTGCGCGCGGCGGTCCACTGGTGATCCTGTACTGCGCGGACCTGGCCGACGCACAGCGGCGCGTGGTCGCCGCCGGTGGCGAGGTGGTGCAGGCGGTGTTCGCCTTCCCCGGCGGCCGCCGCTTCCACTTCCGCGATCTGGATGGCTATGAGCTGGCGGTCTGGAGTGATGTGGATTGAGGTCTTCCGACCTTTATCGGTGGACGGAACGAGAACCGCTCCGTCCCCGGTCAGGCGGTTCCGCTATGATCCCGGCACGTCGCCACCGGCGATGCACCCGTCTCAAGCCAGCAGGAACTGCCGTGAATTCCCAGCCCGCACCGATCACCGCCCTCAACCACACGCTCGACAACGAGCCGCAGCAGATCACTGCGCCGCTCACCCATTCGGCGGCGTTCCTGGTGCTGAAGGTGAAGGATGACGAGGCGTCGATCGCCAAGGCGCGCGAGGTGCTGGCCAGCACCGATGATCTGATCAAGAACACCGCCATCCGCGAGATCGAGCGCACTTTCACCTGCAACGTGGCCATCGGCCACCGCGTGTGGCAGCCGCTGGTGGGTACCACGCCGCCGCGCGAGCTGGCGCCGTTCCGCGAGATCAAGGGTGCCACCCATACCGCCGTGTCCACGCCGGGCGACCTGCTTTACCACATCCGCGCGCGCACCATGGACCTGATCGTGGCGTTCGAGCGCAACCTGCTGATGGCGTTCGGCGATGCGGTGGAAACGGTCGATGATGTGGCCGGCTTCCGCTACTTCGATGGTCGCGACCTGCTCGACTTCGTCGATGGCACCGCCAACCCGGAAGGGCTGTCGCTGCCGGAAGCCACCATCGTGGGCGATGAAGACCCCGCGCATGCCGGCGGCAGCTACGTGGTGGTGCAGAAGTACCTGCACAACCTCGATGCCTGGCGTGCGCAGAAGACCGAGGCGCAGGAGGCGATCATCGGCCGCACCAAGCACGACAACATCGAGCTGGACGATGCACCGGCCGATGCGCAGAAATCGCACAAGACCCTGTGCACCATCGAGGACGCCGACGGCGAGCACGAGATCCTGCGCGACAACATGCCGTTCGCCAACCCGGGCCGTGGCGAATACGGCACCTACTTCATTGGTTACACGCGCCGCCTGTGGGTGATCGAGAAGATGCTCGAGCGCATGTTCATCGGCAATCCCGCGCCGCTGCATGACCGCATCCTCGACTTCTCCACCGCCACTACCGGCGTGACCTTCTTCGCGCCCTCGCGCAAGGTGCTGGCCGACCTGGGCGAGTGATCGCGCTGGGCCATCACCGGCCGCCATCTCCCTGTCATCTATGGCGCCGACCATGGCGCGCTGGATGGGAGTGCAGGAGGCAGGCGATGGCCATGGCAGGGAACAGGACCGGCTTGCGTCGCTGGTGGCGGCCACTGGCCGCGTTGTTCGGCGCATTGGCACTGGGGAGTGCCAGCGTTTCCGCGCAGGAAGCTCCTGCGCACTGGATGGCCTATGCCGCCGCCGTGGGCGGCCAGCTGCAGCAGCGCCTGCAGCAGGAGCAGGACCCGCACGCGCAGCGTGTACTGGAATGGCTGCAGGTACACCCGGATGCACCGACGCCGTTGCCGGTGAGTGTGTGGATCGCCGCGGATGGCCGCATTTCGAAACTGGAATTCGACAGCCTCGGCGATGCCCAGGTCGACGCCGACCTGCGCGCGACGCTGCAGGCCGCGCCGTTGCAGGCGCCACCGCCCGCCGACATGCGCCAACCGCTGCGACTGGGCCTGGTACTGGAGCCGAAGTAGATCCACGCCATGCGTGGATGCGCCTGGTCGTCAGGCGCGCGCCAACCAAGGTTGGCGACTACCGTAGCCCCCAGCCACGCATGGCGTGGCTCTACTGACCTCACGGACGGACCATTGCAGTAGATCCACGCCATGCGTGGATGTGTCTGGTAGATGCCGACCCTGGTCGTCAGGCGCGCGCCAACCAAGGTTGGCGACTACCGTAGCCCCCAGCCACGCATGGCGTGGCTCTACTGTGGATGGTCAGCGCACAGCCCGGCCCTCCGCATCAACGCACGGGTGCACCCTGCGGCTCGCGCGCGGCTGCGCTCCATGCGCGCAGGCCGAACACGGCCAGGCCGAGGAAGAATACGTACAGCGCGGCGGTCACGTGCAGCGACTTGAACAGGTACGCACCCACATAGACCACGTCCACCGCGATCCACACCCACCAGCAGGCCACGTGGCGACGTGCCTGCCACCATTGCCCGACCAGGCTCAGACCGGTCAGCATCGCATCCAACCACGGCAGGGCAGCGTCGGTGAAGCTGTGCATGGCCGCGCCCAGCGCCACGCCACCGCACACGCCGATGGCCAGATCGCGCAGCAGCTTGCCGCGCGCCAATGGCACGATGCGGATGCTGCCCTCATCGGCGGCATGCTGCCGCCAGTTGATCCAGCCATAGACCAGGAAGCCGCCGAAGATCACCTGCAACAGCGTGTCCGAGTACAGCTTGGCCTCGGCGAACACCAGCCCGTACAGCGTCACCGACAGCAGGCCCACTGGCCACGCAGACAACCGACGCCGGGCCATCAGCCAGACGCCGAGGATGCTGCACAGCGCGGCGGTCCACTCGAGCATGACGCCGCTCACAGCGCGAACGTCACCGACAGGCGGGCCTGTCGCGGTGCGCCGGGGAACAGGTAGTAGTCACCGCCGCTGCTGCCGGTATCGCGCCAGTAGAAGCGGTTGAACACGTTGTCCACCGACAGGTTCCAGGTCACCGCGCGTTCGTGCAGGCGATGCTGGAAGCGCAGGCCGGCATCGAACACCGAGTAGTCCGGTGCGCGCACGCCACCGTCGGCGCGTGCCACGTTGGCACCGGCATAGCGCCAGCCGCCGGTCACGTCCAGGCCCTGCACGAACGGCAGTGCATAGGCCACGTGCACGCTGGCACGTACCTTCGGCACGTTCACCAGCTGATGGCCTTCATAGGCCGGGGTGCCGGTGTCGCGCGCGCGCGCCTGCAGCACGCTGGCGCTGGCTACGATCTGCAGTGCGTCGGTCAGCTGGCCGTTGGCGGTCAGCTCCAGGCCGGTGTGGGTCTGCGTGCCTTCCTCGACGAAGGTGTAGCCGACGTCGCTGCTGTCCGGCTTGGCGTACTGGTACGGCTGCGAGATGCGGAACACGGCTGCGCCCAGCGTCAGCGCCTCGACCGGCACGTACTTCACGCCCACTTCCAGCTGCCGCGACTGCACCGACGGCAGGAAGGTGTCGGCGTTGCTGGTCCAGAACGGCGCCTCCTGGCCCAGTGAAATGCCGCGCACGTAGCTGGCATAGGCATTGAGCTGGTCGGTGGCCTTCCACACCACGGCGGTCTGCGGCAGGAAGCGCGACAGGCGGCTGTGCCGCTGCGGGTTTCCACGCTTGTCGTACGCGCGCTCGTCCAGGCGCACGAAGCGGCCACCGGCCAGCCACTGCCAGTCATCACCGAAGCTCATCCGGTCCAGCGCGAAGAACGCGGTCTGGCGGCTGTCCAGGCGACGTGCGGTGGGACCGGGCATCTTCGGCGACGGCTCGAACACCGGCACCTGCGCGTCGTGGATGTTGCTGGTGCCGACGTACTCGTTGACGCTCGGGCGCTTGTCCACGGTGCGGCGGAAGTAGTCGGCACCGAGGGTCAGCTGGTGGCCGACGTTGCCGGTCTCGAAGCGGCCGCGCAGCTCGGCACGGGCCTGCTGGTTGCGGCGCGTGTCGTCCGGGCTGCGGTAGTCGTAGACGTCGTAGTCGCCGTTGGGTGCGAAGTAGTTGCTCGGCACGCTGCCATCGGCGCACTGCGCGGCGTAGTAGCAACCGTAGGCGAAGGCGACGTTGTCATCGATCACCGAGCGGCTGTGGCCGACCGAGACGCGCGACTGCCAGGCATCGTTGAAGTCGTAGGTGTGCAGCGCGGTGATGTTGGTGCTGGCGATATCCACCGGGCGCTGCCACGGCTGGTAGCCGAGCAGGTGCTCGCGGTCGACGCCGCGCGGCAGGTCACGCGCGCCCAGCAGCTGGTAGCCGGACACCGAGCGCTGCGAGCTGGTCTGGTAGTTGGCATCCACTTCCAGCTTGCCGCGCTCGCCGATCAGCCAGTCGGCGGCCAGCGAGTAGAAGTTGCGGCGGCCATCGGCGTGCTCGACGTAGGAATTGCTGGAATCCCATGCGGCATTCAGGCGCAGGCCGAAGCGCGGGGTGATCCAGTGGCCGACATCGACGGCGACGTAGCGCGAGCCTTCCGAATCGGTGCCGAGCGTGGCGGTGCGCACTTCCGCCGGGCGCTTGCTGATGTAGTTGATGATCCCGCCCGGCGCCATCACGCCTGCCGCCAGGCCGGCTTCACCCTTGAGGATCTCCACCGACTGCACGTTCTCCAGCGCCAGGCGTTGCTCGCCGGCGATGGACAGCCCGTTGAAGCGGTAGCCGGTGGCGGCATCCAGCGCAAAGCCGCGGATGGCGATGTTCTGGTAGTAACCCACCGGCGCATACGCATCACCCAGCGAGGCATCGTTGCTGGCCAGCTCGGACAGCGAACGCACCTGGCGACGGTCGAGGTAATCGCGCTCGAGCACGTTCACCGAGGCCGGCGTGTCCTTCCAGCTTCCACCACCGAAGGCGTTCACGCGTGAGGTATCGGCCTTCGGTTTGCCGGCCTGCACGCGCACCGCCGCCAGTTCGGTCGGCGAACGATCGGCGCCGGTGGCAGCCGCATCGGGAACAGCGTCGGCCTCGCTGGCATGCAGCGGCAACGCGGCGCAGAGGGCGAGGGAGAGCAGGGTGGGGCGCAGGCAGCGGTTCATTCGGTTCGTCTTCGGACAACAAGGGAGACGAAGCGACGGCGCGCAGGTGCACCGGCCCATGACGGGGGTGTGGCTGCGGCTCAAAGCTCCCTACGCCGGTGCAAACCGGATCAGGTTCCAAGGGACTCTCTCAGCCTGGCAGATCCAGGCACCCCCGCTTCAGGTGACCATTTCACTACAAATGGTACGGATTTGCGAGCCGGCGTCCTTCAGGCGGCGGGGCGGTGCGGGGTCAGATCCCTTTCCCAAGGAAAGGGATCTGACCCCAACGGTATACCAACCGGGTCACGCCGCCGCGTGCAGGGCCTGCAGCAGCGTCTGCCCTGGCCCGGTGCTGAACCATGCCGGGTGCCCCAGCATGAAGGGTTGCCAGGCCACGTCGGCATTCGCGGTCGAGCCGGTGATGCCTTCGAAGTACTCCACTTCGGACAGTGCGAAGTCGAAATGCACCATCGGCAGCAGGTCGGCCAGCAGATGCACGCGTGCTGCCGACAAGGGCAGCACCTCACGGTAGCCGTCGAGCAACGCCAGTGCGATGTCGATGCGCACCGCCTCCATCCCGCGCTCCAGTTCCAGCCACGCCACTGCGTTGCGCTCGATCGCGGTGGCGAGGTCGAACAAAGCGCTGGTGGGTGAAGCCAGGCCGAAATCCAGCACGGTGCTGACCTGCCCGTTGCGCCACAGCAGGTTGGAGACATGCCAATCGTTGTGCGCCCACAGCCGTGGCTCGTCGCGCAGGCGCTCGGCGAGCCCGGCGTGCCACGGCAGCACGTCGCGCTGCAGCTGCGCTTCCCATGGAATGCGCGCGAGATAGCGGGCCAGCCCGGGGCGCTCGTGCAGCTCCGCCTTGATCGCCGCGAGCGGATCGTCGGCACGGATCAGATCATCGCGCGCGACCAGCAGATGGGTGCTGCGCTGGGGCGCGTGGTAACTGGCCGCGGCACGGTGCAGCTGGGCCAGCATGCGGCCCGCCTCGCGGGCCTGTGCGACATCGGTCAGCAGCGACCACGACACCGCGTCGCGGTACAGGTCGTCGCCCACGCCGACATCGTGCAGCTCGAAGGTCCATTCGCCGTGTTCGATCGCGGTGCGGCCATCGGTGGCCGGCAGCACCTGCACCACCGGCACGCCAGCAGCGGCGAGATGGGCAATGAAGTGGTGTTCTTCTTCCAGGCAGGCCGCGCTGCGCACACTGTGGTGGTGGCGCTTGATGAATACCGCGCCGCGCGTGCCGTCGACAATGGCGGCGGCCGACAGCGGCCGCGGGCTGTGCCAGCGCGGTTGGCTGTGCCCGCCCAGCTGCGGGTAACGCGCACTCAGCCACGCGATGTCCGCCGCGCTGATCGGCGGCCAGTCGGCAGCGACCTCGTCGTTGTTGAGGCCCTGCACGCGGTGGGAGGAAGACGTCATGCCGCAGTCCGATCGGGAAAGTCACATCCAAGGCTGCGCATTCAACGCCATGCGCGTGGCCAACGCAAACGGGCGGGTCATCGACCCGCCCGTCTCCGCGTCATCAGTGTGTCGGCGCTGCTTACCAGCCGCGATGGCGGCCGCGGTCGTTGTAGTAGCGGTTGTCGTAGTAGCGCTCACGCTGCCAGCGGCGGTCATCGCCACGGTCGTAATAGCCGCTGCGGTAGTAGCCACGGTCGTAACGGCGATCGTAGCGGTTGTCGTAGTAGCGGTTGTCGTAATAGCGACGGTCGCGGCGGTCGGACGTGGTCAGGTTGCCGATCGCGCCGCCGGCCACGGCACCGCCGACGGTGGCCGCAGGATCACCGTTGGAGAGCAGGTTGCCGGCCACGCCACCGACCACGGCGCCGACCAGGGTGCGCTTGTCCTTCCTCGACATCGCGCTGGCATCGCTGACCACGGCGACACCGGCAACCAGTGCCAGAGCCATCGCCAGACCACGGAAGCTGAGTGTGGAAGTACTGAGCATGTTCGGTTCTCCTGTGAGGTGCATGCCACGTTGGGCAGGGAGGGCGCGGGGCGCCCCGGCTGCCGTGGAGACCACGCTGGCGTTCCAACATTGCCGGAACATTGCCTGGCCTACCGGGCGGCTTGCGCATTCATCTAGCGGCAGGCGGCATGAAGCAAGCCTGAAAGCGGCCTCGGCCGCTCAGCTGGCAGAAGGGGAAAGGGCCGCGCATGGCGCGGCCCCTCCCGGTCTGCAAGGCGCTGCGGGCTCAGATGCCCATGGCCTTCTGTGCCTGGCGGGTCTGTTCCTGCTGCGCGTCCTGCTGCTGGTGCAGCACGTTCGGCGCGCCGTGCACCGCGCCGCTGCTGAGCGCCATGCTCTGTTCGCTGGCGGTGCGGGTTTCCACCGCAACGCGGCTGGCCGCCGGGTCACCGATCGTGCCCTGCACGGCGAACAGGCGCTCACCGTTCGGGCTGGGCACCACCGCGTCGATGCGCTGCAGGCCGGCGGCATGCGCCTCCCTGGTCAACGCCGCTGCGGCGCTTTCCAGCGCGTGGCGGTCCTTGAAGGTGCCCGCCGGCATCCGCTCCAGGCCTTCGGTGGCCTGCAGGTACATCGGATTGCGCGGGTGCCGCTCGTCGTTCAGCAGCGGGCGCTCGCGGGCCTCCTTGATCGCATCCAGCGTCTTCGCACCAACGATGCCGTCGGCGACCAGCCCGTTGTCCTTCTGCAGCTGGCGCACCGCCGCTTCGGTATTGCGGCCGAAGCGGCCGTCCTCGACCAGCGGCTTGCCGTCGGCCCCGGCATAGCCGAGGTGGCCCAGCTGCTCCTGCACCTTGCGCACGCCCTCGCTGTGCGCGCCCGGCTTGTACAGCTCGGCGTGCGGGGTGCCGGCGGCCTTGTGCTCGGCGGCAGGTTTGCCCTGGGTCTGCTCGTGCGATTGGGTGCGGTTTTCCAGCAGGTCGCGCGCCTTGGACAACGGGTCCGACGCGAACAGCTTCCAGTTCGGGTGGTCCTTCACCTGCTTGAGGTAGTCCTCCACCGGCATGGTGTGCACGCCCTTGCTGCCGGTGGACTGGCTGATCAGCAGTTTGTCGGTGTTCGGGTCGCGCACCACCATCACGATGTGGTCGATGCCATTCCAGTGCTCGTGGCGGGTCCTGGCCGTATCCAGGCCGATGACCATGCCTTCCTTCAGCGCACCGGGCTTGAGGATGGCGTCGCGCTCGAGCAGTACGCCGGACTGTTCGACGGCCTTGTGCACGATGCCGCCGGAACCGAGGTTGCCCAGGTCGATGCGGTCGGCCTTGCTGAAGACAGCGTGCCCGGCCTTCTGGTTGATCTCGTCCATGGTCCGGTTCTGCAGGGTGCCGACCCAGCCGGAGCAATCGATGTAGCCCTGGTCCACGTTCTTGCCGGTCTTGCCCGGCACATACAGTGCGTGGCCTGGGATGTTGATGGCGTACTTCACATCGTCGTACTTCACGCCGGCGTCGTAGGCGGCGTGCAGTTCGATGCCCGGCTTTGGCGTGGCGGCAGCCGATGCAGTCGCCGCCAGCGTGGCTGCAGCAGCGCCCACTGCAGCGGTCTGCGCCGGGGTGGCCGGAGCCTGGGCCTGGGTCTGGCCCGGTGCCGGTGCCACCGCCTGCGGTTCGATGTGCTTTTCCGGGATGCTGATCGCCGCGTACTTGTGGATGTAGTAGCTGGAGAAGGTCCGCGCCAGGTCGCCGTCGTTCATGCCACGCATTTCGGCCAGGGTGTGGCCGGTCAGGGCCTTGGCATCGGAGCCGATCTGGTTGAGCACGTTGCGGCGCATGTTGATCTCTTCGCCATGGCCGTTGCGGACCACGCCGAAGGTGCCGGTGGCGATCGCGGTCTGCACCGAGCCGTAGCCGGCGCTGCCCTGCTGGTGGGCCAGGTACAGGTCCAGGCCGGTCGGCGTGTCGCCGCCGGACAGGTACGGGTGGCCGGTGCGCTCATTGCGGCGCGCCATCGAGCCCAGGTTGTCCTGGTACATCTGCGCGGCGGCTTCGGTGTTGCGGGTCGGGTCGAACTCGTGGCCGGTCAGGTGGTACTGGCGGGCCGAGCCGGGCACGAACTGGAACAGGCCCTTGGCCCCGGTCGAGGTGTTGTGGGCGCGCTCGTTGAAGGTGCCGCCGGTCTCGATGTGCGCGAAGCGCATGAAGTCATCGACCGGAATGCCCTTCTGCCGGGCGACCTGCTCGACGATGTCCAGGACTTCCTTTTTGCTGTAGTCATGCTGTGCCATGACGTTTTCCTCGGGGTTGATGGAGCGGCCGATGCCGCGAATCGCCAACCGGACTCATCCGTGAGTCAAGAACATGTCGGTCAACAGGTAACCCGCCTGCGGCGGATGGAAATCAGGGCGCGATGTACTGCTGGGCCTTGCTGTCGAAGCGGTAGTGCACGGTGTCGCCGGCACCCAGCGCGCGGGTCTTGCCCGGGGCTTCGATGGTGGTGCCCTTGAAGGTCACGGTCAGCTGCGGCAGGCCGTTGCCGTCGGCCACGAAGGCCAGTTCGCCGTCGCTGTCGGTGCACGGCATCACGTTGCCGTCGTCGCAGGCCGCGCTGTTGTCTTCACCGGTGCGCACCGAGCCGACGTAGCGCCAGACCTTGCTGTCCAGGTCGTCCTCGCTGCGCTTGGGGTTGAACAGCAGCAGGGCGTAGCCGCTGCTGCCGATGCCGCGGTCGAAGCTGCTGGTCGGCACCGCCAGCAGCAGGCGTCCGTCGGCGGTGCGGTGTTCGATCGGCTTGCGCCGGGTATCGACGTCGTCGGCCTTGTCGTAGGCGCCGAGCGCACCGATGGTCCATTCCTGGCCACGGAACTTCCACGGCTTCTTCGCGTCGCCGCCGGCCAGCACGAAGGTGGCCTCCGCCAGATTGGCGCGGTCGTCGGGACCGGCCGGCTGCTGTTCGCCCGGCTTGCCGTAGTGCTCGCGGGTGTCCCAGGAAAAACCGGTGTAGTAGGTGGTGCCGTCCAGGGTGAAGCTGTGGCCGAACCAGAAGGTCGCCACGCTGCCGTTCTGGACCTCATAGGACGTCGCGCCATCGCCATCCACCTGGTAGATGAAATACATCACGGTCGGCGCGTCGGGCGGGGTGACGGCGGCATCGGGAGCGGGGTTCTGCATCGGGGCAACATCCTGTCGGGGCGCTTTGGCAGCCTGCGCAGGCGCAGGCTGGGAGGACGAGGGGGCCGGATCGGCGGCGCTGCAGGCGGCAGCGGAAAGGGAGACGAGCAGGCACGCCGCGAATGCGCGCAGGGGCCGCAACGGCAGGGTCCAACGTAGCTCGGGGGGGGACTGCATGCGCCTCTCCATGGTCAGCGTTGCCGGGCCAGACGGCCGGCAGGAAGCCGCACCCCATCCACCAGGGACGGGAGCGAGGACATGAGCCGGTCGATTCCTTCGACCTCGCATTGAGAACTCATGCCCGTCCATCTTGGCACAGATCCGCAGGCCGTCAAAGAGGGGCGCGGCAGACAGGGTTGTTATGTGAAGTTCGTCTCAGATCTTGCCGTCGCGCAGATAGTCGAACAATTCGGCGTCGCCCTTCAGCCCCAGCTTGAGCATGGCGTCGCCCTTCTGCCGGCTGATGGTGCTGACGCTCTTGTGCAGCTGCGCTGAAATCTCCTTCACCGTCATGCCGGTGCCGAGCAGTCGCAGCACCTCCACTTCGCGTGGTGACAACGGCTTGCCGTCGCCCTCGCGCATGCGCCAGCTGCCGGCCGCGTCCACCCGCTCGCGCAGGCTGCGGCTGATGTAGGGCTGGCCGCGGTAGACCGACTGGATGGCCTGCGGCAGCTCGTCCATCGACGAACTCTTGTCCACCAGGCCGAGCACGCCACTGTCGAGCACCATGCGCAGGATCGCCAGGTTGCTGGAGACGCTGAGCATCAGCACCGGCAGGTCGGGATAGCGGCGGCGGATCATGCCGATCATGGCGAAGCCATCGGCCTGTGGGCTGCCCGGCATGGAGTAGTCGGTGACCAGCAGATCACAGGGCTGGTTGGCGAGCAGGGTCATCAGCGCCTGCGCGCTGTCGGCCTCGCCGACCACGCGGCCCACGCCGCTCGACTCGATGACGGCGCGGGTACCGATACGGACCACGGGGTGATCGTCTGCGATGATGATGCGCAAGCTCATGCTCTAGTATGGCCATCGGGCACGCCGGACCGCGACCATCGCGGTCCCTGGCAGGATTCTAGGAGATTGACGCAGATGCGTAGGTGGGCTGTTCGCGGGCTGCTCCTGCTGCTGGCGGTACTGGCCCTGCCCGTGGTCCAGGCACAGCCGGCCCCTGGCCTGCTGCCGCTCAGCCCGTTGCAGCGCGAATACCTGGTGGCGCATCCGGCCATCGTTGTCGGGCAGTATGACAGCGGCTGGCCCCCCTTCGAGTCCCTCCGTGACGGCCAGCAGGTCGGGTTGGGACCGGACTACCTGTCGCATCTTGCTCGCCAGCTCGGCGTGAAGGTTGAGGCGCGCCGCTATCCGGATTGGACTTCCGTGCTGGATGCGGCATGCCGTGGTGAGATCGACGTGGTGATGAATGTCGGTCTCAGTGCCGACCGCACCCGCTGCATGGTCTATACCGCCGCCTACAGCGAGGCGCCGCTGGCCCTGGTTGGCCGGCCGGATGACCTGCGTGCCTCCGACATGCCCGACCTGGAGGGTCTGCGGGTGGTGATCGAGCAGGATTTCCTGACCGGTCCGCAGGTGCGTGCCCGTTTCCCGCGTGCCCGCCAGCTTGTCGCAAACGACACGTTGACGGCGTTGCAGATGGTCAGAGACGACAAGGCTGACGTCTACATCGGCAATGCCTTCGTCGCCACCGAGCTGATCGCCAGCCGGCGCCTGCAGGGCGTGGCGCTGCTGCGCCCGAGCGACCTTCCGCCCGAACGGCTGCATTTCGGCATCCCCAACGGCAAGCAACCCCTGGCCGAAGCCCTGGACCTGGCGCTGGCCGCGACCAGCCAGGCCCAGCGCGACGCGCTTGCACAACGCTGGTTGCCACCCCCGCATTGGTCGGCATCGGCACAGCTGGCGTTGAGCCAGGCCGAGAAGCGGGTGCTGGAGCAGCCGTTGAAGATCGGTTTCGCCCCGAATGCCGCGCCCCTGTCGTTCACCGGCGAGGATGGCCGGCCCAGTGGCCTGGCCAGCGAGTACCTGCAGCGCCTGATGCAGGCCGGCGCCAACCTGCAGGTCGAGAACAGCCACGACTGGTACGAGGTGCGTGAGAAGGCCCGCCGCGGTGAACTGCAGGCGGTCATGGGCATGCCCGTCGATTCGCGCTACCTGGGCCCGGACTGGGTGTTCAGCCAGCCCTTCATCAGCGTGCCGAACGTGATTGTGGTCAGGAGCGATGGCGAGTCGCTGCTGGGCCTGGCGGATCTGCAGGACAGGCGGGTGCTGCTGTCCGACCCTGAGCGTGTGCGCACCTATGTGCTGCAGCAGGCACCGCAGGCCCGGATCATCGCTGCGCGCAGCGCCGAGCAGGCCCTGCAACGCCTGCTCGATGGCGAGGCCGATGCCTATGTCGGCAACCTTGCCGTGGTCGATCATCTGCTGCGCAGCCGTTTCCCGGGGCGGCTGCAGGTGGCAGCCCCGGCCGGTTTCAACGACCAGCTGGTGCTGGCGGTGGAGCGCCGGCATGCGGCCCTGGCCACCACCTTCGATCGCCTGCTGCTGCAGATGACCCCGCGCAAGCGCGAAGCGCTGCGCAGCGCCTGGCTGGCGGTGGAGTACCGCAACGGCGCCGACTGGAACAAGGTGCTGCGGTGGGGCATACCGGTACTGCTGGTGCTGCTGACCGCATTGCTGGTGCATGGCGTCGGCCATTGGCGGCTGCGCCGCGAGGTGGCAGGACGTCGCCAGCTGGAGCAGCGTCTGGCCGAGGTGACTGACAACCTGCCCGCAGTGGTCTATCAGGCGCGTCGCGACGCCGATGGCACGCTCAGCTTCCCGTTCATCGCTGGTGACCTGCCTGCGTTGTTCGGGATTACACGGCAGCAGGCCGAACAGGATGCGAGGGTGTTGCTGGAACGCATCGAGGAAGAGGACCGCGCGCACATCCTGCACTCCATCGAGCAGGCCGCGCGCCAGTTCGCCCCGTTGATCCTGGAGTTCCGCCTGCGCAGCGAGGGGGAGGGCGCGCGCTGGGTGCGCAGCCAGGCCCACCCCTATGCCGCCGAAGAGGGCGCGGTGATCTGGAGCGGTTACTGGGTGGACGTGAGCGAAGCGCGGATGCAGGCCGACGCCCTGACGGCGGCGAAGGCGGAGGCGGAGCAGGCCGCCGAGGCCAAATCGCGTTTCCTGGCCACGATGAGCCATGAGATCCGCACGCCGATGAGTGGTGTGCTGGGCATGCTGGAGGTGCTGGCGCACTCCCCGCTGGACAGCGAACAGCAGCGCATCCTCGGCGTGATCGAGGATTCGGCGCAGATGCTGCGGCAGATCCTCGATGACATCCTCGATTACTCGCGGCTGGAAGCAGGGGCGTTGCGCCTGGAACCGGTGCCGCAACCGCTGCGGCCCCTGCTGGAAAGCGTGTGCCGCCTGCTGTCGGCCCAGGCCAGCGCGCGTGGCCTGGCCCTGCATGTGCAGATCGACCCACTGCTGGCGCCTGCCCACGAAGTGGATGGCGTGCGGCTGCGCCAGATCGTGTTCAACCTGCTCAGCAATGCCATCAAGTTCACCGCACAGGGCGAGGTGCGCCTGCAGCTGGAGGTGCTGGGACCGACCAGCGAAGACGGCGTGCAACCGCTGTGCCTGAGCGTCACCGACACCGGCATCGGCATCGCGCCGGAACAACTGCAGCACCTGTTCGCGCCCTTTACGCAGGCCGGTGCCTACATCCAGCGTGATCACGGCGGCACTGGCCTGGGCCTGAGCATCTGCCAGCGACTGGTGCAGATGATGCAGGGCGAACTGACCCTGCACAGCACGCTGGGCGAAGGAACCCGCGCCGAAGTACGGGTCTCGCTGGTGGAGGCCGGCAGCGAGGACGCGGCGGCGCTACTGGCCGAGCAGGACCAGACCGCGCTGCTGCCCGCCGCGCTGCGCCAGGCACGGGTGCTGGTGATCGAGGATCACCCGACCAACCAGGCGATGATGGCGTGGCGGCTGCAGCAGCTGGGCGTGCCCCATGTGCTGCTGGGCGATGGCCAGCAGGCGCTGGATCGCTTGTCGTCGGAGCGCTTCGACCTGGTGATCACCGACTGCCGCATGCCGGTACTCGATGGATTTGGCTTCACCCGCCTGCTGCGCGAACGCGAGGGCCGCACCGGCCAGCCGCGGCTGACGGTGCTGGCGCTGACCGCCAGCGTGCTGGACGACGATGCGCGTCGCTGCCGCGAGGCCGGCATGGACGAGGTACTGGCCAAGCCGCTGTCGCTGGACACGCTGCGTACCGCGCTGCTGCGCTGGCTGCCGCAGGCCCAGGGCCAGTCGTTCGAGGTGCCGGTGCCGGAGGTTGCCGCCGACGACGGTGAAGCATTGCCTGATCTGGCCACCCTGCAGCAGCGCTTCGGCTCGCGCGCGGTGGCCGAGCAGCTGCGCGACAGCTTGTTGCAGGCCAGCGAGGGCGACCTGGCGGCGGTGCAACGCGCCGTGCAGGCCGGCGACCGCGAGGCCGCGGCGCTGCATCTGCACCGGCAGGCGGGCGGCCTGGGGGCGATCGGGGCGACGGCGCTGGCCGGGCAGGCCAATGCGCTGGTCGAGCGCCTGCAGGATGCGGCGGAGGCCGATCCGGCGCCGTTGTTCGCCGCCGTAACGGCGTTCGTGGCGCGGCTGCAGCAACAGCTGCAGCGCCTGGCTCACTGAGCTGACTGCTGCTGCAGGTAGGCGATCACCAGGGCGCGGCGTTCTGCGCTGGGGAAGGCGTTGTACATGCGCGTACCCGGCACCAGGTGCGTGGGTGACTGCAGGAAGGTATCCAGGGTCTGCGCGGTCCAGGTGATGTTGGCGCGGCGCATGCCGTCGGAATAACCATAGTCGGGCAGGCTGCCGGCGCGGCGGCCGATCACGCCGTGCAGGTTCGGCCCGAAGCGGTGGATGCCACCGGGCTGCACGGTGTGGCAGCCGGCACACAGTTCGAACGCGCGCTGCATGGCCTGTTGCTGCGCCTGTTCGGGCGTGGCCGGCACCGCGGGCGGGCGCTGGCAGGCCGTGGCAAGCAGGGCCACGGCAACGGCGATGAGCAGGCGGGAGGCACGCATGGGCGGGCAGGATAGCGGTGCGGTGGCGCGGCCGGGCTGCGACACGCGGTCGCAGCCCGGGGCGATCACATGCCCGAGTAGTTCGGGCCGCCGCCGCCCTGCGGGGTCACCCAGACGATGTTCTGGGTCGGATCCTTGATGTCGCAGGTCTTGCAGTGCACGCAGTTCTGCGCGTTGATCTGCAGGCGCGCGTTGTCGGCTTCGCCGACGAACTCGTACACACCGGCCGGGCAGTAGCGGGCTTCCGGGCCTGCGTACTCGGCCAGGTTCACCTTCACCGGAATGCTGGGGTCCTTCAGCGTCAGGTGGCTGGGCTGGTTCTCGTCGTGGTTGGTGCTGCTCAGGAACACCGAGCTGAGGCGGTCGAAGGTCAGCACGCCATCCGGCTTCGGGTAGGCGATGCGGGTGTGCTTGGCCGCCGGTTCCAGGCAGGCATGGTCCGGCAGCGTGCGGTGCAGGGTCCACGGCGGGTTGCGCACGCCCAGCTTCGGCAGCAGCCACTGCTCCACACCGGTCATCAGGGTGGCCACGGTCTGGCCCTTCTTGAACCACTGCTTGAAGTTCTTGGCCTGCTGCAGCTCAGTGAACAGCCAGCTGGCTTCGAACGCCTTCGGGTAGGCGCTCAGTTCGTCGTGCTGGCGGTCGGCAGCCAGTGCATCGAACGCGGCGTCGGCGCACAGCATGCCGGTCTTGATCGCGGCGTGGCTGCCCTTGATGCGGCTGGCGTTGAGGTAGCCGGCCTCGCAGCCGACCAGCGCGCCACCGGGGAACACCGTCTTCGGCAGCGACAGCAGGCCACCGGCGGTGATCGCACGCGCGCCGTAACCGATGCGCGTGCCGCCTTCCAGGTGCTTGCGGATGGACGGGTGGGTCTTGAAGCGCTGGAACTCTTCGAACGGGCTCAGCCACGGGTTCCTGTAGTCGAGGCCGACCACGTAGCCGATGGCGACCTTGCCGCCGTCGGCGTGGTACAGGAACGCGCCGCCATAGGTGTCGCTGTCCAGCGGCCAACCGGCGGCGTGCACCACCAGGCCCGGCTCATGCCTGGCCGGGTCGATCTGCCACAGTTCCTTGATGCCGATGCCGTAGGCCTGCGGGTCCTTGCCTTCGTCCAGTTTGTAGCGCGCGATCAGCTGGCGGCCGAGGTGGCCGCGTGCGCCTTCGGCGAAGATCGTGTACCTGGCCTGCAGCGCCATGCCGCGTTCGAACGCCGGGCCGATGCTGCCGTCCTTCTCGATGCCCATGTCGCCGGTGGCCACGCCGATCACTTCACCGTTGTCGCCGTACAGCACCTCGGCGGCCGCAAAGCCGGGGAAGATCGCCACTTCCAGCGCCTCGGCCTGCTGCGCCAGCCAGCGGGTCACTTCGCCCAGGCTGATGATGTAGTTGCCTTCGTTGTGGAAGCACTCCGGCAGCAGTGCGTTGGGCGTGCTGCGCGCGCCGGTTTCGCTGAGGAACAGGAATTCGTCGCGGGTGACCTTCTGCTTCAGCGGTGCGCCGCGCTCGGCCCAGTCCGGGAACAGCTCGGTCAGGGCGCGCGGATCCATCACTGCACCGGACAGCACGTGCGCGCCGGGCTCGGAGCCTTTCTCCAGCACGCACACCGACAGTTCGCGGCCGGCCTCGATCGCGCGCTGGCGCAGGCGGATCGCGGTGGCCAGGCCGGCGGGGCCGGCGCCGACGATCACCACGTCGAACTCCATTACTTCACGCGGGGGCAGGGCGTTGGCTTCAGCGCTCATCGATTGCATGACTCGTGGGTAGGGCCGGCATCGGGGCCACCGGCGGTGCCTGGGAATCGCGCGTGCAGCCACGAGCGAAACGGTTGTTTGAATGTGTCAGGGTACCGGGCCGCGCGTGATCGAGCTAGATCGCCGATGTTCACGTCACGATTGCTGCGGTGCAGCGTAATGCGCGTGGCCGGGTAGGTGCCAACCTTGGTTGGCACATTGTTTCACCGCCCGGACCCGCTTCCGTGTGGACCAAGGTCCACACCTACCAGACGCGATGCTTGCGGATGACCGACAATGGCCGGGTCCTGACTGCGCGTGAGTGCCATGGCTTTGCATCCGTACGATCTGTTCGATGTCCGTTCCCTGCTCAACGAGGAAGAGCGCGCGGTGCAGGAGAGCGTCGCCCGCTTCACCAACGAGCGCGTGCTGCCGATCATCGGCGATGCCTTTGACCAGGCCCGTTTTCCATCTGAACTGGTGCCGGAGATCGCATCGCTGGGCCTGCTCGGTGCGACCCTGCCAGCCGAATACGGCGGCGGCGACCTGGGGGCGGTCAGCTATGGCCTGATCTGCCAGGAGCTGGAGCGCGGTGATTCGGGCCTGCGCAGCTTCGTCTCGGTGCAGAGCTCGCTGTGCATGTACCCGATCTATGCCTACGGCAGCGAGGAACAGCGCCAGCAGTGGTTGCCGGCGATGGCGCGCGGTGAGCTGATCGGCTGCTTCGGCCTGACCGAGGCGCACGGCGGTTCCGATCCGGCCAGCATGAAGACCCGCGCGGTGCGCGACGGCAGCGACTGGCGCATCAGCGGCAGCAAGATGTGGATCACCAGCGGCCCGGTGGCCGACCTGGCCATCGTCTGGGCGCAGACCGAGGACGGCATCCAGGGCTTCGTGCTGGAGAAGGGCATGGCCGGCTTCACCACGCAGGAGATCAAGCACAAGATGAGCCTGCGTGCGTCGCTGACCGGCGCGCTGTTCTTCGATGACGTGCGCGTGCCCGACAGCCATCGCCTGCCGAACGTGAAGGGCCTCAAGGGCCCGCTGGGTTGCCTGACCCAGGCCCGCTACGGCATCAGCTGGGGCCCGATCGGTGCCGCCATTGCCTGCCTGGATGAAGCACTGGGCTATGCCAAGGAGCGCGTGCTGTTCGGCCGCCCGCTGGCCGCCACGCAGAGCGCGCAGATCAAGCTGGCCGAAATGGCCCGCCGCATCACCACCGCGCAGCTGCTGGCGCTGCAGCTGGGCCGCCTGAAGGAAGCAGGACAGCTGCAGCCTCAGCAGGTCAGCCTGGCCAAGTGGAACAACTGCCGCATGGCCATCGACATCGCCCGCGAGTGTCGCGATCTGCTGGGCGGCGCCGGTATCACCACCGAGCACGTGGCGATCCGGCATGCACTGAACCTGGAATCGGTGATCACCTATGAAGGCACCGAGACCGTGCACCAGCTGGTGATCGGCCGTGAGCTGACCGGCATCAACGCGTTCTAGGCGGTGCGGGGAACACCATCCACGCATGGCGTGGATCTACTGCACATGGCGCCTATCACTGTGCTTTGGTAGGTGCCGACCTTGGTCGGCACATTCCTTCAGCGCGCGACCGGGCATCGGTGCGGACCAAGGTCCGCACCCACCAGAAGCAGGTCATACCCACCAGCAGCGGTCCGCACCCACCTGAGGCGGTTCACGCGCCGCCGGCAAACCCGTGCTGCCGCCACGCTTCGTACATCACCACGGCGACGGTGTTGGAAAGATTGAGGCTGCGGTTGTCCGGCCGCATCGGCAGGCGCAGGCGGCGGCCATCGGGCAAGGCATCGAGCACGTCCTGTGGCAGGCCGCGGCTTTCCGGGCCGAACAGGAAGGCATCGCCATCTTCAAAGGCCACGCTGTCGTAGCGCACGCTGGCCCGGGTGCTGAGTGCGAACAAGCGCTTTGGTGCGATCCGCGCCAGCGCGGTGTCCAGGTCGGGGTGGACCTGCAGGCGCGAGTACTCGTGGTAGTCCAGGCCGGCGCGCTTGAGCTGCTTGTCTTCCAGTGCGAAGCCGAGTGGCTCGACCAGGTGCAGCTGCGCGCCGGTGTTGGCGCAGAGCCGGATCACATTGCCCGTGTTGGGCGGGATTTCCGGTTGGAACAGGATCACGTGGAACTGGGGCGCGGCATTCATCGGCGCAGTGTACCTGCGACAACCGCCGCCTTTACGGCGCACGCCCTGCACGGGGCAGGGCGGCACCGGTTACGGGCGCAGCAGGACCTGGGCGGTTTCGGTGGCCAGGGCCTGCAGGTCGGCGGCGCTCGGGCGCACCTGCAGGGCCGGCAGGTTGATGATGACCGAGTTGGCGACGTTGGTGGCAGCGGCAGCCAGGGTGGCGGCGTAGCGCTGGGCTTCCAGCTCGGCGGCCAGAGCGACGCGCTGTTCCAGGCTCGGGCGCACCTCCACCGAGGCCAGGGTGGTGATCGGCATCGCGGCGGCGACCGGGGCGGCGACGTAGCCGTTGCGCTCGGCCAGCTGGTCGGCGCTCGGACGCACTTCCACGGTGGCCAGGGTCGGGATGCCGCTGGCCTGTTCCCAGGCCTGCTGGGCCAGCTGGTCGGCGGCCGGGCGGACCTGCACGGTGGACAGGGTCTTGATGGATTCGGAGGCCTGCACCGACGAAACAACCGCGGTGCCGGCGATCAGGGCGATGGCGATGGCAATGGTCTTGGCGTTCATGACGGGGCCTGTTTAGTGTTGGTGATCAGTGGTGTGGTAGTAAGGTAGTACACCGATTCTGGGCTTGCAAGGAAAATTTTCGGTTTCCTGCATTTGTTCAGTCTTCAGTCAGCTTTCGTCTGAAGCCCTTCCTGGCGCAGGGAGTACCAAGCAATCCTCGTGCCAACTTTTAGTTATTGATTTATAAGGGTTTTATGTTCATCGAAAAGTGTCCGGTGGGCGGACACCTGTCCATTCGATGTGCCGCGGACACTGTCCGGACGTCTTCAGCCGGCGCATGTGACGGATCAGGACCGCCCACGGAGCTGGGCCGGATGGTCATCCCGGCAAACACCCCCAGTGACTGGTGACCGATTCCTGCCGTTGCGCGCGCAGGCTAGGATCGGGGTTCACCTATGTGACCAAGGATCCGGATATGTCTCTCGCCCTTCGCCCGCGCGCTGCACTGCTGGCCGTCGCCCTCAGCACCGCCCTGGGCACGCTTGCGCCCACCTCCGCGCTTGCCGCCAAGCCGGCGGCTCCGGCCAAGGTCGATATCCCGTACGAGCAGTTCACCCTGCCCAATGGCCTGCGCGTGATCGTGCATACCGATCGGAAGGCGCCGATCGTCGCGGTCAACGTCTGGTACCACGTGGGCAGCAAGGATGAGCCGGCTGGCCGCACCGGCTTCGCGCACCTGTTCGAGCACTTGATGTTCCAGAGCAGCGAAAACCACGACGGCGAGTACTTCGAGCCGTTCAAGCAGGTCGGTGCCACCGGCCAGAACGGCACCACCAACACCGACCGCACCAACTACTTCGAGAACGTGCCGACCACCGCGCTGGACATGGCGCTGTGGATGGAGTCGGACCGCATGGGCCATCTGGTCGGTGCGATCGACCAGGCTGCGCTGGACGAGCAGCGCGGCGTGGTGCAGAACGAGAAGCGCCAGGGCGAGAACCAGCCCTACGGCCAGGCCTGGGACCAGATCAACAAGGCGCTGTATCCGGTTGGCCACCCGTACCACCACGGCGTGATCGGCTCGATGAACGATCTCAACGCGGCCTCGCTGGACGACGTGAAGACCTGGTTCCGTACCTGGTATGGCCCGAACAACGCGGTGCTGGTGCTGGCCGGTGACATCGATCTGGCCACCGCCAAGGAGAAGGTCGCCAGGTACTTCGGCAGCATCCCCGCTGGCCCGACCATGGCGCAGCCGGCGGTGAACGTGGCCAAGCGCAGTGCCGATACCCGCGAGACGATGACCGACAAGGTGCCGCAGGCGCGCATCTACCGCGCCTGGAACGTGCCGCAGGTCGGCACCGCCGACGTCGACCAGTTGCAGCTGTTCTCCGAAGTGCTGGGCGGCGCCAAGTCCTCGCGCCTGAGCCAGCGCCTGCAGCACCAGGACAAGCTGGTGGACAGCATCGGCTCGGGCCTGTCGACGTCGCAGCTGGGCTCCAACTTCGTGATCGTGGCGACCGTGAAGCAGGGCCAGGACCCGGCCAAGGTCGAGAAGATCATCGACGAGGAACTGGACCGCCTGATCAAGCAGGGCCCGACCGCAGCCGAGCTGGAGCGCGCCAAGACCGGCGCCCGTGCCGGCTTCATCCGTGGCATCGAGCGCATCGGTGGCTTCGGCGGCAAGGCCGATGCGCTGGCCGAGTGCGCGGTGTTCACTGGCGACCCGGGCTGCTTCCGCACCTCGCTGGCCAACATCGAGAAGGCCAGTGCCGCCGATCTGAGCCGCCTGGGCGCACAGTGGCTGGACAAGGGCAGCCACACCCTGGTGATCGCACCGGGTGAGCGCGTGGCGCTGAAGGAAGACCCGAGCCAGACGCCGAAGCCGTTCACTGTGCCGGCGGTGGACCCGAAGTACAGCACCCTGCCGGAGCAGGTGGACCGCAAGGCCGGCGTGCCGCAGACCCGCGAGTTCCCGCAGCTGAAGTTCCCGGCGCTGCAGCGCGCCACGCTGAAGAACGGCACCCAGGTGATCCTGGCCGAACGCCATGAGATTCCGGTGGTGCAGTTCAGCTACCAGTTCCCGGGTGGCTTCAGCGCCGACCAGGGCCGCAAGCCGGGCACCGCCAACTTCACCATGAGCCTGATGACCGAAGGCGCCGGCAAGCTCGGTTCGCTGGCCTTCGCCGATGCCGCCGACGCACTGGGCGCCAGCCTGGATGCCTCGGCCGGCCTGGATTCGATGAGCGTGGACCTGTCGGCACTGAAGGAGAACCTGGCGCCGTCGCTGGCGCTGTACCGCGACCTGCTGCGCGAACCGCGTTTCGAGCAGGGCGAGATCGACCGGGTCAAGGCGACCTGGATCGCCGGCATCCAGCAGGAGAAGGTGAACCCGGGTGCGGTGGCGATGCGCGTGCTGCCGCCGCTGCTGTACGGCAAGGGCCATCCGTACGCCATTCCGTTCACCGGCAGCGGCGACGAGGCGGCGATCAATGGCCTGACCCGCGAGGACCTGGTCGACTTCCACCACGACTGGCTGCGCCCGCAGAACGGCACCCTGATCGTGGTCGGTGACACCACCCTGGCCGAGATCGTGCCGCTGCTGGACAAGCAGCTGGGCGACTGGAAGGCGACCGGCGAGGCGCCGCAGGTGAAGGCGGCCACCGACGTGGCGTTGCCGAAGGGCCCGCGCGTGTTCCTGATCGACCAGCCGGGTGCGGTGCAGGCCAACCTGTTCGCCGGCCAGGTGGTGCCGCCGTCCAGCGCCGCCAGTTCGACCCGCTTCGATATCGCCAACGGCGTGATCGGTGGTGACTTCACCTCGCGCCTGAACATGAACCTGCGCGAGGACAAGCACTGGTCGTACGGCGCGCGCAGCAGTGCGACCAACTCGGTGGGCCAGCGCCCGTGGATGGCCAGCGCGCCGGTGCAGATCGACAAGACTGGCCCGGCACTGGCGGAAATGCGCAAGGAAATCGCCGCGTTCGCGGATGGCAGCAAGCCGGCCACCGCTGCCGAGGTCAACCGCATCCGCAACATCCAGACCCTGAGCCTGCCCGGTGCCTACGAGACCGCCAGTGCGGTGGCCGCGACCATCGGTTCGATCGTGCAGTTCAAGCGCCCGGACGACTATGTGCTGCGTCGCAAGGCCGAGATCGAGGCGATGACCCCGGCGCAGGTGCAGCAGGCCGCCGCCGAGATCAAGCCGCAGGCGCTGACCTGGGTGGTGGTGGGTGACCTCAAGCAGACCGAAGCGGCCGTGCGCGCGCTGAACCTGGGCGAGGTGACGGTGATCGACGCCGAGGGCAACCCGGTGAAGAAATAAGGCACCGCGCCAGGTAGTGCCGGCCGCTGGCCGGCAACCCTGAAGGGGTCGGATCCCTCCCCTGGGAGGGCTCCGACCCCCACCGTGCATTCGGGGTCAGAGCCCCCTGCGGGGGATCGGACCCCTACCCGGCTACCCCCGATTCAGGCTGTTCAGGCAGAATCCCCCCATACCCTTCCAGGATCTGCCCATGCGCGTTCTGCTGCTTTCCTCCCTGCTGCTCACCGTCACCGCCTGTACCTGGGTGCCGATCGAACCGGCCGGCAAGGCGACCCGCGTACTGCCGGCAGGTCCGGTTCCGGCCGGCTGCATCGCCAAGGGCGAGGTGGTGGTCACCGTGAAGAGCAAGGTCGGCTTCTACAACCGCAACCCGCTGCGCGTGCAGGAAGAGCTGGAAACCCTGGCCCGCAACGAGGCCCCGAGCGCCGGCGCCAACGCCGTACAGGCCGCCGCCGCGCCCGCCGATGGCAGCCAGCGCTTCGCCGCTTTCCAGTGCCCGCCGCGCTGAACGCTTCACCATACGGCCAAGCCTGAATTCGTAAAGATGCGGTGAAGGCCCCGGGGGTTATAGAATAGCGCCCCCTTTTGCCTGAGCCTTGGCGCTAACCTCGATGCTCTTCAAGAATGTCTCGATCGCCGGCCTGGCACACGTTGATGCGCCGCATACGCTGACGACCAAGGAAATCAACGAGCGGCTGCAGCCGACGTTGGATCGCCTCGGTATCCGCACCGACGTGCTCGGCGATATCGCCGGCATCCATGCCCGCCGCCTGTGGGACAACGGCGTGCTGGCGTCCGATGCCGCCACCATGGCCGGCCGCAAGGCGCTGGAAGACGCAGGCATCGATGCGACGCAGGTCGGCCTGCTGGTCAACACCTCGGTCAGCCGCGACTACCTGGAGCCGTCCACGGCCTCGATCGTGTCGGGCAACCTCGGCGTCAGCGACGAGTGCATGACCTTCGATGTCGCCAATGCCTGCCTGGCCTTCATCAACGGCATGGATATCGCGGCGCGCATGATCGAGCGCGGCGACATCGACTACGCGCTGGTGGTGGATGGCGAGACCGCCAACCTGGTGTACGAGAAGACCCTGGAGCGCATGACCGCCCCGGACGTCACCGCCGACGACTTCCGCAACGAGCTGGCCGCCCTGACCACGGGTTCGGGCGCCGCCGCGATGGTGATGGCGCGCTCGGAACTGGTGCCGGATGCGCCGCGCTACAAGGGTGGCGTGACCCGCTCGGCCACCGAGTGGAACCAGCTGTGCCTGGGCAACCTGGACCGCATGGTCACCGATACCCGCCTGCTGCTGATCGAAGGCATCAAGCTGGCCCAGAAGACCTTCACCGCCGCCAAGATCGCCTTGGGCTGGGCCGTGGAAGAGCTGGACCAGTTCGTGATCCACCAGGTCAGCCAGCCGCACACCGCTGCGTTCATCAAGAACTTCGGCATCGACCCGAAGAAGGTCATGACCATCTTCGGCGAGCACGGCAACATCGGCCCGGCCTCGGTGCCGATCGTGCTGAGCAAGCTCAAGCAGCTGGGCAAGCTGAAGAAGGGCGATCGCATCGCGCTGCTCGGCATCGGCTCGGGCCTGAACTGCTCGATGGCTGAAGTGGTCTGGTAAAAAAGTCACCGCTGACCTGCTGCGCGATTGCCTGGCCAATCGCTCGCGACGGACAGCGATGATTTTTCCAAGTGTCCAAGGGCCGGTTCTACCGGCCCTTTCTACAGGTGCGATCCGATGTCCCAGCTTCCCGGTTACCCCGCCCACCCGCAGCGCTTCGAAGTGCGCCCCGGCCTGTCGATGAACTATCTCGACGAAGGCCCGCGCGATGGCGAAGTGGTGGTGATGGTGCACGGCAATCCGTCGTGGAGCTATTACTGGCGCACGCTGGTGGCCGGCCTGTCGGACAAGTACCGCTGCATCGTGCCGGACCACATCGGCATGGGCCTGTCGGACAAGCCGGACGATAGCCGCTACGAGTACACCCTGCAGTCGCGCGTGGACGATCTCGACGCGCTGCTGAAGCACCTGGGCATCACCGGTCCGGTGACCCTGGCCGTGCACGACTGGGGCGGCATGATCGGCTTCGGCTGGGCGCTGTCGCACCACGACCAGGTGAAGCGCCTGGTGGTGCTCAACACCGCCGCGTTCCCGATGCCGGCGGCGAAGAAGATGCCGTGGCAGATCGCGCTGGGCCGCCACTGGAAGATCGGCGAGTGGATCATCCGCACCTTCAACGCGTTCTCGTCCGGCGCCTCGTGGCTGGGCGTGGAGCGGAAGATGCCGGCCGACGTGCGCCGCGCCTACGTGTCGCCGTACAACAGCTACGCCAACCGCATCAGCACCATCCGTTTCATGCAGGACATCCCGCTGTCGCCGGCCGACAAGGCCTGGTCGCTGCTGGAGCGTGCCGGCAAGGCGCTGCCGACGTTCGCCGACCGCCCGGCCTTCCTCGGCTGGGGCCTGCGCGACTTCGTGTTCGACCACCACTTCCTGAAGGGCTTCCAGGCTGCGCTGCCGCAGGCCCAGGTGCATGCCTTCGAGGACGCCGGGCACTACGTGCTGGAAGACAAGCAGGACGTGCTGGTGCCGGAGATCCGCGCGTTCCTGGACAAGAACCCGATCTGATCGATGTGCAGGGTCGGATCCCTCTCGCAGAGAGGGCTCTGACCCCATCTGCGTCGGAACCCTTCGGTAGCGCCGGGCCATGCCCGGCGTTGTCGTACATGGGGTCAGAGCCGTTTCCGTGCCGGAAACGGATCCGACCCCGACCGTCACGCGGCGACCGGCGCCTGCGGCGACGGGCTGTTGCCGTTGTCGTCCGGATGATCGTCGTCATTGTCGGCGTCATCGCGCCAGCGCCAGTCGGCCAGTGTCAGCGGATCCAGGCCATAGGCGATGCGCGCCTTGTCGCACTGCGGGCTGGCCTTGCCGTACTCCCACGACGCATCCACCTCACGGCACACGCTGGGCCGGTTGGGGTGGATGGTGCAGCGTGAGTACACGCCGATCTGCGCGTCCAGCGCCACGCAGCGCACCGGCTTGGAATGGGTGCCGCGCATGCACAGGCGGTGCGGGTCCAGCACCTCGGTCAGCTGGTGCGGCACGCCGCCGGGGGTGACCTCGTCTGATTCCATCCAATGGAAGGCCACGCGGTATTGGGTGCAGCAGGCGCCGCAGGTCATGCAGGGATGTTGCATGGGCAAGCCGCCCCGGGCGGCAGTCGGAATCAGGAACGAGGGTGCGGATTTTCCACGAAGTGGGCCGCCGCGCAAGAAATTCCGTAAGCGGCGACAATGAACGGATGAACCGACCCTGCAACATTGCCGCGCGCCTGCCTGAACTGGCGCGTGAACGCCCTGACCAGATCGCCATCCGCTGCCCGGGCCGCCGGGGCGCTGGCAACGGCATGGCCGCCTACGACGTCACCCTGGACTACCGCCAGCTGGACGCCCGCAGTGATGCCATGGCCGCCGGCCTGGCCGGCTATGGGATCGGTCGCGGGGTGCGCACGGTGGTGATGGTGCGGCCGTCGCCGGAGTTCTTCCTGCTGATGTTCGCCCTGTTCAAGCTGGGCGCGGTGCCGGTGCTGGTCGATCCGGGCATCGACAAGCGCGCGCTGAAACAGTGCCTGGACGAGGCGCAACCGCAGGCCTTCATCGGCATTCCGCTGGCGCACGTGGCACGGCTGGTGTTGCGCTGGGCGCCGTCGGCGACCCGCCTGGTCACCGTTGGCCGCCGCCTCGGCTGGGGCGGTACCAGCCTGGCCGCGCTGGAGCGCGCCGGCGCCAAGGGGGGGCCGATGCTGGCCGACACCGATGGCGAGGACATGGCCGCGATCCTGTTCACCAGTGGCTCCACCGGCGTGCCCAAGGGCGTGGTCTACCGCCACCGCCACTTCGTCGGCCAGATCCAGCTGCTGGGCAGCGCGTTCGGCATGGAAGCGGGCGGCGTGGACCTGCCGACCTTCCCGCCGTTTGCCTTGTTCGACCCGGCGCTGGGCCTGACCTCGGTGATCCCGGACATGGACCCGACGCGGCCGGCGCAGGCCGACCCGGCACGCCTGCACGATGCCATCCAGCGCTTCGGCGTGACCCAGCTGTTCGGCTCGCCAGCATTGATGCGGGTGCTGGCCCGGCACGGCCGGCCATTGCCAACGGTGACCCGGGTGACCTCGGCCGGTGCGCCGGTGCCGCCGGACGTGGTCGCCACCATCCGCAGCCTGCTGCCCGCCGATGCGCAGTTCTGGACCCCGTACGGCGCCACCGAGTGCCTGCCGGTGGCGGTGGTGGAGGGGCGCGAGCTGGAGCGTACCCGCGCGGCCACCGAGGCCGGCGCCGGCACCTGCGTGGGCAACGTGGTGGAACCGAACGAGGTACGCATCATCGCCATCGATGACGCACCGTTGGCCGACTGGTCGCAGGCACGTGTGCTGGCCACCGGCGAGGTGGGCGAGATCACCGTGGCCGGGCCGACCGCCACCGACAGTTACTTCAACCGCCCGCAGGCCACCGCCGCCGCGAAGATCCGCGAGACGCTGGCCGATGGCAGCACCCGCATCGTCCACCGCATGGGTGACGTGGGTTACTTCGATGCGCAGGGCCGCCTGTGGTTCTGCGGCCGCAAGACCCATCGCGTGGAAACCGCACAGGGGCCTCTGTACACCGAACAGGTCGAGCCGGTGTTCAACACCGTGCCCGGCGTAGCGCGCACGGCACTGGTTGGCGTTGGCCCGGCGGGTGCGCAGGTGCCGGTGCTGTGCGTCGAACTGCAGCGTGGCCAGAGCGACAACCCGGCATTGCGCGAGGCGCTGCGCGCCCAGGCCACCCTGCGATTGCCCGAGGCGAACCTGCAGCACGTACTGATGCATCCCGCGTTCCCCGTCGATATCCGTCACAACGCCAAGATCGGCCGCGAGAAGCTCGCCGTCTGGGCCAGCGCCGAACTGGAGAAGCGCGCATGAAGATCCTGGTCACCGGTGGTGGTGGTTTCCTTGGCCAGGCGCTGTGCCGCGGGCTGGTCGAACGTGGCCACCAGGTGCTGGCGTTCAACCGCAGCCACTACCCGGAACTGCAGGCCATGGGCGTGGGCCAGATCCGCGGCGATCTGGCCGATGCGCAAGCTGTGCTGCATGCGGTGGCCGGCGTCGATGCGGTATTCCACAACGGCGCCAAGGCCGGTGCCTGGGGCAGCTATGACAGCTACCACCAGGCCAATGTGGTCGGCACCGACAACGTCATCGCCGCCTGCCGCGTGCACGGCATCAACCGGCTGGTCTACACCTCAACGCCCAGCGTGACCCATCGTGCCACGCACCCGGTGGAAGGCCTGGGTGCTGACGAGGTGCCGTACGGCGAGGACTTCCAGGCACCGTATGCGGCGACCAAGGCGATTGCCGAACAGCGCGTGCTGGCCGCCAACGATGCGTCGCTGGCGACGGTGGCACTGCGCCCGCGCCTGATCTGGGGCCCGGGTGACCAGCAGCTGGTGCCACGCCTGGCCGAGCGTGCACGGCAGGGCCGCCTGCGGCTGGTCGGCGATGGCAACAACAAGGTGGATACCACTTACATCGACAACGCCGCGCTCGCGCATTTCCTCGCCTTCGAAGCATTGGCACCGGGGGCTGCGTGTGCGGGCAAGGCCTATTTCATCTCCAACGGCGAGCCGCTGCCGATGCGCGAGCTGGTCAACAAGCTGCTGGCCGCGGTTGGCGCGCCGACGGTGGACAAGGCGATCAGCTTCAAGACCGCCTATCGCATCGGCGCGGTCTGCGAACGGCTGTGGCCGCTGCTGCGCCTGCGCGGCGAGCCGCCGCTGACCCGCTTCCTGGCCGAGCAGCTGTGCACGCCGCACTGGTACAGCATGGAGCCGGCCCGCCGCGATTTCGGCTACGTGCCGCAGGTCAGCATCGAAGAAGGGCTGCGCAGGCTGAAGGCTTCATCTGCCGCATAGGTCGCCATCACTGGTTGCACACCGCCAGATCGGGAGGATGGACCCACGCCATCCAACGGCCCGGACATCTGCGAGGAGCACCATGCTGCATTACGCCGTTATTTTCTTCGTCATCGCCATCATCGCTGCCGTGCTCGGCTTCTCCGGCATCGCCGGTGCCGCCAGCAACATCGCCTGGATCCTGTTCGTTGTGTTCCTGGTACTGGCAGTGATTTCGATGTTCCGCAAGCGCGGCTAGAAGACCGCTGGGTAGTGCCGGCCGCTGGCCGGCACTGCTCTTTCCGGTGGGTGCCGACCGTTGGTCGGCACGCCCCTTTGTACACGCCCCTTTGTAGAGTCGAGCCATGCTCGACTGCCTTTCATGAGTCGAGCATGGCTCGACTCTACAGACGGTCATCGAGCATGGCTCGACTCTACAGAGACAGCGAGCGCCGCTACACGGCGCTGTGCAATCCGCGATCGGCTGCATGACGCTCCAGCGCCAGTTCGATCAGGCGGGTAATCAACGTCGTGTAGTCCACACCGCTGGCACCCCACAGCTTCGGGTACATGCTGATGCGGGTGAAGCCGGGCAGCGTGTTGACTTCGTTGATGATGATGTCGCCGCCCGCGGTGAGGAACACGTCCACGCGCGCCATGCCTGCACACTCCAGCGCCTGGTAGGCCTGCAGCGCGACCTGCTGGATGCGCGCCTGGGTTGCAGCATCGATATCCGCGGGTACCACCACCTCGGCGCCATCCTCGTTGATGTACTTGGTGTCGTAGGCGTAGAACTCGTCGTGCACCACCACTTCGCCGCACAGGCTGGCCTGTGGATGTTCGTTGCCCAGCACCGCGCACTCGATCTCGCGGCCGACCACCGCCGATTCCACCAGCACCTTGTGGTCATAGCGCAGTGCCAGTTCCAGTGCCTCGGCGAAACCCGCCGCATCCTTGACCTTGCTCACGCCCACCGACGAACCCTGGTTGGCCGGCTTCACGAACAGCGGCAGGCCGAGCTGCGCGATCACCGCCTCGACATCGACCGCCGCCGCCTGGTGGCGACGGATGCACAGCCACGGTGCAACCTTCAGTCCGGCGTCGCGCAGCAGGCGCTTGGTCACGTCCTTGTCCATCGCCACCGCCGAGCCCAGCACCGGCGAACCGACGAAGGGCAGGTTCGCCATGCGCAGCAGCCCCTGCAGCGCACCGTCCTCGCCCAGCGGTCCATGCACGATCGGCAGCACGACGTCGATCTGGCCGAGCGCACTGGCGGCGTCGGAGGGCTGCAGCTGCGCCTGCTCGGCACCCGGGCGTACTGCCAGCGACGTACCGGAACGATGCAGCGCGATGCGCGACGGATCGTCGGCATTGATCAGGAAGGTGTCCGGCTGGCTCAGATGCCACTGGCCCTGCTTGTCGATGCCGACCAGCACCGGCTCGAAGCGCTCGCGATCAAGCGCATCGAGGATGTTCTTCGCCGACTGCAGTGAAACCTCGTGCTCGGAGGACTTGCCCCCGAAGATGATGCCGACCCGGGTCCGTGCCATGGTGTTGCGATGTCCTGTGCGGTGCGTGGCCTCATAGCATGAACCTTCATCGGCCCTCCGCGTGAGGCACAGATGAACCAGAAATCCATCCACGCATGGCGTGGATCTACCGTCCTCCATGGCCCATCAATAGGGGGTCAGAGCCCGTTGCGCAGCAACGGGATCCGACCCCGGATAGTCCGACAGATCGCAGGAACCTGTCGAAGGCGGGGTGGGTCCGGTTGCGGGGGTGTCCGCGGCATGGATGCCGCGGCCAAGCCCCCAGGGACGGGTTTACGGCGTCCCCCGCAACCGGACCCACCCCGCCATCCCACGGAATGCACGCTGTTGCTTCGGCTGTTGCCGTTGCTGTTGCCGTTGCCGTTGCCGTTGCCGTTGCCTGTGCGGGTGCCGGGCGGCAGCCCGGCCCAAGCCCCCCACCCACGCAGGTAGAATGCGCACATGGCTCTTTCCCTGCTCAAGTCCCTCAAGCCGGTCGCTGGCCGCGCCCTGCAGATCGCCCTGAACCGCGCGCTGGCGCTGGATCCGGATACCCGCCATGCACTGGCCAGCCTCGATGGCCGGCACATCGACCTGACCCTGGAAGCGCCGTCGCTGGCGATGCGCATCAGTGTCGACGGTGACCAGCTGCGGGTCGGCCCGGTGGATGCGCAGGAAGCCGACCTGGCCGTGCGCAGCAGCCTGGCCGGGGTGCTGGCGCAGCTGCCGCTGCTGGCCAACGCTCGGCGCGGCGACAACAACGGCAAGGGCCGCGTACGTGTGGCCGGCGACGCCGAACTGGCGCGTCGCCTGCAGCAGCTGGCCAAGGGCTTCGACCCGGACTGGCAGCAGCCGTTCGTCAGCGTGTTCGGCGACGTGCTGGGCGTGCAGGTGGCCAATACCCTGCGCAGCGCCCTGCAGCACGCGCGCCAGGGCGCGATCGACCTGGCCCACAGCGCCGCCGAATTCATCACCGAGGAATCGCGCGACGTGGTGCCGCGTGCCGAACTGGATGCCTTCCACGATGACGTGGACGTGCTGCGCGACGACGTCGAGCGTCTCGGTGCGCGCGTGCAGCGCCTGCGGGGTGCCGCATGAAGGCCGTGCTGCGGGCAAGCCGCATCGGCCGGGTGATCCTGCGTTACCGCCTCGACGACCTGTTGCAGGGCACTCCTGCCGAGCGCTGGCTGCGCTTGGCCAAGCCGTTCGTGCCGCGCGCCTCGGCCGACATCGCCGCTCAGTCGCGCGGTGCGCGCCTGCGCCTGGCACTGCAGGATCTCGGTCCGATTTTCGTCAAGTTCGGCCAGATCCTGTCCACCCGCCGCGACCTGGTGCCGCCGGACGTGGCCAACGAACTGACCCTGCTGCAGGACCGGGTCAAGCCCTTCGATGGTGATACTGCGCGCCGCATCGTCGAAGAAGCACTCGGCCTGCCGGTCAGCGAGGCGTTCGCCAGTTTCGATACCGAACCGCTGGCTTCGGCCTCGATCGCGCAGGTACATGCGGCCACGCTGGCCGATGGCCGCCAGGTGGTGGTCAAGGTGCTGCGCCCCGGCATCGAGAAGCAGATCGACGCCGACATCGCGTTGCTCAACTCGCTGGCCGCCCTGGTCGAGCGCACCCACCCGCGTGCCGACAAGATCCGCCCGCGCGAAGTGGTGGCCGAAGTCGAGAACACCCTGGCCGCCGAGCTCGACCTGCAGCGCGAAGGCGCCAATGCCAGCGTGCTGCGCCGCTTCTGGGAGAACAGCGACGACCTGTACGTGCCGGAAGTGATCTGGAGCCACACCGCCGAGCGCGCGCTGACCCTGGAGCGCGTGTGGGGCATTCCGTCGGACGACATCGCCGCGCTGGACAAGGCCGGCATCGACCGCAAGGCGCTGGCCGCCAAGGGTGTGCGGGTGTTCTACACCCAGGTGTTCCGCGACAACTTCTTCCACGCCGATGCGCACGCCGGCAACATCTGGGTCGACACCGATCCGTCGCGCCGTGCCAATCCGCGTTTCATCGCGCTGGACTTCGGCATCATGGGCCAGCTCTCGCAGGAAGATCAGTACTACCTGGCCGAGAACTTCATGGCCATCTTCAACCGCGATTACCGCCGCATCGCCGAACTGCACGTGCAGGCGCGCTGGATGCCGGACAACGTGCGTATCGATGACCTCGAGGCCGCCGTGCGTTCGGTGTGCGAGCCGTACTTCACCCGTCCGCTGTCGCAGATCTCGCTGGCCGAAGTGTTGATGAAGCTGTTCCGCGTGGCGCAGCGCTACCAGCTGACCCTGCAGCCGCAGCTGATCCTGCTGCAGAAGACCCTGCTGAACATCGAAGGTGTCGGCCGCCAGCTGGATCCGCAGATCGACATCTGGGCGGTGGCCAAGCCGGTGCTGGCGAAGATCCTGCGCGAGCGCTACAGCCCGCGGCGGGTGGTGCGCGAGATCGGCAAGCGCCTGCCGGAGATCATGACCCACGCACCGGACATGCCGCGCCTGGTGCACGCCTGGCTGACCCAGCAGGTGGAAGGCCGCCATGAACTGGCGATGCGCTCGCGCGATCTGGTCGCACTCGATGCCAGCGTGCAGCGCCTGCAGAAGCACGCGGTGGGTGCGATCACTGGTGTCGGCCTGCTGGCCATCGCCGCACTGATGTATGTGCTGCAGCCGCCGGGTTGGTACTGGGGCGACGTGCCGGCGTGGAGCTGGCTGTCCGGTGCGGTCGGCGCAGTGGCGCTGCTGCGCGCGTGGTGGAAGTAGGCCCCATGCTGCAGGCACTCAAGGACGAACTGATCCGCTTCGGCGCCGACAACGACGCACGCGAAAGCGAGCGCGGCCGACGCATGCTCAACATCACGCCGGACACCGGTGAATTCCTGTCGGTGCTGGTGCGTTTCGGGCAGGCGCGGCGCGTGCTGGAGATCGGCACCTCCAATGGCTACTCCACGCTGTGGCTGGCCGAAGCGGCCGCCGCCATCGACGGCCACGTGACCACGCTGGAGTACGCCGAAGACAAGGTGGCGATGGCGCGTGCCACGTTCGCGCGCAGCGGGCTGGCTGCGCACATCACGCTGGTGCACGGCGATGCCGGGCAGTGGTTGGCGCAGGCTGCCGATGCCAGCATCGATCTGCTGTTCCTCGATTCGGACCGCGAACAATACGCCGGCTGGTGGCCGCAGCTGCGCCGCGTGCTGCGCCCGGGCGGCCTATTGGTGGTGGACAACGCCCTTTCGCATGCCGGGCAGATGGAGCCGTTGCGGATGCTGCTGGATGCCGATCCGGACTTCGGCACCAGCCTGGTGCCGGTGGGCAACGGCGAGCTTCTGGCCGTGCGCAACGCCTGACCGATGCACCTGCCTACCTGGGGTCAGATCCCGTTTCCACAGGAAAAGGGATCTGACCTCGATCAGGGCACCCGTATAATCCCGCGGTGAGCACCGAACCTGACACCCTCGCCGCGGTCGAGACCGAAACCGCGCCCCTGCAGCTGCTGCACCTGGATGAGCGCCTGGCCGTGGTCAACAAGCCCGCCGGGCTGATGGTCCACGACAGCAAGCTGGCCCGTGGCGAAGATGATTTCCTGGCCGACCGCCTGCGTGAGCAGCTGGGGCGGCCGATCTTCCTCGTGCATCGCCTGGACCGTGCCACCAGTGGCTGCCTGCTGCTGGCCTTCGACCGCGAGACCGCCAGTGCGCTGGGCAAGGCGCTGATGGGCGGTGAAGTGGCCAAGGACTACCTGACGGTCTGCCGTGGCTGGCCGGCCGAGCTGTCCTGGCGGGTGGACCATGATCTGGACGGTGGGCCGGGCAAGCCGGTGAAGAAGCCGGCAATCACCGATTTCCAGCGCCTCGCCACCGGCGAGCTGTCGGTGCCGGTCGGTGAATTCACCAGCTCACGCTACGCATTGCTGCGCTGCCAGCCGCAGACCGGGCGTTTCCGGCAGATCCGCCGGCACCTGAAGCATCTCTCGCACCACATGATCGGCGACACCAGCCACGGTGATGGCCGCCACAACCGCATCTTCCGCATGCAGGGCGTGCACCGCATGCTGCTGCACGCCGAGCGCCTGCGCTTTCCGCATCCGGACGGGGGCAGCGTGGATGTCAGTGCGCCGCTGGATCGCGAATTCCAGAAGGCGCTGGACCTGTTCGGCTGGCAGGTGGAACAGGCCTGACGGTCGTGCCGGCCGCTGGCCGGCAGCTGCGCGATTCCAGATGTACTGGGGAGCCGGCCAGCGGCCGGCACTACCTCATTTCTTTTCCGGCTCGTTGACGATCGCTTCCAGGTCTTTCTGCAGGTCCGCGAACAGCGGCTGCATGCGCGCCTGGATCGCCACCACCACGTTCTGCATCAGTGCCGGGGTCTTGTCCAGCAGGCTCTGGCCGGCCGGGCTCTCGTAGAACTCGGCCATCGCCAGCACGTCTTCCTTGCTGAAGGTCTTCTTGTACAGGTCCACGTACATCGGCCGCAGCTGCTGCCAGGACATCGCCTGGCGCAGGGTCTGGCTGGTCCGGGCCTGGATCCGCTTCAGCTGTTCCTGCTGCTGGGCATTGAGCTGGCGCTGCGCGGCCACCTGCTGGAACTGCTGCTGCTGCATGGCTTCGATCTGCGGCACCATGGTGTCGATCATGCTCTGCGCACGCGAGGCCGACAGCAGGCGGTTGATGTCGCCGTCGGTCGGCGGGGCGGCCAGGGCCGGAACGCTGGCCACGGCCAGCGCCAGCAGCAGGGCGGCGCGGCGCAGCAGGGACGGCAGGGCGGGTGCGAAGCGGGTCATGCGGGGCTTCCTGCGGTACATGGGACGGCCAGCATACCCGCAGCCAAGGCGAAGGCGGCGTGTTCGGTACCTGATCGGCGGCATACGGGGCGCGATGCCGCACTCCGCCGCGTGCCTGCCGCTACAATGCGCGGATGGGCAGTGGACCGGTCACCATCAGCGCGCAGCTTGAAATCCCCGACGGCGAGATCGTCGAGCGGTTCGTGCGTGCCAGTGGTGCCGGTGGCCAGAACGTCAACAAGGTCTCCACCGCGGTGGAACTGCGTTTCGACGTGGCCAACTCGCCCTCGTTGCCCGAACCGTTGCGCGCGCGCCTGCTGGCGCGGCGTGACCGGCGCATGACCGGCGAAGGCGTGCTGGTCATCGACGCGCAACGTTTCCGCACCCAGGATCGCAATCGCGAGGATGCGCGCGAGCGGCTGGCGGCCTTCATCCAGGCCGGGCTGAGCGTGCCCAAACCGCGCAAGGCCACCAAGCCGACCCTCGGGTCGAAACTGCGTCGTCTGGACGCCAAACGCGGGCGCGCGCAGATCAAGCGCGGGCGCTCATCACGTGACTGGGAGTGATTGCTTGAACAACCCGACTTCGTTGCTGCCGGCCGTGCCGCCGCAGATGCCGCAGGTCAAACCCAACGCCTTCCTGCGCTGGCTGGCGCGCTGCACCCTGCGCATGGGTGGCTGGAAGGTGACCGGCACCCTGCCTGACATCCCCCGGCTGGTCTTCATCATCGCTCCGCACTCGTCCAACTGGGACGGCCTGTGGGGCATGGCGGCCAAGATCGCGCTGGGCATGAAGGTGAAGGTGCTGGGCAAGGCCTCGCTGTTCTGGTGGCCGCTGGGCCCGCTGCTGCACAAGCTGGGCGTGATCCCGCTGGACCGCAGCTCGCCGCAGGGCACTGTCGGCCAGGCCGTGGACCTGCTGCGCAACAACGAGAAGATGTGGTTCGCCATCACGCCCGAGGGCACCCGCAAGGCCGTGAAGGACTGGAAGGCTGGCTTCCTGAAGATCGCCCGGATGGCCGACGTGCCGATCCTGGCCGCGTATTTCCACTACCCGGAAAAGACTATCGGCATCGGCCCGCTGTTCACGCCGACCGGCGACGACGTGGCCGACATGGCCGCCATCCGCGAGTTCTACCGGCCGTGGATCGGCAAGACCCGCGGCACGGTCTGAGCCGGCCGCAGGCCGCCGCATAGACGCCACGTCCGGCACATGCCGGGCGAGCGCGACAGGAGTAGGGTGGAGGGCTGGTATCCCGTACCGTCTGCCCAAGGAGCGTTTCACATGTCGCGTACCGTAGTCCTGGCCGCCGCCATCAGCCTGGCGCTGGCGGCCTGTTCCGGCAAGGAGTCCACCCCCGTGTCCGAAGCCCAGAAGACCCCGGCCCAGCAGCCGGCCGAAGCCTCCACCAATCCGCTGCTGAGTGCGAGCACGCTGCCGTTCCAGGCACCGCAGTTCGACAAGATCAAGGACAGCGACTACCTGCCGGCGTTCGAAGAAGGCATGCGCCAGCACCTGGCCGACGTGCGCAAGATCGCCGACAGCAGTGAGCCGGCCACCTTCGACAACACCATCGTGGCGATGGAGCGCAGCGGCGAGACGCTGAACCGCGTGTCGCGCATCTTCTTCGGCCTGGTCCAGGCCGATACCAACGATGCGCGCCAGAAGATCCAGGAAGAAGTGGCGCCGAAGCTGGCCGCGCACCAGGACGAGATCAACCTCGATCCGAAGCTGTTCGCGCGCGTCAAGTCGCTGTACGACCAGCGTGACACGCTGGAGCTGGACCCGGTGCAGAAGCGCCTGATCGAGCACTACTACGACGGCCTGGTGCGCGCCGGTGCGCAGCTGTCCGACGCCGACAAGGCGACCCTGCGCAAGCTCAACGTGGAAGAGACCACCCTCTCCACCCAGTTCCACACCCGCCTGGTGGCCGCCACCGCCGCTGCTGCCGTCGTCGTCGACGACAAGGCCAAGCTGGCCGGCCTGGACGAGGATGCGATCAACAACGCTGCGGCGGCTGCCAAGGAGCGCAAGCTGGATGGCAAGTTCCTGCTGCCGCTGCAGAACACCACCCAGCAGCCGGTACTCGGCTCGCTGAGCGACCGCGACCAGCGCGCCGCCGTGCTGAAGGCCTCGGAAACCCGCGCCGAGCGCGGCGATGCAAATGACACCCGGCAGACCGTGCAGCGCCTGGCCCAGCTGCGTGCGCAGAAGGCCAAGCTGCTCGGCTTTGACACCTTCGCCGACTACCAGCTGGGCGACCAGATGGCCAAGACCCCGGCCGCCGCGCTCAAGCTGCTGACCGACACCGTGCCGGCCGCCACCGCCAAGGCGCGTGCCGAAGCCGGCGAGATCCAGAAGGTGATCGACGCGCAGAAGGGTGGGTTCCAGGTCGCCGCTTCGGACTGGGACTTCTACGCCGAGCAGGTGCGCAAGGCCAAGTACGATCTGGACGAGTCGCAGATCAAGCCGTACTTCGAACTGGACAACGTGCTGCAGAACGGCGTCTTCTACGCCGCCACCCAGCTGTACGGCATCACCTTCAAGCCGCGTACCGACATTCCGACCTACAACCCGGACATGAAGGTGTACGAGGTGTTCGACAAGGACGGCACCTCGCTGGCCCTGTTCTACACCGACTACTTCAAGCGTGACAGCAAGTCCGGCGGCGCCTGGATGGACGTGTTCGTCGAACAGGATGGCCTGACCGGTGCCAAGCCGGTGGTCTACAACGTCTGCAACTTCACCAAGCCGGCCGCCGGGCAGCCTGCGCTGATCAGCTTCGACGACGTCACCACCATGTTCCATGAGTTCGGCCATGCGCTGCACGGCATGTTCTCGAACGTGAAGTACCCGTCGATCGCCGGCACCGCCACCTCGCGCGACTTCGTCGAGTTCCCGTCGCAGTTCAACGAGCACTGGGCGCTGGACCCGAAGGTGTTCGCCAACTACGCCAAGCACTACAAGACCGGCGAGGCGATGCCGCAGGAGCTGGTCGACAAGATCCTCAAGGCGCGCAGCTTCAACCAGGGCTACGCGACCACCGAGTACCTGTCGGCCGCCCTGCTGGACCTGGCCTGGCACACGCAGAAGGCCGATGCGCCGCTGCAGGATGTCGGCGCCTTTGAAGCCAGCGCGCTGAAGAAGTTCAAGGTCGACCTGCCGCAGGTGCCGCCGCGCTACCGCACCACCTACTTCGACCACATCTGGGGTGGCGGTTACTCGGCCGGCTACTACGCCTACTTCTGGGCCGAAGTGCTGGACCATGACGCCTACCAGTGGTTCACCGAACACGGTGGCCTGACCGCAGCCAACGGCCAGGAATTCCGCGACAAGATCCTCTCTCGCGGCAACAGCGTGGAGCTGTCGACCCTGTACCGCGATTTCCGCGGCAAGGATCCGTCGGTGGAACCGCTGCTGAAGTTCCGCGGGCTGAAATAAGAAAGCGAAAACGGCGGGGGCAACCCCGCCGTTTTTCATTATGTAGCGTCGAGCCATGCTCGACTTTCTTCTGTAGAGCCGAGCCATGCTCGGCTGCGATTCCCGCCCTTGTAGAGCCGAGCCATGCTCGGCTGCCTTTCGATGAAAAGCCAGTCGAGCATGGCTCGACTCTACACAAGCGGTTTACGTCCCCACGTGCACGCGGTTCGCCTGCTCGGCCAGTCCCAGGTGATCCAGCGCGATATCCAGCGCCAGTACATAACTCTGCGCGCCATACCCCGCGGCGATGCCCAGCCGCTGGCCGACGCCGGCCGGCAAGCACGGCTCGGCCACTGCGCCGTCGTCATGCACTTCCACATAGGCGTTGTGCAGGTACGGCAGCAGGCGCTGCAGGCGCAGGCTGTTGGCACACGCACCCGGGTCAAGCAGGGTCACCTCGCCGCGGCTGTGGTCGGCCACGCGCAGCGCATCGAGCAGTTCCTGTTCCGAGCCACAGGCACGGATCGCCACGCTGGTGCCGGCGTCGATCGCACGATGCACCAGTGACTTCAGGACCGGTGCCGGCAGCGGCATCGCGGTGCGGATCAGGGCGCCGGCCGCTTCCGGGCCACGGATGATGAAGATCGACATGGCTCAGCCCTCCTGTGCCAGGCGGCGGCCGACAATGGCCAGCGACAATGGGTAACCGGCCTGCTGGCTGCGCTGGTCGACCACCACGGCGGCGGGGCCGTGCTGCAGGCGCAGGCGTGCATCCAGGCCGGGCTCGCTGGGGGCCTGCAGCTCGATGTACTGCGCCGGCAGCCGTTCCAGCGCCGCCTGCAGCGCGCCACCTTCGGCCTGCCATTGCGCCTCGTCGGCGGCGCCGACATCCAGCAGTACCCAGTCGGCCGAGCGCGCCTGCGGCTGGCACAGGCACTGGCGTACCTCGGACAGGCTGGCGCAGTCGCTGCACAGCACGCGATGGCCGGCCAGCTGCGCCGGCAGCTGCGGGCGCGGCGCCGACGAAGACGCGTGGCGGATCACCAGGAGGGTCATACAACACCTTGCGGAATGCGCCCTGTGGCGCGGTGGGCACACGATGCGCGTGCTGCCCGTAAAGGTGCGATGCCCGCGGCCGGGCCGGGGCGTAAAACCTGCGTAACCCGTGTCCGGCGCTACCGGGAACCTGCGGCGCCTGCATGTGGTCTGATACCGCTACCACCTACCCGGAGCCTGTCATGGATGCTGTTGCCCGTCCTCCCTTTTCCGAACGCGCGCTGGCCTGGCTGAAGAAGGAAGCATTGCCGCTGCTGGTGATGCTCGGCCTGCTCGCCGCCGCCCGCGATACCCTGGCCAACCACTATGTGGTGCCCAGCGGCTCGATGCAGCCGACCCTGCAGCCCGGCGACCGGGTAGTGGTGGACATGCGCGCCTATGGCCTGCGCCTGCCGTTCACCGGCAAGGAACTGATGTCCACCGGCGTTCCGCAGCGCGGTGAAGTGGCGGTGTTCGATTCACCGGCCGACGGCACCCGCCTGATCAAGCGCGTCGCGGCGGTGGCCGGTGACCATGTGCAGATGCGCGAGGGCCATCTGAGCATCAACGGCCAGCCGCTGCAGATCGCCGACCTGCAGGACGTGGAAGCCTTCGGCGAGCGCCGTGCCCGCCTCGACCTGGACATGGGCGGCGGTCCGGACATTGCCGATCTGGTGGTGCCGGCCGGCAAGGTGCTGGTGCTGGGTGACCACCGCGGCAACAGCTTCGACGGCCGCTTCTTCGGCTTCGTCGACGCCGACAAGCTCTATGGCCGCGCCGTGGCGGTGTATTACCGCAGTGGCGACGGCTTCGAATGGCAGCGCCTGTAAGCTGAATTGATACTTCTGGTGTATCAATCATGACCTATCAGGTTATGGATCGACTGGATCGACGGGCCTAGTCTGAGGCCCGTTCCCTCCCACGCTTGGCCGCCCCCACCGGCCCATCGATCCCATGACTGGCGAAACCGCGGCGGCCCTCGAACGCCGCCCCCACACTGTCGACCCCGCTGCCGAGACCCGCATCCAGCAGGGCACGCCGGCCTTCCGCCGCACCGCGCTGGCGCTGTTCCTGGCCGGCTTCTCCACCTTCGGCCTGCTGTACACCGTGCAGCCGCTGCTGCCCGAGTTCAGCCGTCACTTCGGCGTGTCCGCCGCCGGCAGCGCGATGTCGTTGTCGCTGACCACCGGCACGCTGGCGGTGGCGATGCTGCTGGCCGGCCTGCTGTCCGATGCGGTCGGCCGTCGCCCGTTGATGATCGCTGCGCTGCTGGCCTCGGCCATGCTGTCGCTGAGCACCGCGCTGGTGGATGACTGGACCACGCTGCTGGTGTTGCGCACCCTGCTCGGCCTGGCGCTGAGCGGCGTGCCGGCAGTGGCGATGACCTACCTGGTCGAGGAAATGGACAGCCGCGCGCTGGGCCTGGCGATGGGCCTGTACATCGGGGGCAACGCCATCGGTGGCATGAGCGGGCGCCTGCTGGCCGGCATCATCGCCGACCATTGGGGCTGGCGCTGGGGCATCGGCGTGGTCTCGATCATTGCCATCGCCAGTACCGTGCTGTTGTGGCTGCAGCTGCCACCGTCGCGGCACTTCCATGCACGTCGCGGCGGCCTGCGCCAATTACCGTCGCGCTGGCGCACGCTGTTCGCCGACCCGGGCCTGCCGTGGCTGTTCGCTACCTCGTTCGTGCTGATGGGCGTGTTCGTCACCCTCTACAACTACCTGGGCTACCACCTGCTGGCGCCGCCGTACCACCTCAGCCAGACCGTGGTCGGCCTGATCTTCAGCGTCTATCTGGTGGGCACCTTCAGCTCGGCGTGGATGGGACAGCAGGCGACGCGTTACGGCCGCGGCCGCATCCTGTCGATCTCGTTCGCACTGATTGGTGCCGGTATCGTGCTGCTGGCGATGCCGTGGCTGAGCACGATGGCGCTGGGTATCGCACTGGTGACCTTTGGCTTCTTCGGTGGCCACTCGGTGGCCAGCAGCTGGGTCGGCAGCCGCGCCGGTGCAATGCGCGCCGAAGCCTCGGCGCTGTACCTGTTCGCCTATTACCTGGGTTCGAGCGTGCTCGGTGGTGTGGGCGGCCTGGCTTATGCGGCGTGGGACTGGTTGGGTGTGTGCCTGTTCGCCGCCGTGCTGACCCTGATCGGCGGTGGCATTGTCTGGGCGCTGCAGCAGCGCGCCCCGCAGCCGGTGACGGCGTGAATCACCGCGTACGGTAGTGCCGGCCGCTGGCCGGCTACCCCACCTGGGTCCGCATGCCGGCCAGCGGCCGGCACTACCGGGTGGCTTGCACCTCACCCTTCGGCGAACGCCTCACGCAGCAGCCCGGCGAAATTGCGGATCAACGGCGTCACACCCTCGCGGTGCCACGCCAGCTGCACTTCCGAATGCGCACCGGCATCGGCCAGCGCGACGAAGCGCGCGCCCTCCACGCGGATGTGATCGCAGGACGACGGCAGGATCGCCGCACCCAGGCCGGCGGCGGCCAGACTGATCAGGGTCGAGGCCTCACCGGCCTCCTGCACGATGCGCGGGGTGAACCCGGCGGCCGCGCACAACGCGATCATGTGGTCATGGATACCCGCACCGGCGCTGCGGCGGAAGGCCACGAACGGTTCCTGCGCGAAGTCGCGCAGCGACAGCGTGCCCTGCGCCGAGAGCCTGCGCAGGGCAGGGTGGTCGGCATGCACGATCAACGCCAGTGGATCGACGAACAGGCTGTGCGCCACCAGCTCCGGCGGCAATGCGCGCTTGCGGATGATGCCCACGTCCAGTGAACCGTCGAGCAGCGCATCGATCTGCTGCAGGGTATTCATCTCGCTCAGCTGCAGCCGCACCTGCGGATAGCGTTGGCGGTACTGCAGGATCGAGCGTGGAATCTGCGGCGACAGTGGCGTCGCGCGGGTCAGCCCGATGCGCAGCTCACCCTGCTCGCCGCGCTGCGCGCGCTGGACTTCGTCAACCGCCGTTTCCACCTGCTGCACGATGGCGCGCGCACGTTCCTGCAGCAGCTCGCCCGCCGGCGTCAGCTGCACACGACGATGGCTGCGCACGAACAGGCGCGCACCGATCAGGTCTTCCAGCTGGCGGATCTGCTGGCTGAGCGGCGGCTGCGACATGCCGAGCCGCTCCGCCGCCTGGCCGAAGTGCAGCGTGTCGGCGACGGCAAGGAAGTAACGCAGATGGCGGAGTTCGATGGACATGGGGCCAGTTTATTCATCGTCAGCCGGAAATGGGGTCAGAGCCCGTTGCGCAGCAACGGGCTCTGACCCCGCCAGATCGCGGCCAACTGTCGAAGGCGGGGTGGGTCCGGTTGCGGGGGCGTGAGCCGCATGGATGCGGCGACCGAGCTTACATGGACGTACTTGCAGCGTCCCCCGCAACCGGATCCACCCCGCCATCCCACGGAATGCCCGCTTTTGACGTTGACGTTGACGTTGACGTTGACGTTGCTTCGGCTTCGGCACGTGCAGGGCGCAGCCCTGCCGAACACCCCTCACCGCTCGGAATGCCCGCTCTGGTCGTAATCGCGCGGACTGAACAACTCCGGCTGGATCAGCTCGATGAACGCCCGCGCCTGCGCCGACAGCGCCTTGCCACGCCGCACGATCACCCCGTAACTGCGTTCCGGGAACCAGCGCTTCATCGACCGCGCCGCCAGCCGCTCGCGATCGGCCTCGTTCAGGCACAGCGCCGGCACGATGGAAATACCCATGCCCATCGCCACGTACTGCTTGATCACCTCCCAGCCGCCCACCTCCAGCGCCACGGTGTAGGCGATGCGGTGGCGCTGGAACACCTGGTCGACCAGGCGGTAGGTGATCTGCCGCTTCGGCGGCAGCACCAGCGGATAGCGCGCGATGTCGGCCAGTTCCAGTTCGCCACCGCTGGCCAGCGGATGGTCGTGCGGTGCGATCAGCACCTGCTCGAAGCGGTAGGCCGGGGCGTAGCTGAGGTCGGCCGGCACGTCGGTCATCGAACCGATTGCCAGGTCGGCGGCGTCTTCGCGCAGCAGGTCGGTGCCATCGGCGCTGATCGCGTTGTGCAGGGTCAGGCGTACGTCCGGGTGGTGCATGCGGAAGCGTTCGACGATCTTCGGCAGCAGGTACAGGATGGTCGAGCTGTTGGCGGCGATGTTCAGCTCGCCGGCATCCAGGCCACGCACCTTGTCGCGGAAACGCGCCTCCAGCCCGTCCAGGTTCTCCACCAGCGGCTGTGCCATTTCGTACAGCAGCTGGCCCTCGCGGCTGGGCACCAGGCGGCGCCCGCTGCGCTCGAACAACGGCACCCCCAGCTCCCGTTCCAGCGCCTGCAATTGCAGGCTGATCGCCGGCTGGCTGACGAAAAGCGCCTCAGCCGCCCGTGAGACCGAGCCCAGGCGCACCGTCTGGCAGAACGCGCGCAACGGCTTCAGCCGGTCGGATTTGTAGGAAAAACGCGGACTTGGCGGGGCGCGTGTGGTCATCGTGTCACAAGTATTAGCACAATTTATGTAGAACATTGCAAAAACTGTTTTGCCAAATACTCGGCCCCGGCGGCACCGTGGAGACGTTCCCCCACCGCTGGAGTCGCCCCATGTCCGCCGTCGCTTCCGCTGTTCCCACCCCCGCCAGCAAGGCCACCCCCGGCATCGCCCTGGCGACCCGCGTGGCCGGCCAGGACACCCTGCTGCCGGCGCCGCTGCTGGCCCTGCTGGTGTCGCTGCACCGTGCGGTGGAACCGGGCCGGCAGGCACGGCTGCAGGCGCGCCGCGAGCGCCAGGCGTTCTTCGACCAGGGCGGCCTGCCGGACTTCCGTGCGGACACCGCCGCGATCCGCAGCGGCGACTGGCGCGTTGCGCCGCTGCCGGCCGCGCTGCTGGACCGCCGCGTCGAGATCACCGGCCCGACCGACCCGAAGATGGTCATCAACGCGCTGAACTCCGGCGCCAAGGTGTTCATGGCCGACTTCGAGGATTCGACCTCGCCGACCTGGCGCAACCTGCTGGCCGGGCAGCAGTCGCTGGCCGCCGCGGTGCGTGGTGATCTCGAATACACCGCACCCAATGGAAAGCACTACCGCCTGCGCCCGTACGACGAGCAGGCGGTGCTGATCGTGCGCCCGCGTGGCTGGCACCTGGACGAGAAGCACGTGCGCATCGATGGCCAGTTCATCGCTGGTGGCCTGTTCGACGCGGCGGTGTTCGCCTTCCACAACGCCCGCACCCTGCAGGCGAAGGACCGTGGCCCGTACTTCTACCTGCCCAAGCTGCAGAGCATGGAAGAAGCGGCGCTGTGGGAAACCGCGCTGTCGCACATCGAAGGCATGCTCGGCCTGCCGCACGGGCAGATCAAGGTGACCGTGCTGATCGAAACGCTGCCGGCGGTGTTCGAGATGGACGAGATCCTGCACGCGCTGCGCGACCGCATCGTCGGCCTGAACTGCGGGCGCTGGGACTACATCTTCTCGTACCTGAAGACCTTCCGCCGCCACGCCGACCGCGTGCTGCCCGAGCGCGGCCAGGTGACCATGACCCAGCCGTTCCTGAAGGCGTATTCGGAGCTGCTGATCCAGACCTGCCATCGCCGTGGTGCGCATGCGATGGGCGGCATGGCCGCGCAGATTCCGATCAACAACGATGCCGCTGCCAACGAACAGGCGATGGCCCGCGTGCGCGCCGACAAGCTGCGCGAAGTGACCGCTGGCCACGATGGCACCTGGGTCGCGCATCCGGCGCTGATTCCGGTGGCGATGGCGATCTTCGACGAACACATGCCCGGTGCGAACCAGCACAGCGTGCTGCGCCAGGATGTGCGCGTCGGCCGCGACGAACTGATCGCACGGCCGCCCGGCACCATCACCCGCGCCGGCTTCGAAGGCAACGTGGAAGTCTGCGTGCGCTACCTGGCGGCATGGCTGGATGGCAACGGCTGCGTGCCGATCCACCACCTGATGGAGGACGCGGCCACCGCCGAGATCAGCCGCAGCCAGCTGTGGCAGTGGCTGCATACGCCGGGCCAGCAGCTGGACGACGGCACCGCCATCGACCTGGCACTGCTGGATGCCACGCTGGCGCAGCTGCCGGCACGGCTGGGTGACACCACCGCGCTGCCCGGTGGCGCACGCATCGGCGAGGCCATCGCCCTGCTCGGCGAACTGAGCCGCAGCGACGAACTGACCGATTTCCTGACCCTGCCGGCCTACGCGCGCATCGACTGATCGCCGCCCGCGTTTCCCGCCGTTTCCCTCCCCGCTGCACGCACGAACCGAACTGGAGAAAGACATGAGCAAGCTGCCCACTGCCGAACAGATCCAGCACGACTGGGATACCAACCCGCGTTGGGAAGGCATCCAGCGCAACTACAGCGCCGCTGACGTGGTGCGCCTGCGCGGCACCGTCCACATCGAGCATTCGCTGGCCCGCCTGGGTGCGGAGAAGCTGTGGGCGTCGCTGCATGAGCGCGAGTTCGTCAACGCGCTGGGTGCATTGACCGGCAACCAGGCCATGCAGCAGGTCAAGGCCGGCCTGAAGGCGATCTACCTGTCTGGCTGGCAGGTGGCGGCCGACGCCAACCTGGCCGGGCAGATGTACCCGGACCAGTCGCTGTACCCGGCCGATTCGGTGCCGGCGGTGGTCAAGCGCATCAACAACACGCTGCTGCGCGCCGACCAGCTGCACCACGCCGAAGGCAAGGACGACATCGATTTCCTGCAGCCGATCGTGGCCGATGCGGAAGCCGGTTTCGGCGGCGTGCTCAATGCGTTCGAACTGATGAAGGCGATGATCGAGGCCGGTGCCGCTGGCGTGCACTTCGAAGACCAGCTGGCGTCGGTGAAGAAGTGCGGCCACATGGGCGGCAAGGTGCTGGTGCCGACCCGCGAGGCGATCGAGAAGCTCAACGCCGCGCGCTTGGCCGCCGACGTGCTGGGCGTGCCGACCCTGCTGGTCGCGCGTACCGATGCCGAAGCCGCGGATCTGCTGACCAGCGACATCGATGGCAATGACAAGCCGTTCGCCACCGGCGAGCGTACCGTTGAGGGCTTCTACAAGACCCGCAATGGCCTGGACCAGGCGATCAGCCGTGGCCTGGCCTACGCGCCCTACGCCGACCTGGTGTGGTGCGAGACCGGCAAGCCGGACCTGGAATTCGCTCGGAAATTCGCCGAGGCGATCCATGCGAAGTTCCCGGGCAAGCTGCTGGCCTACAACTGCTCGCCCAGCTTCAACTGGAAGAAGAACCTGGACGACGCCACCATTGCCAAGTTCCAGCGCGAACTGGGCAGCTACGGCTACAAGTTCCAGTTCATCACCCTGGCCGGCTTCCACGCGCTGAACTACGGCATGTTCAACCTGGCCCACGGCTACGCACGCCGGCAGATGAGCGCGTTCGTGGAACTGCAGGAAGCGGAGTTCGAAGCGGCCGAGCGCGGCTTCACTGCGGTCAAGCACCAGCGCGAGGTCGGTACCGGCTACTTCGATGCGGTGACCCAGGCGATCCAGCAGGGCCAGTCGTCGACCACCGCGCTGACCGGCTCGACCGAAGAGGAGCAGTTCCACGGCGGGCGCAGCGAACGCGCCGCATGATGCGGTAGTGCCGGCCGCTGGCCGGCAACCACGTGCTCCTTCGGGCACCGCAGGGAAGCCGGCCAGCGGCCGGCACTACCGGGCCTCAGAGCGATCAGGGTGGCCAGGGAAGGGCCAGACAACGCCGGCCGGTCGGGGGACCTGCCGGCGTTGTTGTATCGATGCAAGGGTGCAGCGCGCGGGCAGCGTCAATCAGGCGCACCCCCTGGGCCGGCAACTTGGCCGAAACCCTGTGAAACCCGGCATCGGATTGATCCAGCAGGAGTTTTGCCCGGACACCGGTGACCAGAACGGGCCAGCACCGATCTTCACATCAATCAAGATCGGCGGAAGGGTCAAAATGAGATAGGGCGCACACTTTAAAGCGGTGCTATGCTCCGCGGCTCACCAGGGGACGCTGGCGGCGGGTGCAGGGAATGACCGGCAGGGGTGCGGCCGAGAACAGTGATGTGACGACAGGTATCGCCCGGGTGGCGATGGCCGAGATCGTGCACGCTCTGTTGTCAGATGCCGAGGTGGCATTGTTCGCCAGATTCGCCCGCGCATGCAAGCTCCGTGCCGGACAGTGGCTGTTCCAGCGCGGCCACCGCGGCGAGCGCATGTATGTGATCCTCGAAGGCCAGATCGAACTGGACTTCGGCGAGGACCTGGTGATCAAGACGCTCGGGCAGCACGAGTTCTTCGGAGAACTGGGCCTGCTGGTCGGCGATCACCTGCGCAGCGCCAGCGCGCGCGCGCTGGTCGACTGCGATGTGCTGGAGCTGGGCCCGGCCGATTTCCACCGGCTGGTCGAATCCGATCCCGGCCTGGTGGCCTACTTCCTGCGCCGCACGATCATGCGCGTGCTGACCAACGAACAGGCACTGATCAGCCAGCTGCGCCGGCGCAACCACGATCTGGAAACCGCGCTGGACAACCTGTACATCACCACCCACCAGTTGACCCACACCCGAGAGCTGGTGCGTACCGATGAACTGACCGGGCTGCACAACCGCCGTGGCCTCACCCTGTACCTGCAGGAGTGCCGCGAGCATGCCGAGGGGCCGCCGCAGGCGCTGCTGCTGATCGACTGCGACCGTTTCAAGCAGATCAACGACCGCCACGGCCACCAGGCCGGCGACCGCGTGCTGCAGAGCATGGGCAACATCCTGCGCTCGATGGCCGGCGAGCAGGACCTGGCCTGCCGGCTCGGCGGCGATGAGTTCTGCCTGATCCTGCGCCGTGGCAACCACGAGATCGTGCAGCACGCGGCCGAGTTCATCCTCAGCGCGGTGCATGGCCTGCTCGAGCGCAGCCATGGCACGCCGCATGTAAGCCTGGTCAGCATCGGAGCCAGCCTGCTGGCCGCCGACGCGGACTGGAGCGAGTGGTATGCCAGCGCCGACCGGGCGCTGTACCGGGCCAAGCGTGACGGCGGCAACTGCCTGCGCTGGGTGGATGATCCGGACGACCAATAGGGAGATGCAGGCGATGAATGGCGACAACGGAACGTCAGCCCCGCATAGCCCACAGCTACGCGCCCTGCTGTTCACCGATCTGTGTGATTCGCTGCAGCTGGTCGAGCGGATCGGCGATGTGGCGGCGGCGAGCCTGTTCCAGGAACACGACCGCCTGGTGCTGGTGCTGCAGCACCGCTGGAATGGCCAGCTGATCGATCGCTCCGACGGCCTGTTCATGCTGTTCGAGCGCGCCATCGATGCACTGGGCTTCGCCCTGGACTACCAGCGTGAGCTGCACGCGCTGGGCCAGCAGCGCGCGATTGAACTGCGCGCGCGTGCCGGCCTGCACGTGGGTGACGTGCTGACCTGGGAGAACAGTGCCGAGGCGGTCCGTGCCGGTGCCAAGTCGATGGAGGTGGAAGGCCTGGCCAAGCCGATGGCGGCGCGCCTGATGATGCTGGCCCGCCCCGGCCAGATCCTGCTGTCGGCGGTGGCCGAATCGCTGACCCGCCGTGCCACCGATGCACTGGGCGAGCGTGGCACGCGCCTGCTGTGGAAATCGCACGGGCGCTGGCGCTTCAAGGGCGTGCCGGTAGTGCAGGAAGTGATCGAAGTGGGCGAGATCGGTTCGGCGCCGCTGCGCATGCCACGCGCCAATGCCAAGGCGCGCCGCGACCTGCCGCTGTGGCGACAGCCGCTGGTGCTGGCCGCCGAAGGCCTGGTACTGGCGGTGGCGGTGCTCGGCGGTTGGCTGCTGCTGCGGCCGGAACCGGCGATTGCGTTCGCTGAGCGCGACTGGGTGGTGCTCGGCGATGTCGACAACCTCACCGGCGATCCGATCTTCGATGACTCGATGCGGCACGCGATCCGGATCGCGCTGGAGCAGTCGCGCTACGTGAACGTGCTGTCGGAGGGCAAGATCCGCGAAAGCCTGGAAATGGCGCGGCTCTCGGGCGATACCCGGTTGAACCGCGATACCGCCGTCGACGTAGCGGTGCGGGAAGGCGCGCGCGCCGTGCTGTTGCCGACCGTGCGGCAGAAGATCGGTGGCTATGAGCTGGCCATCGATGTTGCTGCGCCAGGCAGCGGGCAGGTGATCCAGACGTTCACCGCCACTGCGGATCGATCCGATCAGATGGTGTTCGCGGTGGACGATGTGGTCGGGCGCCTGCGGCGTGGACTGGGCGAGTCGGTGGCAAGCCTGGAACAGTCGTTGCCGTTGCCGCGGGCATCGACCCAGGACCTGCGCGCACTGCGTGCATTCGCGCTGGCCGAGAGTGCGCTGGGCCAGCGTCGCTTCGAGGAAGCGCGCAACCTCTACCAGGCGGCAATCGATATCGATCCTGGCTTTGCCCTGGCCTACATGGGCGTGGCCAAACTGCATGCGCGCGTCGAGGAAGGGCGGCGCGCGCGCGAAGCCATGCAGCATGCGCTGGACCTGCAGGATCGCCTGCCACCCCGCGAGCGGCTGTACCTGAAGGCCTGGATGGCCGAGCTGGAGCCGGGCGGCTGGGCGCTGGAGCAATGGCGCACGCTGGCCAAGGTCTACCCGGATTCGTTCGCGGGGCTGTCCAACACGTCCTGGTACCTTCTGCAGGCCAACCAGTTCAGCGAGGCCGAGCCCTATGCGCGAGCGGCCGCGGTGCCGCAGGACCCCTTGCGGCTGTATCCGCTGGTCCATCTGGTGCGGATACAGATTGCTGCCAATCAACCGCAGCGTGCCGCCGAAACACTGGCCCAGGCGCAGATCCTGCGCGGCCGTGATGACGCCGATGAGACCGGCGTGGATGTGCTGGTGGCGCAGGGACAGTACGCCAAGGCAGCAAAGCTGTTGCCGCAGATCCACGCCAGCGATGCCCTGCAGCAGCGGATGAAGCTGCGTGCACAGCTGCTGCTGGCGGCCGCGCAGCGCGACTGCGCGGCGATGCAGCGGGCGATACGCGAAGATGCACCGGCGCCGACGCTGATCGACCTTCAGGTACAGCAGCGCCTGCAGCACGCCAGCGTGGCGGCGTTGTGTTCGGGCGCCGACCGTGCCGAGCTGCAGGCCATCGCAGCGCTGCTGCAGCCGATGCTGCAGGAGCGCGATGATCCCATGCTGCATGCCCGTGGCCTGCAGTGGCTGGCGCTGGTCCATCTGGCGCAGCGCCAGGGCCAGTTCGAGCTGGCCAGGCGCTGGCTGGACGATCAGCGGCCCCTGCTGCGCAGTCTGCGCAGCCCGGTCGCGGACCGCTGGCTACGCATCGTCAGTGCCATGGATGAGCTGCAGATGCAGCGCCCCGAGGCCGCCCGCACCCTGATCGAACCGATGCTGGATGGCAACGAGCCGGTGCAGGCGCACGTGGTACTGCTGCTCGCGCTGCGCGCACAGGGCGATGAAGCCGCCGTGCGTCGTCAGCAGGCATGGCTGGTCCAGCATCGCGGCCAGGCCATTGCCGAGGTCACTGCCCTGCAGGTGTGGCAACCGCTGAACGTGTATGACGTCTCCACGTGGGCAACGCCGGCCACGGCCGGCGCGCCCTGATGGCGGGTCAGCCGTCGATGCGCTCGCCGACCTTGCCGGCTTCGAAGCAGAACACCACGGTCATGGCCGCCACCGACCCGGACAGGTGGGCCTGCAGCCCGTCACGCACCTGGCTCAGCTCCTCGACCGAAGCCAGGGTGCCGATCTTCATGCAGTCGTTTTCGCCAACGGCACCGTCCAGGCCGATCGAGGCCAGGGCCTTGGCCGGCGAAGCGGTGAAGTGGCTGCGGAAGTCGTCGCTGCCGATCAGGTGGTCCAGCAGGGTGCTGGCGTCTGCGGCGGAAAGGCGGGGATGGGTGCTCATGGGGATCGTCCGTAGGTGGAGTTTCTCGTATCGGCCGCGACAGCCTGCCATTGAGGGCCGCGCGTTGCACGTCGCTAAAGTTGGCCGCGCTGCGGTCGTTGCTGCTATGCCGGTTGTGCGGCAGAAGGAAGGAAACCCATGCGCCTGCGCCGCTGCGCCAGCCTGATGTTCGAGCCCCGCGAGGCGGTCACCCTGGACCTGCGCGCGATGCTGGCCGGCCATGCCGAGATGGACAGTCAGATCAGCTGGGTGGCGCTGGCCGCCCATCTGGACCAGCCGCTGCCGGTGGACGCCGAGGAGCGCCAGTTGCTGGGCGAGCTCAGCGCGCACCGCTGGAGCGAACCGCCCGCCGATGCCTCCCCGGCCATGCTGGCCCGCCTGGTCGAGCAGGGCCTGCTGCTGACCGACCCGCCGAGCGAGGTGGGGCACCAGATGCGCGACGAGGCGCTGCGCCGCAGCCAGTGGTGGCCGCTGGCTGCGCTGGCGCATCGCCATGCGCGCTGGCAGGCCGTGGACAGCGTGGAGGACATGCGTCGGCAGGGGCTGGACACCGCTGCCGGCCTGCGCCAGCGGCTGGGGCCGCCACCGCCGGTGGTACAGCCCATGCAGGGCGACTACCAGCCGCTGCCGCGCAGCGAGGAGGCCGCGTTCGATGCACTGCTGGCGCGTCGCACCACCTGCCGCAATTTCGACCCGGAGCGCGCGCTGCCGCTGCCGCTGCTGGCCCAGGTGCTGCAGCGCACGCTGATGGCCCACGCGGTGCAGAAGGTCGAGCGCGATACCGAGTTCCTGAAGAAGAACGTGCCTTCCGGTGGCGGCCTGCATCCCACCGAGGGCTTCCTGCTGGTGCAGAACGTGGAAGGACTGGTACCGGGCCTGTACCACTACCACCCGGTGCAGCACGCCGTGCTGCCGCTGCCCTCGCCACCGCCGCAGGCACTGGCTGCGCTGGCGCGGCGGATGCTGTCCGGGCAGGAGTGGTTCGCCGATGCACCGGCGCTGCTGGTGCTGGCGCCGCGCTATGACCGCTGCTTCTGGAAGTACCGCAACCACGCCAAGGCGCACCGTGCGGTGACGCTGGATGTCGGCCACATCTCGCAGCTGCTGTACCTGTGCGCGACCGAGCGTGGGCTGGCGGCGTTCGTCACCGCAGCCATCAACGATGCCGATGTCGATCGTGCCTTCGGGTTCGATGGCATCGGCCAGAGCGCGATGGCCATCTGCGGCCTGGGTTGGCGCAGTGCCACGCTGGACACGGCCGAATTCGATCCCGCTGGTCGGGTGACGGCGGGCGACGACCGCTGAGCGGCCGTCGCCCCGGCGTTCACGCCGCTTCGAAGTCCACCAGCACCGCACCGTCGCCGACCTGGTCGCCGGCCTTTGCGCGGTAGCCCTTCACCGTGCCATCGGCCGGTGCCTGCAGGGTGTGCTCCATCTTCATCGCTTCCAGCACCACCAGCGGCGTACCGCGCTTGACCTCGGTGCCAGCCGCGACCAGCGTGGCCACGATTCTGCCCGGCATCGGCGCCAGCAGGCTGCCGGCGTCGGCCACGGCGTGGTCCGATTCACCCACCGGATCGTGCAGGGTGAAGCGGTGCTGGCCGTCGGCGCCGAACAGGTACAGCTGGTCACCGTCGCGCAGCAGCTGCAGTGACCAGCGGCGCTCGCCCAGCTGCACCGCCAGGCCGTGCACATCGGCCGTGCCGATCACCTGCACCGGTGCAGCGTCATCGAACTGCACGCGCCAGCCATCGGCCTGCGCCCACACCTTCAGCGTGTGCCTGCGTTCGCCCTGCTGCAGCGGCAACACGCGCGGCGCGGACGCGCCGAGGCGCCAGCCATCCTGTGCTCGCCACGGCGAATGCGGGTCGCGCGCATCGCTGCCGGCGTGCGCGGTGCTTGCAACGGAGGCCACCGCGGCCAGCAGCCACAGCGCGTCGTCGCTGTCGCCTACCGCACTCAATGCGGCCTGCTCGCGTTCGATCAGCGCGGTATCCAGCCTGGCGTGCGTGAACGAATCGGTGTTCACCAGGCGGCGCAGGAAGCCGGCATTGGTGGTCACGCCCACCACCTGGCAGTCGGCCAGGGCCTGGCTCATGCGGCGCAGCGCGGCGTCGCGGTCCACGTCCCAGACGATCAGCTTGGCGATCATGGGATCGTAGTACGGCGTGATGCTGTCGCCTTCCTCGACGCCGGTATCCACGCGCACATGGGCCGACGGCGCCGGCAGGCGCAGGCGGCGCAGGGTGCCGGTGGAGGGCAGGAAGCCACGGTCGGCATCCTCGGCGTACAGGCGCGCTTCGATGGCATGGCCGTGGATGGCCAGCTGGTCCTGGCGCAGCGGCATCGGCTGGCCAGCGGCCACGCGCAGCTGCCATTCCACCAGATCGGTACCGGTGATGTACTCGGTCACCGGGTGTTCGACCTGCAGGCGGGTGTTCATTTCCATGAAGTAGAAATCGCCGTCCGGGCCAGCGATGAACTCCACCGTGCCGGCACCGACGTAGCCCACCGCGCGCGCGGCATCGACCGCGGCCTTGCCCATCGCAGCACGACGTTCGGGACTCATGCCCGGCGCGGGTGCTTCTTCCAGTACCTTCTGGTGGCGGCGCTGCACCGAGCAGTCGCGCTCGAACAGGTAGACCGCCTCACCGTGGCTGTCGCCGAACACCTGGATCTCGATATGGCGCGGGCGCTCGACGTACTTCTCGACCAGCACGTGGTCGTTGCCGAACGCCGAGGCCGCCTCGCGCTGGCAGCTGGCCAGCGCATCGACGAAGTCCTCGCTGCGTTCGACCTTGCGCATGCCCTTGCCACCGCCACCGGCGCTGGCCTTGATCAGCACCGGGTAGCCGATGCCATCGGCCTGCGCGCGCAGGAAGTCCGGCGCCTGCTGGTCGCCGTGGTAGCCCGGCGTCAGCGGTACACCGGCCTTGGCCATCAGCGCCTTGGCCGCGCTCTTGTCGCCCATCGCGCGGATGGCGCTGGCCGGCGGCCCGATGAAGGTGATGCCGGCGGCGGCGCAGGCATCGGCGAAGTCGGCGTTCTCGGACAGGAAGCCGTAGCCGGGGTGGATCGCCTGCGCGCCGGTCAGGCGTGCGGCGTCGAGCAGCGCATCGCTGCGCAGGTAGCTCTCACGCGCGGCCGCCGGACCGATGTGGATGGCTTCGTCGGCCAGGCGCACGTGGCGTGCGTTGCGGTCGGCATCGGAATACACCGCCACGGTGGCGATGCCGAGGCGGCGGCAGGTGGCGATGACGCGGCAGGCGATCTCGCCGCGGTTGGCGATCAGGACTTTGGTGAACATGGCAACAGGCTCGGTCATGGCACGGGTTACATGCGGAACACGCCGAAGCGCGTCTGCTGCGGGGCGGCGTTGAGGCTGGCCGACAGCGCCAGGGCCAGCACCCGGCGGGTGTCGGCCGGATCGATCACGCCGTCATCCCACAGGCGCGCGCTGGCATAGTACGGATGGCCCTGCTGTTCGAACTGCTCGCGGATCGGTGCCTTGAACGCATCCTCTTCCGCCGCCGGCCACTGGCCGCCCTTGGCTTCGATGCCATCACGCTTGACCGTGGCCAGCACGCTGGCGGCCTGTTCGCCGCCCATCACGCCGATGCGTGCGTTCGGCCACATCCACAGGAAGTTCGGCGAGTACGCGCGGCCGCACATGCCGTAGTTGCCGGCACCGAACGAGCCACCGATCACCACGGTGAACTTCGGCACCTTGGCGCAGGCCACCGCCATCACCAGCTTGGCCCCGTCCTTGGCGATGCCGCCCTGCTCGTACTTGCGGCCGACCATGAAGCCGGTGATGTTCTGCAGGAACACCAGCGGGATGTTGCGCTGGGTGCACAGCTCGATGAAGTGCGCCCCCTTCAGTGCCGACTCGGAGAACAGGATGCCGTTGTTGGCGATGATGCCGATCGGGTAGCCGTTCAGATGCGCGAAGCCGGTCACCAGCGTTGCGCCGTAGCGCGGCTTGAACTCATCGAAGCGCGAGCCATCGACCAGGCGCGCGATGACCTCGCGCACGTCGTAGGGCTTGCGCGTGTCGGCCGGGATCACGCCATACAGGTCGTGCGCCGGCAGCAGTGGTTCCTCGCTGGCCTGCACCGCCATCGCCGGTTCCGGCTTGCGCCAGTTCAACTGGGCGATGATCGCGCGCACCCGCGCCAGTGCCTGAAGATCGTTGTCGGCCATGTGGTCGGCCACGCCGGAAATGCGCGTGTGCACATCGGCACCGCCCAGTTCCTCCGCCGTGACCACTTCACCGGTGGCCGCCTTCACCAGCGGTGGGCCGCCGAGGAAGATGGTGCCCTGCTCGCGCACGATCACGGTCTCGTCGCTCATCGCCGGCACGTAGGCGCCACCGGCGGTGCAGCTGCCCATCACGCAGGCGATCTGCGGAATGCCCTGCGCCGACAGGTTGGCCTGGTTGTAGAAGATGCGGCCGAAATGGTCGCGGTCGGGGAAGACTTCGTCCTGCAGCGGCAGGAACGCGCCACCGGAATCGACCAGGTAGATGCATGGCAGGTGGTTCTGCTCGGCGATTTCCTGGGCGCGCAGGTGCTTCTTCACCGTCATCGGGTAGTAGGTGCCGCCCTTGACCGTGGCGTCGTTGGCCACGATTACGCATTCCACCCCGCTCACCCGGCCGATGCCGGCCACCACGCCGGCGGCGGGCACGGCGTCTTCATACATGCCATGCGCGGCCAGCGGCGCGATTTCCAGGAAGGCGCTGCCGGGGTCGAGCAGGGCGTCGATGCGGTCGCGCACCAGCAGCTTGCCGCGTGCGGTGTGCTTGGCACGCGCGGCGTCGCTGCCGCCCAGCGCGGTGCGGGCGAGGGTGGCATGCAGGTCATCGACCACGGCCTGCATGGCCGCGCGGTTGCTTTCAAACGTTTCGCTGCCCGGTTGCAGCTGGCTGTTCAGGACGGTCATCGCGGTGGCCTTACAGGGTGCGCTGGAACAGTTCGCGGCCGATCAGCATGCGGCGGATCTCCGAGGTGCCGGCGCCGATTTCATACAGCTTGGCGTCGCGCCACAAGCGGCCGGTCGGGTATTCGTTGATGTAGCCGTTGCCACCGAGGATCTGGATCGCCTGGCCGGTCAGCCAGGTGGCCTTCTCGGCGGCGTACAGGATCGCACCGGCGGCGTCCTGGCGGGTGGTGCGGCCCTGGTCGCAGGCGCGCGCCACGGCATAGACATAGGCGCGGCACGCGCCCAGGCCCACGTACATGTCGGCGATCTTGGCTTGGATCAGCTGGAAGCTGCCGATCGGCTCGCCGAACTGGTGGCGCTCGTGCACATAGGGCATGACCACGTCCATGGCCGCGGCCATCAGGCCCAGCGGGCCACCGGACAGCACCACGCGCTCGTAGTCCAGGCCGGACATCAGCACGCGCACGCCACCGCCGACCTGGCCCAGCACGTTCTCTTCGGGAATCTCGCAGTCCTGGAACACCAGCTCGCAGGTGGGCGAAGAGCGCATGCCCAGCTTGTCCAGCTTCTGCGCGGTGGAGAAGCCCTTCATGCCCTTCTCGACCAGGAACGCGGTGATGCCCTTGGCACCCGCTTCCATGTCGGTCTTGGCGTAGACCACCAGCACGTCGGCGTCCGGGCCGTTGGTGATCCACATCTTGTTGCCGTTGAGCACGTAGCGGTCGCCGCGCTTGTCGGCGCGCAGCTTCATCGACACCACGTCCGAACCGGCACCCGGTTCGCTCATCGCCAGCGCGCCGACCAGGCTGCCGTTGCACAGGCCGGGCAGGAAGCGCTGCTTCTGTTCTTCGTTGCCGTTCTTGCGCAGCTGGTTCACGCACAGGTTGGAGTGCGCGCCATAGGACAGGCCGATGCCGCCGGAGGCACGCGAGATTTCTTCCATCGCCACCACGTGGGCCAGGTAGCCCATGCCGGTGCCGCCGTATTCTTCTTCCACGGTGAGGCCGAGCAGGCCCTGCTCGCCCAGCTTCGGCCACAGGGCCAGCGGGAACTGGTTGCTGGCATCGGCCTCGGCGGCCAGCGGTGCGACCTCGGCGGCGGCAAAATGGGCCACGCTCTGGCGCAGCAGGTCGATGTCTTCGCCAAGATCGAAGTTCAGGGATGGCACGTGCATTGTGGTGGCTCCACGGCGGGATGGCAGGAAATGGACGCACCCGGCGGGGGAGCGGGCGGCGGTGTACAGGACCGCCACCCGCACGGGCGATGGGCCCAGCGTAGCGGGGTTCGGGTAAGAAGTGAATACGAATTCAAAAATTGAAACTAGAATCAGAACATGGCCTATAAACGCTCTGCATTGATGGAAGAACGCCTGGCGGGCGCCCGTGAACGGATCCTGCTGGCCACCCGCGAGCTGGTCGCCACCGGCGGCTGGCGCAACGCCCCGGTGACCGCCGTGGCGACCCAGGCGGGGGTGTCCACCGGCCTGATCTATCGCCATTTCCCGTCCAAGGCCGAGCTGTTCGTGGAGGTGCTCAACGCCGCGGTGGCCCACGAGGTCGCGATCATGGAACGCATCGCCAGCGGCCCGGAGGTGGCCAGCGAGCGCCTGCGGCTGGCGATCACCGCCTTCGTCCGCCGCGCCCTGGCCGGGCCGGGGCTGGCGCACGCCTTCATCGTCGAGCCGGTCGATCCGGACGTGGAAGCCGAGCGCATGCGCGGTCGTCGCGCGTTCGGCGACGTGTTCCTGCGGCTGGTGGAGGAGGGCGTAGCGGCCGGCGAGCTGCCGGTGCAGGACGCGCATGTGGCCGCCGCCTGCCTGGTCGGTGCCTTCACCGAGGCGATGGTCGGCCCGACCGCGCCCAGCCGCGAAGCGCACCGCGACGAAGACGCGCTGGTGGATGCGATCTGCAGCTTCTGCCTGCGCGCGATCGGCGCTCGGGTTTTGTAGAGTCGAGCCATGCTCGACTGCTTTTGCCGGCCGCTGGCCGGCTTCTGTTGCCGGGGTCGGATCCCCCGGCATGCTGCGCCGCACCAGCAGTGACGCCTGTTGTCGCACGCAAGGCGCGTTCTATACTCGGTCCATCACGCAGTCGCTCAGCCGTGGTCCAACGACTATCAGCCAGGGGTAACGAAGAGTGCGGAATTACGATCTGGAGTTCCTGAAACGCTTCTCCATGGTGATCGCGCTGCTGGCGACCATCACCCTCGGCCTCATCCTCCTTGCCGCCTACATCCACACCCGGATTCCGCCCGAGGTGTCGCCGACCGCGGCCAAGCGCACCGAACAGCGCATCTCGCCCACCGGCGCGGTCTATGCCGGCAGCACCGGCGCCGCCGCGCAGGCTGCTGCCAAGGCTGCCGCGCTGGCCAAGGCCGCGTCGCAGGTGGCCTACGGTGGCACCAAGGATGGCAAGGTGATCTTCGACAACCTCTGCACCGCCTGCCACACCAATGGCGTGGGCATGGCGCCGACGCTGGACCATTCGCACTGGGACAAGCGCATCGCGCAGGGCAAGGACACCCTCTACAAGCACGCCATCGAGGGCTATACCGGCCCCGACGGCGGCATCATGCCGCCCAAGGGCGGCAACCCGGCCCTGACCGAAGAACAGATCCACGCCACCGTGGACTGGATGCTGGGTAACCTGAAATAACCGGTCGTGCCGGCCGCTGGCCGGCAACCGCGCATCGCACGAAGGTCTTGGGGCTGCCGGCCAGCGGCCGGCACGACCCCGGCTTTGCCCGCCGAGGCCTGATCGCCCCTATGCCCCCGCTGCGCAGGCGGGGTTTCGCATTTCAGGGTTAGTCTGTGCGCCCTCTTCCAAGGAATCGTCCGTCGATGCGCCGCCGCTCCCTCGCCCTTGCCCTGTCCCTGCTGCTGCCGGCCGGCGCTTTCGCCCAGGCCCAGCCGCAGGCCGCACCGGTCGCGACCACCCCCGCCGCGCGCAGCAGCGCCACCGTGGTGCTGACCACCGCGCCGGCCGACTGGCGCGCGCTGGATGGCCAGCGCGTGCGCATCGCCGCACCGCTGACCCTGGCCGGTACCGATGGCCTGGAACGCTTCGGCCAGCTCACCGTGGCCTTCGACGGCCGCCTCTGGCAGCCGACCGAAGTGGCCGCGCCGGGTACTGCCGGCTACGAGCAGGTGATGGCCGACAACCAGCGTCGCCGCCTGGTGCTGGACGATGGCAGCGATGCCCGCGACCCGGCCAGCGTGGCCTACCTGCCGGGCAACCCGGTGCTGCGCACCGGCATGCAGCTGCGCAACGTGGAGGGCATCGTGCGCGTGGACGCGCAGGGCCGCCCGCGCCTGCAGGTCGAGGGGGCGCTGAAACTGCCGGAACTCAAGCGCCCGGCGGTGCCGACGGTACCGGGCAGCCTGCACGTGGCGGCCTTCAACCTGGAGAACTTCTTCAACGGTGATGGCCAGGGCGGTGGCTTCCCGACCCTGCGCGGCGCGCGCACGCTGGACGAGCACAAAGCGCAGGTGGTCAAGCTGGTCACCACGGTCAATGCGCTGGGCGCCGATGTCGCCGCACTGATGGAGCTGGAGAACGATGGCTACGGCCCGCAGTCGGCCATCGCCGAACTGGTCGATGCGCTCAACCGTGACCGCGGCGCGCAGGGTGACTGGCGCTTCGTCGACGCGGGCACCGGCCCCGGCGACAACCCGATCCGGGTCGGCATCATCTACCGCAGCACGCGCCTGCAGCCGGTTGGCAGGCCGGCCACGCTGACCGGCGGCCCGTTCGTAGAGCACAGCCGCGTACCGCTGGCGCAGGCCTTCCAGGGCAAGCAGGGCGCGGCGTTCGTGGTGGTCGCCAACCACTTCAAGTCGAAGGGCTGCCGTGACGCGGCCGGCGCCGACGCTGATCGCAACGACAACCAGGGTTGCTGGAACGCCACCCGGGTGACTTCGGCGCAGCAGCTGCACGCCTGGCTGCAGACCGATCCGACCGGTACCGGCGCCAAGGACGCGGTGCTGCTGGGTGACTTCAACGCCTACGCGATGGAAGACCCGATCCGCACCCTGCATGACCTGGGCTGGCAGGACGCGTTCAAGGTCGCCAAGGTCGAGCACCCCTACAGCTACGTCTACAACGGCTACACCGGCCGCCTCGACCACGCGCTGCTGAACCCGGGCATGGCCAAGCGCCTGCGCGGTGCCGCCGAATGGCACAGCAATGCCGACGAGCAGGACGCCAGCGGCTACCAGGGCCGCAACGTGCAGGGCCCGTGGCGCAGCTCCGACCACGACCCGCTGCTGCTGGGTTTCGACAGATAACGCCCAGCGCCGGGGTCGGATCCCATTCCAACGGAATGGGCTCTGACCCCGAGGCCGCGCTCACCCCCAGGCGATCAACCCGATCGCCAGCACCGCCAGCGCCAGCCCGGCGCGGTTCCACCGGGTGGTGGCCTCGCCGAAGGCGAACACGCCCACCAGCGCGCCCAGCACCACCACGCCGATGTTCATCCCGGCGAACACGGTGGCCGGGCTCTCCGGCATGGACTGATGCGCGTGCACATAGAACAGGATGTTGCCGCCGTTGAGCAGGCCCAGCAGCGCGCCCGCGCCCAGGTTGCGCCAGGCCAACCGGCTGCGGCCACTGGCGTGCCGCCACAGCTGCAATGCCAGCATCAGCACGAAGGCGACGCTGAAACTGGCCAGCACCGCCGCCATCGAGGGCGTGCCGGACAGCGCCACCTGCTTGAGCAGCACGTCGACCACCGCGAACCCGGCCCATACGCCTAGCAGCCAGCCCCAGCCACCGGGTGAGGACGCCACGGCCGGGCCGCGCGGGCGCAGGCTGATGGCCACCATCGCCTGCAGGCCCAGGCCGAGCCCGGCCAGCTTCCACGGCGTGGCGGTCTGGCCGAAGAACAGGAACGCGGCGGCCAATGACAGCAGCAGCGACAAGCGCTGTGCCACGTCGCTGCGGACGATGCCGGCCACCGCCACCGCGCGGCCCAGCACCAGGAAGATCGACGGCAGCACCACCGCCAGTGCCAGCAGCGACAGCCACGGCGCGTGCGGCGCGCGCAGCGCATCCAGCGGCGGCTGCAGCACCACGGCGGTGAGCGTCGCCGCCACCAGATAGTTCCAGGTGACCATCTGCGCAACATCCAGCTGGCGGCGTCCGGCCACCTTCAACAACACCGAAACCAGCACACTGCAGATCACGGCCAGGGACAGGTAGAGCATGGGGCGGGCACAGGGCAGGGGCGGGGGACGGTATCATGGTGCCATGCACAAGCCCTCGTTCCCCGTCGCTCCCGGCGAAACCGCCTGCCTTGAACTGGATGGCCCGGCCGGCCCGCTGGACGTGGTCGTCGACCTGCCCAAGGCCGATGTGCCGGTGCAGCCGATCGTGGCCATCGTCTGCCATCCGCTGTCCACCGAAGGCGGCACCCTGCACAACAAGGTGGTCACCATGACCGCCACCACCCTGCGCGAGCTGGGCATCGCCACGGTGCGCTTCAATTTCCGCAGCGTGGGTGGTTCGGCCGGCACCTTCGATGGCGGCGTGGGCGAGCAGGACGACCTGAAGGCGGTCGCCGCCTGGGTGCGCAGCCAGCGTCCGGACGACCGCCTGTGGCTGGCCGGTTTCAGCTTCGGCGCGTTCGTGTCGCTGAAGGCGGCTGCCGCGCTGCAGCCGGAAGCGCTGATCTCGATCGCGCCGCCGGCCGGTCGCTGGGATTTCGATGGCATCGCGCCGCCGGCCCGCTGGCTGGTGATCCAGGGCGAGCAGGACGAGATCGTCGATCCGCAGGCCGTCTACCAGTGGCTGGACACGCTGGACGTCCCGCATGAGCTGGTGCGCATGCCCGAGACCAGCCACTTCTTCCACCGCAAGCTGATCGACCTGCGCGGCGCGCTGACCCACGGCGTCAAGCACTGGCTGGGCGCGGCGGCATGAGTGCAACCGAGTTGACCCCGTCGCAGCGGTACGCGGAAGGGGTTGCCCGTGGCGACTGGCAGAACGACCCGGCCCAGCACGCGGCGCTGGCCGAACTGGACCGCATCCACCTGGGCCTGCTGGACAGTGCCGAGGATGGCTGGCTGGACCGCCTGTCCTCGTTCTGGAAGAAGCCCGAGCCGGTGAAGGGCCTGTACTTCTGGGGCGGCGTCGGCCGTGGCAAGACCTTCCTGGTCGACCTGTTCTACGACGGCCTGCCGATCAAGCAGAAGTACCGCACGCATTTCCACCGCTTCATGCGCAGCGTCCACGAGCGCCTGCGCGAACACCAGGGGCAGAGCGATCCGCTGGCGAAGATCGCCCAGGAGTGGCGCAGCAACCTGCGCGTGCTGGTGCTGGACGAGTTCTTCGTCACCGACATCGGCGATGCGATGCTGCTGGCACGGTTGCTCGAACGTCTGTTCGCCGAAGGCGTAACCCTGGTCACCACCTCCAACACCGCGGTGGAGAACCTGTACCTCAATGGCCTGCAGCGCGAGAGTTTCCTGCCGGCCATCGGCCTGCTGCAGCGCTTCTGCGTCGAGCTGTACGCCGAGGGCACCGAGGACTACCGGATGCGCGCGCTGACCCGCTCGCCGGTGTACCGCGCACCGCTGGCGGCCGACAGTGATGAGTGGCTGGCCACGCGCTGGAACGAACTGAGCGGCGGCCAGCCGGCCAAGCCCGGCAACATCGAGATCGAAGGCCGCAAGATCCCGGTGCGCGGCCGTGGCAAGAGCATTGCCTGGTTCGATTTCGCCGCGTTGTGCGAAGGCCCGCGTGGCCCGTCGGATTACATCGAGATCGCGCACGAGTTCAACACCGTGCTGCTGGGCGGCATCCCCGCCTTCGACCGTTTGAACGAAGATGCCGCGCGCCGCTTCGTCAACCTGATCGACGAACTGTACGACCGCCACGTCAACCTGGTCTGCACCGCCAGCACCTCGCCGATCGAGCTGTACACCGGCCAGCGCCTGCAGGGCGCGTTCGAGCGCACCGCCTCGCGCCTGATCGAGATGCAGAGCGCCGAATACCTGGGTACCCCGCACCGGGCGTGAGGGGTGCCGCGGGTTGCAGGGCCGAGCCCATGCTCGGCTGCTTCTGCTGGCCGGCATCTGCTCGATGCCTTCAAGGGCCATGATGTTGCCGGCCAGCGGCCGGCACTACCCGATGCAGGCGGGGGCGTCGGCTGGGCAAAAAGCGTCAACGACTATCGCTTTAAGACTTGCCTGATAGTTCACCGGGTGGGGTCGGCCTAGCATGGCCGTCATCGCCTGACGTCGCGTGCCTGTGCCGCAACGGGGCCCCACCGAACGGGAACTGCCATGAACGCTCTTCTTTCGAAGCGGCGCGGGAATCTGTTGGCCTGGAAATGGCTGGCTGCCGCCGCGCTGCTCGGCCCGGCTGTGCCGCTGCAGGCGTCCACCTTCGCCCTGCAGAGCAATACGGTGATCCTGGAGGAGCGCGAGGGACGTACCGCGTTCAACATCAGCAATCCCGGCAGCGAGCCGATCCTGCTGCTGAGCAGCGTGGACGACCTGGACGACCAGCCGATGGCCGGCAACATCCTGGTGACCCCGGCGGTGACCCGCATCGACCCGGGCCAGAGCCAGATCGTCAACTTCACGCTGAAGAAGGGCACGGTGCTGGATCGCGAATACATGCTGCGGGCGTCGTTCGAAGGTGTCACCCAGAAGAGCGAGCGCGGCATGCGCATGCCGATCCGCCAGCAGATCGGCTTCATCCTGCAGCCGCGTGCAGTTGCCGTTGCAGCGCGTCCCTGGCAGGACCTGCGGTTCTCCATCGATGGCGATCAGTTGACCGTCCGCAACAGTGGACCCCATGTGATCCGGATCGGCCCCGAGCTGCGCCTGCAGCCCTCCGCCGCGTTGGGTGTGCTGCCGCATCCCTACCTGATGCCGGGCGAAACGCGTGTGCTGACCCTGGCGGGTGAAGTGGGCGGCAGCAACGGGCACGTCGAAATCGTGCCGCTGAGCCGCTATGGCTTCGCCAAGGACAAGGAACAACTGCCGCTGCAGCCGTGAGCGCGCGGCGATGACTCCACCTGCATGCAAGGACCCCACCCATGAGGCAGCCGCCGTCATTGGCGCCGGTTGCCGCCCTGGTGATCGGCGCGGGAGGAATGAGTAGCGCCACCGGAGTTGCCGCACAGGAGGTGCAGTTCGACCTCAAGCAGCTGGAGCGCAATGGCGTCTCGGCCGACGTTGCACGCTTCTTTGCACGCCGGGCCGGCTTTCTGCCAGGCGTGCACCAGGTCGACGCCAGTGTGAACGGCATGCGTCGCGAGCCGCTGCAGGTGCGTTTCGATGCTCAGGGTGAGCCCTGTTTCTCCGCCGAAGTACTGGCGCAGCTGGGCCTGAAACAGGACGACCCGGAGCAGATCTGCGCGCCGCTGCAGCAGGTCCATCCCGGTACCCGGGTCGAGCTTCGGCCCGGCAGTGCGCGGATGGATCTGGTCGTGCCGGCCACGGCCCTGCGCGACAGCAGCGCGGGCGGTGCCTTTCAGCGTGGCGGCAGTGCCCTGGTTCTCAACTACGACGTTTTCTCCCAACGCGTGCAGCGACGCACGGGCAATGACCATTCTTTGAGTGCACGCATGGAACTGGGATTCAATACCGCCAACTGGGCCGTACGCAGCCGTGGCGACTATGCACGGCGTCGCTCGCAAAGCCGCTACGTGCAGCAGGAAACCTATGCCCAGCGTGCGCTGGAGCGTGCCTCGGCGTTGTTCCAGGCGGGCCAGCTGAGCCTGGCCTCGGAAGGCTTCGGTGGCACTCCGGTGGTGGGGGCACAGCTGTTTTCCGATGACATGCAGCGCCAGGCCAGCCGCCTCAGCGTGCCGATCGAGGGCATCGCCGACAGCCATGCGGTGGTGGAAGTGCGCCAGCGCGGCAGCGTCGTGCATCGCAGCGTGGTCGCGCCAGGTGTCTATTCGATCAGCGACATCGCCGTGACCAGCCGTGGTACGGACCTCGATGTGGAAGTCCGGGAAGAGGACGGGCGCACGACCCGCTATCGGGTACCGGCACCGATGGATGTGCCGGAGGCCGATGCCGCGCCATCCTTCCAGCTTGGGGTGGGGCGCTACCGTGCCCGCGATGGCGTGCACCTGCAGGGCAATGCTCCCTGGCTGGTCCATGCCGGGGGCGCCATGCAGCTGCACGCTGATACCCGTGTCAGCACGTCGCTGTTGCTTGCCCGTGACTACCAGGGATTGGCGGCACAGTCCGGCTTCAGCCTTGGGTCGCGCAGCAACTGGGGCGTGGGGGCGCGTTTCTCGCATGCCGCGCAATGGGGCTTCGGCCACGAGCTGCAGCTGCAGGGCAATGCCAGCTTCGACAATGGACTCAGCCTCGGAGCGTCCTGGCAGCGCCGCAGCGCTGCGTTCGCAACGCTGGAAGACACATTGTCGCTGCGCGATACCCGACCGTGGCCGTGCGAACCCTGGATCTTGCAGGAAGCCTGCGCTTCGCGCAGCGAGCGGCTGCAGCAATCGCTGTCGGCCTCGGTGGGCTGGTCCAGCGCTACGTGGGGTGCGTTTTCCTACACGTTCTGGCAGAGCCACCATGGCGGCGATGTTGGCCGCGGGCAGACGCTGTCGGCGTCACGCCGGTTCGGCCGGGTCAACGTCAACCTGACCCTGCAGCATGCGCAGGGGCGGGGCAGCGCCGCGTTCGTCAATCTGCAGGTTCCGTTGGGACGCGGCAGTGTCAGTGCCCGTGCCTACCGCTATGAAGATGCGTCGCGCAACCTGGGGGCCAGTTTCCAGAGCCGCACCGCGGGTGGCCTGGCCTACAACGTGGATGCGTCGCACAGCGGTTCGCAGCAGCGGTTGGCGGTCGCGGCCAACCAGCGCACCGCGTATGGCGCATTCAATGCGGGGATTTCGCATATCCAGGGTCAGGCCCAGACCCAATATCTGGCCGCCAGCGGCGGTGTAGCGCTGGCCTCGGGGCGCACGTTGGCGTTTTCCAGCTCGCGCATTGGTGACACCTTTGCCGTGGTCCGGATTCCACGTGTGGCCGGGATCGGCCTGAGCGGCGCCGGCAGTGCCACCACCTCCGTGCTGGGTACGGCGGTGTTGCCGTCGATCACCCCGTACCGGCGAACCCGGTTGCAGCTGGAGGGGCGCACGCTGCCGCTGAACCAGCGCTTTGCCAGTACCACGCTTGATCTGGCGCTGGCGCGCGGCGCCGTCGCCACCCACACCATCAGTGCGCACCCGGTGCGCCAGCTGCTGCTGACCGTGCGCACCCGCGGCGGCGAACTGGCGCGGGTGGGTACCGCGCTGTACTCCGCCGAAGGCGACTTCATTGGCACCGTGATCGGCCAGGGCAACGCGATCCTGGACAACGAGCAGATCGGCAAGCCGGTGCTGCTGGACGATGCCAGCGGTCGCTGTGAAGTGCACTACAGCGTGCCGGCCCGGTTCGATCCCGCGCGTCCCTACGAGGCGTCCGAAGGACGTTGCCTGTGACGGCCTCATTCCAGCGCCGCGAACGCGCGGTGTCCGTATTGCCGGTGGCGACCTTGGTCGCTCCGCCAATGGATCGTCGCCGCAGACGATCCCCTCATCCCCCTCCAACCTGGGAGTTTCCACACCATGAGTAAAGTCCAGCTTTCCCTTGCCGCAACCGCGCTGGCACTGCTGTCGGCCGGTGCCGTGCACGCAGAACCCATCGCGCCCTCGACCCTGAAGGTCACCGGCAGCCTGGATGTACCGGCCTGCCTGGTCACCGCTGGCGATGACGGCGTCTACGACTACGGCAGCCTGGGCCCGGGCGATATCCGCACCGGCACCACCTACAACGTGCTTCCTGCCATCAGCAAGGCCTGGAAGATCGAGTGCGAAGGCGACACCTACCTGACCTTCAAGGTGACCGACAACGCCGCCGCGTCGGCCAGTGCGGTGGACTCGTCCTACTTCGGCATGGGTAACGTCAACGGCACCGGCAAGCTGGGCTACTACACGGTGACCATGCGCAACCCGAAGGTGAATGGCACCGCATCCAACGTGTTCACCACCAACACCACCGCCATTACCCGTGCGGCCACGGCGCCGTTGCGGCATAGCAGCTACACCATGGGCTGGGCGCAGACGGCGGCCAACCTGCAGCAGATCGGCCGCGTGTTCGAGACCGATCTGGATGTGGTCGCCAACCTTGCCGGCAGCCAGACCATGGGCGGCCCCATCACCGAGGACGCGAAGCTGGAAGGCTCGCTGACCCTGAACTTCGCCTACGGCCTGTAAGGAGGCTCCCATGCGTACCCCTATGATCCGCTCCTCGCTCGCGCTGGCCCTGCTGTCGGCCTGCGGCATGGCCTCTGCTGCCATTGCGCCCAAGGACCTGGAGGTGACCGGCACGGTGAAGACGCCGACCTGCGTGGTCAGTTCCGACAAGGATGGCGTCTACGACTATGGCAAGGTCAACGCCAGCCTCATCCCGACCACGGGCTATCTCACGCTGTCCACCATCGACCAGGTGTGGACGGTGGATTGCGGCAGTGGCAAGACCTTCATGTCCTTCCAGGTGGTCGACAACCGCGAGGCCTCCAGCTCCAGCGTCAGCTCGCAGAACTTCGGGCTGGGCGCGGTGGCGGGCTTCCCCACCAGCAAGCTGGGCTACTTCACGGTGACCCTGAACGGGGCCAAGGTCGACCAGGCCAACGTCAACGTGCTGCGCGGGACCAAGGGCGCGGCCTCCGGCACCGGTGCCGCCAGCACCTTCCTGGACAAGACCCTGTCGCACAGCTGGACCACCTCGGGCACCACCGGTGCCCTGCCGCTCAGCGGCAGCGTGTTCTCGATGGGCTTGCGGGTCAGCGCCTTCGTCGCCAGTGAAACGGTGCGCGGTGCGCCGATCACCGAAGGAACGCCGCTGGACGGCAACCTGACACTGAACTACGCCTTCGGTCTTTGACGGCAATGCCGGGGCAGGTGCAACGCCTGCCCCGGCTGCTGTCGGCCACCCCGCCGTCCTCTGGCAGGCCGGAAGTCACCCGTCCACCGGATTCCCACCGGCTGCCCACCACCTATCCACAGGGTTGTCCCTAGCCAGTTTCATCACTGTCATGTGAAGCTGTCATTGTTCCGTTTCCGCGGTGCGTTGTACCACCGCAATGACGCTTTCGGGCTTGACTGCGCAGCCCGTTCCGGCAGGTCTGAAGCGTCTGATCCGGGCGCCGATGGCACGATCCTTGCGGCGCAAGGGATTGCCGAATTTCACTACATTTGGCGTTGACGGACCCCATTACCCCCACTATCTTGTGGCCGTCGGTCGCAGCAACCCCAATTCCAGGGGGTGCCCGGGGTACCCATCCGCGATCGTCAACGGCAGTGGCAGGCGCAGGGTCTCATCCCCTGCGACGCCGTCCTGCCATCCTGGGCTGTCATGTCCCGGGCTGCGTCACCCGATGCATCGAGCACCCCCAATCACGCCAAGAGGACACACGCCGTGAGCACCGAATCCAGCGCCACCATCGAGAAGGAAAGCGAATTCCTGTTGACGTCGCCGCCGACGGCCAACGCGATGAGTGTGACCAAGCGCAATGGGACCACCGAACTGGTGGACCTGAACAAGATCGTGCGTGCGGTGCAGCGTTCCTCCGAAGGCCTGCACGCCGTCGATCCGATGCGCGTGGCCACCCGTACCATTTCCGGCCTGTACAACGGCGCCACCACCCGCGAGCTGGACGAACTGTCCATCCGCACCGCCGCCCTGCTGATCGGTGAAGAGCCCGAGTACGGCCGCCTGGCTGCGCGCCTGCTGGCCAACTACATCGCCAAGGAAGTCTCGGGCCAGGAAATCTACGCCTTCTCGCAGTCGGTCAGCCGTGGCCATGAAGTCGGCCTGATCAACGACCGCCTGCTGAACTTCGTGCAGACCAATGCACGCAAGCTCAACGACGCCATCGACGGCGCGCTGGACCTGAACTTCGATTACTTCGGCCTGCGCACCCTGTACGACCGTTACCTGCTGCGCCACCCGCACACCCGCAAGGTGATCGAGACCCCGCAGCAGTTCTTCCTGCGCATCGCCAGCGCGCTGAGCGAGGACGTGTCCGAGACCCTGGCGCTGTACAAGCGCATGGGCAACCTGGACTACCTGCCGTCCAGCCCGACCCTGTTCAATTCCGGCACCACCCACGAGCAGCTGTCCTCGTGCTTCCTGCTGGATTCGCCGCAGGACTCGCTGGAGTCGATCTATTCCAAGTACGGCGACATCGCCCAGCTGTCGAAGTTCTCCGGCGGCATCGGCGTCAGCTACACCCGCGTGCGTTCGCGTGGTTCGCTGATCAAGTCGACCAACGGCCACTCCAACGGCATCGTGCCGTGGCTGAAGACCATGGATTCGTCGGTGGCCGCGGTGAACCAGGGCGGCAAGCGCAAGGGCGCGGCCTGTGTGTACCTGGAAACCTGGCACGCCGACATCGAGGACTTCCTCGAACTGCGCGACAACACCGGTGACGAAGCCCGCCGTGCGCACAACCTGAACCTGGCCAACTGGGTGCCGGACCTGTTCATGAAGCGCGTCGAAGCCGACCAGGAATGGTCGCTGTTCGATCCGCGCGTCGTGCCGGAGTTCACCGACCTGTTCGGCGAAGCCTTCGAGCAGGCCTACCTGCAGGCCGAAGCCCAGGGCAAGGCCAACCGCACCATCTCCGCGCGCAAGCTGTATGCCCGCATGATGCGTACGCTGGCCGAGACCGGCAACGGCTGGATGACCTTCAAGGACAAGTGCAACCGCGCCAGCAACCAGACCCTGCGCGCCGGCAACGTGATCCACCTGTCGAACCTGTGCACCGAAATCCTGGAAGTCACGTCCAACGATGAAACCGCGGTGTGCAACCTGGGTTCGATCAACCTGGGCAACCACTTCGACGAGCACAACGAGTTCGACTTCGAGAAGCTGGCCGAGACCGTGCGCCTGGCCGTGCGCCAGCTCGACCGCGTCATCGACCTGAACTTCTACCCGATCGAAACCGCCCGCCGTGCCAACCTGCGCTGGCGTCCGGTCGGCCTGGGCTGCATGGGCCTGCAGGACGTGTTCTTCCGCAAGCGCCTGCCGTTCGACAGCGCCGAAGCCCGCGCCCTGTCGAAGAAGATCGCCGAAGCGATCTACTTCCACGCGCTGGAAACCTCCTGCGAGCTGGCCCAGGAACGTGGCAAGCACCCGTCGTTCAACGACACCCGCGCCGCCGGTGGCGAACTGCAGTTCGACGCCTGGAACGTGGTGCCGGAAGACGCCGAGCGCTGGGATGCCCTGCGTGCCCGCATCAAGGAACACGGCCTGCGCAACTCGCTGATGATCGCGATTGCCCCGACCGCGACCATCGCTTCGATCGCTGGCTGCTACGAGTGCGTCGAGCCGCAGGTGTCCAACCTGTTCAAGCGCGAGACCCTGTCCGGTGACTTCCTGCAGGTCAACCGCTACCTGGTCAACGAGCTGAAGAAGCTGGGCCTGTGGACGCCGGAAATGCGCGATGCCATCAAGCTGGCCGAAGGCTCCATCGCGGGCGTGGCACAGATTCCGGAAACGCTGCGCGAGGTCTACCGCACTGCGTGGGAACTGCCGATGCGTTCGCTGATCGACATGGCCGCCGAGCGTGGCGCCTTCATCGACCAGTCGGCCTCGCTCAACCTGTTCATGGAAAGCCCGAACATCGGCGCGATGTCCTCCATGTACATGTACGCCTGGAAGCAGGGCATCAAGACCACCTACTACCTGCGTTCGCGCCCGGCCACCAAGATCGCCAAGACCACGGTCAGCGCTGCGGCCCCGGCCAAGGTGTTCAGTCCGGACGAAGCCATCGCCTGCTCGCTGGAAAACCCGGAAGCCTGCGAGGCCTGCCAATAAAAGCGGCCGTGCCGGCCTTTGGCCGGCACACCCCTTTGTAGAGTCGAGCCATGCTCGACTGCAGAAAACACCAAGGTAGCGCCGGGCCATGCCCGGCGTTTTGACCCGAGAAGACAAGGAAACACCCATGGCCGACAAGCCCAAGCAGATGCTGCTCGATCCCGGTTTTGAACTGACCCTGCGCCCGATGCGCTACCCGCAGTTCTATGACATGTACCGGAATGCGATCAAGAACACCTGGACGGTGGAAGAGATCAACTTCCAGATCGACATCACCGACCTGCACAGCAAGATGTCGCCGGGTGAGCGTCACCTGATCCACCGCCTGGTCGCGTTTTTCGCCACCGGCGACTCGATCGTGTCCAACAATCTGGTGCTGAACCTGTACCAGCACTTGAACGCGCCGGAAGCGCGCATGTACCTGTCGCGCCAGCTGTATGAAGAAGCGCTGCACGTGCAGTTCTACCTGACCCTGCTCGACAACTACCTGCCGGATCCGGAAGAGCGCGTCAAAGCCTTCGCCGCGGTAGAGAACATCGACTCGATCAAGAAGAAGGCCGATTTCTGCTTCAAGTGGATCGACTCGATCCAGGACCTGAAGCGCATCGAGACCCGTGCCGAGCGCCGCCAGTTCCTGCTCAACCAGATCTGCTTCGCCGCCTGCATCGAAGGCCTGTTCTTCTTCGCAGCCTTCGCCTACGTGTACTACTTCCGTTCGCGCGGCCTGCTGCCGGGCCTGGCCTCGGGCACCAACTGGGTGTTCCGCGACGAGAGCGCGCACATGGAGTTCGCGTTCGAGTCGGTGCGCGTGGTGCGTGAGGAAGAGCCGGACCTGTTCGATGACGAGATGAAGCAGCAGGTCTACGACATGCTGGCCGAAGCCATCGAATGCGAAGTGCAGTTCGCCGAGGACGTGCTGTCCGGCGGCGTGGCCGGCATCTCGACCCGCGACATGCGCCAGTACCTGCAGCACTGCGCCGACCAGCATTTCGCCAAGCTGGGCATGGAAAAGAAGTACAACGTGCGCAACCCGCTGCCGTTCATGGAACTGCAGGACGTGCAGGAGCTGACCAACTTCTTCGAACGCCGCGTCTCGGCCTACCAGGTCGGCGTGCAGGGCGAAGTCGCCTTCGACATGAACTTCTGATCGAACCGGTCAGCTCTGTCGCAACGAAGAACCCCGGCCAACGCCGGGGTTCTTCGTATCTGTAGCGTCGAGCCGTGCTCGACGGCTCGGTTTTTGTAGAGTCGAGCCATGCTCGACTGCCGTTCGCGAAGACAAGTCGAGCATGGCTCGACCCTACAGTCAGCGCCGCCCTTCCACCGCCATGCGCACCGCCAGCCCGGCCAGTACCGTGCCCATCAGCCAGCGCTGCACCACCTGCCAGGTCGGGCGCGCGGCCAGGAAGCCGGCGATGCTGCCAGCGGTCAGCGCGATCATGCCGTTCACGGTCACACTCACCGCGATCTGGGTGGAACCCAGCACGATCGACTGCATCAGCACGCTGCCTTCGCCGTCCGGATGCAGGAACTGCGGCAGCAGTGACAGATACATCACCGCCACTTTCGGGTTCAGCAGATTGGTCAGGAAGCCCATCGTGAACAGTTTGCGCGGGCTGTCCTGCGGCAGGTCACGCACCGCGAACGGCGAACGGCCGCCCGGCTTCAGTGCCTGCCAGGCCAGGTACAGCAGGTACAGCGCGCCACCGATGCGCAGCGCGTCGTAGGCGAACGGTACGGTCATCAGCAGCGCGGTGATGCCCAGTGCCGCGCACAGCATGTAGAACACGAAGCCCAGCGCCACCCCGCCCAGCGAGATCAGGCCAGCCATCGGCCCCTGGCAGATCGAGCGCGAGATGACGTAGATCATGTTCGGCCCGGGCGTGAGCACCATGGCCAGCGAAACCAGCGCAAAGGCCAGCAGGTCGGAAGTGGCGGGCATGGGCAGTCCTGGCAGTGGGCGTGGCGCAGTGTAACGCCTGCCGCAGGCGCGGCCTGCGCAGGCACCGCTGCCGGGTGACCGTTGCACGTGCATGCCGATGGCCATCACGCCGGTCGCTTAGAATCCGCAGCACCCCACACCGAAGCACCCCCATGACCCCGATCCCCGAGACCGTGCCGCCCACCGAAGTGCGCATGGCTGAAATCGTCTTCCCCAACCACACCAACCACCTGGGCACCCTGTTCGGTGGCCAGGCATTGGCATGGATGGACAAGGCCGCGTTCCTGGCCGCCGCCCGCTATTCGCGCCGCACCGTGGTGACCGCGCGCAGCGACCAGGTCGACTTCAAGCTGCCGATCCGCATCGGCCAGATGGTGGAAACCATCGGCCGCATCGTCGAAGTCGGCCGCAGCTCGATGAAGGTCGAGGTCGAACTGGTCGCCGAAGACCTGCACAGCGGCGAGCGCAAGCTGTGCACCCGCGGCCACTTCGTGATGATCGCGCTGGACGAGGAAGGCCATCCGATCGCGGTGCCGCCGCTGCCGGTCGCCTGAGCCCGCCGGCTGAACCGGCGCTTGCGGGGGCGCTTGCGCGCCCCCATGTGGCAGCCATGACCCCGCTGCTGACCGACTTCATCGACCGCGCCCAGCGCTTGTTCGTGCTGACCGGCGCCGGTTGCAGCACCGCCTCGGGCATTCCCGATTACCGGGATACCGACGGCCAGTGGAAACGCACGCCGCCGGTGACCTATCAGGCCTTCATGGGCGAGGCGGCCACCCGCCAGCGCTACTGGGCGCGCAGCCTGCTCGGCTGGCCACGCTTCGGCCTGGCCCGGCCCAACGGCACCCACCAGGCGCTGGCCGCGCTGGAACGCCGCGGCACGCTGCAGGTCCTGCTGACCCAGAATGTGGACGGCCTGCACCAGCGTGCCGGCAGCCACAACGTGATCGACCTGCATGGCCGCCTGGACCGTGTGCGCTGCATGGGCTGCGAGCGCCGCAGTGGTCGCGAGGAGTTCCAGCAGCGCCTGCTGGACGCCAACCCCGGCTGGGATGCGCTGGAGGCCGGCATCGCCCCCGATGGTGATGCCGACCTGGAGACCGATTTCTCGAGCTTCGTGGTGCCTGATTGCGCCTGCTGCGGCGGCCTGTTGAAGCCGGACGTGGTGTTCTTCGGCGAAAACGTGCCGCGTGAACGGGTGGCGGCGGTGCATGATCACCTGCAGCAGGCCGACGCCGTGCTGGTGGTGGGCTCGTCGCTGATGGTCTATTCCGGCTTCCGCTTCGTGCAGGCGGCGGCCAGGGCAGGGTTGCCGGTGGCGGCACTGAACCGTGGCCGCACCCGTGCCGACGACCTGCTGTTGTTCAAGGACGAGCGGGACTGCGCTGAAGCGCTGGCCACGTGGGCGTCGTGCTGAGTCGAGCATGGGCTCGGCCCTGCAAGGGTCGAGGGCTTCTGTAGAGCCGAGCCCATGCTCGGCTGCAGCAGGCCGCGCGAAACAGCGATCCATCCAGACGGTTGATCCGGAAGCCGCGCAGCGGTGCAATACGCACCCCCTACGTCGTTCATCACCGTCTTGAGCCAGCTGTTTTCGCCGATCTCGTTCGGCCCCCTGACCCTGTCCAACCGCATCGTCATCGCGCCGATGTGCCAGTACTCCGCCGAAGACGGCCGCGCCAGCGACTGGCACGCCATGCACCTGGGCAACCTGGCGCAGTCCGGCGCCGGCCTGTTGATCCTGGAAGCCACCGCGGTCGAGCCGCGGGGCCGCATCAGCTGGGCCGACCTGGGCCTGTGGGATGACGGTACCGAGGCGGCGCTGGCGCAGGTGCTGGCCAGCGTCCGCCGCTGGTCGCCGATGCCGCTGGGCATCCAGCTCGGCCATGCCGGCCGCAAGGCCTCGGTGAACCGCCCATGGGATGGCGGTGGTCAGCTGCCGGCCGACGATGCGCGTGGCTGGGCCACCGTGGCACCGTCGCCGTTGCCGTTCCATGCTGCCGATCCGGCACCGCAGGCGCTGGATGAGGCCGGCATCGCCGAGCTCATCGCCGCCTTCGCCGCCAGTGCGGTGCGCGCCGAGCGCCTGGGCTTCGAGCTGATCGAGCTGCATGCCGCGCACGGTTACCTGCTGCACCAGTTCCTGTCGCCGTTGAGCAACCGCCGTACCGATGGCTACGGTGGCTCGCTGCCGAACCGCCTGCGCCTGCTGGTGGAAGTGTTCGATGCGGTGCGTGCAGCGGTGTCCGACAAGGTCGCCGTGGGCGTGCGCATCTCGGCCAGCGACTGGGTCGAGGGTGGTTGGGACCTGGTGCAGAGCGAGGCGCTGGCCCAGGTGCTGGACGCGCGCGGCTGCAATTTCCTGCATGTCTCCAGCGGCGGCCTGGACGAGCGCCAGAAGATCACTGTCGGCCCGGGCTACCAGGTGCCGTTCGCAGCGGCGATCAAGGCCAAGGTGCGCATGCCGGTGATCGCGGTGGGCATGATCACCGAACCGGAACAGGCCGAGTCGATCCTGCGCCACCGCCACGCCGATGCCGTGGCGCTGGCGCGCGGCATCCTCTACGACCCGCGCTGGCCGTGGCATGCCGCCGCGGCACTGCGTGACAGCGTGGAACCGGCGCCGCAGTACCTGCGCTGCGAACCGCGCGATGCGCGCGGCGTGTTCAAGGCACGCTGAGGTTCACACCCGCCAGGCCGGCGCCATGCCGGCCTGCAGGTGCTCGAACAGCGCGCGGATCTTGGCGGTGAAATCGCGGCGGTCGCTGACGCAGAAATAGACCTCCATCGGCTCCGGGCGCCACGCCGTGTCGGCGCCGAACACCGCCTGCAGGCGGCCATCGCGCAGGTACGGCTCGGCCACGAACGCGGCCAGCCGGGTGATGCCGGCACCGGCCGCCGCCAGCGTCGCCAACGCATCGATGTCATCGCAGACCATGCTCGGCGGTAGCGCGGCGTCCACGCGCTGGCCGTCCTTCAGCAGGCCCCAGCGCAGCGGCCGGCCATCGGTGGGGAAGCGGTGCAGCAGCCCGCGATGGCCGCCCAGCTCGGAGGGCTGCTGCGGGGTGCCGTGTGCCTTCAGGTAGGCCGGCGAGGCACAGAACACGAACGGCACGCGCGCCAGCTGCCGCGCGACCACACCGTCTTCCAGCTGCGCGCCGATGCGGATGCTGGCATCCACCGCTTCAGGGCCATGCTGCACGGCGCGGTCGGTCAGCCGCAGCTCCAGCTGCAGCTGCGGGTAGCGTTGCTGCAGTGACGGCAGCAACGGTGCCAGCACGTGGCGGCCGAACGCGCTGCTGCTGGCGATGCGCAGCGGCCCGGCCGGTTCGATGTTGCCGGAGGTGACCATCGCCTGTGCACGCGCCAGGTCGGCTTCGATGTGGCGGACCTGCGCCAGGTACAGCGCGCCGGCTTCGCTGAGCGCCAGTTGGCGCGTACTCCGGTTCAGCAGCCGTACGCCCAGATGTGCTTCCAGCCGGTTGATGTTCTGGCCGACTGCGGTAGCGCTGATGCCAAGGATGCGGGCCGCGGCGGCAATGCTGCCGGTCTCTGCGGTGCGGGTGAAGCTGCGGATCAGTTGCAACAGGTTCATGACCGACCAGCTTGCCACGGGGACGCCCAAGTATCGCTTGGGACTGAACCAAGCAGGTCGGTTGCATCGGTGACCATCGAGCCATCGGGCAGGTCGCTGCCCTACACTCGGGCGATGCGCCCCGATTCCATCCTCACCCTGTCCTGCCCCGACCGTACCGGCATCGTCTACCGCGTATCCGGCCTGCTGTTCGACCACGGCTGCAACATCCTCGACGCCCAGCAGTTCGGCGACGAGGAGAGTGGCCGCTTCTTCCTGCGCGTGCATTTCGACCGTGACGCCGGCCTGCCGCTGGAGACCGTGCATGCCGCCATGGCCACGCTGGCCGCCGGCTTCGGCATGGACTGGCAGTTGCATGATGGCCGGCGCCGCGCGCGCCTGCTGGTGCTGGTCAGCAAGCAGGGGCACTGCCTCAACGACCTGCTGTTCCGTGCCCACAGCGGCCAGCTGAAGGTCGACATCGCGGCGGTGGCGTCCAACCACGCCGACTTCGCGCCATTGGCCGCGTCCTACCAGGTGCCGTTCCACCACCTGCCGGTGACCGCCGATACGCGTGCGGTGCAGGAACAACAGATCATCGACCTGGTCGAGCGCGAGCGCATTGATCTGGTTGTGCTGGCGCGCTACATGCAGATCCTGTCACCCACGCTGTGCCGCGCGCTGGCCGGACGAGCGATCAACATCCACCACAGCTTCCTGCCCAGCTTCAAGGGCGCGCAGCCGTACCACCAGGCGCACGCGCGCGGGGTCAAGATCATCGGCGCCACCGCGCACTACGTCACCGAGGATCTGGACGAAGGCCCGATCATCGAACAGGACGTGGCCCGCGTGGACCACGCGATGGCGCCGCGCGAGCTGGTGCGGCTGGGCAGCGATACCGAATCGCTGGTGCTGGCGCGCGCCGTTCGCCGCCATGTGGAGCACCGCATCCTGCTCAACGGGCACCGTACGGTGGTGTTCCGGTAATCGTCCATCCCGCGTCCGCCGGGCATGGCCCGGCGCTACCAACGGGCGTGATCCGGTAGTGCCGGCCGCTGGCCGGCAACTGCAGAGATCCCGAGGTTGCCGGCCAGCCGCCGGCACTACCGAATCCTGATTTCATCCAATGAAAAGCCCCCGGTTCGGCCGTCCCGCGATCTGTAGGGGGGCGTAGTTAGGGGGCTGGATGAATCGATTGTGTTGTCGTGGGCAGGAGCGCGCAAGCGGCATAAGCGACGTGCACGGTAGCGCCGGGCCATGCCCGGCGGTCACGCCTCAGGCGATCGCGATCCCCGCCTTGCCCAGCGCCTCGCGCACCATCGCGTCGTTGGCGTCGGTCACCGGCTTGGTCAGCTCCCACAGGAACTTCACCCGGAAGCCGGACTTCACCGCGTCCTGTGCGCTCCACAGCACGCAGTAGTCGCGGGCCAGGCCGCACACATGCACTTCGCGGATGCGGCGTTCGTGCAGCCAGCCGGCCAGGCCGGTGGCTGGGCGCTCGCCGTCGGGCCCGTGGTTCTCGCGGAAGGCGCTGTACGAATCCACCTGTTGGCGCGTGCCCTTGCGCAGGATCAGGTCGGCCACCGTCCAGTCCACGCCCGGGTGCAGGGCGGCACCGGCGCTGCCCTGCACGCAATGGTCCGGCCACAGCGTCTGCGGCTGCGCGTGCAGCAGGATGGTCTCGAACGGGCGCTGGCCGGCGTGCTGGCTGGCAAACGAGGCATGGTCGGCCGGGTGCCAGTCCTGGGTCGCCACCACGGTGCGGTACCGGCGCTGTGCCAGCAGATCGGCAATCGGTGCTACCAACGCATCGCCCTGGTCGCAGGCCAGCGCACCGCCGGGCATGAAGTCCGGCTGCAGGTCGATCACCAGCAGGGCGACGTCGGCGGGCAGGGCGGTCATGGCAGGTCCGGTACAACAGAAGGGGCGACCAGCGTGGCCGCCCCATGCCTGCACGTCAATCGCCCTGCGGCGTCTCAGCGTCCTGCCCGTAGTACAGCAGGCCGATCCTGATCCGTTCGCGCCCGTTCTCGCGGCGGTGGCGGTTGGCATCGCGCAGCGAGTACACGCAGCCGCAGTATTCCTGCTGGTAGAACTGCTCGCGCTTGCTGATCTCGATCATGCGGCTGGCACCGCCGCCCTTGCGCCAGTTGTAGTCCCAGTACTGCAGGCCTTCATAGCGCGAGGCGGCGCGGATGCCGCAGTCGTTGATCTGCGCCATGTTCTTCCAGCGCGAGATGCCCAGCGACGAACTGATGGTGTCGTAGCCATGCTCGTGCGCATACAGCGCGGTGCGCTCGAAGCGCATGTCGAAACACATCGTGCAGCGGATGCCGCGTTCGGGCTCGTTTTCCATGCCGCGCGCACGGCTGAACCAGTTGTCGGTGTCGTAGTCGCAGTCGATGAACGGGATGTCGTGCTGTTCGGCGAAGCGGATGTTCTCCTGCTTGCGCAGCTCGTATTCCTTCACCGGATGGATGTTGGGGTTGTAGAAGAAGATCGCGTAGTCGATCCCGGAGGCGGTGATCGCCTCCATCACTTCGCCGGAACAGGGCGCGCAGCACGAATGCAGCAGCAGGCGCTTGCCGTCGGCGGGCAGGGTCAGGGTGGGGCGTTGGAGCTCGGTCATCGTCAGGTACCGCATGGACCGCCGGCAACGGCGGTGGCCCATGCATCAGCGCGTGGGTGAACGGGTCTGGCTGGATACCGTGAACAGGACGCGCGCGGCCACACCGCCTGCACGCGCAGGACGACGACGGCCCCGGCAACCTCCCCGCGGAGATTCCAGGTCGAGTCAGGGGACGGTCGTGTCCCCCGGCCGGGGCCGGTATTCGGGCTGATGGACACGGGCCGCAGCCCACCTACTACCCGCCGCTTCCCAGGCGTGAGCCCAGTGCTGTTGGCAGGATTCGTTTCCATTCACCGCTGCGGGGCAGCTCCGGAATGAGCGCGCGAGGCGCCTTCACCGGATTCCCGTTTAAATCCCTGCCACCATCCAGCCACGGCAGGGATACCTTCGGCGTGCCCACGGTGGACGCGTTGCCGGCACCGGTCAAGGCCCAGGGGTCGGATCCCGTTGCGAAGCAACGGGCTCTGACCCCGGGAACGTCCTCAACGTCCCGCCGCAGCCCGCGCGCGGATGTCATCCAGCCGCTGGTCGTGCAGCAGGCGGCCGTTCTCCCACACGGTCACCATCGCGTCCTCGAAGCCGGTCGGCAGCGCTTCGTCACCGCTGGAAGGCAATGCCACCGTGTGCAGGCTGCCGTCATCCAGACGCCGCAGCAGGCGCATGCGGCCGCGCTTGCTGGTCTTGCCGGCGTCGGTGATCGGGTCCTTGTAGACGTCGATCCACTCGCCGTCCACCCGTGCGGCCGAACACTTCAGCGCGAACTTCTGCGTATCGCGGTCCAGCCGCTGCAGCAGCGCGCCGCCCATGCCGAAGGCCACGTTGTCGGCGGCGTAGCCGTCGCCGGTGATGCGCTGCAGGATGGCGCGGATGGTGTCCGGGTTGATGCCATCGCCCTGGATCACCCGCACATGGTTGAGCACGCGGTAGCCCTTGCCGTTGAGGGTGTGGCCGAAGGCTTCATCCAGCCGGCGCAGGCTTTCGGCCACCACCTCCACCGGGTCGCCCGAGTCGGGACGGATGACCAGGGTGGCGCCCGAGGCGATCACTTCATCGCGCAGGGTGGTACCCCAGTGCTCGCTGATCGCGCGGTAGATGTCGTAGCTGTCCGACACCACCGCCACGATCGCACCGGGCTTGCCGAACTGGCGCAGCATGTTGCGGTAGGCGTCCACCTCACGCTCGCGGCCCCAGCTGGTGATGGTGCTGTGCTCGGCGGCGGGAATCGAATAGCCCGCCATCGGCGCGTGATAGTGCGCGCGCGCCAGGCACAGCGCCGAGACGGTATCGGTGCCGAGGAAGTTGACCAGGTGCGCGGCACCGCCCAGCGCGGCCGATTCCAGGCTCGAGACACCGCGCGCACCGAAGTCGTGCAGCTTGAACGGCAGCTGCCCCTGCGGGTCGTCGCTGGTCTGCTGCAGGAACGCGGCAATGGTCTGCCGTGCATGCCAGCTGATGGTGGCCACGGTGACCGGGTACCACACGCGCAGCAGCAGCGTTTCCAGGTACGAGGGCACCCAGAACGCGGCCGGATCGGTCGATTCAATGGTCATCAGCGCCTGGTGGGTGGGCACCACGCTGCCCTCGGGCACGGCGCGGATGCGCACCGGCAGGTGGCCGCCAAGCCGGTCGACGATATCGCGCCAGCCGGCTTCGTTGAACGGTTCGCCATGCGCGGCGAATACCGCAGCGGCGTCGTCGATGTCGGCATGGGTGACCGGCCGTGCCAGGGCGTCCTTGAGGATCGCCTGCAGGCCGAAGAACACCGTGCGATCGTGCAGGCCGCCGCGCGATTCCACGTAGAAGAACGTGGCATCGGTACCCGGCGGGTACTGCAGCCAATGGCTGGCCTTGTAGCTGTCGGTGTTGAGCAGAAGATTATCGAGGTAGTGCATGACGGAAGCTCCTTCGCGTCGAGTGGCACCGGCGGTCTATCCGCCAGTGGGAAGCCGGGCCGGTCAGCCGCGGCCGAGGAAATACTCCAGGATGTGCAGGTGGTCTTCGAACAGCTGCGGGCCCATGTCCAGTGCTTCACTCACTGGTATCCAGCGCGCCTTGTCGGCATCGTCGCCGCCGCGCACCGGCGGCAGGTCACCGGCCGGGAATTCGAAGTGGAAGCCGTGGGTGATGGTGCGGCCACGCTGGCTGCGGTCGGGGTGGTCGAACACCTGCTGGCCCTTCAGCGACCCCTTCAACACCGGCAGCGGAATCTTCAGCCGGGTTTCCTCGCGCAGTTCGCGCAGGCAGCTGTCGAGCAGGCTCTGTTCCTGGCCGACGAAGCCGCCGGGCAGCGCCCACAGGCCCTTGCCGGGTTCCGAACGGCGCCGCACCAGCAGCACGTGGCCCGAATGCACCACCACCGCATCGGTGGTGACGAAGGTAGGCGCGTAGGGCGCGTCCTTCCAGGCCGCCTTGTACTGTTCGATGAAGCGGTACTCGGCCACCAGCTGGCCATAGGCAGGCGCGCTCTTGCGGAACGCTTCGAGCATGTCGTATACCGGCGCCGGCACGTTGCCACGCAGCATCAGCAGCGCGCCGTGGAAGTCGACGTCGCCGGCCTCGAACAGATAGCGCCGCAGTTCGGTGGCCGACAGGGTGGCGGTGTGCTGCACGTCCACCAGCGGCCACTGCGGGAATTCGCGCAGGTAGTAGCTGGAGGCATCCTTGTCCATGCCGATCAGGCCAACCTTCGCATCGGCGGCGGCACCGTCGTTACGCAGCGCTTCGGCCACCTGTCGCTGCACGTTGGCGATCCACTGCGCTTCGTTGTACAGGTGGTCGCGCAGCGGGCGGATCAGCAGGCGGTCGGTGTGGCCATCGAGGGCGGCCTGGATCATCACGGCGCGTTCGGCCACGGTCCAGGGATTGCGCAGGCTGCGGGGGGTATCGGCAGAGCCGACCAGGAAGATCAGCTTGCGGGCCCGGCTCAGGGCCAGGCGGGCAACGGCGGCGTGGCCGTTGTGGAAGGGCTCGAATCGCCCGATGAAGACGAGATAGTCGAATTCCATGAGAATCCCTCATGTCGTTGTGGCAGCCGCGGGTCTGTCCTTTGGCTTGCTGCAGATGCTACGCCGATGGCGGGGCGGGTCAAGCCTGCAGGCATGCCTTCCGCTGAACACCGAAGGTTCCTGCCGGGACTGCGCTGCTGTTCTCAGGCCCTGAGAAGCCTCTGCGCCATACTGGCACCCACGCGGCGGACGGCATGCTCGGGGGCAAGACAGTGGCGGACAAGTACTGCGATCTGGTCATGAAAGGCGGCATCACCAGCGGCATCGTGTACCCCAATGCGGTACTGGCGCTGGCGCGCGAGTACCGCTTCAAGAGCATCGGCGGCACTTCGGCCGGTGCCATCGCTGCGGCGGTGGCGGCTGCGGCGGCGTGCGGTGATCGCCGCCAGCAGGCGGGCGAACACCTGCCCGGCGATGCCGGCTACGGCGGGTTGTCGGCGGTGTCGGCGCAGCTGTCGCGGCGCGGCTTCATCTACAGCCTGTTCCAGCCGGCACGGGGCGCGCGCGCCGCCTACCGGCTGCTGGTGGTACTGACCGGCAATGCCGGCCTGCCGCACAAACTGCTGTGCCTGGCCGTTGCGGTATTCGAGATCGCACCGCTGGAAGTGCTGGTGTCACTGGCGCTGCTGCTCGGCCTGGGCTGGTGGGGCGGTGGCTGGAGCGGCGTGGCTGCCACGCTGCTGCCCTCACTGCTGTGTGCGTACGGTGCGGGTGTGGCCGGTGCCGCGCTGCGTGTGGCACGGGTGGCGCGACGCAACCTGCTGGGCCTGTGCAGCGGCCTCGGCCGCGATGCACGCACGCCGGCGTTGACCGAGTGGCTGCATGAATGCCTGCAGCAGCTGTCCGGCAAGCCGCTGGATGCACCGCTGACCTTCGCCGACCTGCACGATGCGCCGCGCTATGCCGGTGAGCCTGACAGCCCGCATGCGATCAGCCTGCAGATGATCACCACCTGCGTGTCGCACAACGAACCACGCACACTGCCGCTGGGCGGCGCGCAGTTCTGGTTCCTGCGCGAGGAGTTCGAGCAGCTGTTCCCCGCCAGCGTGGTGCAGTGGCTGGTGAAGCAGGCCGGCCCGCCGCTGGAGGTGGAAGGGCGGCAGTACTACCACCTGCCGCAGGGCCCGAAGCTGCCGGTGCTGGTGGCCACGCGCATGAGCCTGAGCTTCCCGCTGCTGATCAGCGCGGTGCCGCTGCATGAGCCCTCGCGCCGCGAGCGCCGCTGTGAACCGACCGCGCCAGCAGCCGACCAGGAGCACAACGTTGCCGACAGCATGGAAGGGCTGACCAGTGCCGGCCAGACCTGCGGCCCGGTGATCACCGCGTTCCGCATCTGCTGGTTCTCCGATGGTGGCATCAGCAGCAACTTCCCGATCCACCTGTTCGACGCCGCCCTGCCGCGCTGGCCGACGTTCGCCATCAATCTGGTCTACCCGCAGCATGCCGAAGATGTGAGCCACGGCAGCAGTGGCCGCCAGGCGCTGGAACATGCCGTGTTCCTGCCGACCGAGAACCGCCATGGCTGGCAGCGCACCTATCAGTCGATCGCCACGCCGTTGGCCGCTGCGGAGCTGGGTCGTTTCCTGTTCGCGGTGGTGGCGACCATGCAGAACTGGCGCGATCTGCTGCAGGCGCGTGCGCCGGGCTACCGCGACCGCATCGTGCACGTCAGCCTGCAGGGCGACGAAGGCGGCATGAACCTGGACATGCCACAGGAGGTGCTGACCCGCATCGCCGACAAGGGCAGCCTCGCCGGTGCGCGCTTCTGTTCGTTCTCGTTCGAGAACCACTACTGGATCCGCTGGCGCAACCTGGCCTCGGCCTACCAGCGTTACACGCTGGAAGTGGCACGCACCGATGACCCGGCACAGCAGGTGCTGGCTTATCGCGCGGCATACGCGATGGTTGCCCGCGGTGAACCGACGCCACCGTCATACAAGCTGGGTTCGGAAGACAAGCGGGTCGGCTCGCAGCAGCTGTGGGGCTTGATGGTCGAGCAGGGCCGCACCTGGGAGGACCTCGGCCCCGACCTCACCGACGGTGCACCGCGTCCGTTGCCGCAGATGAAAGTGACGCCGATCTACTGAGCCGGTCCTCGGTAGATCCACGCCATGCGTGGATGCATCTCGAATGGGGGTCAGATCCGTTTTCCGCAGGAAAACGGATCTGACCCCCTGCGGTGCCTCACCGCCACGGCGCCACCACTGCATCACCCTGCAATGGCGCATACAAGGGCAATGCCAGCTCCTGTTTCACCCAGCCCGGATTGAGTGCACGCAGGCCTGCCAGGTACTCGCGGGCCAGCGCCATATCGCCCTGCCGCATCGCCAGGCGCGCAGCGCGCGCCCAGGTGCGGTCCCAGCCGTGTGCCAGCGACAACGACGTTGCCAGTGCCGCGCGCGCTCCTGCCACATCGCCATTCTCCCAGCGCTGCTCGGCGCGGATGATGGCTTCGTTCGACAGACGCATGTCGTACAGCTCGCGCAGTCTCGCCACGGCGCGTGGATCGGCGTCCACACGCAGGTCGGTGTCCTGCCAGTCGCCGCCGGGCGTACGCACCAGCAGCGCCGCCGACCACTGCCCGCTGCGCTGGCCACCCGCGGCCTGGCCCGCTTCCAGCGCCGCCAGCAGGCGCGCCGCCAATTCACCCTGTGATGCGGCGAAGGCGCGCTGCATCGCGGCCAGCACCTGCGGCCCAGCCAGGGCATTGCCCTGCACGCTCAGCATGCCTTCGCCCTGTGCACCGGCCCAATCCGCCTGCTGCGCGGTAGCGCCGGTGTACTGCGCATTGCCGCCGCGCGCGCTGACCAGCCCCACCTGGCGCTCGGCAAGCGTGGTGCCATCGAAGTTGCCATCTTCATCCAACAGCTGCTTCAGCACCTGCGCAGGCGTGCGTCCCTTGGCCAGCAGCTCCAGGCCTTTCGAGCCATAGGTCGGGTTGGTCTCGAACTGGCTGGCGACCGCGCCCACCTTCGCCTGTGCCCATGGCACGCCCACACCGCCGACCGCCAGGTTGTGCGTGGCCACCGCCACCCCGCAGTCGCCGGCCGCGTTGCAGGCAGCAATGGAAAAGGTCGCCCACGCCGGCGCCGCGACGGCAGCGAGCAGCAGGACCAGGCAAGTGCGCAGCAAGGACATTGGGTGTCTCCAGGGCGGGCATTGCAATGGGATGCAGCCTACGCACGAAAGGTTTAGCAGATCCACGCCATGCGTGGATGGAACCCCATCGAAATCGAATATTTCGAACATCGAAGAGCATCCACGCATGGCGTGGATCTACCGTGTCGACCAAGGTCGACACCCACCAAGAGCAGCGTGCCGACCAACGGTCAGCACCCACCAACAGCAGCAGGAAACTGTCGAAGGCGGGGTGGTGTCAGATTGCGGGGTGTCCGCGGCATGGATGCCGCGGCCAAGCCCCCAGGGATGGGTTCACGGCGTCCCCGCAATCTGACACCGCCCCGCCATCCCACGGAATGCCAGCCTTTGCTGTTGCCGTTGCCGTTGCCGTTGCCGTTGCTTCGGCTTCGGCAGGTGCAGGGCGCAGCCCTGCCGAACCAACCCTACCGCCCCGGCAACTGCGCGAACGCACGCTGCATGCAGTCCTCGCGCGGGCACACCCGGCACCCCGGGCCGATCGATACCGAGTTGCCCGGGCTCTGCACATCCAACCCCAGTGAATACACCAGCCGCTCGGCGTGCTGCAGATCGCAGCCCAGGGCCACCGCGAAGGTCTTGCGCGGCTGGCCATGGCCCACCGGGCCACTGCTGACCTGCCGTGCCAGCCAGAAATGGCGGCGTCCATCGGGCATGCGCGCCGTCTGCGTAAGGATGCGGCCGGGCTGGTTGAACGCCTCGTAGACGATCCACAGCGGGCACGAACCGCCTACCTGCGAGAAGTGGAAATCGGTGGCCGAATGGCGCTTGGACACGTTGCCGGCGCGGTCCACGCGGATGAAGAAGAACGGCAGGCCAGGCGCACTGCGCCGTGCCAGCGTGCTCAGCCGATGGCAGACCGCTTCGAAGCCGACGCCGAACTGATGCGCCAGCAGTTCGATGTCGTAGCTGCTGGTTTCGGCCGCACGCAGGAAGCGCATGTACGGCATCACCAGCGCACCGGCGAAATAGTTGGAGAGACCGATCCGCGCCTGCGCGATGCGTGCCTCATCGGTGAACCCGGCGCGCGCCACCACCGCATCGATCTGCGGCAGGTAGCCGTGAAGGGCCAGCTCGGCCGCCATCTGGAACGCCTGCTGGCCGGGCTCCAGGTAATCGGGCAGCCACAGCCGCCGCGCACCGGCATCGTACTGCCGCTTCTCGCGCCCGGCCTGAAGGGCGGCCACTTCCACCAGCACGCCGTGGCGGTCGGCCAGAAGCTGGCGCAGCCGCGGTGCCACGTGCCCGGGCGACAGCCCCCATTCGGCGAACAGCTGCTCGGCCAGCTCGTCCAGCTCGGGAATGTGGTTGTGCATGCGGTTGAAGAACTCGCGTACCTGGTCGCCGGCCGGCAGGGTGCTGCCGGCGCCGGGCTCGCCCAGCTGGAATTCCAGCGCGGCGGCATGCTCGCGCAGCGCCAGGTGGCGGCGGTGCAGGTCCAGCAGGGCGCGGCTGACCTGCGGCAGGTTGCCGGCCAGCGCGCGCAGTTCGGTCGCGCTGACCTCCGCCAGGCCCAGATCGCGCAGGGTCTCGCCCAGCGCTTCCTGCAGCGCGGCGGGCTCATCCTCGTCGAACAGTGCGGAAACGTCGCCCAATACCTCGCCCAGCTTCTTCTGCACCGCTGGCGTGAGTGGGCGCTTGTTGCGCTCGATCTGGTTCAGGTAGCTGGCCGACAGCCCCAGCGCCCGTGCCAGATCCGCCTGGCTGTAGCCGCGCTGTTCGCGCAGCCGCAGCAGGCGCAGGCCAAGTTGTCGCTGGGGGGCTGAATAATTCACAGAATTAACATGAATCGTCTGGCGTGTTGGCCAGATTAAGCGGATTCAGCCCGGAAATCGAGGTGGGTGCTGTGAATAATGCCAAGCATCTTTCGCACCCTGTGGGATTGTCGTCATGACTGTTGCAGCGCCCCGTATCCGCATGCTGATCGATGGCCAGTTCGTTGAATCGGCCACCTCCCACTGGCAGGACGTGATCAATCCGGCCACCCAGGACGTGCTGGCCAAGGTGCCGTTCGCCACCACCGGCGAAGTGGACGCCGCCGTTGCCGCTGCCAAAGAAGCCTTCAAGACCTGGCGCAAGACTCCGATCGGCACCCGCGCGCGCATCTTCCTGAAATACCAGCAGCTGATCCGCGAGAACATGAGCGAGCTGGCGCACATCCTCACCGCCGAACAGGGCAAGACCCTGCCGGACGCCGAAGGCGATGTGTTCCGTGGCCTGGAAGTGGTCGAGCACGCCGCCGCCATCGGCAACCTGCAGCTGGGCGAGCTGGCCAACAACGTTGCCAATGGCGTGGACACCTACACGATCATGCAGCCGCTGGGCGTGTGCGCCGGCATCACCCCGTTCAACTTCCCGGCGATGATCCCGCTGTGGATGTTCCCGATGGCGATTGCAACGGGCAACACCTTCATCCTCAAGCCGTCCGAGCAGGACCCGATGGTCACCATGCGCCTGGTCGAGCTTGCCCTGGAAGCCGGCATTCCGAAGGGCGTGCTGAACGTCGTCCACGGCGGCGAGGAAGTGGTCAACGCGATCTGCGACCATCCGGACATCAAGGCCGTGTCGTTCGTCGGTTCCACCCGCGTCGGCACCCACGTCTACAACCGCGCCTCGCTGGCCGGCAAGCGCGTGCAGTGCATGATGGGCGCCAAGAACCACGCCGTGGTGCTGCCGGACGCCAACAAGGAACAGACCCTCAACGCGATGGTCGGCGCCGCCTTCGGTGCGGCGGGCCAGCGTTGCATGGCCGCCTCCACCCTGGTGCTGGTCGGTGAAGCGCGCAACTGGGTGCAGGACCTGGTCACCAAGGCCAAGACCCTGAAGGTCAGCGGCGGCACCGTGGCTGGCACCGACGTGGGCCCGGTCATTTCCTGCAGCGCCCGCGAGCGCGTGGAAGGCCTGATCGCCTCGGGCGTGGAGCAGGGCGCCAAGCTGGTGCTCGATGGCCGCAAGCCGCAGGTCGATGGTTTCGAGAAGGGCAACTTCGTCGGCCCGACCATCTTTGCCGGTGTCACCACCGACATGCGCATCTACCAGGAAGAAATCTTCGGGCCGGTGCTGGTCATCCTCGAAGCGGAGACGCTGGAAGAGGCCATCGCGATGGTCAACAGCAACCCGAACGGCAATGGCACCGCACTGTTCACCCAGTCCGGCGCCGCCGCGCGCAAGTTCCAGGAAGACATCGACGTCGGCCAGGTCGGCATCAACGTGCCGATCCCGGTGCCGGTGCCGCTGTTCTCGTTCACCGGTTCGCGCGCGTCCAAGCTGGGCGACCTGGGGCCGTACGGCAAGCAGGTGGTGCTGTTCTACACCCAGACCAAGACGGTCACCGCGCGCTGGTTCGATGACGAAACGCTGAGCCACGGCGTCAACACCACGATCAGCCTGAAGTAACGGCAGGAGCAGCCATGAGCCACTCGATGACGACGGAACTGGAAGAAGCGCAGCAGGCGTACCGCGAGGCGGCGCGCGACTTCGCACAGGCCGAACTGGCGCCGCACGCCGCGCGATGGGATGCGGAGGGCATCTTTCCGCGCGAGGCGATCGCCAAGGCCGGTGAACTGGGCTTCTGCGGTCTGTACATGGACCCGGAAGTGGGCGGCAGCGGCCTGAGCCGACTGGACGCCGCCGTCGTCATCGAGGAGCTCGCCAGCGTCGATCCGTCGACGGCGGCGTACATCAGCATCCACAACATGGCCTCGTGGATGGTGTCCACGTGGGGCCAGCCGGCACTGCGCGATGCCTGGGGCACCGACCTGTCTTCGGGCAACAAGCTGGCCTCGTACTGCCTGACCGAACCGGGCGCCGGTTCCGATGCGGCGTCGCTGAAGACCACCGCCGTGCGCGATGGCGACTTCTATGTGCTGAACGGCTCCAAGGCCTTCATTTCCGGCGCCGGTGCCACCGAGCTGCTGGTGGTGATGGCGCGTACCGGTGGTGCCGGTGCCGGCGGTGTCAGCGCCATTGCGGTGCCGGCGGACCTGCCGGGCATCAGCTTCGGCCGCAAGGAAGAGAAGATGGGCTGGAACAGCCAGCCCACCCGTGGCATCACCTTCGAAAACGTCCGCGTGCCGGTCAGCCACCTTCTGGGAGAGGAAGGCGGCGGCTTCAAGCTGGCGATGAAGGGACTCGATGGCGGCCGCATCAACATTGCCGCCTGCTCGCTGGGTGCGGCGCAGGGCGCGCTGGACGCTGCACGCCGCTACATGGGCGAGCGCCGCCAGTTCGGCAAGGCACTGGCCGAGTTCCAGGCACTGCAGTTCAAGCTGGCCGACATGGTCACCCAGCTGGTGGCCGCCCGGCAGATGGTGCACACCGCTGCGCGCAAGCTCGATGCCGGTGCCAGCGACGCCAACGTGTGGTGCGCGATGGCCAAGCGCTTCGCCACCGATGCCGGTTTCAACGTCTGCAACGAAGCACTGCAGATCCACGGTGGCTACGGCTACATCCGCGAATACCCGATCGAGCGCCTGCTGCGTGACTGCCGCGTGCACCAGATCCTGGAAGGCACCAACGAGATCATGCGGGTGATCGTTGCCCGTCACCTGCTCAACACCGAAGAGGAACTGCGATGAAGGATTGGCGTACCCAGGAGCACGTGGGCCTGAAGGTGGAGGTGGATGGCCACACCGCCGTGGTCACCCTGAACAACCCGCCGGCGCATACCTGGACCGTGCACAGCCTGTCGGCGCTACGCGACCTGGTGGGCGCGCTCAACGCAGACCGCGACATCTACGCGCTGGTGATCACCGGTGACGGCGAGAAATTCTTCTCCGCCGGTGCCGACCTCAACCAGTTCGCCTCCGGCGACAAGGCCGCTGCACGTGAAGCCGCGCGCCGCTTCGGCGAAGCCTTCGAAGCGCTGTCCGGGTTCCGTGGCGTGTCGATCGCTGCGATCAACGGCTACGCCATGGGCGGCGGCCTGGAATGCGCGCTGGCCTGCGACCTGCGCATCATTGAAGACCACGCCCAGGTCGCGTTGCCGGAGGCCACCGTCGGCCTGCTGCCGTGCGCCGGTGGCACCCAGAACCTGCCGCGCCTGGTCGGCGAGGGCTGGGCCAAGCGCATGATCCTGCTGGGCGAGCGCATCAATGCCGAGACCGCACTGCGCATTGGCTTGGCCGAAGAAAAGGTCGGCAAGGGCGAAGCCAAGGCGCTGGCGCTGGAATGGGCGAAGAAGGCCGGCAAGCAGAGCCCGACCAGCATCGCCGCCTGCAAGACCCTGGTGCAGTCCACCCGCACCGGCACCCACGCCTCGGCGCTGGTGGCAGAGCGCGAAGCCTTCGTCGACCTGTTCGATACTGCCGACCAGGTTGAGGGCGTGACCGCCTTCCTGGAAAAGCGCGCCGCGCAGTGGAAGAACGCATGAGCACCGACACCGCTGCCGACGACGCACCGGTGCTGTTCGAAGAGCGTGTGGCCGGCAACGGCACGCGCATCGGCATCGCCACGCTCAATGCGCCGCGTACGCTCAACGGTTTCTCGCTGCCGATGGCGCACCTGCTGCTGAAGCAGCTGAATGCCTGGGCCGACGACGATGGCATCGCCATGGTGGTGCTGCAGGGCGCCGGCGAAAAGGCGTTCTGCGCCGGCGGCGACCTGCACGGCCTGTACAAGAGCATGGTCGCCTTCCGCGAGGCCGGCCGCAGCGACATCCGCGAGAACGACTACGCCGCTGAGTTCTTCGACGTCGAGTACCGCGTCGATTACCTCATCCACACCTACGCCAAGCCGATCCTGTGCTGGGGCCACGGCATCGTGATGGGCGGCGGCATCGGCCTGATGTCCGGCGCCAGCCACCGCGTGGTCAGCGAGCGCTCCAAGCTGGCCTTCCCGGAAATCACCGTGGGCCTGTTCCCCGATGTGGGTGGCAGCTGGCTGCTGCCGCGCGTGCCGGGCAAGGGCGGCCTGTTCCTGGCCCTGACCGGCGCACTGTTGAACTCGGGCGACGCCATCTACGCCGGCCTGGCCGACGTGCATGTGGCCGAAGAACGCCGCAGCGCGGTGTTCGATGCGCTGCTGCAGGTGGCCTGGTCGGGCGATGCCGCGCACAACCATGAGCGGCTCAGCCATCTGCTGCAATCGCATGCCAGCGATGCCGCGACCGGTCCGCTGCTGGCCAATGCGGCGCAGGTCGATGCGCTGTGCGAAGGCGATGACCTTGAAGTGATCGTTGCGCGCATTGCCGGCCTGCAGACCGACGATGCCTGGCTGCAGGCGGCACAGAAGACCTTCGCCGCCGGTGCACCGGGCTCGGCACGGCTGTCGTACGAACTGCAGCGCCGCGGTGCCGGCCAGGACCTCGCCGCGATCTATCGCCTGGAGTACATCGTCGCCCTGCATTGCGCCGCCCATGGTGATTTCGCCGAAGGCATCCGCGCACTGCTGATCGACAAGGACCGCAATCCGCAGTGGAACCCGGTCACCCTGGCCGAGGCCACCGCCGCGTGGGCCGACACCTTCTTCGCTTCCCCCTGGGCCGATGCCGCGCATCCGCTGGCTGACCTGGGCACTCCCCTTGTTGAAAGGAGCCTTGCATGAGCCACATTGCATTCATCGGGTTGGGCAACATGGGTGGCCCGATGGCCGCCAATCTGGTCAAGAACGGCCACAGCGTACGCGTGTTCGATCTGGTTCCGGCCGCGGTGCAGGCCGCCGTCGATGCCGGTGCCAGCGCCGCATCGTCCGCACGCGACACCCTGGCCGGTGCCGAAGTGGTGATCTCGATGCTGCCGGCCAGCCGCCACGTCGAAGGCGTGTACCTGGGCGACGACGGCATCCTCGCCGCGATCCCGGCCGGTGCGCTGGTCATCGACTGCAGCACGATCGCCCCGGCCAGCGCCCGCAAGGTCTCTGAAGCCGCCGCCGCACGTGGCCTGCAGATGATCGACGCGCCGGTATCCGGCGGTACCGCCGGTGCCCAGGCCGGCACCCTGACCTTCATCGTCGGTGGCGAAGAGGACGCGCTGGAACGCGCGCGCCCGGTGCTGCAGGCGATGGGCAAGAACATCTTCCATGTCGGCGCCAGCGGTGCCGGCCAGGTCGCCAAGCTGTGCAACAACATGGCGCTGGGCGTGATCATGGCCGTCACCGGCGAAGCCATCGCACTCGGCGTGGCGCACGGGCTGGACCCGAAGGTGCTGTCGCAGATGATGGCGGTCAGCACCGGCCGCAGCTGGGCCACCGAAGTGTGCAACCCGTGGCCGGGCGTGCTGGAAAACGCGCCTGCCTCGCGCGGTTACAGTGGCGGTTTCGGCAGCGATCTGATGCTCAAGGACATGGGCCTGGCGGTGGAAGCGGCGATGAGTGTTGGCGCTTCGATTCCACTGGGCGAAGTGGCCCGCAACCTGTACTCGATGAACCACCAGGCCGGTCGCGGCAAGCTGGATTTCTCCAGCGTCGTGCAGCTCATCACGAGCGAGAAGTGACCTGGTAGTGCCGGCCGCTGGCCGGCAACCTCATGCCCCCATGTGGGACAACGAAGGTGGGATGGGCGGATGTTCGGTTTCGACCGGCATCCGCCCATTTTTTTTGAGGGGTCGGATCCCTTTCGCAACGCGAAAGGGATCCGACCCCGAATACTCCGCGATGGGGTCAGAGCCCTTTGCCGGTGGCAAAGGGATCCGACCCCGGCCGCATCAGGCAACGACCAGCGTCACGTCGATGTTGCCGCGGGTGGCGTTGGAGTACGGGCACACGATGTGCGCCTTCTGCACCAGCTCTTCCAGCTGCTCGCGCGGCACGCCCGGAGCGCTGATGGTCAGCTCGGCCTCGATGCCGAAACCGGTCGGGATCTGGCCGATGCCGACCTTGCCGGTGACGGTGGTGTCGGCCGGCAGCGCGACCTTGGCCTGGCCGGCCACGAACTTCAGCGCGCCGAGGAAGCAGGCCGAGTAGCCAGCGGCGAACAGCTGTTCCGGGTTGGTGCCCGGGCCGCCGGCGCCACCCAGCTCACGCGGGGTCGACAGCTGGATGTCCAGCACGTTGTCGGACGAGACGGAACGGCCTTCACGGCCGCCGGTGGAGGTGGCCTGGGCGGTATACAGAACCTTTTCGATGGACATCGTGATGCTCCTGGTCAGTGGGTGGGTGTTGCGTTGGAGCCTACTTTGCCCGGTTTCTGCGTACGTTGGGTTGCAGTTCGTACGAAAAACTTGATTGATCGTCCTGCCGGCCTAGATCGTCCACTCGCGGTCGGTGGTGAACATGATGGTCAGCCAGCGGTCCGGCGAGGCCTCGCCCAGCGCATCGCCGATCTCGTCGCGCAGCTGGTCCCATTCCAGCAGGGGCCGCGGCGGGTCGTCCTCGCGTACCACGAAGAACAGCTCGATCTGCTCGCCACGCCCCACCTGCGCGACATAGCTGCGATGCTCGACGAAGCCGTGCCTGGCGACGATCGCGCGTGCCACCGCGTCCACGTGCGCCTGCAGTTCCGGCGGGGTGACCAGCAGGATGCCGGCCAGCGCACGGCGCACGGTGCCCAGCGGGGCGATCATCACCAGCACGCAGACGAAGGCGAGGATGGCCGGGTCGATGTACGGCCCGACCCAGGCCAGCGAGGTGCCACGCACCAGCACACCGCCGAGGAAGGCCAGCAGATAGCAGGCCGACATGCTGGCGGCGATCACCCAGTTCTTCGCGTCCAGCGCGATGAACTCCGAACCGATGCGACGGTTGGCACGCAGCACGAACCAGGCCAGCGCACCTTCGCCGACGATCGACAACCCGGCGAAGGCGATGGCCGGACCGAGTGCGATATGGCGGCCGCCGGACATCAACGCGTCCACCGCATTGACCAGTGCATACAGCGCCGCGCCGATCATCAATGTGCCGCTCACGCCCAGCACGATCGGCTCCAGGTGCCAGAAGCCCATTGTGAAGCGCTGGTTGAGCCGCGACTGCAGCGCATCGCTGCTGGTGGATAGAGCGATCAGCCGCGCGACCAGCAATGACAGCCAGGTCATCACCACATCGATCAGGCCGTAGATGCCATCGAAGATGATCAGCGAGGAATTGGCCAGCAGGCCGAACACCACCGCTGCCGCGGCCAGCAGCAGTGAGCCTGCGATGGACAGGCGCAGCACGCCTTGTTCGGTACGCGCATCGAAGAAGCGTTCGGGGGTGGCAGGCATGCGGGAATCCAGCGGGAAATGGGCTGCGGGAGCAGCGCGTCGCCATTCTATCCAGCCTGCAGCATGCCGCCGTGACCGCAGCCGCACAGCGCCTGGAAGAGTCACCAGACTGGTAACCGTTTGCGGATTGACGGGTGCACACCCGAAGCGTATCGTTTGTACCACGATGACATAGAAGCCTCCGGTGACCCCGGGGGCTTCTTTCGTTTGCGCCATCGCGCTGCGATGCCATCGCCACCGGCCCTGACGCTCGCGTCGCGGCCGTTCTGTTTTCCGCCCCGATCCTGCTTTTCCCGCGCCGTCCTGGTGACCGCGTGGGGCGCCGCCGTGCGCGCAGGGTCGGGGCACTCCACATCCATCAACGAAGGAGGATTCGATGCCCCTGCTGACCCTTGAGCAGTGCCGCGCGCACTGCCGTATCGACGGCGACTTTGACGACGCCATCCTGGGTGACCTGCTGGCAGCAGCCAGCGACGCGGCCGCAGCCTACCTGGGCCGCGAACTGTACGCCGACCAGGCCGCGCTGGACCAGGCGCTGGACCAGCTACCGCAGGACATGGCGGCGGCGGTGACCGGGCATGAAGCCGCGGTTGCCGCCGCCAACGCCGAGACCAACGCGGCCAAGGCCAAGGCCATGCGTGATGTGGCCGATCGCCGCCTGGCCGTGGCCACCGCGCGCAGTGCACGCCTGCTGTTGGGCATGCCGGCCAACGACAGTATCCGCGCAGCAGTCCGCCTGCTGCTGGGCCACCTGTACGCCCACCGCGAAGCCGTGGTTGTCTCTGCGCAGACGCTCGATGCACCGGCAGGCGCCACTGCCATCGCAATGGAACTGCCGTTCGGCGTGGCCGCACTGCTTGATCCGTACCGGCCGGCCGCAACGCCATGAATGCCGGCCACCTCAATCGTCGCATCCGTATCGAGCGCCAGGACGGCCAGCTCGATGCCTGGGGGCAGCCGCTGGACGCCTGGCAGCCGGTGGCCGAACTGTGGGCCGCCATCACCGCCGATACAGCCGACAGCATGCAGCGGCTGACGCTGGAAAGCCGACTGCCGGCAACGATCCGGCGCCAGCGGTTCCATGTCCGTCTGGCGGCCGCACGACAGGCCGGTATCCACGTCGGCATGCGCATCGTGCATGACGGTCGCGTCTTCGACATCACCGGCGTTGCTCCCGACTTCAGCCGGCGCCAGAGCACGGTGCTGTTCACCGAACAGTCTTCAGGCATTGCCTGAGCGACGCCAACCAGGACACCGCGATGAGTTACGAAGCACAGCTGCACGCGCTGCTGGCCCCGCTGTTGCAAGGCCGGCTGTATCCCGACGTCCCGCCGGAACCGGTCATCTACCCATGCGCTGTATACCAGCAGGTGGGTGGGCAGTCCGTGTGGTTCAACGAAGGTTCCATTCCCGAACAGAAGCACGCTCGCGTGCAGCTGACCGTCTGGGCAGACAGTCGTGCCCAGGCCAACACCCTGATTCGCACCATTGAGGACCAGGTCTGCGCAGGACTGCCGAGCGCCGAGTCGTTCGGCGCTGCAATCGCCGTGCATGAGCCGGTGCTGCACAAGCACGGCGCGCGGCTCGATTTCGGCCTGTGGTACGTCGACCCGTAAACCGCATCACCCGCGCAACACCCCAGCCCGGCAACCGCCGGGCCTTTTTTTTCATCCAACGAGGAAATACACCATGGCACTCAAGCTTCCCAAGGGCACCCAGTTCGGCTTCGCACCGGTCATCTCCACCGCCATCGCCACCACCGCGATCTCCAAGGCCGCGCCGGCCCTGGCCAGCGTCGCGGCCAACAGTGTCGACACCGGCGATGTGGTGGTCATCGAACTGCCGGGCTGGCCGGCCCTGAACAACCGCGCCACCCGCGCCGGCGCTGAAGCCACCGGCAGCGTTGAACTGCTGGGCATCGATACCACCGACACCGTGCTGTTCCCGGGCACCAGCGGTGCGGGCGTACTGCGCAAGGCCGGCGCCTTCGTCGACCTGGACCAGCAGGGCGACCCGACCACCGCCGGTGGCGAGCAGCAGTACTGGAGCGGCACGCTGCTGGAGGATCCGACCGGCCGCCAGGTGCAGCTGCCGACCTTCAAGAACGCCAAGACCATCACCCTGCCGCTGTTCTACGACCCGAAGAAGCCGTGGTACCCGGCACTGAAGAAGGCTGATGCCAAGGGCGAACCGGTGATCCTGCGGGCAAAGCTGGTCGGCGGCGACGTGCTGTACTGGTACGGTTACCTGAGCTACAACGGCGACCCGACCATGGCCGCCAACACCCCGATGGGCACCACCGCAACCTTCACTGCGCTGGCAGACTCCATCCTGGTCGAGGGCGCCTGATGTTCCAGGTCAAGGCGCCGGAGAGCTTCAAGAGCACCCTGACCATCGTCGGTCACGGTCGCGAGCAGAAGCTCAACCTGACCTACCGGCATCTGTCGGTGCCCGATTACGCCAGCCTGCTGGAGCGTCTGGGTGATGACACGTTGAGCGTGGCCCAGGCGATCCTGGACATCGTGGTGGATTGGGATGCCGATGTGGCGCTGGACACCGCCGGCGTCGAGCTCGCGCTGCAGCAGCAGGCCGGCCTGGATGGCGCCATCATCGGTGGCTACACCCAGGCGCTGCAGGTCGCACGCAAGGGAAACTGATCGAGGCGGTGGGGGCCCTGTACTGGCGGGCCCCCACCGAGTCCGAGCTGATGCAGCTTGGATTGAAGGCAAAGCACTTTCCACCGCCGCAGGTCGAGCTGTGGCCGGAGTGCGTGCTTCCCATCGAACTTTTCTCGCGGGTTGCCACCCAGTGGCGCGTCGGCGCAGGTGGCCCGATCGGGCTGGATTACAACGTGGTCTACCACGAGCTGCAGCGCGAAGCGCTCGACAGCGAACAGTACGACGAGGTGATGGCGGCGATCCGCGTCATCGAACGCGCTGCCCTGGAGCAGATGCAACAGGAATGAGCCGGCCATCGCGATTACGCCGATGACCGATCCCGGCTCCGCAGATGCGGAGCCGACTCTCCCGAGGAACACTCAATGAGCACTACATCGCCTGGCAGCACACGGGCCACCGTGGAGGCCAGCAACGCATTGGAAACGGCCATGCAGGCAGCAAGGCGCAGCATGACCGAGATGACCGGCAGCACACAGGAGTTCCAGCGGCAGCTGGAAAAGATCAATACGGTGCAGCAGGCATTCAATGCCGTGCTGACCACCAGCGCTTCGTTGGTCACCGCACTGTCCACGCAACTGACTGCCTTGAACACGCAGCTGCAGGCGGCGGCGAAGGCGGGTGCGACCACAGCCGCCGCGGACGCTGGCAAGGCTGCAAAGAAGGAAGAGAAGGCCCAACAGGACGACATGGGCCTGGCGGGCATCCGCAAGGGCCTGGGCGGCGCGCTCGGCGACTATATCGGGAAGACCGAAAACACCGCCACGGCGGCCAAGAAGGCGTTCGACAAAGCGTTCACTGGCGCCGACGAAGCCCTGCGGAGCTTCGTGACGACCGGCAAGTCCAAGTACAAGGAGCTGGCCCAGTCCATCCTGGCCGACCTGAAGATGATCGCTGCACAGCAAGCGCTGGTCTGGGGGGCGAGGAAGATCGCCGGCTTGATGGGGGTCGACCTGACGCCCAAGGATGCAGCGACGGACGCGGCGGCGGTGATTGCAGGCGTGGCGACTGCCAAGGACGCCAAGGCTGGTGATACCAAGGCGGGCGAAACCAAGGACGCCAAGGACACCAAGGGCACCACAGGACTTTCGGGGTTCCGCAAGGGCTTCGGCAGCGCGCTCGGCGAGTACATGGAAAAGACCGAGAACTCCGCCAAGTCTACCCAGGATGCCTTTTCCAAGGCGTTCACCGGCGCCGAGGCGGCACTGCAGAGTTTCGTGAAGACGGGCAAGTCCAACTACAAGGATCTGGCCAAGTCGATCATCGCCGATCTCAAGATGATTGCCATCCAACAGGCAATCGTCTGGGGCGTCAAGAAGATCGCGGGCCTGTTCGGATATGGCACGGGGGTGGAGGCCAACGCCAACGGTGGCGTCTACCAGTCGCCGAGCCTGTCGGCCTACTCCGGCGGTGTCTACAACACCCCGCAGCTGTTCGCCTTCGCCAAGGGCGCCGGCGTATTTGGCGAAGCGGGACCAGAAGCGATCATGCCGCTGCGCCGCGGGCCGGACGGTCGTCTCGGCGTGGCCGCGCACGGCGGCGGTGGTGGCGGAGTGGGTGTAAGCATCCGCATCGACAACAACGGTGGCAAGGAAGTCACCACCAACGAAGGCATGCTGCAGCAGTTCGGCAACGAGATCGGCCAGTTCGTGGAACGCAAGTACCGCGAACTACAGAGTCGTGACCTGAAGGCAGGTGGTGTGCTCAGCAGGAGTGCCATGTAATGACCGACACCTTCACCTGGCCGGCAACCAGCCAGAGTACGGGAACCACCACCGCCGCCGTGAAGCGCGCGAAGTTCGGTGATGGTTATGCGCAGGCCGCTGCCGATGGTCTGAATGCAACCTCACGCAGCTACCAGCTGCAGTTCGTCGGCAACCGCAGGACGATCAACGAGATCGTGGCCTTCCTGGATGGTCATGCCGGCCGCAGCTTCCTGTGGAAGGGACCACTGGGGCAGGGGCTCTACATGTGTGATTCCTACACCGACAGCCATCTCGGTGGCCAGGTCTCGACCATCACCGCCACGTTCGAGCAGACCTTCCAGGCGTAGGCATGAGCATGGATCTTCAACGGATCGACCTGGATACCATCCAGCCCAACGGGAAGCGTGGAGAGACCCAGCGACCCGCTTTCACCAAGATCAACCAGAACTTTCAGGATGTTGCGTTGGCGCTGGAGGGAATCCCTGGTGCCATCGCAGACTCTGTCTCGGGAAAGAACCGCTTGATCAACGGGAATTTCGACTTCTGGCAGCGTGGGGACAACTTCACCGCTGCCGCTGCCTACTGTGCAGACAGATTCTTTGCACAGCAGGGAGGGATGGATGGAGCTGGCATATTCAAATCACCCGTTGCCCCGGGCGATGCGAACTTCCCGAAAAGCCTGTTCACGTTGGCCGCCAATTGCAACGGGAACCACAACGCTGCCGGACATCATTTCCTGTTCGAGCAGCGTGTGGAAAGCGTGCGGACCTTTGCCGCATCAGAGAGCACGCTATCCTTCCTGGTCTACAACGCAGGCACTGCAGGGAGAAAGATCGCAGTCGAATTCCTGCAGCGCTTCGGAACAGGCGGAAGCCCCACTGTCACGGGGATACAGCCGGAAGTGTTTACGCTCGCACAGGGCCTGAACCGGATCAGCAAGACCGTCAGTCTTCCTTCCATCTACGGTAAGACGCTTGGCGGTGGCGATGATTCGGTCATCTGTGCGGTATGGCTCTCGGCAGGCAGCGACTTCAATGCGCGCACCGGGGGGCTCGGCGCGCAGGCAGGCCAGTTGTACTTCGGCGAAATGCAGTGGGAAGCCGGCGCACGGGCGACCCGCCTCGAGTGGAGATCACCGGCGCACGAGCTTGCGCTATGCCAGCGCTACTACCAGAAGTCCTTCCCTGTTACAGAAGTGCCCAACAGCAGGAGCAGCTCCGCCGTGCACCGGAACGCGGTGGCCTTCAACAGTGGAACCTGCCGCGTTGTTGCAGAGTTCAAAGGTACGATGCGCAGCACGCCACAGCTGCAGTTCCACGCAGGCGGGGAAGGTGGCGACATCGGATCGCCGAGCTTCTGGAGGTACTACGACGCCGCTGGCGGAGCATGGCGCGCGGGAACCCTGACCAATGTAGTCATGGCAACGAGCCAGGCGTTCATGGCGGACGTGGGCGGGGCAGGGTTCCTGGTAAGCGGCTCTGTTCTCCTGGCAGGCCACTACACCGCCGATGCCGAACTCTGAGTGCATTCATGCATCTGCGGGACCGGTCGGGAAGCCGTGAGACCCGCCCGATGACGGAATGAAAGTGCTCGAACTCCGATCGGCCGCCACCGATTCACCTCGTTCAAGGAGCCACTAATGGCAAGAAAGACCATAGACCTCGATTCCGTTCAACCGAACGGAAAGCGGGGTGAAACACAGCGCCCGGCATTCACCAAGATCAACGAGAACTTCGCCGAGGTCTACAACGCCTTGACCGATGTTGCGAAGATCCCGGAAACCGTGGGGAACGCCATTACCGAGCGCATTCCTGGAAGGAATCTGTTCATCAATGGTGGCCTTCAGTTCTGGCAACGTCGCACGTCCGGTCGTGTTGGCAGCGGCTCGGGAACGTTGGGAGCGGAGACATTCTTCGCCGACCGTTTCACGAACTCGGCACTGGTCTGCAACCACGACGTGCAGCGCGTGGCGTACGACGGGCAGGCCGGTTTTCCGGAAGATACCCGGTCGATTCTGGTCTGCACCGTATCCGAGGCCATCGCCAGAAGTGGCGCCTGGATGGGGCAGAAGATCGAGGGTGTCCGCAGTGCAAGCGGAGAGATCACGATCTCGGTATGGGCGAACTCTGATGCGCCCGGTCGCAGTGTGGGCGTGCGTGTCATCCAGGATTTCGGAACAGGTGGCTCACCTTCGCCACAGGTGACGCTGGAAGCCGGCGTACTCACGCTGGAGGCGACCGCCAAGCGCCACAGCATCACGGTGAAGTTGCCGAGTACCCGAGGAAAGGTGCTCGGCAGCAATGGCAATGACCATCTCTACGTGGTGTTCGACCTGTGCGGTACCGGCCAGGGGGGCGAGCTGGTGGCGCAGAACGGATCGTTCGGCTTCACACAGTTCCAGGTCGAAGCCGGACTCGCAGCGACGCGCTTTGATTGGCGGCCGCCGGGTGTGGAACTGGCGTTGTGCCAGCGCTACTACGAGAAGAGCTACAACCTCGACATCGTGCCCAATACCGCGCACAACGAAGGCCGCGAAGCCTTCTCAATCAACTCACCGGGAGTGGCGCACTACCAGAGTGTGCGATTCCATGCACCCAAGCGTGCCCATCCCTACGTGATGATCATCTCGGCCGACAACATCCAGCAGGATGGACATATCGCAGAAGACAACATCTCCCGCGTTCCCTGCCTGGTCAACTACGCCTCGCCTTCCGGCTACGAAGTCAGCTGGACCAACAATCCAGGTCGCTGGGGCGGGTGGTGGCATTGGTGGGCCGAAGCCGAGCTGTGATTGGGCGCCCCCAGGACTTTCAGGACGACAGCAATGACGAGAAAGATCATCGACCTCGATTCCGTTCAGCCGAACGGGATGCGGGGTGAAACGCAGCGCCCAGCGTTCACAAAAATCAATGAGAACTTCGCAGAAGTGTATGGCGCGCTGGATGGCGTGACCGCGATCGGACAGCGTGTGGATTCACTGGAGCGTGCTCTTCAGACCGCAGTTCCAGGCAGGAACCGCCTGATCAACGGCAACTTCGATTTCTGGCAGCGGGCCACTACCGGCACCACCCAGGGCGGCGAGATCTATGTGGCCGATCGTTGGACGGTGGCAGCGCTGGGCTGCACGCATACCGCAAATCGCGGGGCCAATCTGCCTGCCGGCGGCGCCGCGCCGGAATCGCGCCGTTTCCTCAACAGCGTTGTCTCCAAGACCAGTGCAGGTAGCAGCGCCTACGTCGCACAGAAGGTCGAGAGCGCGGCGACGCTGTCCGACGGCGAAGTGACGGTTTCCGGCTTCGCCTATGGCCCGCCAGGAAAACGCATCGGTGTTCGTCTCATCCAGCACTTTGGCACCGGTGGTTCGCCATCCGCTGCGGTCAGCGTGGAGCTGGGAACCGTAGCGGTCACCGCCGCGTCCTGGACCTATTTCCAGCTCAGTGCGCGACTGCCATCGGTGAAGGGGAAGACGCTGGGAAGCAATGCCGACAGCGATTTCCTGTGGCTGGTGGTGGATCTGTGCGCGGATGCCTATGGCGGTGTCATCTCCGGCCAGAACGGAGAGTTTGGTATTGCGATGATGCAGCTGGAGCGCGGCAACCTGGCAACGGCATTCGACCTGCGCCCGCTGGCCCACGAGCTGCAGCTGTGCCAGCGCTACTACGAAAAGTCCTATGACAATGACGTCGTTCCCGGAACTCCGACCAACAGCGGTCGCTACAGCTGGGGCAACTCGGCTGCGAGCGGCGCAACCAGCTACCTGTCGGTGCCATTCAAGACGTGCAAGCGAGTGACGCCGGTGATTGTCGTCAGGCCCAACAACAATGTGGTCGAGCCCGGATATGTCAATCAGGACGACAGCAGCCGAACGCCCGCATCGGTTCCCACGATCGCGACGAACGTCTTCGAAGTAGCCTGGGGCAACTCCCCCGGGCGCTGGGGTGGCTGGTTCCACTGGACGGCGGATGCAGAGATTTACTGAGTATCAGATATGGCGTTCCACCGTCTTTTTCAGGCGGGGCAACGACCTGTCCCTGGGCTTTGCTGATTCGGAATGGAAGGCTAAATGAGCAGAAAGATAATCGACCTCGATACCGTTCAGGCGAACGGTAAGCGGGGTGAAACACAGCGCCCGGCATTCACCAAGATCAACGAGAACTTCGCCGAAGTATATGGCGGGTTGGATGCCGTCCAGACTGCGGTGGATGGGTTGGATGGCCGAATGGCTGGCCGCAATTGCCTGATCAACGGCGACTTCCGGCTCTGGCAGCGTGGCGCAGTGTTTCCTGCATCCACAGGCCCGCGCTACATCGCCGACCGCTGGTTGGCCAATGCCATCGGCACCAAGGTGGCCGTCACACGCGAGGATGTGCCTGCAGGCGGCGGCCAGGGAGGGCGCCTGCTGGCCGGATCACGCCACCTGCTCCGGCTGGATGTGCAGAGCGTGGCCGGTGCCGGCAACATGGCGCTGGTCCAACAGCGCATCGAGGACGTCCGGAGCCTGGCCGGGCGCACCGTCACCATCAGCTTCAAGGCGCGGTCCTCGGTGGACGATTTCCGCGTCGGTGTGGAACTGCAGCAGTCCTACGGAACGGGCGGGTCCACCGCACGCGACAGCATCGGCGCCTCGGTCGTACTCGATACCCTGTGGCGATGGCACCAGGTCACCGTGGATGTTCCCGGCCTTGCCGGCAAGACGCTGGGCCCGGACAGCTACCTGCAACTGAGCTTCTGGCTGGATGCCGGTACCGACTTCGGCGCGCGGGCGTTCGCCGCCGGGCAGAAGAGCGGCAGCGTGCAACTGGCCGAAGTGCAGATCGAAGAAGGCGATACCGCCACCGACTTCGATCGCCGGCCCGAAGCACTGGAGCTCTTGCTGTGCCAACGCTACTACGAGACGGTGGATGTGAACCGGATCCTGGGCATCACCTACACCGCCAACGGCGACACGCGCGCGTGCATTCCGTTCAAGGTACGCAAGCGCGTGGCGCCCAGGGTCACCTCGCCCTCTGCCGCGCTCAACCTGGTCGGCTTCGGCTCCGAAGGCAGCCTCATCAACTTCAACGGTGGCGATCCGGGCTGGCAGTCCACCGTGGACGCGGCCGTGCTGTCCACGATGTCCAACAACATGCAGCAGTGGGGTGCGGTGGTGGTGTGGTCGACCACCTCCCAGGTCCTGGTGCACGCAGACGCGGAGCTCTGACCCCTGCAACCGCCCCCCACAAACGAGCGTGCTGCACTCCCGATTGCCACCTGGCCGCAACACGGGCCCGTTTCATGGATGGCACATGCAACCGACAGTCCTGAGGGGATTCATGAACCCTCCGTGGCCCGGCATTCCCTCGGAATGAGCCGGCCGAAGTACAACATGACCGCAGGCTTCGACGATGCGGCAAGGAAAGCTAAATGAGCAGAAAGATAATCGACCTCGATACCGTTCAGGCGAACGGCAAGCGGGGTGAAACACAGCGCCCGGCGTTCACCAAGATCAATGCGAATTTTGCAGAGGTCTATGACGGGCTGGGTAATGTGGAATCCACGCTCGCGGGGATCGCAGGCAGGCTGACCGGACGCAATGTTCTGATCAATGGTGACTTCCGCTTCTGGCAAAGAGGAAGCAGCAGGACGGTGGTTGCGCCGCTCGCAGTCTATGTTCCCGACAGGTATCAGATCGTATGTACCGGGGCGGGTCAGGTCAGGGTGGCTCGAAAGGAGTTTGGAGCCCCCGCGTTTGGCGTTCCAGGCTACATGAGCTGCGATGTATCCGGGGCGACTGCTGCCACGGAAGCCTTCTGTACGCAGCCGGTCGAAGGGGTGCAGACGCTGTCCGGGTCAAAAGTCACCCTGAGCATGCAGGCATGGGCGGATTCACCCGGAAGAAAAGTCGGCGTGCGCTTCATCCAATCTTTCGGATCGGGTGGATCTCCGGATGTGACCGTTTATGCAGGTGTCCAGGAACTTGGCACTGCATCTTCATTGCGCTACTTCACGGCTGACCTGCCAAGCATCCAGGGAAAAGCAGTCGGACCGAACAGCAAGCTTCATGTCATTGTGGATTTCTGCACGCCTGCGGCCTATGGCGGCCAGCTCGTCGCTCAATCGGGCTCATTCTCCCTGACGTGCATGCAGCTGGAGCGAGGGGCTACGCCGACAGAGTATGAACTGCGGCCAGACTCGATTGAGCTGATGCTCTGCCAACGCTACTTCGAAAAGAGCTACCCCGCGGCGGTATCCCCGGGAACGGTTACCCGCCAAGGGCGGAGCTGTGTAGCACAGTCTACCGCCGCGAACGCTCTGAACTTCTTCTACCAGCAGTACCGGGTTCCCAAACGCAGCTCGGCGGCGGTCACCCTCTACTCCTCCGAGTCCGGAGCGGCAGGGAAAATCTGCCAGAACAACAACGCCGACATCAATGGCGTGGTCGAGGACGCATCCCAATCGGGGTTCTCACTCTACGGCAACAACAACAGTGGCGCCTGGGGAATGTGGTGGCACTGGACATCGGACGCGGAGATCTGAAATGTATCAACTGACAGGAAATCCAGACATTGTCAGGTGCACGGAGTCATCCACCTTCATACCGAGAGGGCACCGCTCATGGGCCCTTTACGAGGAGTGGGTGGCGGCCGGAAATACCGCAGTGGCTGCTGAGTCTCTGCTCAGCATGACATCGGAGCGCCGTCATGAACTGTTGCGCTCCCTGGCATGGGACTGGATGACGCCATACGCACTTCGCCTCGGCCACGACAGCATCGAGAACTGCTGCAGCTACATCAACAGTACTGTCCCCCGCTATGCGCAGAATGCCGCCGCCATGATCGCCTGGCGCGACGCAGTCAGTGTCGCACTCGAGGAGCTTGCCGAGGACTGGCCTGCAGACATTGAGACCTGGGAGCAGGTTCGTACGGCACTTCCACAGCCCCACATGTTCGATTGGTCGAAACAGGAGCACACCCCATGATCACCGCCGATGCCCAGCAGCTTGAGCCGGGTGGCCGCATCACCGTATACGAGCTCGACGCCAGCAGTTTCGGCGCCGACAAGCTGTTCTTCCACGCACACCTGCAGAGCGGCCTCATCTGGTGGCAGGGCCAGGAATATGGCCCCTGGCCGATCGAGGCCAGCGGCTTCGAACGCACCAGCGACCAGCCACCGAATCCGCGCCTGCGCGTGAGCAACATCGATGGCCGCATCACCGCCATGTGCCTGTTGTTCGACGACCTGGTCGGTGCCCGCATCATCCGCCGGCAGACGTTGGCCAAGTACCTGGATGCCGCCAATTTCGAGGAAGGCAATCCCAGCGCGGATCCCGCCGAGCACTTCCCCGACGAAGTCTGGTTCATCGAGCGCAAGATCGGCGAAGACAAGCAGATGGTCGAGTTCGAGCTGACCACCGCGATCGATCTCAATGGCCAGCAGCTGCCGGGCAGGCAGATCATCGCCGGCATGTGTGGCTGGCTGGTGCGTGGCGGCTATCGCGGCGCGTACTGCGGCTACAACGGTCCGGCGGTAGCGGACAGCGACGACGTCGCCACCGACGATCCGGCACGCGACCAGTGCGGCGGTCGGGTGCGCAGCTGCAAGCTGCGCTTCGGCCAGGACAAGCCGCTTCCCTATGGCGGCTTCCCCGCCGCGGGCCTGTTGCGCTCCTGATCGAAACTCCCGCTTCCACTTTCCAGGCCCGCCCGCGCGGGCCTTTTTCATGGGTGAAACATGCAACCGACAACCCTGCAGGCCATCCAGGCGCACGCCGTGGCCGAGTACCCGCGCGAATGCTGCGGGCTGATCGTGGCCATTGAAGGCCACGAACGCTATCTTCCCTGCCGCAACGTGGCCGCCACGCCCAGCGAGCATTTCCGCCTGCCGGCTGAGGACTATGCCGTGGCGGAGGACAAGGGCGAGGTGCTGGCCCTGGTGCACAGCCACCCCGATGCCGCCGCGACGCCGTCCGATGCCGATCGGGTCATGTGCGAGCGCAGCGGGCTGACCTGGCACATTGTCAGCGTCGGCCAGGTAACCGGCGAGCCACCGCAGTGCGCTGATCTGCAGACCCTGCATCCCTCGGGGTACATGGCACCGCTGGTCGGTCGCCAGTTCGCCCACGGCGTGCTGGACTGCTACAGCCTGGTCCGCGATTTCCACGCACGCGAACTGGACATCCGGCTGTCCGAGTACGAACGCCAGGATGACTGGTGGAGCCATGGCCAGGACCTGTACAGCCTTGAACGGCTGCACGCCGAGGGCTTCGACCTGATCGAGGGCGAACCGCAGCGGGGCGACATGATCCTGATGCAGATCCGCTCGCCGGTCACCAATCACGCGGGCATCTACCTCGGCGACGGGCAGATGCTGCATCACCTGCATGGCCGCCTGTCCGAGACCGTGCCCTACGGCGGCATGTGGGCCGAGCGCACCCGTTGCATCGTCCGCCATCGCGAGGTGCGCCATGACTGACCGTCTTCGTACGATCCGCCTGTACGGCAAGCTGGGTGCACGCTTTGGGCGCAGGTTCCGGCTGGCGGTGAACAGCCCGGCCGAGGCCGTGCATGCGCTGTGCACGATGCTGCCGGGGTTCCAGCAGTACCTGATGGGTGCCAAAGCCAAGGGCATGGAATTTGCTGTGTTCGCTGGCAGGCAGAACCTGTCGCGGGATCAGCTGCACGACCCGCCAGGGCAGGATGACATCCGCATCGCGCCGGTGATGATGGGTAGCAAGCGGGGAGGTGTTCTGCAGACGATCATGGGCGTTGTGCTGATAGTCATCGGAGCGGTCATGAATGCCTACGTACCAGGGAGTGGCGCGGGAGTCATGACGTCGGGCATTGGCATGGTCGCTGGCGGTGTCGTGCAGATGCTCTCCCCCCAGCCAAAAGGCCTGGGCGCCAAAGACACACCCGAGAACGCACCCAGCTACAGCATGAACGGCACTGTCAACACGCAGGCGCAGGGCAACCCCGTTCCGGTCGCCTATGGCGGCCATGACAGCAAGGGCATGTTCATCGGCTCGGCCGTGATCAGCGGCGGCATCCTGGCGGAGGACCAGTTTTGAACCAGATCACTCATTCCGCACCGCGCACGCGCAGTGCAGCTGCGCCTGTACTGGCGGGCGCCAAGAAGGGCGCGAGCAACGCCCGAACCCCGGTCGAAACCGCCGACAGCCTGCACTCGATGGCGGTGGCCCGCATCATCGACCTCGCCAGCGAAGGCGAGATCCGCGGCCTGGTCGCAGGCAAGCAGTCGATCTACCTGGACCAGGTGCCGATCGAGAATCCGGACGGCACGCTGAACTTCTCCGGCGTGGACGTGCAGACGCGTTCCGGCACCCAGGACCAGGAGCACATCAGTGGCTTCCCCTCCATCGAGAACGAAGTCGGCGTCAACGTAGAGCTGCGCAGCGATGCGCCGGTGGTTCGAACCGTATCCGGTGCCGACCTGTCGGCCGTCCGTATCCGCTTCGCGGTGCCGGCATTGCAGAAGACCAACACCGAGAACGGTGACACCGAAGGCTACCGGATCATGTATGCGGTGGATCTGTCCACCGACGGCGGCCCGTTCAGCACGGTGCTGACCGATGCCTTCAGTGGCAAGACCACCAGCCAGTACGAGCGCAGCCGACGCATCGATCTGCCTGCCGGCAACCAGTGGCAGGTGCGTATCCGCCGGCTGACCGCCAACGCCAACAGCAGCACCATCGCCGATACCATCAACGTGCTGTCGATGACCGAGATCATCGATGCCAAGCTGCGCTATCCGAACTGCGCGCTGGCGGCGGTACAGGTTGATGCCAGCCAGTTCCAGAACATCCCCACCCGGTCCTACCAGCTTTGGGGGCGCATCGTACGCATCCCCTCCAACTACGATCCGCTCAGCCGTCTCTACAGCGGCGTGTGGGACGGCACCTTCAAGAGTGGCTGGACCAACAATCCGGCCTGGGTGTTCTTCGACATCGTCACCAACGATCGCTTCGGCCTGGGCCATCGTGTTCCGCTGGACTGGGTGGACAAGTGGCGGCTGTACCAGATCGCGCGCTACTGCGATGAACTGGTCAGCGATGGCCAGGGCGGCAAAGAGCCGCGCTTCACCTGCAGCCTGTATCTGCAGACCCGCGCCGAGGCCTATCGCGTGTTGCAGGACATCGCCACCATGTTCCGCGGCATCAGCTTCTATGCGGCGGGGCAAGTGATGGCCTCGGCCGACATGCCCAAGGACCCGGTGCTGACCTACAGCCAGGCCAACGTCATCGAAGGGCGCTTCCACTATGCCGGCAGCAGCCGCACGGCGCGGCACACGGTGGCCCTGGTGTCGTGGATCGATCCGGACGACTTCGGCCGGCAGAAGGTCGAAGTGGTACAGCACCTGCCCGGCGTGGCCCGCTACGGCATCAACCAGACCGAAGTGACGGCGGTGGGCTGCCACTCGCGTTCGCAGGCGCAGCGCGTGGGTAACCACATCCTGCATACCGAGATGCTGGAAACCGAAACCATCAGCTTCTCGGTGGGCCTGGACGCGTTGGGCTGCATGCCTGGCGACGTGATCCAGGTGGCCGACCCGAACCGCGCCGGCCGCCGCAATGCAGGGCGTATCCGCAGCGCGGGTACGCGCAGCCTGGTGCTGGACCGCATGCCGGAGCAGATCGCGGCCGGTGACACCCTGCGCGCCACCCTGCCCAGTGGGCAGACCGAAGCACGCACGGTGCAGTCGGTGGACGGCGAGACGGTAACGGTCACCGCGCCGTGGTCGGCGGTACCGGTGGCGCAGTCGGTCTGGGCACTGGAATCGCCGGAGCTGGCCCTGCAGCACTATCGCGTGCTGTCGATCAGCGAAGGCGAGGACCTGACCTATCAGATCACCGCGCTCAAGCACGTGCCGGGCAAGTACGCCGCCATCGACGACGGCACGCGCCTGGAGCAGCCGCCGATCAGCATCATTCCGCCCAGCGTGCAGCCGGCACCGGCCAACGTGCGGATGGCCTCGCATGTGGTGGTGGACCAGGGCATCGCCACGTCCGTGCTCACCATCGAGTGGGATGCCGCAGACAAGGCGATCGGCTATGACGTGGAATGGCGCCGTGGTGATCTCAACTGGGTCCGCGCCGGACGCGTCGGGGCGCAGAGCCTGGAAGTGCGTGGCGTCTATGCGGGCGAGTATCTGGCGCGGGTACGCGCGGTCAATGCGCTGGGCGCGGTATCGCAGCCGACGCTCAGTGTGCTCACCACCATTGAAGGCAAGACGACGCCGCCACCGGCATTGACCTCGCTGACCGCGCGCAGCCGGGTGTTCGGCATCGAGCTGGCCTGGCAGTTCCCGGCAGGCGCCACGGATACCGAGCGCACTGAACTCTGGTACAGCAGCAGCCCGGATCGCGCGGCCGCCATCAAGCTCGGCGACTTCGCCTATCCACAGTCGCGGCACCAGATGAACGGTCTCGCGGCGGGCGCACGCTTCTGGTTCTGGGGGCGCTTGGTCGATCGCAGCGGCAACGTGGGGCCGTGGCATCCGGTGGAGGCGGGCGTTCTGGGCGAGTCCAGCAGCAACCCGTCGGACTACGATGCCTATTTCGCCGGCCGCATCAACGAAAGCGCGCTGGGCCAACAGCTGAAGGGCAAGATCGAGCGCGTCACCGAAGTGCTGCCGCTGGTCTGGGATGCCGCGGCAACCTACACCCCGGGTCAGACTGTCATCCACGACGGTCGGATCTGGAGCTGGCAGGGCACTGCCGCAGGCAACGAGACGCCGCCGGGCAGCCACTGGAAGAACATCGGCGATGCCATCGCCGAGGCGGGCGCCATCGTCGGCCGCGTCGACCAGCTGGAAATGGACGTCACCGACGTCGATGGCAAGGTGGCCGCGCAGGGGCAGAAGGTCGATGGCCTGTTCGCCCAGGTCAGCGACCACACCGCCGGTGAGGAGGACTACAACGTCGGCGAGAACGATGTCAGCGCCGGTGCCATCACCGTGTACAGCGTGATGGCCGAGAAGGACGCGGCACTGGCAAGGCGTGTGGACACGGTCGAAGCCTCCATCGAGGGTGTTCCAGGCAAGATCGAAGGTGTCAGCGCTGCGGTCCAGCAGGTCTCGCAGGCCGTGGTCAACCTGGATGGCAAGGTCAGCGCGACCTATACGGTCAAGGCGCAGATCACCAGCGCCGGGCAGATCTACATGGCCGGCATGGGGCTGGGCGTCGAGCAGCAGCCTGATGGCAGCTACCAGAGTCAGATCCTGATGCAGGCCGATCGCTTCGCGCTGTTCAACACCAACAGTGGCCAGGTCAGCGCGCCCTTCGTGGTGCAGGGCGGGCAGACCTTCATCAGCCAGGCACTGATCGGCAACGGCTGGATCCAGAACGCCATGATCGGTGATGTGATCCAGTCCAATGCGGTCGGCGCCGGCGGGCAGCCGCGCTGGAGGCTCGACAAGAACGGCACGCTGACGATGAACGGCCCCGAGAATGGTGGCCGCCTGACCATCAATGACAGTGTCATCCACGTTTACGACAGCAACGGCCGTGTCCGCGTCCGTATGGGGATCTGGTAATGGCAACCGGTATGCAGATATTCGGCCCGGACGGGCAGATGTGGTTCGACACCAATGATCGTGCCGGCAAGGTAATGGGTGAGATGCACGTCAGCACCAGAGACAGCATCTATGTGGGCATGGCGGGCATGGGGCAGCCATTCGCGATCCTGCCCAGCACCTTCTGGGACAGTTGGCAGGACATGAATGGCAACCAGTTCTCTGCTCCCAACATGGCATCCATGTCCTTCAACAAGCCAGGCGCCGCCGAGGGCGACTACCTCACACTCAACTTCACGTTCATGACGACCACCAGCCCCAATGCCTATGTCTTCTACGGGAGTTTCTGATGACCGTCGGCCTTGAAGTCACCAACGACAGCGGTGTCCCCGTTCTGGTCAACGCACGCGCCCTTGCCTTCTTCGCGGCAGGCAAGGGGGTGGAGTCCATCGGCAGCAACACGTCGCCGTTGGGCCAGCGTGGATCGGTCGGCTTGCCGGCGCAGAGCGTGCCCTACCTGGTGTTCATCCGCTGCAATGGCGGCTCCACGCGGATCTCCACCGGCACTGCAGGTTTCAGCTGGAACATGGCCCAGGGCACCACCAGTTTTGAATGGTGGGCATGGGGACATGCGGTTCCCAGCAACAACACCGGCATGCAGGTCTACAACGCCGACGGTTCGCTGCAGTGGGACATGAGCAGCCGTCCACTGCGCATGGCGGGCCTGGTCGATACGACCGGTGCCCGGCCACCACTCCCCAGCGAGATGTCCAACGAGAACATCCTCACCGGTGACCTGATCAACGGCCCGGGCGACAATCTTGCCTACCTGCTGTCAGACATCGGCCTCTGTCACGATGTCTACGCGATGCCCAGCGGCAACCCCACCATCCGTACCAACATGCGCTATGCGGCGGCCATCAGTACGCCGAATGCATCGCAGATGCGCGTCAACTTCACCCGGCAAGCTGCCAATCGTCAGCGTTCCCTCAGTGGAGCGTCCTACCAGACGTTCGCTTCGCGCCTGCCAAGTTTCGTCCTTGCGGCTTACACCTACTGAGCGGGGATTGCCGGCCCGGGCGGCCATTTGAGCCGCCCGGGCCCTTCCCGTAGACTGCGCCCCTTCCACGCTCCCCGACGACGCACTGCAGTGATCACGCCACCCTGACCCTTGCCGCACATCGGCAGCCGGCCCGCCCGGCTCAGGAACCCGTGTCTTTCCACTGCAGCGCCATGCGGCCACGCCCGCGTGTGCGCGGAGTTTTCCCATGCAAACGTCCTATCCGCTGCGCCAGCAATGGCTCGGCAACATCCGTGGTGATCTGCTGTCCGGCATGGTCGTCGCCCTGGCCCTGATTCCCGAGGCCATCGCCTTCTCGCTCATTGCCGGCGTCGACCCCAAGGTCGGCCTGTACGCCGCGTTCTCCATTGCGGTGGTCACCGCCATTGCCGGTGGCCGCCCGGGCATGATCTCCGCCGCCACCGGCGCGATGGCGCTGGTGATGGTCGACCTGGTCAAGGACCACGGCCTGCAGTACCTGTTCGCCGCCAGCATCCTGGCCGGCCTGCTGCAGGTGCTGGCCGGCGCGTTCAAGCTCGGCTCGCTGATGCGCTTCGTATCGCGCTCGGTCATCACCGGCTTCGTCAACGCGCTGGCGATCCTGATCTTCCTGGCGCAGATGCCCGAGCTGATCGGCCGCGGTCCCACGGTCTACGTGCTGTGTGCCGCCGCCCTGGCGATCATCTACCTGCTGCCGCGCCTCACCCGCGCCGTGCCGTCACCGCTGGTGGCGATCGTGGTGCTTACAGCCGTGGTGATCGGTTTCGATGTGGACGTGCGCAGTGTTGGCGACATGGGACAGCTGCCTGACAGCCTGCCGCAGTTTCTCATCCCCGATGTGCCGCTCAGCTGGGAGACCCTGCGCATCCTGCTGCCGGTGTCGGCCACGCTGGCCGTGGTTGGCCTGCTCGAATCGATGATGACCCTGCAGATCGTCGAAGACATCACCGAGACGCCCAGTGAGCGCAACCGCGAATGCGTCGGCCAGGGCGTGGCCAACACGGTCACCGGTTTTCTCGGCGGCATGGCCGGCTGCGCGATGATCGGCCAGTCGGTCATCAACGTGACGTCCGGTGGCCGCGGCCGCCTGTCCTGCCTGGTGGCCGGCGTGCTGCTGCTGGTGCTGGTGGTGTACGGCAGCGACCTGGTGCGGCAGATCCCGATGGCCGCACTGGTGGCGGTGATGATCATGGTCAGCATCGGCACCTTCAGCTGGCGCTCGCTGCGCGACCTGCGCACGCACCCGCGCAGCTCTTCGGCCGTGATGCTGCTGACCGTGGTGGTCACCGTGGCCACCCACGACCTGGCCAAGGGCGTGCTCAGTGGCGTGCTGCTGTCGGCGCTGTTCTTCGCGCGCAAGGTCGGCCGCATGCTGGACGTGCAGCGCGAGGATGCCGGAGACATGCAGGTCTACCGCGTACGTGGCCAGGTGTTCTTTGCCTCGGCCGGCCAGCTGGGCGCCGCGTTCGACTATCAGCATGTGGCGCCGAAGGTGCAGGTCGACCTGCGTGACGCCCACCTGTGGGACCTCACTGCGGTGGCCGCGCTGGATCGCGCGCAGGAAAAGCTGGCCGCGCATGGGGCGGAGGTGACGGTGGTGGGCCTGAATGCGGCCAGCCGGACGTTGATCGAACAGGTGGGTGGGCGCGGCGGAGGGCACTGAGGTTCCAGCGTCTGCGTCTGAGACGGCGTGCACGCATTCTGAATCCAGTCAGGCAGTTGAAACCGGCGCTGTCGTAGCATTGCCCGCGTGATGGGGGTCGATGGACGGCCCCTCCCTGCCAGCACCCGCTGGCGACACGCAAGGGAGAAACAGGCAATGCAGGCAATGGACGCGCTTGGGCGCAACGAACGGGTCGGCGTCGGCCGTGGGTATTGGAAGGTGCTGGCCCTGTGCCTGGCGCTCACCGCATGCCAGGCGCCTTCTTCCCAGGCATCGACCGAAACGGCGGCTCCCGCGTCGATTGCTGCGGCATCGCCGACAGCACCTTCCGGCCCGGCATCGGCAGATTCCCCCCACTACCCGGATGCGTCCTATACCGAAGGTCGCCTGCGCCCCGCCTATGGCTGGTGTGTGGATGGGATGGAAGATGCCGGCAAGCTGCAGGCCTGCGGCAGGGACGAACTCGCCTACCAGGAAGCGCGCCTCGAAGCGGCGGCCAGCAAGGCGATGGCCGGGCTCGACGCCGCTGCCCGGACGGCATTCCAGGCCACCCAGGCGAGCTGGCGCAGCGATACAGACCGTTATTGCCGCGATGTCCCCAACGGCACCGTGCAGCAGCTGCAGGGCGCGCAGGAATGCCGCCTGTACCGTGTTGCCAACCGTGCCGACCAGCTGCTGGCGCAGAGCGCGCCGCCGGATACCTCGTATACCCAGGCAACGCTGCGTCCGGAATACACCCGTTGCGTGCAGGACGCCCGCGGCATGGACGACCAGCTGGAAGCCTGCGATACGGCCGAGCTCGCCCACCACAAGGCGCTGCTGGAAGCACAGGTCGCGCGACTGATGGACGGCCCCGACGGCCCGGCCAAGGACCGCTGGATGGACGAGCAGGCCAACTGGGCTGCAGACACCGAAAAGCGCTGTGCACCTGCCAGCGACCATGTGGGGCCGATGCTGGATGCTCAGTCGTGCCGCATCAACCGGTATGCCAACCGCGCCGTCGAGCTGCACACGCGGGTGCTGACGCCCTGATCCACGGTCGCCAGCAGGCAACTGCACCCGGTCATTCCTCCACGGACAAGGAAGTGAGACATGCCAAACAATATTGACACCCGCAACCTGGACGCCACTGCCGGCGCGGTGTTCTTTGCAGTCGGACGCGGCACCGAAGGTGGTGGATCTTCGTACCACCTCAGCATCGCCGGCATCACCAAGCACCTTAACGAGCCGCAATGGGGCACGGTCAGCGCGGTCAGGGACAACAGCGGCTATTCGCTGGGCACCATCCAGGTGGATTTCGGCCAACGTGGCGAGTGGCCGCTGGGCGCGACGCAGGAGCGCAAACTGAAGCCGGGCGAGACAACGTATGTCGATGGGGTCATCGACCAGGCCAGCGCTTACGCCAAGGCACACAACCTGCCCTTCACGCATGATCGCACTGACCTGCGTGCGGATCTGCTCAGCCACGGCAATGGCGAGGGAAAGCGCTCATCCATCCGCTTCATCGATGCACCGACGCGTGACAGCATCAATGCCTGGGCCGGCTCGGCGGAAGGCAAGCAGTGGATCCACACGCACATCGATTACCCGCAGGTGCGCAATGCCACGAATATCGCCATGACCATGCTGGACAAGCATGGCAGCGGCATTGCCGAGGACAAGCGCTTCGAGGCCATCGCGTTGATCGCCAAGACCGCCAACCAGCTGCCGGGTCGGCTGGATGGCCTGGAAGCGGTGCTCAAGCGCGGGGGTGACTACCAGGAACTGCGCGATCAAGCCGCTGCCATCCGCCATCGCACCCCTTCCTATGCCGGGCTGACTGCTGCCGACGTCGCTGCCGGGTATGAAGATGCCTATGCGCAGCACTCCGCCGAAATGGATCGCGCGCACCTGAAGGTGGGGCGCCGCGATTTCGCGCCCGCCACCGAAGGCCGCGACCCGGATATCCAGGTCGCGCTGCAACAGGCGCGAGCGCACGGCCACGGTGGCGGTGGTCCGCAGGTGCTGAAGGAGGGCTCAAGCGGCCGCGCGGTGGAAAAGCTGGAACACAACCTGCACACACTCGGCTATGGCGGCGCAGGCGCGCAGGCCATCCATCCCGACCGACAGTTCGATGCCACTACCCGGCAGGCCGTCGAAGCCTTCCAGCGCGATCATGGCCTGACCCCGGTGGATGGCAAGGCCGGTCCGGCAACGCTGGGCGCGATCGACCGCGAGGCACGCGCGCTGCAGGCTGACATGGCGGCGTTGGGGCTGACCGATGCACGGGGCAAAGCGATTACCGCCGATGGTTACCTGGGGGCGGGGAGCCAGCACGCCCTCAATACCTTCCAGCAGCAGCACCATCTGCCGGCCACCGGCATGGCCGACGCAGGCACGCGCAGTGCGATCCAGGCCGAAGCGGCACAGCACCGCCCTGCAACGCCGACACCGGCCGCACCCGCTGCGCCTGCCGCACCGGCCGCGGCACCTGCACCCGAACGCCACAGCGGGCCAGCCGCAGCCGCTGCACCCGGCGGCGAGCGCATCTCGGTGGTGGAGCCGTTCGGCAATGGCGGCAGCAACCGCATCCTGCGCCATGGCATCAGTGGCGAAGAAGCGTTCCGCGAACTGAAGATCCACCACCCCAACACCAACGCAGCTGCCGTTCGTGCGGGCGATGCCAGCCGGGTCGACCGTAGCGCGGAGATGGTCGAGGGCGAGCTGGAGGCCGTGCGCCGGCGTGGCGACGTCAACAACATTCCGCTGGTGCAGAAGGACCTGATCCTCACCGACCGGTCAGGCGGGCGCAATCTGATGGTTCCCAGTCCGGTCGCCGGCTACGTCAAGCTCAACAACGACGGCACCAACTCCATCAGCATCTACAGCCATCCGGTCGGCGATGCGCGCCGCGAGCTGGTGGGCCAGGTGCTGCACGGCGCGCGCGGGTCCATTCCGTACAAGACCGGGGATTTCGTCGAGTACGGTGCGCCGCTGGTGCGGCAGTCGGACGTAGGCTCGCCGGGTGCGGTGCACGCGCACATCGAAGTCGAGCCGGACCAGTACCGTCGCTATCTGGGCGACATCCTCAACGACCGCATCACCCTGGGCGGCAAGGTCCACGCGCAGGGCCCCGAGGCCGCGCAGGCCGCACGCAGTGCGCAGCAGGCGCCGATGGCCGATGGCGTGTTGAAGCAGGGCGAGCGGGGCGATGAGGTCAAGGCCTTGCAGGGCAAGCTGGCGGCGCTGGGCTATGCCGGGGCCGATGGCAAGCCGCTGCACGCCGATGGCGTGTATGGCAAGGACACCTTTGCGGCGGTCAAGCAGTTCCAGGCCAACAACGGCCTGGACGACGATGGCAAGGCAGGCCGCAAGACCCTGGCGCAGGTCGATGCCCCCAACGCGGTGAAGGCCGGTACCGCGCCGGCGGCTCCGGCCCGGGCCGAGCCCGCAGCGCCGGCCAGCATGCGCGACCCCGGGCATGCCGACAACGCGCGCTTCGGCCAGGCCCTGGACAAGCTGCAGGCGCTGGAGCAGCAGCGTGCCCAGGCCGGCCTGAAGCCACTGTTCGCCAACCCGCAGGAAGCCGAGCGTGCGGCCGGCCAGCTGGCCTACGAAAGCAAGGTGTCCGGCATGCGCCAGATCGACCACGTCGTGGCCCGCCCCGACGGTACCGGCCTGTTCGCGGTGCAGGGCGAGCTGGGCGATCCGGCGGCGCAGCGGACCTTCGTCGACCGCCAGCAGGCGGTATCGCACTCGGTCGAGGCCAGCAGCCGGCAGAGCGAGGCGCTGGACAGCCAGTTCAACCAGCGTGCGCAGGAACAGCAGCAGGAACAGGTGCGCAACCGCGGGTTGTAAGCCACGCGGCGTCCCGGGGCCGGTCGAGCGGCCCCGGAGCCACCCGCCGCCATTCAGGCGTCCGGTGTAAACTATTGATCTCACTGGCAATGCCAGTCTCCACGATCAACACCCCGATGACGTCCGCCACCGCCCGTTACGCCGATTCCCTGCGCCTGTCCGTCGCCCCGATGATGGACTGGACCGATCGCCATTGCCGCGTGTTCCATCGCGTGCTGGCGCCGGGTGTGCGCCTGTACACGGAAATGGTGCATGCCAACGCGGTCATCCACGGCGATCGCGAGCGCCTGCTCGGCTTCGACCGCAGCGAGCAGCCGCTGGCGCTGCAGCTGGGTGGCAGCGATCCCGCGCTGCTGGCGCAGGCCGCACGCATCGCCGCCGAGTGGGGCTACGACGAGGTCAACCTCAACTGCGGCTGCCCGTCCGACCGCGTGCAGGCCGGGCGCTTCGGCGCCTGCCTGATGCGCGAGCCGGTGCTGGTGGCCGAGTGCGTGGCGGCAATGGTCGATGCCGTCGAGACCCCGGTGACGGTGAAGTGCCGCCTGGGTGTGGACGAGGACAACGACTACGACGTGTTCGCCGCCTTCGTCGACCGCCAGGTCGCCGCCGGTGCCGCGATGGTGGTGGTGCACGCGCGCAACGCGTGGCTGAAGGGTCTGTCGCCGAAGGAGAACCGAGAGGTTCCGCCGCTGAAGTACGACTGGGCCTACCGCCTGAAGCAGGAGCGCCCGGCGCTGCCGGTGGTGCTCAACGGGGGCCTGGCCAGCCTCGAGGCAGTGCAGGCGCAGGCCGCGCACGTCGATGGCGTGATGCTGGGCCGCGCGGCCTACCACGACCCCTACCTGCTGCATCAGCTGGAGGCGCTGCAGACCGGCGCCCCGCTGCAGGCCCGCGGCGACCTGCTGCGCGCGCTGCGCCCCTACGTAGAGGCGCGTCTGGGCGAAGGCCTGGCGCTGAAGCACATCACCCGCCACCTGCTCGGCCTGTTCCATGGCCAGCCCGGTGGCCGCGCATTCCGCCAGGTGCTGAGCGAGGGCGCACACCGCCCGGGCGCCGATTGGAGCCTGGTCGAGCAGGCGCTGGCGATGACCGAACGCGACGCTGATCGCGTCGCAGCGTGACCGTCGTCACATTCCTGACTTGACAAGGCGCGGCGATTCGTCCCGAATGTTCACCTAGCTGAACATCGCGGGGTCGCGGCCGGAAAAGTTCAGACCGGATTCACTGCCCCAAACCAAGAATTTGCAAAGGATTTGTAAAGCGCCGGGCCCGAAACCCGGCATCCGGATTTACGACTTTTGAACGAATCGCCGTGCTCGGCTAGGATCGCATCGATGTCTTCCGCTTCCCTCCATTGCCGCATTGCCCTGGCCACCTGCGTTGTGCTGGCGGCTGCGCCGCTGTCGTCGGCGCTGGCACAGCAGCCGCAGCGCGGTGAGCAGGGGCGTGCGGAGATGATGGAGCGGGGCGAGCGTGGCAACCGTGGCGACGAGCGTTCGCTGTCCGATGCCGTGCGCCGCGTGCAGCGCACCACCGGCGGCCACATCCTCGGTGCCGAGCGCGTGCCGTTCGATGGTCGTGATATCAACCGGGTGAAGTACATGGACGACCGGGGCCGGGTCCGCTACATGGACGACCCTGCCCCGTCGCGTTCACAGCCGCGCACGCCGCGGTCGGATATGTCATCACTACGCGGCGATAACCCCTGAACAGGGATAGTTGTCGCTATCAACCCGTACCCCACAGGCCTCCGGGCCACACCCAGGACACTAGGGAGAGTTCATGCGTATCCTTCTGGTCGAAGACGAAGCCCCGCTGCGTGAGACCCTGGCAGCCCGGCTCAAGCGCGAAGGCTTTGCCGTCGATGCTGCGCAGGACGGCGAGGAAGGCCTCTACATGGGGCGCGAAGTTCCGTTCGATGTCGGCATCATCGACCTCGGCCTGCCCAAGATGTCGGGCATGGAGCTGATCAAGGCCCTGCGTGACGAAGGCAAGAAGTTCCCGGTGCTGATCCTCACCGCGCGTTCGAGCTGGCAGGACAAGGTCGAGGGCCTGAAGCAGGGTGCCGACGATTACCTGGTCAAGCCGTTCCACGTCGAAGAGCTGCTGGCCCGCGTCAACGCGCTGCTGCGCCGCGCCGCCGGCTGGAGCAAGCCGACCCTGGAATGCGGCCCGGTCGCCCTGGACCTCGCCGCTCAGACGGTCAGCGTGGCCGGCAGCAATGTCGACCTGACCAGCTACGAGTACAAGGTGCTGGAGTACCTGATGATGCATGCCGGTGAACTGGTCTCCAAGGCCGACCTCACCGAGCACATCTACCAGCAGGACTTCGACCGCGACTCGAACGTGCTGGAAGTGTTCATCGGCCGCCTGCGCAAGAAGCTGGACCCGGATGGCGAACTGAAGCCGATCGAGACCGTACGCGGTCGCGGCTACCGTTTCGCGATCCCGCGCAACGAGGGCTGAGCCGGCTCACCCTGGCGATAACACGATGTCCGGCCGTCTGTGGTTCTTCCGACGCTGGCGGCCGCGCTCACTGCAGGCGCGCCAGATGCTCGCCGCGTCCGTGGGCCTGGTCGCGTTCCTGGCCCTGGCCGGTTACGCGCTCGACGCCGCCTTCGCCGATACGGCGAAGGCGAACCTGCGTGAGCGCCTGAAGAACTACGCCACGTCCTACGCGGCCGGCATCGACTTCACCCGCGACCGCTCGCTGTACATCCGCGAGCAGCCGCCGGATTCGCGCTTCGATGTGCCCGGCAGCGGCCTGTACCTGCAGGTGGTGATGCCGCACGGCAAGGGCAATTCGATGTCCGCCGAAGGCCCGATGCTGCCCACCGTGGGCGGCGGCCTGCTGGCGCCGCGCCAGGAAGTGTTCGAAGGCCCGCTGCCGATGATCCAGATCGATGGCAGCCAGGGCTCGGTATACCGCTACGGCCTGGGCCTGGTGTGGGGTGCCGACGCCGACCCCGCCACTGAATTCCCCTACACCATCTATGTGATGGAAGACTCGCGCGCGCTGGGTGCACAGCTGCGCGTGTTCCGTGGCCGCGTCTGGTTCTACCTGGGCGGCATCGGCCTGATCCTGCTGCTGCTGCAGACCGTCATCCTGCAGTGGAGCCTGCGCCCGCTGCGCCGCGTGATCACTGAACTGACCAAGGTGCAGCGCGGCGAGACCGAGCGCATGAGCGAGCGCCACCCGCGCGAGCTGGAACCGCTGACCGACAGCATCAACGCCTTCATCGAAAGCGAGCGCGAGAACCTCGAGCGCCAGCGCAACACCCTGGCCGACCTGGCGCACAGCCTGAAGACGCCGATCGCGGTGCTGCGCACGCAGATGGACAGCGGCGCCGGCGACACCGCGCTGCGCGAGGAACTGGACGTGCAGCTGCAGCGCATGAACAACCTGGTCTCGTACCAGCTGGCGCGCGCGGCGTCGTCGGGCCACAAACTGTTCTCCGCGCCGCTGCCGATCGAGTCCAATGCCGAGGAAATCGTGCGTGGCCTGGAAAAGGTCTACGCCTCCAAGGGCGTGCTGTGCGAATTCGACATCGACCCGGCGGCACGCTTCCACGGCGAACCGGGCGACCTGCAGGAACTGCTCGGCAACCTGCTGGAGAACGCCTTCAAGTGGGCCAACCGCCGCGTGCTGCTGACCGCGCAGCCGCTGCCGGCCCCGAACGCACGCCGTGCCGGCCTGCTGCTGGCGGTGGACGACGATGGCCCGGGCATTGCCCCTGACGACATCGGCAAGGTGCTGCAGCGTGGCGTGCGTGGCGACGAGCGCGTGCAGGGCCATGGCATCGGCCTGTCGATCGTGCAGGACCTGATCAAGGATTACCGCGGCGAACTGACCGTGGGCCGTTCGGCCGAACTGGGCGGCGCCCGCTTCGAAGTGCGCCTGCCGCCGGGGCCGTAATCGCGCGCGTTCCCGTCCACCGGGCATCGCCTGGCGCAACAACGGGCGGGTATTCCGGTAGTGCCGGCCGCTGGCCGGCAACCTCATGGTCTTCGGTGGCAGTGCCAGGTTGCCGGCCAGCGGCCGGCACTACCGCAGTTCGATCTTCGGCGGCTCGCCATAGAACCGCCGCAGCTGCGCGGCCACCTCCGGCAACGCCTGCTGCAGCAGATCCGGCGCCGAGAAGTGGTACTCGCTGGCCACCGCGAAGAACTCTTCCGGCGCCTCGGCCGCATACGGATCGATCAGCGTTTCTTCGCCCGCATCCACCTGCGCACAGAAGGCATCGTAGGCGCGCTGGAAAATGCCCGCCCATTCGCGCTGCCATTCGCGCGGCAGCGGCGGGGTGCCGTCCATCGCGCCATCCAGCGCATCCAGCTTGTGCACCATCTCGTGCACCGCCACGCAGTAACCCTCGTGGGGTGCGGCCAGGTCGGCCTGCACGTCGGCCCAGGACAGGATCAACGGACCGCTGTCCCACGACTCGCCGATCAGCTCGTCATCCCACTCGTGCAGCACGCCGGCCGCATCCATGTGGCTGCGGTGCACGCGGAACGCATCGGGGTAGACGATCAGCTGCGACCAGCCTTCCAGCCCCACCTCGCCGAACTCCAGCAGCGGCAGGCAGCACAGTGCGGCCAGCAGCACGCCGTCACCGGCCTGCAGCTGCAGCTCGCCGATCGGGGTGATGGTCTTCTCGTGCAGGAAGCACGTGGCCAGTACGCGCAGGCGTGCGCGGCGTTCGTCGTCCAGGCCGTGCAGCCAGGCCGCGCGGCGGCAGGCGTCTTCCCACAGTGCATCGTCGATCGGCCGCGGCGCAGGCCGCAGCCACTGCAGCAACGACTTGATCAGCGGAACATTCCCGGCAGGTAGCTGTGCCACTTCGGCGCACGGATGCGTTGCAGCACGTCATCGTCGCTGCCACCGCCGCCGGTGCTGGTGGCACTGCTGGCGGCCGGGCGTACCGCCGCCGGCTTGGTGGTGGTTGCCGAGGCGGTCGCGGTCGGTGCGCGCTGCGAGGCGGCATCACCGTTGGACGACACGCAGGCGCCGCGGCTGTCGTCCAGCGCTGCTGTCGCAGACGCCGCGAAGGGCATCATCAGCAGGATCAGGCAATGGGCATAACGGCGCATTGACGACATCCACGTTAAGGGAAGGTGAGTTCCCGATTCTAGCCCGAACTCGCCGCCCCGTTGGAAGCCCCCGCGGAACCCAGCGTGGCGGGCGTCGCTGGCGGCTTTCCCGCATAATTCCTTCCTGACTTCGTGGAAGCTGCCGTGGACGATCGCCAATTGCTGGCCAAACTCGCTGCCGGTCGCCTGTCCGGCGACGCCCTGGCCCGTGAGCTGGGCCAGACCCGGGCGGCGATTTGGAAGCGTATTCAAGGGCTTAGGGCCGCCGGTGTGGACGTCGAGGGCCGCGCTGGCGAAGGCTATGGCCTGACCCGCCCGGTCGATCTGCTGGACCCGGGCGCGATCCGCGCCGGCCTGCCGGCCGGGGTTCTGCCGCTGCTGCACGACCTGCAGGTGGCCTGGACGGTGGATTCGACCAACGCCGAATTGCTGCGTTGCAGCGCGCCCCAGCGCGGGGTCAGCGTCCTGCTGGCCGAACGCCAGACCGGTGGCCGCGGCCGTCGTGGCCGCACCTGGGCCTCGCCGCTGGCCGCGCATATCTACCTGTCGGTGCTGCGCCTGTACTCCGGTGGCCTCGGCCGCCTGGCCGGGCTGAGCCTGGTGGCCGGCATCGCCGTGGCCGAAGCGCTGCACGACCTGGGCTACACCCAGGCGCAGCTGAAGTGGCCGAACGACCTGATCGTCGATGGCAAGCGCAAGCTGGTCGGCCTGCTCGCGGAAGGCGGTGGCGAATACGCCGGCCCGGCGCGCGCAGTGATCGGCATCGGCATCAACACGCACATGCCGCCGTCGTTCGCCGAGCAGATCACCCAGCCGTGGGTGGACCTGGACACGCTGGCCGGCAAGCCAGTGGACCGCAACGTGGTCGTTGCTGCCGTGCTGACGCGGCTGCTGCCGGCGCTGGAAGAATTCGATCGCGAAGGCCTCGCTCCGTTCCTGCCGCGCTACGCCGCCTTCGACATGCTGGCCGGCCGCGAAGTACGCGTGGAGCTGGATGGGCAGTGGCAGCACGGTACCGCGCTTGGCCTGGCCGATGACGGCGCATTGCGTGTGCGCATCGATGGCCAGGAACGCCTGCTGCACGCCGGCGAAGTCAGCGTGAGGGCAGCATGAGCGATTGGTTGTTCGACCTGGGCAACTCGCGCTTCAAGTTCGCGCCGTTGCAGGGCGACCGCGCCGGTGACGTGCAGGCCTGGGCGCATGGCGCCGAAGGCATGGCCGGGCAACCGCCGCACAGCCTGCCCAGCGGCCGCACCGCGTTCGTGGCCAGCGTGGCAGCACCGTCGCTGACCAGCGCCATGCTGGACCAGCTGCAGCGCCGCTTTGAACACGTGCATGTCGTGCGCACCAGTGCCGAATGCGCAGGCGTGCGCATTGCCTATGCCAAGCCGGAAAAGTTCGGTGTCGATCGCTTCCTGGCCCTGCTGGCTGCGGCCAAGGCGCAGCGCCCGGTGCTGGTGGTCGGCGTGGGCACCGCACTGACCATTGACCTGCTCGACGCCGATGGCCAGCACCACGGTGGCCGCATTTCCGCATCGCCCACCACCATGCGCGAAGCACTGCACGCGCGTGCCGTGCAGCTGCCGGCGACCGGCGGCGACTACAGCGAGTTCGCCAACGACACCGCCGACGCGCTGGCCTCTGGCTGCGACGGCGCGGCCGTGGCGCTGATCGAACGCAGCGCACAGCAGGCGCACACGCTGCTGGGCGTGGCACCGTCGCTGCTGGTGCATGGTGGCGGCGCACCGGCGCTGATGCCGCTGCTGCCCGGCGCCGACTACCACCCATCGCTGGTGCTGGATGGCCTCGCCCGCTGGGCGGTGCACCAGCCCGCAGGCTAGTATCCGCGCATGCTGACCCGTGCCCTGATCGTCGTACTGGCCATCCTCAATCTTGGCGTCGCCTGCTGGTGGCTGCTGCGCGATGCACCGCAACCGCCCGCGCCGCCGCCGCAACCGGCCGGTGTGGCCGAGCTGCGCTGGGTGCCCGGTGGTGTGGATGCCAATGCCGCCGCCGAAGCGACTGCTGCAGCCCCGACCGCGCCGCTGGTGGAACGCGAACCGGCGGCGAAGATGGCTGTGGCTGCGACGCCCGCGCCGGTGCCGGCCGTGCCGGCCGTGCCGGCCAAGCCGGACATTCCCAAGCCGCAGACGGCTGACGCTGCGGCGGTTGCTGCCGCTGCCAAGCCGGTAGCACCACCAGCACCCGTACCGGCACCGGAAAAACCCGCAACCCCGCCCGCGGCCGCCGAGCCGCCGCGCTGCGTCGCACTGGGCCCGTTCGCCGACCGCGCCGCCGCGAGCAGCGCGCAGGGCAAGGCCGGCACGCTGCTCAGCCAGGTGCGCCTGCGCGAACAGCCCGCTGCCAGCGGCAGTGCCCGTTACCGGGTGATGCTGCCGGCCGCCGCCAACCGCGACGAAGCGCAGGCCACCGTGAAGCGCATCGTCGCCGCCGGCCTGAGCGACTACTACATCATCAGCCAGGGCGAGGAGGCCAACGCCGTGGCGCTGGGCCAGTACCGCAACCGCGAAGGCGCAGAGCGGCGCATGGCGGCGGTGCAGGCCGCCGGCTTCCAGCCGCGCCTGGTCGCCAGCGGCGACGCCGGCCAGTGGTGGCTGGAAGGGCAGCTGGCGGCGGGCACGCAGCCGGCCCAGGCCCAGCAGCGCAGCGGGGCGGCACAGAGCCGGTCGCTGGAATGCACGCGGTTGCGCTAGAATCCCCGGACCGCGGCGCTGCCGCCGGTGCACCACCCATGCCGCTTTAGCTCAGTTGGTAGAGCAACTGTCTTGTAAACAGTAGGTCATCCGTTCGATTCGGATAAGCGGCACCATCTCATGCAGGCGCATCCTTGCGCCGTACGTTCTGGAAGCAGCCGGCGCGCTGCCGGCCCAGAAAACTGCCAAATGTGGGCCCGTACCGGGTTTGACCATCTACCTGCATTGCGGGGAGCTCCGCCACTAGTGCCCGTACCAGATGTTGAGATGCCGAGGGAGTAGTAGGTAGTAGAGTGTCTTCGGGATGCCGCCCATGCGGCGAGGCTTTACGGCCCCCGACCACATCATGGAGCAAGCTGGATGAGCAGGCTTCCCGTAGTCATCCTCCTATGCGTCGCAACGACAGCCTGTGCTGCTGCGATCCGATGGGCTGAGCCACAGGATTTCAGTTTCTCCGTGGTGGACAACCCGAAGGAGAAGCGATACGACATCGCCCTCACGTCTTCTGCCACCGCGCCGTTGTGCCTCATGAAGGAAGACTGGCCTGCTGAAGACGGCACATTTCCGACGGGGTACGAGGGGGCAGTCTTGACCATGACCACGGGCCTTCTGCAGCCCAAAGCTGTCATGACCGCGTACTGCCCGGGAGGATGTGGTGAGGTTCGCTTGGAGCCAGGCCAGACCTTGCGGTCAAGGATTGCCTATGCAGCATTTGGTGATGCAGAGATCGTCGCAATCGACCCTGTCCGCTCGATATCGCTTCCCGTTCACCCCTTCTACTGCAGACGGTAGTCTCTGCCCCTCCAAGCACTCCGATCATCGTTTCTGTGCATTGCCAGCGCGATGTTCACGTCGGTCTGCTTCTCTTCGATTCTCCACACAGGGGTGCGTCTGCTTCGATCGTAGGTCGTGCCTGGATCAAAGACAGGTAGCAGCAATCCCTAGCGGATGAGGAAAGTTGCAATTCGATCCATGACGTCTCTTTTATGTTGATCTTCCGAGCGAAGAAAACTAGCTTCGCAGCGTTGTCGGCGGACACCAGTGAGTTCCGCACAACATCGAGATGCCACGCTGCATAGGAGCGGCCTTTCGGCAATACGAAGGATGCGGGTTGAAGCAATCAAAGAGGGTGCGTCATGGGATCGACCATGGAAGAGGGCACGGTAGCGACCATGGGATGGTTGATGGTTGAGACGGTCCGCTGACCCATGCTCCAGCGCATCGCTAGATTCTGGCCTATAGGATTCTCTCTGGTGGCTCTGGCACTACTTGGGGCAAGGGTCACGCAGGTCATTGACGTGACCTCACACTACGCGGCGATGGCGATCCTGTTGTTCACCGGTGTGGTGATTCGAAAGCAGGCGTCCGGGCTGTCCTTCGCCCGCTTTGCTCTGCGCTGGTTGGCTGACAGCCGCCGGCTGATACTCGCCTTGGCGCGGCTCGAATGGCGGGTGCACTGCTCGATCCTTGGGAAGTTCGCATGGATGAGATCGCCCGTTTATGGCGATGATCAGGTGTTTGGCTTCACTAAGGCCGTGGACTATCACGGGGCATTCGTTCTGATGATCCTCCTGGCGCTGCTGGAGGTACCCATTGCTCACCTGCTGGTGCACTGCTTTATCGAGGATGACAGGCGCTTGTTGCTACATGTCGTCCTTGCGTATCTAACCCTCTACGGAGTGATTTGGATTGTCTCGGATCGGCGCGCTGTCGGACGTTCTTCCCATCGACTATCAAGCAGGAGACTGCGGGTGCAGATGGGGTGGAGGTCCAGCATGGACATTCGCGTAGAGGATATCCGTGGTGTATCGCTGCTGCAGTCGAATCTGCGGGCATGGGCGAGATCAAGGATGCTCGATCGCCGCGACCTGGCGGTGGTCTCTCCGTTGGACGCACCCAACATCATGCTGGAGTTGGAGAGTCGGGATACTTACCTGAGTTTGCTATCCTTCAAGCCGATTCCTCGCTATCTGGCCCTGTTCGTTGACGAGCCGCAGCAGCTGAAATCCGCGGTAGAGAACGCAATGAGCGCGATGCAACGCCAGTAGCAGTTCGCTCCAGGATTGGAGACGGAGAGTTGCGATGAGACGCTTGAGCGTCAGTGCAGGGACTCACTCCCCCCCGCACCTGCAACGCCACATACTCCGCCAGCCCCCGGCAGGCCAGCATCAGCCCTTCGCGCGTGCCTTCGCCGAGATCGTCCTTCTCTTCGCCGTCCACGCGCACACGCTCGGCGGCGTGGTACAGCTCCAGCAGCGACACCAGGCCCACCGCGGCGCGGTCCCGGCGTGCGGCGGCCACGGCTTGGCCGGGTGTGCTTGCGGGCCCTGTCTACGGTTGTCCGTCGGCGGCATCACCGGCGCGGATGCGCTGCAGGCAGCCGGGAAGATTGATCGGCGCGGGTGCCTCGTTCGCAGCGGCAAAAGCAGCTTCCAACGGCTGCGCCAGTTCGGGCGGCAGGCGCAGAGCGGCCTCGCCCAGGGTGGCGGTCAGGTACGGGTGATGGGTCTTGGACATGCGGGCATCCTCGTGCGGAACAGAGGCGCCACCGGCATGGGGTGGCGGGCGATGCGTGGCTTCCAAGACCGGAATCAACGAAACGGCGGGCACGAGGCCCCCACGCACCGCCCGCCGTCGATCGGCGAACGGATTGCCAGCCGGCGCCGCCCCCGAAAGGACGACGCCGGCTGGCAAGCGTATACATCGTTGACTACACGGGCTTGGAAGTCCCGGCCACCTTTGCAGGTGGCGATTCATCATGCGCACGCGAAATCACTGCCTGCCAGTCGTTTGTTTCGATGGCATCGAGTGATCTGAAAGGAAAAATGAACTATCGCGTTTGGCCTGTTTCGAGCAGTGCAATGCCAGAAGCGACATACTGCGCAGCGCTAGAACTCGCTGCTCAACAGCCCATCGCAGCACAGCCAACTGCGCGTAAGGCGAAACGATGTGTAAAGCCAACTTAACCGCCCGTGCGGTTCACCCACCTGATCAGTGTAAGCGGCCAACGGCATCGGTGCTGCGCGTCGGCATAACTTGGCCCCGGCGTTGCGATGGCACTAAGCTGGCTGCCTGTGCCAACCCCATGGAAGCCCCCATGTCTCACCTCCTGGCCAAGGCGGCCGAACAACAGGATCTCGACCGCATTGACGCACTGCTGGATGCCGGCGCGGACATCGAATGGCGGCACAAAGGCACCGGACGCACGCCGTTGTTGTCGGCGGTGATCGCCGGAAAGGCCGACGCGGTGGCGCGGCTGCTGGACCGCGGTGCAAACATCCAGCACGCCTGCGCTGCAATGGGCTACACCGCGTTGGGTTGGGCTGCCAATGCAGGCGATACCAAAGTTGGACACATGCTGATCGCACGCGGTGCATTGCTGGATGTCGCTTCGCCGGAATCGAGGTACACGCCGCTGATGTTGGCGTCTTCCGGTGGGCATTTGGCGATGGTCGAGCTGTTGCTGGACAGCGGAGCCGCCGTCGCACCGTTGAATTTCGAGGGACGAAATGCACTCGCGATTGCCGATGCCCGCAAGCACGAAGACGTGGTGGCTCGTTTGAAAGTGGCGGGGGCGCAGTTGCCGCCGGTGTTAGTGGAGCTGGCGGCACTTGAGTGGCCTGAGCCAGATGCCGCAGGTGAACCCGCGTCAGTGGTGCGCGGCTACTTGTTGGCCTATCACGAATGGGAAACGCGTGGCTACAAGGATTCCCGGTCAGGCGGCAACCTTCTGCGCAGCGCAGGCTTCCAACAGGAGAAAGCGGACATCCTGATGGCTTGGTGCACTGACCGCAAACGTGTGTACGCGACCGGCGTTTCGGTTGGGAACCCCCGGCGGTACGTGCCGGGGGATCTACTGGTGGCAGTTGCAAAGCCCACGGCTTCGAAGGCGGAAGTACTGGTCTGCGATGACCCTCAGAAGGCGCGATCCCTGCGTTACGAGCATTTGTTCGTACTCAAACGTGTGGGCGGACAATGGCGTATCGACGTGTTGAAAAAGCGCCCGTTCCGAGTTGAAAAATGGTCTTCGGCGATTCTCTAACCGCGACTCGCAGAGCCGTCAGTCATCCGTAACAGCACCCACGCCTGCATCAGGGCCACCGCGCCGGTGAACGTTAGGTCAAACTACGGTGCAGTCAGCTTAAGACAGTAAGGACTGCCCCTATCCGATTACTGCTGGTTTACCGGGTCATTGCCCTTCTTGTAGGTGTACCCGGTGACTTCCCAGCCGCCGCCATGGCCGGAGGAGGGTTCCACCCAGGTGAACTCCCATGTCTGCAGGGAGCCATCGGGAAGCAGGTTTTCCACCCGGTAGATCTCACCGGGAATGCCCTGCTCCGGCAGCTTTCCGGGAATCGATCCGTCCGAGCTTGCAGACGCGCCCCCTACGGAGAACGCCCGCCGTTCCACCTGCACGTTGCCGTAGCCCTGCGGGGCGAACGTCGGCTTTACACGCTGCGCCACCCAGTCGAGCACCTGGCGTGCGCCTTGCGTGTGCATTGCAAACGCATCGGAGGTCACCGTATGCGTGATGCGTTGGGAAGACGCACGGGCATCTGCCGCAACCAGTCCGCCCAGGGCAATCGCCAATACCGCACATCCAGTGAGTGCATGTTTCATGCGCGTCGTTCTCCTTTGTTGGGGAATTGAAGAGGCACCGTTGGGGTGCCGGCGCAGCGTGGAGACAATGGCTGCCGTGGATAAGAGGCGATACCGACCTGGCTGTGAGGTCGGTCAAGAAAGATCGGATTCCTTACGGGCCAGCGCTGGGATGTCTGACCGGGAACGCCAGCGTGGCCCCGGTGTTCTGGATCACCGCCTGCTGCACCGCCGCGAGTGGTGTCACACAGCTCTGGCTAGACTGTGCTTCTTTTTCCCCACCGCAGGAGGCACCCATGGCCCATCCCATTTCCGTATCCCTGATTGGCGTTCCCACCGATGTGGGTGCGGGCCATCGCGGTGCACGGCTGGGGCCGGAAGCACTGCGCGTGGCTGGCCTGCCGGAGGCGCTGGAGGCGCGCGGCGTGGACGTGCGCGACCTGGGCAACCTGGATGGCCCGCGCAACCCATGGACCGCGCCGGTCGAAGGCTACCGCCACCTGGATGAAGTGGTGGCGTGGAACCACGCACTGATGGAGGCCAGCTACGCCGAACTGCAGGCCGGGCGCATGCCGATCATGCTCGGCGGCGACCATTGCCTGGGCATCGGTTCGATCACCGCCGTCGCGCGCTGGTGCCGCGAGCAGGGCAAGACCCTGCGGGTGCTGTGGCTGGATGCGCATTCGGATTTCAACACCAGCGATGTGACCCCGTCGGGCAACATCCACGGCATGCCGGTGGCCTGCCTGTGCGGCCTCGGCCCGGACGCGCTGACCCGCCTGGGCGGCACGTCGCCGGCGATCACCCCGGCGCAGATGCACCAGATCGGCATCCGTTCGGTGGACCCGGAAGAGAAGCGCCTGATCAAGACCCACAAGGTGGATGTCTACGACATGCGCTACATCGACGAGAACGGCATGAAGCGCGCGGTGGAAGCGGCGCTGGCCGGCATCGACGAGAACACCCACCTGCATGTCAGCTTCGATGTGGACTTCCTCGACCCGAGCATCGCGCCGGGCGTGGGCACCACGGTGCCGGGCGGGGTGAACTACCGCGAGGCGCAGCTGGTGATGGAGATGATTGCCGACACCGGGCGCATGGGGTCGCTGGACATCGTCGAGCTCAACCCCTTGCTGGACAAGCAGAATGCCACCGCCGAACTGGCCGTGGACCTGGTGGAAAGCCTGTTCGGCAAGTCCACGCTGATGCGCGACTGAGCGCCGGGCCTGAACGGATCGTCGATCCGTTCACACCCGCTCCACGCCCCTGCCGCCAGATTGCACTTCACGCGGCGGCAGTGGGCATTGGTGCCCTCCCGCCGAGCGAAAGAATCCCATCCGCGAATGAAGCGGTATAGCGGCGAACCCAAGGAGAAGCCCATGAAGCGCGTAGTTGCCCTGATGCTGTTGTCGATGTTCTCGGTGGCCCTGCTGGCCGGTTGCAACACCGTTGCCGGTGCTGGCAAGGACGTGCAGAAGGCCGGTGAAAAGGTTGAGGACGCCGCCAAGGGCAAGTGAGCCCGGCGCGGATTGGAAAGCGAAAAGGCCGGGAATCTTCCCGGCCTTTTTTGTGCGCGCTGTTCGCCGCATGGCTGTCGAAGTGGAGTGAACCATTCAAGCAGGTGAGCATGTATTTCATTGCCGGTTGACCGGTATTCAACGGGCGCCACGCCAAGCTGGAGCCACGGTAAGAACGCCGTTGCAACCAAGGACTCCCAGCAATGAACAAAGACATCATTTCCGGCAAGTGGTCGCAGCTGAAGGGCAAGGCCCAGGCCAAGTGGGGCGATCTGACCAACGACGACTTCGATGTGGCCGAAGGCAATGCCGAATACCTGGCCGGCCGCCTGCAGGAACGTTATGGCTGGGCCAAGGACCGCGCCGAGAAGGAAGTACGTGAGTTCCAGGACGCGGTGAGCAAGGACTACCCGGATTACAAGTAAGCGCTTCGGTTTCCCCCACGACACGACGCCCGCACCGTGAGGTTGCGGGCGTCGTGCTGTCTGGACGGGGCGATCAGCGCGCCGGCGGGTCCGGCACGTAGCGGTTGGGGAACGCCTGCGGTTCACGCGGCAGGCGCGAGGGCGAATCCACCAGGATGCCGCGCGCACGCAGGTTGCGGGCGCTGTCGTAGCGTAGCTGCAATACCTGTGCGGGGCTGCGGCTGGCGCGTTCGAAGTCGGTGTCGCGCACCGAGGACTGCTCGCGCGCGCCATGGCCGGTACCCAGCGCCGGCGCCTGCGACTTGCTGGCGTAGCCCTCGATGCGGCTGGCGCTGGCGTTGGCACTGGCATCGGCCGCAGCTTCGGCCGATGCCGGGGCGGGCAGGCCACGGCGCAGGATCGGCTCCGGACGCCAGCGGCGCGCTTCCTCGAACACGGCCACGCCCACCACGCCGATGTTGTCCGGGCGGCCGGTGCGGCTGGCATAGCTGCCGCTGGGGCTGCTGAACACGAACTGCGCCACTTCGTCCTGGCTCTTGCGCCAGCCGGTGATGTCGGCGCGCTGGCCGGGATTGAGCACATAGCCGGTCTGCGAGGGATCGGCATCTTCGCCGGAGATGGCGTTGACGCCGTCTACCGACAGCACCACCAGCACCCGGCGTGGGCTGTCGTTGTACAGGCGCACGGCATAGCGGTGGCCGCGCTCGCCGGCCACCCAGCGCTGGCCTTCGGCCGGGTAGCTGCGCAGTTCGGTACTGCGGTCGCGGTCGACCAGGGCCATGCGCACGGGGCCGCCCTCGTACACCGGCGGCGGCACGGGAGCCGGGCGGAAGCCGGCCAGGGGCAGGATCAGCAGCAGGGGCAGCAGGCGTTTCATCGGGCGTCTCCAGCGGGGTTGCGTGAATGAACGCGCCGCAGGCCCTGACGGGGTTGGTGGCGTGCAAGGTAAACTGGCCCCGTTCATCGAAGGTTACCCCACGCAGTCATGACGACCCGAGTCCTTACCGGCATCACCCCCTCCGGCACGCCCCACCTGGGCAACTACGTTGGCGCCATCCGTCCGGCCATCGCGGCCAGCCGTGCGCCGGGGATCGAGAGCTTCTTCTTCCTGGCCGACCTGCACAGCCTGATCAAGTCGCAGGACCCGCAGCGCACCCAGCGCGCGACCCTGGAGATCGCGGCCAGCTGGCTGGCCTGCGGCCTGGACCCGGAACACGTGTGGTTCTACCGCCAGAGCGACATCCGCGAGACCACCGAGCTGATGTGGTTCCTGACCGCCATCGCCAGCAAGGGCATCCTCAACCGTGCGCACGCCTACAAGGCGGCGGTGGACAAGAACCGCGAGGAAGGCGTGGACGAGGACGCAGGCGTCAGCGCCGGCCTGTTCATGTACCCGGTGCTGATGGCCGCCGACATCCTGATCTTCAAGGCCAACCAGGTACCGGTGGGCCGTGACCAGATCCAGCACATCGAGATGGCGCGCGATTTCGCCCAGCGCTTCAACCACGTGTACGGCAAGGAGTACTTCCCGCTGCCGGACGTGGTGATCGACGAGCAGGTGGCGACGCTGGCGGGCCTGGATGGCCGCAAGATGAGCAAGAGCTACCACAACACCATTCCGCTGTTCGTGCCGCGCGAGGAGCTGAAGAAGCTGGTGTTCTCGATCCTGACCGATTCGCGCGCACCGGGCGAGCCGAAGGACACCGAAGGCTCGGCGCTTTTCCAGATGTACCAGGCGTTCGCCACGCCGGAACAGACCGCGGAATTCGCCAAGGCGTTCGCCGCCGGCATCAGCTGGGGCGATGCCAAGCAGCAGTTGTTCGAGCGCATCGACAGCGAGCTGTCGCCGCTGCGCGAGCGCTACAACGCGCTGATGGCCGAGCCGGAGAAGATCGAAGCGCTGCTCAAGCGCCGTGGCCAGCAGCTGCGCGAGCAGCTGGCGGCACCGCTGTTGGACGAGCTGCGCCATGCGGTGGGCCTGCGCGACCTGTCCACTGCGGGCGACATCGCCAGCGAGGACGCCGGCGTGGCCCGCGTGGCACCGCCGCTGTTCAAGCAGTACCGTGAAAAGGATGGCCGCTTCTACTTCAAGCTGACCGCCGGTGACGGCACGCTGCTGATCCAGAGCGAAGGCTTCGATTCGCCGCGCGATGCGGGCCAGCTGATCGCGGTGATCAAGCAGGCCGAGCAGGGCGACCAGCTGCAGAGCGAGCTGTTCAAGCTGGACGCCGAGGTGGACGCCGTGCTGGCCGCCCTGGCCGTGCTGCGCGAAGTGTAAGGGGTAGTGCCGGCCGCTGGCCGGCAACTGCATGGAAAACGCCGGCCAGCGGCCGGCACTACCACGGCACTTGCATAGGGAATGCCGGCCAGCGGCCGGCACTACCCGCCAACGAAGGTCATGGCATGATGTCCGCGCGCCTCCGGCGCGATGACATGGAGTCTGCGATGGCCTGGTTGTCGCTGCTGCTGTTTCTGCCCTGGTTCCTGCTGCTGGGCAGCCTGTACTGGCTGTTCCCGCGCCAGCCGCGCACCGCGCGGCGGCGCCTGTTCGATGGCACCACCCTGGTATTGGCGTTCGCGCTGAGCATCGTGTCGATGCTGTGGGGCTACCGCATCGGTGTGGTGCAGCCTGGCGCCGGCCCGATCTGGCCGCAGGTGCTGGCGGTGCTGTACGCCTACGGCGCGTTCCTGGCGGTGCTGGTGCTGGCGTTGCTGCTGCGGCCGCGGTTCGCATTGCGCTACGGCTGATCGGTAGTGCCGGCCGCTGGCCGGCACATGCATTCTCCCGGCTATCCCGGCGTTGCCGGCCCGCGGCCGGCACTACCCGACCAAAGCCGCATCGAACCCGGGCCGCCTGCGCGCCTACCATGGGGGTCCGTTCCCGATCCTGCCAGGTGCGTGCCGATGACCGCCGACCCCAGCATCCACACCATCGATACCGGCTTCCAGCGCCCGGATTTCGACGCGGCCTACCTGATCGTTGAAAACGGCCGTGCCGCGTTCGTCGACTGCGGCACCGGCCTGTCGGTGCCGGCCATGCTGCAGGCGCTGGCGGATGCCGGCCTGGGCGTGGAGGCGGTGGACTGGCTGCTGCTCACCCACGTGCATCTGGATCATGCGGGCGGTGCAGGGCTGCTGATGCAGCAGTTGCCGAATGCGAAGGCGGTGCTGCACCCGCGCGGTGCGCCGCACATGATCGACCCGACACGGCTGATTGCCGGTGCGACGGCGGTGTATGGCGCCGAAGAGATCACGCGCAGCTATGGCCGCATCGAACCGATTCCCGAACAGCGCGTGGTGGTGGCCGAAGACGGCCACCGCATCGATCTGGCTGGTCGCGAGCTGGTGCTGCTACACACGCCGGGCCATGCGCTGCACCACTACTGCGTGTGGGATGCGCGCAGCCGCAGCTGGTTCACCGGCGATACGTTCGGTATCTCCTACCGCGAGCTGGACAGCGCGCAGGGCGCTTTCATCTTCCCGACCTCATCACCGGTGCAGTTCGATCCGGAGGCGATGAAGGCCTCGATCCGGCGCATGCTCGATTACGCGCCGCAGGCGATGTACCTGACCCACTATGGGCGCGTGCAGCAGGTGGAAAAACTGGCCGGAGACCTGTTCGAGCAGATCGATGCGATGGCCGCCATCGGCCGCCAGTGCGATGGCCGTCCGGACCGCCACCGTTGTCTGTTGGCCGCACTGCAGGCGCTGTACCTGGAACGTGCACAGCTGCATGGCTGTGCGCTGGACGAGGCGGCAGTGACCGCCGTGCTGGCGATGGACATCGAGCTCAACGCACAGGGCCTGGCCTGTTGGCTGGACCGCATCAGCAGGTAGATCCACGCCATGCGCGGATGACGCAGGCCCAGGCCGCGCCGTGATGTCACGACCACGTTACACTCTGGTGACTTCCAAGCTAGCCGTGGTACTGCCGTGAATCCGATGCGCGTGTTGCTGCTGTCGTCCTGCCTGTTCGTCGGTGGCCTGGCCCATGCGGCCAACGACCTGCCGGGTGGTGGCATCGATCCGCAGGCACTGTCGCGCCATGTGCGCGTGCTGGCGTCGGATGAATTCGAGGGCCGCGCGCCGGCCACCGAGGGCGAAGAGCGCACGGTGCAGTATCTGATCGAGCAGTTCCGCAGCTATGGCCTGCAGCCGGGCGGCGTGGACGGCAGCTGGGTGCAGCCGGTGCCGCTGGTGCGCGCGCAGCTGGACGGCGCGGCCAAGGCCAGCCTGTCGCTGAAGCAGGGCAAGCGTGCGCTGGCCAATGGCGTGGACGTGACCCTGCAGAGCCTGCAGCCGCGCAAGCGCGTGCAGATCAAGGACGCGCCGCTGGTGTTCGTCGGCTACGGCATCGACGCGCCGGAACGCCACTGGAACGACTACAAGGACGTGGACCTGCACGGCAAGATCGCCGTGGTACTGATCAATGATGCCGATTTCGAAGCCGATGCACCGGGCGCGTTCGACGGCAAGGCGGTGACCTACTACGGCCGCTGGACCTACAAGTTCGAGGAAGCCGCACGCCGTGGCGCCGAAGGCGTGCTGATCGTGCACGAGACCGCGCCGGCCGCCTATGGCTGGGCCACGGTGAAGAGCTCGGGCACCTCGCCGCTGTTCGACATCGAGCGCGGCCAGGCCGAGGCGATGGCCCAGCACACCCCGCTGCGTGGCTGGATGCAGCGCGAGCTGGCCGAGGCGATCTTCGCCGACGCCGGCCTCGACTTCGATGCGGAGAAGCGCAAGGCGATGCGCGCCGACTTCCGCCCGGTGGCGCTGGACAACGCCAAGCTGAGCGTGGATTTCGCGCTGAAGCGCGAGCAGGTGGTGACCCGCAACGTGGTGGCCAAGCTGCCCGGTGGCGAGCATGGCGACGAGGCGGTGATCTTCTCCGCGCACTGGGACGCCTTCGGCATCGGCCAGCCCGACGCCAAGGGTGACCGCATCCGCCGTGGTGCGATCGACAATGCCACCGGCGTGGCCACGGTGCTGGAACTGGGCCGCGTATTCGCTGCCGGCCCGCAACCGCAGCGCACGCTGTACTTCGTGGCGCTGACCGCCGAAGAGAAGGGCCTGCTGGGTGCCAGCTACTACGCCGCGCACCCGCTGGCGCCGTTGGACAAGACCGCCGCGGTGCTGAACATCGAGATGTTCAGCCCGGATGGCCCGACCCGCGACATCGCCTCGTGGGGCAAGGGCCGGGTGTCGCTGGAAGGCGACCTGGAACGCGTGGCCAAGGCCCGCGGCCGCAGCTACAGCCCGGACCCGAACCTGGAAGCCGGCTTCTTCTACCGCGCCGATCATTTCGCCTTCGCCCGCCTGGGCGTGCCGGCGATCACCATCGGCCCGGGCCTGGACAAGCTGGACGGTGGGGTTGAAGCCGGCCGCGCGCTGCGCGAGAAGTACTTCGCCGACTGCTACCACCAGGCCTGCGATGCGTGGACGCCGAGCTGGGACCCGAGTGGCCACGCCGCCGACACCCTGCTGGTCTACGACCTGGGCGCCGAGCTGGCCAACAGCCGCCGTTGGCCGACGTGGGAAAAGGAATCGGAGTTCCGCGGCGCGCGCGACAAGAGCGAAGCGGCCCGTCGTTGAGGTAGTGCCGGCCGCTGGCCGGCAACGCCCTGCTCTTTCCGAAGGTTCATGAAGTTGCCGGCCAGCGGCCGGCACTACCGTCGCTGGCGCAGCAGCTTCCACGCGCCCCAGCCACTGGCGGCGAGCGCTGCCAGATAGCACGCCACCATCGTGCGTAGTCCAACTGGCGGCCCTGCATTGATACCGCGATGCAGGCGCAGTTGCAGCGAGCTGTGGCCGCTGCCCAGGTCCACCGCCAGTTGAAGCACCAGCGCGACGCAGAACACCAGCAAGGCAACCCCGAACCCGATGCGCGGCCACGCGGCCTGCGCGCTGGGGCGGCGCAGCAGCCAGGCCAGTGCCGTGGCTGCGGCCAGCGTCGCCGCGATCCACATCAATGGCGTGGCGGGGGACGCTGCGGCCACCGGCATTGCACCGGTGGCCGCGATCATGGCGACGCGCTTACTTGCGGGTGCCGTCGAGCCAGTTCGGGCCCTTGTTGGTGAGGAAGAACACATAGACCACCAACGATACCGCGATCGTCGCGGTCACGTAGATGGCGAACCAGTCGACGTGGCCGGTCTTCAGCGCGCCCTGGTACAGCAGCGGGGCGGTGCCGCCGAACAGCGAGTTGGCCAGCGCATAGCCCAGGCCCACGCCCAGTGCACGCACGTGGGTGGGGAACAGTTCGGCCTTCACCACCGCGTTGATGGAGGTGTAGCCGGTGAGGATGACGAACGCCATGGCCAGGGTCAGGAAGGCCAGGGTGGCGTCATGCTGGTGCGGCAGCTGGGTGATCAGGTACCAGCTGTACAGCACGCCGCCGACGCCGAAGAACACCAGCAGGGTCTTGCGGCCGATGATGTCCGACAGCCAGCCGCCGACCGGCTGCAGCACCATCAGGAACGCCAGCACGCCCAGGTTGATCAGGGTGCCGGTCATCGGGTCGTTGCCGGCGAAGGCGCTCTGGATCATCTTCGGGCCGTTCACCGAGTAGGTGTAGAAGGCCACGGTGCCACCGGCGGTGATCAGGAAGCACAGCAGCAGCGGCCGCCACTGGTGCACGAACAGTTCGTACATCGAGCCGGACTTCTGTGCCTTGCCTTCGCGCGCGGCCTCGATGGACGACTCCGACAGCGATTCATCCATGCCCCGGCGCAGCCAGAACACCACCACCGCGGCGATGCCGCCGATGCCGAAGGCGATGCGCCAGCCCCACTCGGAGATTTCCGGCTTGCCCCAGAAGGTCAGCATCAGCAGCAGGGTCAGCTGGGCCAGCACGTGGCCGCCAACCAGGGTGACGTAGTGGAAGGACGACAGGAAGCCGCGGCGGCCGGGAATGGCGGCCTCGGACATGTAGGTGGCGCTGGCGCCGTACTCGCCACCGGTGGCGAAGCCCTGCAGCAGGCGTGCGAACAGCAGGATGACCGCGGCCCAGATGCCGATGCTGGCGGCGGTGGGGGTGATGGCGATCAGGAACGAGCACAGCGCCATCAGCGTGACCGAGACGGTCAGTGCCAGGCGGCGGCCATGGCGGTCGGCGAAGCGGCCGAAGAACCAGGCGCCGATCGGGCGCATCAGGAAGGTCGCCGCGAAGATCGCCCACACGTACATCGTGGAGTTCTTGTCGTCGGGCGAGAAGAACTGCGATTCGAAGTACACGGCGAACACCGAGTACACATAGACGTCGTACCACTCCACCAGGTTGCCGGCGGAGCCTTTGAGGGTATTGGAGATCGACCGCCGCAGGGCGGCGCGGTCGTTCGCGGGGACAGCAGGTTGGGACGTGGTGCTCATCTGGGTGGGAATCCTCGATGCGGCGCGTCCGTGCGCAGGGAAAACGGCGCCCGGCCTTGGGGCGGCGCGGCCGGGCAGCCCTCTTGGTACTGCATCGACCGTCAACACGGGGTAGCAGACCAGAGCAGGGTGCATGGATGGATGACAGCGTGCCACCGTATGGGGTCCCGGACCATACTCAAAACGTCCTAGAATCCGCCTTCCCCCGGCTCCCTGGTGTGTCATGTCGGCTCCCCCCTCTTCGTCTGCGGCTGCCCCCCGGGGTGGCCTTGTCGCGCTGGCACTGCTGCTGGTCTACGTGGTCTGGGGCTCGACCTACCTGGGCATCGCCAAGGCCCTGCACGGCGGCGCACTGCCGCTGACGATGGTCTCCGGCAGCCGCTTCATCATTGCCGGCGGCCTGATGTTCCTTGCGCTGCGCCTGTTCTGGAAGCTGCCGAACCCAACCCTGCGGCAATGGCGCAACCTGGTCATCATGGGTGTGACCATGCTGGTGCTGGGCAACGGCATGGTGGTGCTGGCCGAGCGCGAGGTGTCCTCGGGCCTGGCCGCCACGGCGGTGGCCTCGGTGCCGCTGTGGATGGCGCTGTTTTCGGCGCTGCGCGGCCAGCATGCCAGCCGCGGTGAGTGGCTGGGCATCGCCATCGGCTTCCTCGGCGTGGTCTGGCTCAATGCCGGCAGCAGCCTGACCGCCTCGCCGACGGGGCTGGTGCTGCTGCTGATCGCGCCGATCGGCTGGGCCTTCGGTTCGGTGTGGGCACGCGGGCTGGACCTGCCGGGCCCGTTCATGACCGCGGCCGGGCAGATGGTCTGCGGCGGCGTGCTGCTGGTGCTGATCGGCCTGGCGGTGGGCGAGCGCCCGACCACGCTGCCCGATACCGGTGGCCTGCTGGCGATGGCCTACCTGTGCGTGTTCGGCTCCATCGTCGCGTTCACTGCCTACGTGTGGTTGCTGCAGAACGTGCGCCCGGCGCTCGCGGGCAGCTACGCATATGTCAATCCGGTGATCGCGGTGCTGCTCGGCGCGCTGCTCAACGGTGAACGCTTCGGCTGGCGCGACCTGCTGGCGATGGCGGTGATTCTTCTGGGTGTGGTGGTACTGACGATGGCAAGGACGCGAAAGAAATGAGCATGGACGAGAAAGAACAACGCCGGGGCCTGCTGGTCACCGCGTCCACCTTCGTGATCTGGGGCCTGGTGCCGGTGTACTGGCACCTGCTCAACGAGGTGCCTTCGTTCCAGATCATCGCCCACCGCATCATCTGGAGCACCGTGCTGGTGCTGGGCTGGCTGCTGATCAGCTCGCGCCTGGGCTGGTGGCAGAAGATCGCCGCGCAGCCGCGCGCGCTGCCGATCCTGCTGGTGTCGAGCCTGACCATCGCCTTCAACTGGGGCCTGTACATCTGGGCGGTCAACGCCGGCCATGTCATCGAGACCAGCCTGGGCTACTTCATCAACCCGCTGGTGAACGTGCTGCTGGGCGTGCTGGTGCTGAAGGAACGCCTGCGCCGGCTGCAGTGGGTGGCGGTGGCGATGGCGGCGGTGGGCGTGGCCTGGCTGACCATCGATGCCGGCACACCGCCGTGGATCGCGCTGGGCCTGGCCTGTTCGTTCGGCCTGTATGGCCTGCTGCGCAAGCTGGTTTCGGTCGACCCCGTGGCCGGCCTGGGCGTGGAGAGCATGTACCTGTTCCTGCCGGCACTGGCCTTCGCGATCTGGGCCGAGAACGGCCATGGCGGTGCGTTCTTCCATGGCTGGGGCTGGCGCAACGACCTGCTGCTGATCTTCGGCGGCGCAGTGACCGCAGTGCCGCTGATCGGCTTCGCCTACGGCGTGAAGCGCATTCCGCTGTCGCTGGTCGGCATCCTGCAGTACATCGCGCCGAGCCTGCAGCTGCTGCTGGGTGTGTTCTTCTTCCATGAAGCGTTCGACACCGCCAAGGCGATCGGCTTTGCCGCGATCTGGGCCGGCCTGGTGCTGTTTGTCGGCGACAACATCCGCACGATGCGCGCCGCGAGGCGCTGACAGGGGCGGGGTCGCATGGAACGGGGTCAGGGCCCTTCGCGGGGCGAAGGGATCCGACTCCGCTTCCCGAAAAAAGAACGGCGCCCCGAGGGGCGCCGTTCTGCTTCCATCCACGGCCAGGAGAGAGGGATGGCCGTGGCGGGAACGCGGTTGCAGGCTTAGAAGCGCTGCTGGTACTTCATGTACATGAAGCGGCCGATGTCGAAGCCACCGTAGTAGGTGAAGCTGCTGTTCGGCTGGCTGTACATGATCGGACCCTGGTGGTTGAACACGTTGTTCACGCCCAGCGACACGGTGCCATCCCACGGCAGGCTGTAACGCACCTGCAGGTCGTGGAAGGTATTGGAGCCCACCTTGTTGGTCGGCGACGCGCTGGTGTACGACGAGCTGAAGCCCGGCATGTTGCACTCGTCCATGTACGAGCACTTCTCCTTCATGCTGGAGTAGTAGCGCGCGGTCCAGCCGATGCCGAGGTCGCCGTACTGCCAATCCAGGTTGAAGGTGGAGCGCACGCGGAAGTCGCCGGCCCAACCGGTACGCTGTTCCACCGGGGTGGTGGCGGCGCTGTCGTTGCGCTGCTCCAGGTAGTCGGTGTAGGTGGTGTTCCAGTTGACGGCGAACTTGCCGAACGCGGTGTCCGGCAGGCGGTAGCGCACGTTGATGTCATAGCCGGCGGTTTCGCGGTAGCCCGCATTGACCAGCGAGCGGTCCAGCGCGTTGACCTGGCCGTTGCTGCCACGGGTGAAGCGGCCGCAGGCGGCATCCGAACCCTGCACGTAGCACTGTTCCAGGATGTTGGTCGCCGACTCACCGACGATGGCGTTGTCGATGCGGATCTTCCACCAGTCCAGGCTGACGTCCAGGCCCTGCACGAAGTCCGGGCTGTAGACCAGGCCCACGGTCCAGGTCTTGGCGGTTTCCGGCTTCAGGTCCGGGTTGGAACCCGAGCTGAAATCGGTGGTGGCCTGCTGGCCGGGCTTGGTGGCCACGCTGCCATCGCTGTTGAGCTGGCGGAAGTTGGCCGGCACCTTCAGCGCCTGGCAACGGGCAGCAACGGTCGGGCTGCTGGCGGCGGTACCGAAGGAGGTATCGCACGGGTCGGTGAACGAGTCGCGGCTGCTGACGGTGCCGCCGTACAGGTCATCCACGGTCGGCGCACGGAAGCCGGTGCCGTAGGTGGCGCGCACCAGCAGGCTGTCGATTGGCTTCCACTTCAGGCCGAACTTGCTGTTGGTGGTCGAACCGAAGTTGTTGTAGTCCGAGTAGCGACCGGCCATGTCCAGCGACAGTTCGCGGGCGAACGGCAGGTCGGCCAGCAGCGGCACCTGCAGCTCCAGGTAGACCTCGTTGAGCGAGTAGTTGCCGCGGGTCGGCTGGCCGCTGGTGCCGGCGATCTCGCCCTTCTGCACCATCGTGTCCGGGGTGTAGCTGGCTTCTTCGCTGCGGTGCTCGAAGCCCATCGCGGCCAGGATGTCGCCGGCAGGCAGGGTGAACAGCGAACCGGAGATGTTGCCGCTGGCGACCTTGGTGGTGCTCTGCATCTTGTCGACGAAGCGGGTGAACAGGTAGTCCTGCACGTCCTGGTTGCTCAGCGAGCCCGGGCCGGTGTAACCCATCGGGGCGGCCGGGTTCCACGGCACGCAGCCGGCGATCACTGCGCCCGGCGCGCCGCAGCGGGCCACGTTGCCGTCCATGAAGGACGGGCCGACGGCCAGGTTGACGTGCGGCTGGTACATGCTGCCGGTACCGATGCGCTCGCCTTCGTTGCGGTTGTACATGTAGTTGACGTTCCAGTCCCAGTACCGCGAACCGGTTTCGAAGCTGCCTTCCAGGCCGATGCTGGCGCGCTTGGTTTCCAGGTTGTTCTCGGTGCCGCGCGGCAGTTCCTCGGTGCGGTGCGCGAACAGCGCGTCCTGGCCCCACAGGTTGAACGCGCTGTCCTTGGACAGGGCGGCACGGCTGCCATTGCGGGCTTGTGCGGCGCTGACCGAGTACGGGTAACCGGCCAGGTGCTTGGTCGATTCGCGCTTGCTGTACAGCGCGTCGGCGACGATGCGCAGGTTGTCGGTGATCGAGAAGCCACCGTTGGCGAACACCGAGGTGCGTTCCAGGCCGGTCAGCAGGCTCATGTTCGACTTGGTGTTGGCACCATCGGCCGGGTCCGGCGCATGGAAGTTGCCGGCCTTGCTCGGGTCGCCGCCCGGGCCCACGGTCAGGTTCTTGCCACCGACGGTGACGTAGCCCCACGGAGTATTGCCGTTGAGGCCATCGTTGGGGTGGCGCGGGCCGTTGGTGTAACGGCTGAACTCGCGGTCCTTGCCCAGCACCTCGTCTTCCTTGGTGCGCTCGGCGCCCACGCTGAACCAGCCGCGCTCGAAGGTCTTGCCGAAGGTCGCGCTGTAGGCGCGCTTCTGGCCGTCACCCTGGCCGTACTGGCCGACATAGACGCTGGCTTCGCCACCATCGAAATTCTTGCGGGTGATGATGTTGACCACACCGGCGATGGCATCGGAGCCGTACAGCGCGGAGGCGCCGTCGGTCAGCACTTCCACGCGCTCGACGATGGACGACGGGATCGAGGCCAGGTCGGAGTAACCGCCGGCGCTGACGCCCATGCGGCGGCCGTCGATCAGCACCAGGCTGCGTTCCGGGCCCAGGTTGCGCAGGCTGACGTACATGCCGCCGAAGTCGCGCGAGGAGGTCAGCGAAGACGCGCGGCTCATGCTCGGCGCACCGGCGGCAGGAATGTCCTGCAGGATGTCGGCGACGTTGACGTAGCCCTTCTTCTCGATCTCGGCGCGGTTGAGCGCGACCACCGGCTGTGCGGTTTCGACACTGGCCTGGCGGATGCGCGAGCCGGTGATTTCGATGCGGTCGAGGTTGGTCGGGGTATCGCCGGCGCTCTGTGCGAAGGCGGGGGTGGTGCAGCTGGCGGCCAGCGCGATGACGATCGCGTTGCGCAGCGGATTGGTTTTCAGGGACATCCGTGAAATCTCGTGTTTCAGTAAAAACAAGCGCCCGTTCTATGGGCGCGTGGGGTGCTGCAAACCAACGTGGGGGGCGCGATTCTAGAATGTTTCCATTCGTAACTGTTTGTCTCCGCGCTGCGCGATGTGCGCGAAAATGAATCGCAACCAACAATCCACAGACGCGCTGTGCGCAGCGTCACGCGCGCTGCGTTTGCGATGGGCAGAGGCATCGATAGCGGCGGGATTCCTGCAATCTGTAGCAGCGCATGTGTGCACGCATCCATCCACGCATGGCGTGGATCTACTGCACCCAGATCGCGGTCAGATCCCTTCGCGTAGCGAAGGGATCTGACCCCGCCAACGAAAAAGGGACGGAGCCTTCGCTCCGTCCCCCTGCGTGATGCGCAGTCTGTCGCTGCGTGATGCTCAGGTTTCGCGCAGCGCCGTGGTGATCGGCAAACGTGCCGCGCGCAGCGCCGGGAACAGGCCGCCGACCAGGCCGATGCCCAATGCCCATTTCAGTCCGGTCCACAGCAGTTCCGGCGACACATGGAACTTGAACACCACCGCGCTGAAATTGCTGCCGATGGTGGACACGCTGTAGCCATTGAACAGCAGCCACGCCACTGCGCAACCGAGCAGGCCGCCGAGCAGGGCCAGCAGCATCGTCTCCAGCATCACCGCCGTCACCACCGGCAGGCCGCGGAAGCCGATCGCACGCATGGTGGCGATCTCACGCGCACGCGTGGCCACCGCCGCGTACATGGTGTTGAGCGCGCCGAACACGGCACCCACCGCCATGATGGTGCCGATCACCTTGCCGAGGATGTCGATCAGCTTGGTCAGCCCGCCGCCCTGCTTGCTGTAGTAGACGCGAGTGGTTTCCACGTCCAGCTTCAGGCGCGGGTCGGCGGCGACGGCGGCCTTGAACTGCTCGAAGCCGGGTTTGCCATCGGTGCGCACGCTGATCGACTGCCAGGCACTGCGCTGGTAGGTGGTGGCCAGCGTATCGGCGTCGGTCCACAGTTCCGAATCATGCGCATCGCCGGTGGCGAACACACCCACCACGGTCCAGGTCTGGTTGCCCAGGGTCAGCGTCTTGCCGACCTCCATGTCGCGGAACTGGCCCTTGGCGCCCTGGCCGACCACGATCTCGCGCAGGCCGGTGGCGAACTTGCGGCCCTCGACGATCTTGACCTTGTCATGCACCGCCCACGCCTGCGGGCCCACGCCGCGGAACTGCGCGTTGACGTCGGTGCCATCGGACTTCGACACCAGGTTGACCACCTGCGACAGCTCCGGCGAGAGTAGCGGCCGGCCCTGCGCATCGCGGCTGATGCCGGGCAGGGTGGACAGCATCGGTACCTGCTCGCGGGTGATCACCGAGTTGGTCTCGGCCTGCGAGCCACCGCGCAGCACGATGGCGGTGGTGTCATCGCCGGTGTTGTTGAGCGTGGCCTGGAAGCCTTCGCCCATCGCCAGCATCGCCACCAGCACGCCGACCACGCCGGCGATGCCGACCACGATCACCGAGGATGCGCCCCAGCGCTGCGGCAGGCTGGCCACGCCGATGCGGGTGGCGGCCAGCGCCAGTCGCCCACCGCGGGTCAGCAGCAGCCACAGTGCCACCAGCACGGCCACGGCCAGCACGCCGATCCACGGCAGGCTGATCCACAGCACCAGGCCGATCACCAGCAGCAGCACCGTCACGCCGTTGCCCAGCCACTTCTTGAGTTTGCTCTTGAACATGTCTGTGTTCTCCTCAGCGGCCGGCCAGTGCGTCGACGATCTTCAGGCGCTTGGCACGCAGCGCCGGCAACAGGCCGACGATGATGCCGATCACCACGATCAGGCCCAGCCCCATCAGCCAGGTCGGCGTCGGCACGTGTGGCGGCAGCATGCCCATGCTCTTCGGGCCGATGGCCGGCAGGATCAGGGCGGCCAGGCCCATGCCGATCAGGCCGCCCAGGCCGATCAGCAGCACCGACTCCACCATCACCAGGGTCAGCACGGTGCTGTCCTTGAAGCCCAGCGTCTTCAGCGTGGCCAGCTCCGGCACGCGCTCGCGCACCGCCTGCGCCATGGTGTTGCCGGTCAACAGCAGCAGGGTGAAGAACACCGCGCCCATGATCGAGGTGACGATCATGCCGATATCCGCGAACTGCTTGACGAAGGCCTGCTGGAACGCCGATTCGGTCTGGGTCTTGGTCTCGTGGTCGGAGTTGGCCGAAATCGCGTCGATCGCCTGCGCCACCCGCGAGGAGTGGTCCGGGTTGTCCAGCGTCACCGTGTACCAGCTCACCTGGTTCTTGATGTAGTCGTTGGATTCATCGAAGTACTTCCAGTTCATCATCAGCTGGCGTTCTTCATTGGCGGCCAGCGCACGGTCCTTGGAGCGGTAGATGCCCTTGAGCACCAGTGGCCAGTCGTTGCTGCCGCCGCGCGGGAAGATCGTTGCCTGCAGCGGGATGGTGTCGCCGATCTTCCAGCCGAACTGCTTGGCCAGGGTCTCGCCGACGATGGCGCCGGTGCGGGTCTGCTTCCAGTCCTCCAGCTGTGCCGGGTCGATCTGCAGCTCGCGGTAGACATCGAAGTAGTTGGGTGACACCGAGAAGTTCGGGAAGAAGTTCTTCGGGTCCTGGTAGATGCCGCCGAACCACATGCCATAGGCCACGTCGCGCACGCCGGCCACCTGCCGCACCTGGGCTTCCAGGCGGATCGGCAGCGACTGGGTGATCGACAGCCGCGAAGCGACCACCAGGCGGTTGGCGCCTTCCACGCTGCCGCCGGAGGTGAATGCCACGCGCACCGAATCGAGCATGCCGAACAGCAGGAACGCGGCCACCACGGAGAGCAGGGTCAACAACGTGCGGGTACGGCTGCGGAACAGCTGCGCCCACACCAACGAGAAGTATTTCATCGCCGTGGCCTCCGTCAGTGGGCCAGCGGCGCGTCGGCCAGCTCGCCCTTGTCCAGGTGCACCGTATGCGTGGCGTACTCGGCGGCCTTCGGGTCATGGGTGACCATGATGATGGTCTTGCCATGCTCGCGGTTGAGCTGCTGCAGCAGGCCGAGGATCTCCTCGGCGGACTGGCGGTCGAGGTCGCCGGTGGGTTCGTCGCAGATCAGGAAGGTCGGGTCGGAGACGATCGCCCGGGCGATTGCCACGCGCTGCTGCTGGCCACCGGACAGTTCATTCGGGCGGTGGCTGCGGCGGTCGGCCAGGCCGACCAGGGTCAGCGCGATCTCCGCGTTGCGGCGGCGCTGCGCGGCATTGAGGTGGGTCAGCAGCAGCGGCAGCTCCACGTTCTTCTGCGCGGTCAGCATCGGCATCAGGTTGTAGAACTGGAACACGAAGCCGACATGGTGGCTGCGCCAGGTCGACAGCTGGCCGCCGCTCATCTGGTCGATGCGCTCGCCTTCGATGCTGATCTCGCCGCCGCTGGGGTTGTCCAGGCCACCGATCAGGTTGAGCAGGGTGGTTTTGCCCGAGCCGGACGGGCCCATCAGCGCGACGAAGTCGCCGCTGGCGATGTCCAGGTCGATGCCGTGCAGCACCTGCACTTTCTCGGGGCCACGCTGGTAGGTCTTGGTGATGTTGCGCAGTGAAACCAGGGTCGACATGGGTGGTTCTCCACGGAAGGCGGGAAACGGGGAAGCGCCACGGCGGGGGCCGCAGGCGTGCGTCGAGCGGTGCTGCCGGCGGCGCCCGTGGGCGCCAGGCCGTTACTGCGCTTGTTTCTGTTGCACCTTGGTGCCATCACGCAGCGTGTCCGGCGGGTTCACTACCACCGATTCACCTGCGCTCACGCCCTTGAGAATCTGGCGGTCCTTGCCCATCGCCTGGCCGGCCTCGACCGTGCGCTGCTGCACTCGGCTCTCGTCACCCAGCACGAAGGCCACCGAGGCGCCCTCGCGCTGGACCACGGCGCTCGCCGGCACGCGCACGCCCTGCGGTTTGGCGGCCGCCTGCGGCTGCGCCTGCTCCAGGAAGCTGACCCGCACGCCCATCTCCGGCACGATGCGCGGGTCCTTCACCTTCAGCGCCACGCGCACCTTCACCGTGGCCTTGCCGCGGTCGGCGGTGGGGATGATGGCGATCACCTCGCCGGGAATCTTCCACTCCGGATAGGCGTTGAGCGTGGCTTCCACCGGCATCTTCGGCTGCACGCGGCCGATGAAGGCCTCGCCGACCTCGACTTCGATCTCCAGCGAGTCCATGTCGACGATGGTGCCGATGCCGGTACGGGTGAAGCCGCCGCCGGCCGACAGCGGCGAGACGATTTCACCCGGTTGCGCGGCCTTGGCGGTGACCACGCCGGAGAACGGCGCGCGCACCACGTTGTTGTCCACGCCCAGATCGGCGATGGCCAGCTGGTCGTGGGCGACCTTGACGTTGCGCTGTGCGGTATCCAGCTGGGCACGCAGGCTGTCGCGCTGGGCCACCGCCTGGTCGTACTGCGAGCGCGACACCAGCTGCTGGCCGACCAGCGCCTGCAGGCGGCTGGCCTCGGCGGCGGCCTGCTTCTGCTGTGCCTCCAGCCCGGCGACCTGGCTGCGTGCGGCCTGCAGCTGCGAGGCATACAGGCTGCGCTGCGCGTCGGCATCGATCGGGTCCAGGGTGGCCATGATCTGGCCCTGCTCCACGCGCATGCCTTCCTCGATCATCACCTCGCGCACCTTGCCGGTGATCTTGGCCGAGACCGTGGCCATGCGCCGGGCGACCACGTAGCCGCTGGCGTCGAGCACCGAACTGCTGGCGCTGCCCTGCTGGATGGCCACGGCGGGGGCGGTTTCCACGTCCACCGCCGGCGCGCGGCCGAACAGGGCGAAGGCGACAGCAGCCAGCAGCACCACGACCACGATGATCGCGATCCACAGCCAGCGGCGGCCGCCGCCACTGCCACCGGAGGCGGGCGGCGGCGATTTGCGGTCGATACGGAGTTCCTTCAACAGCTCGGCAGAAGCGTTCATTCGTTCCATCACAGGCGTTCGGGCGGGTGTGGCCGGAAGAGCGGACGGCGGCGGTTCCGGCGGTGGAGCGTGCGGCACAGCATGAAGGCAGGCACAGCGATGACGGCAGTGACAGCTGTCACCCGATGACACTGACGGCGGCAACTGCGAAACGTGACCACGGCGGCACAGGATGGCAACGTCCCCGCTACCGGTACCGCCCATGGATCCGATCGCCCCGTCGCTGGCCCGCCTGCAGCAGGTGCAGGTGCGCTACCGCGACCATACCGCCCTGCATGGCATCGACCTGCAGGTCCGCGCTGGCCAGGTGCTGGCATTGCTGGGCCGCAACGGTGCCGGCAAGAGTACCGCGATCAGCGTGCTGTTGGGCCTGCGCCGGGCCGACGCCGGCCAGGTCGAACTGCTCGGCGGCGACCCGCAGCAGCGCGCCAGCCGTATCGGCCTGGGCGTGATGCTGCAGAGCACCAGCCTGCCGCCGATGCTGCAGGTGGACGAACTGGTGGCGCAGGCCGGCGCCTGCTATCCCGACCCGATGCCGCTGCAGGAGGTGCTGCGGCGCGCTGGCCTGCAGGCGCTTGCAGGCCGCCGCTATGGCCAGCTGTCCGGCGGCCAGCAGCGTGCGGTGCAGTTCGCCATCGCCCTGTGTGGGCGCCCGCGCGTGCTGTTCCTGGATGAGCCCACCACCGGCCTGGACATCCAGGCGCGGCAGGCGATGTGGCAGGCGATCCGGCAGCTGGTGGCCGAAGGCTGCGGCGTGCTGCTGACCACCCACTATCTGGAAGAAGCTGAAGCGCTGGCACAGCAGGTGGTGGTGCTGGAGCAGGGCCGGGTATTGGCCGATGCCCCGCTGAGCGAGCTGCGCCTGGCCGACCGGCCGCGTCGGATTCGTTGCCGCAGTGGGTTGCCCATTGAGGACGTGCAGCAGTGGCCGGGCGTGCAGGAGGTGCAGCGCGATGGCGAATACCTGCAGCTGCTGGCGAGCCCGGCCGAGCCGGTGGTGGCCCGCCTGCTGGCCGCCGATGCGCAGCTGCGCGAACTGGAAGTACAGGGCGCGGCGCTGGCCGACGCCTTCCTCGACATGACCCGGGAGGCCGCATGAACACCCTGATCCGCACCGCGGGGCAACCGCTGCCTGTGTGGCGGCAGGTACTGCGCCCCTACCGTGCCGAACTGGTGGCCGAACTGCGCCGCGCCTGGCGTACGCCGGCGTTCGCGGTGCCCTCGCTGCTGTTCCCGGTGCTGTTCTACCTGCTGTTCGGCGTGCTGCTCGGGCGCGGTCACGCGCCGCTGTACCTGCTGGCCACCTACTGTGTGTTCGGTGCGATGGCCCCGGCCCTGTTCGGCTTCGGCGTGCAGCTGGCGCTGGACCGCGAAGGCGGCCTGCTGACCCTCAAGCGCGCGCTGCCGATGCCAGCGGCGGCACCGCTGCTGGCACGGCTGGCCATGGCGGTGATGTTCGCGCTGCTGGTGGCATCGCTGTTGATCGGCGTGGCGCGGGTGTTCGGTGGCGTGCAGCTGCACGCGCTGCAGGTGCTGCAGCTGCTGGCGGTGGCGGGACTGGCGGCGCTGCCACTGGGGGCGATCGGCCTGCTGATCGGCAGCCATGTCAGTGCCAGTGCGGCGCCAGCGATGGTCAACCTGGTCTACCTGCCGCTGGCCCTGCTGTCGGGCCTGTGGCTGCCGCTGTCGGCGCTGCCCACGGTGTTCTCGACGATGGCACCGCTGTGGCCGACATGGCATCTGGCACAGCTGGCATTGCCGGTGGTCGGGCTGCCATCCATCGGCAGTCTCGCCGGCCATCTGCTGGTGCTGCTGGCGGTCACGGTGGTGGCGCTGCTGTTGGCACGGCGCCGCCTGCGCCGGATCGGCTGAACTGGCATGATCGGCAGCGATCGTCCCCGCCTGGATCCTCCCGTGCCACCGAGCTGGCTTGCCTCCCTGCTGCGCCCCGCGCCGGATTCGGCGGTGGCCGAGCTGCTGCGACGTGGCAAATCGCCCTGGAGCAGTGCGATCCACCTGCTGTGGTCGGTATGGATCTTCCTCACCCCGGTGTTGGGGAGCGGCTTCACCCTGCGCTGGGTGTTGCTGACCCTGGTCAGCTATCCGCTGTTCCTGCTGTTCTACGCCAAGGTGATGCTGGCGCCACGGCACCATGCATGGCGCTATGCGCTGGGCATGATCGTGATGGCCCTGGTACTGCTGCCGTGGTATCCCTCGGGACTGAGCTATTTCGTGTTCGGCTGCGTGATGATCCGCATGAGCAGCCGCGGCGGCTGGTGGCAGTACCTGCTGCAGCTCACCGGGCTGAACCTTCTGTTCTGCGGCACCGCGCTGTACTTCGGTTATCCGTGGCAGGCCATGGTGTGGATGCCGGCGGTCTCGTTCATCGTCGGGCTGGTAGTGAACGTGGAGGCCCTGAGCCAGCAGCGCGACGTTGCACTGCAGCTGTCCCAGGACGAGGTGCGTCGGCTGGCGACCACCGCCGAGCGCGAGCGTATCGGCCGCGACCTGCACGACCTGCTGGGCCATACCCTGTCGCTGATCACGCTGAAGCTGGAACTGGCGCGCAAGCTGCACGACCGCGGTGATGCACGCGCGCGGCAGGAGATCGGCGAGGCCGAGGACATCGCCCGCGAAGCGCTGGCACAGGTGCGCAGTGCAGTGACCGGCATCCGCGCCAGTGACCTCGCTGGCGAGCTGGCATCGGCACGCCTGCTGCTGGAATGCCAGCAGGTACATCTGCAGTACACGACGCCACCTGCCATGCCGGTGGAGGTGGAACGTGGCCTGGCGCTGGTGCTGCGCGAGGCGGCAACCAACATCGTCCGCCATGCGCAGGCGACCCGGGTCCAGGTGGATTTCATGCTTGAGGAACGACAGTTGGCGATGCAGATACGCGATGACGGCCGTGGCGGCGTGCAGGCCGAGGGCAATGGACTGTGCGGCATGCGTGAGCGGGCCGCAGCACTGGGTGGCCAGCTGACGCTGCAGTCACCGCGCGGGGCGGGCACCGTGCTGACGGTGCGCGTGCCGTTGATGGCCGCGACCACGCCGCTGTCGTCCACGTCGTTGGCGCAGGACGGTGCCGCATGATCCGCATCCTGCTGGCCGAGGATCAAGCGATGGTGCGCGGCGCACTGTCGGCGCTGCTGGGCCTGGAGCCGGATATCGAGGTGCTGGGCAGCGCCGCTGATGGCGAAACCGCGTGGCGGATGCTGCAGCAGCTGCAACCGGACATCCTGGTCACCGACATCGAGATGCCTGGCTTGTCCGGTCTGGAACTGGCGCAGCGCATCGCCCGCCAGGAACTGCCGATCAAGGTGGTGATCGTGACCACCTTCGCCCGTGCCGGCTTCCTGCGCCGCGCGCTGGAGGCGGGCGTGCTGGGCTACCTGCTGAAGGACGCACCGGCCGAGAACCTGGCCGAAGCCCTGCGCAAGGTGAAACAGGGCATCCGCGCGATCGACCCGCAGCTGGCACTGGATGCGTGGTCGCAGGCCGACCCGCTGACCGACCGTGAGCGCCGCGTGCTGCGGCTGGCGGGCGAGGGCCGCACCGCCAGCGAGATCGCCGAGCAGCTGGGGTTGTCGCACGGTACAGTGCGCAATTACCTGTCCGAGTGCATCGGCAAGCTGGGCGTGGCCAATCGCATCGAAGCGTACCGGCTGGCGCGGCAGAAGGGGTGGTTGTAGCGGCGCCCTGCTGTTCCCAATGATGTCGTTTCCGCGACCGCGGGTGGGTGTCACTTTCTTTGCTCGTGCACCGCGCTGCAGGAGCAGCGTGGAACGGCGTAGCCGGCCCGCAGGGTGGCGCACATGGATGTGCGCCATCAAGAAAGTAACCAAAGAAACACGCCGCCAGAGCGCGAGCCGTCGCTGCGCGCCGGTTCCCTGCGCTTCTCGGTGAATCAGGGGACGGCGCCGAACTCGCTGCGCTCAGACACCGGCGCCTCTTCGCCCCTGATTCCCCTGCGATGCTCGGCTCGCTCAAGGCGGACCCAACGTCAAAGACAAAAGCTGCACCCAGTAGATCCACGCCGCGCGTGGATGCTCTTGTTGTTGATCTTGACCTTCAAGTCCGCCTTGAGCGAGCCGAGCACCGCAGGTCCGGCGAGGGCGAAGAGGCGCGGGTGTCTGAGCGCAGCGAGTTCCCGCGCCGTCCCTCGACGGACCGAGGAGCGCAGGGCATCGGCGTGCGAAGCACGCCGGCTCGCGGCCGGCGGAGCGTTTCTTTGGTTACTTTCTTGATGGCGCACATCCATGTGCGCCACCCTACGGGCCGGCTGCGCCGTTCCACGCTGCTCCTGCAGCGCGGTGCACGAGCAAAGAAAGTGACACCCCTCCGCGGTCGCGGAAACGATCCGCCGGGAACGCCCGGCGAACCCGCTCAATCCTTCCCGCGCGCCATCGCCTGGAACACCCCATCACGCCGCACCCACAGGTGGAACAGCGCCGCACCCACGTGCATCAGCACCGTGGCGAACAACACATAGGCCAGCAGGCTGTGCGCGTTACGCAACGCGGCATACAGCGCCGGGGTGTGCGGCACGATCGGCGGCAGGTGCAGGCCGCCCCACAGCACGATCGGGTAACCGCCGGCCGACAGCATCGCCCAGCCGATCAGCGGCATTGCCAGCATCAGTGCGTACAGCATCCAGTGCGAGGCCTTCGCTGCCAGCACCTGCCAGGCGGGCAGGTCGGAAGGCAGTGGCGGCGGGCGATGGCGCAGCCGGTTGTACAGGCGCAGCAGCACCAGTACGCCGATGGCGATGCCCAATGGGCGGTGCAGGTCGATCAGCATCGGCCGCAGGTGCAGCGAGGCGACCATGGTCACGCCGATGAACAGCATGGCGATGATCATCAGCGCCATGGACCAGTGCAGCACGCGCGCGAGCAGGTTGAAGTGGCCGTTGCCGGTGCTCATCGTGCGGCCTCCTTCGGTTGCTCGACGTTGCCGGTGGCGCGCTCGCGTTCGCGGCGGTTGAAGGACTGCGAGTACACGGCGGAGCGGGCCGCCAGGATCGGATCGTCACTGCCACGCACGCCACTGGGCAGGATCAGCGGATCGAAATTGATCTGCCCGCACGCGCCCTGTTCCTGCGACTGCATGCGGTCCAGGCTGAGCACGCCGGCCACGACCTGATCACGCGACTCGGGCCACGGTACCGACGGATCATCGATGGCATCGCCGGGCTCGGCGGTGGTCACGACCAGGTTCCAGCGCACCGGGCCGCTGGCCAGGCGCTGCTGCAGTTCCTGGCTGAGGAAATCGACGCTGGCCTGCTTGCGCGTCTCCGCATCCATCTCAACCACCGGCGCCTGCGGTTGCCAGCGCCAGCGCACCGCGCGTTTCTGCCCCTGCGCGTTGGTGAACCAGAAGCTGTTGACGCTGTTGAAGGTGGTGTCGGCCCAGCTGCTGGTCCACGGCGCGGTCTTGGCCCACTGCTGGAAGGCCTGTGCACTGGGGTATTTCGCCAGCACCGCGGCCATCTTCTGCGGGTCGTGCTTGCCAGTGGCCGGGTCCGGGATGGAGGCGCGCGTCTGCTCGTAGAACGCCTTGGCGTTGGGCACGGCGAAGAACGGGAAGCTGTTCATCGCCATGCGCCATTCCTGGCCATCATCGCCGACCATCTGCACTGCGAGGCTGCGTACGCGCGCGGTGTTGTCGGCGCCGTAGGGGTCGCCGCCGCCGATCGACAGGCGGCCCATCACCGGCACGCGGCGCTGCGAGAACACCCGTGCGCTGGACAGGGTGGGGGCCTGCGCGCTGGGTTCGAACCAGCCACTCACGCAGATGCCCTTGCTGTGCGCACGGCGGAAGCCGGGATGGGCCGGGCCGGTGGCCTCGATGGTGTCGGTGAAGCGCTGCGCGGTGAGGCGGTCGCCAATCCAGCCGGCCAGCCAGGCAAAGGCCAGTGCGACGGCGCCCAGAATGAGCGCGATCAGTGCGATCCAGAGCAGCGGCGAATGCCTGCGCGGTGCGCCCGCCGTCTGGCCGGCACGGGTGTAGCGGAAGAGCGACATGGTCGGAGTCCTGCCTTCACGGAGCGTGTGGGTGGTCGACCCACACATCCTCGCAGAACCCGGCCGGGGCCGAAATTCAATTTTTCGTCAGATTTGCCGGGGACGACGTGCCGACCAACGGTCGGCACCCACCCGATCAGCTGTAGCGCTGCTTCAGCATCGCCCACGCCGAACGCAGCGCCAGCGCTTCGCCACCGGCCGGACGGCCCGGGCGTTCGCCGTCGTTCCAGGCGTACACGTCCAGGTGCGCCCAGCGCTGGCCGTCTTCCAGGAAACGCTCCAGGTACAGCGCGGCCGTCACCGAGCCGGCCATGCGCGAACCGGCGTTGGCCAGGTCGGCGATGCCGCTGCTCAGGTAACGCAGGTAGGGGCGCCACAGCGGCATGCGCCAGACCGGGTCGCGGGTCGCGTCGCCGGCCTGCAGCCACTGCTGGGCCACGCTGTCGTCATTGCTGAAGAGCGCCGGCAGATCCGGGCCCAGTGCGATGCGTGCGGCACCGGTGAGGGTGGCGAAGTCCAGCACCAGGTCCGGCTTCTGCTCACCGGCGAAGGTCAGCGCATCGCACAGGATCACGCGGCCTTCGGCATCGGTGTTGTCGATCTCCACGCTCAGGCCCTTGCGGGTGGCGATCACTTCGCCCGGGCGGAAGGCATCCGGGCCGATCGCGTTTTCCACCGCCGGCACCAGCAGGGTCAGGCGAACCGGCAGCCCGCGTGCCATCACCAGGCCGGCCAGGGCCAGTGCATGCGCGGCGCCGCCCATGTCCTTTTTCATGTTGCGCATGCCGTCGGCCGGCTTGATGTCCAGGCCGCCGGTATCGAAGCACACGCCCTTGCCGACCAGCACCAGCGCCGGATCAGTGTCCTTGCCCCAGCGCAGCACCACCAGCCGCGGCGCGCGGTGCGATGCACGGCCCACGGCGTGGATGGCCGGGAAGTTCTGCTTCAGCAGCTCATCGCCGGTGATCGCTTCGACCTGCGCGCCATGTGCATTGGCCAGGGCGCGTGCGGCGTCTTCCAGCTGCTGCGGGCCCATGTCTTCGGTCGGCGTGTTGACCCAGTCGCGCACGCGCAGGCTGGCGGCGATCAGGTCAGCCACCTCGCCGGACGGTGCCGCCACCAGCCGGGCCGGCGCGCGGTTGCGCTTGCGGTAGCGGTCGAAGCGGTAGCTGCCCAGGCCCCAGCCCAGCTGCAGCAGGGCCAGTTCGGCGGCCGGCAGTTCGCTGGCCAGCTGCCACACGCTGCCTTCCGGCAGCGCGTGCGGGGCATGCGCATAGCTGTAGGCATCACCACGATCACCCACACCCATCACCGCACCGGCCAGGCCATCGGTGCCGGGCAGCAAGGCCACGCTGTGCGCGCCGGCGGTGAAGCCCTGCGACGCCAGCCAGGCCTGGGTGGCGGCCGGCTGGCCGTCCTTCCAGGCCGCGAACTGTTCGCGGTCCAGCACGTACAGCGGCAGCGCTGCGGCGGTGTCGGCGGTGAAACCAGTGATCTCGCTCATGCGTCAGGTACTCCGGGGTGCGGCGGCGTCGAGGTTGGCGTCCAACCAGTCGGCCAGGCCGGTGAGGGTGTCGAACTGCAGGTCCGGCTGCAGGTGCGGATGGGTCCAGGTGGCTGCTTCGCGGTTGATCCAGCACCCGCGCAGGCCGGCGGCGATCGCCCCGGCCACGTCCATCTCGGCATGGTCGCCGACATGCAGTACCTGTGCCGGCGCCACACCCAGGCGGGTGCAGGCGGCGTGGAAGATGCTCGCCTCGGGCTTGGCTGCGCCGTGTTCGCGCGCGCCCAGCTGGAAGGCGAAATGATGGGCCAGGCCGATCCGCTCCAGATCGGCGTTGCCGTTGCTCAGCGCTGCCACCGGCACCCGCGCGGCAATCCGCGCCAACGCATCGATCGCATCGGGGTAGCACTCGACCTGGTTGCGTGCGGCGTAGAACACTTCATACGCCGGTTCCAGCAGATCGAGGCTGGCGCCGCTGCCGTGCAGGGCTTCGTGCAGGGTCAGCCGGCGCAGCGCGCTCAGGTCGTGGTGGAGGTGCGGATGGGCGTGGTACAGGCGCTCGCGCAGTTCGCGCATCGCCGCCACCGGATACATCGCAGCGGTGGCGGGGCTGTGTTCACGCATCCACTCGTGCAGGACCAGGTCGATGCGGGCGCCGATCGGAGCGAACGGCCACAGCGTGTCGTCAAGGTCGAGAGTGATGGCTTGGACGGGGAAATTCACCCCGCCATTCTACGCCTGCCCGCGCGGGCTTTCATTCCAGCAGGCGTGCCCAGCCCTGCATGCCGTCCAGCCGTGCCAGCACCAGCTTGATGCAGACCAGCAGCGGCACCGCCAGCAGCAGGCCGATCATGCCCCAGGCCCAGCCGAACACCATCAGCGCCAGGATCAGCACCAGCGGCGACAGCTTCATCCGCCGGCCCAGCACGATCGGGGTCACCATCTGCCCTTCCAGGGTGTGCAGGGCCAGGTAGGCAGCGGCCGGCAGCAGGGCCTGCAGCGGGTCGCGGAATTCCACGAAGCCCATCAACAACATCAATGCCACGCCGATCAGTGGGCCCACGTACGGGGCGAAATTCAGCAGGGCCGCCACCGTGCCCCACAGCAAGGCTTCCTGCAGGCCGATGCCGAACAGCATCAGCACGCCGGCGAACACCAGCCCGACCAGGGTGTTGATGACGCTGATGGTCAGCACATAGCGCGAGACCTCCCGCTCGATCGACCGCAGGATGTCGGTGGTGAAACGCTGCTGCTGGCGGTTCGGGAACAGCGCGATCGCTGCGCGCTGCAGGCTCTGCCCGTAGATCATGAAGAACAGGGTCAGCAGCACCACCGCCAGTACCGAAGCCGCCAACCGCGGCGCGCGGGTCAGCATGCGGTACGGGTCGTCCAGCTGGGTGCGGATCACCTGCACCTTGTGGTTGCTGTCACCACCGGCCACGCGGGCGAAGTTTTCCGCGGCCTGGTTGGCCTGCTGCACCGGCTTGGTCAGGTCCTGTACCTGACGGGCCACCTTGCGCAGCTGCTGTGGTGCTTCCTGCGCCCATTCCATCGCCGGGCCGATCAACTGCACCGCCAGCGAACCGGTCACGCCCAGGCCGGCGCCGAGGATCAGCAGGGCGCCCAGCGCGCGCGGAATCCACAGCTTCTGCAGCAGGCGCAGGATCGGGTTGCCGACCAGCGCGAAGAACATCGCCAGCAGCACCGGCAGGATGATGTCCTGCGCGGCCCACAGCGTGTAGCCCACCGCCAGGGTTGCCAGCACCACCAGCGACATCGGCCCGCGCGGGCGCGAGGGGGGCGGCAGCGGCGCCTGCTCATCCTGCGGATCGGCCGGTGACGGGGACAGGAGGGACTCGCTCATCGACGCACCAACCGGGAAGGGGAGCGCATTATCCGCCGGCCGCGATCGGCGCGGCGGATTCCGTGGATCAACGTTCGGACAGCTCGGTGGCCGCTTCGGCCGGGCGCGGTTCGCGCAGTTCCGGTTCGGGTTCCGGGCGCGCTGCCGGTGCGGGCCGTGCGTCGGAAGCGGAGGCCGCCGCCTGTGCCTGTTCGCTGGCATCGTCGGCTTCTTCGGCCGCGTCGTCGGCGCTGGCTGCCGCCTGCGCCGCCATCGCCGTGGCGAACGCGGCCTGCGCGCTGGCGAACAGGTTCGAGACCGAACCCACCATCTGCAGCCAGCGGGCACCGTTGACCTTGCCCGGCACTTCCAGCTTGCCGGCAATGAAGCCACCGGCCAGGCCGACCACCACGATGCGCAGCGGCGACCAGCCCTGTCGCCAGACCTGGCTGAGCGTGGACCAGTGGTCCTGGGTCTCGACCAGGCGCACGGTCACCACCTGTTCGCAGCGTTTCACCCGCCGCTGCAGCGCACCGAACTTCATGGCTTGCCCTCCGGCAACTGCACATCGGCATCGGGGTCATCTTCGCTGGGCTCATCGAACAGGCCCAAGCGTGACAGCTGGCGCCGGGTGGCGTGCATGCCGGTGTGGTGGAAGAAGTAGGACACCCGCCAGATCGCATAACCGGTGACGGCCAGGCTCAGCAACGAGGTGATCAGCAGCGCCTGCAGCCAGCTCAGGCCCCAGCTCTGCAGCAGGGCGATGAGGGTGGCGGCCATCAGCAACCACGCCGACGCACCGAACACGATCGCCACGCCGGCCCAGGCCAGCGCACGACCGAACGCGCTGCGTGCCAGCGCGAAGTCGGCCGAGGCCAGGCGGCGCAGCGACCGCAGTGAATGCTTGGCCGAATCGGCAGCGGCACGACCGGCCGCGCCGACCTGGCGGATGCTCTCATCCAGCGGCGGGGTGGCCGCCGGATCAGGGGCTTGCGCGTTGTCTTCGCTCACGCCGCGGCTTACTTGTCGCTGCTGCCGCGGGCCAGCTTGGCAATGATCCAGCCGGCAGCGAAGGCGACGCCGAACGAGGCCAGCGGACGTTCACGGATCAACTCGGCGGCGCTGTCGATCAGGTCCTTGCCCTTGTCCATCAACGCGTCGACCTGTTCCTTGGCAGCGGCACCACCGAATTCGGCGGCGGCCAGGCCAGACAGTGCGCTGTCGGACAGCTCGGCCTTGACGTTGGCCTTGCCGATGCGCAGTTCGTCGGTCGCGGCACCGGTTGCGCCCTTGATCGCACCGCCGGCGGCCGTGGCGGCCTGCTTCAGGTGGGAACCGGCTTCACCCAGGTGTTCCTTCAGGTTCTCGGTATTGGTGGGGCTCATCGAATCACTCCTGTTGCGATGGGGGAACGGGTGTCGGCGGTGCCGACCTGGACTGACAGCAATAGCATTGCCGGGGTATAGGGGGTGTTACGGCAGGGCGATCAGCGCATCACGAGCTGGCCCTGCTGCTGGCCATTGTTGCGCAGCACGCGTACCACCAGGGTCGGCGGGCGTTGCTGGAAATTGGCTCGCCAGCTGGCCAGGTCGGCGAATTCACCCACGGTGGCGTCGGTGATGATGTCGCCCTGCTGCAGGCCGTTGGTTGCCGCGCGGCTGCCGCGCTTGACCTCGCTGACCAGCACGCCGCCGACACCCGACTGCCGCAGCGACTCGGGCAGGTCGACGAAGGTGGCACCGGTCAGCCGCGGGTCCAGGCTCTCGCCAGTGACCGCACGCGCCTGTTCCTTCAGCGTGGCCTTGATCTGCAGCGGCTTGCCTTCGCGGCGCACGTCCAGCGCCAGCGGGCTGCCGACCGCGGCCAGGCCCTCCACGTTGTGCAGGGCTTCGGCGCTGTCCACGCGTTGGCCGTTGGCCGAGACCACCACATCGCCCGGCTTCAGCCCGGCCGCAGCAGCGGCCGAACCGGCCAGCACGCGGGTGATCAGCGCACCCCGCGTTTCGCCCAGGCCCAGCCCCTGCGCGATCTGCGCGGTCAGGTTCTGGCTCTCCACGCCCAGCGTGCCGCGCACCACCACGCCGTGCTTGACCAGCTGGTCGACCACGCTGCGCGCCAGGTTGGACGGAATCGCCAGGCCCAGGCCGATGTTGCCGGCCATGCTGCCCTGCGGGTTGAAGCTGGCGGTATTGATGCCGACCAGCTGGCCCTGCAGGTCGACCAGCGCACCACCGGAGTTGCCCGGGTTGATCGATGCATCGGTCTGGATGAAGTTCTGGTAGCCCAGCCCGCGAATGCCGCTGCGGCCCACCGCCGAGACGATGCCCGAGGTGACCGTCTGGCTGAAGCCGAACGGGTTGCCGATGGCCACCACGAAGTCGCCCACCCGCAGCTGGTCGCTGTTGCCGAGCTTGATGTCGGTCAGGTTCTGCGCCGGGATGCGGATCAGCGCGATGTCGGTATCACGGTCCGAACCGAGGAACTCGGCCTTCACCGTGCGCCCATCGGCCAGTGTCACCTGCACGTCATCGGCGTTCTCGATGACATGGTGGTTGGTCAGCACCAGGCCTTCCTTGGCGTCGATGATCACGCCCGAGCCGAGCGATTCGTTGATGCGTTCCTGCGGAATGTCCGGGAACAGGCGGCGGAAGAACGGGTCGTTGAAGAAGGGGTTGCGTACGCGCACCACCTGCTTGGTGTTGACGCTGACCACTGCCGGCATCGCCTTTTCCAGCATCGGCGCCAGCGACGGCACCGCCTGCCCGGCCACCGCGGCCGGCAACGCGGCCGTGGTCGGCAGCACCGCTGGCAGCGGTGCTGCGTCGGCACGGTTGTCCAGGTGGGCATTGATGCCGGTGGCAACGAAGCCACCGAAGGCGGCGGCGATTGCGAGCGTGAGCAGGGTGGGAAGCGGTCGCATGGGAGTCGGTTCGCTGGCGTGGGTGGGGGCGGTTCGGCCCTACGGTAAAACAAGCTGAATGAGTGTGTCGCGATCTGGATAAATGCGCCATGAAAACCGCAGGCCGAAGAAGGCGGGTGCGGAGGCTGACAGCAAGGCTGTGGCGACACCCGCACAGGCGACGCCTGCATCACCGAAGACGATCGCTGGGCGCGCGGACACAGACCGATACTTGCGCAGTTCCGCGCAACCGGGTGCCGCAATGCGCCACAACACGCATCGGATGCCGCATCCATGCAACGGCACGCAACGGCCATCTTCGACCACGCGGTGGATGTGGCGTAGTCCTTAAAAAAAGGGGTTTCCTGTGAACCCGCCGCTCCTGCGGCAGTGGTGGGCTACACCATGGCCGTCGCATCAGATGCGATTGCTGGCGCGTGCCCCGTTCCACGATCGTCAATGTCGGTATAGCATCGCCCCGTTTTGATACTTAAGGCCCCCAGGAGGGCAACATGAGCAACGGTAATGGTGTGTCGGTCGTGACCGACGCCGTCGAGAACGTCAAAGAAGCCGCCACCAACGTTGGCGAGACCATCGCCCACGCCGCCGAAGACGCCGTGAAGTCGGTCAAGAAGACCGTCAAGCGCGCCACCAAGGCTGCCGGTACCCGCGTTGCCAAGGCCAAGAAGGCTGTGGCCAAGGTCGAGAAGACCGTTGCCAAGAAGGCCGAGAAGGCCGCCAAGTCGGTCGGCAAGACCGTTGCCAACGCCAAGAAGAAGCTGGAAGCGGCCAAGAAGAACGCCAAGGCCGAAGCCGCTGCCCTGAAGAAGGAAGTGGCCAAGAAGAAGGCCGCTGCCGGCAAGGCTGTGACCAAGAAGGCCGCTGCCGCCAAGAAGACCACCAAGGCCGCCACCAAGGCTGCCGGCAAGAAGGTCGCCGCCGTGAAGAAGGCCGCCACCAAGAAGGCCGCCGTCGCGAAGAAGACCGTTGCCAAGAAGACTGCGGCCGCCAAGAAGGTGGTCGGCAAGAAGGTCGCTACCGCCAAGAAGGCCGTGGCCAAGAAGACCGTCGCCGCCAAGAAGGTCGCTGGCAAGAAGGCCGTGGCTGCGAAGAAGGTTGTCGGCAAGAAGGTTGCCGCCACCAAGAAGGTCGCCACCAAGAAGACTGCGGCCGCCAAGAAGGTGGTCGGCAAGAAGGCTGCTGTTGCCAAGAAGGCCGTCGGCAAGAAGACCGCCGCTGCCAAGAAGGTTGTCGGCAAGAAGGCGGTGGGCAAGAAAGTTGCCGCCACCCGCAAGACGGTCGCCAAGAAGGCTGCGCCGCTGAAGAAGGTCGCCGCCAAGAAGGCTCCGGCCAAGAAGGCTCCGGCCAAGAAGGCCGTGCGCAAGGTCGCCAAGCGCAAGTAATCGCGCCGTGACCGAAGGCCCTGCCACCCCACCGGGTGGTGGGGCCTTTCGCGTTTCTGGGGCAAGATGCAGGTTCTTCCTGCAGGAGCCCCGGCATGCGCGGTATCGACTTCAGTTCCTGGCAGGGCGTGCTGTCCACGTTGGCCGGCCTGGTTCTGATCACCCTGCTGGGCGTGGGCATCCGCCTGCTGGTGATGCAGACCCTGCAGCAGCGCCGCGAGCGCGAGAACCGGCAGATCAATGAACGGCTGCGCACGCTGATGGCCGCCTACAAGACGCTGGGCGGTTCGTTCACTGGCGAACTGGGCGTGGATCCCAGCCATCGCCGTGACCTGCGCCAGCGCGAAGATGCCGAAGGCATCGCCGAGCCGCGCTCGGACCGTGCGCGGCGCATCCGCGATGCGGTCGAGGCTGCGCTGTCGGACATCCTGCTGCTGGGCACCGACGAACAGGTACGGCTGGCCGCGCGCGCGGCCAACGAACTGGCACAGGGGCGACCGGTACACACCCACGACCTGGTGGTCTCGCTGCGCGATTTCGTGCGCGAAGCGCTGGATCTCGCGCCGATCCCGGCCGACCTGCAGATTCCTCCGCAAGGGCCGACCCGGCCCGGTGCCAGCGGTGGCGGCAAGGGCCGCAACGACGGCGATGCCAAGGGCGCCCGTAGTGGTGGAGGCGGCGGTGGCGGCGGAATGGGTGCCGGCATGGGCGGCATGGGCCTGGGGGCCGGCGCCGCACTGGGCGCCGGCCATGCCGCTGCCAGCGATGACACGGACGCGCGCTGAGCGCGTCCGCCGGGTTCAGCGCGTCAGCTCGTAGAGCGGCACGAAGCCGCCGTAGATCATCCGCGCGCCGTCGAACGGCATCGGATTCTTCGCTGGATCAAACCGCGGGTCCTCCATCATCTTCTTCATGCCGGCGTCGCGGGTCGGCTTGTCCGGCCATTCGATCCAGGAAAACACCACCGTCTCATCCGGCGTGGCTTTCACCGCGCCGAAGAAATCGGTGGTCTTGCCGTGCGGCACGTCATCGCCCCAGCACTCGACCACGCGCAGCGCGCCGTACTCGATGAAAACGGGATCCCCAGTGCGTGCGTGGGCGAGGAACTTCTCCTTGTTGGCGGTGGGTACCGCCAGGACGAAACCATCGATGTAGCTCATTGCCTGCCTCCGGATGGACCGTGCCGCATGCACGGCCTTCAAGTACCCGACGAACCCGGGCGTCGTGGATCGACATCCCGCGCACGCCTGTTCAGCCCGGGCCACCGGGCAGCGGCGCCAGCACCGTCTCCGGCGGCTCCCGGCCGGCCAGGTGACGCACGAAGTAGTCCCACATGCGGTGCGTGTAGGTGGCGTCGTTGCGGAACAGCTCGTGGTCCTGCCGGGCCAGGTACAGCAGGTCGTAGCGGCGCTGGGCCGTGTTCAGGGCCGCAGCCAGCTGCAGGGTCAGTGCCGGCGGTGCGTTCTCGTCCAGTTCGCCGTAGACCAGCAGCAGATGCCCGCGCAGGTTGCCGGCCAGCGCGGCATTGTCGAGCCCGGCAAAGGGCACCGGCACGCCATCGGCCATGGCCGTGGCCGGCAGTACGCCCCCGAACAGCCGGTCCATGCCGTGCAGCGCGCCGCCATACATGCCCTGGAAGTTGTGGCTGCCGGCCGAAGCCACGCCCACCTTGTAGAACGCCGGGTAGCGCAGCAGGGCGCGCGCCGCACTGTAGCCGCCGAACGAATGCCCGTAGATGCCCACCCGCTGCAGATCGATGCCCCGATAGCGTTCACCCAGCTGGCGCAGTGCAGCCACGTGGTCATCCAGCTGCACATCGGCAGCGTGCAGGAAGCTGCTGTCATGGAACGCCTTGTCGCGGCCGCCGGTGCCGCGCGCATCGATGCTGACCACCACGAAGCCCAGTTCGGCCAGGCTGGCGCGCGAGACGGGATTCAACGCCGATACGGCTTCGGCATAGGTCACCGGCGCATTGCTGATGAAGGCACCGCCGTACATCGCGTCGATCACCGGAAAGCTGCCGTCATCGCGATAGTCACGGGGCAGGTAGACGGTGGCGAAGATCGGCGTGTGCCCGTCGGCGGCCAACACGCGTTCGCGCCTTGGTGGGCGCCAGCCAGCAGCAACCACCGCGTGGTGGTCCGCCTCTTCCAGCACCATCACTTCACGGCCATCATCGCTGGCACGCAGCACGGTGCGCGGCGGCTGCACGAGGCTGGAGACGGTATCCACCAGATAGCCCCCATGCGGCGACAGTGCCTGCGGCGCGCGTCCCCCGAACAGCACACCGGTGCCGGCATCGGCCAGATGGTCGCTGCCATCGGCCGCCAGGCGCTGTACCGCGCCGCCGCGCAGCGGAACCCGGTACAGGCCGCGCACGTAGGGATCGCCGCCCTCGACACCGCCGGCGCTGAAATACGCCCAGCCGTGCGCAGCGTCCACGCCCAGCAGGTCACGCACCACCCAACGGCCACGCGTCAGCTGGCGCAGCACCTTGCCGTCGGACAGGCGCACCCGGTACAGATGGCCCCAGCCATCGCGCTGCGAGAACCATACGGCCGTGTCCTGCCCGGGCAGGATGGCCACCGCTGGCCGGTTGTACGAATACACGTTGAGCTGCAGGCGGGTATCGCTGGCCTCCTCCAGCACGGTGCGCAGTGCACCGCTGCCGGCCTCGATCTCCACCAGGCGCAGGCGCCGTGGCGCGCCGAAGTGCGCGATCACGGCATACAGGCGGCCACCGTCCCAGCCCAGGATGCCGGCCTCGCTCAGGGTGTTCCAGCCTTCGGGCAGCGCGATGTCGTGCTGCCTGCCGCTGCGGGTATCGACCACATACAGGCTGTCGCGTACCTGTTGTGCGTCGCCCAGCAGCCCCAGCTTTACCGTATGTACGCGTGGGCGCGCGCTGTTGGCCGGCGTGCTTTCCAGATAGGGGTAGTCCTGCAGCGCACGTTCGTCGTAGCGGATGCCGGCCACGTAGCGGCCATCCGGTGACCAGCCGACCGCGAACGGCCGTGCCGGCATCCGGCCCTGGCGGCGTGGAATACCGCGCAGGGTGAAGTCCGGCAGTACGCCATAACCATGGCCGGGTTCACCGCCGGTGGTCAGCGCTCGTGCTGCCATTCCGGGCGACTGCAGCCACAGATTGTGGTCGCGCACCTGCAGCCAGGCATCGCCAGCGGGCGAAGGCAGCGCATCTGCCGGCGGCATTGCACCCTGCGACCGCACGCAGTGCCAGCGTGGCCATTGGCAGTCGATCGGCATCTCACCGTTGAAACGCAGGCGCAATCCATCACCCATCACCTGCACGGTGGTCAGGCGCAGGCGTGGTCCGTTGGCTCCGAAGGGCGCAACCGCAGTGTCCAGTGCGTCCGGTTCGAACAGGGTCTGGCGGGTGGCCTGTGCTGGATCGACCAGGACCGCCTGGCGCCGGCCCTGCACATCTTCGCGTTCGTACCAGAAGCGGCCATCGGCCAACCAGTTCGGCACGATCGAGGCATTGCGCAAGGCACCGCGCAGATGGCTGTCGTGCACGCGTTCGGCGCGCTGGTAGTCGGAGGGCTGCAGCGGCTGCGCCGATGCGATGGAAAACACGCCGGTGAAGACCAGGATGGCGGCGCAGAACGGGAACCGCAGCGGGGCAGGCACGTGCAAGGCAACCTCCTGTTGCAATCGTCGACGGGGTTCAAATGCACGCGCGCCGCGCGCGTATGCCAGACGCAGCCTGAATCAAGGCAAAAAATTCAGCAATGCGAAGACTGCTGTTTTCAGGGAGCGTTGTGGCGAATAACGGAGAATTTACATTCCCGATGCGATGGCGCCCTGGCGCTGCTGCACACCATAAGAAAGTAAAGGTGTACCCCCATGAAGAATTCGCTGATTGCTCTGGCCCTGGCCGCTGCCCTGCCGTTCACCGCCTCGGCTGCTGAGAACCTGTCCTACAACTACGCCGAAGCCGACTACGCCAAGACCGACGTCGATGGCATCAAGGCGGATGGCTGGGGCGTGAAGGGTTCCTACGGCTTCCTGCCGAACTTCCACGCCTTCGGCGAATACAGCCGCCAGGAAATCGACCACACCAACCTGAAGGTTGACCAGTGGAAGATCGGTGCCGGCTACAACGTTGAAATCGCTCCGAGCACCGACTTCGTTGCCCGCGTTGCCTACCAGAAGTTCGACCCGAAGCACGGTCTGGACTTCAACGGCTACAGCGCTGAAGCCGGTATCCGCACTGCCTTCGGCGCCCACGCCGAGGTCTACGGCATGGTCGGTTACGAAGACTACGCCAAGAAGCACGGCGTCAATCCGGATGGCCAGTGGTACGGCCGCCTGGGTGGTCAGGTCAAGCTGAACCAGAACTGGGGCCTGAACGGCGAGCTGAAGATGAACCGCCACGGCGACAAGGAATACACCGTCGGCCCGCGCTTCAGCTGGTAATTGCTGCCCCGGCGCGATTCCGCGCTGGAGACGCTCCAACAGGCCCGGCATTTGCCGGGCCTGTTGCGTTTGCGCCGTGGCAAACCGGAATGCTGTCTGACTGGCGGGCTGCACGGGCCAGGCATTGCAAGGAATTGGATTCCGCCGCTGCGGGCACCGACCTACGGTGGATGCCCCATGTTGCCTGGACATGCCGCGATGCCACCGACCCTCACGCCCCTGCTGGCTGATCGGCCACGACGCCTGGCGTTGCTGGACCCGCACCCGGTGCTGCGGTTGGGGGTGGAAGTACTGCTGCGCCAGCACAGTGGCGTGCAGGTGCGGGTGAGCCTGTCCAGCGAGGCGCACCTGCTGCAGCTGCTGGCGCGCAGCCCGGCATGTGTCGACCTGCTGCTGATCGATGCGTTGCCGATGGGTGACCTGGGTGATGGATTGGCCCTGTTGCGCGTGCTGTCACAGCGCTGGCCGGCGCTGCCGGTGCTGGTGCTCTCGGCGCACTGCAATGCCAGCACGGTGGCCACCGCGATGCGTGCCGGTGCGCGCGGCTTCCTGTCCAAGTCGACGCCACCGGACCTGCTGCTGCGCGCCATTGATGTGGTCGCCCGGGGAGGGCGCTTCGTGCCACCGGAGCTGCGCGCGGAACTGAACCTGCCGCGCACGCGTGCACGCAGAATGCCGGCCCCGGCACTGGCGCCGTTGAGCCAGCGCGAACGTGAAGTGCTCGGGCTGGTGCTGAAAGGGGTCAGCACCAGCGAAATGGCCCTGCGATCGGGGCGTTCGGCCAGCACGATCAGCTCGCAGAAAACCTCGGCCTACCGCAAGCTTGGCATCCGCGGAGACGGTGACCTGTTCCGCTTCCGCCACCTGCTGGAATGCGGATGAGCGGCGTTACTCGCCCTGGTACTGCTTCTCTTCCACCAGTGCCGAACCAGCCACGCGATTGATCTCGTTCTTCACCTGCACGCGCTCGCCATTGGTGCCATAGACACCGCGTGCCAGCTGGATGAACGCCTCGTCGAACACCTGGGCCGCTTCCTTGTCGCGCAGCTGGTCCTGGATGTCCCACATGCGCTCGTTGATCGCCTTCAGCTGCTGCTGCAGCGCGGCCAGCGCCGGCTGTGCCTGCAGCTGCTGCTGCAACAGGGGCAGCAGGCCGTCCAGCTCGGTGCGCACGTTGGCCAGCTTGGCGGCATCGTCGATGCGCTCGGCCTTGATCTGGAGAATGGTGATCTTGTCGATCAGCTCGCCGATCGATACCGGGGTCAGGATGGCGTCCACGCGGTTGGTTCCTGGAAACAAGGCGCCATGATACCGCGCTGCCGGCACATGGCCTCCTTCCACGGGATTTACGCCGAATTTGCGCCGCGGGCCGGGCCGCACCCTCGATCCGTTACGGCCACGCACTGGACACTGCCGTCCCGGCGGCGTGACCGCCTTCGACGAGGAACACAGTGCAGTGAACAGCAAGGGGATGATGGCGGCGGTGGTGGCCGCCCTGGCAGGGCTGCTCGGCATCGGCAGCGCGCAGGCACAGGTGCAGGTCAGTGGCAGTGCCGCACTGACCAGTGATTACGTGTGGCGCGGCAGCTCGCAGAGCGATGGTGACCCGGCGGTGCAGGCCGGCGCGAAGATCTCGATCCCATCGGGCTGGTACGCCAGCGTGTGGGGGTCCAACGTCTCGTTCAAGCCGGACAACGGTGCGCGCAGCGAGTTCGACCTGGTGGCGGGCTGGTCCGGCGCGCTGGCACCGGACTGGACGCTGGATGCGAACCTGACCCGCTACATGTATCCGGGTACCGGCCGTGCGCTGGACTGGACCGAACTCAACACCACCGTGACCTGGAAGCAGCGCGCCTGGCTGCAGGTCGCCCATTCCAACGATGCGCTGGCCGGCGGCCATCGCGGCACCTATGCCCAGCTGGGCGTGCGTGTGCCGCTGCACGAACGCGTCCGCCTGGAAGCAGCGGTGGGCCAGTACTGGCTGGCCACCGCGCAGGGCCCGGACTACCTGCATGGCCAGCTCAGCGCCATTGCCACACTGGCGCCGGCATGGGAGCTGCGTGCCACCGTGCATGACACCGACAGTGCAGCCAAGCGCCTGTTCCCGGGCAACGCCGGCGGGCGCTGGGAGCTGGCGCTGCAGGGCAGCTTCTAGTTCGACGATACCGCCTGGCGCGCACGCAGCGCGCCGGGCAGCCACAGCAGCAGGGCCAACACGGCTACTGCGGTACCGGCAAGGCAGACGCCGGTCCAACCGTAGCGCTGGTAGACCTGTGCCGACAGCAGCGAGCCCAGCGAACCGCCGATGAAGTAGCCGGTCATGTAGCCGGCATTGAGGCGGTTGCGTGCCGCAGGCTGCAGCGCGTAGATCAGGTTCTGGTTGCTGACGTGCAGCAGCTGTGCGGCCAGGTCCAGCACCACCACGCCAACCAGCAGCGCCAGCAGCGAGTGTGCCGACAGTCCCAGCGGCAGCCATGACAGCAGCAACAGCACCAGCGCGATGGCGGTGGCACGACCGGTCTGGCCACGGTCGGACATGCGCCCGGCCAGGCCCGCAGCCAGCGTGCCGGCGGCACCGACCAGCCCGAACAGGCCGATGGTGGCATCGCTGTAGGCGTAGGGTGGCTGCGCCAGCAGGAACGCGAGCGGGGTCCAGAAGATCGCGAACATGGCGAAGCTGCAGGCGCCCAGCAGGGTGCGCTGGCGCAGCACCGGCTCCTGCACGAACAGCACGCCGATCGAGCGCAGCAATGCGAAGTAGCCGAGGCCGGCACTGTGGTGGAATCGCGGCAGGCCGCGCTGCAATGCCAGTGCGGTCAGCACCAGGGTGCCGGCAGCGATCGCATACACCAGGCGCCAGTCACCCAGGCTGGAAAGCAGGCCGGCTACGGTACGCGCCAGCAGGATGCCCAGCAGCAGGCCACTCATCAATGTGCCAACCACACGGCCGCGATGTTCCGGCGCGGCCAGCGTGGCGGCGAATGGCACCAGTACCTGTGCCACCACCGAAAACAGGCCGGTGATCGCGGTGCCCACCAGCAACCAGGCCAGCGACGGCGCGCACGCACTGATCACCAGGCCGCTGGCCGACAGCAGGCTCATCACCACGATCAGGCGGCGGCGTTCGAACAGGTCACCCAGCGGCACCAGCAGGATCAGCCCGGCGGCATAGCTCAGCTGCGCGGCGGTGACCACCATGCCGACCTGGCCGAACGGCACGCCGAAGGCATCGGCGATGGTGTGCAGCAGCGGTTGCGCATAGTAGTTGCTGGCCACGGCCACGCCGGTGGCGACCGACATCAGCAGCACCTGCCAGCGGTGCAGAGGGGGGAGGGACGGGCTCACGCGGTGTTCCAGGAAGCGGGGTGCACAGTGTCCGCCTGCTGCGATCATGATGGAAATGAATCATCATCATCCCTGTCATCTGAAAATGAGATGGTTGCGTGAATCTCAAGCAGCTCGAATTCGCCGTGGCGCTGGCCGAAGAGGGCAATTTCACCCGTGCCGCCGAGCGCTGCCACGTGGTGCAGTCCGCGCTCAGCCACCAGATCGCCCATCTTGAACAGGAACTGGGCACAACGCTGTTCGAGCGCCTGCCGCGCCAGGTGCGGGCCACCGCCGCCGGCGAGGCGTTGCTGGTGCACGCACGCCAGGTGCTGGCCAGCCTGCGCCATCTGCGCGCCGACGTGGCTGCCGTCAGTGGCGAGGTGCGCGGGTTGCTGGCCATCGGGCAGATCTCCTCGCTGACCGGCATCGACGTCGTGGCGATGCTGGCGGCCTTCCAGCAGGCGCACCCGCAGGTGGAGTTCCAGTTGCGGGTGGACAAGAGCGAGGACCTGATCGCGCAGGTGCAGTCACGTGCGCTGGACGTGGCGCTGGTCGGTCTGGCGCCGTCGGCAGCGCTGGACGGTGTCTGTCACCGCATGCTGCAGGAGGAGGATCTGGTGGCGGTGCTGGCGCCATCGCATCCGCTGGCCGGGTGCGAACGGTTGCCCTTGACCGAGTTGCAGGATGAAGCGCTGGTCGACTTCCCGCGCGGCACCGGTGCGCGCCGGCAGACCGATGATGCCTTCGCCGCCGCGGGGCTGCCGCACACGGTGCGTTTCGAGGTCAACCTGATGGAACTGGTCGAGCGCTTCGTCCGCCATGGGCTGGCAGTCGGCATCGTGCCGGCGTTGATCGCCGAAGGCTTCAGGGGGGTGGTGCAGATTCCACTGCAGCCGACCCCGACCCGGCGCGTGCACCTGGTCTGGCAGCGGCTGCCGACGCCGGCCGCGCGCGCCTTCGTCGAGGCCGTGCTCAGCCGCGCAGGCGCAGGCTCAGGCCCTTGAGGAAGTTGCGCAGCATCTGGTCCAGGCAGCGCCGGTAGTTGGCGTGGCCGGGCTGGCGGAACAGCGCGCCGACTTCCGACTTGGACACGTTGAAGCCGGCGCTGGCGAAGATCTCCATCAGGTCCACGTCGCGCAGCTGGAAGGCCACGCGCAGCTTCTTCAGCACCAGGTTGTTGTCGATGCGGGTTTCCACCGCGCGTTGCGGCTGGCTCTCGTCGCGACCGCGCAGGTGCACGATCAGGCCGTCGAGGAAGTGGGCCAGCGCGCTGTCGTTCATCGCCTCGAAACCGGCTTCGTCCTCGCGGCGCAGCCAGGCCTTCACCTGTTCGGTATCCACGGCGAAGGCCGGGTCGGCCATCTGGCACAGGGTCACCACGTGCTGGTCACCCAGGTCCAGGGAGTAGCGCACGCTGCGCAGGACATCATTGTTGATCATGGCGCAATTGTACCGGTCACCCCGACGGGTGGGGTCAGATCCCTTTGCGGAGCAGGGGGATCTGACCCCGGATCTGGCCGATCCGGCAATACAGCGGCCAACCGACGGTGCCAGAATGGGGGTCTGGTTTTTCCCCTGGAGTTGCCTGATGACCCGCACTGTCCTGATTACCGGCGCCACGTCCGGCTTCGGCGCCGCCGCCGTTCACCGCTTCGCCCAGGCCGGCTGGAAGGTGATCGCCACCGGCCGCCGCGGCGAACGCCTGCAGCCGCTGGTCGAGCGCTACGGCAAGGACGTGGTGCACGCCGCCGCCTTCGACATCCGCGACCCGGTGGCGATGGAGGCGGCGCTGCTGGCGCTGCCGCCGGCCTTCGGCGAGATCGATCTGCTGGTCAACAACGCCGGCCTGGCGCAGGGCACTGCACCGGCACAGAGCGCCAGGCTGTCGGACTGGACCACGATGATCGACACCAACATCACCGCGCTGGTGACCCTGACCCACCGCCTGCTGCCGCAGCTGGTGGAGCGCAAGGGCGCGATCATCAACATCTCGTCGGTGGCCGGCGTCTACCCGTACCCGGGTGGCAACGCCTACGGTGGCACCAAGGCCTTCGTCAGCCAGTTCTCGCTGGGCCTGCGCTCGGACCTGCACGGTACCGGCGTGCGCGTGACCACGATCGAGCCGGGCATGGCCGAAACCGAGTTCACCGTGGTCCGCACCCATGGCGACCAGAATGCGTCGGACAAGCTGTACAGCGGTGCCAACCCGATGACCGCCGAAGACATCGCCGAACAGATCTTCTGGGTGGCCACGCTGCCGCCGCACCTGAACATCAATCGCCTGGAGCTGATGCCGGTCAGCCAGTCCTTCGCCGGTTTCCAGGTCGCCCGCGAAGGCTGACCGCCGTCTGTAGAGTCGAGCCATGCTCGACTGCTTTGAACGGCAGTCGAGCATGGCTCGACTCTACAGAAACAAAAAAGCCGGGCAATGCCCGGCTTTTTCATTCACATCGACAGACTCACTGCGCCTTGATCGCCATCGCCTGCAGGCCGGTGCCGTCCAGCTTCTGCTTCGCTTCAGACAGTTCGCCGGCGCTGCCGTACGGCCCCATGCGCACGCGGTACACGGTCTTGCCGTTGATCTGCGCCGACTCCACGCGTGCCGCCAGGCCCATCATGGCCAGCTTGGCCTTGGTGGCTTCGGCATCGCCGGACGCACCGAAGGCACCTGCCTGCAGGATGTAGCGGGCATTGTCGGCGGGCGCCGGTGCGGCCGTGGTCGCCGGCGCGGTGGGCGCGGTTTCCGCGCGCGGCGCCGGGGTGGCGGCGGCCGTGCTGGTCGACGCCGGTGCGGTGCTGGCCGGCAGGGTTGCCGCAGCCGGGCGTTCGCTCAGCGGTGCCGGCAGCGGACGGTTGGTTGCGGTCACCGGTGCGGTGCTGGCGACGCTGGCCGTTGCGGTCGGTGCCGGCGTGGCCGTGCTCGCCGGCGGCACCGGCTTGCCTTCCAGCGCGGCCTGCGCGCGCGACGCTTCGGCCTTGGCCCGGCGCTGGTCCTCGGCGCGCGCGCTGGCGGCCAGTTCGGCGTCGGACATTTCCACTTCCTTGCCCGGCAGCAGGGTGTAGAAGTCGTACTGCGTCGCGGCGGGCTTCTCCGGTTCGGCCGGCTTCGGCGTGGCCGGCTGCGCGGCTGGCTGGCTGCCGACATCGCTGTCGGCATCAGCAACCGGGGCCGGCTGCGCGTTCGGGTTCGGCTGCGGACCGGCGCGCAGGAAGCCGTCGCCTTCGCCCTTGAACAGGTTCGGCGCCGCCAGGAACACCACAGCGGCGATCGCCACACCGGCCACCAGCCACACCCATCCGGGTGTGCCCTGGCTGCTGCTGTTGCGTCGTGCCTGGGTTTTGCCGCGTCGTGCTGCCATGTGTACTGCGTCTCCTGATGCTTACATTTTTTCCGGGGCGCTCACGCCCAGGAGTTCGAGGCCATTGGCCAGCACCTGGCGCGCCGCGCAGGCCAGGGTCAGCTTGGCGTTGCGATCGGTGGCGTCGTCCACCAGCACCGGCGTCCCGTGATACCACGTGTGGAAGGCATGCGCCAATTCACGCAGGTACTGCGCCACCAGGTGCGGCTCCAGCGCCACGCCGGCCGCTTCCACCACTTCCGGATACCGCGAGATCTCGTTCATCAACACCAGCGAGGCATCGTCGGCCAGGCGGCCCAGATTGGCCAGGCCATTGCCCTGCTCGTACACCAGGCCCTTTTCCTGCGCCTGGCGCAGCAGGCTGCAGACACGGGCGTGCGCGTACTGCACATAGAACACCGGATTGTCGTTGCTCTGCTGGCGGGCCAGGTCGATGTCGAAGGTCAGCTGCGAATCGGGCTTGCGCGCGATCAGGAACCAGCGGGTCGCATCGCGGCCGGCTTCCTCGATCAGGTCGCGCAGGGTGAAGTAACTGCCGGCACGCTTGGACAGCTTCACTTCCTCGCCGCCGCGCATGACCGTGACCATCTGGTGCAGCACGTATTCCGGCCAGCCCTGCGGGATGCCCACTTCCATCGCCTGCAGGCCGGCGCGCACGCGCGCCAGCGAGCCATGGTGATCGGCGCCCAGTTCGGTGATCGCGCGCTCGTAGCCGCGCTGCCACTTGGACAGGTGGTAGGCCACGTCCGGCACGAAGTAGGTGAAGGTGCCGTCGGACTTGCGCATCACGCGGTCCTTGTCGTCACCGAAGTCGGTGCTGCGCAGCCACAGCGCGCCGCCTTCCTCGTAGGTGTGGCCGGAGGCCTGCAGCTTGGCCACCGCTTCGGCGACCTTGCCGTCGGCGTACAGCGAGCTTTCCAGGAAGTAGATGTCGAAGTCGACACCGAACGCAGCCAGGTCCAGGTTCTGCTCGTTGCGCAGGTAAGCCACCGCGAAACGGCGGATCGCCTGCATGTCGTCCGGGTCCTTGGCGCCGACCACGATGCTGCCTTCCAGATCGACGCTGGCGCCGGCCATGTAGGCGCGGGCGACATCGGCGATGTATTCACCGCGGTAGCCGCCTTCCGGCCAGCCGTCCTGGTCGGGTGCGATGCCCTTGATCCGCGCCTGGGTGGACAGCGCCAAGTTCTCGATCTGCACGCCGGCGTCGTTGTAGTAGAACTCGCGCTTGGCGTTCCAGCCGTTGGCATCGAGCACGCGGGCCACGCAGTCGCCGATCGCCGCCGCGCGGCCATGGCCGACATGCAGCGGGCCGGTCGGGTTGGCCGACACGTATTCCACGCCCACCGTGCGGCCATTGCCGGACAGGTTGCGGCCGTAGTCGTGGGCTTCCTTGATGACCGAGGCGGTTTCGCGCTGGTACGCGGCCGGGGCCAGATGGAAGTTGATGAAGCCGGGGCCGGCGATCTCGACCTTGCTGACGTCCTCGCTGCGCGGCAGCGCCTCGACCAGCGCCTGTGCCAGTGCGCGCGGATTGCTGCGCGCGGCCTTGGCCAGCAGCATCGCGGCGTTGGTGGCGAAGTCGCCGTGGTCACGGGTCTTCGGGCGCTCGACCACGAAGTCCGGCGGCAGGGAGTCGGCGGGCAGGGTGCCATTGGCGCGCAAGGCTTCGATGCCTTGGCTGATCAGGGCGCGGAGGAGATTTTTCACGAGGCCTGCTGTGAGAATGAGCGGCGGAATCGCCCATTTTAGCGCAGATACCCGCGCCCACGCTGACCAGAACATGCCTGCGGGGGCGCCCGCCCGCCCCAGGCCAGGGCCGTTCAGCCGAACAGGCGCGGCTGGGGCGGGGACAGCAGGCCCCGTTCAGCAAACGAAACGGGACGGCCCTCGCCGACCACGAAGTGGTCCAGCAGGCGCACGTCCACCAGCGCCAGCGCCTGCTGCAGTTCATCGGTGATGCGGGTGTCGGCGCCGGAAGGCTCGGGGTCGCCGGAAGGGTGATTGTGGCTGAGGATCACCGCTGCCGCATTGTGCAGCAGGGCTCGCCGCACCACCTCGCGGGGATAGACCGGGGCGGCATTGATGGTGCCCTGGAACAGCTCCTCGCAGGCGATCAGGCGGTGGCGGTTGTCCAGGAACAGCGCCATGAAGATCTCGCGGGCCTGGCCGCGCAGGCGGTGCTGCAGGTAGCGGCCGACCGCGGCCGGGTTGTTGCCGACTGCCTCGCCCTGCTGCAGTTCGGCGGCCAGGTAGCGATGGGCCAGCTCCAGCCCGGCGGCCAGTGCACAGCTGCGCGCCGGGCCCAGCCCCGGCAACCGGGCCAGCTCGCGGGCCGGGCGGTCCAGCAGCACGCGCAGGGGACCATGCGCCTGCAGCAGGTCGCGCGCGGTCTGCACCGCGTCGCGGCCACCGAAGCCGGAGCCGAGGAACAGCGCCAGCAGCTCTGCGTCGGACAGCGTGGCGGGGCCGCGTGCGATCAGCTTCTCGCGGGGACGTTCCTGTTCGGGCCAGTCATGGATGGGCATGCCTGCATCATCGCCAGCGCCGGTGATGCGTCCCATCAGGGCAGGGCGCGCGCCGGGGTAGGTTGTTGCCTCAGTCGCGTCGCGACTGCAGATAGGCGAACAGCTCCTGGTTGTTCTGCAGCCCCAGCTTGCGCTTGGCCTCGGCCTTCTGCCGGCTGATCGTCTTCGGGCTGCGGCCGCAGTGCACGGCGATGGCGTTCACCTTCAGGCCCGCGGCCAGCAGGTCCAGTACTTCCTGTTCGCGTGCCGACAGCGCCGCCGGTTCGCGCGCGAACATCAGGTCGCGCGCCTGCAGGTGGTGGCGCAGCTGCTGCGAGACGAACACCTGCCCTGCCATGGCCGCGTTCAAGGCCTGTGGCAGCTCGCCGAAATCGGCGCACTTGTCGACCAGGCCGCTGACACCCTCGCGCAGCAGGCCATCGAGCAGGCCGGGATGGCGGGCGCCGGTAAGCACCACCACGGGCATGCCCGGGTGGCGTGCGCGCAGCTCAGCGATAAGTTCCGGGCCATCCGGGCCGGTGCCCGGCATGGAGAGGTCGGTCAGCACCGCGTCGCAGCCGTGGTGCTCGACCAGCTGCAGCAGCTGGGCGCCGTCGCGCGCGCTGCCGACGACCTCCATCAGGTGGGTCTGCAGCACGATGCGGATGCCGTGCAGGACGACGGGATGGTCGTCGGCGATGATGATGCGCGGGTGCACGCGGGATCCTCGAAAAGCGAAGCGGCGCACCTGCGGTGGCCACTGACGATTCTGCAAACGTGGCCGGCCTACAGGTATAGGAAAGTTCCGAATCGCAGTGGCTTGAACCCCGGAAGCGCTGTGGTGCAAGTCCCATCTGCTGATAGCCGCCCGCTATGTGCGCTGTGCACCGGGACATTACCGACCATCGGGTAAGCTAATGCCCTCGTTTGCACAGGAATTCCAGGTGGCTGACTCCCCCAACGCTTCCCCCGCGCCCGGCCGCGCGCTGGAAGGCCAGAAACTGCTGTTGTGCGTCGGAGGCGGGATCGCGGCCTACAAGGCCCTGGAACTGGTGCGACGCCTGCGCGACGCGGGCGCCCAGGTGCAGGTGGCGATGACCGCCGGCGCCCAGCAGTTCGTCACTCCCCTCAGCTTCCAGGCCCTGTCCGGGCAGCCGACCCGCACCACGCTGTGGGACAGCGCCGCCGAACAGGCCATGGGCCACATCGAGCTGGCCCGCTGGGCCGACCGCATCGTGGTCGCGCCGGGAACGGCCGATCTGCTGGCCCGGCTGGCCCAGGGCCATGCCGATGACCTGGTCAGCACGCTGTGCCTGGCCAGCACCGCACCGCTGACGATCTGCCCGGCGATGAACCACCGCATGTGGCTGCATCCGGCCACCCAGGCCAACATCGCCCTGCTGCGCCAGCGTGGCGCGCAGGTGATCGGCCCGGTCGACGGCCCGCTGGCCGAAGGCGAGTCGGGTCCGGGTCGTCTGGCCGAGCCCGGCGACATCGTGGCCGCGCTGGCCGCCAATGGCGGCGCCGCTGCGACGGTTGCCGCGTCGGAAACCCGTGCCCTGCAGGGGCTGCGCCTGCTGATCAGTGCCGGCCCGACCTACGAAGACATCGATCCGGTGCGCTACGTCGGCAACCGCAGTAGCGGCAAGATGGGCTTCGCCCTGGCCGCCGCCGCCGCCGCGCTGGGTGCGCAGGTGGTGCTGGTCAGCGGCCCGGTACAGCTGCCGACGCCGCCGGGCGTGCAGCGCATCGACGTGCGCTCGGCCGCGCAGATGCGCGATGCCGTGCTGAAATCGCTGCCTGCCGACATCTATATCGGTGCCGCAGCGGTGTCCGACTACACGCCGCGCCAGGTCGCCGCGCAGAAGCTGAAGAAGACCGCCGACAGCCAGTCGCTGGTGATCGAGCTGGTGCGTACCCCGGACATCCTTGCCGAAGTCGCCGCACAGACGCAGTCGCTGAAGCTGGTGGTCGGCTTCGCCGCCGAGACCCACGACGTGGAGAAGTACGCACGCGGCAAGCTGGTCGACAAGCGCCTGGACCTGGTGATCGCCAACCAGGTCGGCATCAGTGGCGGCGGTTTCGAGAGCGACAACAATGCCGCCACTGCCTTCTGGCAGGACGGTGAACAGGTATTCCCGGCCACCTCCAAGCGCGAGCTGGCCGAACAACTGCTGGCGCTGATCGCGCGGAGACTCCAGGCATGACCCAGGCATCCACTTCCCACCCGCTGCAGGTCAAGCTGCTCGATCCGCGCTTCGGCGACAGCTGGCCGCTGCCGGCGTACGCCACCGAGGCCAGCGCTGGCATGGACCTGCGCGCGGCGCTGGATACCGCGCTGACCCTGCAGCCGGGCGACACCGCGCTGGTGCCCAGTGGCCTGGCCATCCACATTGCCGACCCGAACCTGTGCGCAGTGATCCTGCCGCGCTCCGGGCTGGGCCATCGGCATGGCATCGTGCTGGGCAACGGCACCGGCCTGATCGATGCCGACTACCAGGGGCCGCTGCTGATCAGCGTCTGGAACCGTGGCCGCGAAGCCTTCACCATCGAGCCGGGCGATCGTATCGCCCAGCTGGTGGTGGTTCCGATCGCCCGCGTGAGCCTGCAGGTGGTGGATACTTTCACCGACAGCGTGCGGGGCGCGGGTGGATTCGGCCATACCGGGGTGCGTTGACAGGGGACATCGATGAGCGGCATCGGGGAAGGACAGCGGGGACGGTCGTTGGGTCGCAGTGCACCTCTACTGGGGGTGCTGTTGATCCTGTTGGCCGGCTGGTTCGGATGGAGCGCGGTGCAGCAATGGCGGCAGGAGGCCAACGGGCAGGCGCTGGAAGAGGCGCGTGACCAGGCCGTGCAGGGCCTGCAGCAGGCCGCTGCGGGCCAGCTGCAGCAGCTGCAGCAGCAGTTGGAGAACGATCGCGTGCAGCAGGCGCTGCAGGCCGGCGATGCCGCTGCGGCGGCGCTGGCCGTGCGCGAGAGCTGGACCGGGGTCGAGCAGGTCGAGGTGCTGGCGGCCGATCTGGCCAACGCCTATGCCGATCCGGCCACCTTCGGGTATTCCCGCCTGGCGCTGCTGGAAGCCGCGCTGGCCGAGGCCCGGCCAAGCCTGCGCGTGGTCCGCGACGGCGGCGGCAACCGCCTGGGCCTGGCCGCGCCGGTGCAGCTTGGCAGCCTGGGGCCGGCCGTCATCTATGTCCGCCAGCCGCTGCTGCGGCTGACCTCGCCGCTGGACCAGGTGCGTGCGCCGTCCGCTGGCTTCCTTGGCCTGCGCCAGGGTGGGTTCGATCTGGTCACCCAGGGCGACGCGGGCCTGGCCGAAAGTGCGGAAGCCCTGGCGCGCCCGGTTGCAGGCACGCCGCTGCGGCTGGTCGCGTCGGTGCCGAATGTCGAAGCCGGTCCGCTCGGCCTGGGCGCACTGGCCAGCGCCATTGTTGCGTTGCTGCTGGCGTTCATTGCCGTGTTGCTGGTGGTCGGTCGCGGCCGCCTGCCGAAGTCGCTGCCGTTGCCGCGCCGCGCCGCCGCGTCCGAGGCCGACCATGGCCCGACCCTGAGCGAAAGCCTGCAGCAGGCGCCGCCACCGGTGGCCGCCGTAGCCAGCAGTGGCGATGCCACGCCGCCGCCACCGCCCCCGGTGCCGGCAGAAGAACTGGCTGCCGGCATCTTCCGCGCCTACGACATCCGCGGCGTGGTGGGCAGCGAACTGACACCGAAGACCGCGGCGCTGATCGGCCAGGCCATCGGCACCGTGGCGTTGGAGCAGGGGCTGCGCGAGGTCGTGATCGGGCGCGATGGCCGCCTGTCCGGGCCCGAGCTGACGGCCGGGCTGGCTGAAGGCCTGCGCCGTGCCGGCTGCGCGGTGATCGACATCGGCCTGGCGCCGACCCCGCTCGTGTACTACGCCGCCTTCCATCTGCGTACCGGTACCTGCGTGGCGGTCACCGGCAGCCACAACCCACCCGAATACAACGGCTTCAAGGTGGTCATCGGCGGCGAGACGCTGTCCGGCGATGCCATCACCGATCTCTACCAGCGCATCGTCGAAGGGCGCCTGGTGCAGGCCGCCGAGCCGGGTGACTACCAGCAGCGCGATGTCAGTGCCGACTACATCCAGCGCATCGCCGATGACGTGCAGCTGGACCGTCCGCTGAAGGTCGTGGCCGATGCCGGCAATGGCGTGGCGGGCGCACTGGCGCCGCAGCTGCTGGAAGCGATCGGCGCCGACGTCATCCCGCTGTACTGCGACGTCGACGGCACCTTCCCGAATCATCACCCCGATCCAAGCGAGCCGGCCAACCTGGAAGACCTGGTGCAGACGGTCAAGCGCTTCGGCGCCGACCTCGGCGTGGCCTTCGATGGCGACGGCGACCGGCTGGGCGTGGTCACCGGCGAAGGCAGGATCATCTATGCCGACCGCCTGCTGATGCTGTTCGCTGCCGATGTGCTGATGCGCAATCCGGGCGCGATGGTGATCTACGACGTGAAGTGCACCGGCAAGCTGTCCGACCACGTGCTGCGCAACGGTGGCAGCCCGCTGATGTGGAAGACCGGGCATTCGCTGATGAAGGCGAAGATGCGCGAGACCGATGCCGAGCTGGCCGGTGAGATGAGCGGCCACTTCTTCTTCAAGGAACGCTGGTTCGGTTTCGACGACGGCCTGTACGCCGCTGCGCGCCTGCTGGAGATCCTGGCCCAGCGCGAGGAAACCCCGGACGAAGTGCTGGGCGAACTGCCGGAGATGGTCGCGACGCCGGAGCTGAAGGTGCCGGTGGCCGACGGGACGCCGCATGCGCTGGTGGCGATGCTGGTGGCGGCGGCGCAGTCGCCGGACAACCCGTATGTGGGGGGCCGCCTGTCGACCATCGATGGCCTGCGCGTGGACTTCGCCGATGGCTGGGGCCTGGTACGCGCCTCCAACACCACGCCGGTGCTGGTGCTGCGGTTCGAAGGCAACGACGAGGCCGCACTGGAGCGCATCAAGGCACTGTTCCGCAGCCAGCTGCAGCCGGTGCTGGGCGACACCCCGCTGGGGTTCTGATCGATCCTGGTGGGTGCCGACCGTTGGTCGGCACACCCTCACCCCTTGAACCGCAAGCCCACGCCCGGTTCGGTGAACAGGTAGCGCGAATCCAGCGCTGAATCACCCAGCTTGTGCCGCAGCTTGCCGACCAGGATGCGCAGGTAGTGGGTGTCGTGCTGGTGGGTCGGTCCCCAGATTTCCTGCAGGATCTGCGGCTGGGTCACCACCCGCCCGGCATTGCGCAGCAGCAGCGACAGCAGCGCGTATTCCTTGCGGGTCAACGCCACCGGTTCACCCTCGAGAGCGACTTCGCGACGCACCAGGTCCACATGCAGGTGGCCATCGTCGAACACCGGTGGCGTGCCATCACTGGGCACGCTGCGTGTGCGCAGCAGCGCCCGCACGCGCGCCATCAGTTCCTGCGTGCCGAACGGCTTGGTCACGTAGTCATTGGCGCCGGTATCCAGTGCGCGCACCTTCTCGGATTCGCCGGCGCGCACGGTCAGCATGATCACCGGCACCTGGCTCCACTGCCGCAGCTGTTCCAGCACCTCGTGGCCTTCCATGTCCGGCAGGCCGATATCCAGGATCACCAGGTCCATGTCCTCGCTGGCGGCCAGCTGCAGGCCTTCCTGGCCGGTCGCCGCCTGCCGCACCTGGTAGCCCTGCGCGCGCAGGCTGATGTCCAGGAACCGGCGGATCTGGGTTTCATCATCGATCACCAGCACGCGTGCGGCCGGTACGCTGGCATCAATCGGGGTCGGGCTCATCGTGGGAGGCTGGCTTGAGCAGGGGCAGAGTGATGCGGATCAGGGTACCGCGACCGTCGCGTCCGGGCAGCGCCTGCACGCTGCCGCCATGTGCGCCGATCATGCCCTGGCAGATGGTCAGGCCCAGGCCGGTGCCGTGGCGGCCACGGTCACCGCGTTCGACGCTGTAGAACATGTCGAAGATGCGCGCACGCTCGTCGTCGGGAATGCCGGGGCCGGCATCGATCACGTCGATGCGCAGCTGGCCGTCCAGCTCGCGCGCCTGTACCTGCACGGCGGCGTCGGGCGGCGAGAACTTGGCCGCGTTCTCCATGACGTTGAACACGGCCTGTTCGACCAGTGCCGGGTGTACCCAGATCGGCGCCAGCGTGGACGGAATGTCCAGCTCCAGCCGCACCTTGGGCTGGTAGCGCTGCAGGCGCCGCGCGGCCGAGCCGATCAGCTCGTCCACGCCGATCCAGTCGCGGTTGATCTTCAGCCCTTCATGGCCGAGCCGGGTCATGTCCAGCAGGTTCTGGATATAGCGGTCCAGCCGTTCGCCCTCGACCAGGATGGTGTCCAGCAGGGCACGGCGATCAGCCGTGTCCATCGCCGCACCGTAGCTGGCCAGGCTGTCGGCCGAACCGATCATCGCCGCCAGTGGCGAGCGCAGGTCGTGCGACACCGAGGAGAGCAGCGCCGAGCGCAGTCGCTCGGTCTCGTTGCTGACGTGCGCCTGCTCCAGTTCGGCCACCAGCCGCGTGCGCAGCGCGGCCTGGGCGATGTCGTCGACCATTGCTTCGGCCAGCTGCCGTTGCTCGGGCAGCAGGCGCGCCTGTGCGCCGGGCAGGTACAGGCCAGCCACGCCGATCGCGCGGTCTTCGCCATCCAGCAGCGGCAGGAACCACCACTGCGCACCGGCCAGGGTATCGGTGAAGCGGCCACTGGGCTGGCCATGGCGCAGCGCCCAATCGGCGGCGGCCAGGTCGGTGTCGCCGGGCTGGCTGCGGCCACCGGTTGCGGTATCCGCGCCGATCCGCAGCCACGCCGGCACGTCCATGGCCTGTTCCAGTGCATGTCGACCCGCCTGCGCCACCTCGCCGTTGCCAGCGGCACTGGCCAGCTGGCGGCCGAGCTGCTGGCGCGCACGCGCATGGCGGTTGGCCGCACGCAGCGCGATCACCTGCATGCGCAGGCGCGAGGCCAGGCGCCCGGCCACCAGTGCAGCGGCCAGGAACAGAAACACGGTGATCACGCCCTGGCGTGCACCGATGGCGAAGGTGAAGCGGGGTGCGATGAACAGGAAGTTGTAGGCGAGAAAACACAGGATCGCCGCCATCACCGCCACGCTGGCGCGCGTGCGCGCAGCCACCAGCACCACCGCGACGATGAACACCATCGACAGGTCGGCCATGCCCACCCAGCGTTCGGCCAGCCAGGCCACCGCACAGGCCAGCGCGGTAGCGATCAGTGCCTGCGCCGGTTCGTAGCTGATGCCGCGCACCGGCGGCAGCAGACCCTCGCGGCGCGAGCGCGCACGTGCCTGCGGCGTGCTGATGATGGTGATCTCGTAATGCGCGCCGCGCTGGATCAGCTGCTGGGTCAGGGTGCGGTTGAACATCCGCGCCAGCGGTCGCTCGCGGGTGCGGCCCAGTACCAGGGTCGACACGCCGTTATGTGCGGCATGGTCGAGCAGGGCATCGGCGATGCTCGATCCGTGCAGCAGTTCCGCGTCGCCACCCAGGCGCCGTGCCAGCGCGAAGGCCGCATCGATTTCGCGTCGGGTCGCGTCATCCTGGCGACGGCCCTGCACGGTTACTACCGTCCACGGTGCGTCGCGGCGTTCGGCGATGCGACGCGCCACGCGCACCAGGTATTCGCTCTGGCCACCCCCATCGATGGCCACCAGCACGCCGCGACGCAGCGGCAGATTGCCTTCGCCACGCGCGGCGCGGGTCTCGCGCAGGCTGCTGTCGACGCGGTCGGCGGCTTCCTGCATCGCAAGTTCGCGCAGCGCGGTCAGGTTGGCCGGCGAGAAGAATGCCTGCAGGGCCTGTGCGGCCTGTTCGGGCACATAGACCTTGCCCTGCTGCAGGCGCGCGATCAGTTCGCGCGGCGGCAGGTCGACCAGCACGATGTCGTGCAGGCGGTCGAGCACGCCGTCCGGCACGGTCTCGCTGACGCGCACGCCGGTGATCCGCATCACCACGTCGTTGAGGCTTTCCAGATGCTGGATGTTGACCGTGGTCCAGACGTCGATGCCGGCGTCCAGCAGCTCCATCACATCCTGCCAGCGCCGCTCATGGCGGCTGCCGGGCGCATTGCGATGGGCCAGTTCGTCCACCAGCACCAGCGCCGGATGCCGTGCCAGCACGGCATCCAGGTCCATCTCCTGCAGGGTGTGGCCGTGGTAGGCCACTTCCTTCAGCGGTAGCTGCGGCAGGCCCTCCAGCAGCGCCTGGGTATCGGCACGGCCATGGGTTTCCACCAGCCCGACCACCAGGTCAACGCCGCGGCGCAGCTGTTCCTGCGCGCGGGTCAGCATCGTGTAGGTCTTGCCCACGCCCGGCGCCGCGCCAAGGAATACGGTCAGCTTGCCGCCGGCTTCGCGTTGCAGGCCTTCGACCAGGGCGTCGGCCTGGCGGGTTCGTGCATCAGTCATGGGGGCCGCTGTCATGGCCGCCATTGTGCGCGCAGCCGATGCAGGCCGGCATCACGGCGCCTTGGCCGCATGGTCCAGCGCGAAGTTCAGCGTCACCACGTTCACCCGCGGCTGGCCGAACAGGCCCCACTGGCGCCCTTCGGTATGCGCCTGCACCAGGGCCTGCACGCGTTCCACCGGCAGGCCACGGGCGCGCGCCACGCGTGCCACCTGCAGCTGCGCCGCGGCCGGCGACAGCTGCGGATCCAGGCCACCCGCGGACTGCGTGACCAGGTCTGCCGGTACCTGCGCCGGGGCGACACCTTCGCGCGCGGCCACCGCAGCCGTGCTGGCGGCAACACGCTCGGCCAGGGCCGGGTTGCTGCGCGCCATGTTGGAACCGGCCGCGGCCATCGGGTCGTAGTTGGCTGCCGACGGACGTGCCTGGAAGTAGCCGTCACCGGTGAACGGCTGCGACAGCCATGCCGAGCCGCGCACCTGGCCGCTGCCATCGCGCATCAGGCTGCCTTCGGCCTGGGTCGGGTAGGCCAGGCCGGCAAAGCCGGTGGCGATGCCGGCATAGACCGCGCCGGCCAGCAGCAGGGTGGCCAGGCCCAGGCCGATCGCCGGGCGCCAGCTGGCGCCATCCTGCAGGCTGGCCACGCGAGCCTCGGCCTTGGCGTCGCGCGGAAGGGAGGATGAGGTGGACACAGAACGGTTCATGCGCCGAATACCAGGACAAGAAGGAGGTCGATCAGCTTGATCGCCGCGAACGGCAGCAGTACGCCGCCGAGGCCGTACACCAGCATGTTCCGGCGCAGCAGCGCGGTGGCGGTGGCCGGGCGGAAGCGCACGCCACGCAGGGCGAGCGGGATCAGGGCGGAAATCACCAGGGCGTTGAAGATCAGCGCCGCCAGCACCGCGTTGCGCGGGCTCGACAGCTGCATCACGTTCAGTGCGGCCATGGTCGGAACGGCAGCGGCGAACAGCGCCGGCAGGATCGCGAAGTACTTGGAGACGTCGTTGGCCAGCGAGAAGGTGGTCAGCGCGCCGCGGGTGATCAGCTGCTGCTTGCCCACTTCCACCACCGCCAGCAGCTTGGCCGGGTCCGAATCGAGGTCGACCATGTTGCCGGCCTCCTTCGCCGCCTGCGTGCCGGAGTTCATCGCCAGGCCGATGTCGGCCTGCGCCAGCGCCGGGGCGTCGTTGGTGCCGTCGCCGACCATCGCCACCAGGCGGCCACCCGCCTGCTCCTGGCGGATGCGCGCCAGCTTGTCTTCGGGGCGGGCCTCGGCGATGTAATCATCGACACCGGCCTCGGCAGCGATGGCGGCGGCGGTCAGCGGGTTGTCGCCGGTGATCATCACCGTGCGGATACCCATCGCCCTCAGCTGTGCGAACTTCTCGCGCATGCCGTGCTTGACCACGTCCGACAGCTCGATCACGCCCAGCACATGGCGGCCCTCGGCCACCACCAGCGGGGTGGCACCATTGCGTGCGACCTGCTCGACGCGCCCGGCCAGTCCAGCCGGCACACTGCCGCCCAGCGCCTGCACGTGGGCACGGATCGCATCGGCGGCGCCCTTGCGGATCTGCCGCCCATGTTCCAGATCCACGCCGGACATGCGGGTCTGTGCACTGAAGGCCAGGTAGTCGGCATGGTCCGGCTCGGCGGTGGCGCAGCCCTGTTCGCGCGCCAGGCGCACGATCGACTTGCCTTCCGGGGTCGGGTCGGCCAGCGAGGACAGCAGTGCCGCCTCGCGCAGCTGGCTGGCGTCGATGCCGGCCAGCGGATGGAAGTGGCTGGCCTGGCGGTCGCCGTAGGTGATGGTGCCGGTCTTGTCCAGCAGCAGCACGTCGACGTCGCCGGCCACTTCCACTGCTTTGCCCGACTTGGCCAGCACGTTGGCAGCCAGCGCACGGTTCATGCCGGCAATACCAATCGCCGGCAGCAGGCCGCCGATGGTGGTCGGGATCAGGCACACCAGCAGCGCGATCAGCAGCAGCGGATCGACCTTGACACCGACCGCGGCGCCAATGGCCGGCAACGTGGCCACCACCACCAGGAAGGTCAGCGTCATCGCCGCCAGCAGCAGGGTCAGCGCGATCTCGTTGGGGGTCTTCTGGCGGTTGGCACCTTCCACCAGCGCGATCATCCGGTCCAGGAAGCTGTGGCCCGGCTCGGCGGTCACCCGCACGATGATCTGGTCGGACAGCACCTTGGTGCCACCGATCACACCGGAACGGTCGGTACCGGCCTCGCGCAGCACCGGTGCCGATTCGCCGGTCACCGCCGCTTCGTTGATGGTGGCCAGGCCCTGCACGATCTCGCCATCGGCCGGCACCAGCTCACCGGCACTGATGATCACGTGGTCGCCCGGGCGCAGCTCGGCGGCCGGCACCTGGGCTTCGGCCGCGCCTGGCTGCGGCGCCGCCAGCCGGCGTGCCACCAGGTCCTGGCGGGCACGGCGCAGCGAGGCGGCCTGGCCACGGCCACGCGCTTCGGCCACGGCTTCGGCGAAGTTGCCGAACAGCACGGTCACCAGCAGGATCGCGGTCACCGCCAGGCCGAAGCCCAGCGGCGCATTGCCGGTCAGGGTGACGATCGCGGCCACGATCGTGCCGGCCATCACCACCGCCATCACCGGGCTGCGCACCAGATGCATCGGCGACAGCTTGCGCACCGCTTCGACCAGCGCACGGCGCAGGCCGGCGCCATCGAGCAGGGCAGGGCGCGCTGCATGGGTACTACGGGTTGAACTTGCTTGGGTACTCATCAGGGTGTCCTTAGTGCAGTCCCAGGCTCAGGTGGTCGGCGATCGGGCCGAGTACCAGCGCCGGCATGAACTGCAGCACGGTCAGGATGACGATCACCGAGACCAGGGTCAGGGCGAAGGTCGGGGTTTCGATCTGCAGGCTGCCGGCAGACTCCGGGGCCTGGCGCTTGGCAGCCAGCTGTGCGGCCACCACCAGCGGAATGATCAACAGCGGGAAGCGGCCCAGCAGCAGTACCAGCGAGCAGCTCAGGTTCCACCACAGCGTGGCGTCGCCCAGCCCTTCGAAGCCCGAACCGTTGTTGGCGTAGGCCGAGACGTACTCGTAGAACACCTGGCTGATGCCATGGAAGCCGGGGTTGGAGGTCCCTGCCAGGCCGGGTACGGCCAGGGTGATCGCGGTGAACACCAGCAGGGTGATCGGCTGCAGCAGCACCAGCAGGGCCAGCAGGCGCACCTGTGGCGTCTCCAGCTTGCGGCCGAACAGTTCCGGCGTACGCCCGGTCATCAACCCGGCCAGGAATACGCCCAGCAGCAGATAGACGATGAACTGCTGCAGGCCACAGCCGATGCCGCCCCAGATCGCGCTGACCAGCATGTTGACCATCGCGATGCCACCGCTCAGCGGCGCCAGCGAATCGTGCATGCCGTTGACCGAGCCGTTGGAGACCTGGGTGGTCACCGCCGCCCACAGCGCCGTGCCGTCGGCGCCGAAGCGCACTTCCTTGCCTTCCATCAGCAGCGGGGTGGCGGCGCTGGCGCTATGCCCTTCACTCCACATCATCGCGCCGGTGGACAGCAGCGACATGCCCAGCATGCAGCTGAACACCAGGGCGCCGAAACGACGCCGGCCGGTGAACGCGCCGATCATGAAGATCACCGCCATCGGCACCAGCAGGATGCCGACGATCTCCAACGCATTCGAAACAGGCGTCGGGTTCTCCAGCGGGAAGCTGCTGTTCGGGCCGTACCAGCCGCCACCGTTGGCACCCAGCTGCTTGGCCGCGACCATCGCCGCCACCGGGCCCAGCGGCAGCTTCTGTTCGGCCATGCCGGCGCTGGCGTCGATCGGCGTGGCCTGAGGGCCACCGGCCATCGTCGACGGCACGCCCTGGCTGGTCAGCAGCAGGGTCCATACCAGGCACAGCGGCAGCAGGAAGCGCACGCACAGGCGCATCACGTCCACGTAGTAGTTGCCCACCGCCACCTGGCGGTCATCGCCGCTACCGGTGGCCGCCGCGGCCTGCGGCGCACGCGAGAACAACGCGCGCAGCGTCGCCACCGCCAGCGCCAGGCCCATCATCGGCGTCACCACCTGCAGGCCGGTGATGCCGGTCATCTGCGAGAGGTAGGACAGCTGCGCCTGGCCCGAATAGTGCTGCTGGTTGGTGTTGGTCAGGAACGAGATCATCGTGTGCAGCGCGGTGTCCCAGCGCATGTTCGGGATCTGGTCCGGATTCAGCGGCAACCAGGCCTGGGTCATGAACACCGCCTGGGTCAGTACCGCGACCACCACGTTGCTCAGCGCGAAGGCCAGCACGTAGCCGCGCCAGGACATCGAGCGCGACGGATCGACGCCGAACACCCTGTACAGCGGCTTCTCGATCCAGTGGAACAGCACGTCGACCTTCATCGGCGTGCCACGCATCACGCGGGCCAGGTACAGGCCCAGCGGCCACGCCAGCAGCAGGCTGGCGGCAAGAATCACAAGCATCTCAGTCATGGCCGGCTCCGCTCAGAACGACTCGGGCCGCAGCACGACATAAAGAAGATAGGCGGCGGCGACCAGCACCAGCACGCCACATAACAACGACAGCCAGGGGGACATTGCAATAGCGTCCTGGTGGAACCCCTCCACCTCAGGCCGCCATCGTCGTCCTGCCGCCCATAAACGCACTACGCGCCGGACCGGGCCGACGCGTAAAGAGTGCATAAATTCCGTGGGCCAACCCGTAACCAGGCCCCGGGTAGCGCCGGGCCATGCCCGGCGGCGGGAACGTGATCAGCCCGCCGGGACCGCCGCCTGCGCCACGCCCTTCAGCTCGCGATAGCGCTGCAGGGTGCTGTCGATCTCGGCCTTCAGCGCCTGCTGCTGCTGCAGGAACCCGGCCTGCAGGCGCTGTTGCGCCTGTAGCTGCACGTGCCGCTGGCGGATCGCCTCGGCCTGCTTGTCGGCCACCTTGCCACCGGCCAGCTCCCGGTCACCGGCCGCCGACAGCAGCGCCACCAGCGATTCGCGCAGGCTGGTGACGTTGTACTCGGCGGTCTTCAGGTTGTTGTCCAGCACTTCCTGGCGTTCGGTAAACACCCGGCGCAGGTCGTCCTCGCTGCCATAGGTGGACAGCATCGCCTGCTCGGTACGCTGGCGGGTCTGCTCGGCCATCAGGTCCAGCTGCTGCTGCTGCGCCACGGTGCTGGCCGCGGCGCGCTCCTCGTCGGTCAACGCGCGCTGGACCTGCGCATTGCGCAGGCCGCTCTTCGCGTTGAACTCCTCGCGGGCGTGATTGACCGCATCGGCCGGCAGCGAATCACTGCAGATACGCTCCTTGCCCTCGTTCCAGCAGTACAGCTTCTTTTCCACCTTGCCGCCGTCGCGCGACTGCGCCGGCACGGTGAACGGCACGGCCAGCAGCAGGCCGGCAAAGAGAACAGCAGGAACTCGGGACATGACCTTTCCCCTGGTCGGTCAGCGGATCGAACGGACGCCGTACTGGGCCCGGTAGGCTTCCAGCGGCTGCCGGTAACCGACAAGTTCCGGGTTGCCGGAGGCGAAATCAAGCAGATCGGCCAGCGATGCCACGGCGATCACCGGAATGCCGGCCTCTTCGGCCACCGACTGTGCCGCCGAGCGGCGGTCGGTTTCCGAGGCGATCTCCTGGCGGTCCAGTGCCACCACGATGCCGGCCGGGGTGCCGCCGGCAGCGCGGATGATGCCCAGCGCTTCGCGGATCGCGGTACCGGCGGTGATCACGTCATCGACGATCAGCACGCGCTTGCCATTCATGTCGGCGCCGATCAGCTGGCCGCCTTCGCCATGGTCCTTGGCTTCCTTGCGGTTGAACGACAGCGGCAGGTCGCGGCCGCGCTGGGCCAGCTCGCAGGCCATCGCGGTGGCCAGCGGAATGCCCTTGTAGGCCGGGCCGAACACCACGTCGTACTTGATCCCGGTGGCATCGATGGCATCGGCGTAGCAGGCGCCGAGCTGCGACAGCAGCGAACCGGAGTCGAAACGACCGGCGTTGAAGAAATAGGGGCTCAGCCGGCCGGACTTGAGGGTGAACTGGCCGAAGCGCAGGGCGTCGGCGGTCAGGGCCAGCTGCAGGAAACGGTGGCGGTGGTCGCTCATCAAAACTCGATTCATCTTCATTTGGAGCACAAATCCTAATCCAGCTGGGCGTTTCGCGCTCGTCCAGCGCCATGTGAAAGCCGTCCGGGCCCGGCATGGCGGACTGCGCAGCCCTGCGGGCAACCGGTATGCTTGCCCGGTTTCCCGCCGCAGGTCCCCCGCATGCGCATCATCAGTTTCAACGCCAATGGCATCCGTTCCGCCGCGACCAAGGGCTTCCTCGACTGGTTCCGGGCCCAGGACGCCGACGTCCTGTGCATCCAGGAAACCAAGGCCCAGGAAGACCAGCTGACCGACCCGATGTTCCGTCCGGACGGCCACCACTGCTTCTATCGCGACGCCATCACCAAGAAGGGCTATAGCGGCGTGGCGATCTACAGCAAGCACGAGCCGGACCAGGTGATCACCTCGCTGGGCTGGGCCCCGTTCGACGACGAAGGCCGCTACATCGAGGCGCGCTACGGCAACCTCAGCGTGGTCTCCTTCTATATCCCGTCGGGCAGCTCAGGCGACCTGCGCCAGGGCTTCAAGTTCGAAGTGATGGAATGGCTGCGGCCGATCCTCGAGGAATGGGCGCGCAGCGGCCGCGACTACGTGCTGTGTGGCGACTGGAACATCGTGCGTTCGGCGCTGGACATCAAGAACTGGAAGTCCAACCAGAAGAACTCCGGCTGCCTGCCGGAAGAGCGCGACTGGCTCAACGCCCTGTGCGCCGACCACGGCCAGGCCACCGATGTCGCCGCCGGCCGTGGCTGGGCTGACGCTTACCGCCTGCTCAACCCCACCGGCGAGGACTACACCTGGTGGAGCAACCGCGGCGCGGCCCGTGCCAACAATGTCGGTTGGCGCATCGACTACCAGTTCATCACCCCAGGCCTGCGTGACCGACTGCGCAGCTGCTCGATCTATCGCGACGAGCGCTTCTCCGACCACGCCCCGTTCATCGTGGACTACGACCTGTGACCGAGGCCGCCACGCCGGTCAGCTACAAGGGCTGGGCAGGAATCAAGCGCGCCTTCGGTACCCCGTCGGCGCTGACCATGGCCATGCTTGGCTTCGGCAGCGGCCTGCCGTTCCTGCTGATCGCTTCGCAGACGCTGTCCACGCGCCTGCGCGACGTCGGCCTGGACCTGGGCAGCATCGGCCTGATCAGCCTGGCCAGCTTCTTCTACCTGCTCAAGTTCCTGTGGGCACCGCTGCTGGACCGCTATGCCTTCCCGCTGCTGGGCGGGCTCGGCCGCCGCCGTTCGTGGCTGCTGGTGTCGCAGGCGCTGGTGCTGGTTGGCCTGGTGGCGCTGGCCTTCGTGCGGCCCGAACAGGGTGTCTGGCCGCTGGTGATGTGGGTGCTGGTGGCGTCGTTCGCCGGCGCCACCCAGGACTCCGCCGTCGATGCCTATCGCATCGAGATCGCACCGCAGGCCGCCCAGGCGGCGCTGGCGGCCACCTATACGCTGGGCTACCGGATCGGCCTGATCCTGGCCGGTGCCGGCGCGCTCTACCTGGCGCAGTTCGAAGGCTGGATCGTCGCCTACCTGGCGATGGCCGCGCTGATGCTGTTGCCGATCGTCACCACCCTGCTGTGCGCCGAACCGGAGCGCCCGGCCACCGCCGTGCAGCGCCGCATCGATATCGCCGAAGCCTTCATCCAACCCATCTCCAGCTTCTTCAGCCGCAATGGCGTGGCGCTGGCACTGGTGCTGCTGGCCTTCGTCGGCCTGTTCAAGTTCCCCGATCAGGTGATCGGTGTGATGGCCGGGCCGTTCTATCTCGATTCGGGGTTCGACAAGGCCGACATCGCTACCGTCTCCAAGCTGTTCGGCGTGTGGATGGGGATCGGCGGTGCGTTCCTGGGCGGCATCGCGGTGGCCGCATTCGGCTTCCGCCGCATGCTGCTGGTGGCCGCACTGGGCGTGGCGCTGTCCAACCTGGCCTTCCTGCTGATGGCGCACAACCCGGGCAAGCTGTGGGCGTTCTATGCCGCGCTCAGCGCCGACAACCTGTTCCAGGGCTTTGCCGGCACCGTGCTGGTCGCCTTCATGTCGTCGCTGACCGACCGCAACTTCACCGCCACCCAGTACGCGTTGCTGGTCTCGCTGGCCAACCTGCCCGGCAAGTTCGTCGGCGGTGTCTCCGGCTACATCGTCGAAGCCACGTCCTACAGCACGTTCTTCATCCTCAGCTCGGTCACGGTGGTGCCGACCCTGCTGCTGCTGGCCTGGCTGTGGCCGCGGATCGCCGACCGCGGGCCGCCGCCGGTCGCCTGATTGCCTGCCCGCCCGGACTGCGGGATCATCGCCCCCGACGCGCCGAGGGGGCGGTGCCTTGCGAACGGGGAAGTGAGCATGGCCGACGTTGTGCTGCGGGACCTGGACCCGCTGCTGCTGGAACGTATCCGACGTGTCGCGGTCGCCCGCGGCTGGACCCACGAACAGACCTGCGCCGCCTTGCTGGAGCAGGGCCTGTTCAGCAGTGAACTGGAGGTCCGCTCCGGCTTCGGTGATCCCGAAGTGGACGCGCTCTCCGACGCCATCGCCGCCCTGCAGGCCCTGCCCGCAGGGCAGGGCTTCGATTAGCGCCCTTGTAGCGTCGAGCCATGCTCGACTGCTTTTCGGCCGGCCCGCGCGACGCCGAGCGTGGCTCGGCGCTACCACGTGCTTTTGTAGAGTCGAGCCATGCTCGACTGCTTCTGCTCACGCAGGATGTATCGCACCCAGGATCCGCGGCCCCTTCGCCCCGGTCACGCTCGGCAGGTTGCCCGCCAGCCCGTCCATCGTCCGCTGCGCCAGCCAGGCGAAGCCCATCGCCTCCACATACTCCGGGTCCAGCCCATGCACCGCGCTGGACTCCACCTGCACCTCCGGCAGCCGCGCCGCCAGCCGCTTCATCAGCTGCCGGTTGCGCACCCCGCCGCCGCAGACCAGCAGGCGCCGGGTCTGCGGCTGCTGCGCCAGCAGCGCATCGGCCACGGTCGCCACGGTCAGCTCCAGCAGGGTGGCCTGCACATCGGCAGCGGCGTACTCGCCTTCCCCCATGTGTGCCTCGGCCCAGGCCAGGTGGAACTGCTCGCGCCCGGTGCTCTTCGGCGGCGGCAACGCGAACCACGGGTCCGAACGCCAGCCCGCCAACAGCCCCTCGTCCACCGCGCCACTGGCGGCATACGCGCCATCGGCATCGAAGGTGCGGCCGGTGTGGCGCTGGCACCAGGCATCCATCAGCGCATTGGCCGGGCCGGTATCGAAGCCACGCACCGCGCCTTCGCGCGGGATCAGGGTCAGGTTGGCGATGCCGCCCAGGTTGAGCACCGCGCGGTCTTCATCGGCGGTGCCCAGCATGCCCAGGTGGAAGGCTGGCATCAGTGGCGCACCGTGGCCCCCGGCCGCCACGTCACGGCGGCGGAAGTCGGACACCGTGGTGATCTCGGTCAGTTCGGCAATGCGGTTGCCGTCGCCCAGCTGCACGGTGAACGCCGGGTCGGCCAGCGGGCGGTGGCGCACGGTCTGGCCGTGCGAGCCGATCGCGCGCACCTGGCTGCGATCCACGCCGGCCTCGGCCAGCAGCTGGTTGGCGGCCCCGGCAAAGTTGATCGCGATCCGCGCGTCCAGCTCGCCCAGTTCCTCCAGCGACTCCAGCGGGCCACCTTCGCCCAGCGCCACCAGCCGCGCGCGCAGCACCGGCTCCCAGCGGGCGGTCAGGCCGTGCACGAAGCGGCAGCCACCGCCGGCGGGGAACTGCACCAGCGCGGCGTCGATGCCGTCGGCGCTGGTGCCCGACATCAGGCCAAGGTACAGGGGGGCGTCAGCGTCGGCAGTCGTGTTCATGGCAGGCATAAAAAAAGGACGCGGCAAGCTTGGGCTGCCGCGTCCTTCCTCGTCAACGCAGGGGCTCAGCCGCGCTTGCGGCCGGTCGCCTGCTTGTCCTTGGCGCTAGCCACCTCGGGGGCGGCCTCGTCGCGGCTGGTCGGTGCCGGGCTGGCATCGGCGTAGATCAGCTTCTCCATGCCCTGGATGCGCGCCATGGCCGGCGCGGTCTGCGCGCGGAAGGCGACCAGCTCGGCACCCTTCAGCGGTTCCGGCGGCGGCATGGTCACGGTCAGCGGGTTGCGGTGCTCGCCGTTGACGCGGAATTCGTAGTGCAGGTGCGGGCCGGTCGCCAGGCCGGTCGAGCCGACATAGCCGATCACCGTGCCCTGGGCCACGCGCTGGCCGGTCCTGATGTTCGCAAAGCGCGACATGTGGCCGTACAGAGTGGTGTGGCCGCGGCCATGGTCGAGGATCACCACATTGCCGTAGCCGTTCTGCACGCCGGCGAACTGCACGCGGGCGTCGCCGGCGGCCATGATCGGGGTGCCGGTGCGCGCGGCGTAGTCCACGCCCTTGTGCATGCGCATCTTGCCCAGCACCGGGTGCTTGCGCGCGCCGAAGGTCGAGCTCAGCCGCGCGAACGGGATCGGCATGCGGATGAAGCTCTTCTTCAGCGAGCGGCCGTTGATGTCGTAGTACTCGGACTTGCCGTTGCGATCGAAGCGGAAGCCGGAGTAGGTCTTGCCGCCGGTGGTGAAGGTCGCCGCCAGGATCTTGCTGGTGTCCACCTTCTCGCCTTCGCGCCAGGTTTCATCCATCACCACGCTGAAGCGGTCGCCCGGCTGCAGGTCCTTGGAGAAGTCGATGTCGTACTTGAAGATGTCGTCGGTCATCGTCGCGATCGCCGACGGCGACAGCCCGGCCCGTCGGGCCGCGGCATACAGCGAACTGGTGATCTCGCCGCTGGTGACCACGGTGCGCGTGGAGGTCTCGCGCCTGGTCACCTTTTCCTTGATGTCGTCGCCGGCCAGGCTCAGTTCCACCCGGTTGTCGGCATCCCGGTCGAAGCGGATGCTGCGCAGGTCGCCGGACAGCGGCATGTCGAAGGCGATCTCGGCACCGGGGCGCAGCTTGGTCAGTGCCTCGCGCGCACCGGGATGGTCCAGTACCCGGTGCAGTGTGGTGGCCGGAATGCCGGCCTTGTCGAACAGGTCGCTCAGGGTCTGGCCACGCTGCACGCGCAGCACCTGCCAGCTGTCGCCAGGCACCTGCTGCTGGCGGGCCATGGTCAGCGGCGGCAACGGTAGTGCCAGGCTGGTGTGGCTGTCGGCGTAGGGCGCATCGATGGTGTGCGAGAAACCGGGGACGATCGTCGCCACCAGGGCGCCGATGGTCGCGAACAGGCTGGCGTGCATCCAATGGCGGCGCGTCCAGCGCTCATTGAAGGCGGCGGGAAGGTGTTGCCTGAGCTTCCGATGCAGGGCGTTGTCGTGCAGGACGTGGAGGCGTTCCTGGAAGCGCTGCTTGCGTGCGCGCCCTTGTTCGGAATTGTGCATCGGCGGTTTTTTCCTGGCGGCCCGGGAGCGCGGGCCTGATCGCCGGTTACCATAGACACCTGAGAAAACCGCGTCAAACCCTTGTGCCCATTGGCTTTTGTGAAGCCAATCGGG
>NZ_JBFLUN010000022.1:4275000-4277500 GCF_050473585.1 Stenotrophomonas sp. NRRL B-14846
GGAGCGTTCCGTAAGCCGTTGAAGGTGGATTGAGAAGTCTGCTGGAGGTATCGGAAGTGCGAATGCTGACATGAGTAACGATAATGCGGGTGAAAAACCCGCACGCCGAAAGCCCAAGGTTTCCTTGCGCAACGTTAATCGGCGCAGGGTGAGTCGGCCCCTAAGGCGAGGACGAAAGTCGTAGTCGATGGGAAGCAGGTTAATATTCCTGCACCTCGCGTAAGTGCGATGGAGGGACGGAGAAGGTTAGGTGTACCAGGCGTTGGTTGTCCTGGGGAAAGGCGGTAGGTTTGGATCTTTGGCAAATCCGGGATCCTTTAAGACCGAGCACCGAGACGAGCCTTTAAGGCGAAGTCACTGATACCACGCTTCCAGGAAAAGCTCCTAAGCTTCAGCTTACGCAGACCGTACCGTAAACCGACACAGGTGGGTAGGATGAGAATTCTCAGGCGCTTGAGAGAACTCGGGTGAAGGAACTAGGCAACATGGCACCGTAACTTCGGGAGAAGGTGCACCCTTTTTGGTGGCTCGTGCGAGCTATAGCTGAAGAGGGTCGCAGTAACCAGGCCGCTGCGACTGTTTATCAAAAACACAGCACTCTGCAAACACGAAAGTGGACGTATAGGGTGTGACGCCTGCCCGGTGCTGGAAGGTTAATTGATGGGGTCAGCCGCAAGGCGAAGCTCTTGATCGAAGCCCCAGTAAACGGCGGCCGTAACTATAACGGTCCTAAGGTAGCGAAATTCCTTGTCGGGTAAGTTCCGACCTGCACGAATGGCGTAACGACAGCGGCGCTGTCTCCACCCGAGACTCAGTGAAATTGAAATCGCTGTGAAGATGCAGCGTTCCCGTGGCAAGACGGAAAGACCCCGTGAACCTTTACTATAGCTTTACACTGAACGTTGAGTTCGTCTGTGTAGGATAGGTGGGAGGCTATGAAACTGTGGCGCTAGCTGCAGCGGAGCCATCCTTGAAATACCACCCTGTCGTGCTTGACGTTCTAACCTGGGCCCATTATCTGGGTCGGGGACCGTGTATGGTGGGTAGTTTGACTGGGGCGGTCTCCTCCTAAAGAGTAACGGAGGAGCTCGAAGGTACGCTCAGCGCGGTCGGACATCGCGCACTGTGTGCAAAGGCATAAGCGTGCTTGACTGCAAGATCGACGGATCAAGCAGGTAGGAAACTAGGACTTAGTGATCCGGTGGTTCTGTATGGAAGGGCCATCGCTCAACGGATAAAAGGTACTCCGGGGATAACAGGCTGATACCGCCCAAGAGTTCATATCGACGGCGGTGTTTGGCACCTCGATGTCGGCTCATCACATCCTGGGGCTGTAGTCGGTCCCAAGGGTATGGCTGTTCGCCATTTAAAGTGGTACGCGAGCTGGGTTCAGAACGTCGTGAGACAGTTCGGTCCCTATCTGCCATGGGCGTTGGAGATTTGAGAGGGGCTGCTCCTAGTACGAGAGGACCGGAGTGGACGAACCTCTGGTGTTCCGGTTGTCACGCCAGTGGCATTGCCGGGTAGCTATGTTCGGAAGCGATAACCGCTGAAAGCATCTAAGCGGGAAGCGCGCCTCAAGATGAGATCTCCCGGGGCACAAGCCCCCTGAAGGAACCATGTAGACTACGTGGTTGATAGGTCAGGTGTGTAAGTACAGCAATGTATTGAGCTAACTGATACTAATGATCCGTGCGGCTTGACCATATAACCTCAAGTTGCCTTGGCTTTACGACAACGTCGTAAGAGCATCCAAGTGCACGCTACGTCACAAGAACTATGCGAGGCTGGCGCCTTGTCCCACCGGGACGAGTGCGACTCTCCAAAAGCCTCCCTGGTGAAATTAGCGCTGTGGAACCACCCGATCCCATCCCGAACTCGGAAGTGAAACGCAGCTGCGCCGATGGTAGTGTGGCTCAAGCCATGCGAGAGTAGGTCATCGCCAGGGTTTACACCCAAAACCCCGCTGCATGCGCAGCGGGGTTTTCCTTTTTTTGCAGGCACCTGGTTTCGACCTGGACTTGCAGCAACAACTTCACGAAGAGCTTCAAGTTCCTCAAACAAGTTGTTGACAAAGCTGAAAGGCCTGCCATAATAGGCGGCTCGCAACGACGAAAGACCCTCGGGTCCAACGACGAAGCAGCATCGACAACAACGTCCACCCCGGTGAGACGACCTTGAAAAAAGGTGTTGACGAAGCGGAAAAGCCGGCTATAATGGGCGGCTCGCTACGAAGGAAACTTCGCAGCACACGGGAACGGCGCTGAGGCCACTTCCCCGGATCTTTGAAAGTATGCGCAGGTATCTTGTGAAGGCGCCTGCAGGAAGGATGATTGTCCATCTTGCAGACGTTTGATCAAGCAACTATTAATTGTTTTAAAGCAAGCGATACGTTGCCAGAATCAATCATCTGCAGCTTTAAATTTTGATCTTCGGATCATGTAGTTTTAAGTGAAGAGTTTGATCCTGGCTCAGAGTGAACGCTGGCGGTAGGCCTAAC
>NZ_JBFLUN010000023.1:5000-7500 GCF_050473585.1 Stenotrophomonas sp. NRRL B-14846
TGAAGGTGCGGTAACACGCACTGGAGGCCCGAACCCACTCCCGTTGCAAAGGTAGGGGATGAGGTGTGATTAGGAGTGAAAAGCTAATCGAACCCGGAGATAGCTGGTTCTCCTCGAAAGCTATTTAGGTAGCGCCTCATATGTATCCTCTCGGGGGTAGAGCACTGTTATGGCTAGGGGGTCATCGCGACTTACCAAACCATTGCAAACTCCGAATACCGAGACGGACTGTATGGGAGACACACGGCGGGTGCTAACGTCCGTCGTGAAAAGGGAAACAACCCAGACCCACAGCTAAGGTCCCAAATTTTGTGCTAAGTGGAAAACCATGTGGAAAGGCACAGACAGCCAGGAGGTTGGCTTAGAAGCAGCCACCCTTTAAAGAAAGCGTAATAGCTCACTGGTCGAGTCGGTCTGCGGGGAAGATTTAACGGGGCTAAGCACAGAACCGAAGCTTGGGGTGCATAACTTTGTTATGCGCGGTAGAGGAGCGTTCCGTAAGCCGTTGAAGGTGGATTGAGAAGTCTGCTGGAGGTATCGGAAGTGCGAATGCTGACATGAGTAACGATAATGCGGGTGAAAAACCCGCACGCCGAAAGCCCAAGGTTTCCTTGCGCAACGTTAATCGGCGCAGGGTGAGTCGGCCCCTAAGGCGAGGACGAAAGTCGTAGTCGATGGGAAGCAGGTTAATATTCCTGCACCTCGCGTAAGTGCGATGGAGGGACGGAGAAGGTTAGGTGTACCAGGCGTTGGTTGTCCTGGGGAAAGGCGGTAGGTTTGGATCTTTGGCAAATCCGGGATCCTTTAAGACCGAGCACCGAGACGAGCCTTTAAGGCGAAGTCACTGATACCACGCTTCCAGGAAAAGCTCCTAAGCTTCAGCTTACGCAGACCGTACCGTAAACCGACACAGGTGGGTAGGATGAGAATTCTCAGGCGCTTGAGAGAACTCGGGTGAAGGAACTAGGCAACATGGCACCGTAACTTCGGGAGAAGGTGCACCCTTTTTGGTGGCTCGTGCGAGCTATAGCTGAAGAGGGTCGCAGTAACCAGGCCGCTGCGACTGTTTATCAAAAACACAGCACTCTGCAAACACGAAAGTGGACGTATAGGGTGTGACGCCTGCCCGGTGCTGGAAGGTTAATTGATGGGGTCAGCCGCAAGGCGAAGCTCTTGATCGAAGCCCCAGTAAACGGCGGCCGTAACTATAACGGTCCTAAGGTAGCGAAATTCCTTGTCGGGTAAGTTCCGACCTGCACGAATGGCGTAACGACAGCGGCGCTGTCTCCACCCGAGACTCAGTGAAATTGAAATCGCTGTGAAGATGCAGCGTTCCCGTGGCAAGACGGAAAGACCCCGTGAACCTTTACTATAGCTTTACACTGAACGTTGAGTTCGTCTGTGTAGGATAGGTGGGAGGCTATGAAACTGTGGCGCTAGCTGCAGCGGAGCCATCCTTGAAATACCACCCTGTCGTGCTTGACGTTCTAACCTGGGCCCATTATCTGGGTCGGGGACCGTGTATGGTGGGTAGTTTGACTGGGGCGGTCTCCTCCTAAAGAGTAACGGAGGAGCTCGAAGGTACGCTCAGCGCGGTCGGACATCGCGCACTGTGTGCAAAGGCATAAGCGTGCTTGACTGCAAGATCGACGGATCAAGCAGGTAGGAAACTAGGACTTAGTGATCCGGTGGTTCTGTATGGAAGGGCCATCGCTCAACGGATAAAAGGTACTCCGGGGATAACAGGCTGATACCGCCCAAGAGTTCATATCGACGGCGGTGTTTGGCACCTCGATGTCGGCTCATCACATCCTGGGGCTGTAGTCGGTCCCAAGGGTATGGCTGTTCGCCATTTAAAGTGGTACGCGAGCTGGGTTCAGAACGTCGTGAGACAGTTCGGTCCCTATCTGCCATGGGCGTTGGAGATTTGAGAGGGGCTGCTCCTAGTACGAGAGGACCGGAGTGGACGAACCTCTGGTGTTCCGGTTGTCACGCCAGTGGCATTGCCGGGTAGCTATGTTCGGAAGCGATAACCGCTGAAAGCATCTAAGCGGGAAGCGCGCCTCAAGATGAGATCTCCCGGGGCACAAGCCCCCTGAAGGAACCATGTAGACTACGTGGTTGATAGGTCAGGTGTGTAAGTACAGCAATGTATTGAGCTAACTGATACTAATGATCCGTGCGGCTTGACCATATAACCTCAAGTTGCCTTGGCTTTACGACAACGTCGTAAGAGCATCCAAGTGCACGCTACGTCACAAGAACTATGCGAGGCTGGCGCCTTGTCCCACCGGGACGAGTGCGACTCTCCAAAAGCCTCCCTGGTGAAATTAGCGCTGTGGAACCACCCGATCCCATCCCGAACTCGGAAGTGAAACGCAGCTGCGCCGATGGTAGTGTGGCTCAAGCCATGCGAGAGTAGGTCATCGCCAGGGTTTACACCCAAAACCCCGCTGCATGCGCAGCGGGGTTTTCCTTTTTTTGCAGGCACCTGGTTTCG
>NZ_JBFLUN010000023.1:12500-491589 GCF_050473585.1 Stenotrophomonas sp. NRRL B-14846
GTATGGCTGTTCGCCATTTAAAGTGGTACGCGAGCTGGGTTCAGAACGTCGTGAGACAGTTCGGTCCCTATCTGCCATGGGCGTTGGAGATTTGAGAGGGGCTGCTCCTAGTACGAGAGGACCGGAGTGGACGAACCTCTGGTGTTCCGGTTGTCACGCCAGTGGCATTGCCGGGTAGCTATGTTCGGAAGCGATAACCGCTGAAAGCATCTAAGCGGGAAGCGCGCCTCAAGATGAGATCTCCCGGGGCACAAGCCCCCTGAAGGAACCATGTAGACTACGTGGTTGATAGGTCAGGTGTGTAAGTACAGCAATGTATTGAGCTAACTGATACTAATGATCCGTGCGGCTTGACCATATAACCTCAAGTTGCCTTGGCTTTACGACAGCGTCGTAAGAGCATCCAAGTGCACGCTACGTCACAAGAACTATGCGAGGCTGGCGCCTTGTCCCACCGGGACGAGTGCGACTCTCCAAAAGCCTCCCTGGTGAAATTAGCGCTGTGGAACCACCCGATCCCATCCCGAACTCGGAAGTGAAACGCAGCTGCGCCGATGGTAGTGTGGCTCAAGCCATGCGAGAGTAGGTCATCGCCAGGGTTTATACCCAAAACCCCGCTGCTTACGCAGCGGGGTTTTTCTTATTAAGTGAAGGCACTGCATTTTCCGGGTCCCTTCCGCCCCACGGGCAAGATCGCGAAGCTGGCGCTGCAAGCGCTGCTGCAACCGTCTCCCTGGTGAAATTAGCGCTGTGGAACCACCCGATCCCATCCCGAACTCGGAAGTGAAACGCAGCTGCGCCGATGGTAGTGTGGCTCAAGCCATGCGAGAGTAGGTCATCGCCAGGGTTTACACCCAAAACCCCGCTGCTCACGCAGCGGGGTTTTTCTTTGTGCGCAGGAAATGCGGGTGGTGGTGCCCGCTGGCCGGCGGATGAGTCGATGCACCCGCCGCCGCTTGCCGGCCAGCGGCCGGCACTACCGGTAGATCCACGCCACGCGTGGATGGGGCGCTCGCCGTGTAAAGAGGTGCCAACCAGGGCTGGCACCCACCAATGGCGGCGCGCAAAAAAAAGCGGCGCCCCGTGGGGCGCCGCTCTGCTCCAGACGATGTTCAGTCGAGCATGGCCCGACTTACTTGGCCGGGGCCTTGTCCTTCATCATCGCGTCGCGGGCCGCCTTGAACGGGTTGCCGGCATACCAGTTCGGCCAGCGATCGCCACCGGCCAGTTCCTTGCCCACGCCGTACATCAGCTGCAGGTCTTCGACGGTGCCGTCCAGCTTCCAGGTGGCCGCGTCGAACTCGTCCTTCGGGCCGTGGTAACGGTTGGCGCCGTAATCCGCCGCGGCCTTGCGGCCCGCTTCCACGCCACCCTCGCGCAGGTCTTCGCCACCATCGGCGTACAGGGCCGGCACACCGGCCTTGGCGAAGTTGAAGTGATCGGAGCGGAAGTAGAAGCCGCTCTGCACCGAGGTCTCACCGTGCAGGGTGCGGTCCTGGGCGGCGGCCAGCGGCTTGAGGATGTCCTCCAGCTCAGAGCTGCCGAAGCCGGTGACGGTCACGTCCTTGGCACGGCCGGCCACCGACATCGCATCGATGTTGATCACACCGGCGATCTTGTCCAGCGGGAAGGTCGGGTGGGCGACGTAGTACTTCGAACCCAGCAGGCCGGATTCTTCCAGGGTCACCGCCAGGAACACCACCGAGCGCTCCGGCTTCGGCTCCTGGTGCGCCATGGCTTCGGCCACCTCGAGGATGCCGGCCACGCCGGTGGCGTTGTCGACTGCGCCGTTGTAGATGTTGTCGCCGGTCTCACCCTCATGCTTGCCCAGGTGGTCCCAGTGCGCCATGTACAGCACGGCTTCGTCAGCGCGCTTGCTGCCCGGCAGCACGCCGACCACGTTGCGCGACTGCTTCTGCGCGATCTGGCTCTTCAGGTCGACCGCAGCGGTGGCTTTCAGCGGCACCGGCTTGAAACCGCGCTTGCTGGCGTCCTTGTAGGCCTGGGCGAGGTCCAGGCCGGCACCGGCGAACAGCGCCTTGGCGGCGTCGGCACTCAGCCAGCCCTGCACCGGGATCCGGGCCTCCGGGTCATCCTTGGCGGGCAGGTCGTACTGCGGGCCGGCCCAGGAATTCTTCACCACGTCCCAACCGTAGGACGCGCCGGCGGTGTCGTGAACGATCAGAGCGGCAGCAGCACCCTTGCGGGCGGCCTCCTCGAACTTGTAGGTCCAGCGACCGTAGTAGGTCATGCGCTTGCCGTCGAACAGCTTCTCGTCGTCGACGTGGAAGCCAGGATCGTTGACGAACATCACGACCGTCTTGCCCTTCCAGTCCTGGCCGGCATAGTCGTTCCACTTCTGCTCCGGCGCATCGACGCCATAGCCGACGAACACCAGGTCGCTGGCATCGACCTTCACCTCGGCCTGGCCGGTACGGGTACCGACCACCATGTCGGTGCCGAACTTCAGTTCGGTGGTCTTGCCACCCTGGGTGATCTTCAGCACGGTCGATTCGTCGGCCGTGGTCTCGGTCATCGGCACGTCCTGGAACCAGCTGTCGCCGTTGCCGGGCTGCAGGCCGATGCGCTGCATCTGGTCGCGGATGTAGTTGACCGTCAGTTCTTCGCCCTTGCTGCCCGGGGCGCGGCCTTCGAACTCGTCCGAAGCCAGGGTCTTGACCATCTCGGCGAAGTCGCCGGCGTTGATCTCCGGGGAGAACTGATGGGCGGCCGGCTTCGCGGCAGCGGTATCGGTGGCCGGCGTGGCTGCCGGGGTGTCTTCGCCTTTGCAGGCACTGAGCGCGGCCGCGGCGGCCAGGCACAGGAGGAGTTTGCGGGGCATCGTCGATTCCTGGAGAACAAAGGGTGGTCGCACCTCATGCGCGACCGGTAAACGCGAGTATCACCGAACCGGCAGGTCCGACGGGTTCAGTCGGCTGGCGCGGTTTCGGTATCGAACGGGATCGGCTCGGCACCGGTGACCGGGCCGATGCGCGCGGTGCGATGCACGTACAGCACCACCTCGCGCTCGAACTGCAGCGGCCCACTGACGACCGCGTTCGGGCCGATGATCACGCGCGGCTTGCGGCTCGCGGTCAGCGAGACACTGAAGTTCGGCTTGCGCACATGCACGCCGCCGTTGACCTGCGAACCGATGCCGACGGTGATGTCACCGTTGACGGTCTCCACGTCCTTGCCGACGCGGCTTTCAACCAGGCCGATGCCGCCGTTCACGGTCTCGACGCCGCCTTCGATCTGGCTGCCGCGATCGGTGAAGATGCTGCCGTTGACGGTGCTGACGCCGCCGCTGGCGATCACCTCGCGACCCAGGCGGACACCGCCGTTGACCGTTTCGATCTTGCCGGTGCGCGCACGGTCGGCGACCTTCACCCCGCCGTTGACGGTGTCGATGCTGCCGGTCTCGACGCCTTCGCCGACGCGGATGCCGCCGTTGACGGTGTCCAGCTTGCCGTAGCGCTGACCCGGTTCGGCGCTGATGCTGCCGTTGACCTTGCTGATGTTCTCCTGGGCGCAGACCGGCCCGGTGACCAGCAGTACGCCCAACAGCAGCGGAATGGATAGAGTTTTCATGGGGACCTCGATGGATGTGCGGCTGGCAGGCCGCGTGCGGAGATGTCACCATTCCCCGGTACCCCCCGCAACTGCCTGAAGTCACTGGAAAGCCCTTGCGCGACAACGCCTTCCCATCACGCCGACATCACATCGCCGCCGTACGCGGCGGGCGCTGCCTGCTGCTGGGGCTGGTCCTGGCGCTGGCCCTGCCGCTGCCCGGCGCCGCGCAGACCACCCGCGAGACCGAGCGCAAGCTGCAGAAACTGCGCACCGAGCTGAAGGGCGTGGCGCAGGAACGACGGCAGATCGAGGGACAGCGTGGGCAGGCATCCCAGCAGCTGCGCGAGGCCGACGAGAAGGTGGCCCGCAGTGGCCGCGCGCTTGCGCAGACCGAGACGGCCCTGCGCGAGCAGAACCAGGCGCTGGCCGAAGCCGAACAGCGCCGCAGCACGCTGCAGGCCAACCTGGCCCAGCAGCACCGCGAACTGGCCGGGTTGCTGCGCGCGGCCTACCAGTTGGGCAACCATGCACCGTTGAAGCTGCTGCTGTCGCAGGACACGGTGGCCGATGCCAATCGTGCGCTGGCCTACCACCGCTACCTGCAGCGCGAACGTGCGCAGCGCATCACCACGCTCACCGCCGACCTGAAGGAACTGGAAGCGCTGCAGGCGCAGATCGCCGAGCGCAAGCAGAAGCTGCAGGGCGCGCAGCAGGACCAGAAGCAGCAGGCTGCGACGCTGGCGGCCGACCGCCGTGACCGCGCGCAGACCGTGGCCTCGCTGGACGAACGCTTCAAGGACCGGCGCGAGAAGGAACAGGCACTGGGCCAGGATGCCAAGGCGCTGGAAACGCTGCTGGCCAACCTGCGTGCCGCTGCCGCCCGGGCCGAAGCCGAGCGTCGCGCGGCAGCGCGTCGAGCCGCCGCCGAAAAGGCCGCTGCCGAGCGGGCCGCACGCCAGGCCGCCGCACAGGGCCGGCCACCGCCGCCGCCAACCAAGGTTCCGCCTGCGGTGGCGTCGGCACCGGCGCCGAAGGTCGGTGGACTGGGCTGGCCGTTGTCCGGCAACCTGCTGGCCCGCTATGGCGGCAAGCTGCCCGATGGCCGTACCAGCAGCGGCGTGCTGATCGGCGCGCCGGCCGGCAGCACCGTCACGGCCGTGGCCGACGGCACCGTGGTGTTCTCCGACTGGATGACCGGTTACGGCATGATCCTGATCGTCGACCACGGCAATGGCTACATGAGCCTGTATGCCCACAACGACACCCTGCTGAAGGATGCCGGCGCACGGGTCAGCCGCGGTGATGCGGTGGCCAAGGTCGGCAATTCCGGTGGCCAGGGTGTCACCGCGCTGTACTTCGAGCTGCGCCGTGGCGGGCAGCCGGTCAACCCGGACAGCTGGCTGCAGCGGCGCTGAATCCAGGCCTGCCGGATGCGGGCCGGATTCAACGGGAATTTAGCTGTGCTTCGCGCATAATCGGTGCATGTGCCTTGGGCACGATGCCAACGTCGACAGGAGTGATCCATGCGCGCAGCCCGTACCGCCACCCTCTTGCTGGCCCTGTTGCCAGCGCTGTCCTGGGCGCAGCAGACCGCGCCCGCCCCGAGCCAGGAAACCAGCGGGCAGGCAGCGAACAGCGAGGAGGCGGTGACCTCGAAGGTGCCGCTGGAAGAAATCCGCCGTTTCGTGGCCGTGTACAACGCGGTGCGCGCGGCCTATGTCGACCCGGTCGATGACAAGAAGCTGATGCAGTCGGCCGTGCGTGGCCTGCTGCTCGACCTCGATCCACACAGCACCTACTTCAACAAGGAAGACGCGCAGGCCTTCGACGAGCAGGCCAATGGTGCCTACGAGGGCATCGGCGTGGAGCTGCAGCAGCAGCCGGACAACGCCAGCATGAAGGTGATCTCGCCGATCGACGACACCCCGGCGGCCAAGGCCGGCATCCTCGCCGGTGACCTGATCATCGCCATCGACGGCAAGCCGATCAGCGCGATCGACGCCAGCGAGCCGCTGCGCGGCCCGGCCGGCAGCAAGGTGGTGCTGACCATCGTGCGCGAAGGCAAGCCGAAGCCGTTCGACGTGAGCCTGACCCGCCAGACCATCCGCGTGACCAGCGTGCGCAGCCGCCTGCTGGAGCCCGGCTATGGCTACATCCGCCTGAGCACCTTCCAGGCCGATACCGGTTCGGACTTCCAGAAGCACGTGCAGCAGCTGCAGAAGCAGTCCGGTGGCCAGCTCAAGGGCCTGGTGCTGGACCTGCGCAGCAATCCGGGTGGCCTGCTGACCGCCGCCGTGCAGGTGGCCGATGATCTGCTCGACAAGGGCAACATCGTCAGCACCCGTGGCCGCATCAGCATCAGCGATGCACGATTCGACGCAACCCCGGGCGACCTGCTGAAGGGCGCACCGGTGGTCGTGCTGGCCGATGCCGGTTCGGCCAGCGCATCGGAAGTGCTGGCCGGTGCGCTGCGCGACAACAAGCGTGCGCGCGTGGTCGGCAGCCGCACCTTCGGCAAGGGCTCGGTGCAGACCGTGCTGCCGCTGGACAACGGTGATTCGGTGAAGCTGACCACCGCGCGCTATTACACGCCCAGCGGCAAGTCGATCCAGGCCACCGGCATCGTGCCGGACGTTGAACTGAAGCCCGCCGCCACGCCGGCCGAGGATGCCCTGCCGGCCAGCCTGAGCGACTACAGCGAAGCGACCCTGCCGGGCCATCTGCGCGGCGACGACGAAGGCACCGAGGGCTACCACGCCGGTGCGGTGCTGCCGGGCGATGGCCCGATCAACGACGCGCTGGCCGAGCTGAAGAACCCGGGTTCGGTGGCTGCACGCTTGAAGGCCGAAGCGGCAAAAGCGGATGCCGCCAAGGCCGCGAAGGCCGCTGCGGCGAAGTCGGAGGCGAAGGTAGAACCGAAGCCGGAAGCGAAGCCGGAAGCGAAGCCCATTCCGGTCCCGGCCAAGCCCTGACGGTAGCGCCGGGCTGTGCCCGGCGGACACCCTGCTCATCCACAAGGCGACGCGGCCGAGGCGTCGCCCGATAGAATCGGCCCATGGACGATTCGAACCTAGCGACTAGGATCAGCCAACTGCTTGGCCGTGATCCGCTGCCACCTGACCGGGCTGCCACCCTGCTTGAATCCCTGGCGGTTCGCCATGGAATCGATCCGCGCTTTGTCTATTGGTGGGCAGGCAAAGCGACGTCTGATCAGACGATCCAATACGACAGCAGTGACGAAGGCCTTTCCTGCCTGGCTGAACTGCTGGCGGAAGTGAACGGCGAAATGTGCCTGGTAGCGTCAGATGAGCGCGCATTGCCGTGGCCGATCTGGACTCTGCAGGCAAGTGAACTGATTCCTTTGCTCGGAGAGTTGCCGTTCTTTGAGTACTTCTTGGTGCTGGATGACGGCGCTACGCTGCTGTTCGATACCCACCACAACACGTTGGTGGTCAGTCGCGAGTGACGCATTCGGCGTCATCGCGGACGGCGCAGATCCATATCGATGAAGGAGTCGAGCACGCTCGACGCCACGAACGAGCGGGTGAGCGAGGAGCCGGCCAGCGGCCGGCACTACCCAGTGTCAGAACCCGTGGCGCTTGCGCAGCCGGCGCGCGATCGCCGCGCGCACGTACACGCCATACAGCAGGCCGAACAGGAAGCCGCCGATGTGCGCCCACCAGGCCACCATGCCGAAGCTGGGGCCGATATGGGCGAACACCACCTGCAGCGCGGCCCAGACGCCGATGAGCAGGTAGGCCGGGGCGCGCACGAACTCCAGGAACAGGCCGAGCGGGATCACCACGCCCAGCCGCGCGCCCGGGAACAGGGCCAGGTAGGCGCCGATCAGCGCCGACACCGCGCCACTGGCGCCGATGATGATCTGGTCCGGGCTGCCCATGGTGTAGATCGCCACCAGATTGGACACCGCGCCGCCCACCAGGAACAGCAACAGCAACCGCCAGGGCCCCAGCACGCGCTCGGCGGGCAGGCCGAAGATCAGCAGGAACACCAGGTTGCCCAGCAGGTGCGACCAGTCGGCGTGCAGGAACAGCGCGGTGAACAGGCGCAGCACGCTGCCATCCTGCAGGGTCGCCCACCAGTCCAGCGGGTGGGTCAGGCCGGTGGACAGGGCGCCCCAGTCCAGCCAGAGGCTGCCGCGGGCATCGTCCGGGCGCGAGATCGACCACAGGAATGCCAGCCACAATGACGCGAACAGCACGGGCGTGGCCCAGCGCAGGGCCGCCTTCTTGCGCGACGGGAGGGAGACGAACATGGGCATAAGCCTAGCGTGACGACGCCTGCGGCGGGGATTGTCCTGTTCAGCTTTTGAGACGAAAAAAGCGCCGTTGCTGTTATTGTTTCATTAACAGCTCTGGGTAATACTCGCATACGGCGTCGTATGTCGGGAGGGGAATCCGGCGCGCTCCGAAGGGCCCCAGGGCCGGCCGGGCGCAGGCGCACTCAGAGCAACATCACCGCTTACCGGAGAGAGAACTACGATGCAAACCGCTTCCACCATTGCCCGTCTGACCCTGCTGGCCGTCGGCGTTGCCGGTGCGCTGGCCGCCGCCGATGCCAACGCCGCCGCCTTCCAGCTGAAGGAAAACAGCGCCAAGGGCCTCGGCCGTGCGTTCGCCGGCTCCACCTCCGCTGAAGGCGATGCCTCGGTGGTCGCCACCAACCCGGCGTCGATGCGCCTGCTCGAAGGCACCCAGATCCAGGGCGACGTCAGCGCCATCAGCTTCGGCGCCAAGTTCCGCGGCCAGGGCAAGTACGCCAACGGCGCTCCGATTTCCGGCGGCAACGGCGGCGACGCCGGCATGATCGCCCCGGTCCCGGCAGCCTACTTCCACCTGCCGTTCGGCGAGAACGACAACATGCACTTCGGTGCATCGCTGACCGTGCCGTTCGGCTTCAAGACCGAATACGACCGTGACTGGGTCGGCCGCTACAACGGCGTCAAGACCGAGCTGCAGGCGATCGACCTGGGCGTCGCGTTCTCCTACGACATCAACCCGTACCTGTCGTTCGGTGCTTCGGTGTTCGCCGAGCGCCTGAACGTTGACCTGACCAGCGCTGTCGACACCGGCACCGCGATCAACGCCAGCGCCCAGCAGAAGGCTGCCGCTGCCGTGCTGGCCGCCGGTGGCACCGCCGCCCAGGCTGCCGCCGCTTCGCGTCAGGCCGCCGTGGCCATGGCCCAGCAGGGCTTCGCTCCGGGCACCGCCGATGGCTACCTGCGCATCAAGGGTGACGAAGTGTCGATGGGCTACACCCTGGGCATGACCGTCAGCCCGGTGGAAGGCACCAACATCGCCTTCAGCTACCGCTCGCAGGTCAAGCACAAGATCAACGACGGCAAGGCCGACTTCACCATTCCGGGCAACGCCGCGACCTTCCTGGCCGCTGCCGCTCCGGGTACCTTCATCGACAGCAACGGTCGTGCCTCGATCACCCTGCCGGCCAGCGCCACCGTCAGCTTCACCCACCGCGTCAACGACCAGTGGAAGATCATGGCCGACGTCTCGCGCACCGCGTGGAGCAAGTTCGACCAGGTCGTCGTCGACTATGACTCCAACCAGCCGGACAGCGTGCTGCCGTTCCACTACCGCGACACCACCTTCGCGTCGATCGGTACCGAGTACCGCATGAACGAGAAGCTGACCCTGCGCGGCGGTCTCGCCTACGACCAGACCCCGACCACCGACGCCCACCGCGACGTGCGCGTGCCGGACACCACCCGCAAGTGGCTGTCGCTGGGTCTGACCTACGCGGCTTCGGACAAGATGGAATACAGCGTGGGCTACACCCACCTGTTCACCAAGGATCCGAACGTCAACTCGACCTCGGCCACCGCCAACACCGTGACCGGCAAGTACAAGGTCAGCGGCGACGTGCTGGCTGCTTCGATGCAGTACAAGTTCTGATTCGGGCGATTGCCTGAAACAGTACGAAGGAGGCCCCGCGCAAGCGGGGCCTTTCTTTTTGTGGGGCGGTATGTGGGGCATCCACGCATGGCGTGGATCTGCCGGGTCGCCCACGCAGCGCACGGATCCACGACAATAGCGCGATGAACCTGTCCGACCCGAACTTCCAGCTGGAGCTGGCTGCCAACATCGCCGTCGCCGGCTCGATCCTGCTGGCCGGGCGCAACAACGTGCATACCTGGTGGCTGGGCATCGTTGGCTGTGCCTTGTTTGCCGCCGTGTTCGAACGATCGCACCTGTACGCGGACATGGTGCTGCAGTTCTTCTTCATTGCCATCAGTGTGCTGGGCTGGTGGCAGTGGCTGCGCGGCGACCATGGCGCGCCGCTGCCGATCACCTCGTTGCGGCCGCGGGCATGGGCCTGGCTGGTGCCACTGGCGGTGGTGGCCACGTTCGGCTACGGCTGGATGCTGACCCGACTGACCAATGCCTATGCGCCGTATATCGATTCGGCGGTGCTGGTGTTGAGTGTGATCGCGCAGATCCTGATGATGCGGCGCAAGCTGGAATCGTGGTGGGTGTGGTTGCTGGTGAACACCGTTGCAGTGCCGCTGTACTACAGCCGTGGCCTGCACCTGACGTCGATCCTGTACGTGGGCTTCTGGATCAACGCGCTGGTGGCCTTGCGCCATTGGCGGACGCTGATGGATGAGCAGCCGCGCTGCACGTGAATCAGGCGCAAGCGTCTGGTTTCCAGAGCGGGGCTAGAAGTCGATCCGGTCCCGCAACTGCTTGGGCCTGTAGCTCGGAAGATACGCCGAGCCATGGAAGGTCATGATGTCTGCCCTCGGCGACTGCTCGACGAACTGCCGCATCCGGCCGGCCATGGCCAGGGTGTGCTCGATCAGTGCATCGATCTGCGATGCACCGGCTAGCGGGGACAGCTTGCCAAGTGCAGCGTGCAGCCGCTGCAGTCGGTGCAGCGGGGTCGGGTGGCTGCCGGACAATGCCATCGCCTGCATTCCGCATAGGTCGGCGATCTGGTTGAGGAACTCCAGGTAAAGCATCACCGTCGTCGCGCTGCTGGCGACGGCCGCGCGTGCCTCGCGATCATGCTCGATATGGCGGATGGCGTACTCGTCGGCCTCGAACTCCAAGGCGTGGGCATACGTTCGCGCCTCGCCGGCGCCAGTGACCTGGATGTCGTCCTGTTCGAGGTGCCCACGAAGCAGATGGGCGAATTCATGGCCGAAGGTGAACTGCATCTGGGCGCGGACACGTTTATGGATCTCCCGCGCCAACGGCGGATCCAGCTGGCCACGCGGATCGATATCGAAATCGGCCGCTTCGCTGCCTCGCGCGATGCGTGCGGCAATCAACAGCGCGTGCAACTGATCGATCAGCGGGACGCCGAGGTCGGCACCGAAAAAACCCAGCGTCATGAAGTGGTAGAAATGTTCGAGGTTCTCCGACGCAACGATCATGTCGCCAGCAAGCGAACGCACGCACATCGCGTTCATTTCCGGAATCCATGCCATTCCGCAGGGAAGGCTGCGCAACTGTTTCTGATGCGCACGGGACAGCAGCGAAATGTAGCTTTTGTGATGCGCATCGAACGCGTGGTAATGCGCGCTGAGGGACCAGGGCCGTCCGCTTGACTCGAATGCCTGGCGCCGCGCCCGCATGACCCGGACGCCGCGCGGGGAATCGACCAGCGCATTGGCGCGCAGGCGCAACAGGTAGTCGTGGCCATTGCGAAGCTCGCGCAGGCGGAGGATCTCCGTGCGGCTGCAGAACGCCGCGAAGAACTGCTCGTTGGCTGTCAGCCCCTGCAGTGAGGATGTGTTGACGATATCCTGCACATGGTAGAAACCGCCGTCCTCCAAGGGCAGAAGAACACCGCCATTGGCTGCACGGCGTGCGCCGGGGAACTGCAGGAGCGCGCGCTGCATCTCTTCGCTGATGACCATGTCCTGCTTCCTTGCGGGTGATTCCAGAGCATACCCGAGGAACAGGGGGGCAGCCCTCGCCTACAAAAAACCCCGCTTTCGCGGGGTTTTTCGTTCACTGCCTGATGCGGGCGATCAGTCGCCCAGGGTCAGCAGCGAGGCGTTGCCGCCGGCGGCGGTGGTGTTCACCGTCACCGTCTTTTCGGTGGCAAAGCGCAGCAGGTAGTGCGGGCCGCCGGCCTTCGGGCCGGTGCCGGACAGGCCCTGGCCGCCGAACGGCTGCACGCCGACCACCGCGCCGATCTGGTTGCGGTTGACGTAGACGTTGCCGACGTGGACGCCGTTGCTGATGCGATCAACGGTCTCGTCGATGCGCGAATGCACGCCCAGGGTCAGGCCGTAGCCGGTGGCGTTGATCTGGTCGATCACCGCGTCGAGCTGGTCGCCCTTCCAGCGGATCACGTGCAGGACCGGCCCGAAGATCTCCTTGTGCAGCTGGCCCAGATCCTTCAGTTCGTACGCACGCGGCGCGAAGAAGGTGCCGTTGGCTGCTTCGGCGGACAGCTCGGCGGCGGCGATCAGGCGCGCTTCGCGGTCCATGCGCTCGGCGTGGTCCTGCAGGATCTTCAGCGCGTCGGCGTCGATCACCGGGCCGACGTCGGTGGACAGCAGGCCGGGGTTGCCGACCTTCAGTTCCTTCATCGCGCCGGCCAGCATGGTCATCACCTTGTCGGCGATGTCGTCCTGCACGAACAGCACGCGCGCGGCCGAGCAGCGCTGGCCGGCGGAGGTGAAGGCCGAACCGATCGCGTCCTTGACCAGCTGTTCCGGCAGCGCCGAGGAGTCGGCGATGAAGGCATTCTGGCCACCGGTCTCGGCGATCAGAACACCGATGGCGGCGTCACGTGCGGCCATCGCGCGGTTGATCGCGCGTGCGGTGTCGGTGGAGCCGGTGAAGGCCACGCCGGCCACGCGCGGGTCGGCGGTCAGCGCGGCGCCGACGGTGGCACCGTCGCCCGGCAGGTACTGCACCACCTCGGCCGGCACGCCGGCGTCGTGCAGCAGCTTCACCGCGTAGTAGCCGATCAGGTTGGTCTGCTCGGCCGGCTTGGCGATGACGCTGTTGCCGGCGGCCAGTGCAGCAGCGACCTGACCCAGGAAGATCGCCAGCGGGAAGTTCCACGGGCTGATGCAGACGAACACGCCGCGGCCATGCAACTGCAGTTCGTTGGATTCACCGGTCGGGCTCGGCAGCTTCTCGGCATGGCTGAACTGCTCGCGCGCCTGCTTGGCGTAGTAGCGCAGGAAGTCCACCGCTTCGCGCACTTCGGCGATGCCGTCGGGCAGGCTCTTGCCGGCTTCCTTCACGCACAGCGCCATGAATTCCGGCATGCGCGCTTCCAGCTGGTCGGCGGCGTGCTCGAGGATGGCGGCGCGGCTGGCGGCCGGGGTGCGGTTCCAGGCCGGCTGCGCGGCTACGGCATTCGCCAGCGCCTTCTGCACGGTGGCGGCATCGGCGGCCAGCCACTGGCCGACCACTTCGCGGGTGTCGGCCGGGTTGGTCACCGGCAGCGCGGCGCCGGCCGGGTTGGCACCCGGTACCAGCGGGGCGGCCTGCCACGGCTTCACGGCCGCGTTGAGCTGCTCGGCCAGGGCGCGCAGTTCGTTGTCGTTGGCGAGGTTGGCGCCCATGGAGTTCTTCCTGTCGTGGTTCTGGCTGCGTAGCAGGTCTACCGGCAGCGGGATCTTGGGATGCGGAATCGAAGCGAACGAGGCGACCATCTCGACCGGATCGCGGATCAGGTCGGCGATCGGCACGCGCTCGTCGGTGATGCGGTTGACGAAGCTGGAGTTGGCGCCGTTTTCCAGCAGGCGGCGCACCAGGTACGGCAGCAGGTCTTCATGCGAACCGACCGGGGCGTACACGCGGCAGGGCAGGCCCAGGCGATCGGCCGGCACCACTTCGGCGTACAGGTCGTCGCCCATGCCGTGCAGCTTCTGGTGCTCGTACACGCCACCGTTGGCGATGCTGCGCACAGCGGCGATGGTGTGCGCGTTGTGCGTGGCGAACATCGGGTAGATCGCGTCGGCATGGGTGAACAGGCGCTTCGCGCATGCCAGGTACGACACGTCGGTGTTCTGCTTGCGGGTGAACACCGGGTAGCCCGGATAGCCTTCGATCTGCGCGCGCTTGATCTCGGCATCCCAGTAGGCGCCCTTGACCAGGCGCACCTGCAGGCGGCGACCGGCGCGGCGCGCCATGTCGGCCAGGTGGTCGATCGTGTACGGCGTGCGCTTCTGGTAGGCCTGCACGACCACGCCGAAGCCATCCCAACCGGCCAGCGAGGCGTCGGAGAACACCTGCTCGATGATGTCCAGCGACAGTTCCAGGCGGTCGGACTCTTCGGCGTCGACGGTGCAGCCGATGCCGTAGCTCTTGGCCAGCTGCGCCAGTTCCAGCACGCCCGGCACCAGGTCCTTCAGCACGCGCTCGCGCTTGGCGTGCTCGTAGCGCGGGTACAGCGCTGACAGCTTGATCGAGATGCCCGGGGCGTTGTTGACGTCGCCCTCCGGGCGGCCGCCGCGTGCCTTGTGATCACCGCCGATGGCGTGGATCGCGCGACGGTAGTCTTCCAGGTAGCGCAGCGCGTCCTTCATGGTCAGCGCGCCTTCGCCCAGCATGTCGAAGGAGTAGCGGTAGTTCGCGTTGTCGCCCTTGTGCGAGCGCGACAGCGCTTCGCTGATGGTGCGGCCCATGACGAACTGGTGGCCCATGATCTTCATCGCCTGGCGCACGGCCAGGCGCACCACCGGCTCGCCGACGCGGCCGACCAGGCGCTTGAACGCGCTGGGTGCATCGGCGCGGGTGGCGTCGTTCATCTGCACCAGCTTGCCGGTCAGCATCAGGCCCCAGGTGGAGGCGTTGACCAGCACCGAGTCGCTGCCGCCCAGGTGCTTTTCCCAGTCGGCATCGGCCAGCTTGTCGCGGATCAGCTTGTCGGCGGTGTCCTGGTCCGGAATGCGCAGCAGCGCCTCGGCCACGCACATCAGCAGCACGCCTTCTTCGCTGCCCAGGTCGTACTGGCGCATGAAGGCTTCGATCGCGCCCTGGTCCTTGGCACGCACGCGCACGCGGCCGACCAGGTCGGCGGCCAGCGCCTGCACCCTGGCCTGCTCTTCGGCCGGCAGGCGGGCCTGCGCCAGCAGCTCGCGGACGTGGCTGGCCTCGTCCTTCAACCAGGCATCGGTGATGGCCTGGCGGAACGGGTTGGGGGGCGCCGGCAGTTCCGGCGACAGCAGCGCGCCGGGACGCGGGGCGTCGCTGGCGGCAGGGGAGGAGGAAGGTGCGTTCATGCCGGTCCGGCCAATGGAAAACTTGGCGATTTTAATCATTTTTGCGGGTTGCGGAAGTGCCCCGCAGCCACCTTCGTGAAGGGCTGATAGCCCCTAACGGTGGTGGATTCAGCGTGTTCAGCAAGCCCGGCAATATTTGTGCTGAATTCGTCATTCGTGCCGCCGACCTCATGCTGTGTTGCAGCATGGGAAAAAGTGTGAATGCACCCTTGCTACCGGCGAGAGGGCGGGGCTACCATCGAGACGTTTCCCGCGGCAGGAACGCGGTTGCGACATGATCGAGGTGCTTCCAGCTCCGGATGGGTCAGGTACGCAGCTGCGGCTGCGTCCCCCACGGGCGCTCGATGCCCGGCAGTTCGTCCTGTTGTTCACCGTGTTGTCGGGTGCGATGTGGCTGGTGTCCGCCTTCGGGTGGTTGGCCGGCAATGCATTCGCCCCCCTGTTCGCGCTGCTGTACAGCCTGGTGCTGGCGGCGGCGCTGCGTGCCTTGTGGCGCAGTGGTGAACGGCAGGAGGAGATCCGGGTAGTACCGGCGTACGTGGAGGTCATCCCCGTACCCGGTGGATCGCCGGTGTTCCGGGCCCACCCCCACTGGGTGCGCCTGCTCACCGACGATGAGAGGGTCCGGCTGGCATCCAGCGGCCGGCAGGTGGAGGTGGGGAGTTTCCTCGCGCCGGCCGAACGTCAGACGCTCGCAGAGACACTTGAAAGCTTGCTCGCCGCCAGCGATGGCGGCAACCGACGACGCTAAGGGTCTAGGCAATGAAGCAAAGCAGCAGGTGGGGCACGAAGTGCGTTGCAGCGGTCGCCGCCATGGTGGCCGGGGGACTGATGCCGGCGTTGGCCTGGGCCCAGGCGGCCGATCCCAAGCCGTGGCAGCTGAACATGGGCAAGGGGGTGACCCAGACCTCGCGCCTGGCCTGGGAATCGAACAATCTCTCGTTGATCATCTGCACGGTGATCGGCGTCATCGTGTTCGGCGCGATGGCCTACGCCATCTTCAAGTTCCGCAAATCCAAGGGCGCGGTCGCCGCCACCTTCAGCCACAACACCAAGGCGGAGATCATCTGGACGGTGATCCCGGTGATCATCCTGATCGTGATGGCGTGGCCGGCCACGGCCAACCTGATCAAGATGTACGACACCCGCGATGCCGAGATGACGGTGAAGGTCACCGGCTACCAGTGGATGTGGAAGTACGAATACCTCGGCGAGAACGTCACCTTCACCAGCCGCCTGGACCGCGAGTCCGACCGCATGCGGCAGAGCGGCAAGGTGCCGACGCGCGAAAGCCATCCGCACTACCTGCTGGATGTCGACAACCGCCTGGTGCTGCCGGTCGACACCAAGGTGCGTTTCGTCATCACCTCCGACGACGTGATCCACGCCTGGTGGGTACCCGCGCTGGGCTGGAAGCAGGACGCCATTCCGGGATTCATCAACGAGGCCTGGACCAGCATCGAGCAGCCCGGCGTGTACCGCGGCCAGTGCGCCGAGCTGTGCGGCAAGGACCACGGCTTCATGCCGATCGTGGTCGAGGCGGTGTCCAAGGAAGAGTTCAAGCAGTGGCTGGCGCAGCGCAAGCCGGCGCCGCCTGCCGCGCCGGCAACGCCTGCGGCACCGGCCGAACCGACTGCACCGGCGGGCGAGGCACCGGCTGCGCCGGCCGCACCCGCCGCTGCCGAAACCGGCAGCACGCCTGCCACCGCAGCGAGCGGCGCGTGATGTAAAGCCCGCGGCCGCCCGCGGCCGTGGTGACAACCGATTCTGAGAGGTGTTTTGCAATGGCGCACTCGGCAGTTGGGCACGACGATCACCATCACCAGCAGAGTTTCTTCGAGCGTTGGTTCTTCTCGACCAACCACAAGGACATCGGCACGCTGTACCTGGGTTTCAGCTTCATCATGTTCGTCATCGGCGCCTTCATGAGCGTGCTGATCCGGCTTGAGCTTGCACAGCCCGGCATCCAGTTCATCCGGCCGGAGGTGTTCAACCAGCTGACCACCGTGCATGCACTGGTGATGATCTTCGGTGGCGTGATGCCGGCCTTCGTCGGCCTGGCCAACTGGATGATCCCGCTGCAGATCGGCGCGCCGGACATGGCGCTGCCGCGCATGAACAACTGGTCGTTCTGGTTGCTGCCGGTGGCCTTCAGCCTGCTGCTGCTGACCTTCCTGCTGCCCGGCGGTGCGCCTGCCGGCGGCTGGACGCTGTACCCGCCGCTGTCGCTGCAGGGCGGGTACAACGTTGCGTTCACCGTGTTCGCCATCCACGTGGCCGGCATCAGCTCGATCATGGGCGCGATCAACATCATCGCCACCGTGCTCAACATGCGTGCGCCGGGCATCGACCTGCTGAAGATGCCGATCTTCTGCTGGGCCTGGCTGATCACCGCGTTCCTGCTGATCGCGGTGATGCCGGTGCTGGCCGGTGCAGTGACCATGCTGCTGACCGACAAGTTCTTCGGCACCAGCTTCTTCAACGCCGCCGGTGGCGGTGACCCGGTGATGTTCCAGCACATCTTCTGGTTCTTCGGGCACCCCGAGGTCTATATCATGATCCTGCCCGCCTTCGGCGTGGTCAGCGAGATCATCCCGACCTTCAGCCGCAAGCCGCTGTTCGGCTACCAGGCGATGGTGTACGCCACCGCCGCGATCGCGTTCCTGTCGTTCATCGTCTGGGCCCACCACATGTTCACCGTGGGCATGCCGCTGGGCGGCGAGATCTACTTCATGTTCGCCACCATGCTGATCTCGATCCCGACCGGCGTGAAGGTGTTCAACTGGGTCAGCACCATGTGGCGTGGCTCGCTGACGTTCGAGGCACCGATGCTCTGGTCGGTGGCCTTCGTCATCCTGTTCACCATCGGTGGTTTCTCCGGCCTCATGCTGGCCATCGTGGCGGCCGACTTCCAGTACCACGACACCTACTTCGTGGTCGCGCACTTCCACTACGTGCTGGTGACCGGCGCGGTGTTCGCGTTGATCGCCGCGGTGTACTACTGGTGGCCGAAGTGGACCGGGCGGATGTACAGCGAGAAGTGGGCCAAGGTGCACTTCTGGTGGTCGATCGTGTTCGTCAACCTGCTGTTCTTCCCGCAGCACTTCCTCGGCCTGGCCGGCATGCCGCGCCGTATTCCCGATTACAGCGTGGCCTTCGCCGACTGGAACCTGATCAGCTCGATCGGTGCGTTCGGCATGTTCGTCACCCCGTTCATGATGGCGGCGATCCTGCTGTCCTCGCTGCGCAACGGCGAGAAGGCCGAGGCCCGTTCCTGGGAAGGCGCGCGTGGCCTGGAGTGGACGCTGCCGTCGCCGGCACCGGCGCATACCTTCACCACGCCGCCGACCATCCGCCCGGGGGATCTCGCGCATGACGACATCACGCATTGAGGTGGGGCATGCATAACGAGAGCCCGCTTCCGATCGGTAGCGTCGAGCCAGGCTCGACTGACGAAAAGCAGCCGAGCATGGCTCGGCTCTACAACAACGAAGAGCAGCCGGCCAGCGGTCGGCTCTACCAGGGCGGAAGCATCGAACAGCAGCGCCAGCGTGCGAAGCGCACGGCAATGTGGGTCGGCGCCGTCGCCGTGCTGGTCTACGTCGGCTTCATCCTCAGCGGGGTGATCGGCCGATGAGCGAGGCACCGGCCAGCACACCGTCCCGCAGCGCCGGGCTGCCGCGCCTGATCGGTGTGGCGGTAGCGGTGTTCCTGCTGACGTTCTCGCTGGTGCCGCTGTACCGCATCGCCTGCGAGAAGGTGTTCGGCGTGCGCCTGGAGCGCGGCCCCGGTGGCGAAGCCAGTGCAGGTGCCGCGGCCGGCAAGCGCACCGTGCGCGTGGAGTTCGATGGCGGCGTCAATTCGCGCCTGCCGTGGTCGTTCCATCCTGAGCAGCTGACCATGGACGTGGTGCCGGGCGAACTCAACGAGGCGCTGTACTTCGCCCGCAACGACAGCGCGGCTGCCGTGGTCGGCAGCGCGGTACCTTCGGTGGCGCCGGCGCGTGCGTCGGGCTTCTTCAGCAAGACCGAGTGTTTCTGTTTCACCGCGCAGACGCTGCAGGCCGGCGAGAAGCGCGACATGCCGGTGCGCTTCATCGTCGATCCGGACCTGCCGCCGGAGATCAAGACGATCACCTTGTCCTACACCTTCTACCGCAACGACGCGCTGTCCGATCGGCTGGCCCCGGCCGCCACCTCGGAAGGCGCGCACGCCGCACCCTGACCCGGATACCGACATGGCCCAGACACCGACCGACGCCAACGTGTACTTCGTCCCGGCCCAGAGCAAATGGCCGTTCGTGGGTTCCATCGCGATGATGGTGACCATGGTGGGCGTGGCCAGCTGGCTCAACGATGCCAGCTGGGGACGCTGGACGTTCTACATCGGCATCGCGATGCTGGTGCTGACCCTGTTCTGGTGGTTCAGCGACGTGGTGCGCGAATCGCAGGCCGGCAACTACAACCACCAGGTCGACGGATCATTCCGGATGGGGATGATCTGGTTCATCTTCTCCGAGGTGATGTTCTTCGGCGCGTTCTTCGGCGCGCTGTTCTACACCCGCAACCTGGGCCTGTCGTGGCTCAGTGGCGAAGGCCGCGGGGTGATGACCAACGAGCTGCTCTGGCAGGGCTATTCCGCAGGATGGCCGACCAATGGCCCGGCGGCCATCGGTGGCGCGTTCCAGACCATCCCGGCCTGGGGCCTGCCGCTGATCAATACGCTGATCCTGCTGACCTCCGGCGTGACCCTGACCATCGCCCACCACGCACTGAAGGCTGGCAACCGCCGCCAGCTGCTGATCTGGCTGGGCCTGACCGTGGTGCTTGGCCTCGGCTTCCTGACCCTGCAGGCGGAGGAGTACATCCACGCCTACAAGGAACTGAACCTGACGCTCGGCTCCGGCATCTACGGGTCGACGTTCTTCATGCTGACCGGCTTCCACGGCGCGCACGTGCTGCTGGGCACGATCATGCTGATCGTGATGTGGCTGCGCTCGGCCAAGGGGCACTTCACCCGCGACAACCATTTCGCCTTCGAAGCGGCCGCGTGGTACTGGCACTTCGTCGACGTGGTGTGGCTGATGCTGTTCCTGTTCGTCTACGTGCTTTGACCGCGCAGGCAGCGGTGGCTTCAGCCGCCGATGCCGTGCGGTTTGATCCAGCCCATGTAGATGCTCACGATCACCAGCAGGATCAACGCCACCGACACCGAGATGCGACGTGTCAGTGCGTTGACCGTGCGCTTGGTCTGGCCGCGGTCGACCACCAGGTAGTACAGGCCGGCGCCCAGGTTCCAGACGATGACGATCAGAAACGCGATTACCAGCAGGGTCTTCAGCGAATCACTCATGCGCGGCTCGAGGGCAGGGTGGATGTGCCTATCTGACCGCGTTTGCGCGGACTTGTCATGATGCGCCAGCACACGCGCGTGATCGGATGGCTGCTGGCCGTGCTGGCGATGGCGGGCTTCAGCGCGTTGGGACTGTGGCAGCTGCAGCGCATGCATGCCAAACAGGCAATGTTGGATGCGCAGGGTCCAGCCGTGGCACAGGCGTTGCCGCTGTCGCAGGCCCTGGCGGCGCCCGGCGCGTTGCACGGCGTGGTCGACCACGGCCGCTTCCTGCCCGGCGTGGTGCTGCTGGACAACCAGACCCGGCATGGCCGCGCCGGGGTGAAGATCTATCGCCCCTTCCGCAGTGACGACGGCAGCGTGCTGTTGGTCGACCTCGGTTGGCGTGCGCTGCCGCCAGATCGCACGCTGCCGGACATACCGGCGCCGCCTTCGCCGGTGGCGGTGCGTGGGTTGCTGGCACCGCCGCCGTCGGCGGGACTGGTACTGGGCCCCGCGTTCTCCGCCACCGGTGAGGCCGGGCGCTGGCTGGCCAGCCGGTTGCCGGCCGACGGCCTGGCACGCGCGCTGGGGTTGCAGGCGCTACCCGACCGCGTCCTGCGCCTGGACCCGGCGCTGCCATTCGGCGATGAGCGCGACCTGGACCTGCTGCCGAACACGCTGCCGCCGCAGCGTCACCTGGGCTACGCCGTGCAGTGGTTCGGGCTGGCCCTGACCGTGCTGGTGGTGGCCGTGGTGCAGGAGCGGCGCAGGAGACGCCCCATCGCCCGGTAGTGCCGGCCGCTGGCCGGCAACCCCCGGTTTCCTCGATGCCGGCCAGCGGCCGGCACTACCGGCATCCCTTTCCCAACCATGAGAAAATGCTCCGCATGAACACTGCTACGTCCCCGCAGGCGCGCGGTTCCGGCCGCCGGACCCTGGTGCTGCTGTTTGCCGTGTTCTTCGGGGCGATGGCGCTGGCCGCCGTGCTGCGCTTCGCCGGTTGGCAGCCGACCGGGCACCGCAATGCTGGCCAGCTGCTGAAGCCGCCGGTGGACCTGCGGCAGCAGGCGCCGACCCTGGCCAGCGGTCAGCCGTATCCCTGGAACCCCGAGGCCCGCACCTGGCGCCTGCTGGTGGCCCCGCCTGGCGCCTGCGACGCGCAGTGCGTCACTTTGTCGCAGGGACTGGGCAAGGTGTGGCAGCTGTTCGGCCATAACGCCGATAATGTCGAGATCCTGTGGCTGGGTACGCCACCGGCGTCGATCGCCTCGCTGCCCGCGCTGCGGCCGCTGGCTCCGTCGCCAGCCCTGCGCGCGGCGTTGCCGGGCGTCGATGATCCGGCGGGACTGCCGGTCTACGTGATCGATCCGAACGGCTTCGTGATCATGCGCCATGCCCCGGGTTCCGACCTCGGTGGCCTGCGCAAGGACATGGCCACGTTGCTGAAACTGAAGTGAGTCCCGTTTGATGAGCCTTTCCGCGCGTCCGGCGCTGCACCGCAATTTCCACCGCCTGGCGTGGTTCGCCATGATCATGACCGCGAGCACGATCATGTTCGGCGCGTTCGTGCGCCTGTCCGATGCCGGCCTGAGCTGCCCGGACTGGCCGACCTGCTATGGCCAGGCCACCTGGCCACAGCACGTGGAAGAAACCATTGGCCACCCGGCGGCGGAGATCCGTCCGCTGGAGACCCACAAGGCCTGGCGTGAACAGGTGCACCGCTTCCTGGCCGGCGCGCTGGGCATCGAGATCCTGACCCTGGCGCTGCTGGCCACGCGCAAGCGGCGGTTCGGAAGCACGGCGGTGGTGACCGCCTGCGTACTGGTGGCCGCCGGCATACCGCTGTACATGATGGGCTGGCATGGCACGGCCAGCGTGCTGGCGCTGATCGGCGAGGCGATCCTGCTGATCGCCGCGCTGCGCTGGAGCAACATCGACCTGGCGCGTGCGGCGCTGCTGACACTGGCCGTGGTGATCTTCCAGGCCCTGCTGGGCATGTGGACGGTGACCCTGCTGCTCAAACCCATCGTGGTGATGGGCCATCTGCTGGGTGGCATGCTGATGTTCGGCCTGCTGGTATGGATGGCCTGGCGCGCGACGCACATGCCGATCACCCTGGCTGAAGCGCCGAAGCTGAAGTGGCTGCTGCGCATCGGCGTGGCGGTGCTGGTCACCCAGATCGCACTGGGGGGCTGGGTCAGCGCCAACTACGCCGCACTCGCCTGCGGCGGCGGCAGCGCCTCGCTGGACAACTTCCCGCGCTGCGCCAACCAGTGGTGGCCGCAGCACAACTTCGTCGAAGGCTTCACCCTGTGGCGTGGTATCGGCGTGGATTACGAAGGCGGCGTGCTGGATGGCGCCTCGCGCATCGCCATCCAGATGGCACACCGCATGTTCGCGGTGGTGGTGGCCGTCTACCTGCTGTGGCTGGGCGTGCGCCTGTTCCGGCTGCCGAGCATGCGTGGCTGGGCCAGCGCGTTGATCGCGCTGCTGGTGCTGCAGGTCACCCTCGGCATCCTCAATGTGAAGCTGGCGCTGCCGCTGGAAGTGGCGGTGGCCCACAACGGCGTGGCCGTTGCCCTGTTGTTCGTGCTGGTCAGCCTGCTGGCCCGCCTGCGTGCCCCGGACTGATTCCATGTTTTCCAATTACCGCCAGTACTGGGACCTGACCAAGCCCAAGGTCGTTGCCCTCATTGTCTTCACCGCTCTGGTCGGCATGGTCCTGGCCATCCCCGGCGTGCCCAGCTGGGAGCAGGTGCGCGCCGGCGTGCTCGGCTTCCTCGGTATCTGGCTGGCGGCCTCGGCCGCCGCCGCGATCAACCAACTGCTCGATGCGCACATCGATGCGCAGATGGCCCGCACCTCGTGGCGCCCGCTGGTGGTGGGCAAGGTCAAGCCGTGGCAGGTGCTGGTGTTCGCCGGCGTGCTGATCGTGCTGTCGATGACCATCCTGGTGCTGTGGGTGAACCTGATCACCGCGGTGCTGACCTTTGCCTCGCTGATCGGCTACGCGGTGATCTACACCGTGTACCTCAAGCGTGCGACCTCGCAGAACATCGTCATCGGTGGCCTGGCCGGCGCGATGCCGCCGATGCTGGGCTGGGCTGCGGTGACCGGCATGCAGGGTTCGTCGGACTGGGCGTATTCGTCGCTGCTGGTGCTGATCATCTTCATCTGGACACCGCCGCACTTCTGGGCGCTGGCGATCTTCCGCCGCGAGGATTACGCCAAGGCGGAGATCCCGATGTTGCCGGTGACCCATGGCGTGGTGCACACCCGCAAGCAGATCATGGTGTATTCGGTGGTGCTGGCGCTGGTGTGCCTGCTGCCGTACCTGGTGGGCATGAGCGGTGCGTTCTACCTGGGCGGCGCGATCGTGCTCAACGCCGTGTTCCTCTGGTACGCCTGGCGCATGCTGGACCCGCCGGACGAGCTGTTCTCGATGAAGATGTTCTATTACTCCATCGTCTACCTGATGGCGCTGTTCGCCTTCCTGCTGGTGGACCACTGGATCCTGCCCTGGTTGTAGAGTCGAGCCATGCTCGACTCGGGGGCGGATCCCCGTCGGGGCTCTGACCCGGTCTGATGGTGGGCGCATCCACGCATGGCGTGGATCTACTGTAGGTTCACGCCATCCGTGGTTTGGAGTAGATCCACGCCATGCGTGGATGGTTTACCCGGAACGACCCGTGCGCCCTGTCAGGGCGCGCGCCGCGCATACCGCTGCGCGATCACGCCGCAGACGATCAGCTGGATCTGGTGGTAGATCATCACCGGCAGCACGATGGCTCCCAGGCTGCCGCCGGCGAACAGCACCTTGGCGATCGGCACGCCGGTGGCCAGGCTCTTCTTCGAGCCGCAGAACACGATGGCGATCTCGTCCTCGCGGTTGAAGCGCAGGCGACGGGCGATGAAGGTGATAAGCGGCATGGCGATGCCGAGCAGCACGGCGGCGACCACCGCCACGGCCAGCAGCGACAGCAGCGGCGTCTTGCTCCACAGGCCCTCGGTGACCGCCTCGCCGAAGGCCGAATACACCACCAGCAGGATGGTCGCCTGGTCGGTGTAGCGCAGCAGCGCGCGCTGTTTTTCCACCCAGCCGGCGATCCACGGCCGTAGCAGGTGGCCGGCCACGAACGGCACCAGCAGCTGCAGCATGATGCCGCCGATCGCATGCAACGGGTCATGGATGCCGCCAGAGGTGCCGGCCAACGCGGTCAGCAGCAGCGGGGTCAGGAACACGCCGAGGATGCTCGACAGCGAGGCGCTGCACACCGCTGCGGGTACATTGCCGCGTGCCATCGAGGTGAATGCGATGGACGACTGCACGGTGGAGGGCAGCGTGCACAGGAACAGCACGCCCAGGTACAGCTCCGGCGTCAGCAGCCAGCCCGACAGTGGCTTGAACATCAGCCCCAGCAGCGGGAACAGGATGAAGGTGCAGGCCAGGATGGTCAGGTGCAGCCGCCAGTGCAGCATGCCGCCGATGATCGATTCGCGCGGCAGGCGCGCACCATGCAGGAAGAACAGCGCGGCGATGGCGACGGTGGTGACATCGTCGAGCACGATGGCGGCGGCGCCCTTCATCGGCAGCAGCGAGGCCAGGCCGACGGTGCACAGCAGGGCGAGGGTGAAGTTGTCCGGTCGCAGGCGCGACCACCAGCGGGTCATGGTGGGCAGAGTCCTTGGTGCGGAGGGTTCAGGGCGAGGTGACCGGCGTGGCCAGGCGCTGGCGGGTGGCGGCTTCCAGCGACCTCAGGCCAGCACGCTGGCCCAGCTGCAGGGCCTGTTCGGGGCTGGCATGTTCGTAGCGTGCATTGACCAGGCCGAGCACGGCACCGGCGCGGTTGCCGGACGCACAGTGCAGCAGCACCGGCCCCTGGCTCTGCTGCAGGGCCTGGTGCACGGCGCGCACGTTGGCGGCATCGAGCCCCTCGGCACCGGCCACCGGAATGCGCACGTAGCGCAGGCCCAGTGATTCGGCGGCGCGGGTTTCATCGAAACCCCGGTCCTCGCCGGGCTGGCGCAGGTCGATCACGGTGCGCACGCCCTGTGCGGCCAAGGCCTGCAGCTGTGCGGCGCTGGGCTGGCCGCCGGCATACAGGCCGGGGCGGACTTCGTTGAGGGGCGCGTCTTCGGCCAGGGCCGTCAGCGGCAGGCAGAGCGACAACAACAGCAGGCAGGTCAGGCGCAGCAGCATGGTCCTCTCCGTGAAAACGTTCTGCCGCTACAGGCGCAGTCCGGCGCGCGCCTTCAGCAGCTCGCGCAGTTCGTACTTGTCAGTATCGTCCAGGCCCTGCTGGCGCTGCTTTGCCAACAACTCCTCCAGACGTTGCACCAGCAGCTGTTTCTCCAGCTGGGCCACGGCATCGTGCAGTTCCTGGGTCCACATCGCGTCGTCGCCGGGCAGCGTCTGCGCGGCCAGGGTGTGCAGCGACGCCTGTTCCTCGCGCCCGTCGAAGTGCTCCAGCAGGGCGCCGGTGCTGATGTCCGGGCGCTGTTCGACCAGGCCCAGCAGCTCCAGCAGCAGTTCCACGCCGGGCAGGCGCAGGCCTTGGAAGTGGTGCTTGCCGCCCAGCGTCAGCGCCAGCGACGGCTGCTGCAGCAGCACGGCGATCGCGCCGCGCACCAGGCTGCGCTTGGCCACGGGCTGGATCGTCCGCTGCGGTTGCCGTTGCGGCATCGGCGCGCGTGCAGACGGGGCGTTGCCGCCGAGCCCGGTCAGCTGCGCCAGCTGCTGCTTCATCAGGTCGCCGAAGGCACCGTCGGGAATCTGCGCCAGCATCGGCTTGGCCCTCTCGGCCAGGCGTGCCTTGCCATCGAGCGTGCCCAGGTTGATCTCGCGGGTCAGTTCGTCGAAGAAGAACTGCGACAGCGGCGTGGCCTGCTTCAGGCGCTCGTTGAACGCCTCGGCGCCTTCCTTGCGCACGATGGTGTCCGGGTCTTCGCCATCGGGCAGGAACAGGAAGAAGGCCTGGCGGCCGTCCTTCATGCGCGGCAGCACCGACTCCAGCGCCTTCCAGCCGGCGCGGCGGCCGGCGGCGTCGCCGTCGAAGCAGAAGAACACGTCCGGTGCGTTGCGGAACAGCAGCTCGGCATGGTCCGGCGTGGTCGCGGTACCCAGCGTTGCCACCGCCTGGGTGACCCCGAACTGGAACAGCGAGACCACGTCCATGTAGCCCTCGACCACGATCAGCCGCTCGATCTTCTGGTTGGCCTGGCGCACCTGCCACAGGCCGTACAGTTCGCGGCCCTTGTGGAACAGCGCGGTCTCGGGCGAGTTGAGGTACTTGGGGCCGTCGTCCTTCTCGAACACGCGGCCGCCGAAGGCGATCACCCGGCCACGGCGGTCGAAGATCGGGAACATCACCCGGTCGCGGAACTTGTCGTAGACGTGGCCGCGATCGTTCTTGGAGAACAGGCCGGCGCGGTCGAGCAGCTTCATGCGCCGCTCGTCCTTGCCCAGCGCATCGCGCAGGCCGCTGTAGCCATCCGGTGCGTAGCCGATCTGGAAGCGCGCGCGGTTCTCTTCATCCACACCACGGCCATCCAGGTAGCTGCGGGCCTTGTCGCTGCCCTGCAGGTTGTTCTGGAAGAACTTGGTGGCCGCCTCAAGCGCCGAGTACAGCTCGCGGCTGTCGTCCTGCTGCTGTGGGCTGCGCGGGTTCTCGTTGCGCGGTACTTCCATGCCGGCGCGCTTGGCCAGTTCATCCACCGCGTCGAGGAACTCGAGGCGGTCGTAGTTCATCAGGAAGCTGATCGCGGTGCCGTGCGCGCCACAGCCGAAGCAGTGATAGAACTGCTTGGTGGGCGAGACCGTGAACGACGCCGAGCGCTCGTCATGGAACGGGCAGCGGGCGGCGTACTCCTTGCCCTGGCGCTTCAACGGCACGCGGCTGCCCACCACCTCGACGATGTCGGTGCGGGCCAGCAGGTCGTCGATGAAAGCGTCGGGGATACGGGCCATGGGCAACAGGGCAGGGCGCGGCCGCCAGGGCGCGCAGCAGGGGCGGCGGATTCCCCTAGTTTACTCGCTGGCGGTGCCGGGGCTGGCCTGTTCGGCGTCGGCGTCGGCGTCGACGCCGGCCCTGGCCAGCTGCGCCCGTGCATGCTGGCGTTCGTCGATCACCGCGGTCATCAACGCACCGACGAAGAACACGGCGGTGGCGTAGTAGATCCAGACCAGCGAGATCACCAGCGCGCCCATCGAGCCGTAGGCACTGCCCGGGGCCACGGTGGCGATGTAGACGCCAATCCCGTAGCGGCCGAGGGTGAACAGCACCGAGGTGATGGCGCCGCCGATGAAGGCCTGGCGCCAGGCCACGCGGCGGTCCGGCAGGTAGTGGTAGAGGAAGGCGAAGGCCAGCGTGTACAGCAGCAGCGAGGTCAGGTAGCCGATCGCCGGCAGTACCGAGGGCAGCTGCGCGAACACCACCTGCAGGGCGGTGGTGGCGGTCATCGACAGGATCAGCAGGAAGCCCAGCGCCAGCACCACGCCGAACGAGAACACACGCTTGCGCAGCCAGGCCTTGACGCCTTCCAGGCGCTGGCCGCTGGTGTGGAAGATCCGGTTCAGCGCGTTCTGCAGCTGGGCGAATACCGCAGTGGCGCCGACGAACAGCAGCAGGGTGCTCCACAGCCCGGCCAGCGAACCGACGCTGGGCTGGCTGTTGGCATTGTGCAGCACGGTGTCGGCGACGCTGGCCACGCTGCTGCCGGCGACCGAGCCGATCTGGCCGATCAGTGCCTGTTGTGCGGGCGGATACAGCGAGGCGGTCAGCCACAGCAGCAGCACCAGCAGCGGTGCCATCGACAGCAGGGCGTAGAAGGAGACCGAGGCGGCCTGGGTCAGCACGTCGATTTCGACGAAGCGCTTGGCGACGGCCATCGGGAAGCTGTCCTGCAGGCGGTCAGCGTAGTGGCGAAGCCGTGCGGGGATGCCGTGGGGACGCGTGTCGGCGGGGGAGTGCGATGGCTCGACCATGAGGACTTTGTAGCAGCCGGAGGTCGAAGGTGCGGTGAAGCGGGTGCATCGATGGGGTCAGAGCCCTTTCGCGAGCGAAAGGGATCCGACCCTGCCAGTTCCACATTGGGGTCAGAGCCCTTTCGCGTTGCGAAAGGGATCCGACCCCGGCAATGACTTACGCCAGCAGCTGCTTGACCAGCTTGGAGACCAGGCCCATGTCGGCCTGGCCGGCGAGCTTGGGCTTCAGCGCGCCCATCAGCTTGCCCATGTCGGCCGGGCCGGCGGCACCGGTCTCGGCGATGGCGGCCTGGATGGCGGCCACGATCTCGGCTTCGCCCATCTTGGCCGGCAGGTAGGCTTCGATGACCACGATCTCGGCGCGCTCGATCTCGGCCAGGTCTTCGCGGTTGGCGGCTTCGAACTGGCTGACCGAGTCCTTGCGCTGCTTGACCATCTTGTCGAGCACGGCGATCACGGCGGTGTCATCCAGCTCGATGCGCTCGTCCACTTCGCGCTGCTTGATGGCGGCGTTGATCAGGCGGATCACGCCCAGCTTGTGCTTCTCGCCCGCCTTCATGGCGGCCTTCATGTCTTCGGTGAGCTGCTGCTTCATGCTCATGAGGAACCTCGTGGTGGTAGGTGGGGCGGGGCGGATGCCCGAACCCGGAAACGCAAAAAGCCGGCGACGCTCGCGCGTGCCGGCTTCGGCTCCATCGCGACAGGCAAGCCCGCCGCAATGAAGATGCGTCCGATCAGTACAGGCGCTGACGCTTGGTGACGTCGCGCGACGAGCGGCGCAGCTGACGCTTCACAGCAGCGGCGGCCTTGCGCTTGCGCTCCTGGGTCGGCTTTTCGTAGAACTCGCGCTTGCGGGTTTCGGCCAGCACACCGGCCTTTTCGCAAGTGCGCTTGAAGCGGCGAAGAGCAAACTCGAAGGGCTCGTTCTCGCGGACTTTGACGCTGGGCATGGAATCTCCGGGACACAGTAGAACCGGGTCACGCCCGGCGAGCCGCACATTATAGCGGCGAAACGACAAACTGCAAGCGGCCAACCCTGAATACGGGCCGGGGGTTCGAAAGCAGTGAGATCTGCACGTCCCCCGAGGGGGCGGCAGGGGCGTCATAATAGCAGGCATGCGAGTCCTTGGCATCGAATCTTCCTGTGATGAGACCGGCGTGGCGGTGTATGACACCGACCTGGCCGGCAGCGCGGCCCTGCGCGCCCATGCGGTCTACAGCCAGATCGCCCTGCACGCCGAGTACGGTGGTGTGGTGCCCGAGCTGGCCAGCCGCGACCACGTCCGCAAGCTGCTGCCACTGGTGCGCCAGACCCTGGCCGACGCCGGCCTCGGCGTAGACGACATTGACGGCGTGGCCTACACGGCCGGCCCCGGCCTGGTCGGCGCGCTGCTGGTTGGCGCCGGCGTGGCCCGCTCGCTGGCCTGGGCGCTGGAGGTGCCGGCGGTGGGTGTACACCATATGGAAGGCCACCTGCTGGCCCCGCTGATGGAGGACGATCCGCCGGAAGCGCCGTTCGTGGCGCTGCTGGTATCGGGTGGCCACACCCAGCTGGTGGCGGTGGACGCCATCGGCCAGTACCGCCTGCTGGGCGAGACCCTGGACGACGCGGCTGGCGAGGCCTTCGACAAGACCGCCAAGCTGATGGGCCTGCCGTACCCGGGCGGCCCGCAGCTGGCCAGGCTGGCCGAGCAGGGCACGCCGGGCGCGTACCGCTTCGCGCGGCCGATGACCGACCGCCCGGGGCTGGATTTCAGCTTCTCCGGCCTGAAGACCCAGGTCCTGATGGCCTGGCGCGACAGCGACCAGAGCGAGCAGACCCGTGCCGACATCGCCCGGGGCTTTGAGGACGCGGTGGTCGAGACCCTGTCGATCAAGTGCGAACGCGCGCTGGAAGCGGCGGGCACCAACGTGATCGTGGTGGCCGGCGGTGTCGGCGCCAACAAGCGCCTGCGCGCCCGCCTGCAGCAGATGGCCGAGCGTCTCGGCGGCCGTGCCTGCTTCCCGCGGCCGGCACTGTGCACCGATAACGGCGCGATGATCGCCTTCGCCGGCGCGTTGCGGCTGCAGGCCGGCCAGCACAACCCGCCGAAGGTGGACGTGACCCCGCGCTGGGACATGGCGACCCTGCCGGCGGTTTGAGCCTGTAGCGCCGGGCCACGCCCGGCGAACGCATTACGGACGCCCTGCCAACGGCGACGCCGCCAACACCGTCGTCGCTCGCTCATGGCGCTGCAGCCAGCCCAGCGTATGCGGGCAGCGGGCGTGGATCAGCCGCCCGATCGCGGCCAGGTCAGCGCCGATGTCGCGTTCCAGGATGGGTTCGTGGTGCGCAATGCGGTTGCGCAGGTGGCGGATGCGTCCGATGTCAGCGTGGATGGCTTTTCTGATGACGCTGGGATGAGCTGAGGGTGCATGCCGCAGAACTCCGTTGAGTGCGGGTATCCACAGCGTGGCGTCGAAGCGACAGGTGAAAAGCTGCTGCCAGAACACCATCGGCAGCTTGGCGACGATTTCGGGTGTATCGGTCGTGCGGCCAGCAACCTGTTCCAGTGCTGCACGTGCGGAAGTACAGGACGAGGTTGGCAGCCTGCGTCGGAAGGCATCATTCCAAGGCCAACGCGGGCCATGCTGCCGGGCGAGCACGGTAGCAGCGGCGTTACGGGTGACCACTTCGCACAGATGGACCGGCATCATCAGAGCACCGCACATCCGCATGTTCCAGAGGTACAGGGATTCGGCTGTGACGTCGGGGCTGCAGGTCGATGCGATTCTCTCGTAAGTAGACAGACGCTCCGCTGACAACGCGCGCCGCAGTACATCGTATGGAGCCATCGCCATGTGCGGTGGTGAAGGAGGAATCGATGTTCGCGAGAGTGGGCGGCGACCACCATCAGGGAACGTCGTTGTCCGCGCGGCTGATTTTCTGCGTTTGGCCTCGGACGACTACCTGACCTGCCCTGTCGGAATTGGCCTTGACCGGCGATCGGGTTCTTGCCTAATCTGCGTGCCTGCGCCACCGGGACTCGCGGCTGTTCAACAGCTCCCCCCGGGGACAAACGGTAGTACCAAAGGGCCCCGCTAGCAGGGCCCTTTGTCTTTTCTGGAGCCGCACCCCTGTCGGCCGCCCGCCGCCCGTTCCGGGCAGGCTCACCGCCGTGCCGTTACCATGGCCCCCTGTATTCGGGCTGGTAAGCGCAATGGACAAGGTTTTCATCGAGGGGCTGACGATCGACGCCCTGATCGGTATCTACGATTGGGAACGACGGATCCGCCAGGACCTGGTGTTCGACCTGGAAATGGGCTTCGACAACCGTCGCCCCGCAGCCACCGATGACATCGCCCACACCCTGAACTACAAGGCGGTCAGCAAGCGCCTGGAGCAGTTCGTGCGCGAGTCGGAGTTCGGCCTGGTCGAGACCCTGGCCGAGCGTTGCGCACAGATCGTGCTGGACGAATTCGACGTGAAGTGGCTGCGCCTGAAGCTGAGCAAGCCAGGCGCGGTGCGCGGCGCGCGCGCGGTGGGCGTGATCATCGAGCGCTCGCGGGACTGACCCGGTAGTGCCGGCCGCTGGCCGGCAACCCCAACAACAACGACAAAGCAAGGAGACAACGGATGGTGGACGCGGTGGTGGCGGTACAGTGGCTGGAAAAGCTGCAGAACACACTGGAACCCTATCCCGGCGCCTACCTGGCGTTGATGATCTCGGCCCTGCTGATCGCAGCGGGCCTGGCCAACTGGGTGACCAAGCGCATCCTGGTGCGTGGCCTGCGGCGCCTGCTGCAGCGCCTGCCGGGCGCCGAGTCCGGGCGCGGCAGCCACCTGATGCGGGTGATCTCGCGCCTGTCCAACGTGGTGCCCAGCCAGGTGATCGCCTCGGGCATCACCCTCATCCCCGACCTGCCGACCAGCCTGGTCAACGTCATCATCAAGCTGTGCATCGTGTGGGCCGTACTGACGGTGTCGATGGCGTTCTCGCATGCGCTGGACGCGGCCAACAGCCTGTACGAGCGCAAGCCCGATGCGCGCAACAAGCCGATCAAGGGCTACCTGCAGGTGGTCAAGATCGTGGTGTTCGTGGCCGCCGGCCTGTCCATCGTCGCCACCCTGCTGGGGGTGAAGCTGGGCCCGCTGGTCACCGGCCTGGGCGCGGCCACGGCGGTGCTGATGCTGATCTTCCAGGACACCATCCTGTCGCTGGTGGCCAGCGTGCAGATCAGTGGCGATGGCCGCGTGCGCATCGGCGACTGGATCGAGATGCCCAGCCAGAACGCCGATGGCGACGTCATCGACATCGCGCTGCACACCATCACCGTGCAGAACTTCGACAAGACCATCACCACCATCCCGACCAAGAAGCTGGTGACCGAGTCGTTCAAGAACTGGCGCGGCATGCAGGAGGCCGGGGGCCGCCGGATCAAGCGCGCGCTGTACCTGGACCAGCACAGCGTCGGTTTCCTGGACGAGGGCGACCTGGCCTTCCTCGGTGAATTCGCGCTGCTGCGTGACTACCTGCAGGCCAAGGAGCAGGAACTGGGGCAGTGGAACGGGCGCCTACGCGAGCAGGGCATGGCCGAGGTCAACAGCCGCCGGGTGACCAACCTGGGCACCTTCCGTGCGTATGTGGAGCGCTACCTGCGCAGCCACCCGGGCATCCATACCGACATGACCCTGCTGGTACGGCAGCTGCAGCCGACCACCGAGGGCCTGCCGCTGGAGCTCTATTGCTTCACCCGCAGCACCGCCTGGGGCGAGTACGAGGCAGTGCAATCGGACATCTTCGACCACCTGCTGGCGATCCTGCCGGCGTTCGGCCTGCGGGTGTTCCAGGCCTCCAGCGACGCCATGTTGATGGCCGGGCAGCGCCAGTTGGCCGGCTCGGAGTAAGCTGCGATGCCTCCGGCGGGGCCATACGGACCCCGCTGGTGGCTGAAACTGAATGACGAAACCTCTCGCCAAATGGCTCGGGACCGCTAGAATGCCGGGCTTGTAAACGTTTTCATCAAGGACTGCTGGTGGCCTCCGATCGCATCGAATCCCTCATTGCCCAGATGACCGTCGAGGAAAAGGTCGGCCAGCTGGGTGTCTTCGCGGACATGGTCCGCCCGTTCGCCCCGGACGTGAACCCGGAAGCCAACGTGCGCAATGCCGACCAGGTGCTGCAGCAGGTGCGCGAGGGCAAGGTCGGTTCCCTGTTCAACGGCGTCGGCGCCGAGCTGGGCCGCCGCATCCAGCAGGTCGCCACCGAGGAGAGCCGCCTGGGCATTCCGGTGATCCTGGCCGCCGACGTCATCCATGGCATGCGCACCGTGTTCCCGATTCCGCTGGGCGAGGCCGCCAGTTTCGAGCCGGACCTGGCCGAGCGCACCGCGCGTGCTACCGCCATCGAAGCCACGGCCGCTGGCCTGCACTGGACCTATGCACCGGCCGTGGACATCGCCCGCGACCAGCGCTGGGGCCGTGGCGCCGAAGGTGCCGGTGAGGACGTGGTGCTGGGGTGTGCGTTCGCCGCCGCCCGCGTGCGTGGCTTCCAGGGCCGTGACCTGCGCGCCGCCGATTCGCTGCTGGCCACGCCGAAGCACTTCGCCGCCTACGGCGCGGTGATGGCGGGCATGGAATACAACATGGTGGACATCTCGCCGCAGACCCTGCGCGACGTGCACCTGCCGCCGTTCAAGGCGGCCTTCGATGCGGGCGCGATCACCGTGATGTCCTCGTTCAACGACATCAATGGTGTGCCGGCCAGCGCCAATGCCGAGCTGCTGACCGACATCCTGCGCGGTGAGTGGAAGTTCCCGGGCGTGGTGATCTCCGATTACACCGCCGACATGGAACTGGTCGCGCACGGCTATGCCGCCGATGACCGTGATGCCACTGCCAAGGCGTTCACCGCCGGCCTGGACCTGAGCATGCAGAGCGGCTTCTATGCCGAACACCTGCCGGGCCTGGTCGAGAGCGGCGACGTGCCGATGGCGGTGCTGGATGAAGGCGTGCGCCGCATCCTGTGGCTGAAGGAAACCATCGGCCTGTTCGACGACCCGTACCGTTCGCTGGACCCGGCGCGCGAAGCAGATGCTTCGCACATCGCCGCACATGACGCACTGTCGCGCGATGCCGCGCGCCGTTCGATCGTGCTGCTGAACAACCGTGACAACGTGCTGCCGCTGCAGAAGAACGGGCAGAAGATCGCGCTGATCGGCCCGTTCGTGCAGGACCGCGAGAACATCGAAGGCTGCTGGACGCTGTTCGGCGACAAGCAGCGCTATGTGGACCTGGAAACCGGCGTGCGCGCCGCCATCGGCGACGAGGCGCTGCTGGAGATCGTGCCGGGTTGCGATCTGGAAGCCGCGATTGCGGGCGGCACCGAAGCGGCCGTGGCGGCCGCGCTGCGCGCCGACGTGGTGGTGCTGGCGCTGGGCGAACCGCAGCGCTACAGCGGTGAAGCGCAGTCGCGCGTGGAGATCACCCTGCCGCCGGCACAGCAGGCGCTGGCCGAGGCCGTGGCGATGACCGGCAAGCCGCTGGTGGTGCTGCTGCGCAATGGTCGCGCGCTGGCACTTCAGGGCGCGGTGCGCAATGCACAGGCCGTGGCGGTGACCTGGTACCTGGGCACGCAGACCGGCCATGCGGTGGCCGATGTGCTGTTCGGTGACTACAGCCCGTCCGGCCGCCTGCCGGTCAGCTTCCCGCAGGTGTCCGGCCAGCAGCCGTACTTCTACAACCACCCGCGCACCGGCCGCCCGGAACTGCCGACGATGTCGGAGTTCAAGGCACGCTGGCGCGAGATTCCGAACGAGCCGCTGTATCCGTTCGGGCATGGCATCGGCTACACCACCTTCGCTTACGGCGTGCCGCAGCTGAGTGCAGCCCAGCTTGGCTGGGACGACACCCTGACCATCACCACCACGCTGACCAACAGCGGTGAGGTGGCCGGCGAGGAAGTGGTGCAGCTGTACATCCATGACCGCGTGGCCAGCCGTGTACGTCCGGTGCGCGAACTGAAGGACTTCCGCAAGGTGGCGCTGCAACCGGGCGAGTCGGCTGAGGTGGTGTTCACCCTGACCCGCGAGCAGTTGGCGTTCACCGGCCGCGACGGCGTGCTGCGTGCCGAGCCGGGTCAGTTCGATCTGTGGGTCTGCGCCTCGTCGGCGGCAGGTGACGCCGTGCAGTTCGAGCTGCTGAAGGCCTGATCAACGCAAAAAGGGGACGGAGGGGATTAAGTCGTTTGTGCCAAAACGACTTAATCCCCTCCGTCCCCTTTTTTTGTTGTCCTCACTGCGGCGGCGCTACCATCGGTGTTCTTGAACCGATGGATGCCCGCGCATGCGTACGATCGCTGTGTTGATTCCCGCCCTGTTGCTGGCGGCCTGTTCGCAGCCGGCACCGCCGGCCGAGCCTGCGGCGGATGCGCCGCCGCCGATGGAGGCCAATGCTGCTGCGACGCCTGCGGCTGAACCGGCGATGCCTGCTGCCGAACCCGCTGCAACTGCACCGGCTGCTCCTGCAGCGGACGCGCCTGCTGAAGATGCACGTGCGCGCATCGAGAGCGTGCTCGGTGATGCCGCGCAGTACGAAAAGGTCTTCAACGCATTCAAGACTGCGGTGGTCGGCGGTGATCGCGCTGCGGTAGTGGAGGAAGTGCGCTTTCCGTTGAACATCAGCGGCGGAAAGAAGATCACCGGCCCCGGTGAGTTCCAGCGCAACTACGAGAAGATCATCACCCCGGCGGTGGTCAAGGCGGTGTCCGAGCAGGACTTCGGCAAGGTCTTCGTCAACCAGCAGGGCGTGATGATCGGTGACGGGCAGGTGTGGTTGAACGGGCAGTGCCTGGACAAGGCCTGTGCGCAGACCGAGGTGAAGGTCATCACCATCCAGTGAACGCAGACGGCCCCGCGTGCGGGGCCGTTGCGGGCAAACATGCCGGCCAGCGGCCGGCACTTCCACCCTGTCAGGTCTTCGGCGTGAGCTTCAGCAGGCGCGCCTTGCTGCCATCTTCCAGCAGCCACAGCGCGCCATCCGGGCCCTGTTCCACTTCGCGGATGCGCTCACCCATGTTGAAGCGCTCGGCTTCGCGCGCGCTGTCGCCGTCGAAGGCCACGCGCACCAGTGAGGTGGAGGACAGGCCACCGATGAAGCCGCTGCCCTTCCACTGCGGGAACAGGCTGCCGCTGTAGATCACGAAGCCGGCCGGCGAGATCACCGGCGTCCAGGTCACCTTCGGGGCGGCGAATTCCGGCCGGGTATCGTGGTCGGGAATCGGGCGGCCGTCGTAGTGGTCACCGTTGGAAACGATCGGGTAGCCGTAGTTGGCGCCGCGCACGATCAGGTTCAGTTCGTCGCCGCCGGCCGGGCCCATCTCGTGCGCCCACAGCTTGCCGTTGGCATCGAAGGCCATGCCCAGGATGTTGCGGTGGCCCAGCGACCACACCTGTGCGGCAACCCCGCCCTGCGAGGCGAACGGGTTGTCGGCGGGCAGGCTGCCATCATCGTTGAGGCGGATGATCTTGCCGAGGTTGCTGCCCATGTCCTGGGCCGGATCGAACTTCTGCCGCTCGCTGGAGCTGATCCACAGCTTGCCGTCCGGGCCGAAGGCGAGGCGGTGGCCGTAGTGGCCCTCGCCGCTGACCTTGGGCGTCTGTCGCCAGATCACCTTCAGGTCCTTCAGCTGGCCGGCGCCGTTGGCGTCCAGCGCCAGCGTGGCCCGGGCCACGGCGGCACCGCGGGTATCCAGCGTGCCTTCCTCGGCGTAGCTGACGTAAATGACATGATTCCGGGCGAAGTCCGGGTGCAGGATGAGGTCGCCGAAACCACCCTGGCCGCCGTAGGCAACCTTCGGAACGCCGGTGATCTCGTGTTTCTGGCCGCTGGCCAGGTCCAGGTGCTGCAGCTTGCCGCGCTTTTCGGTGACCAGCAGGCTGCCGTCGGGCAGGAAGGTCATCGCCCAGGGCTGGTCGAAGCGGCTGACTTCGGTGGCGGTGAACGGGCGCTGGTCGGTTGCGGCAGCGGCCGGTGCGGCGGTCTGCGCGCCGCCGGCAGCCGGATCGGCGGCATTGCAGGCGGAGGTGGCGAGGATCGGCACGAGGCCGAGGGCGAGCAGCAGGGGCGTGCGGGTCATGGGTATCTCCAGGGCGGGGATGCGGATGGCCGGGCTGTCCCTTGTATACCACTGCAGCGGTGACCGTCGTGGCCCGAAGGTCCTGCGCCCCCCTGTGCGTCGGCAGCGGGATCGTCTAGGGTGGGCACGCCCGGGCAAAGCGTGCCCGTCTGCCTGCCAAGGATCTGCAATGAACACTGCCATGCCCCACAAGCCGTCCACCGCCTTCATTGCCGCCTCCTGGGTGGCCCTGCTGCTGGGTGCGGCGGCCTACCTGATCGGCCTGTTCAACGCCACGATGGCGCTCAACGAGAAGGGCTACTACCTGACGCTGCTGCTGTTCGGCCTGTTCGCGGCGGTGTCGCTGCAGAAGAGCGTGCGCGACCGCGTCGAAGGCATTCCGGTCAGTGGCCTGTACTACGCGCTGTGCTGGTTCGCGCTGCTGTCGGCGCTGATGCTGCTGCTGGTCGGCCTGTGGAATGCCACGCTGGCGCCGAGCGAGAAGGGCTTCTATGGCATGGCGTACGCGCTGTCGCTGTTCGGCGCGGTGGCGGTGCAGAAGAACACCCGTGACCTGATCGCCGCCGGTGGTGGCGAGAGCAAGCGCAGCGCGATCGTGCCGCCGCTGCCGGAACAGGATTGATCGATCCGGTGTAGAGCCGAGCCATGCTCGGCTCAGTCGAGCATGGCTCGACTCTACAGACGTGGTGCGAGAGCCGCGCGTAGGCTCGGCTCTACAGCAGCCTGGCGCTATCGATTCAACCGCGGATCCGCCAGCTGAGCTTCCTCCCAGCCACGACGCGCCGCGTTGCGTGCCTGCGCCCAGTCCAGGCGACTGCGGCCGCGTTCGCTGGCCCAGCGTGATTCGAGCTCGCGCTCCACTTCCTCGTAGGCGCGGATCATGTCCTGCGCACGCGCGGCGTGGCCGATGCGATAGGCCGGCTCATAGTCCTCGAAGAACAGCTGGTCGTCGTAGTACGGCTCGGCGGTGTAGCGCTCGCGCCAGTAGTTGCTGACCGCGTCGCGCGGTGTGCTGTCGTCCGGTACGCGGCCGGGAATCTGGTACTCGGTCATGGGAGGGCTCCGTTGTGGACGAAGCCTGATCGTGCCTGCGTGGCGGTTAACGGCCCGGTCCGGCAGCGTGAAGGGCGAGTCTGTAGAGTCGAGCCATGCTCGACTCATGCATCCCAAAGCCCAGTCGAGCGTGGCTCGACTCTACAGTTCGGGTTTGCGCGGCAGCTTGTAGATCACCGCGCCGATGGCGAACGCGACCAGTGCAGCAGCGATGTTCTGCCAGCTGGCACTGGCGAAAAGGGCCAGGCACAGCAGCAGCGCCAGTACCGGAATCAGCGGGCCACCCGGCAACTTCAACGCACCGGGGCGGTCGGCGTAGCGCTTGGCCAGTACCAGTACTGCCGCGGCTGTTCCGATATAGGCGAACAGGCGCGTGGTCATCGACAGCAGGGCCAGCTGCACGAACGAGCCGGACAGGGCCAGGCCGAGTGCGATCAGGCCCTGGCACAGGATCGACGCCGCCGGGGTATGGAAGCGCGGATGCACCTGCGCCAGGATCTTCGGCCCGTAGCCATCGCGCGCTAGCGCGAACAGGAAACGCGGGCCCATCATCATCGTGTTGCTGTTGGTGCCGAGGATGGAGATGGTGGCGCCGATGGTCAGGATCAGTGCCAGTGCCTCGCCACCGAAGCCGGCGGCGGCATCGGCCAGCGGCGTCGCCGAGCTGGACAGGCCGGCCAGCGTGCCCTGCGCCACCACCTGCACCGCGCCGTAGATGACGGTGACGGTGATGATCATGGTGATCAGGGCGAACGGAATATCGCGGCGCGGATTGCGGTACTCGCCGGCGGCGGCCGGGATGTTCTCGAAGCCCGCGTAGGCGTACAGCAGCAGCAACGCGGCTTCACCCATGCGCTGCAGGTCATGAGGGTCCGGGCGCTGGCCGGAGAAGGCCAGCTGCGGATCGATGTAGAACGCACCGATGGCCACGAACAGAAGCAGCGGCAGCATCTTGCCGATCACCAGCACCACGCCGGTACGCGCGGCAGAACGCACGCCGATGATGTTGACGCCGGTGAGGAAGCCCAGCGACACCACGATCACCGCGATGCGGCCCATGCCGGCGCCGGCCCACGGCCAGAAGCGCGCGACCGCATCGGCCAGCGCGTTGCTCAATGCGGCTGCCGAGCTGATGCGGGTCAGCCAGATCATCCAGCCGATCTCGAACCCGGCGAAACGGCCGAATGCCTCGCGGGCGTACAGGTAGCTGCCACCGGGTTCATCGAAGTAGCTGGCGGCCTGCGCGTAGCAGAGCACCAGCAGCGCGACGACGATGCCGGCGGCGACGACGCCCCACAGGCTGAAGGGGCCGAGCAGGGCGACGGTGGCGGCTGGCAGCAGGTAGATGCCGCTGCCGATCACGTCATTGATCGACAGGCCGACGATCTGCCAGCGGCTGACTGCGCGCTGCAGCTGCGGTTCGTCCTGCGCGCTCAACGGGCATCTCCGCTCAGTGCCGGCAGCTGCCACTGGGCCTGCAGGCGCGTGTACTCGGCGCGCGGCAGCAGCACGAAGCGCGGCGTATCCTGCGGCCGCAGCCAGTCCAGCAGTGCCTGCATGCGTGCTTGTGGCATGGCGGTACAGCCGGCGGTGGCCTCACCGGGCTGGCGCCAGAGATGGGCGAAGATGCAGCTGCCCTTGCCGGGCTGGTTGCCCGGGTTGTGGGCAATGACAAAACCTTCCCGGTAGCGCACATCGCCCTTGTTGTGCAGGTCCAGCCGCATCGGCTCGGTGGAGCCCTTGACCGCTGCGCTGCCGACCTTCTTTTCATCCACGATGCGGTTGTAGAACGGCGAGCTGGGCACGTCCATGCAGTAGCTGCTGTCCAGCATCGGCTGGTAGGGCATCGCGGTGCCGGGGCGGGTGACGGCATAGCCGAATGCACTGCCGAGCGCGAATATGCCGGCCGGGCTGCGGCCATCCCCTTCCTGTTTCTGCGGACCCTCGGCCTGTGCCGGATGCAGGCCCAGGCCCCAGGCACTGCCGGTACGGCCGAGCGCGACCGGGAACGCCTGTCCATGCGTGTGCCAGCCCTTGCCGTCGCGCACATAGGCCTGCAGCTGCCCCTCGGTGCTGTCCCAGCCTTCGCTGGTGACCACGATCAGCTGGCGCGCGCCGTCCAGTGGCGCGGCGTGGACGGACACCGCCGCGGCAAGCAGCAGTGCGGTAGTGGCAAGGCGGACCAGCGATCTCATCAACATGCGCTCCGGTCAGGAATCCAGCAGGTGGTCGATCCGCTCCAGGTTCACCGCGAGCTGCTGCTGGCGGTCCGGATTGGCGTGGCAGAGCAGCACGAACAGGAAATCGAGCAGGGCGTGCATGGCACTACGGTACAGCAGCTGCGCGACCTGCGGCGTGCGGTCGTGCGCACACACCACCAGTGCCGCATCAGCATGCGCGCGCAGCGGGTTGGCGGTGTGGCGGGTGATGGAAATCACCTTGCCACCCATGTCCTGGAATTGCCGCGACAGCTGCGAAAGCTGGGGCAGGTTGCCGAACTCGGAGAACACCAGCAGCACATCGCCGGGGCGCGCGGCGGACAGGTTGGCCAGCATCAGGATCGGGTCGGTGTGTGGTACCACCAACAGGCCGAGCAGCGACAGCCGCATGGCGAACTCGCGGGCATACAGGCCGTCGTCGCCCAGGCCGTAGACGAACAGCTTCGGTGCGCCGTCGAGCAGCTGCACGATGCGCTCGATTTCCTCGCGTGGATTGGCCTGCCGTGTTTCCTCCTCGGCCTGCGCCTTGCTGCGGCGCAGGGCCTCGCCCAGGCGCAGGTAGTCATCGCCGCTGTCGGGTTCGCTGGGCGCCTGCTGCGGGTCGGCACCGGCGCGGGCGACGTCCTGGCCGATCGAGTACTTCAGGTCCGGGTAGCCCTTGAAGCCGAGTTTCTGGCTGAACTTCACCACGCTGGACTGGCTGATGCCCAGCGCGCTGGCCAGCTGCTGGGACGAGTAGTCGCGCAGCAGGTGGGCATTGTCGAGGATGAAGTCGGCGATGCGGCGCTCGATGGCCGACATCTGCCCGCGCTCGGAGCGGATCTTCAGCAGGGGCGGCATGCGGGGTGTCCGGGCATGGGTAGGCGCGTTGCGGTTGGTCGCGTAGAGCGTGTCATGGAGTGGGTCGGGCGGGCGGGGTTTGCAGGGGACGCCGTGAATCCGTCCATGGAGGCTTGGCCGCGCTTGCTCGTTTGCGCTGTCCTGCGCAAACGGCAAGACCGGGGTTGGGCGTCCTGCCCAACCCGCCCGAGGCATGCCTCGGGCCCATGGCGCGGACACCCCTGCAAGCCCCACCCGCCCGACCTCGGACACATCGCGCGCGTGCCAGCCGTGAAGGGGTTACGGGGCAGGGCAGAAGCAAGAGCATCCACGCATGGCGTGGATCTACTGGCGCGGGGCTCTTGTAGAGTCGAGCCATGCTCGACTGCGCGGGTCACCCCAGCATCTCCAGCCCACGCACTTCGGTGATGCCCAGCCCCGGCACGTCGCTGATGCTGATCTCCGATTCGTTGAAATGCACGCCACCGCTGACCGGGTCGAACTGGCCCAGCGAGGGGCCGTCCAGGTCGACCTTGGTGATCACATCGCTCTTGGCCACGGCCAGGTGCACGGCCGCAGCCACGCTGATGCTGGACTCGATCATGCAGCCGATCATGCACGGCACGCCGTAGATGCCGGCGATGTCGGCGATGCGGATCGCGTTGGACAGGCCGCCGGTCTTCATCAGCTTGATGTTGATGATGTCGGCCGCGCGCTGCTGGATCAGGTCCATTACCTGGTTCGGGCTGAACACGCTTTCGTCGGCCATCACTGGCGTGTTGACGCGGTCGGTGACGTACTTCAGGCCGCTGATGTCGGCTGCTTTCACCGGTTGCTCGAGCAGCTCAAGAACCACGCCGGCTTCCTCCAGCGTGCGCATCGCGTGCACCGCCTGCTTGGCGGTCCAGCCCTGGTTGGCATCCAGCCGCAGCAGGGCGCGGCCTTCCACCGCGGCGTGGATCGCCTTGACCCGTTCGATGTCCAGGCCGATGTCCTTGCCGACCTTGATCTTCAGCGACTCGAAGCCGCGTTCGATCGCCGACAGCGAGTCGGCCACCATCTTGTCGATGTAGTCCACGCTGATGGTGATGTCGGTGGTGATCACCGGGTCGCCACCGCCGAGCATCTGGTACAGCGGTGCGCCGTGCAGCTGCGCCCACAGGTCATACAGCGCGATCTCCACCGCCGCCTTGGCGCTGGTGTTGCGTTCCATCGCGGTCTGCACCAGCGTGCACAGATGGTTGAGGTTGACCACGTCCTGGCCAATCAGGCGCGGCGCGATGAAGTGGCGGATTGCTTCGATGATCGAGCCGTGCGTATCGCCGGTGATCACTGCGGTGGCCGGGGCTTCACCGTAGCCGGTGTGACCGGTGTCGGTGCGGATCAGCACCACCACGTCTTCCACGGTCTCCACCGTGCGCAGGGCGGTCTTGAACGGTGTCTTCAACGGCACGCGCAGCATGCCCAGTTCGATGGCGGTGATCTTCATTCAGGAGTCTTGGCCCGCAGGCGCTGGATGTTGGTGATGCGGTCGATGTAGCGGACGGTATCGCTGGCCATCATCGGTTCCAGCGGCGTGACCGAAACACCATTGAGATGGGCCTGCACGCGCGTGCCGTCGGCACCGAACCAGCTGCCGCCCGCCGTATCGTGGATGACCCAGGTACGGCCGTCGACGTGGCCGATGGCCATCATCACGTGGCCGGGGATGTAGACCAGATCGCCCACCTGCAGGTCGGTGACGGCGCGGTCGCGCACCGCCTTGCCGTCCTTGCCGGTGAACGGCAGGCGATCCAGGGCAGGGCTGACCGCCTGTGCACTGGTATTGCGTGGCAGCAGCACGCCGAAGCTGCGGTAGATCTCGGATACGAAGCCGCTGCAGTCGCGGGTGTCGTAGTCGTGGCCCCAGCCGTAGCGCTCGCCGAGGAACTTGAAGGCCTGCTGCAGCAGCAGGCGTGGGGTCAGCGGCAGGTAGTCGGCGGCGGTGTCCTGCGAACGTGGCAGCAGCGCCGGCACCAGCTTCAACCGACCGTCGGCTTCGCGTACCGGCAACTGCACCACCCACGACGCATGCGCCTGCTGGCCGTTCACCGGCTCTGAAGCAGGCCAGCCGGCCAGTACCGGCAGGCGCACGCCCATGTCCAGCTGCAGGCGCGAGACGCGCGGTTCTTCCGGGGTGTAGGCGGTCTGCGCGGTGGCACCGGTGACGATCCGGTACGGGCCTTTGGCGCCATAGCCGAGCACGGTGGCTTTGTCGCCGCTGGCGATGGCATCGGACTCGATCCATGCGCTGTAGCGCTCGCTGTGCACGAACAGCCAGTGGCCGTCGGCGCTGCGATGGACCACGGCAATCTTGTCGCCGGGGAACAGCGCCGATTCCTGGAAGCGATCGATGTCGGTATCGCCGATGCTGCTGAAGACGCGCTCGCGGGTTGGGAAGGTGCGCAGAGCTGCGCGCTTCACCACCAGCCCATACTGCGGTGCCGTCCGGGCGGGAATCCCATCGAGGCCCAGGTTTGCTTCGATCGTGCTGCGCAGTGCCGGCGTGATGGCCTGGCCCTTGTCGTTGTACAGGGTGCGGCTGGGCCAGCTCGACAGCGCGGTGATGCTGGCACGCACCGTCGCCGCATCAAGCTGGGCTGGCAATGCGGCGATGTCCTGGATGTGGCTGTCCTGTGCCCGCATCCGCGCGTTCTGTGCCTCGATCTGGCTGCGGTCCAGGACCGGCACGTCGGCGTTGTCCAGGCGCGCGGCCCAGTACTGCGGGGTGAGGTAGGCCTCGTGCAGGCCGATCACATAGGGCAGCGGTGCGCCGGGATCGGGTGACGGGGCTGCCTGTGAAAGGGCTGGTGCGGCCAGCAGGCACAGGGCCAGGGTCAAGCGGCGTGGCCAATGCCGATGCCGTTCGCGGGAAGCCAGGATCATGCGCTGCACACCCTCCTCGAATGCCTTTTGGAATATTTATTCCTTTTGGCCACGAAAGCAAGAATAAATTATTGACCAGCATCCCGGCCCGTGTTACACAGCCGTTACCACCCGCGCTGGGGAAGTGTCGCTGTGGATCCTGCCGTTCGCAAACCACGTCTGCCTGCCACTGCCGGCCTGTGTGCCGCGCTGCTGCTGTGGGCGTGGTCGGCGGGAGCGGAGCCGCCACCCTCGGCCATCCAGTTTGCGCGGGTCGTGCAGATGATCGACGCGGGACGGTTCTCCGAAGCCGGCAGCGAACTGAACACCTGGTCGGCTGCGGACGCGGCGGAGCCTGGCGTCAGTTTCGACGACATCGCGTTCCAGGAAGAGCGCATGCGCCGCATCCGCCTGGATTTTTCCCTCGACGAAGCCGCCGTCAAGTCTGCCGTGCGCCGCTGGATTCCCGACCTGACCGACGAGGAATTCGCACGCTGGGACCAGCTTGGACTGATCGAACACCTCGACATCGATGGCACGCGCTGGTACTTCAAGCGCGCACCATCGAACCTGTTCCTGCTCAGTGATGAGGCGCGTGCACGCCGCCGCGCGGATGCACCGATGCCGCCTCCGGGCCCCAACGAAGTGCTCAACGCCCACCACGCGCGCGCGGTTGCCGCAGCCGAACAGAGTGGCCAGGCGTCGGTGCTGCCGCAGCGCATTGAATTCACCCAGTCGCTCACAGTGAAAGCCGATGCCGTGCCGGCCGGCGAAACCGTACGCGCCTGGATTCCGTACCCGCGCGAAATCCCGGGACAGCAGGAGCAGGTGCAGTGGCTGGGCGGCAGCCCGGGCAAGGCGCGGGTGGCACCGGCCAGCACCTTGCAACGCACGGCCTATCTGGAAGCCAAAGCGGTGGCTGGGCAGCCGACCCGCTTCGAGGTCCGCTACGCGGTCACGATCTTCGCCCGGCATACCGCGATCGATCCGGCCAGGGTGCGGCCGACCCCGGCTGATCCGGCGTTGAAGCCCTATCTGGCCGAGCAGCTGCCGCATGTGCGCTTCACCCCTGCGCTGAAGCTGTTCTCCGACCAGGTGCTGCAGGGCGAGACGCGCCCGTATGAAGTGGTGCGCAAGCTGTTTGCTGCGGTCGACCGCATTCCCTGGGCCGGTGCGCGCGAATACTCCACGATCAGCAACATCAGCGATTACGCGCTGCGTTCCGGCCATGCCGACTGCGGGCAGCAGACCCTGCTGCTGATAGCGTTGCTGCGCCTGAACGGCATTCCCGCGCGCTGGCAGTCGGGCATGGTGTTCTCCGACGATGGCAGCGGCTACAACAACCTGCATGACTGGGGGCAGGTCTACCTGGCGCCGTATGGCTGGCTGCCGATGGACGTGACCACCGGGGCACTGGCCAGCGACGTGCCGGCCCTGCGCGATTTCTACCTGGGTGGCCTCGACGGCTACCGCATCGCCTTCAACGATGATTTCGGCCAGCCCTTCGTGCCGGCCAAGCAGCACTTCCGCTCGGAAACGGTCGACTCGCAGCGCGGCGAGGCCGAGTGGGCAGGCGGCAACCTGTACTTCGACCAATGGAGCTACGACTTCCAGTGGCGGGTACTGCCAGCCAGGCAACGCTAGCGCGACACATCGCACTCCACACCATTCAATTCTTGCAGGAGAGAGCAGGGGATGAAGGCTTACAGCATCAAGCGGGCGGCGTTGTGCGTCGCCCTCGGGGCGTGTCTGGGCATGATGCTGCCCGGCACAGCAATGGCGCAGAACGTGAGCGGCGCGGTGGCGGGCCGCGCCACCGCCGGTGATCAGGTGACCGTGGTCAGCAACAGCACGGGCCTGACCCGCTCTGTCACGGTCGGTGCCGATGGCAGCTATCGCCTTGGCCAGCTACCGGTGGGCGACTACCAGTTGCAGCTCAGCCGTGATGGCCAGAAGCTGGGTGATCAGGTTGCTGTCAGCGTCGCGATCGGCGGCACCACCACGGTCAATCTGGCAAGCGGCGGCGGCGTCACCAATCTCGATGCACTGCAGGTGGTCGGCACACGCGTGGTCAATCGCGTGGATGTCTATTCCACCGAAACATCCTTCAACATCAATCGACAGGAAATCTCGCGCCTTCCTGTGGCGCAGGACCTGTCTGCGGTCGCACTGATGGCGCCTGGCGTGGTCGGCGGCAACTCGTCCTTTGGTGGCTTGTCCTTCGCCGGCTCGTCGGTGGCTGAAAATGCCGTCTTCATCAATGGCCTGAATGTCACCGACATGTACACCCGTCGCGGCTTCAGTACCGCGCCGTTCGCCTTCTTCAAGGAGTTTCAGGTCAAGACCGGCGGATACTCGGTCGAGTTCGGCCGCTCCACCGGTGGCGTGATCAATGCGGTGACCCGTTCGGGCAGCAACGAGTTCGAAGGCGGCGTGGAAGTCACCGCTGAACCCAGTGCATGGCGCTCCAGCGGCGGCGACCACTTCCATCGTGATGGAACCCCGCATTCGTATGGCAGCCGCGACAACAACTCGTTCCTGAAGACCAACGTGTGGGGCTCCGGTCCGATCATCAAGGACAAGCTGTTCCTGTTCGCGATGTATGAAGACCGCAGTGACAAAGGGCACAACACCTCGTCCGATGGCAGTACCTGGTTCAAGAATGATTCCGGCAACGGCTTCTGGGGCACCAAGCTGGACTGGAACATCAACGACAACCACAGCCTGGCGCTGCTGGCGTTCTCCGACGAAGGTGACGTCACCAACGCCTCGTATGGCTACAACTGGAACGCAGACCAGCTCGGTGCATGGGGCGGTGATTCGGTCACCGAGACGGGTGGTCGCAACTGGTCGGCCACCTATACCGGCCACTTCGGCCAGAACTTCACCGCCCGCGCCATGGTCGGCCAGAACAACCAGCGTGCGTTCACCAATTCGTCGCTGGATCAGGCGTGCAGCCCGGTGTTCACCGACAGCACCTACGGCCCGCGCCTGGGCAAGCTGCAGGGCCTGCGCGCAGGCTGCCACCCCACCGGCACGGCAGTGGCCGAGCGTGACGATACCCGTGACGTGGCGCGACTGGACTTCGAATGGCAGCTGGGTGATCACCTGCTACGCTTCGGTGTCGACCGTGAGCTGATGACCACAAAGCAGTCCACCCGCTACCCCGGTCCGACCGAGTTGAGCTACACGGCCTACGTAGCGCGACCTGGCGATGAAGTCTGGGACGGTGCCAATGCCTACGTGCCAGCAGGCGTTACCGAAATGCTGCGTGCGCGCAACCGCAAGTCGGGAGGCACGTTCGAGACTGAAGCCAATGCCTTCTACGTGGAAGACATCTGGAACATCACTCCGAACCTGATGCTCAACCTCGGCGTGCGCTGGGACCGTTTCGAAAACCGCACCGCCGCCGGCAAGGCGTTCATCAAGATGGACGACCTGGTCGCGCCGCGTGTGGGCTTCTCGTGGGACATGCGCGGTGATGGCAGCACCAAGCTCTTCGGCAACGCCGGCCGCTACTACCTGCCGGTTACCAACAACATCAACGTGAACTTCGCCGGTGGTCTCACCGACGAATACAGCTATTACGTGCTCAATGGCTGGGAACAGAAGACCTCGCCGACAGGCTCGCCGTACATGGCACCGATCGTCGGCCAGCAGATCGGGCCGACCGACACCCGCATGAACACCGGCGGTGCCGACCTGCGCCAGAGCGTGGACCGCGATCTCAAGGCGGTCTACCAGGACGAGTACATCCTGGGCTTCCAGAACATGATCAACCAGGCGTGGTCCTGGGGCGTCAACGCCACCTATCGACGGATGACCCGTGCGCTGGATGACATCCGCATCAACTACACCCCGTGCGGCCCGACCCCGAGCACGCTGTGGCCGATCGCCAATCCGGGCGAGAGCCTGACAATCTGGGGCGACAAGAGCATCGGCTGCGCCAACGAAGGCTGGATCACCATCGATACCGCCAACAGGGGCTATCGCAAGGGCGGCAGCGGCGAGGTAATCGGTTACTCCAAGCCCAAGCGTACCTACAAGGCGCTGGAGTTCCAGATCGACCGTGCATGGGACGAGAAGTGGATGTTCAACGCGTCCTACCTGTGGTCGAAGAGTGAAGGCAACTTCGAAGGACCAGTGAACTCCGATACCAACTACGGTGATACCGGCATGGTCCAGTTCTGGGACCACCCCGCCACCAACGAGCGCTACGGCGTACTGTTCAACGACTTCCGCCACCAGTTCAAGCTGCGAGCTGCGTACGCACTGAACAAGCAATGGTCCTTTGGCACCACGTTGCAGGTGCAGTCCGGTGGCCCGATCACTGCGTATGGCGTGATGTGGCCAAACGACTCCATCGCCGGTGGCAGTACCTCCAGTGAAGGTAGTGGCGGTGGCACCGGTTGGCTGTGCGTGGCCAACTGCTCCGGCCCATACAACCAGCGACAGTTCGAGTACAGTCCGCGCGGCGCGTTCGGTCGCCTGCCATGGACGTGGACCATGGGCGCCAATGTGACGTGGCGTTTGCCGGTGGAAGGCATCGACCTCAGCGCACGGCTGTCGGTCTACAACCTGTTCAACAATCAGAAGACCATCAACGTGCACCAGCGCTATGAAGCGCAGCCCGGCCAGTACCGCGAGGCGACGTTCGCCACCGGGACGCGCTGGCAGGCTCCGCGCTATACACAGTTGGTGGTGACCTGGAATTTCTGAGGCTGCATCCCGTGCCGTCCGTGTGGGCGGCGCGGGCATTGGAAGGGAAGCGTGCATGCATCATCTGCTGATCCTCGCGGCGGCACTGGCCGCACCCTCCGCTTCGGCGGTCGATACCGCATCCATCGATGCGGATATCGCCGCCGTGGTCCGCGTCGAGCATCTGCCCGGGCTGGCCATGGCAGTAGTCGAGAACGGGCGCGTGGTCTATCGCCATGCGGAAGGGGCGCGCGGCGATGGCGGCCGCATCGACGAGGACACCCTGTTCAAGATCGCCTCCAACAGCAAGGCGATGACCGCCGCGTTGCTGGCGCGGCTGGTGCAGCAGGGCAAGCTGCGCTGGGATGATCCGGTGCAGCGGTACCTGCCCGGGTTCCGCATGCAGGACGCATGGGTCGGCCAGCAGATGCAGGTGCGCGACCTGCTGATCCACAGCAGCGGTCTCGGCCTGGGCGCCGGCGACCTGATGCTGTGGCCGGAACCGAACACGTTCACCCGTGCCGACATCATCGCCGGACTGGCGCACCTCAAGCCGGTCAGCAGCTTCCGCAGCCACTATGCCTACGACAACCTGATGTACGTGGTGGCCGGGGAAGTGGCCGCTGCGGCCGGTGGCAAACCCTATGACCAGCTGATGCGCGAGCAGGTGTTCGAACCACTCGGCATGACCCGCTGTCAGGTCGGGGCCTGGTCGGTGAAACGCGTGGGCAATGTCGCGCAGCCGCATGCATGGCGTGGTGATCGCAATGAGGTGGTGAACGCCGACGGTGATATCAGCCCGGACCTGCCGTCGATGGCGGCCGGTGGCATCCGTTGCTCGCTGCGCGACATGACGCGCTGGATGCAGGTACTGCTGGATCCTGCCGTGGTGCCGGACTGGCTGGACAGCACGCAACGCCGCACGCTGTGGACCCTGCACATGCCGATGCCGTTGGGTGAACGCCAGCAGCGCTGGGACAACGCGCATTTCTACGGCTACGGTTACGGCTGGCGCGTGTCGGACATGGACGGGCAGTGGAAGGTAGCGCACACCGGCACGCTGTCGGGCATGTACTCGTCGCTGGCGCTGCTGCCCGACCGGAAGGTGGGTGTGGTGATGCTGATCAACGGTGAAGGCGAGGATGCACGCACAGCGCTGATGCAGGCAGCGCTGAAGCGCTTCACCACCCCCGACGATGCGCGTCCGGCGATGGAGTACCTGGCCGAACTGAAGGCGGACCAGGCAACGCGGGCCGCGAGCGGCCATTCGCGGCCATCCACCGCTGCGGCGCAGGTGACGAGCCGCACGGACCTGTCCCGCTGGCAGGGTCGTTACCGCGATCCGTGGCTGGGCCCGGCCTCACTGTGCCCGGGCGCGGACGGCCTGCGTTTCAGCGTCGACAAGTCGCCCCGACTGCAGGCCACGGTGCTGCAGTTGCAGGGGCGTTGGCTGCTGCGCTGGGATACGCTGGGCGAAGACGCACAGGCCTGGCTGCAGCCCGGTGACGGTGCGCCGCCCACACTAGACCTGCGTGCCATCGACCCGGACATCGACTTCAGCTATGACTTCCAGGACCTGCATTTCACTCGTACTGGCGACTGCCCTGGCAGCGAGCGCCAGCGCCGCTGAGCCGCCGCGCGTTTCGCCGGCGATCGACGCCGCCAGTGCCGGTCTGGTCGAGATCCGTTCGCTGTCGCCACGCATCGAGATGGATATCCGCTACGCCAGCGCCAACAACTTCACCGGCGCGCGCGTACCGGGTTACGAGGCGCCCTCGTGCTACCTGCTGGCGCCGGTGGCGAAGGCGCTGGCGCAGGTGGAACAGGACCTGCGTGCGGATGGATTCGGCCTGCGGATCTACGACTGCTACCGCCCGGTGCGCTCGGTGCAGGCCTTCATGGCCTGGGTGAACGACCCGCGCGAGCGCTCGCGCAAGGCATTGCAGTACCCGGATCTGGACAAGCCGCGGCTGCTGGCTGACGGCTACATCGCCGAACGTTCCGGACACAGCCGCGGCGCCACGGTCGATCTGGGGCTGCTGGATTGCCGCAGTGGTGCATGTACGCCGCTGGACATGGGCACCGACTTCGATTTCTTCGGGCCGCGCGCGCATACGCAGACCAGCGGGTTGAGCGATGCACAGCAGGCGAACCGCCAGCAGCTGGTGCGCGCGATGGCGCGGCGGGGCTTCGTCAATTATCCGCAGGAGTGGTGGCACTACACCCTGCAGCCGGAACCGGATCCCGGCACCGCGTACGACGTTCCGGTGCTCTAGGGGGTTTCGGCAGGGCTGCGCCCTGCACCCGCGGTAGTGCCGGCCGCTGGCCGGCAACATCAGGAGCAACAGCAACAGCGTGCGTTCCGTGGGTTGGCGGGGCGGTGCCGGAGTGCGGGGACACCGTAAATCCGTCCATGGAGGCTTGGCAGCCGCATCCATGCGGCTGACACCCCGCACTCCGGCACCGCCCCGCCTCTGACAGTTTCCCGCGGAGTCCGTTGTAAAGCCGAGCCCATGCTCGGCTGCTCTTTTTTCAATCGTCGAGATATTCGATCTCGATGGAGATTCATCCACGCATGGCGTGGATCTACCGTGGCCACCGGATCGGGTCCGGGGCAGATCCCTTACACTGGCCGCCTTCTCATCCCAGCCCGCCCGATGAACCTTCCCCTGCACTTCGGCCTGCTCGGCACCCTGGAGGCCGGCGCCATCGCCCTGCTGGTCGGCCTGCTGGTGTATTTCCTGTGGTCGTGGCTGTGCCGGCTGCTGCACTGGTCGGTGGGGCATGCGATCGGCTGGTCCTGCGTCATCTCGGTGGTGGCCTCCGCCGGCATCGACGCGTGGAAGCTGTTCTACATGGGCATCGTGCGGCTGGAGTCGCCGCTGTACGCGCGCCTGTTCCTCGCCACCATCCACGATCCGAACGAACTCGGTAGCCGTGTCGTGCTGGAAATCGCCGGCGCACTCGCCGGTGTCGCCCTGGGATGGGTGTTGTTCAGTTCGCGGTCATTGGAAAAAACCGTCGACTGACGCAGGTTTTTCGTTGCCTGCCGGTTAAATCCAGAGGCGCTGAATGCGCATCTCATGAGCCACTCACTCCCCGCTAACCAGCGCGCTAAAGCATGCGTGGAGGCGAGTGGTTAATCGCGCGTGTGGAGGCTGGCCGCGGCCCAAAATCGATTCAGAAAGGCGGTGGCAGGGTAGGTGCCGTGCGGAAGCAACAGGCCGCGCAACACCACCCAATTGGTAGGAGACACCCCTGATGACTATTCGCAACCGCAAGCCCCTGATCGCCCTGATCGTCGCCGCCGGCAGTGTGCTGGCCATACCGGCGATGGCACAGTCGGCCAAGCAGCAGGCCGCGCATGCGCAGAATGAAGCGGCGCAGGCCCAGCAGGCGGCGGCACAGGCCGGGCAGGCGGCTGACCAGGCGACCGACGCGGCCGCAGCGGCATCGGCGCAGGCCAACGGCGGTGGCCAGACCTGGGCCAGCATCGATACCGATGGCAACGGCACCATCAGCAAGACCGAGGCGCAGGTGAACGCCGGCCTGGCCCAGGTGTTCGACCAGGCCGATACCAACAAGGACGGCGAGCTGAGCGCCGACGAGTACAAGGCCTACGTGGCCGCGCAGCAGGCCGGCGCTGGTGCCGGCGCGGCGCAGGGCCGCTGATCCAGACCTGATTCGGGAAGACCGGTGCATGGGGACCCGGGCGGCTGCGGCCGCCCGGGTTTTGCCGTATTGACGGCGCCTGCGCCGGGCACGACCATCCGCGCATGGCAACCCTCAAGCGCCATTTCGAGACCATGGCCCGCTACAACGCCTGGGCCAACCAGCGCCTGTACGCCGCCGTGGAGCCACTGCCCGACGAGGACTACCGAAGGCCGTGCGGCGCGTTCTTCGGTTCCGTCGAACGTACGCTCAACCACCTGCTGGTGACGGATCGCATCTGGCTGCGCCGGCTGGCCGGGCAAGGCGATACCGGCTATGCACTGGACACGCTGCTGTTCACCGATTTCACCGCGCTGCGTCAGGCGCGGATCGAGGAGGATGCCGGCATCGTCGCGTTCGTGCTCGGGCTGTCCGATGCGGCCTTGGCGACCCGTGTCGCCTATCGACGCGTGTCCACGCCCGAACCGCAGCTGCAGCGGGTGGACGCCGGGTTGGCACACTGGTTCAACCACCAGACCCATCACCGCGGCCAGGTACATACCCTGCTGACCCAACTGACCGGCCAGGCCCCGGCACTGGACCTGCTGGTCTACCAGCGCCAGCACGGCGACTGAGCCTGCCCGGTGTCCCACGTGCCGGGACGGCGGTATCCTTGTGCGATGACTACCCCCACGCCTGCGCCGTCGCGCGCCATCGGCCTGGTCGGTTTTGACGGTGACGACACGCTGTGGAAGAGCGAGGACTACTACCGCAAGGCCGAGCAGGATTATCTTGACCTGCTGTCGCGCTACGTCGACGTGCATGACACCCAGACCGCGCGCCACCTGCTGGAAGTGCAGCAGCGCCACCTGGGCACCTTCGGTTACGGCGTGAAGAGCATGACGCTGTCGATGATCGAAGCGGCCATCGACATCACCGGCCAGCGCATCGAGGCCAAGGACATCCAGCGCATCCTGGAGATCGGCCATGACACCCTGCGCCACCCGGTCGAGCTGATCGACGGCGTGCGCGAAGCGGTGGCGGCCATCGCCGAGCACTACCCGGTAGTGCTGATCACCAAGGGCGACCTGTTCCACCAGGAAGCGAAGATCAAGGTGGCCAACCTGGCCGAGCTGTTCCCGCGCATCGAGATCGTTTCCGAGAAGGACCCGGAGACCTACGCCCGCGTGCTGGCCGAATTCGACCTGCCGATGCAGCGCTTCGTGATGGTCGGCAACTCGCTGCGCTCGGACATCGAGCCGGTGGTGACCCTGGGTGGCTGGGGCGTGCATACCCCGTACGCGGTGACCTGGGCCCACGAGACCCAGCATGGCGTGGCCGACGATGAACCGCGCATGGTCACCGCCGATACCGCCCACGACTGGCCGGCTGCACTGGCGGCGATCGAGGCCAAGGCCGCTGCAGCGGCCTGACAGGGCGCGGCGGCTGCGGCAGAATCGGGGCATGAACGTCCGACTGCGCGCGCTGTTGTTGTCCCTGCTGCTGGTGCCGGCCACCGTGCTGGCCCAGCAGACCGCCGAGCGTTCGGCGGCCTACGCGGTGGAAACCGGTGACAGCTGGGTCGATGCCCAGCTGCAGGACATCAACCACTACGCCGAGCGCTACCCCGACGCCTTCCTCGACGAGGTGTCGCGCTATGCCGACGTACCGCGCGGCTATATCAGCGCACTGTTCACCACCCATGGCTGGCAGGCCGGGGATATCTACTTCGCCTGCTTCTGGGCCAAGGCCAGCGGCCAGACCTGCCGCGACAGCGTGCGCGCCTTCAGCCAGGACCCGGCCGGCGGCTGGGAGGCGGTGGTGAAGCGGATGCCGACCAAGCCGGAGAACCTGCATTACCGCGCGCTGCGCCACGCCATCGTGGCCAGCTACCAGCACTGGGACCGGCCGATCACCCTGGATGCCACCCTGAAGCGCCAGCTCAAGCGGTAGTGCCGGCCGCTGGCCGGCAACTGCACCCTTCCAGGCATCCGGGGGTTGCCGGCCAGCGGCCGGCACTACCGATTTCTTTCATGTTGCTGTGCATATCGCCGCCGCCGCGCGCTCCGGCGACAATACGGGTTCGAGCTGTTCCCCGTTCCCGTAATCGAGTGACTGATGAGCGCCTCTTTCGTTTCGCCTGATGTGATCCGCCGCCTGTTCGCGCAGGCCATGTCCCGCATGTACCGCACCGAAGTGCCGCTGTACGGCACGCTGGTGGAACTGGTGGAGCGGATCAACGCGCAGGTGCTTGACCAGGACCCAGCGCTAGCCGCGCAGCTGCTGCGCAACGACGAGCGTGCGCGCCTGGACGAGGAGCGCCATGGCGCGATCCGCGTCGGCACCGTGCAGGAACTGGCGACGCTGCGCCGCCTGTTCGCGGTGATGGGCATGTTCCCGGTCGGCTACTACGACCTGTCGGTGGCTGGCGTGCCGGTGCACTCCACCGCGTTCCGGCCGCTGACCGGCGCCGCGCTGGCGCAGAACCCGTTCCGCGTGTTCACCTCGCTGCTGCGCCTGGAGCTGATCGAAGACGAAACCCTGCGTGCCGAATCGGCGCGCATCCTCGAACGCCGCCGCATCTTCACCGACGGCGCGCTGGCGCTGATCGAGCAGGCCGAGCGTGACGGCGGGTTGTCGCAGGCCGATGCCGAGCGTTTCGTCGATGAAGCACTGGAAACCTTCCGCTGGCACGGTGATGCCACCGTCGACCTGCCGACCTACCACGCCCTGCACAACGCGCATCGCCTGGTGGCCGACGTGGTCAGCTTCCGGGGCCCGCACATCAACCACCTGACCCCGCGCACGCTGGATATCGACGCGGCGCAGGCCGCGATGATCGAACAAGGCATGGCGGCCAAGGCGGTGATCGAAGGCCCGCCGCGCCGCGCCTGCCCGATCCTGCTGCGCCAGACCAGCTTCAAGGCACTGGAAGAAGCCGTGCATTTCCCGGACAGTGAGGGTGGTGATGCCGGTACGCATACCGCGCGCTTCGGCGAGATCGAACAACGTGGCCTTGCGCTGACCCCGAAGGGCCGCGCGCTGTACGACCAGCTGCTGTCGCAGGCACGCGATGCCGGTGGCGAAGGCAGTACCGGCGGCGACTACGGCCAGCGCCTGCAGGCGGTGTTCGCCAGCTTCCCGGATGACCACGACACGCTGCGCCAGGAAGGCCTGGGCTATTACCGCTACCAGCTGACCGACGCCGGCCGCGCCGCGCCGGAGCGCGTGGCTGATCTGCCGGCTGAAGTGCTGGTGGCCGCGGGCCTGGCCACCGCCGACCCGATCGTCTACGAGGATTTCCTGCCGGTCAGTGCCGCGGGCATCTTCCAGTCGAACCTGGGCGGTGAAGAACAGCGTGCCTATGCCGCGCATGCCAACCGCGAGGCCTTCGAGCAGGCCTTGGGCGTGGCGGTGAACGACGAGTTCGAGATCTACGAGCGGCTGCAGGCTGAGTCGCTGGCGGCGCTGCGCATCGTTTGATGGTAGAGCCGGCCGCTGGCCGGCTGTAGGGGAAGCCGGCCAGCGGCCGGCTCTACCCGATGTCCGTGCCTGGGGTCATGGCGCTGCCCTCTGTAGAGCCGAGCCATGCTCGGCTGCCGAGAAAAGCAGTCGAGCATGGCTCGACTCTACAACAGCGGGTCTCAGCCCTTCATCGTGCCGGTATCCAGCCAGCGCTGGTGCCACGACAGCGCTTCCGGCAGCAGGTGCGGGGTGTGCTTGCCGTAGCTCTCGCGGCTGGCACGGTCGAAGTAGTCCTGCAGCTGCGGGCGGAAATCCGGGTGCGCGCAGTTGTCGATCAGCACCTGCGCGCGCTTGCGCGGGGTCAGGCCGCGCAGGTCGGCCAGGCCCTGCTCGGTCACGATCACCGACACATCGTGCTCGGTGTGGTCGACATGGCTGGCCATCGGCACGATCGCCGAGATGGTGCCGTTCTTCGCCGTGGACGGGCTCAGGAACGCCGACAGGAAACCGTTGCGGGCGAAGTCACCGGAACCACCGATGCCGTTCATGATCCGCGTGCCCATCACGTGCGTCGAGTTGACGTTGCCGTAGATGTCCACCTCGATCATGCCGTTCATGCCGATGCAGCCGAGGCGGCGCACCAGTTCCGGATGGTTGGAGATTTCCTGCGTGCGCATGATGATGCGTTCGCGGTAGAAATCGATGTGTTCCTTGAACGTCTCGTTGGCCTGCGGGCTCAGCGCGAAGCCGGTGCACGAGGCGTAGCTCAACACGCCGTCGCGCAGCAGGTCGAGCATGCCGTCCTGGATCACTTCGGTGAACGCGGCCAGGTCGCGGAAACCGCTCTTGGCCAGGCCGGCCAGCACCGCGTTCGGGATATTGCCCACGCCCGACTGCAGCGGCAGCAGGTTCGGCGGCAGGCGGCCCTTCTTCACTTCGTGCTTGAGGAACTCGATCAGGTGCGAGGCGATCTGCTCGCTGGTTGCATCGATCGGGCTGAACGGGCTGTTGCGGTCCGGGCCGTTGGTGCGCACCACCGCCACGATCTTGTCCGGGTCGCAGCGCAGCGCGGTGTCGCCGATGCGGTCGTTGGCGTTCACCAGCGGAATCGGCTTGCGGTGCGGCGGCAGCGCGGTGCCGTAGTAGATGTCATGCATGCCGTCGACGCCGGCCGGCTGCCATTCGTTGACCTCGACGATCACCTTCTTCGCCAGGTCCAGCCAGGTCTTGTTGTTGCCGACCGAGGTGGAGGGCACCAGCGAGCCATCTTCGCGGATGGCCGAGACTTCGATCACGGCGGTATCGATCTCGCCGTAGAAACCGAACCACACGTGCTGGGCGACGTGGCTGAGATGGATGTCGATGTAATCCAGCTTGCCCTCGTTGATGCGGTTGCGCGCATCCGGGTCGCTCTGGAACGGCATGCGCATGGCGATGCCATCGGCCTTGGCCAGCGCGCCATCAAGCTCCGGCGCGGTGGAGGCGCCGGTCATCAGCTTGATCTGGAAGGGCTGGCCCTGGGCGTGCACCGCTTCGATGCGACGCGCCAGTTCCACGGGAACGGCCTTGGGATACCCGGAGCCGGTAAAGCCGCTCATGGCCACGGTTTCACCGGGCTGGATCAGCGCGGCTGCGGCCTCGGCGGAGACCACGCGGTCACGGAGACGCGCGTTGGCGATGCGATCAACAGACATGACGACAGTGTTTCTGGGGGGAAAGCCGATTATCGGCCATCCTCATCCGTACGGGGGGTTCTACCTTCGTGGAATGGCTTTTCCCCACAGGGGTCACCCATACCCACCGGTTTTGTTTTGCAGTGCAGCGTGCAAAGTGCTTTCGCAGCCCGCACGATGGCCCTGCATCCCGACGTGGGGGAGGGAGCAGAGCCCGCTGGCAGTTCGCTGCAAGCGGGCTTTTTTATTGCCTGTCGCCCATTATGAATGCGCGCGACACGCCGGGTCGGATCCTTTTGCCACGGGCAAAAGGCTCTGACCCGCGCAGTGCCAGCAATCCGGGGTCAGAGCCCTTTGCCGTTGGCAAAGGGATCCGACCCCGCGAGAATCGAGGTATGACCCTCGCCCCCGCCGACCTTCCCGCGTCCCTGCAGCCCCTTGTCGACCGCGCCCTGGCGCGCCTGGCCCAGGTCCTGCCCGAGCCCGTTCCTGCCGAGCTGCTGCCGCTGCTGACCCGGCTGGCGGTGGCCAGCGACTTCGCGCTGGACACCCTGGTGCGGCAACCGGCGCTGCTGGCACAACTGGCCGCACCCGGCTGCCCGCCGATCCCGGGGCCGGTGCTCGATCCGCTGCAGCCCAGCGACTGGCCGGCGCAGATCCGGCGCTGGCGTACCGCCATGTCGACGCGGCTGATCTGGCGCGACCTGACCGGCCTGGACGACGTGGCGCAGACCCTGGCCGGCGCCACCGCTTTGGCCGAAGACTGCCTGCGGCTGGCGCTGGACGCCCTGCAGCAGGAATTCGCCCAGCGCCACGGCGTGGTCCGCGATGGCGAAGGCACGCCGCAGCAGCTGGTGGTGTTCGGCCTCGGCAAGCTCGGCGGTGGCGAGCTCAACTTCAGTTCCGATGTGGACCTGGTCTACGCCTACCCGCACGGCGGCGAATCCGACGGGCCGCGCGCGCTGGCCGCTGAAGAATACTTCGCGCGCCTCGGCCAGCGCCTGGCCAAGCTGCTGGACGAAACCACCGTCGATGGTTTCAGTCACCGCGTCGACCTGCGCCTGCGCCCGTTCGGCAGCGCCGGTCGCGTCGCGCTGTCGTTCGCCGCGATGGACCAGTACTTCCAGCGCGAAGGCCGCGACTGGGAACGCTATGCGTGGCTGAAGGCGCGCGCGGTGGCCGGCGATATCGACGCCGGTGAAGCGTGGCTGCAGACCCTGCGCCCGTTCGTGTATCGCCGCTACCTGGATTTCACCGCGCTCGACGGCCTGCGCGAGATGAAGGCGGCGATCACCGCCGAAGTCGCGCGCCGCGAACTGCATGAGGACATCAAGCGCGGCGCCGGCGGCATCCGCGAAATCGAATTCCTGTGCCAGGCGCTGCAGCTGATCCGCGGTGGCCGCGAACCAACCTTGCGCGAGCGTCGCCTGCTGGTGGCGCTGGACGCGCTGGTGGCGGCCGGGCAGATCGCGCCCGAGGATGGCAGCGCGCTGCGCGAGGCTTACCTGTTCCTGCGCCGGCTGGAAAACCGCCTGCAGATGCTGCGCGACGCGCAGACCCACGTGCTGCCCAGCGATGCGCTGGACCGCGAGCGCATCGCCGTCGGCCTGGGCTACCCGGACTGGGAGGTGCTGCGCGCGGCACTGGCCGTGCAGCAGCAGCGGGTCAGTACTGAATTCGCAGCGCTGCTGGCACCGCGCAAGGGCCAGGCCGCGCCCGATGCATTGGCCAACTACTGGCGCAGCCTGCCCGAGGGCAGCAACGCGCCGCTGCTGGCCGAAGCCGGTTTCCTCGATGCCAATGGCGCCGACCAGTCGCTGCGCGATTTCGCGCAGGGCACCGGCGTGAAGTCGTTGTCCGATGCCGCGCGTGCGCGGCTGGATCGCGTGCTGCCCGCGTTGCTGCATGCGGCCACGCGTTCGCCGCAGCCCGATGCCGCGCTCAAGCGCGTGCTTGGCCTGCTGCAGGCGGTGCTGCGCAGGACCAGCTATCTCGCGCTGCTGGACGAACAGCCGAGCGCGTTGGCGCGTCTGGTCGATGTGCTGGCGCGCAGCGCGCTGCTGGCCGAGCGCCTGGCCGCGTACCCGCTGCTGCTGGACGAACTGCTGGACGTGCGCGTGTCCGGGCCGATGCCGGATGCCGCCGGCATGCTGGCCGAGTGCCAGCAGGTGCTGGCGGTGGAAGATCCCGAATCCGCACTGCGCTGGCTCAATGAAACGCGACTGGCACTCAGCTTCCGCATGGCGATGGCCACGCTGGATGGCCGCCAGGGCGCGGTGGACAGCACGCGGCAACTGGCCGAGCTGGCGCAGGCGGTGGTGGTCACCGTGCTGGCGATGGCCGAGGCGGACATGCGCGCCGCGCACGGCGAGATCCCTGGCGGGCGCTTCGCGATCATCGGCTATGGCAGCCTCGGTGGGCTTGAACTGGGCTTCGGTTCCGACCTGGACCTGGTGTTCCTGCACGACAATCCGGCCGGCGTGGATGCCAGCGATGGCACGCGTCCGCTGGAGCCGGGGCGCTGGTATGCGCGGCTGGCGCAGAAGGTGATGGCGCTGCTTGGTGCGGTCACCGCTGCCGGGCGCCTGTACGACATCGACGTGCGCCTGCGCCCGGATGGCGGCAAGGGTTCGCTGGTGTCTTCGCTGGCCAGTTACACCGAGTACCAGCGCGAACGTGCGTGGACCTGGGAACACCAGGCGCTGGTGCGCGCGCGTGGCGTGGCCGGCGATGCCAGCCTGCTGGCCGACTTCGAGCAGGTGCGTGCGCAGACGCTGGGGCGTGAGCGCGACATGGGTGTGCTGTATGCGGACGTGCTGAAGATGCGCGGCCGCATGCGCACCGAACTGGACCGCAGCGATGCCGCGCGGCTGGACCTGAAGCAGGGTGCTGGCGGCGTGGTGGACCTGGAGTTCCTGCTGCAGACCGGTGTGCTCGCGCGCAGTGCGCAGCACGTGGCGTTGCTGCAGCCGCGCGATACGCCATCGTTGATCGATGCGTTGGCCGTTGTTGGTTTCCTGCCGGAAGACACCGCGCAGGCGTTGCATGCAGCACATGCCACGTTGCTGGAGGTGGGCCTGGCCTGCACGCTGGACCGGCGCCCGCGACTGGCCCCGACCACGCCCGCGATTGAAGAGGCGTGTGCCGCGATTACGGCGGCGTGTAGTGCTGCGGAGCTGCCGTTCGCCTGAGCGATTGCACCCGCCCGAGCAATGGCCTGCTTTGGGTAGGTGCCGACCGTTGGTCGGCACAATCTGTCAGCAGCGATGAACGCTGATGGAGCGTGCCGACCAACGGTCGGCACCCACCAGATCATTGGCCCGGTGATGCCCCGCTGTTGGCAACTACCGGATCAATGACCCGGCGATGGTCTGCTATTGGTAGGTGCCGACCGTTGGTCGGCACAATCTGTCGGCAGCGATGAACTCTGAAGGAGCGTGCCGACCAACGGTCGGCACCCACCAGATCATTGGCCCGGTGATGCCCTGCTGTTGGCAACTACCGGATCAATGGCCTGGCGATGGTCTGCTATTGGTAGGTGCCGACCGTTGGTCGGCACAATCTGTCGGCAGCGATGAACGCTGAAGGAGCGTGCCGACCAACGGTCGGCACCCACCAGATCATTGGCCCGGTGATGCCCCGCTGTTGGCAACTACCGGATCAATGACCCGGCGATGGTCTGCTATTGGTAGGTGCCGACCGTTGGTCGGCACAATCTGTCAGCAGCGATGAACGCTGATGGAGCGTGCCGACCAACGGTCGACACCCACCAGATCATTGGCCCGGTGATGCCCCGCTGTTGGCAACTACCGGATCAATGACCCAGCGATGGTCTGCTATTGGTAGGTGCCGACCGTTGGTCGGCACAATCTGTCAGCAGCGATGAACGCTGAAGGAGCGTGCCGACCAACGGTCGGCACCCACCAGATCATTGGCCCGGTGATGCCCCGCTGTTGGCAACTACCGGATCAATGGCCCGGCGATGGTCTGCTATTGGTAGGTGCCGACCGTTGGTCGGCACCTACCAGGGCGACGGCGGTCAGCCGGCCGCGCGCAGCGGCGCCATCTTCCACAGCAGGGCACGGAACGGGGCCAGCAGGCAGACGCCGATCGCCAGCTTCACCGCCAGGTCGCCGGCGGCCCAGCTCACCCACGGCAGGGTGGAACCGGCAAACGCGATCGACCAGAAAATGGTGGTATCCACCGTCGCACTGCAGGTGGTGGCCACCATCGGCGCGCGCCACCAGCTGCCACGGCGCAGGCGGTCGAACACGGTGATGTCCAGCAGCTGGGCCACGATGAAGGCCGAGCACGAGGCAATGGCGATGCGCGGCGTCGCCACCCAGATCGACAGCAGCACCGCCACCGCGAAACCGATCCACGCCACGCGTCGTGCCGGGCCCGGGCCGAAGCGGCGGTTGATCAGGTTGCTGACCAGGAACGCGACCGGATAACTGAAGGCACCCCAGGTCAGCCAGTCGTTGATCGGGTACTGCACCAGCACGTTGGACAGCAGCACCACCGCGGCCATGGCCAGTACCGCCAGCACCAGGGCGCGGGCGGTCAACGGGGCAAACACAGGGGCAGGACGCACGGACATGGCGAGCCAGGGGGACAAAGGGAATCGCCCATTATCCGCCCGGCCCGCGGCAAAGCCAAAACCGGTCGTTCAGCTTTACAGCGCTTCGCTCATCACGTCGCCAGCGGCGTAGGCGGTCGGCACATAGGCCAGCGCCTGGCCCTGTGCGCTCTTCACGGTCCAGCCGGCACCGGCCTCGGTGGGGTCGAAATGCACCTGCTGGCCGACCACGAACGCCGCCGTCTGGTCTTCGTGCACGCGCGCCGGCCAGCGCAGGGTGGCGGTCTGGTCGGCCTTGTCGGGCACCTGCAGCTGCACCTGGCGCTCGCCCGCCGGGGTGGTCTCCACCTTCTTCACTTCCATCGGCGGCAGCGGCACCGCCTTGGTGCGGGCAGCCCTGGCATTGCGTTCGCTGGCCTTGAACGGCGCCTTCGACAGCTCGGACAGGCCCGCCGACGCGGCGAGGGGGACCGACACCACGATCAGCGAGGTGATCAGCACGCTGGCCTCACTGCTGTTCAACTGCGGCGCGGCGCCGGCATGGACGGTGGGCACCAGCAGCGCCGAGAGCAGCAGGGCAGAAGCGGGAACGCGCAGGCAACGGAACATGGAGACCTCCTGGTCAGGGTGGGGACGGCGGCTCAGCGCCGGTTATCGAAAATGTCGCGCGGGCCGGTGGCCTCGGGCAGGTATTCCAGTGGGCGGCCCTGGTTGTCCTTCAGCTGCCAGCCCTGGTCGGCGCCGGTCGGCTCGAAGTTCACGGTCTGGCCCACGGTGAACTGCACGGCGGGATCGCCGATGCCGCGCGGGTACTGCATCGATGCGGTGTTCTGCGGGTCGTTGGCATCGCGCAGCAGCACTTCGCGGCGGCCATCGACGGTGGTGGCGATTCCACTCACCTCCATCTGCGGCAGCTTGATCTGCTGCGGGCGGGCCAGCGGCTGGCCGGCATCGGCCGCATCCTTGGCTTCCTCCGCCGCCGCCGCCGCGCGGGCCGAGGCCACCATCTGCGTGGACATCTCCAGGCTCGGCCCCTGCGGGCCCGGGTCGTGGATGATCACGATGCGGCGCTCGGCGTGCGCGGCCGATGACCAGGCCAGCGCGGTGACGATCAGCATCGATACCAGGGAGTTGTGCAGCAGGCGCATGTCGTTCTCCTTGCGGGATTCAGGGCGAGGCTGCGGCGGCACCGGCCACCGGCACGTGGGGGATCACCAGTTCCTGCAGCAGCTGGCTGCGCTGGTGCAGGAAGTCGAACACCGATTCCACCGTCACCACCGAATAGTTGCCGGAGATGCGCTCGCCGGCCGGATGGTCGGTGGTGGTGGCGTTGGCCACGAACAGGCGCGCACCCACGCGCTTGCCGAGGCCGATATGCAGCACGCTGGGCTGGTACTTCTGCTGGCGCAGCCACTGCTGCGCCTGTTCGCGCTTGACGATGGCCGGCGCGCCTTCGGCCTGTGCCATCGCCGCGGCCAGCACCTCCAGCACCCACTGGTTGGAGTTCTGGTAGTCGGTGGCGAACGGGTAGGCGACCACGTTGTACCTGGTTTCGTGCAGCGCCTTGGGCTGGATCGAGGGCGACACCAGCATCGCGCGCAGCGCTGCACGCAAGGGGGCCGACGGTACACCGATGCGCAGGTCGGTATGGCCGCCGCTCTCGCCGACGAAGTTGCCCAGGCCCTCGTGGTACAGCTGCGAGCTGTCGGTCTTGCAGCGGTTGAGCAGGTGCATCGCGCGCCAGCGGCCGTCGTCCTCGCGCAGCAGGAACGCCAGGTGGCTGTGGCGCAGGCCGTAGCGGCTCAGGTCCTGGCCACCGCGCGCGGCCACCACCACGTCCACGTCGGGCAACGCGTCCAGCCGCTCGGCGGTGGTCCAGGCCACGTCCAGCATTGCCGCCTGCGACGCCACACTGGGGTAGCGCTCGCGGCACTCGGTGCTGTTGGCCCATGCAGCTGTGGTCGCCAGCAGGCTGGCGATCAGCAGCGCGGCGCGGGGCAGGCGGGAAAAACGATCCATGTCGGTACCTTCAACGGCGGGCAGGCCCGCGCGCCGATCATACGCTGCTCAGCGCAGCGGGCGATCCACGCCCTTGCGCTTGAGTTCCTTGTCGCAGGCATCGCTGATCGGGGCGATCGGCAGCGGTGGGCGCTCGCCAGTCTTCGGATCGCGCAGCGCCGGCTGTTCGCGGTAGGCGTCCAGTTGCTGCTGGCATTGATAGGAGATCGGGTCCAGCTCGGTGGGCGCGGTGGAGCACGCGGCGAGCAGGGCCAGGGGCAGCAGGAGCAGGGTACGCATGAAGACGTTCAGAGTGATGGGGGAAGCTGGACTCTACCCGCGCAGCTGGATCGAAATGTTCAGAAATCGCTGGGCACCCCGGGTAGTACCGGCCGCTGGCCGGCAAGGGTAGGTGTTCGGCAATGCGTACAGCGTTGCCGGCCAGCGGCCGGCACTACCGCAATGCCAGGCGCTGCTTCACTTCTGCCGCCACCCGCGCGGTTTCGCGCAGTGGCTCGATGCGGTCGTACTGCCAGTCCAGCCAGTGCGCCTGCAATCGCCCACGCTCGCGCAGCTGTTGCTGGAAGCGCGCCAGCCGCCCCTGCACGGTATCGGCCAGCGCCACCATCACCGGCATGCGCGTGGCGCAGGCTTCAGAGAGCAGGTTCACCGAATCGGGCGAGACCACCACGCGGTTGGCCCAGCCGAGCAGGCCGCCATAGGGATTGGTGCCGTCGCCCCCATCGCCCCAGATCACGTGCGGCAGGTCGGCGAACTTCGCGCGCAGGATCTCGGCCAAGGCCGGCGGCGTGCGTCGCGAGGTGGTGGCCAGCAGGCTGCCGCCTTCGCTGCGGATCTGGTCGGCCAGCGCCTGGAACACACCGACCATCGCCGTCTCATCCCACGGTGCCAGCGGCGTCGGGCCGCCCACCAGCAGCGCGGTGCGCGGGCCGGGCAGGGTACTGAAGCCGGCGAACGCGGCGCGGCCCCAGGCCAGCCAGTCATCGTCCACCGGGTTGAGGCTGCCGAGCAGGGTCAGCACGTTGCTGCCGCGCAGGGCGTCATGTTCGGGCACCACCACCACATCCCAGTGACGCGCGCCGATACGCGGGTCGAGGATCTGCACCACCTGGCTGCCACGTGCGCGCAGCACGCGCAGGGCGCCGGCGGCCTGTCGGCCACAACCGATCGCCAGCGCCGGGGCGTCGGCAGCCAGCGTCGCGAAGGCCTCGCCGTAGCCGTTCACATCACCGGGCAGGCGTCGCGGCGACAGCCAGCGCCAGGGCGCGCGTGGCTGCAGCAGCAGCGGCCGATGGGTGCCCTGGCGCAGTGCCGAGGCCAGCGCGACCGCCTGGCGGACATTGCCCGCACGGCCGTCCGTGACCGTCCAGGGCGCGCTCGATCGTTTCACCATTGGCATTAATTCGTTTCAGCCCTGCTGGGTGTTGCAACAGTCGCGACACTCTACACTGCGGCTCGTCGATTCGCCCCGCGCCGCCCGCGGGCACTGACTTCCCTTAGCCGCCCTGGAGATCCACCGATGTCCCACGCGCTCGACGCTGCTGCCCTCGATCAGCTGTTCCGCACTGCCCGTACCCAGAACGCCTTCCTCGACAAGCCGGTCCCGGCCAGCCTGCTGCAGGAACTGTACGACCTGGTGAAGTGGGGCCCGACCGCGGCCAACACCACGCCGGCCCGCTTCGTCTTCGTCACCTCGAAGGAAGCCAAGGACAAGCTGGCCCCGGCCCTGTCCGAAGGCAACCTGGCCAAGACCATGGCCGCCCCGGTCACCGCCATCATCGGCTTCGACCTGGACTTCCACGAGAAGCTGCCGTACCTGTTCCCGCACACCGATGCCAAGGCCTGGTTCGACGGCCCGCAGGAGGGCCGCCACGAAGCCGCCATCCGCAACGGCAGCCTGCAGGGTGCCTACCTGATCCTGGCCGCGCGCGCGCTGGGCCTGGATGCCGGCCCGATGTCCGGCTTCGATGCGGCCAGGGTGGATGAAGCCTTCTTCGCCGGCACCTCCATCAAGTCGAATTTCCTGGTCAACCTGGGTTACGGTGACCCGGCGGGCCTGTTCCCGCGTCTGCCGCGCCTGTCGTTCGACGAAGCGGCGCGCATCGAGTAAGTCGCTGTATCGATTCCGGGCCGCCCCCTTGGCGGTCCCTGCTGTACCCACCCTACGATCCGGAGAGTTCCTGAGATGAGCGCCACCCGTAAACTGCTGCTGCCGCTGGCCCTGACCCTGGCCATCGCCGCCTGCTCCAAGCCGGCCGACACCGCTGCCCCGGCGGCCGATGCCGCCGCCCCGGCCACCACCGAGCAGGCCGCCACCCCGGCTGCCGATGCCGCCGCCGCTGCGCCGGCCGCTGAAGCGATCAAGATCGCCTCGGGCACCTACAAGCTGGACCCGAGCCACACCGACGTGCTGGCCCAGTGGAGCCACTTCGGCTTCTCCAACCCGAGCGCGCACTTCGGCAACGTCGAAGGCACCCTGGTGTACAACGCCGAAGACGTGACCAAGTCCACCGTGGAAGTGAAGCTGCCGCTGAGCGGCCTGAACAGCTTCACCGCCAAGTTCGACGAGCACCTGAAGAGCGCCGACTTCTTCGACGCCGCCAAGTTCGCCGATGCCACCTTCAAGAGCACCAAGGTGGAAGCGGCCGGCACCAACAAGCTGACCGTCACCGGCGACCTGACCATCAAGGGCATCACCAAGCCGGTCACCCTGGACGTCACCGTCAACGGCGGCGGCGAGCACCCGATGGCCAAGGTTCCGGCCGCCGGCTTCGATGCCACCACCACCCTGAAGCGCAGCGATTTCGGCGTCGGCGCCTATGCCCCGAACGTCAGCGATGAAGTGAAGATCCGCATCACCACCGAAGCCACCGGCGAAAAGCCGGCCGCTTGATGCACCCAACTCACTCGTCGTGAGAAGGCAGAAGGCCCGCTGAAAAGCGGGCCTTCTTTTTGGGTGCTGCATGCGAGGTGCCCGATGCTGATGGGTTGCCGGCCAGCGGCCGGCACTACCCGGTAGGGGCCAACCTGCATCGGCTGGGAGCGGACCTGCATCTGGTGGGTGCGGACCGTTGGTCCGCACGATCCCTCAGCGCAGCGCGCCCAACCACACCCCACACGCTTCGCTCGGGCTCTGCTTGGCCTTCACCGCCAGCCCGCTCACCCGCACGAAGGTCTGCGCGGCCTGTGCCACCACCTGGCGTGCGATCAGCGCCGCCTGCTTGGTCGCGGCCTGCTGCTTGCGCAGCTGCACGATGTTGATCGAAGGCCGACCGACCGGCGCATATTTCTGGTCGCGGCGCAGCACATCGGCCACCTGCCCCACTTCGAATTCGGCCTGCAGGTAGCGGTGCTGTGCCTCCACCAGTTCACGCAGCGGTACACGCAGGGCAGCGGTGTCGGCGAAAGCAGCCAGTGCCGCATCGCAGGCGGCGTCATCGGCAAAGCGGGTACGCAGCGCGTCCACGCTGGCCAGGGTCAGTTTGGCCATGTGGGCCTCGTTGCTGCAGGAAAGGAGCGCGATTGTCGCATTGCTTGCCGGCTGATGTGTTGAACCGGGCGGCGGAATCCCTGTAGAGCCGAGCCCATGCTCGGCTCATCGCGCGCAGCGCGAGGGTTCTCCGATGGCGAAACGAAGAGCAGCCGAGCATGGGCTCGGCTCTACAATGGCCCGCTGTACCACCCACGGAAGGAAGATCCATGCAGGACGCGCAGTACTGGTTGAACGAATTCTGGACGGGCCTGAGCGTGCTCGATCTGCTGGGCGGCAGCCTGCTCGGCACGTTGCTGGGCCTGGTGCTGGGCATCGTCGCCTGGCGCTGGCTGCACCGCCGTGGTTGGTTGCAGCGGCGCAAGCGCTGGCATCACTGGCTGCTGGCCAGCTACGTGGTGCTGCTGCCGTTGGTGACGGCTTTCTTCGGCCTGCAGCTGGGCTTCACCGCCGGTGCTCACCGCGCGCTGTTCAAGCAGCTCGATCATTTCCAGCCGCACCTGCAGACCCTGGTGGAAGGCTGGAGCGAAGGCTTCACCGATTCACTGGACGACCCGCGCATGCGCGAGGCATTGCGCAGCCAGGGCACGGTGGGCGACGTAGCCGACACCATCGCCTCGGCCTACCTCAGCGAGCATCCGTTGCCCGGTCTCGACCGCCTCGGCAACGGCCCGCTGGCACGCGGCACCGGCTGGGTGGTCGGCAAGGTGCGCGAAGGCCTGCTGCGCGGCATGGTGGAAGACACGCTGGTGGACAAGGCCGGCACGATCGGCCTGGAGCCCAAGGTGGTGCGTGAGGCGCTGACCATGCACGTCGATGAGCTGCTGCACACCCGTGGCGTGCTGCGGCTGGTGAAGGCGCAGATCAACGGCATGATGCCCGGCGTGTACTTCGGGCTGCTGTTGCCGCTGCTGATCATCGCGCTGCTGGTGGCGCTGGAGATCTGGGCCGCCCAGCGGTTCGGGTGGACGCGGCAGGTGGCATCCAACGCGGTAGTGCCGGCCGCTGGCCGGCAACTGCAGGTTCCTGCCGAAGGTTGATGAGGTTGCCGGCCAGCGGCCGGCACTACCCAGCCAGGCAAGAAGGTGCATGAGCGGCGGCGTAGCCCCTGTAGAGTCGAGCCATGCTCGACTCATCGCGCGCAGCGCGATGCGTGCGGATTTCGGGCTGCTGCCGCTGCTGATCATCGCGCTGCGGGTGGCATCCAACGCGGTAGTGCCGGCCGCTGGCCGGCAACTGCAGGTTCCTGCCGAAGGTTGATGAGGTTGCCGGCCAGCGGCCGGCACTACCCAGCCAGGCAAGAAAGTGCATGAGCGGCGGCGTAGCCCCTGTAGAGTCGAGCCATGCTCGACTCATCGCGCGCAGCGCGATGCGTGCGGGTTTCGGGCTGCTGCCGCTGCTGATCATCGCGCTGCAGGTGGCATCCAGCGTGGTAGTGCCGGCCGCTGGCCGGCAGCTGCGGGTTCCTGCCGAGGGTTCATGAGGTTGCCGGCCAGCGGCCGGCACTACCCATCGGAGGGCGTGCGGACCAACGGTCCGCACCTACCGTCTTTTGCTCAATCGCCGTCGGTTTCGTCCGGGTGGGCCTTCCAGTAGCCGGTGGAACGAATCCAGTCGCGCGGCACGCCCAGGTGGCCTTCGATGAACTTGCGCATCATCCGTGCGCGGCGCGATTCGGTGGCGATCCAGTAGAAGACATCGCCGTCCGGGGCTTCGAAGTCGGTCAGCATGTCTTCCAGCAGCGTGCTGCTGGCCGCCGGGAAGCCATTGCGCTCCAGCCAGTGGATGCGCACGTTCTCGTACTGCGGCAGGTCCTGGCGCTCGGCCTCGTCGCTCACTTCGATGAAGGCCTGCACCTCGGCGCCGTCCGGCAGCACGTCCAGCCAGCGGGCGATGGCCGGCAGCGCGGTTTCATCGCCGATCAGCACATAGGCGTCGTAACTGTCGGCCACCACGAACGAGCCACGCGGGCCGCCGATCACCAGCACGTCGCCGGCCTGCGCCTGCTCGGCCCACGGCCCGGCGATGCCCTGGTCGTGCAGCACGAAGTCGATGGCCAGCTCGCCGGTTTCGTGGTCCCACCAGCGCGGGGTGTAGTCGCGCGACGGCGAGGGCTCCTTGCCGGCCGGGTAGCTGCGGCCTTCAGCGGTCAGCACCGGCAGCACCATTTCGCCGCTGGCGTTGGGGAAGAACAGCTTGATGTGGTCGTCGGCGCCGGGCGAATCGAAGCCGGCCAGATCGTCGCCGCCCAGCACCACGCGGCGCATGTGCGGGGTGACTTCTTCGGTGCGCAGCACGGTCAGTTCACGGAAGCGCACATCCAGGCGCAGGCGCGTGTTGTTGTGTTCGGTCATGGGGATACCTGCAAAGGTGTCGCGCGGGGGCGCGCGGCATGGGGGAGGACCTGGCTGGATTCAGTCTGGCTGGGTCGTTGAAAACGGTGGGCTCTCGCTACCGGCAGTGCCGTTCAGCAGGGTCGAGGCCCGCGTCAGCAGCGCAGCCACCTCGTCCGCCTCACCCTCGGCCCAGCGGCCGTGGTGGTGCACCAGCGCCCGCTTGAACTCGCGCAGGGCCATGGCCAGCGGCGGCGGCAGCGAGGCCTTGGTGATCTCGCGGGCGCGGTCGAAGGCACGTCGCTGCGCCAGCCGCACCTGGGTGCGCTGCACCTTCAGCTCGAACTCGCCGGCGGCGGTGATGCGGAAGATCCGCTTCCCATCCACTTCCTCGGCCTCGATCCAGCCGGCCTGCTCGAAGCTGGCCAGCAGCGGGTACATGGTGCCGGCGCTGGGCGTGTAGGCCTGCATGAACTGGTTGCTGATCAGCTGCATCAGCTCGTAGCCATGGCGCGGCTGCTCGCCGATCAGGGCCAGCACCAGCAGGCGCAGGTCGCCGCGGCTCAGCACGCGTGGCTGGCCGTTGCGGCGGGGCACCGCCGGATCGATGGAACGGGCTCTGGGAGAAGCGGTACGGCTCATTTCGATATATCGGTAAACGAGTGTGCAAACGATATATCGATATATCGAAGCCGGCAATCATCGATCCGGCCACAAGCAGGCCCGTTTTGGGCCACGGCCGGCCACGCGCACAGCAAAAGGGGCGCCCCTTGCAGGGCGCCCCGGCGATGCTGTGGAAGGGAGCAGGGCCGCCAGGCCCATCACTCGCGACCCACGCTGGACCCGCTGCCGGCACCATTCCAGAGGCAGATGCGACATGTTGTCGCCGGTTCAGTACACCCGCCCGGGACGCACCTACGGTGGTGCCGGGGTTGCCCTACAACCGTCATCGGCAGCGGTAACACTGCGTCCTGCACATGGGCGCAGCGGCCCGCAAGCGACAGCCCGCGCAGCCGCCAAGGCCCGCCGCAGGGCCGTCAGCGGGCCCGGCAAGCCCCTTGCGGACACTGGCCGGTTGCATCCATACGCCTGCGTAGCCAAGTGACGAAAGCCCTTGGTGCGCTACACTTTGCGGTCTAGAAATCTATACAACAGTCGCGCGCGTGCGTGCGGTTATGGGAGCGCTAATGAACTGGTTGAACGAGGTGCTGAACAACGACCCGAATCCTGTGGAAACCCAGGAGTGGATCGAGTCGTTGAAGGCCGTTATTGATGTCGAGGGCTCCGAGCGCGCGCATCAGCTGCTGGAAGGCATGGTGGAACTGACCCGTCGTTCGGGCGCCTACCTGCCGTTCTCTCCCACCACCGAGTACGTCAATACCATCGAGCCGCAGCTCGAGGCCAAGAGCCCGGGCAATGCCGAGCTGGAATGGCGCATCCGTTCGATCATCCGCTGGAACGCGATGGCCACCGTGGTGCGCGCCAACCGCAAGCCGGGTGACCTGGGCGGCCACATCGCCTCGTTCGCTTCCGGCGCCACCCTGTACGACGTGGGCTTCAACCACTTCTGGCGCGCCCCGAGCGAGAACCACCCGGGCGACCTGCTGTTCATCCAGGGCCACAGCGCCCCGGGCATCTACGCGCGTTCCTTCCTGGAAGGCCGCATCAGCGAAGAGCAGCTGGACAAGTTCCGCATGGAAGTGGACGGCGGTGGCCTGTCCTCGTACCCGCACCCGTGGCTGATGCCGGAATACTGGCAGACCCCGACCGTGTCGATGGGCCTGGGCCCGCTGGCCGCCATCTACCAGGCGCAGTTCATGCGCTACCTGGAAAACCGTGGCCTGATCGAGAAGTCCGACCGCAAGGTGTGGTGCTTCATCGGCGACGGCGAGAGCGACGAGCCGGAAACCCTGGGTGCCATCGCGCTGGCCGGCCGTGAAGGCCTGGACAACCTGATCTTCGTGGTGAACTGCAACCTGCAGCGCCTGGACGGCCCGGTGCGCGGCAACGGCAAGATCATCCAGGAACTGGAAGGCGTGTTCCGTGGCGGCGGCTGGAACGTGATCAAGCTGCTGTGGGGCGGTTACTGGGATGCCCTGCTGGCCAAGGACAGCGACGGCGTCCTGAAGAAGCTGATGATGGAAACCGTCGACGGCGAGTACCAGAACTGCAAGGCCTTCGGCGGCGCGTACACCCGCGAGCATTTCTTCGGCAAGTACCCGGAAACCGCAGCGATGGTTGCCGGCCTGAGCGACGACGACATCTGGCGCCTGAACCGTGGTGGCCACGACCCGCACAAGGTGTACGCCGCCTACCACCAGGCCGTGAACACCAAGGGCATGCCGACCGTCATCCTGGCCAAGACCGTGAAGGGTTACGGCATGGGCAGCGCCGGTGAGGCACTGAACCCGACCCACCAGACCAAGAAGCTGGACGACGAAGCGGTGCGCCACTTCCGCGACCGCTTCAACATTCCGGTGACCGACGCGCAGCTGGCCGACGGCCAGGTGCCGTTCTACCACCCGGGCCCGGATTCGCCGGAAGTGCAGTACCTGCAGGAACGCCGTGCCGCACTGGGCGGTTACCTGCCGCAGCGCCGCCGCAAGGCCGACAAGACCTTCGTGGCGCCGAAGCTGGAAGCCTACGACCGCCTGCTGAAGAGCAGCGGCGAGCGCAGCTACTCCACCACCATGGCATTCGTGCAGAGCCTGAACATCACCCTGCGTGACAAGGAACTGGGCCCGCACATCGTGCCGATCGTGGCCGACGAAGCACGTACCTTCGGTATGGAAGGCCTGTTCCGCCAGATCGGCATCTACGCGCCGTTCGGCCAGAAGTACAAGCCGGTCGACGCCGACCAGCTGATGTTCTACCGCGAAGACCAGAGTGGCCAGGTGCTGCAGCAGGGCATCAGTGAGCCGGGTGCGATCAGCTCGTGGATGGCCGCCGGTACCAGCTACTCGGTCAGCAACGTGCCGATGCTGCCGTTCTACATCTACTACTCGATGTTCGGCTTCCAGCGCGTGGGCGACATCGCCTGGCAGGCAGCGGACATGCGTACCCGCGGCTTCCTGCTGGGTGGCACCGCTGGCCGCACCACGCTGAACGGTGAAGGCCTGCAGCACGAAGATGGCTTCAGCCATCTGGTGGCCGGTGGCATCCCGAACGTGCGCAGCTACGACCCGACCTTCGGCTTCGAAGTGACGGTGGTTCTGCAGCACGGCACCAAGCGCATGATGGAAGACCAGGTGGACGAGTATTACTACGTCACCCTGATGAACGAGAACTACACCCACCCGGAAATGCCGGAAGGCGCGGCCGAAGGCATCGTCAAGGGCATGTACCTGCTGACCGACGCCGGCAAGCCGAAGAAGGGCGAGCTGCGCGTGCAGCTGCTGGGTTCGGGCACCATCCTGCGCGAAGCCATTGCCGCCGCCGAGCTGCTGGACAAGGACTTCGGCGTGACCGCCGACATCTGGAGCTGCCCGAGCTTCAACGAACTGCGTCGCGATGGTTTCGACGTGGAACGTGCCAACCGCCTGCATCCGGAAGGTGAGCAGCGCAAGGCCTACGTGACCGAGCTGCTGGAAGGCCGCCAGGGCCCGGCGATTGCCGCTACCGACTATGTGCGTGCGTATGCGGACCAGATCCGCGCGTTCGTGCCGATGTCGTACACCGTGCTGGGTACCGATGGTTTCGGCCGCTCGGATACGCGTGCGAACCTGCGCCGGTTCTTTGAGGTGGATCGGTACTACATCGCCCATGCCGCGATTGCGGCGCTGGCGAAGGAAGGGAAGATGACCGCGAAGGATGTGGCCCGGGCGATCAAGCAGTACAAGATTGATCCGGAGAAGGCTAACCCTGTTGGGGTTTGATTCCTGCCAATATCTTGTTTAGGAAAAGGGGCAGCCACTGGCCGCCCCTTTTTTTATTGAATTTCTAGCCGTGCCCGAAATCGAGCGGCATGTTCTCCAACTCCAAATGCAAATTGTCGCAGAGTTTTTGAAACTTCTTTTTGACCTTTGTATCCGACAACCATACCGCTGTCGCGGCAGACCGTATATCTCTCACTTCAGTTGCTATTCCCAGCGCAGATTGGAGGCTGGAATAAAAATCGTGGTGGTTGGCATAGGAAACCGTACTGAGGGCCCGGGCCAATCGCGCACTATCGATGCCAAGTGCTTTGCAGAATTTGGCCTTGCTTCGCCCAATCGCGGCCAGCGCCTCAACTACTGGGTCCTGCTGGCCCGGCAGATAAAAAATTCTAGGGTCCGTGCAGTCCTTATTCGCCTTGTCACCGTCCAAGACTGCCACCACCCGGACACTTCTGGTGTCGGGCGGAAATCTCTCCAGTAGTTTCAATATCTCGCTTGCGCCGCCAGGCGCAATCGTCGTCTCGAAACTTCGGTCCAAACCTGGTCCTAGCTTGCTAAGAGTTTGGCGAACAGCCTCCAAGGCATCTACGTCTTCAACGAGAATTAAGACTTGGCAAGGAGCATTCAACCCCAACTCCCGCATTGCAGATCTCTTAGTTGAGGCTGGCGATATCATCAGGCCGCCAAGTGATGTCATACCTCTGTGGATCAGGAGTACCTCATTCTCGGATGCTCTATAAAGTGCGTCTGGAGAGTGGCTTGATATCACTATATGGTGCTTATTCTTATCCGCATAGAAAGCGAGGACATCAAAGAGCGCGATCTTAGATAGCGGGGAAAGATGGGAATCCGGCTCATCCAGGATGAATACTGTGCTGTTTGCCTTCTGACGCAGAAGCCTCCATATCAAGTAGAAGCTACATAATTCCCCAAACCCCATTGTCGTTGTGTCGTACTCCAGTCCATCGGCCTTAACTTTAAAGTATGGCGTGGGCGCACCATCTTCGTCCTCAAATTCCTCTCTTTCGACGCTCGTGTCCGTACTGACTGAAAGTCCTTCGAGCTCCCATGCGTGAATAGATTCATAATTCTTTCCGCATATATGTCTGAATTGCTGAATCACATTGTCTTCATAGAAAATGGGATCGTTTTGCTCGAGTAGTTCCTCAAAGTTCGCTGCCTGCATGGCTAAGAGATCAAGGCATTTGTGCGCCTCTAGGGTAGGATCTATGAATTCAGTAGGCGGCCACGGTCCGGATTTTTCACTCCCTTTCGAAATGGAGGGAGTTGTCCAAAATTTCTTGCCTCGGTAGCTTCCAGAGATGGCACTGATCACCGGCAAGTCGCCGCTGCTGCGAAGCTCGCTCTCAAGCGATGCAAGAAATCTTGTTTTTCCCGAGCCGTTGTGTCCCACAAGAACGGTCACGCGTGAGCCTATTCTTATATCTACTGATCCGTGGCCGCTTGAAAAACTGATGGTGTCGACAGACAGATTCCTCGTGTCAGTCCTGCAGTGCTTCCAAGCGATATCGATGTCGGCCTTTCTGAGGCTCATATGCAAGAACCCCAGTCAGATCTGGAGATAAATGACAGAATTGACCACTCATCTCGGATGCCATTCTCATTAAGGAGCTGCTCGACTTGGGCCAAGTCGTCGAACTTATTTTCTGACACCGTGGATAATCCCAGGTGGGTCCAGAATGCCCATATCGCAAAGTCCCTGGCTAGAACTGACGATACGTCAGATACTCGAGAGGTCGCCCTGTCAGAATAGATTGAGAGGATCTCATTAATATGTCTTGAACTTTCAGTAGGCCTCTCTCTTCCTGGGATTGGCCTATGGCTGGCTGATTGATTGAATTGTCTTGATGTCTCGAAATCGACAATGAATTTTGACGTCAAATCTCGGTCTGGCGCCTTGTCTGCGCGGCACAAAAATAGCATCCAAGAATAAAGTGTTGCCTTGTTCAGCTTTATCTGATGAGCATAATCGCCGCGTGTGGCGATCGAAAGGGATTTTGCGAGAAATCTGGCTCTCAGAAGTATCTTCTTGTGAATTCTAGGCGACAACGGCTCATTGCGACGATACATCTCGTTAACGCCAGTGGCAGTAATTTTCTTCTGCAGCGTGCCGTATTCCAATGTACAAGCAACCCTGGCAAAGACGTCGTCGTACGCCATGCGGCTATTGCTAAAGCCAAGGGCCGAGTGGCTTTCGATGGCGCTTTCGAAGATATCGACTATATCGCGAATTTGATCGCGAACTGGGCCGAAGAATGCATTCCTTTTCTCTGCTGAAGTAAGCGCTGTGGGCTGGTTCAGTCTAAAGAAAATCTCCGCGGGTTCTTCAGGAGAATAGTCTGCGACCTCATAGACGCGAAGTGTTGTACGATCAAATTTTTTCCTCGTCTGCTCCGGAAGATCGTCAAACATCATTCCGTGGAGCATGCTTATCTCATTCGAGTGAGGTTTTATTTTTCCATCAATTCTAAATTTGTTAGACTTAAAGTCTCTAATTGCTGCAAGGCGCTGCTGACCATCGAGTACCTGCTGTTTGGCCCCGTGGGTCTGCGCGATGAGGAGGATCGGAGGTACAACCCATCCTCGGAGAATAGTATCAACAAGGCGCTGTTGCTTTGTGACTGGCCAGACTTCACCGCGTTGGAAGTCAGGTTGAAGATCAATGTCCTTGTCTACAATTCTGTTGAATATAGTCGATATATCTGGTTCGGCCGGGAAGAATCTCACAAATCGTTACCCCCAATTTGGCTATCTAAATTTTAACTATCTAAGGCGCTCAGGTGTTCTTTATGGATATAGTTGACAGACGCCAGCGTTCAATCATGATGTCGGGTATTAAGCGCACGGGCACTAAGCCTGAGATGATCGTTCGAAAATTCCTTTTCTCTAACGGATTTCGCTATCGGATCAATGTTAAGGATCTGCCGGGGGCGCCAGATATGGTGATGAAGAAGCATCATCTCGTCATCTTCGTTCACGGCTGCTTTTGGCATCATCATTCAGGCTGCAAATTCGCGAAAATGCCTAAGACTAGGCCTGAATTCTGGGTCAAAAAACTAGATGGGAATGTAGCTAGGGATTCGGTGGTTCAGCAAAACCTTCTTCAACTGGGATGGCGCATTGCAGTGGTGTGGGAGTGCGCACTCAAATGTTCTCCAGATGATTCGCTTCGTGAGCTAAGGGGGTTCGTTCTCTCGAGCCGAGTTTATGCGCAGTTCTCGAGCTTTTAGTGATCTAGGACCGAATAAATGACATCAGCGATCTGTCGAGCCATCCAAGGTGGAACCGCATTTCCGACTTGCCGGAACTGAGCGCCTCGAGAGCCTTCAAAGAAGTAGTTGTCTGGGAACGTCTGCAGCCTCGCTGCCTCACGAACGGAAAGGCTTCTGAGCTGCGTGGGATCCGGATGAATGAAGTAGTGGCCATCTTTCTGAAGATGGCTTGTCACTGTAGAGCTTGCCTCATCCTTGCGCTGAACCTTGAAACGGTCGACAAACTTTCCGCTTGTCCAGTTGTCATGATCTGGATGCATTCCTTCAGGGAATTCGCCAGCACCACGCGGCGACCTGCCATGAATCCTTGTGAAAGCCGATGCGTAACCATAGCGGACGAGATCCATCCACATATGAGGGCGAACCTCATGATTCAGAATGTAGCCGAGGCGCTCGTCCAGCAACCACGGCTTGAGATGCTCCGGAACCTCATTCACGGATGCCGTCCACGGCCTAGCCCTGCCGCCAGCGCCTGCATCAAGCGCAGGTACCAGTTTCGCTTGGCTGCGTAGTTCAGCTGAAACCTTCGCATCGTCAGACAATTCTGCCGCACGGAGCAGAATCTCCCTGGCGGCATCGGGCCAATTCTCGAAATCGACATTGGTGATGCCGCTTCTGAGGTGAGGCATTCCGCCGATCACTTCGCCCACGCTGTACTTGGCTGGCGCGCGATTGATCTGGCGTAGCGATGAAGCGTCAACGTCTTCCCGGACACCGAAAAGAACAACGCGGTGCCTCGCCTGAGGAACACCAAGCTCTTCGGCCCTCAGAATGTACCGGCGTCCATCGTCGTCGTCGAACAGGCCACTCTGATCCGCTACCAAAGGGATAATTCGGTAGCGTGGGCCGTTGCGACCACCAGGAGCTCGAAGGTCCGCGAGAATGCGCGGGAACATCAGCTCACCGCCCACCTTCGAGGAGAGAATGCCCTTGACGTTCTCCATTACAAACGCAGCGGGTGAGTACTTCTTGATGATCTTCAAGTAGTGCTGGTAGAGGAAGTGGCGCGGATCTTCCTCTGCCTTGTAGCCCACTACGCCACGGTTTCTGGCGCGTCCGACCAAGGAGTACGCCTGGCAGGGTGGTCCACCAATCAGAACCCACGGGTCTTCCTGCGACGCAACTTCGCGAATGCGGGCATGAAGCACCTTGTCGTCTTCGGGATCACCGAGCTTCAACTGCCTAGCCTCATGGCAGGCATTCTCCCACTCAGTCTTGGTCGCCTCCGTCCAAGGTCGGTCTACCCGTCCTGCCACGTAGTCGTAATAGCTATCCGGCACCTTGTGGGGCGCGAATTGGCGATAGAACGCGCGAAGTCGAAGCGTCTTGGCTGCATTGACCTCCATTTCGGCCGAAATGGCGATCTTGAACGGGCGTGACTTCGAAGAGCGGGAAGGGGTGTAAGCGGAGAACCCTTCGCCCAGCCCACCGGGGCCCGCGAAGATGTCGACGACTGGGATGTGCATGCCTTGCTTCACAATTATAAATAGGGGCGCAGATGCGCCCCTCTAACGCCGCCAGGATGTCATGCCCTGGGGCACTTTTCAATAAGGATCAGACCACTTCGGCCACTTGGGCCGCTGCGTCCTTGAATACGCTCGCAACGGTGTCAGCGAGCTCCTGCCCTTCCAGTACGCCAAGATCAACGATCTGGTACCTGAGGCGCAGGAGCTTTATGGCGCAACGCATGATGTCTTCCATGTTCCCTTTGGACTCGCTTGCTGCCGCTTGGGCCCAACCGTGAGCGATAGCCTTTGCAAGTACCGGGTTCCCGCCAATCAGTGGACGCTCAAAGATCGCTACGTGGGCGTCCTCTGTCAGAGCTCTCAGCAGGCGCCACCGATCAACGCCCGCTTCGGGTCCCAAGTCAAGCGCTGACGCTCGCATGTAGAGCCGCTGCAGGGCATTACGTACCCCGCCGCTGAATCGATCTTGAGACTTGCTCTCGAATCGCCAGCGTACAACGTCGGGCAGCAATACAGTGGTCAGATAGGCCCAAACGTCATCCCGCAACCCTTCGCCACTTGCCAGTGAGCTAAACGACGCAAGGGCAATGGCTGCGTCACGATCGAACTTGGCGCGCCCGGTCTGCCCCGACAAGGTGGGAAACCCACACCCTTCCGCAGTCTTGCGAATAGTCGCGGCGATCTCCTCAGCCACACGATGCTCTCTGACCCCCCCACTTGCTGCAAAGCTCGATAGCGAGGCGTGGTCATTCACAAAGGCTACGGCATCGTCGGACGAGTAACACGTGCCGAGCTCCGCCATCAGGCGATTGACGCCCAAGCGGGACAATCTTGGGAGAAGAATGGTGGTCATGCGGTCTGCTCTCCAACGTCGGCGGATGCAATCAGTGCAGCGTTGAATGCGCCAGGGTCACTCTCGAGCAATCGGACGATACCTGTCAGCCCGCCTTCATTGGGGAAGGCCTGACTGAGCCAGTGATTCGCCACCGCGCCAACCGAACCTTCCTCGAACGCCTCGAGATCCAAGTCCTTGCCGTTACGCAGGAGAATGGTCGAGCACATGTGTGAGGCGACGCCGCCAAGGACCGCCTGGATAGTCGCGCGATCACCCAACAGGAACTTCTCAAGGAATGTCTCCTCGTCAGAGTTGACATAGAGAACGACCTTCGAGGAAAAGTCGCCGGAAAGATCCTCTGGCCGCCATTCGACATACCAAGGGGCATGCTCATGCGGCTTGCCGGCGAAGGCAGCTCCAAAGCCAATGGCGGAGACAGGGAATCTGGAAGAGCCTCCATCTTCGATCAGCACATCACAACTGTTCTCCCACAAGCGAGACCCTTTCAGCACTGGCGAAAGTGGCGTTGCTTCAGCGGACGGCGCGGTCAACGCAATCGTCAAGCGCATGACCAGCTGAGAGGACAGCGTGCTGCCTGGAACCGATGCCTCCAGAAGGGCTGATGGGTTTTGCTTGGAGAGTGGCAGTGCCTGTGCGTACTGAACTTGCCTGGGCAACTGACCCTGCCCTGTTCCAATCAGCAGCTGCGCGGATGCCAGCCAATCCTCCTCTCCAAACTGAAGCGACTTGGACGCGGAATCCCAATCGATTTGAACACTCCCTCGTACGACCAAGTCACGGGCGTAGTCCCAGTCGGCCAGGACTTCGGGCGCAGGAAGAAGGGGAGCATTGGGGTCTCCCACAAACCAGCCACTGAATTGGACCGCTTCATCGGGAATTCTTAGGTACGGATACGCGATTCTGCTCATGCCGCGTCCTCACTAAGTACTCGGACTGCGACAGTCACAGCAGCGCCCTTCACCATTCGAACGACCGCGGTAACCTTCCCGCTCAATAGCCCGACGTCGAGGATCTGATCCTTGCTGATCAGGTCATGGGCTTCCAGTGACACGCTGTGTAGTCGTGGAAGCAGATTCGAGGGTACGTCTTCTGCACTGATTCCATTGCCATCAGCGACCAGCTTCGGCTCGACGATGAGCGTGAGCGGCCCTTGGCTCCCGTCATTGGTCAGATCAACCCTGAACGTCGCAAGAGCCGCACCGTCCTGAGCAAGAGAGAGTCCAATCATCTCGGGGGACGACAGCCGGACGCCCTTCTTGGATGATGGACCACCGCGCCTGGATACTTCAGGTTTTCCAGCGCCACGGGCGCTTGTAGGCGAGAGAAAGCGCCCCATCTGCCCAGCAGTTGCCGCGAGACTGGGGGATGCAGGGTCCGCTGATCTGCTGAGCGACTTGGTGGGCACAAATGTATCGGCATGGGTTCTGAGAGCCCGCATGCCGACTCGAACCATCGTCTGCTGCTTCCCCTTGGGAAGATTGTCCGGTGCCCAGTCATCGTGCGTTGGCGGCTCCGCCTGAGCAAAGGCTTCCTCCACCTCCGACTCAGCCGAGCAGACAAAAACCCCAGCCCACTCATGCAAGGAGTCCGGATAGGGGGCGCCGCGCATGTACTTCACCACCAATTCGACAGGGCGCATCAAGGCAATGTGTGATGCACCTGCCAGGATGTCTTCACCATTGGAAGAGGCCAGCGGATGCCTCTGCGCCGCAACCCCTGGGGCGAATGCGAGCTTGCCCAAAGCCTTTGCAGGACGCTGAGAACGAACTTCCTTCAATGAACCCGCATTGGAGCGAATGTCGGCGAGTGCGCGGCAGAAGAGGTCCAGTGGCGGGAAAGCCTCAGGCGCAGGAACATCCAGCGGCTGGCCGTCAATCTCAATGCTGACCGTCAGGCGGCGGTCAGCCGCGGTCGTCTCCGACATTCTTGGCCAGAAGTTCAGGAGTACGCACGTAATCAGCTCAGGCCCCAGTTCCTGGGTGGAAGAGATTTCAAGCTCTGGATCTACGATAACGATCGAGGTCCCGCTATCAGCTTCGGATCGAGAGAACATCCCCAACTCGCCACTCAAGTCGAGTGCATCTGCTCCGATCGCGGGAGCCACGCTGTCGCTGCCCGCGGGTATGCCCCACCAGTGGCGACCCGTGAAACGCCGAATGCCAGTTCCCACACTCGCGTCGAAAGCCTCTCCCAAGTGGCAGGCCATAAGACGGCGAACCGGCTCTCCTTCATTGAAAGTTTGGCTATCAACCAGGACAAGCGAGCACGAACTCATTGCATAGAGCGAGCTCTTTCCATAGCCGTAGGTGCCGCCACCCTGGTGGCTGTCTCGGGCTGCTCCGACATTCTTGAGGAAGTTGACGAAGTTAGCCCGCTCCTCTCCTGACGGCGCGACATCAGCCTCTACAGGGCCAGAAAGGCCCGCCGTACCAAAGTCGGCAATCTCAAAAACCCAGAGCTCGGGCTTCTCCAAAGAGTCGCTGAGAACCTGCTTGGATGGACCGCCGGCTGGCATCTGGGCCAACACTGAGTTCGACAGGGCATTCCGCTCAGTGTCCCTCAACTTCCGCAGGCGAATACGTGCCTCAGGGGATCGTCCGGGCAGGGTTGCATCAATTACGTTCTGCAGACTCTCGCGCACCAATGTCTGAAGGAGGTTGAGGTTGGGTCTGCCCAACAGTCGCTTGAAGCCTTCCCCCGCGAGGTTCCCATTCTTTGAGAAGGGTTCGCTGTACAGCTCAAGTTTCATGAGAAGACTGCCTCGTAGACGTGTTCATGCCGAGTGCTCGGTACCAACTGGTCCGCGGCTGAACCCAAATCAATCGTGTATTGGACATCGCCAACGCCGGCCGGCAGTTGCCCATTTGGCAGCAGGTTGGTGGTGAGCCTTGGGAAGTTGTCAGAGACCAAGTAAAGCCTGATGGCCTCCAAGGTGGTGCGCAGAGCGTTCCACTCCGGAGCCTTGGAGTCCTGACAGCCCATCGATGCCAGACGACTGACAATGGCATCTTCCTGAACTCCCAATGCAATCAACTCTTTGCAGAGCTGCTCTACATAAACATTTCCGGCTGCAGACCTCTCAAGCACTACGTGAGCTAACCAAAGCGGGGTGTCAGCGGGCGGAGAGAGTTGTTCGAGCCCATGGATGTGCACAGTTGAGCTCTGCAGAAAGGCGGTGGACTTGACTTCCAACGCGCCGCCCGGACCTCGAAAGTCGTGTCGATGACCCAGTGGGCCGGTCCAGGAGTCAACTGCCTGCGCGCTTCGCCTTGCACCCTCTCGAAGAACCACAAGCTCGCCGAGCAAGCCGAGCACCGTGCTCAAGTCAACCGGAGTTTGAGGCTCCTCTGCCAGTAGAATTCGAAAATCTCTGATGCAAGACGCGACGGCGGCCAGCGGAGGTATGCCGTCTGCGATTCTTGAAACGATTTGCGTGCAGAGATCGCCAAAAGGACTTTCCAGTCGCCGCTCGCGAAGACCAATGTCGACGTAGAGCGACCAGATGCCACTGAGCGAAAGTCGCGTGATAGATATATCAACGCTGGGTCCCCCAAGCTTTCGCACGTCAGAAGCCGACCCTCCAGATGACACTGGAATCAGCAGTCTCGGAGCTGCTTCAGGTGTAAGTGCATACCGAATGGCGCCAAACCCGGAGTCAACCCCTGAGGTCACTGTTGCGACATCCGCTCCGTCGCTCCGCCGCGTGCTGCTGCGAAGCGAGAGCCAGTGCTCGTGGGCAGTCTCACGCATCCTGCGCCTGCTCTGTGTTGCCTGCTTCCCCATCCTCGAGCTGATCTGGTGTAGGGACGTTCAGTTCCACGCTGAAGTAGCGACCGGTTCGGTCAATGCGACCAGGGAATACGAATCCGAGGCCGATGAGGTCGCCCTTGGCGTTCAGTGCTACGCGATGATCGCCGGCCCTGCTCGGTTCAGAGACGCTGTCTATCGGGTACACCAAGAGAAGGGGCGTATCGGGACGATAGCTCTTCAGCTTTTCCCATCCATCGGTCGATTGAGCATCGGATTCCTCAACATCAGCGAGCACATCTTGTTTCGACATCAAAGCCTTGATGTCGGCATAGTCAGACGACTCGGGCAACCTGGAACGAATGACAGGTCCAATGTCACTCAGGCCACCCAAGTGGACTCGCCGCTCAGCCCTGCTGGAGCTCACAATCGCGACATTCCAGAACGGCATGCGACTGGCGGATCCATCAATGTAGGTCAGCAACATCTCTTTGGTGAGATTCAGCTGCTTGTCGCACATGCTGTAGTTGGCTAGGAACTTTCGCACTACAGTGCCGGGAACATCCATGAAGACGTTCTCCTTTATCCGCGAGTACTTCTCAGCAATCAGCTGGTCAACAAGGCTCGCCGCGGCGCTCCAGTTCTTGGAAACCACGTCTGAGTCGGTGTGATCAAAGCGAGTCGTTTGCTCGTGCTTTCCGTCGAAGCTGATGCTCGTCCTGATTGCATGCCGCATCTTCGCCGCTGATGTGATCGCTAGCCCGGGAATTGATCGAACTTTCACTGCGAAGTCCAGTGGCGAAACCTCTGCCGAACGGTAGGTGGAAATTTCCTTTCGGATTTCCTCCTCTACCTGTGCCAGCGCCCGGAAGTTTGATATCAGGTCTTGGGTCGTCCAGAGGCGCGGGAGATCCTCGTATCCCTTTCTGAACCCAAACCAGCGCCCCATTTGTAGCAACGTGTCGTACTGGCGAGAGGTCCGCAGGAAGAACGACACTGAGAGTCCTTCAAGAGTAAGTCCGCGCGCCAGCACCGATCCACCCACGACAATGTAGGTCTTTGCATCGCCGGTAAAGTCCAGGCGCTCGAGACTCTCCCCGTTCTCAACAACGAGTTCCAAGGCTTCCAGAACCTCCGGGAGGAGGGGCTTGAGTGTGCTGTCCAAGAGTGTTGGATCGCTTTGGTCACTCAGAGGGCTTCTGACAATCTCCTCTGAGAATACTTGGCGCACCAAGTCTCCGGCGGCTCCGGAGAGCGATTCAATAGAGCGCCGATTAGTTGCCAGCCAGGCGCGAATGGCATCAGCCATGCTGTCGTGCTGTGCAATGTATGCGGAGGTGTGAACGAGCATCGTCATGTGCTCGCTCTGCTGCCCTCGCGCGCGGCGAATGGCACAAGTGATCAGGAACCAGACGATTGCCTTCTGAAGCTGAGGCGTCACATCGGGCGTGAACGTCTTGTGGCCGTTCTTTCCCTTAGGAACCAGCAGATCGACCTCTTCCGACGGTATGGATCGGAACATGTCCCGTCCGAAGTCGACAGCATCATCGTCGGCGGATGCGTCGGCCTCACCGAAGACCTCAAGTGTGCCGAAGTAGCCCTTGGGACGAGGCAGTGCGGTAATGAAGTCCTCAGGATAGAGATCATCCAGTTTATCTGCGCGAACCGGGAACGGATTGATAAATACATTTGCAAACGGCGTCGCGGTATAGCCGACGTACGAAACGCAAGGTAGCGCTGCTATCAGCCTTCGGATCGCTTCGTTGATCCGAGTCATCTCTTCATCATCGGCACCGGAATTCACGGATGCCTGATCGCACTCGTCATCGATGATCAGTGCCTTGAGCTTTCGCTTAATTGGCCGAGCCGTATTTGTCACAGTCTCGAGCAACTTCTCGAGGCGCGTAGACTCCTTTTTAATTACAGCCAGCTGAGCGCCCCCCTTGTGTGGCATCACAAACTGACCGTTTGGAGGCCTGACAAAGTCGCCATTGTCTTCCGCAGTGGTGTACTTCTGCCACAGGGTGCCGTGCCTGTTTACAACATCTGCTTCGATGCGGCGCTGAGTCTGTGCACGAAGCTTGTTTGTGACGCCACCGAGAAGAATGATCAGGTTGTAGCCAGCATCCACGGCCTTGGCGATGACCGCGGTCATGTTTGCAGTCTTTCCGGACTGGACATAGCCAACGACCAATCCTCGACATCTGAACTCGTCCTCGGCTGGATTCGCTAGCAGAGAGACTATTTCGGAGGAGGAGTCATCCAGCGATTCGGACGCATCCTTCCACTTCTTGACTTCGCGGAGATAGTTCAGGAGCGCGGGCCAGTGTTTGTCATGTTCCGTCGGCCCCTTGTACCAGGTCGGCCGTGGCTTGATCAGCGAGTTCTTGCGCAGAATTTCCACGTTCTGGAACGACGAACGCACCAACTCGATAGCCGCCTGGAAGTTGGCATTCATCTGTTCAGGGAATGGGCCCATTACCGTTTCGAGGGCCTGTCGCGCCGCCGCCGCGGCCGCGTCCAAGGTGTCGTAACTTGGGAGCTTCTCCCGGATAATCGTCGAGAGGGCTTCTACTTGTGTATTCAAGTCGGCATCCTGCGCATTCGTAAACTGGGGGCGGCGACAGGCATCGAGCCGAATGCGCCCCCTGCGACATCCATGCCCTTTGGGAGGGTCGTGAGAGAGTGACCCTTGTCTCTGATTGTTTACGACAAAAACCGTCCATGCAACCACCATTTGGTCGCATTCGGTCTCAAATTGGGCTATCCCCACGGATCTTCAGCCTTCGGCCGAGCGTCGCCCGTTGGCCCGCACTGAAGGGCTGTGAACATCGACAGCCGGGCTTGTGACATGGGCCACACACGGCGTGTGTGGCCAGCCGAAGCAGCAAGCGCCGCTCAGGTGGACGCCTTTACCTCATGGGCCAACCGAGCCTGTTGGTTTTGACCTTGGGGCGCAAGTACCTACGGTGCCAAACAGATGGCCTGTGGTGCTTGATCGAGGGGATACCGGTGCAGGCTCCCACCGCTGCCGCTGCACCCACTCGCTGGCCATCACCGTCAACGAAAGCACCGCCATCAGTAGCCCCTCCATCTGCCGGTCGACCAAGCGCTTCTCGGACCTGCCTCTCTGCCGCGTGAGTTTCTCAGCTAAGTCCATTTCGACTAGGGCGCCTAGGGTGCAATTGGCGCCAGGCCACTGCATGCGGACGACGAGCGTGTGCAACATGAGATTCAGATGCGGGGCACAGTGGTGGGAGATGGTCGTATCAGAATGTGGGCCTTACAGAGGTGGTCCAGCGTGGTCTCCCATCCCGCTGTACTTACATTCGCTATGTGCGCGCTCGCTCCGCCACAAGCCGCCCACTCCAATGCGACAGCAGCGGCACAACGCAGGGAACATCAATTTCCCTATCCGCATACAGCACAACTACAAGCTGCTCCAGCGAGTTATCCACCAACATCACGGGTATGCCGTGACAGCTGACCTCGAAGTACCTCTCCCCCGCGTACCGCGCGGGCAGCACCAGGCCCCCGCGCACCAGTCGAACGGCTTCCTCGCGCATGACAGCAAATTCAGCGTCGGACACCTTCCGAAACGTCCGCAGCTCCAAGCCTGCCTTGGGTACATGCCGGCTGGCGATCGTGGCAGACAGCGCCGCCAGCAGCACGACGCCATAGATCACAGGCTTCATTGGACGCTCTGCAAATAGGGGATGGACCAAAAGGCGAACGGTCCGCTGATAACGCGTGGGTGACCACCAGCCAAGCGACAGATGGCCACGTCCAACTGGGTTACTCCCTCACCTGCAACCGCTCAGTCACCTGCGCAGTCAACGCCACGCACGCCATCTTCAACCCTTCCATCACCCGATCCCCCAGGTACTCCTCGGGCGCACCATTCTGCCGAGTCCGCTCTGCAGCCAGCATCAGCTCCGCCACCACGCGCAGGCCAGCCAACGCACAATCCGCATCCGCCAGCTGAAGGCAACGCCCAGGCAGTTGATGCCGTTCCGGCCAAGGCTGGCCATCCGCAGCCGCACCAGATCCGATGCGGCGCAGCGTGGCGACGAAGGCGTTGGGATCGACGGACGGTTCGCGCTCGGGTTCGGCGTTGTCCGGATCGTACTGCGCGTGCAGGGAACGGAAGTCCGATGTGTTCATGGCAATGCTCCGTACAGGACAGATAGCAGCGCCACCAATAAAGGTGGCGGACGGTGCGGGCTCGAAAACCGGTTAATGCCAGACCGGCGGGCCCGAAGGCCCCCACGCACCGCCCGCCATGGAACGCGAACGGATTGCCAGCCGGCGTCACCCGAAGGTGACGCCGACTGACAAGCGTATACAGCTGGCATAAACACGGGTTTTCGAGTCCCGCGCCACCCTTTTCCGGTGGCACGCCAAGAGATACCCGCGCAGCTGCCAAATGCCAAGAAACTGTAGAACCGGCGATTGCCAGTCCTGACGCTTTCGGCATTGTCGCACACGGTGTTAAGCCAGCAAGCGATTGCGCCGCAACGGTCTTGAAGGGCTTGGCGCTATTGGCTCCAAGCGCAGGAATGCCCGCAGCCAGGGCAATGGCCTAGGGCCAATCGCGACAGATTGGACCAGTGGTTCAGCCGGGCGGCGCCTCGGCCGTGGGCATGAAGGTCAGACGCACCCGTACCCGCGCCTGCCGCGCGACGCCCTCAACCACGACCGGATCAAAGCGCCATTGGTCCACTGCGGCAAGGGCCACACGATCCATCTCCCGTAGTCCGCTGGACCGCGCCACCATCACGTTGGAGACTTGGCCTAGCTCATCCAGTTGAGCAACCAGCAGCACCGCCATGGGAGCCTGCAGGAAGGTATCGGGTGGCGTGGCAGGGGCCGTTGAATACTCAATGGCGGGCGCCTGCTGCAGCTTGAAGGAGGGGTTGTCACCGGCCTCTACGAACACTTCAGTGGAAACCTGCGGGTCTGCCGCCATGGCCGTGGCAGGTGTAGCGCCCAGCAGCATCAGAACGAGGTTCAGTGCTAGGGCGGTGTTGAAGCGGGACATACGTGGTTTCCATTCCGGTGCGCTGCCAGCATAGCGGCCATCCCCTGGCATCGCTTGCCTTGAATACCGGTGTGCGGGATTTCTGCGCGGATCACATAGGCACGCCCGGCCGTGGCCACAGCGCATCGTCACGCTCTAGGTCGTAGTCGCTGCCGAACGCCAACGCCGTCTCGCGCGGCGGCAGGTCTGTTTAGCAGCCCAGCAGGTACTCATCCATGCCGGCATCGCGATGGTCGATGGCGAACAGGTGGAGAAGTTCCTTGTCGAAGGCATCCAGCCATGCGGGGTGGATCTTGGTCATGGTCATTCTCCTGAGTGCAGGAATAGTGCCTGCACTATCGCGTGCTTGCTAACACCAGAACTGGCCCGTGCAATGTTCATCGGCAGGAATCCCCATCCCGTCCTGGGGCTTTGTGAAGCCAGTTCAGGTCCTGCCGGCCGGTGCGGTGTATAAACTGCCGACACGTGAGTGCCCGAATGTGAGGAACGGATGCGACACCTACTGAGGCCATGGATGGTACTGCTGCCCCTGCTTATGGGCGGCTGTGGTTCGCAGGCACCCCAGATGTATGGCGATGGTTTCCCCGTTGCCAAGCCGATGGATCTGGTCCATGCAGGTGCGACGGTGGAGGCGCGTTTTGAATTGCCGCCGCCTTGGGAGAAGGATCCCAAACCTCGCACGTTCCTGATTGGATTCCGTACCGGTGGGCCCGCCAAGCGCCCGGATATGAAACCGGGCGATGTCGCCTTCCTTGAAGACGCCCGGATTCCCCTGAAGGTGCAGCTGTGGAAGCTGGAGGGCGACACCGAAACACCCATAGCGCTACAGGTATTGAATCGCGATCTGCCTGCTGTCTGGCAGGGCAGTCGATATCAACCGGCCAAGGGCGATGTGTACGAGTACAGGAGTGCCGTCGGCGCGGATTCGAACAGTCTGGTCAACGCAGGAAAGTACGACATGTCCCTGGCCTACAGGGAATATGAGGTGGCCCGTGCCGATTCCGGGGATCTCACGGCCGGGAAGTACCGGCTGAAGGTGACAAACCTTCAGGGCAACCCGGAAGTTGCACATCTCAACATCGAGCTTCTCGTCGCCAACTACAACGTGAAATAGGACTATGGACAGTCAATCGAATAGTGCAGCCGCACCTCAGGAAGGCAAGAAGGGCCCTTACACCGTCACGCTCTACCTCGCTGCTCCGGGGACACCTGTTGCAGGCAAGGATGGGACGACCCACTCATCTTCGGCGGGCCATGCCTACTTCATGGTTGCCGATGGTGACAAGAAAGACGGATATGGGTTCTCGCCGATAAAAACGGGGATCACCGGGCCTGGGCACGTGGTGAAGGGGGAATTCGAGAACTACCAGAACCCTCGGTTCTCCTACACGCTCGAGATCACCAAGGATCAGTACGACAAACTGAAGGCGTATGGCGAGGCGAGCGTCAATCGCGATCAGGACCGTTTCAATCTCTATTACAACGGCTTGTCGAACAGCTGCGTCGATTACGTGTGGACAGGCCTTGGTCAGGCCGGTTTGCGGCCCAAGCTCGAGAAGCCCGATCCCAGCTTCGAGGGGACGATGAAGGTGCTTCCGAACATCGATGCGCTGAAGAGCATTCCCAAGCCGTTCCCTGATAGCAAGCTCAATTCGACGCACGAGAATCCCCTTCCCAAGAAGCAAACTACGTTGCAGAAGCTGTTGACCGAGGTGGAGGGTGAACTGCCGCCGCACGAGCGGGTAGCTGTACTTTCGCCGGAATCGCAGCGGCTGTTTGATCGCATGCGGTTGGACCTGCCTGAGAAGGTGAGCGATGCGCAGGTGATGTCAGCGATGGTTGCTGCGCGGGAGAACGGCATCCACCAGCCGCAACAGCTGCGCGATGTGGTGCTGCAGGAAGAGAAGATCTTCGTGATGGGCACGACGCCCGGCTTCAGGGCCATGGTGGATCTGAACCAGGCTCAGCAAAGCCTTGAGGAGGGGCTGGCCCGCAGTCAGCAGATCGACACGCGAGTGACTGAGCAGACCCGTCAGGAAACGCAGCAGCGCGAGGCGGCTGCACAGACGTCCGGCGGCATGCAGATGGGCTAGTGCCGCCACCCGCGAGCTTTCGGGGCGCTGGTACTGCACGCTGGCTCACAAATTCAGCAAGCCGCGATCGGCCTCCTCTATTCCTCCACCTGCCCGCCATCCCACCTATGCCATCATCCGCCCAGGACCGCAGCACCCATCAAGGCTGAACAGGCATGGAGCAGGCAACACGCTACACAGCAACGCTTTATCTGGCCGCGCCCGGCACCCCATTGAAAAGTGGGGGCATCTCGCCGCGCGGCCATATGTACCTGCAGGTGGCGGCGGGCGACGAGGCCCACAGCTACGGCTTCGCACCACCGCGCCAGGCGCCGGGCGAGACCCGCACCGGCGTGCAGTACGCGCAGGTGCGCCACGACGATGCCGACGAGCATCTGCAGCCGTACTACAGCCGCACCCTGGAAATCACCGAGGAGCATTACGGCTGCCTGCGTGACTTCGCCGAGGAACCGGCCGAGTTCGAATTCGATGTGGATCGCCCGGCCACCATCAACCGTTGCAGCGACTTCGTCTGGGCCGCCCTGCACTACGCCGGCCTGCATCCGCTGCCGGCGCCACTGGATGGCGGCAGCAACCTGGGCGAGTTCGCGGTGCTGTTCAACCTGCCGGAAATCCAGTGCATTGCCGCGCCGTTCCCGGGCAGCGATCTGAATGCCGAAACCCATCATGCGATGCCCGAGCGCGAGGCCGAGCATCATCGCCAGGGCGACCGTGCCAGCGACGAGCCGCCGCCGACGCCGATTGAAGTGGCCGGCACGCTGCTGGACCCTTCGCATCCGGACCATCGCCTGTTCTCGCAGCTGATACAGAAGGTAGCCGAGCTGGACGCCGCGCATGGCCGTCCGTTCGATGCGGCCAGCCAGCGCATCAGTGCCAGCCTGCTGGTGCTGGCCAAGCAGAACAATCTCTCGCGCGTGGACCACGTGCTGCTCAGCCAGCCGACCCAAAACAGCCATGCCGCCGAGAGCATCTTCATCGTGCAGGGCGACCGCAACGACCCGGGGCACCGCCGCGCCAGCATCGCCACCGAGGTGGCGGCCAAGACCGATGTGGCTGATTCGCTGCGGTTGAAGGAGCAGTAATCCGCGCGTCTGCCATACGCAGGCAGACGCACGCCACGCCCCCCTCCTGCTACCATTCCCCCGCAACCCCAGCCAGCCCACCCGCGCAGACAGATGCAGGTCGGGCCGTCGCAGTACGGCCCAGCGAGCCAGGACACCTTCCCGTGCCCATTCAAGGACGCTCGCATGTTCCGTAATCCTCTCTTCCGTTCGGCCGCCCTGGCCCTCGCTGTGTCGCTCAGCGTCGGCGTGCCTTCGGCGTTCGCCGACAACGCACCTGCCGCCAGCGCCACCACCGCGGTGCAGCGCCAGGCCGTGGCCAAGGGCCTGTACGAGCTGGCCTACAGCCCGAAGCAGAACGCCGTGTTCGTGGCCTCGTCCGGAGGCTTCGGCGATGACGCCGGCCCGGCCCAGGTGCTGCGCCTGAACCCGGCCACGCTGGCCGTGGAAACCCGCATCCCGCTGGAGCGCAAGGCGTTCGGCGTGGTGCTGGATGACGCCCACAACCGCCTGTACGTGGGCAACACCGTGGACCTGTCGGTGACCGTGGTCGACACCGCGCAGAACAAGGCCGTGGGCACCATCCAGCTGATGGAGAAGAAGACCGGCAAGGACGGCAAGGCCGCCTACACCCATGACCTGCGCGAGCTGGTGGTCGACAGCGCGGCCAACCGCCTGTACGTGACCGGCCACAGCAGCCAGCCGGACGTGAGCAGCGTGCTGTTCGTGATCGATACCACCACGCTGAAGGTGATCAACACCATCGACGGCCTGGGCAATGCCAAGGCACCGGGCCTGGCGCTGGATGCGGCCAACAAGCGCGTCTACACCAGCAACCTGCTGGCCGACCTGGTGGTGGTGGGCACCGATTCGAACAAGGTGGTGGCGCAGCACAAGATCGCCGCCGAGCAGCCGATGAACATCGCGCTGGACCCGGCCGGCAAACGCCTGTTCGTGACCGACCAGGGCTCGGAATTCCTGCGTGGTTACCAGGCCAAGAGCAGCGGCCTGGTCAGCAAGCACCCGGGCCAGCGCGTGCTGGTTCTCGACCGCAGCACCGGCAAGGAACTGGCCAGCATCCCGACCGACGCCGGCCCGCTGGGCATCCTGCTGGATGCACCGCGCAAGCGCCTGTACGTGACCAACCGCGAAGCCGGTACGGTGACCGCCTACAACAGTGACAGCTACCAGAAGGTGGCGACCTACACGGTGCCGACCCACCCGAACAGCCTGGCGCTGGATGCGAAGAACAACGTGTTGTTCGTGAGCATCAAGAACGGCGAGAAGGATGACAAGGGCGCTGACGAGAGCGTGGCGCGGATTCAGCTGTAAGGCGCTGACGCCGGGCCCCGCCCGTCGACGTGCCGCGTGAAGAAGGCAGGGTGCAGACCCTGCCTTTTTCCTTGCCCGGTTGCAGTGCTGGAGGCCGCCCGCTAGGGTTGAAGCCCATGGCAGGGAGCCAAAGGGTCTGAATCATGCTGGGTATCCATCGCTGGCTGCGTGCCGGCCTGATCTTCACGCTGGCGAGCGCACTCGGCGCCTGCAACAGCCGCATACCGGATGCGCCGGAGCCACTGGATCTGGTCAAGCCGATCGACGTGGCCGAACCCGGCCAGGCGGTGCGGTTCGAGTTCGAGACGAATGCCCGCAACTTCCAGCCGGGGCGCACGTATGCGCTGGAGCTGGAGTTGCAGCGCCAATCGACGCGAAGGCCCGACGAGCCTGACGTGGGCACGATGAGGGTCCCGTTCGAGGTGACCCTGCAGCAATGGGGCGCTGATGCCTGGAGGGATGTGCCCACCTACGACAGCTATCAAGCCGGGGTGCTCAATGCAGGTGAGCCGCTTCCGGAATGGCATGCATCCAGCGAATGGCGGTATACGTCGCCGCACATGGGCAGTGACGGCCAGTACACGCTGAGCCTGGTTGCTCTGCCACTGGAGCCTGATACGCGCTATCGCGTACAGGTTCGCACTGTGCAGGCCACGCCGGAACTGCAGCACTACGCGGCTCAGTTGCGGGTACACGCAGCCCGGCCGCCAGGCAAGTAAACAACCTCACCACTGGAAGGAACGAAGGAACCACCTTATGGACAAGCCACGCTATACCGTAGAGATCGTTATCGCTGCACCTGGCACACCGCTGATCGACCCCAGGACGCACAAGCAGGCCGTCGACGCGGAGGGCATTCCGCAGACGTCCGCCCCCGGCCATATGTTCTACGTCCTGCATGCACCCGGCGTGCCTGCGAAGAGCTATGGATTTGCTCCCAAGGAGCATGGAAGCATGAATGGTCCGGGCACCATCATGGAGGACGACGCAACGGTCTATAAGGACCCGCGCTATACGCGCACGCTCGAGATCAGTGAAGATCAGTACAAGAAGCTCCAGCAGTTCGGCTCGGACCCGGAGAAATTCGGCTTCAGCAAGCACTATCAGGATGTTCGCCACAACTGCGTGGACTTCACCTGGGAAGCACTGAATCACGCCGGCATCGAGCGGAAGAGAAGTATCGACGTGAACGGGCTGGTCGGTCCTGCCGCGCAGCTTCTTCCGGATGTGCGCATTCCCCTGGGCATGAAGGGCGAAGGCAAGGACGCTTATCGTCCGCTGCGCAACATCCACGGCGTCGAAAGCATCGATCCGCCGTTCCCCGGCAGCGAGCTCAACCGTACGAAAACCAACCCGATGCCCGATCGCACGTGGAAGCAGCACCTGCTGAGCGAGAACGACGACTTGGGTGAGCGTAGTGGTGAGCGGTTGGCCAACGACGCACGTGCGCCGGGTGATGCGTTGCATCCGCTGGACCAGCGCGTGCGTGCGGCGCTGGGTGAGGCCGCCGATCGGCAGGGGCTGCCGCCGGGACAGCAGCCCGAACTGCTGGCGGGCCACCTGACGCGCTTGGCGGTGCAGGGAGGCTACACCGAGCGCGACACCTTGCAGGTGGCCTTCAGCAGTGGCGGTGCGGCGGATTCGCCGGGCTATGTCTTTCTGCAGCGCACGGGCGAGACCGCATCACCGGATCCGGCGGCGAACCGCCAGCGCCTTTCGCTGGCCGATGCCCAGCAGGGCACGGTTGAAGAGGTGTACCAGCTCGCCAGCGTGCAGCATCAGAGCCGCGAGGCCAGCCGCGTCGCGCAGGACGATCAGCTGCAGCAGCAGACGCAGCACGCCCAGCCGCGAATGGGCTGATACAGGGTTTTCCACAGGCGTCAATGGCATCGACGCCTGGTGGCATTCACCCCAGGCGATGCACGGGATTCTGCTGCGGGTCCTGCGCCTGTGCATCCAGCGTCTGCTGCTCGGCCTGCACCGGCGGCTGTACACCCAGCCCCAGTTTCTGCATGGACTGCTCCACCGGCGTCTGTGCGGCCACAGCGGTCGGCATCATCGCGCGCAGGTGGGCGGGGTTGGCCGGGTCGCCCTGCACCACGAAGACGTTGTGCCCGGCCGGGTGCTGGGCCGTCGCATTGCTGACCAGCACATGGTCGACCTGCTGCAGGCCCTGCTCGCGGGCGAGCACGGTCAGGCTGGCGGTCAGGCGCTCGCTGGTCTGGTCGAACGGACGGCCATGCTGGGCGTCCAGTGCGGCTACGCCCTGGCGGATCTGCTGGTTGAGGCCGTACTCGGGATGGTTGGGGGTGATCTCTGCCATGGCGATCGAACGGTTGCGGTGGGTCGTGGTGGACCCCGCCAGTATAGATCCGGCCCGTGAAGCACGCCCGATGGGTCAGTCCGCTGCGTGATGGTCGTAGCTGATCACCCGTTCGGCCAGCCAGCGCCCGTCCACGCGGCGCCAGATCTGGATGAAGCGGGCCTGGCCGACCCAGCGTTCCACGCCGTCCTTGCCGCGCTCGTGGAAGCGGTGGTCGCCGATTTCCAGCGCCCGCTCATCGTGCAGCGGGAACACCTGCAGCGAGGACTCCACCAGCTCGCGGCGCAGGTGCCAGCCGCCCTTGCGCGCGTTGTCGCACATGCTGGCCACGCTGCGGCGGAAGTCCTCGCGGCTGCTGGCCGACTTGCCGTCCTTGTCATGGAAGAACTCCATGTCTTCGGTGGTCATCGCGGCGGCCTTGTCGGCGTCGCAGGCCTCGAAGGCCACAGCAAACAGCTGGGTATCGGCCTGGCGGATCTGTTCGCGCAGGTCATCGGCGGGCGGCGGTGCGGCAGCAAGGCCGGCGGCCAGCAGGGGCAGGGTGAGCAGCAACATGGCGAAACTCCCGGGAGTGATGTGCGCAGGCTGGCATGCCGGTGACCACGGCGGTACGGCGCTGCGACGAAACCGGGAAGGCGCGGTGCGAAGGCCGGGAATGCCGGTGCGGCGCTGTGCGGAGGCGTGTGCACGCGATGTCACGGGCGGGCGCGATTCCCTCACGGCTGCCATAGGGCGTGGCCGCTAGCCTGCAATCCTCCCCTTCCACAGGAGCTCCCATGCCTGCTTCCCGCATCCGCCTGCATGTTGAAGACAGTGGTGGCGACGGCCGCCCGGTGATCCTGATCCATGGCTGGCCGTTGTCCGCCGATGCCTGGAAACCGCAGGTGTCGATCCTGCGCGATGCCCAGCACCGGGTGATCAGCTACGACCGGCGTGGTTTCGGGCGTTCCGAGAAGCCCGCCGAAGGCTATGACTACGACACGCTGGCGGCGGACCTGGCGGGGCTGATCGAGGAACGTGACCTGCGCGACGTCACCCTGGTCGGTTTCTCGATGGGCGGTGGCGAGGTGGCGCGCTACGTGGCCAACCACGGCCAGGAGCGCCTGCACAGTGTGGTGTTCGCCGCGGCGGTACCGCCGTTCCTGCTGCGTAGTGACGATAACCCCGAGGGACCGCTGACGCAGGCCAAGGCCGATGACATGCGCAGTGGGCTGGAGAAGGACCGCGAGGCGTTCTTCGATGGGTTCACCCGTGATTTCTTCAGCGCCAACGGCCAGTTGATGGTGACCGAAGAGACGCGACAGGCTGCGATCGCGCTGTGCCATCAATCCGACCAGGTGGCGGCGCTGGGCTGCATGAAGGCGTTTGCCACTACCGATTTCCGCGATGACCTGAAGAAGATCACGGTGCCGACCTTGATCCTGCACGGTGACAGTGACGCCATCGTGCCGTTCGAGGGCTCCGGCCAGCGCACCCATGAGGCGATTGCGGGCAGCGAGGTGGTGATCCTGGAAGGCGCGCCGCATGGCTGCAACACCAGCCATGCGGATCATTTCAATCTGGCGCTGCTGAATTTCCTTCGTTGAGTGATGCGTTTCCCATTATTGATGTGATTTACTCCGTGGTTTCAGGCGTGTTTGGCTGGAGTTAATGAAGATCCGTTCGTTCGGGTCGATACCGCTGCCGGTACTCCAGCGAGATGAAAATGGCAACGGAACTGGCTTTCAGCACGGAATTCAACGACACCATCAACGCCGAGCGCGCCTACGAGTTGTACTGGGCGGACGTAATTGCCGATAAGCGCGCGTTCCTCTGCCCCGAGCACGAGAGCGGCTGTCCTGCAAAGTACACCTGCGCGAACATGGATACCGAACAGCTTCAGTTGAAGCAGGTGCCCCATTTCCGCAACCAGCATGACAGCCCGCCGCACAGGGAGGGATGCCCCCATATCGCTGAGCTTGAGCTCCGGGGCGGCAATGGAGAAAGCCGCCCCAGCGAAGTGGGGCAGCCGGCGCCAGACCGGTTCCTGCTGACGCGCCCCGCGGGGCATTTCGATGTTCGCCAGGGAACAGCCGGTGGGCCTGGCGCTGGCGCGGGTGGCCGCAGCGGCAGCGGTGAACCCGGAGGGACGCGCAGCCGGCGCACCCAGTTCTACTCGCTCGCTGCGCTGGTATCGCGCTGGCTCAAGGCCAGGCGGGACGCCGTGGACGACACGATGATGGTCAGCGCGGGTACGCAGGAAGCCTTGAGTTATCGGGAACTGTTCGAGAACTTCTTCGAGAAGCGCCCTCATCTTTCCGGGAACACGCGCGTGTACTGGAGCAAGGCGTGGATCCGGAAGACCGACGATGGTTTCAGGATCACTTTCTGTGAACCGGTGGTGTCCCTTGCCGGTGAAACGCTTGAGGAGCCTTTGCGCCCAACGGCGATGATCTGGAACAGTGTACTGGCGGCGTCGGAAATGAAATCCCTGCATGCCAGGCGGCTTCTGCGCTTTGCGGAAAGCAATGCACCCTGTGTCGTGTTCCTCTATGGGGTACCCGTTCTGCAGGAGAAACAGTCAGGGACTTATCTGAATTTCGATGTGAAAAGCCTGGACCTCGTCGATGTGCAGGACACCGATATCTTCGACAGGATCCGACGCTCCCAGGACTGATCCGCTTCGGCTGCGTACAGTGTGCTGAGCCCGAATCGAGCCGGCTGCTCGGTTCGGGCAATCAAACATTGAAGGGGAGCTATGCCTTCAGCTTCGTTGTTCCTATTGGGTGCTGTGAGCGTCTGGGCGTTCCTGATGCTGATCGGCGCGCGAAGGTCGATATCGGATCTGGGGCAGAAGATGGGTGCGGTTGAGCAGGCATCGTTGTCGCATCCGCCAGCCGACACGCACGGAGCGCTTGGGTAGGATGGCCCTTTGCTGTCATGGATGAACCGATGAGCCCTGCCACGTCCCGAATTCGTCGTATCTGTGGGCAGGGGCCAATCCTGTTGATGCTTCAGTGGGTCGCGCTGCTGTCTGTGGTGCTGGCCGCCGGCTTCTTCCATTACCGTGTGGAGCTGTTGCTGGAGCCGGTGACGGTGGCCTGTGGGGGCCCGGACGCGCAGGCGCGATTGCAGGTTGCCGAACAGGTGATGGCGCGCGCGGGCGCGCTGGATGACTGGCAACCCCTGGGCTGGATCCCATGGGTGGGCGTGGTGCTGGCGCTGCTGGGGGCCATGGCGGTGTGCGCAAGCCGTGCACTGTGGCTGCGCGATCGGCTGCGCACGGCGAACGTGGCGCTTATGGTGCTGCACGGTGGCGCACTGGGCTTGGCCGGATGGGTGCTGCACCTGTATGAGAATGCGTGGAGCAATGTGGCGCGGCTGTCACCCACGGCGTGCCTGGTGGAGCTGTTGTCGGAGGGCGATGTGCCGTTGGAGCAGGCACAGCGCGTGGTGTTCCACATCCTGACGCGGGTGAACGCGCCATTTCTGCGCAATCCGGATGATCTGGCGCTGGTGTTGACTGTGCTGCTGTTGGCCGCGATGGCCGGCGGCGTTGCCCTTTGGCGCGCGATCGCGCGGGCCCGGGCGGCACGATCGGCAGGGGCGTAACTGGCATCCGGCGGTGATCTGCGGCAGCCTATGCCGATGAGTACGGATACTTCACACAAGCACGCCAGCAAGTTCATGAGCCTGGTGTTGCGCCACGAACCAGAGAAGATCGGCCTGCAGCTGGATGCGCAGGGCTGGGCCGATGTCGATGATCTGCTGCAGCGGATGGCCGGTCATGGCGTGGCGCTGGACCGGCACACCCTGCAGGCGGTGGTCGAGACCAATGACAAGCAGCGCTTCGCGCTGAGCGACGACGGTCTGCGCATCCGCGCCAGCCAGGGGCATTCGATCCAGGTGGATCTGGGCCTGGAGGCGCTGCAGCCGCCGGCATGGCTGTACCACGGCACGGTGGCTCGCTTCGTCGGTGCCATCCGTGAGCAGGGCCTGCGGCCTGGCGAGCGCCAGCACGTGCACCTGTCGCTGGATCGCCAGACCGCGCAGCAGGTGGGCGCACGCCGCGGTGCGCCGGTCATCCTCAGCGTGAATGCCGGGCGCATGCATGCCGATGGCCATGTGTTCCACCGTTCGGCCAATGGCGTGTGGCTGACCGTGCACGTGCCGCCGCAGTACATCGCCGGCTGAGCACACGCTCGGCGGCGCGCGGCAATCGCGCTACAGTCGACGCCTCGCCACTCCAGGGAAGACCCGATGCGATTCTTGCTGCGTGCGTTGCCGTTGCTGCTGTGTTCGCTGGCGGTGCATGCCGCCGAAGTGGACCGCCGGATTGCGGTGACCATCGATGACCTGCCATGGGCACGGCTGGACCAGATCATGCCGCCGGACCTGCAGGCGCGGCATGCGGCGTTGATGGCCCAGCTGCATCAGGCGGGCGTGCCGGTGGTCGGCTTCGTCAACGAGAACAAGCTTGAAGTGGACGGGCAGGTGCAGCCGGCGCGGGTGCAGATGCTGCGCGACTGGCGGGACGCCGGCTATATGCTGGGCAACCACACGTACTCGCATATGGATCTGAATGCCAAGGGTGTGGCGGCGTTCCAGCAGGATTTCCTGCGCGGCGAAACGGTGCTGCGGCCGCTGCTGGCCGAGAAGGGGCAGGCGCCGCAGTGGATGCGCCATCCCTACCTGCGCGCCGGGCGAACACCGGAAGAGCGTGCGCAGATGGATGCGTTCTTCAAGCAGCACGGCTACCGCGTGGCGCCGGTGACGGTGGACAACGGCGAGTGGGTGTGGGCGTTCGCCTATGCCAACGTGATGAACGAGCAGGCGGACTCACCTGCGCGCGAAGTGACGCTGGCGCAGCTGCGCAAAGGCTACGTACCGTACATGCTGAACAAACTGGATTACTACGAGAAGCAGTCGCAGGCGCTGTTGGGGTACGCGCTGCCGCAGGTGTGGCTGATGCACGCCAATGAGCTCAACGCGGCCACGTTTGCCGAACTGGTGGCGGCCACGAAGCGCCGCGGCTATCGCTTCATTTCACTGGACGAGGCGATGCGTGACCCGGCCTATGCCCGTGGTGCCGAAGGCTATAACGGCCGCTACGGCCCGAGCTGGCTGCACCGCTGGGCGATGGCGGAGAAAAAGCCGAAGGACTTCTACGCCGGCGAACCCGAGGTGCCGGCGTGGGTGATGAAACTGGCCAAGGTCGATTCGGAGTAAGGCTCAGCGCTTGACGGCCAGCACGCCGTCCAGCGCCAGCTCGGCCTTGAAACCGGCCTTCTCCAGCCGCTTGGCCACTTCACGTGGGACGTCGCGGCCGCTGGTCAGCTTGTTCGGTGCGCCGGTGTAATGGAACAGCCGACCGCCCTTGCGGATCACCCGGGCGAGGTGGTCGTAGAACACCTGCGAGTACAGCTCGCCGGCGATGCCGAAGCGCGGCGGATCGTGCAGGATCGCGTCGACGCTGTTGCTGGTCACCTGTTCGATCTGCTGCGATACGTCGCCGTGGCTGAACTGCAGGCGGCCACCGGCGGCAGCGGAGTCCGGATCCGGCGACCACGGGTTGAGCGTGCGCAGCCACATCACATCGGCGTTCTTCTCGAATGAGCGGATCTGGCCGACACCGGCCTCCAGCGCGCAGGCGGCGAAGTAGCCCAGGCCGCCGCAGGTATCGAGGATGACCTTGCCGGCGGGAGTGACCAGCTCGACCTTGCGGCGCGCATCCTCGAACGGCGACAGCTTCGAGGTCGGCAGCATCTTGATGCCGTCGATCTCGAAGGTCGGTGCGCCCCACTCGGTCGGCACCAGCTTGATCAGTGAGCCGCTGTAGCGCGAGATCGGCTCGAACGCATCGCCATCCCAGTAGTACAGCGTGCGGTCCTTCAGCTTGCCCGGCCACGGGTAGGGCTGGCCCCGGAAGTGGAAGCCGTCGGCGTGCAGTACCACGGTGTCCTGGCTGCGACCGAGGTCGAGCGAGCCCTGCCATTCGGCGGCGCCCTTGTCGTGGGCACGGCGCAGGGTGTCGGCGCTGTCGCGGGTCAGCAGGGGGCCGGTGTAATGGGACACGGCGGGTACCGGGGCGGTTCGGGGGAGGGCATGGTACCGCAGCTGTTGCAGCGCCAAGCCGATGTCACAGTAGATCCACGCCATGCGTGGATGCAGGCAGGGCGGAGTCGAGCGTGGGCCCGACGCTACCGCTGGTACAGCTGTAGCCGTGCGTGGCGCCTTCTCCTGCAATCATGCCAACCCCGCGTGAAGGCTGCATACCCAGCCGGGCGCACGATCGGCGATGGGCCTCCTGGGTTTCCGGTGGCTGTCGATCGAAGTCGTAGCGCATGCGGCCGTCATCCTGCAGCAGCCAGTGCACGGTGACGCGTTCCTTCGTGCCTTCGCCGAGGTCCCAGTCCAGGGTGCGCATTATCAGGATCTGGCCATCGGGCAGTTCCCGGACCTCGTCATAGGCGCCCTGGGTCTTCGGGGCGCTCACCGCAAGCAGCAGGAACAGCAGCATCCGCGTCCATCCTCAAAGAAGACAGGATGTGCCGACGCCGGTCCATGCAGCCATCAGAATCGTTGCGGATTACAGGCACTTCACCGCATACACCGGCCCAGCCCCGATCAGCATCAACGCCATGTAATCGCTGTCGCTGGCCTTGCCCTTCAACGTGGCGCCCTTGTTGAAGTGGAAGATGCCGAAGCCGCCAGCCATGCGGATCAACGCGCTGTCGATCTGGTCGGCATCATCACGGAAGTAACGGCTGATCTCGCTGCGGTTGGCTTTGTGCAGGGCATTGGGCTCGCGCTGCCACTGCTCGCCACGGCTGAAGGAGACGAAGTACTGGCCGCCTTCCTTGTCGATGCGGAAGTCGGCGGGTTTGCGCGCGCTGGTGGCGAAGCAGCCCTGCAGCGGGTCGGCGGAGAAGGGAAGCCCGGCGTCACCGCTACAGGCGGCGGTCAGCAGCAGGAGGGCACCGGGCAGCAGCAGGCGGAGCGTGCGCATGGGATGTCCCTACAGGGCGGGTGCGGCTAGTGTAGGCAGCACGCGGGCGCGGCCCGTACAGAAATTCGGCAAGAACACAGGGGTTTTCGGATGGCGCAGGGCAAGGCAGCGTGGTGCGGCGTGGCCAGTTGGCTGGGGATTGCAGTGGGGTGGGGCGCGGGCACCGTGGCGGCGCAGGCGGCCGTCGCTGCGGGTGGCAATGGCATGGCCGCAGGGCTGGGCGTGGGCGTGCTGGGTGCGGCGCTGGTGGGCGGCGGCCTGGCAGTGGCCTCGCGCGTGCGCGGTGAGCGCTGGCCGTGGATCGGCATTGCTGGCGCGGTGCTGAGCGCGCTGCCGCTGCTGATGTACCTGCTGCGGATGATGTTGAAGCTCTAGTTGTAGAGTCGAGCCATGCTCGACTTGTGGGTAACGCAGCCAGGCATGGCCTGGCTCTACTGGGCATCGGCGGCCGGAGCATGCCATGCCGGCCAGCGGCCGGCACTACCCGGCGCGGGTCACGCGCTGCGATGGATCTCCACGGTTACATGCACCAGCTCTTCGTGGATGGCCAGCGCGTTGCGCACGGTATCGGCATCGAGGCTGGCGTCGCTGGTGACCACGCTGGCGCTGACCGCGTACTTGCCGCGGCCGACCTGCCAGACGTGCAGGTCGGCCAGGCGTGCCGGCCACGGGCTCTGCTCGATCACCTCGCGCACTTCGGCCACCACCGGCGCGTCCATCTGCGCGTCGAGCAGGATGCGGCCGCTGTCGCGCAGCAGGCCGATCGCCCACACCGTCACCAGCACGGCGCCGACCAGGCCCATCACCGGGTCCAGCCAGGTCAGGCCCAGCAACTTGCCGCCGAGCAGGGCGACGATGGCCAACACCGAGGTGGCGGCGTCGGCCAGCACGTGCACATAGGCCGACCGCAGGTTGAGGTCGTGGCCGTGCGCATGGCTGTGATCGTGGTGATCGTGGTCATGCCCGTGGTGATGGCCATGCTCATGCCCGTGGTGGTGATGTGCGTGGCCCGGGCTGTCGTGCAGCCACCAGGCACACAGCAGGTTCACGCCCAGCCCGACCGCAGCGATGGCGATGGCTTCGTTGTAGTGGATCGGTGCCGGTACCCACAGCCGCTCCAGTGATTGCACGGCCATCAGCGCGGCGACGCCGAGCAGGGCAATGGCGCTGGTATAGCCGGCCAGGATCTCGATCTTCCAGGTGCCGAAGGCGAAGCGCGGGTCGTGCGCGTAGCGGCGCGCGCAGCGGTAGGCGAACACCGAAAGGCCCAGCGCCAGCGCGTGCGAACTCATGTGCCAGCCGTCGGCGAGCACGGCCATGGAGTTGAACCACCATCCGCCGACGATCTCCACCAGCATCATGCAGACGGTGAGCCACAGGGCGCGGCGGGTGTTGCGTTCGGCCAGCGGGTTGCCGTCGTCGAAACGGTGTTCGTGGCGACGGGCGGCGGCGAGGGCGTCCAGATGCATGGGGGTCAAAGGGTGGAGTGGATACCCCCATAGGGTATATGATCCGGCCATGGCTCATGTACACAAGCATCGAAAGCAGCTGCTGACCCGGGTGCGCCGCATCGGCGGCCAGGTGGCGGCGTTGGAGCAGGCGCTGGACAGGCCGGAGGGTGAGGCCGGCGACTGTGCGGACGTGCTGGTGCAGGTTGCCGCCGTGCGCGGTGCCGCCCACAGCCTGCTGATGGAGCTGCTGCACGAGCACCTGCAGGAACACGTGGTGGGCGCCGAAGACCCGCAGCAGCGGGCGGACGAGGCCGCGGTGCTGGTGGAATTGCTGCGCCGCTACGGCAAATAGCAGGGGTAGTGCCGGCCGCTGGCCGGCACCTGCAGGTTGCGTGCGGCGTTCATGGGGTTGCCGGCCAGCGGCCGGCACTACCCGTGCCGGTGCCGCGCGTTCCAGATGTGCGTGGCGGCGAGCAGCAGGCTGCCGGTGACGGTCATCGGCGTTTCCCAGTCGTGCGAAGGCAGCGCCAGCGCGCCGGCCAGCAGCAGGCCGAGCCCGGCGCCGGCAGTGGCCCAGGCCAGCACGGGCAGTGGGTGACGGCGCTCGGCCCGCCACAGCGCGTAGCCGGTCAGTGGCAGGGCGATGGCCACGAACAGCAGGTGCACCCATTCCGCTTCGGCCCAGGTGCCAAGCAGTGGCAGCGCGGCGGCAAGCAGCGGCAGCGCCAGGCAGTGCAGCAGGCACAGGCTGGACAGGGCGACCGCGCCAGCATCGAGCAGGGCGGCAGAAGGCGACTTCATTGGGGGAGGTTCCTTGCGCAACAATTGTTATACAGTAACATTTCCGTTCCGCAGCCAACCCGCTCCGACATGAACACTGTTTCCCGCGCCGACCGTCGCCTTCCGGTCACCGTGCTGTCCGGCTTCCTCGGGGCCGGCAAGACCACCCTGCTCAACCAGATCCTGCGCAATCGCGAGGGCCTGCGCGTGGCGGTCATCGTCAACGACATGAGCGAGGTCAACATCGATGCGCAGCTGGTGCGCGAAGGCGGCGCCGAACTGCGCCGCACCGAAGAGACGCTGGTGGAATTCAGCAATGGCTGCATCTGCTGCACGCTGCGCGACGACCTGCTGCAGGAAGTGCGGCGGCTGGCCGATGCCGGGTGCTACGACTACCTGCTGATCGAGTCGACCGGAATCGGTGAGCCGATGCCGGTGGCGGCCACCTTCGCGGTACGCGACGAGCAGGGCTTCAGCCTGAGTGACATCGCGCGCTTGGACACGATGGTGACGGTGGTGGATGGCAGTGCGTTCCTGGCCGACTTCGGTTCGACGCTGCGCCTGGCCGAGCGCGGGCAGCAGGCCGGGCCGGACGATGATCGCGGCGTGGTCGACCTGTTGTGCGAGCAGGTGGAGTTCGCCGATGTGATCGTGGTCAGCAAGATCGACCAGGTGGATGACGAAGTGCTGCAGGACACGCTGGCCGTGCTGCGTGGCTTGAACCGCGACGCAAAGCTGCTGCTGTCCAGCTTCGGTGATGTGCCGCTGGCCGAGCTGCTGGACACCGGCCGCTTCGATTACGAGCGTGCGCAACGTGCGCCGGGTTGGGTGAAGGAACTGCGTGGCGAGCACACGCCGGAAACCGAGGAATACGGCATCGCCAGTTTCGTCTACCGCTCGCGGCGTCCGTTCCATCCCGCGCGCTTCGCGCGCGCGCTGCAGTCGGGCATGCCCGGCGTGATCCGCAGCAAGGGCTGGTTCTGGCTGGCCAACCGCATGGACTGGGTGGGCGAGCTGAACAGCGTGGGTGCCGCGACGCGGACGCAGGCGGCGGGATTCTGGTACGCCGCGCGCGATCGCGTGCGCGCCGGGCTGGAGGACACCGCGCCGTTGCTGCCACCGACGCCGCTGCCGTACAGCGACCTGGGGTGGGCACGGCAGCAGGCCGACTGCTGGAGCGCGCCGTTGCCGGGCCTGGAAGAATTCCCGGATGCGGCCGCGCATTCGGCGATGCGGCGGCTGTGGCACCCGCTGTGGGGCGACCGCCGCCAGGAGCTGGTGGTGATCGGCGTGCACATGGATGAGCGTGCGGTGCGCGCGGAGCTGGATGCCTGCCTGCTCAACGAACAGGAGCTGCGTGCCGGCCCGCTGCTGTGGCATCAGCTGCCGCAGGCGTTCCCGGTGTGGAAGCGGTGACGGTGCATTGAGGATCCAAGGGTTGCCGGCCAGCGGCCGGCACTACCCGCCATGCATCCATCCACGCATGGCGTGGATCTACAAGGCGTCGCGCCATTGCCAGCTGTTGGCGGTGACCTGCAACACCTGCGTCGGCTGCAACGCCTGCAGCAGGTGCTGGTCGTGGCTGACCATCACCAGGGCACCCGGCCATGCCGCCAGCAGCTCTTCCAGTGCCTGCAACGCGCTCAGGTCCAGTGCGTTGCCGGGCTCGTCCAGCAGCAACAGCTGCGGTGCGGGGTCGGCATACAGCACGCTGGCCAGGGCGCCTTTCACCCGTTCGCCATCGCTGAGGCTGTGGGCTGCACGCTGGATGCGCTGCGCGTCCAGCCCGAGCAGGGCCAGCCGTGTGCGCAGTTCACCGGTATCAGCCGCCGGGTTGGCGGCCTGCACGGTGTCGAGAATGCTGCACTCGCCGGACAACCCCAGCAGCTGCTGGTCGAGCAGCGCCAGCGGTGCATGGCGTTGCACGGCGCCACTGCGTGCGGGCAGCTGGCCGGCCAGCACGCGCAGCAGCGTGGACTTGCCACTGCCGTTGTCACCGACCACGGCGATGCGCTGCCCTCGACGGATCTCCAGCTGCAACGGCGCACTGCAGCCATGCGGCAGTACCAGCGAGTCCACCTGCAGCAGACGCGCGCTGCCGCGTTCGCCGTCGCCTGCAAACAGCGCCAGTTCCGGCGTGGCATGAACCGCCGAGGCTGCGACGCGCAGCTGATCGGCGCTGGCCTGCAGGCGCTCGGCCTGTACCTGCTGCGCGCGGCCGTGGCTGGCCTCGGCACGCTGCTTCTGCCGGCCGAGCAGGATCGGCGCCTGGTTGGCCTGCTTCGCATCGCGATTGCCGCGTGCCTGGCGTTGCTGCTGGCGCTCGTGCTGTTCGCGTGCGCTGCGTTGCTGCTGCCGGTGCTGGGCGCGTGCATGGTCGAGCTGTGCAGCAGCGGCTTCGCGTTCGGCGGCACGCGTGTCCGCGTAGTGCTGCCACGGCCCGCCATAGCGATGCAGCCCGCGCGCGTCGAGTTCGACGATCTGCTGCATGTGCGCCAGCAGCTCGCGATCGTGGCTGATTGCCAGCAGGCCGCCACGCCACTGCTGCAGGTGTTCGTACAACTGTTGGCGATGACGGGCATCGAGGTGGTTGCTGGGCTCGTCCAGGATCAGCCAATCGGCGCCGCTGGCCCAGGCGCCGGACAACGCCACCTGCATGGCCTGGCCGCCACTGAGGCGCGCGGCGGGTTGGGCAGGATCGAGATCGCCGGGCAGCCGTAGCGCCTGCCATTGCTGCTGCAGGCGCTCGCGCAGATCCCAACGTTCACCGACGCAGGCGAAGTCGGTCTCGTCCACGCTGCCGGCTTCGATGCGTTGCAGTGCGGCCAGTTCCGCGCCGACGCCGGCCAGTTCGCCAACGGTGCCGGTGGGGGGATAGCCGGGCGTCGGCAACAGGAACACGCGGCCGCTGCTGCGTATCTGCCCGCTGTCGGGCAGCAGGTGGCCGGCCAGCAGGCGTGCGAGCACGCTTTTGCCGGTGCCATTGGCACCGACCAGGCCGGTGGCGACCGGTTCGAAGGAAAACGACAGATCGGAAAACAGCGGGCGGCCGTCGGCCAGCCGATACGACACGCGATCGAGCGTGAGGGAATGTGTGGTCATGCGACCTCCATGGATGCCGGGTTCTCCCCTGCGCGCAGGGGCGGGAAGAGTCAGGCCGTCTGGTGGGAAGACGGCGGCATCAATGGCGCATTGGTCGCGAGCCTCTTGGAGGAATGAGCGGGCAGTATAGCGGGGCTGGCTGAACGGTCGGGTGTGGTGGGCTGGGCAACCGGCAAGTCGAGCATGGCTCGACGCTACAAAGGCATCCACGCATGGCGTGGATCTACTGTGGGCCGGGTGTGGTGGGTCGGGCATCCGGTAGGTCGAGCATGGCTCGACTCTACAAGGGCATCCACACATGGCGTGGATCTACTGTGGGCCGGGCATGGGGGTATCGCGCCTAGGGCACGGTTTCAAGGCGGGCACTGACGAAATCGATGAACACCCGCAGCTTCGGCAGTACGTGGCGGCCCGAGGGCCACAGCAGGTGGAAGATGCCGCAGGAATGCACGTGTTCGTCCAGCACGGTAACCAAGCGGCCGTCCGCCAGCGCATCGCGCACCGAGTGCACCGGCACGAAGGCCAGGCCGACGTGGCGCAGCGCCAGCGCCACCCGCGCCTCGATGGTGTTGGCCACCATGTGCACCGGCAGCTCCTGCGGGGTTCCCTCATCGGGCCAGTGGATCGGCCACAGTTCCAGCTTGCCGGTGCTGGGGAAGCGGTAGTGCAGCAGCGTGTGCTGCAGCAGTTCGGCGGGTGTGCGTGGCGTACCGCGGCGCTGCAGGTACGCCGGCGAGGCGACGATGCGGCGTGGAAACACGCCCAGGCGACGTGCGTTCATGCGCGAATCGCTGGGTTCACCAACACGCAGCACCGCATCGAAACCCTCCTCGATGACATCGACCAACCGGTCGCTGAAGTCGAGGTCAAGGCGGATGTCCGGATACGCGGCCATGAATTCGGCCATCAACGGCAGGGTGAGGTCGCCCACCAACGGCAGGCCGATGCGCAGCGTGCCGCTCGGTGCAGCGTGCGGTTGCGCCAGTTCGGTGCGCGCGGCATCGCGCTCGTCGAGGATGCGCCGGCAGCGTGCCAGGAACAGCTGGCCCTCGGCGGTGAGGGTGATGCTGCGCGTGCTGCGATGGAACAGGCGCACGCCCAGTGCATGCTCCAGCCGGGCAACGCACTTGCCGGCGGCCGAGGCGGAGATGCCCTGAAGGCGCCCGGTCTCGACGAAGCTGCGGGTGTCGGCGGCGTGCACGAAGGTCTGCAGGTTGGCGAGGTTGTCCAGGACTGACATGGGCGTGCGGGCGATGAAAGCAGCAGGGTAGGGGGGCGCGATCGCGGCGGGCGGCGCCGCCACCGCAACACTGTGGTGCGGGGCGGGGTCGCCGGCCGTTGCGGCCTTGCAGTTCCGGCCATGATGCCGATTGCGGACTGCACGGTCCATGATGCCCGGAGCGGCAACCGGCTTTTTGCGCCGAGCCGTGCTGCCTAACGTGGCGGGCCTCTCCCCACGGATCACCGCGATGAATGCCGCTCTTTCCCTTGAACCCGCACCGACGCTGCCCTTGGTGCAGCGGCTGCTGCAGCAGGTCCACCCCCTGCGCCTGGTCGGTGCGGTGGTGCTGGTGCGCGAGCACGGCATGCTGCGCCATGCCAGCGCGACCGGGCTGGCCGATCGCGAGTCGGCCCTGCCGATGCAGCGCGACCAGCTGTTCCGGCTGGCATCGGTCAGCAAGCCGCTGCTGACCACGGTGATCCTGCGCCTGGTGGCCGAGGGCGTGCTCGACCTCGATGCGCCGGTGCAGCGTTGGTTGCCGGAGTTCCGCCCGGCGCTGGCCGATGGCCGCATGCCGCCGATCAGCCTGCGCCAGCTGCTCAGCCACAGCAGCGGGCTGGGCTACCGCTTCCTGGAAGCCGATGCGGAGGGCCCCTATGCGCGCGCTGGGGTCAGCGATGGCCTGGATGCGAACACGCTTTCCCTGGCCGAGAACGTACGCCGCATCGCGCAGGCACCGCTCCTGTTCGAGCCGGGCAGCCAATGGCTGTACTCGTTGGGCGTGGATGTGGCCGGTGCGGTTGCCGAAGCGGCGACCGGTGAAACGCTGCAGGTGCTGTTCGAGCGTTTGCTGGCCGCCCCCTTGGGCCTGCGTGATACCGCGTTCGCCACGCGCGAGGGTGCGCGGCTGGCCACGCCCTATGTGAGCGACACCCCGCAGCCGCATCGCCTGCGCGAAGGCGAAGTGGTCGCGCCGTTCGAAGGTACGGTCGGCATCGAGTACAGCCTCGCGCGTGCCACCGACGCCAGCCAGTACGCTTCGGCGGGCGCCGGCCTGGTGGGTACCGCCGATGAAGTGATGTCGGTGCTGGAGGCGCTGCGTGATGTGCAGTGCTCCGGCCTGCTGCCGCCCGCGCTGGCGGCAGAGATGGCCAGCCCGCAGGTGGGCGAGCAGGGGCCGCCGGAACCGGCCGGCTGGGGCTTCGGGCTGGGCTTTGCGCTGCTGCGCGATGCCACTGCCAGTGGCACACCGCAGCGCGAAGGGACCTGGCGCTGGGGCGGCGCCTATGGTCACAGCTGGTTCGTCGACCCGTCGCGTGGGCTGAGCGTGGTGGCACTGACCAACACCCTGTACGAAGGCATGGATGGGGCCTTCGTCGATGAGCTGCGTGATGCGGTGTACGCCGATCTGGAGACCGTGCGATGAGTGGCCATGCCATTGATGCGGCCAGCCCGGCCGGTGAGGCCACGCGTCTGCCATGGGCGGGCCTGCTGGCGTTGGCCGGTGGTGGCTTCATCACCCTGCTGACCGAGACCCTGCCGGCCGGTGTACTGCGTCCGATGGGCGACAGCCTGGGCGTGAGCGATGCGGCGGTTGGCCAGCTGGTGAGCGTGTATGCGCTGGGTTCGGTGATGGCCGCACTGCCGATGACCGCGTTGACCCAGCGCCTGCCGCGGCGTCCGTTGCTGCTGGCCGCCATTGCCGGTTTCGTGGTGGTCAACACGCTGACCGCGCTGAGCAGCAGTTACGCGCTGATCCTCGCCGCGCGCTTCCTGGCCGGCGTGAGCGGTGGCCTGCTGTGGTCGCTGGTGGCCGGTTACGCCGCGCGCATGGTGGTGCCGTCGTTGCAGGGGCGGGCCATCGCGGTGGCGATGGTGGGTTCGCCGTTGGCGCTGTCACTGGGGGTGCCGGCCGGTACGCTGCTCGGCCAGCAGATCGGCTGGCGCTGGGCGTTCGCATTGATGAGCGTGCTGGGCGTGGGTCTGCTGGCATACGCGCGCTGGACACTGCCGGCGCTGCCGGCGGCCGGTGCCGGCCAGCGCAGCTCGCTGGCTACGGTCTGGCGTATGCCCGGCGTGCGCAGCACGCTGCTGGTGATGGTGCTGTACGTGCTGGCGCACAACGTGCTGTACACCTACATCGAGCCGCTGGCGGTCGATGCGGGTGCCGGTGCGTGGCTGGACCGGCTGCTGCTGGCGTTTGGCGTGGCGGCGATTGCCGGCATCGGGATTGCTGGCTGGGGCGTGGATCGCCACCTGCGTGCGCTGGTGTGGGCGGCGGTGATCGGCTTCATCGTGCCGGTACTGACGTTGCTGGTATGGCCGGGTGCGGCGAGCGCGCTGCTGCTGGCGACGATCCTGTGGGGCGTGGCGTTCGGCGCGGTGCCAACGCTGTTCCAGACCGCACTGGCACGCCGTGCGGGTGCCGCCGCGGACCTGGCACAGTCGATGCTGGTGACCGGCTGGAACCTGGCCATTGCCGCCGGCGGCGTGGCAGGCGGCGTGCTGCTGCAGGCCAGCGGCACACGCCAGCTGGGATGGCTGCCGTTGCTGTTGCTGGCGGTAACCGTGGCGTGGCTGCTGGCACGGCCGAAGGCGTGGGCGTAGGCGGCGATCAACGGTGACGCGGTGCCGGCCAGCGGCCGGCACTACCGTGGTCCACGCCATCCACGCATGGCGTGGAACTACTGAGCGCAGCGACCCGCGTTTGCTTTTGCTTTACTTCTGTTGATTCCGTGATGGGACGCAGTCGGAACCCGACCGCCCCGGCCAACTCCGGGATAGCTGTACGCGACCCACCACGAGGGGCTCTGCCGTTGGCCGTCCTACTCGATCCCCTCACGCTCGATCGGCACGCTGCGCGGGTTCTGCATGTGTTCGCGTGCAGCGCCGTACTGCTGCTGCCGCTTGTGGTGGAAGGCGACGAACTCATCGCGGGGCAGTGGCCGCGAGAACAGCCAACCCTGGCCGAACTCCACATGCCGGCTGTGCAGGTAGGCCAGCTGCGCTTCGGTTTCCACGCCCTCGGCCACCACCCACAGGCCCAGCTCCTTGGCCATGTCGATGATGTGCGGCGTGACCGGGCTGGTCGCGCTTTCGGTCCCGATCGCATCGATGAACGACTTGTCGATCTTCAGCGCATCCAGCGGCAGCTGTTCCAGGTATTGCAGGCTGGAGAAGCCGACGCCGAAATCGTCGATGGCCACGCTGTGCCCGGTACGGCGCGCCTGCGCCAGCATCGTGCGCGCGCGGTCCAGGTCGAGGAAGCCGCGCTCGGTGGCCTCCATCCAGATCTGCTGCGGCAGGATGCCGCTGCCGGCCATGTGCCGGGAAATCATCTTCAGGGCGCGGCCGCTGCTGATGTCTTCGGCGGCGAGGTTGATCGCGATGTGCGCGCTGCGGTCGGCCACCAGCAGCTCGCGCATGTCGCGCACCACGTTCTCGATCACCAGGTCGGTGACGTCGGCGATCATGCCGGCCTCTTCGGCCAGCGGAATGAACAGGTCGGGCCGCACCTGGGTGCCATCCGGGCGTTGCCAGCGCACCAGCGCCTCGGCGCCGACGCAGATGCCGGTGTCGAGCTCGATGATCGGCTGGTAATGCAGGTACAGCTCGCGGCGGCGGATGGCGGTGGCCAGTTCACCGCGCAGCGACAGGCGGCGCCGCGACAGCCAGATCACCAGGCCGGCCCCGGCGGCGGCCAGCAGCAGGCCCACCGGCACGTACAGCCACGCCTGCTGGCGGAACGCCGCGGCCAGCGCGGTGCGTGGCGTCGTGGCGATGGCCAGCCATTCCTCGTTGCGCGAGGTGGCGTACAGCGTGCTGTGATCCAGGCCTTCGCCGGGGTCGCGCAGCAGCGCCTGCAACAGCTCCGGATCCAGCCCGGGCTGCTGGGCCAGCAGGCGTCCATCCGGGCTGGCCAAGGCCAGCCGCACGTTCGGGTCGGCAATGACATCGACGAAGCGGCGCGGGTCCACCAGTGCGTCGTAGGACCCATACAGGATCGCCAGCACCTGGCGCCGCCCGCTGTTTTCAGGGCGCACATCCACCGCAATGCCGGCGCCATCGCTGGTGACGTGGTCCGGCGTGGGTTGATCCACGTCGGACAGGAACGGTCCCCACGAGGTGCAGCGCAGCTTGCCGCCTTCGAAGTAGCCCATCTGGTCGATCGACGGGGTGGTCATCACCAGCGTCTGCATGCGCCGCACGTGCTCCGGACTGCAGGGCACGTAGGCGCCGGCCTCGGCCGATTTCAGCGCCGCCAGTGCTTCCTGGTAGGACAGGTCGGAGCGGCGCAGGGTGCGGTCGGCGATGTCGCGCAGGCGCTGCTGCTCGACGCTGATCGCGCGGTCCCAGGTGGCGTAGGCCATGACCGCGATCGGTACGGCGGCGGCCAGCAGCGCCAGCGCGGTGCCTCCGATGATGACGCGCAGCCGGCTCATGGCCGGGGCTCCAGCGGGGCGGGCGGGGCAGGGCGCATGGTCGGGCCGGTCCTTGGGCAGGTGCGGCTATCTGAGCATGGCGCCGGGCCGGGCGGAATGGGATCAATACGGTATTCGGTCACATTGTGGTGAAAGCGGCTGACTTTGACGCAATAGGTCCATCTGGCGCTGGCGCTCGGCGCCGTGGAGGACTACCGTCGGATGCTTCGCCCGCCCCTTAGCCCGCGCCCATGACCGAGCCCGCAACGCCCCCCGAGCACCTGCGCCGCAGCCTGTCGAACCGCCACCTGCAACTGATCGCCATCGGCGGTGCCATCGGCACCGGCCTGTTCATGGGGTCGGGCAAGACCATCAGCCTGGCCGGCCCGTCCATCGTCTTCGTCTACCTGATCATCGGCGCGATGCTGTTCTTCGTGATGCGCGCGATGGGCGAGCTGCTGCTGTCCAACCTGCAGTACAAATCCTTCATCGATTTCTCCACCGACCTGCTCGGTCCGTGGGCCGGGTTCTTCTGTGGATGGACGTACTGGTTCTGCTGGATCGTCACCGCCATTGCCGACGTGATCGCGATCGCCGCCTATGCGCAGTTCTGGTTCCCCGGGCTTGAAGCCTGGAAACCGGCGCTGGCCTGCGTGATGCTGCTGCTGGCGTTGAACCTGGTGACGGTGAAGCTGTTCGGCGAAATGGAATTCTGGTTCGCGCTGATCAAGATCGTGGCGATCTGCGCGCTGATCATCACCGGCGCCGGGCTGGTGGCGTGGGGCTTCACCTCGCCCAGCGGCCACACCGCCTCGCTGTCGAACCTGTGGAATGACGGTGGCATGTTCCCGATGGGGCTGGTCGGCTTCTTCGCCGGTTTCCAGATTGCGGTGTTCGCCTTCGTCGGCATCGAACTGGTGGGCACCACCGCCGCCGAAACCGCCGACCCCGAGCGCAACCTGCCCAAGGCGATCAATTCGATCCCGGTGCGCATCATCATCTTCTACGTGCTGGCGCTGATCGCGATCATGGCCGTCACCCCGTGGCGCCAGGTGGTGCCGGACAAGAGCCCGTTCGTGCAGCTGTTCGTGCTGGCCGGCATTCCCGCCGCCGCCAGCCTGATCAACTTCGTGGTGCTGACCTCGGCCACGTCCTCGGCCAACAGCGGCATCTTCTCCACCAGCCGCATGCTGTACGGCCTGGCCGAAGAGGGCCACGCCCCGCGCGGGCTGTCGAAGCTGTCGCGCGCCGCAGTGCCGGCCCGCGGCCTGCTGTTCTCATGCCTGTGCCTGCTGGGCGGCACGTTGCTGATCTACCTGATTCCCAACCTGGTGACCGCCTTCACCCTGGTGACGACGCTGGCGACGGTGCTGTTCATCTTCGTCTGGTCGCTGATCCTGGTGGCCTACATGGCCTATCGCCGCCGCTACCCGGAGCGCCATGCCGCGTCGATCTTCAAGATGCCCGGCGGCGTTGCGATGTGCTGGGCCTGCCTGGTGTTCTTCGCCGGCGTGCTGGTGCTGCTGAGCCTGCAGGGCGACACCCGCCAGGCGCTGATCGCCAGCCCCGCGTGGTTCGTGCTGCTGGGCGTGGGGTATTGGGTGCGGCGGAGGGCTGCGAAGTAGCCCGGCGTTTCCGTTCCATCGATTGATCCATTGTCTCCGGACGTTTCATCCACGCATGGCGTGGATCTACTGCTCGTCGCAGGAGACTGTCCAGGGCGGGTGGGTGTGGCGCGGCAGGACCGTTGGCGCCATGGATGGCGCCATCGAGCCCCCATGGATGGGTTCACGGCGTGTCCTGCCGGGCCACACCCACCCGACCAACCCTCAACTGCCCAGCGCTGCTCTGGATGTTGACGTTGCCTCTGCAGGTGCAGGGCGCAGCCCTGCCGACCCCCATTCACCCAACATTAGCGGGCGCCGCCGGATCATCCGGCCGCCATGTCCCGTCGCCCCCTCCTGCTTGCGCTGTTGCTGCTGCCCAGCCTGTGGCCCGGGCTGGCCGCCGCGCGCACCGTCTATCGCTGCGTGCAGGGCAACACCGTCAGCCTGGCCACCGCCCCGGAACCCGGCTCGCGCTGCACCGCCAGGGAGATCGACGACAACGCCATCCAGACCCCGAACCTGTGGGGCAACATGGGCGTGTTCAGCGGTGTGCTGTACGAGCGCGAACAGGACGGGGCGCTGGTCTACTCCACGCGCAACCTGCCCGGCTCGCGGGTGTTCCTGAAGTTCACCGTGGCCACGCCGCCCGGCGAGCCGGCGCATGAAGGGTTGGGCAAGGTCGGCAAGCCGCAGCTGGCGCAGCACGCCAGGCAGTTCAAGGCCGCGGCCAAGGCCACCGGCGTCGATGATGCGTGGTTGCGTGCGATCGCCCACGCCGAAAGCAATTTCGATGCGCTGGCGGTATCCAGCAAGGGCGCGCAGGGGGTGATGCAGCTGATGCCCGATACCGCGCTGGAATACGGGGTAAGCGATCCGTTCTCGCCGCAGCAGTCGATCGAGGGTGGCGCGCGCTACATGCGCGCGCTGTTGCGCCGCTACAACGGCGACCGTCCGTTGGCGGCGGCCGCCTACAACGCGGGCATCGGTGCGGTCACCCGCTACAAGGGCGTACCGCCCTATGCCGAAACCCTGGCCTACGTGGACAAGGTGATGGCCCTGTACGCGCGCTACCGTGAAGCGATGGGCATCCGTACCGAGGTGCCGGCGCGCTAGCAGGCACTCAGCGCGAGGTGGAGGTGCTGACCAGGTCGTAGCGCTCGATGCGGCCGACGCGTGCCACCTCGGCCTGTACATCCGCACGCTGCTTGAGTGCGCGCCAGGCGGCATCGATGCGTACGTCGCCCGGCAGTGACGGATAGGTGCGCATGTCCTGCAGGCTGGCCAGGGTTTCACCGCGTTCCACCGGCGAGCGCAGCTGTTCGATCAGCACGGCGGCGGCACCGTCCAGGTTGCCTTCCTCCAGCAGCATTTCGCGATGGAACAGGCGGGCGTCATCGCGCTGGGCCAGGATCACCGCGCGCGCCGCATCGCGCGCCTTGGCATCGCCACGCTCGCGGGCGGCGGCAAACTGCAGCAGCGCCTGCGCGGCCTTGCCGTAGCCGGCGAGGCCCGGCATGTCATTCACGGCCTGCGCAGCGTCCTGCATGCGGCCCAGCGAACTGAACACGAACCCGACATTCATCTGGTGCTCGACACCATCCGGGCCGAGCGCGCCGATGCGTGCGGCCTGCTTTGCGGTGGCCAGCGCCTCATCGGTGCGGCCCAGCCGGCGCAGCGCGGTGAGCCGGCTGTTGAGCAGCCAGGCAACCCATTCCGCTTCCGCGGCGGAAGGTGATTCGCCGTTGCGAGCCGCACCGGCCATGCCCTCGGTCAACGACAGCACTTCCTCGTTGCGGTCCAGCATCAGCAGGGTGGTGCTGAACTCGGCCATGCGCGCATCCAGTGCGCGGTCGAGCAGGCCGGAGACGCGCAGTTGATCGAGGTGGCGCTGTGCCGCCTGCACCGGATCGAAGCGCGCATCGCCGCGATCGACATAACGGTCGAAGCGCTTGTCGCTGCGCAGGCGGATGATCTCGGCCGGGCTGTCGATGCGCGCCAGCGTGGCTGGGATGCCGTCGCCACGCCCGTTGTCGGCCTGCAGCGTGGCCAGCGCCAGCCACAGCCCGGTGGGTTCCAGCCCGCCACTCTTCCAGCCGTTGTCGAACAGCGCCTGCAGCAGGTCCATGCGCTGCTGTGGCTGGTCACGCAGGCGGTACTGCAGGTAGTTGATGGCGTGGTGATCGACCGGCAGCGGTGCGTCGGCATGCTGCAGTGCCTTCACCAGGAACGTGGTGGCTGCGGCCGGCTGGTTGTCCGACAGTTCCACCGACACCTGGGTGAGCAGGACCTGGGCATCCTCCGGCAGGGCCTCCTGCGCCCGCTGCAGGTAGCGGCGGGCCTGGTCCGGCTTCTTCTGCATCAGCGCGGTCCAGCCGGCCACCTGCGCGGCGCGGCCACGATGCTCGGCATCGAAGTCGTCCAGCAGCGGATCCTCCATCAGCCGCTCCATGCTGATCAGTGCGCCCAGCGTATTGCCGCTGCGCGCCTGCTGGATCGCTTCGTCCCAGCGTGTGGCGTACGCCGCATGCACCGCATCGGCGGTGGCGGAGGGCTTCTGCGGGGCCACCGTGATCGAGGCGGTGGCCGGTGTGCTCGCTAGTGTCGCCAGCAGCAGGGCGGCGAGGGGGATGATGCGGGGCATGGAGGATCTCCATCCGTGGGAACCGCATTGAACCTGCTGCAGCCAGTGAGAACAAGCATGGCGCATGGAACTCTGCTGTTTCCCCGTACGATTGGCCGTGGCGGATCGCAGCTTCACCGTCTATTGTCGGTGCCTCTTCAGGCAGGAGCAGCGCAGCACGATGGCACGGTGGCAATGGATGGTGGCAGGGGTGGCGTCTGCAACGGCGGTGGCATTGGCAGCGACCTGGTGGGAGGCGCCGCTGCACACGCTGGCCGAGCCGGCGGGCCCGGCGCCCACGCCATTGGCCTGGACCGCACAGATCGAGCCGTTGGCCGGCGACGGCCATCCCGGTGACCGGGACGGTGGATCCGCGCAGGCACGTTTCGCCGACCCCTACGCGCTGCTGCGCAGTGCCGATGGCAGCATCTACTTCACCGATGCCGGCGACAACAACCGCATCCGTCGCCGCCTGCCCGATGGACGTGTTGAAACCGTGGCCGGGCAGGGCGAGGGGCGCGTTGATGGCCCGGCACTGCAGGCCAGTTTCAATACCCCCTCGGGCATTGCTGCTGATGCGCAGGGCAACCTGTACGTGGCCGACACCGGCAACCACGCGATCCGCCGCATCGGCACCGATGGCCAGGTGACCACGCTGGCCGGTGGCGAACAGGGCCATGCCGATGGCCCCGCCGCGCAGGCGCGGTTCGATGCGCCGATGGGCATCGCGGTGGACGCGCAGGGCCAGGTCTACGTGGCCGATACGTTCAACGATCGCATCCGGGTGATCGGCACCGATGGCAGCGTGCGCACCCTGGCCGGTGGCGATCGACCCGGCTTCGCCGATGGCGTGGGTACCGCCGCGCGTTTCGATACGCCGGTGGCGCTGGCCTTCGATGCACACGGTGCGCTGCTGGTGGCCGACCTGTTCAACAACGCGGTGCGCCGGGTGGGGGCCGATGGCACGGTCAGCACCGTGGTCGCCGCCGGTGGCGTGATCAATGGGCCGCTGTCACTGGCCACCACGCACGACGGCGTGCTGTACGTGGGTGACCTCGATGGCCGCATCGTGCAGGTGACGCCGCAGGGCCACCAGATCGCGCTGGTCGGCAACGGTCGCCTGCCGCGCCTGGCCCGCCCCAGTGGCCTGGCGATGGATGCCGATGGCAGCGTGCTGGTGGCCGACGCCGCCAGCTACCGCCTGCACCGCCTGCGCCCGTTGCCGGTGGGCGACCTGCCGGCGCCGGCATTGGTCGGCCCGGCCGCCGATGCCGCGTTGCCGAAGACCGGGGGCCGTTGGCCGCTGGCACCGCAGGAGGGCTGGCACGAAGTGGTCGGCACGCTGGGCGAAGTGCGTGGCAACTTCAGCGGCGAGAGCCGCCACCACCTGCACGGCGGCTTCGATGTACGCGGTGATGTGGGCCAGACCGTGCTGGCGATCGCCGACGGCAAGATCAGCAGTCCGGTGGCGGCCTGGAACCTGGGCGAGCAGGCCGAGGGCCTGGCCGTGGACCGTCTCAAGTACATCCACATGCGGGTCGGCCGCACCCCGCGCGACCAGCCATTCGATGCGCGCTGGCAGGCGCTGTATGACGAGCAGGGCAAGCTGGAGCGGATGCGCGTGCGCCGCGGCATGCGCATCCACGTCGGTGACCGCCTGGGCAGCATCAACAACCAGGCGCACGTGCATCTGGCGGTGGGTACGGGCGGTTTCGAGACCAACGCGGTGGCGCTGGGCTTCCACAACTACGCCGACCACTTCGCGCCGCGCATCACCGATGTGGCGCTGCTGGACGACAACGACCAGCCGATGGCGGCGGGCAGCGACGGCGTAGTGATGGTGGCGCGCCAAGGCCGCGGTGTGCAGATCGTGATCGAGGCCTGGGACCAGGTCGACAACAACCTGCCGCGTCGCCGCCTGGGCATGTACCAGGTGGGCTACCAGATCCTCGATGCCGGCGGACAGCCGCTGCAGGGTTACGAGCAGCCGCGCTGGAACATCGTGTTCAACCGCATGCCGCCGCAGAAGGAAGCGGTGCGCGTGGCCTACGCACCGGACAGCGGCATCACCGTGCATGGCAGCGCGGTGACCCGTTTCCGCTATCTGGCCACCAACACCGTGCGTGATGGCCTGATGGAAACCGGGCGCTGGCAGCCGGCGGCGCTGCCGCCGGGCGAGTACATCGTGCGCGCCAGCGTGCGCGACTACAGCGGCAACGAGGGCGTCGGGCCGCGCGAGATCAGAGTACGGCTGCTGCCATAGCCGCAGCCGGGGCGCCGCAGCGTTCGCGCTCGGCGTCCATGTCTTCCAGCGGCCGCACCTCGATGCTGCCGAAGCGTGCCCAGGGGAAGTCGCGGGCGATGCGCATGGCTTCGTCGCGGTCGCGGGCGACGATCAGGTTGAAGCCGGCCAGCAGTTCGCGGGTTTCGGCGAACGGGCCATCGAGCACGCGGCTGTGGCCATCGCGCACGCGCAGGGTCTGCGCGGTGTCGACCGGCTGCAGCTTCTGCGCGGCCAGCAGCGTGCCTTCGGCCTGAAGTTTGTCGGCGTGGGCGAGGCAGTCGCGCATCAGCGCGTTGAATTCTTCGGTAGGCAGCGCCTGCAGCAGCGCAGGCTCGATGTAGATCAGAAGCAGGTACTGCTGCATGGCACGGTCCTGGCGGGGGTGGGGTGCCCATGATGGCGCAGGATGGCGCGTGGGCATGTTGCAGCGCGGGAGGCGCGCCTTCGGCGGGGATCGGCGAACGGCGGAGCCCCTCCGTGGTGGAGCTACAGCGTGATTCTTGGGCTTGGCCGGGTGGGTAGGCGGGTCGGGGGACGCCGTAAACCCATCCATGGGGGCTTGGCCGCGGCATCCATGCCGCGGACACCCCCGCCCCGCCTACCCACCCGGCCCTGGACAGGTTCCTGCGGCGTCCACCACAGAAAATCACAAGCAAGAGCAAAAGCGGGTCGCTTCGCTCGCAAAGCCGAGGCCGCCAGCCAACCGCCGTTGTTGTTGCCTTTGCTTCTGCCTTTTTTCTTGATCTTCCCGTGGTGGGTCAGCCGCAGAGATCTGTCTGGGGCCGGGCGGGTGGGGTTGGCGGGGTATCCGCGGCATGGATGCCGCGGCTAAGCCCCCATGGACGGGTTCACGGCGTCCCCGCCAATCCCACCCGCCCGGCCCATCCTCAGAAACCCAGCTTTCAGCGACCAACCCACCCCACCACGGAGGGGCTCCGCCGTTCGCCGACGCCCGCCGAAGGCGCGCTTTCCGCGGAAGAAATAATTTTCAAAGGACGTGTCGATTCCCAGCCCCCTGGTTCGTTGTACCCAGTGAAGGGCACGCACCACGCGTCCCCACGGGAGACCGCAATGAAAGTGATGGTGATCGTGAAGGCCAACGCCGAATCCGAAGCCGGCCGCATGCCCAGTGAACAGGAATTGTCCGAAATGGGCGCCTTCAACGAACAACTCGTGGCCGCCGGCATCATGCTGGCCGGTGAAGGCCTGCACGCCACCCAGCGCGGCCGCCGCATTCACTTCGGCGGCGCGGCACCCAAGGTCGAGGCCGGTCCGTTCGGGCCCGCCAGCGAACAGATCGCCGGCTTCTGGCTGTGGGAGGTGCGCTCGCTGGACGAGGCGGTTGAATGGGCCAGCCGTGCGCCGTTCGGCAGTGGTGGCACCCTCGAACTGCGTCCCTTGATCTCCGCTGAAGACTTCGGCGAAGCCTTCACCCCCGAATTACAGCAGCAGGAACAGCGTCTGCGTGCACAGCTGGAAGGTTGATCCGATTCATCTCCCTGCCGAGCTCGACCCGGCGCTACCGCCCTGAACCACACCACGGAGTATTGCCATGAGACTGATTCCCTTCCTCGGCTTCAGCGGCCAGGCCCACGACGCGATGGCGTTCTACGCCAAGGCACTCGGTGGCCAGGTCACCTCGGAAATGAAGTACCGCGACATGCCGCCGTCCGATGGCATGCCCGGCTGCAACGAGATGCCGGCGCAGACCCTGGACCACGTTGCGCACAGCCAGCTGGAGATCGGCAACGCCATCGTGATGGCGGCCGACGGCCCCGGCGGCGGCGAGGGTGGCTCGACCACCATCAATGTCGACGTCGACAGCATCGAAGAAGCCGAACGCGTGTTCGCCGCGCTGGCCGAGGGTGGCCAGGTGCAGATGCCGATCGCCGAAACGTTCTGGGCACACCGCTGGGGCATGCTGATCGACCGCTACGGCAAGCCGTGGATGGTCAACTGCATGAAGCAGCCCTGATCCCTCTTCTTTTCATCCACAAGGAGCTTCACCGATGAGTGCACCGCAACCGCAGATGATCTTCGTCAACCTGCCCGTGCAGGATCTGAACGCATCCAAGGCCTTCTTCGCCGCGTTGGGCTACAGCTTCAACCCGACCTTCACCAATGACGATGCGGCCTGCATGGTGATCAGCGAGAGCATCTTCGTGATGCTGCTGACCCAGCCGTTCTTCAAGCAGTTCACCACCAAGACGATCGCCGATGCACGCAGCCAGACCGAGGTGATCACCTGCCTGTCGGCCGACAGCCGCAAGGCGGTGGACGTGATGGTGGACAAGGCACTGGCGGCCGGCGCCAGCGAACCGCAGCCCGCGCGCGACTACGGCTTCATGTACCAGCGCGGCTTCCAGGACCTGGATGGGCACCTCTGGGAAATCGCACACATGGACGGCGAGCCGGGCTGACGGCCGCCGCAGGGAGAACCCTCATGGCTTACGTGGATGCTTACGTGCTGCCGTGCCCGCAGGACAAGGTGGCGGCCTACCGCCGCCTTGCCCGCAAGGCTGGCGCGGTGTGGAAGGACCATGGCGCGCTGCAGTACATGGAATGCGTGGCCGACGATGTGGAACCGGGCAAGAGCACCTCGTTCCCGCGCGCGGTCAAGGCGAAGCCGGGCGAAACGGTGATCGTCGCCTTCGTGGTGTTCCGCTCGCGCGCGGCACGCGATCGCATCAATGCAAAGGTGATGGCTGACCCGCGGCTGGCGTCGCTGGGCCCGAAGGACATGCCGTTCGATACCCGGCGCATGTTCTGGGGCGGCTTCAAGCCGATTGTTGAAGCGTGAGCTGCGGCGCTTGTGCGGGCCGGGCGTGCGTGCTGTGATCGGCGCATGCTCGAGCCCGCACTGACGCAGCGTCTGGAAACCCTCTGGCGGATGGAGTCGCCAGTGCTGATCGCGCGCCTGGCGCGGCTGCTCGGTGGCGATGTCGGCCGTGCCGAGGAACTGGCCCAGGACACCTGGCTGGCCGCGCTGGAGCGTTGGCCGGAGCAGGGCATCCCGGACAACCCCGGAGCCTGGCTGATGACCACCGCGCGCAACCGTGCCATCGATGTGCTGCGCCAGCACCAGCGGGTGGCGCAGCAGCACGCGCAATGGGGCGAGGAACTGCATCCGGCGGCGCTGCCAGCACCCGATGACAGCAAGGCGTTGGAGGATGACCTGGGCGATGACCTGCTGCGGCTGATGTTCGTGGCCTGCCATCCCGTGCTGCCGGCCGATGCGCGCGTGGCACTCACCCTGCGCCTGCTCGGTGGCCTGACCACCATCGAGATCGCGCGTGCGTTCCTGCAGCCGGAGCCGACCATCGCCCAGCGCATCGTGCGCGCCAAGCGCACCCTGGCGCAGAAGCAGGTGCCCTATGAAGTGCCACGCGCGGAGGCAATGCCGGAGCGCCTGGCCTCGGTGCTGGAGGCGATCTATCTCGTGTTCAACGAAGGCTATGCGGCCAGTGCCGGTGATGACTGGATGCGCCCGGCGCTGTGCGAGGAAGCACTGCGGCTGGCCCGCATCCTGGCGCACCGGTTGCCGGTGCCGCCGGTGCTGGGCCTGCTGGCGTTGATGGAACTGCAGGCCTCGCGCGCAGCGGCGCGCGTGGATGCGCAGGGGGCACCGGTGCTGCTGGACCAGCAGAACCGCGCGCGTTGGGATTGGCTGCAGATCGACCGCGGGCAGCAGGTGCTGGCGCGCGCGCTGGCCATCGGTGGCGACCAGGACCCCTATGTGCTGCAGGCACGCATCGCGGCCTGCCATGCGGCTGCGCGTCGCGCTGACGCCACCGATTGGCCGCGCATTGCTGCGCTCTATACACAGCTGCTGCAGGTGCAACCTTCGCCGGTGGTGGCATTGAACCGGGTGGTGGCGATCCTGCGCAGCGATGGTGCCTTCGCCGCGTGGGCGCAGCTGCAGCCACTGCTGGTCGATCCGCGCCTGCGCGACTACGCGCCGCTGCAGGTGGTGCGCGGCGAGCTGCTGCAGGCACTGGGACGGGAGCAGGACGCGCGCGATGCATTTGCCGAAGCCGCCCGGCTCAGCCAGAACCAGGCCGAGCGCGGACTGCTGCGGCAACGGGCGGGCCTGCCCCCCACGGAGTGAATCGACAAAGGCAGCACTTGTCGGCGGGCCCGTGAGCGGCTATGTTTCGCGCCCAGCGGACGCATGAGCGTCCGCGACCCGTGCGTATTGACCGAGGAGCGGTTGGATGTATTCAAGGACGAAGAGCGCATCGCGCGCTTTTGCGCGCCTGCTTGCCTGTGCCCTGTGCCTGGCCGTATGGCCGATGGCCGTGCAGGCCGCGGACAAATCGCAGCAGGCCTATTGGGCCGGTTTTGCCTATACCGCTGACGCTGCCGCCGTGCAGGCGACCACGCCGCATGCGCATGCGGTGCTGGAACGGCGTGGCCTGGTCCCGCTGAACCAGACGCTGGCGCAGTCGCTCAAGCGCCGTGCACCGGCGCACCTGGAGCTGATCGACCAGCCGGTGGCGATGCTCGACGGCACCACCAGCGCCACCGTGCTGGCCGCTGCGCTGGATCGCGAGCTGGTCTCGGTCGAACCGATCGGCGACCAGTACAAGGTGCTGGTGGAAGTGGCGCTGCAGGCGCTGTTCTTCGACTTCCGCGAGCGCCAGGTGATCGCCTCCTATCCGCTCACCCTGCAGCGCATCGACGTGCAGGACTACCGTCCGGACAACGACGATATCGACGCGATCGTCGCCGATCTGCTGTACGGCGGCGCCGATACCAGCCTGTCGCAGGTACTGGCGGCCAGCCTGGCGCAGGCGCGGCTGCCCGACGCCGCCATGCGTCGCCTGCAGGTGGGTGGGGTGACCCTGTCCGACGCGGTGCGCGCCAAGCTGCCCGACCCGAAGTGGGATGCGCCGCTGCGCGCCACCCTGGCCCATGAGCTGTCCAAGACGCTGTCGTCCAACACCGGCGTCGGCCTGCTGCCGCCGGCCTCGGGCCAGGCGATCGGTGGTGCGATGGCCGCCCGCTTTGCCGACGGCAAGGTCTACCAGCTGAAGATTCCCGAACCCGACTACGTCATCAACCTGCAGGTCGATGCACTGAAGAACGGTGTGATCGAGGAAACCCCGGCAATGAAGACGATGCTGTTCGGCGCCTTCTTCACCGCCAAGGTGACCGAGCCGTTCTCGGGCAAGGTCTATTTCGAACAGCCGCTGCGCAAGGGGGCCACCAAGGTGGTGCCGGTCACGCAGTGGCAGGTCGACCAGTGGTCGGCCAGCTACGAAACCCTGCTGGCCGGCTTCGACGCCTTCGCCGGCGCCGCCGCCAAGCGTGCCGACTCGCGCGCCTGGCTGGACGAACAGAAGCCGGGCGGCCGCCCGTTGCAGCAGCAGACCCAAGCCCTCCAGGAGTTGATCAAGTCATGTCGTTGATGCGTACCATCCTGCTCATCCTCATCGCGCTGGTGGTGGCCTCGCCGGTCGCTGCGCAGACCGCGAGTTCGCGCGGTACCGGCTCGGCCAGCTACGGCCTGCGCCTGAGTGCCGACACCCGCGCCCAGGCCCTGAACAAGGCCAAGGTCAATGCCCTGGAGGCGTACATCGCCGAAACCGGTGCAGCCAAGCTGCGCCTGTTCGAAGCACGCCGCGCCGAGTTCATCGGCGAGATCGACCGCTACGTGCTCAGCGCGGTGCAGTTGTCGGACACCGAAGACAAGAAGGCCAAGACCTACAGCGTCACCGTCCGCGCCGAGATCAACACCACCCTGCTGCAGACCAAGCTGGACGCCGGTTCGGCCGTGGCCGGTGCCACCGCTGCGCAGCGCTCGCTGCTGACCTTCCTGTTCATGGCGCGCTCGCAGGACACCGTGCAGTCGTTCCAGGACAAGGAATACCGCCGCGTCGACGCCAGCAGCAGCTACAGCGAGAACACCCGTGAAGGCGACAGCTTCCGCGGCAACTCGGTCAGCACCAACGGCAGCATCAACCAGAACGGTTCGGTGTCGGTCACCAGCGGCGGCAGCACCACCGCCCGCGCCGACAACATCACCTGGAAGGTGGCCAACGCCGCCGAGGTCAACACCGCGATGACCGGTGCCTTCAGCGCCGCCGGCTACGAAGTGGTTGAAGCCGAATACGTGGAAGGCGAGTCGCGCGGCCTGCTCAGCATCGAGCGCATCCGCAAGGACTTCAGCACCGGCAACGACCTGGCCCCGGCCACCCTGCGCGACACCGCCAACGGCATCCGTGCGGCCAACATCCCGTACATCGCCGTCGGCACCCTCGACGTCGGCATGCGTGACCGCGATCCGGCCAGCGGCAACACCCGCGTGTTCGTCACTGTCACCGGCAAGGTGCTGGACGTGACCGGTCGTTTCCCGCGCACCGTGTCGTCGGTCGGCCCGGTGCAGTTCTCCGGTACCGGCCCGAATGAAACCGTGGCCCGTACCAATGCCCTGCAGCTGGCTGCCGAAAAGGCCGCCCAGCAGATGATCAACGAACTGAACGTCAAGGCGGTCCGCTGATCCGCCCCCCCGGTGGGTGCCGAGCTCGCTCGGCATCGCCCGGGGTTACCGATTCCCCACGTGCCGCACCGCGGCCGTCTCTCCCAAAGGACTCTCACATGATCCGCAATACCGCTCTTGTCCTGGCCATCGCGGCCGCCACCCTGTCGATGCCGGCCCACGCCGGCCTGGGCAAGCTGAAGGACCTGACGGGCGCCTCTACCGGCTCCTCCAGCAGCACTTCCAGCGCCGCCGCGCCGAACGAAGCTGCGCAGGAAGCACTGGTGCGTCGTTTCGTCAGCTCGCAGTCGCACTCGCTGCAGGCCCAGACCTCGTTCGCCCGTGCCTTCGGCCTGGCCGAGCAGGTGCAGCTGCTGGAAGCCGAGCGCCAGGCGCTGTCGTCGGGTTCGGTCAGTGTCGATGCGATGAAGAAGTCGGTGTCGGTCAGCGAAGCCGCCCAGGCCGCGATCGACGAGCGCCAGGCCGCGCAGCCGGAGCTGAACGCTGAATCCAAGCAGCACTACGCCGAAGGCCTGGTCTCGCTGCTGTCCTCGGCGGCCGAAGCGCAGAAGCTGGGTGGCGAAGCCAGCAACTTCACCGCCGGCATGAAGAACCTGGGCGCGACCCAGATGGCGACCGTCGGCCGCAAGCTGGCCGCTGGTGCATGGGTGGCCAAGGAATCGCCGGGCTTCATCCAGGGCCTGTACGGTTCGACCAAGTCGGCCGTGACCTTCGCCAAGAAGAGCAAGGTCAAGGTGCCGTCCAACGCCGACTCGATGCTGGGCCAGCTGGACAAGATGAACTGATCCGAGGCGAATCCCCATGCGTACGACCTCCCGTTTGATCGGCCTGGGCCTGGCTGCCGCGCTGCTTGCAGCCTGTGGCAAGCAGGACACCCCGGCCGAAGCGCCCGCACCCGCCAAGGACAAGGCAACCAGTGCACTGGCCAGCAATGCGCCAGTGGAAGCAGCGCCCCTGCGTGGCACGCCGGATTTCGGCGGCACCACCCAGGTCGCGCGCGAGGCCGACGGCATCGGCAGCACCCCGGAACTGGCGGTGCTGGCGGCGTTGCAGTCGGCGGTGGCGCAGGTCAACGGCGTACGCGTGGCCAGCCAGATGCAGAGCCTGCGTGCAGGCCTGCATGTGGATGTGGATGACGAACACGTCGGCGATATCCGCGCCGACGCGTTCACCCAGCAGATGATCGCCGGCTCGCAGGGCGCGGTGCTGGGCTATGAAATCCTGTCGCAGGACGAAGTGCGGCAGCTGGACGAGGAAACCATCGCCCGCGTGCGCGCCAGCGATGAAGGCTGGAGCTTCAAGGGGTCGGCGTCCGCCAGCGCTTCCGGCGAAGCCACCGCCAAGGGTGCCGGCGGCTCGGCCAGCGTCAGGGAAAGCTACGACGAGAAGGTCAACGTTGATGCCAAGCGTGGCGCCAGCTCGTTCGACTCCGACGTGACCCATCGCAGCATGCGCAGCTACTGGAAGGTACGCGTACGTGCACAGATTGCCCAGTACCGCGCACCGGACGAGCAGGGCAAGCCGAAGATCGTGGTCGCGCTGCCGCGCACCAAGTCCGGCAGCTATGCCGTGGGCGATGGCCGCGTGAGTGCAGATGAAGTGGCCGATGCGATCCGCGCGCGCCTGTCCGACACACTGACCCAGACCCAGCGCTTCATCGTGCTGGATCGCGAGTTCGGCGACGAACTGCAGGCCGAGATCGACCACATCAACAGCGGCAACGTACGCCTGCAGGACACCGCACGCGTCGGCCAGCAGCTGGCGACCGACCTGATCCTGATCCCGACCATCGAACGCTTCGAGTACCCGCGCAGCGTGCGCAACCTGCGCATGTCTGATCGCCAGGTGACCTCGTACTCCGGTGGCGGCCGCATCACCCTGCGTTTGATCAACGCCACCACCGGCCAGGTGGTGATGTCCGACAGCTTCGATCACCAGCTGGCCTCGACCGGCCCGAGCACCCTGCCGCGCGTGGTCAACGGCCGCAACATGGCCGCGGCGATGATGGAATCGCTGTCCGGCCAGATCGGTACCACCATCGTCACCACGCTGTTCCCGGTGTCGGTGGTGTCGGTGGACGGTGACCAGGTGGTGCTGAGCCAGGGGGGCGAAACCCTGCAGGCCGGCCAGCGCTGGCAGGCCGTGCGCCTGGGCGAGGAACTGAAGGACCCGCAGACCGGCCGCTCGCTGGGCCGCAGTGAACACCCGTGCTGCACCATCCGCATCGACCGCGTCGCTGCACAGACCTCGTACGGCACCATCGAAGACGGTGTTGATGCGATGCGCGGCGGCTTCCGTCCGGGCCAGATCGAACTGCGCCAGAAGCTGGGCAGCAAGCCGGCTGCCGCCGCTGCTGGCGCAACGGCCTCGGCAGCACCGGCGGCCGCCGCGCGCCCGGCGGCCAAGCCGAAGCCCAAGGCCGCCGCGGCCCCGGCCGAAGACCCGAACTGGTAACAGGCTCAAGCAACACACCGATGGGGTCAGAGACCTTTCCCGCAGGGAAAGGGATCTGACCCCTTCTTGTTTCCGTCCGTGTCGACCAAGGTCGACACCTACCAACGGCAGCGGGAACCTGTCGAAGGCGGGGTGAGTCCGGTTGCGGGGGCGTGAGCCGCATGGATGCGGCGACCGAGCCTACATGGACGTATTTACGGCGTCCCCCGCAACCGGACCCACCCCGCCTGCCCTCAGGAAACCAGCTTTTGCTGTTGCTTCGGCCGTTGCCGTTGTTTCTGCGGGTGCAGGGCGCAGCCCTGCCGAACCCCTTACACTCCAGAAGGATTTCCCTGCTGGAGAGAGCAATGAAACGAGTGGTACTGGGCGTGCTGGCCCTGTCGGTGTCGAGCGCACTGATGGCGGCCACCCCGAAATTCGATGGCGCGCGGATCTCCGCCGACGTCAAGGAACTGGCCTCCGACGCCTACGAAGGCCGCTCGCCGGCCACCGCCGGCGAAGAGAAGACCATCGCCTATCTCAGCAAGCAGTTCGCCGACGCCGGCCTGCAGCCGGGCGGCGACCTCAAGGACGGCAAGCGCCTGTGGACCCAGGCCGTGCCGCTGCGCAAGGGCGACATCGTCGGCGCACCGCAGCTGGCGCTGCACCAGGGCGGCAAGACCGTTGCGCTGGAGCAGGGCAAGCAGATCGCCGTGCGTGCCGCCATGAACGGCGCCAGCAACGTCGACATCAGCAAGGCCCCGCTGGTGTTCCTCGGCTACGGCGTGAAGGCCCCGGAGCGCAACTGGGACGACTTCAAGGGCGTGGACCTGAAGGGCAAGATCGCTGTCGTGCTGATCAACGATCCGGACTTCGAAACCGGACAGGGTGATTTCGACGGCAAGGGCATGACCTACTACGGCCGTTGGACCTACAAGTACGAGGAAGGCGCCCGCCAGGGTGCGCTGGGCGTGCTGATCGTGCACGAGACCGCGCCGGCGTCGTATGGCTGGGCCACCGTGGCCGGTTCCAACACCAACACCATGTTCGACGTGGTACGCGACAACCCGGCCGAGAGCCATCCGCTGCTGGAAGGCTGGATCCAGCGCGACCTGGCGGTGGAGCTGTTCCGCTCCGCCGGGCAGGACTTCGAGGCGCTGAAGAAGAAGGCGCAGCAGCGCGACTTCACCCCGGTGCCGCTGACCGGTGCCAGCCTGGACGCGAAGTACGCGGTGAAGACCGAAGTGATCACCTCGCACAACGTGGCCGCACGCCTGGAGGGCAGCAGCCACCCGGACGAGACGATCATCTACAGCGCGCACTGGGACCACATCGGCGTGGGTGAACCGGACGCACGTGGCGACCGCATCTTCAACGGCGCACTGGACAATGCCAGCGGTACTGCCTCGCTGATCGAACTGGCCCGTGGCTTCGCCAAGGAGAAGCGCCCGCAGCGCTCGCTGCTGTTCCTGGCGGTCACCGCCGAGGAGAAGGGCCTGCTGGGTTCGGAGTACTACGCCACCCACCCGCTGTACCCGCTGGAAAAGACCGTGGCGGTGATCAACATGGATGGCATGGCGCCATTCGGCCCGTCGCGTGACTTCGGCATCTACGGTGCCGCGCGCTTCGAGCTGCTGGACCAGCTGAAGGACGTGGCCAAGGGCTGGGATATCCGCTACACGCCGGACCCGAAGCCGGAAGCGGGCCTGTTCTTCCGCTCCGACCACTTCCCGTTCGCCAAGCGTGGCGTGCCGGCGCTGTCCTGGTCGGCCGGCCAGGACTGGGTGGACGGTGGCGTGGCCGCAGGCAAGAAGGCCTCCGAGGACTACACCGCCAAGCGCTACCACCAGCAGGGCGACGAATGGCAGCCGGACTGGGTGTTCGCCGGTGCCGCCCGCGACCTGGAAGTGCTGTACACGCTGGGCAACCAGCTGGCCAACTCGCGCAGCTGGCCGAACTGGAGCAAGGACGAGTCGTTCCGCGCCGTGCGTGACGCCAGCGCCGACCAGCGCAGGTAAGGGCGCTCGGTAGTGCCGGCCGCTGGCCGGCAACCTTGTGATGCTTGCGGAGGTCATGGGGAGCCGGCCAGCGGCCGGCTCTACCAGAATGGCTTCCATCCCCACTTTCCCGGCCTTCGTCGCAGCCCGCTTGCTTGCCCGGCGGGCCGCCCTATGCTCGGCTCACCCCCTTCCTCCAAGGCGCCGCCGTGTTCGCCAGCCTCTCTCTCCTGATCCGCCACCTGCTGGCCTGGGCTGCCGCGCTGGTTGTCGCCGGCATGGTCTGGAGCGGCATCTTCAGCGGCATGAACGATGGCCCCGGCTGGGTCTTCGGCCTGCTGGCGATGTTCCTGATGATCTCCGCGCTGGGCAGCGCGATCACCCATGTACGACGGGTCTGGCTGGTCGCCGGACGGCTGGATTCGACCACCTTGTCCGGGCGCCAGCGCCGCCAGGTGGAACTGCCGATGGATGCCGGCCAGGCTTACGCCGTGGTGGAAGCGGCAATCGCCGAACTGCCGCGCGTCGAGGATGTGGAAAGCTCGGCCGGCAGCCTGCAGGTGCGCGCCTATGTTCGCCGCGTCGACCTCTGGAACGGCCGCCAGCCGTCGCGCTGGAACCTGCCGGCGCGGCTGGCGATCAAGCGCAACAGCGTGCTGGCCACGGTCACGCCGGGGCAGGGCACCAGCACCGTCACCCTGCTGTTCGAACCCGATGCCGGCTGGTGGGCCGACCTGCTGGCGCTGGACGAAGGCAGCAACTACGAGAACGCCGAAGCGGTCACCCGCGCGATCAGCCGCCGCGTCGCCGACCAGCGCCGTGACGAGCAGGCCGCCGCCGAACAGACCCAAGTGGAAAAGGAGCTGTCGGTGGCGCGCTTGAACCTGCTGCACGCGCAGGTGGAGCCGCACTTCCTCTACAACACGCTGGCCAATGCGCAGGTGCTGACCCGCACTGACCCGGCGCGTGCCGAGCAGATGCTGGGCCACCTCATCCAGTACCTGCGCAGCTCGTTGCCGCAGGTGGACGAATCGGTATCTACGCTGGGCGTGGAGCTGGACCGCACCCGTGCCTACCTGGAAATCCTGCGCATCCGCATGGGCGCACGCCTGGCGGTGGAAGTGCAGGTGCCGAACGAACTGCACGGCGTGCACCTGCCGGCGATGGCACTGCAGACGCTGGTGGAAAACGCGATCAAGCACGGCCTGGAACCCAAGCCCGGCGGTGGCACGATCTGGATCCTGGCGCGCGGCTTCGATGACCACGTGACCGTGACCGTGGCCGACGATGGGCTCGGCTTCGGCCAGGGCACCAGCGGTACCGGCATCGGCCTGAAGAACCTGCGCGAACGCCTGCGCCTGACCTGCGGCGAGCAGGCCGGCGTGGCGATCGTCGCCAACTTCCCCAGCGGCGTGGCCGCGACCATGACCCTGCCGCAGTCGCACAAGGAGCGCAGCCATGCCGCTTGAAGCCCTGATCGCCGAAGACGAAGAACTGCTGCGGCAGTCACTGGTGGAGCAGCTGGGCCGGCTGTGGCCGGACCTCAAACTGGTGGCCGAGTGCGAGGACGGTGCCAGCGCGCTGGAGCAGCTGGCCGAGAAGCAGCCGGACATCGCCTTCCTCGACATCCGCATGCCCGGCATCAGCGGCATCGAGGTCGCGCGCTCGCTGTCCGAACTGAGCCCGCGCACCCAGGTGGTGTTCGTCACCGCCTACGACCAGTACGCCATCGATGCGTTCGAGCAGGGCGCGATGGATTACCTGTTGAAGCCGGTCAGCGACGAGCGCCTGCTGGCCACCCGCGAGCGCATCCTGTCGCGGCTGCCATCAACGCGCCAGGACGATGCCGTGCTGGAGCGCCTGCTGCAGCGGCTGGGCCCATCGCAGGGCGCAGCGGAGCGTCCGCCGCTTGCCTGGATCACCGCCAGCAACGGCCGCGAGACGCAGCTGATCATGCTGGAAGACGTGGCCTACTTCCGCGCCGACAACAAATACACCACCGTGGTCACCGCCGCCGGCGAAAGCCTGCTGCGCACACCGCTGCGTGAGCTGCTGGAAGTGCTCGATCCGCAGCACTTCCGCCAGATCCATCGCTCCACCATCGTCAACATGAAGGCGGTGGCGGCGGTGAGCCGCGACGATACCGGGCGCGGCGTGCTGCGCCTGCGCCGGCGCACGGAAACACTGGTGGTCAGCCAGCCGTTCATGAGCCTGTTCCGCGGCATGTAGCCGCAGCAGCATCGCCCTTGCACCGAGGAACGAACATGCCCCGACTGTTGATTGCGTGCGTCGTCGTGCTGGCGCTTGCCGGCTGCGAAAAATCCCGCAATACCTCGATCACCCGCACCCAGGCCAACGGCGTGGATACGCTGTACAGCAAGGGCACCGTCGTCGATGGCGAGGCACGCTTCCAGTGCATTGCCAGCAGCAGTGGCGCCTGCCACTACCTGGTGCTTGATCCGGCCTGCAGCCCTGACGCGGCGTGTGCCACGCCGCCGCTGCGCCGGTTCGCGGTGGCAGTGGGAAAGACCGAGGCCATGCGTGGCCTGCCCAACGGCTTCCGCCAGTGCGTCAGCCAGGACCCGATAGAACAATGCCACCGTGAGTGATCACGGTGGCATTGTGGGTCCCCCCGCTTCCCTGAAGGGTCAGTAGGCAGGTTGCAGCGTCAGGTCATGGTGGTGTTCGGTCTCGCCCACATGGTTGAGGCGGCCGACCAGTTCGGAGTGCTGCTTCATGCGCCCGATCTCGGTCATGATGCGGATGTCTTCATGGCGCAGTTCGCGCTTGGCAGTGACCGCCTGCTTGTAGTCCAGCACTTCCGGGTAGTGCTCGGCCAGGTCCAGCGCCTCGGCCACGTGCTCGACGCTGTCAGCCTTGGAACTGATGCGGGCGCGGCTGTTGAAGGCCTTCATCCAGCGCTCGAAACCGGCGGTACGGTCGAACATGTTGGCCATGAACCAGATCACGAACAGGATCGAGATCCACGAACCGAACACCACGACCACGCGGGTGAAGGTGATGTGGTAATCGTCGCGCCACAGGTAGTTGGTGATCAGGCCGAGGATCAGCAGCGAGGCCGCCTGCCAGCCGACGATCGAGGCGATCAGCCATTGGCACTTGGCCTGGGCCAGCACAGCCACTTCATCGCGGATCTGCTGCTCGCTGAGGCTGCGCCAGTGCGCGACCTGTTTTTCGAACGGGCTGCTGTAGAGCTCGTTGTCGCGAAGCAGTAGTCCCAAACCCTTGAACAAAGCAATCATGGCTGGCTCCTTGTGGAACGTGCGTCGATCAGCGTTGGACGGTGTGGCGGGTTCAGTTCTAGCACTTCCAGCGAGCCGTGCAATGGGCGCAATGCCAAGCGGCGTAAGGGTTTTGTCTGAATGGGTGAATCTTGGTGCGGCGCAGCATCGTGGTCGCAGCCTGCGACAGGATGTCGCAGGGTGAAACGTGCTGCGGCTGCACATGGAACCGTGGCTGAGCGCGGATACTCGCCGCCGCCGTCGTGATCGCCCAGAATCGGGGGCGACCGCGCAACCTGCGGCCGTTCTTCCGCCTTTCCTGGACCTGCGATGCCGGCTCTGCTGCAGCGACTCTCCCGCCCCGTCACCGCGCCGATCCGGCGCTGGGTACTGGAGGCCTTCCCGCGTGGCCAGAGCGGCATCGACTACGACCATCCGCAGGGCGACCCGGGCTGGTTCGGCCCGGACAGCGTGACCTGGCGGTTGCATGCCGAATTCCCCTCGATGCTCGCCGGTGGCCTCTGCGCGCTGATGCTGCAGACCCTGCACCCGCGCGCGCTGGCCGGGGTCTATGACCACTCCAATTTCCGCCAGGACCTGGTGGGTCGCCTGCGCCGCACCACGGCCTTCGTTGCCGGCACCAGCTATGCGCCCAGCGGCGAGGTGGAGGCGCTGGTGGCCAAGGTGCGCCGCATCCATGCGCAGATCCGCGGGCAGACCGCGCAGGGCGAACCCTACGCCGCCGATGATCCGCAGCTGCTGACCTGGGTGCATGTGACCGAGGCGTTCGGGTTCCTGCAGGGCTTCCGGCGCTACGGACGCGAGGTGCCGGCGCACATCGCCGACCGCTACTACGACGAGTACCGCTGCGTGGCCGAAGCGCTGGGCGCGGTGGACGTGCCGCGCAGCGAAGCGGAAGTGGCGGCGTACTTCTGTGCGCGGCAGCCGGAGCTGCGCGTCGACGAGCGCTCGCGCGAGGTGCTGGAGGTACTGTCCGGGGTGCGCCTGCCGGTACCGGTGCCGGGGCTGTCGCGCGAAGTGTTCCTGGGTGCGGGCGCGGCACTGCTGCCGGACTGGGCCGAAGGCATGCTTGAACGCAGTGCGCGCCAGCGCGCGCAGGCGTCGGCGTCGGCGAAGCTGATGCAGGGCATGGCGCCACTGTTCCGTCGCGCGCTGCCCGATGGCCTGGCCAGCCGCGCCTGTGCGCGCATGGGCGTGCCGGTGGTGGTGTTGCGCGAGTGGCCTGCGGTTGCCCGGTAGGTGCCAACCTTGGTTGGCACGCGTTGCGCGCAAGGCTTCATCCACGCATGGCGTGGAACTACTACTACCAATGCGTACCTGTCCGGGAAGGTCAGCAGATCCACGCCATGCGTGGATGCCTGAAGCCTGCCAACCAAGGTTGACCGCTACCCGGAAATGAAACGGGCGCCTTGCGGCGCCCGTTCCGGTTACATCACCACACCTTGACCCGCTTGTCCGGGGCCAGGTACAGCTTCTGGCCTTCCTTTACTTCGAAGGCCGGGTACCAGGCGTCGATGTTGCGCACGGTCAATGCGCGGAACTGGCCCGGTGCATGCACATCGGTCAGCAGCGAATTGCGCAGCGCCTGCTCGCGGCTCTTGCTGCGCCACGCCTGGGCGAAGCCGAGGAAGAAGCGCTGGTCTGGGGTGAAGCCTTCCAGGGTCTGGCCCGGCTTGCCCTGCAGCGACAGCTGGTAGGCATCGTAGGCGGTACCCAGGCCAGCCACGTCGGCGATGTTCTCGCCCAGGGTCAGCTTGCCGTTCACGTGCACGCCGGGGAACGGCTCGTAGCTGCTGAACTGCGCGGCCAGCGCATCACCGGCAGCATTGAACTGCTTCAGGTCCTCGGCGGTCCACCAGTTGTGCAGCTTGCCGATCTCGTCGAACAGGGCGCCGGCGTTGTCGAAGCCGTGGCTGATCTCGTGGCCGATCACCGCGCCGATCGCACCGTAGTTCACCGCGTCGTCGGCCGCACCGTCGAAGAACGGCGGCTGCAGGATCGCAGCCGGGAACACCAGGCGGTTTTCCAGCGGCACGTTCATCGCATTGATGGTCTGCGGCAGCATCGCCCACTCGCTGTGGTCGACCGGCTTGCCCAGCTTGGCGATGTTGCGCTGATACTCGAACAGCTCGGCGCGCTGTGCATTGCCCAGCGGGTCATCACGGCGGATCTCAAGGCCGGTGTAGTCGCGCCACTTTTCCGGATAGCCCATGCCCACGGTCAGGCCGTTGACCTTGGCCTTGGCATGCGCCTTGGTCTGCGGCGACATCCACGACAGTGCATCGATACGCTTGGCGAAGGCGGCGATGATGTTCTTCGCCATCTCGTCCGCACGCTCCTTGGTCTTCGCGTCGAAGTGCTTCTCGACGTAGCGCTTGCCGATCGCTTCGCCGACCGCATGGTTGGCATCGTCCACCGCGCGCTTCCAGCGGTCGCTCTGCTGCGGCGTGCCGCTCAGCGCGGTGCCGTGGAAGGCGAAGCGGGCATCGGCGAACTTCTTCGGCAGGTAGGCGGCGGCGCGATCCAGCGCGTGGAAGGCCAGGTAGTCCTTCCAGGCGTCCAGCGGCTCGGTGGCGACCAGCCTGGACAGGCCGGCCACGGCCTTGGGCTGCCACACGATGAAGTCCTGCTGGTTGCCCAGCGCGGCCGCATCGAGGAAAGCGTTCCAGTCCATGCCCGGTGCCTTCGCAGCGAAGTCGGCCTGGGTCCACGGATTGGCACCCTTGGTCACGTCGTTGGTTTCTTCCTGGGTGGCGTGCGCCTGCGCGATCTTCGTTTCCAGCGCCAGGATGCGCTGCGCCTTGCCGGCCGGGTCGGCGACGCCGGCCAGCTGCAGCATCTGCGCGATGTAGGCCTGGTACTGCTTGCGCAGTTCGGCCATGCGGCCATCGCCCAGGTAGAAATCACGATCGGGCATGCCCAGGCCGCCCTGCACCAGGTACGGCGCGGTGCGGTCGGGCTGCAGCATGTCCACCGACACCCACAGGCCGAACAGGCGGTCGGTGTAGAAGTTGGTGGCGTTGAGCAGGTCGACGTCGGCGCGCAGGTCGCCACCCAGGGCACGGGCCAGCCCGGCCTTGTCGGCGATCGCATCGATGGCCTTCAGCTGCGGCTGCACCGGCGCAAGACCGTGCTGCTCGATGCCAGCTTCGTCCATGTAGGCGGCGTAGTAATCGCCGATCAGCTTGTCGTCACCGCTGGCCTGGGTGTTGCCGGCGGCGCCTTCAAGGATCGCGCGGGTATCGGCCAGGGTCTTCTCGGCGATGACGTTGAAGCTGCCGAAGCGCGAACGGTCGGCCGGAATCTCGGTGTTCTTCACCCAGGTGCCGTTGGCGAAGCCGAAGAAATCATCGCCGGCGGCGATGCTGCGGTCCATGCCGCTGGCATCGAAGCCGAAACTGCCCAGCATCGGCTTGGCCGCAGCGGGTGCGGCATCGGCCGGCGCGGTGGCACCGGCGGCCGGGTCGGCCGGGCGGTCACAGGCGGCCAGGGACAGGCTGGCAACGATGGCCAGCGCCAGGGTGGGACGGCGCAGCTTGGACATGGACTTCTCTTGCAGCGGAAAACCCCAAGTCTAATCCGCTCCAGCGCCACTGGCCGCCCCCCTGGGCGGCCCGCCCTGTGCAGGATCTGGCTGAACGCGGAGACGCGATCTTCACGCCGTCACCGGGGTGGTGCATGCTGGACCCTGGAGCCCTGCGCGGACACGGGGAGGTGGCCATGCAGGACGGGGTCAGGCGTCAAGAATGGCGTCCGCCGGCCGTTGAGGTCGGGGACGTGGAGGATTCGTTCGCGCATGAAGCCAGCCGACTGCACAAGGAAGATCAACCGATGCCCGCGCTGAAACGGGCGTTGGCCCGGCCGCTGCGCGCCATTACCTGGGGCGGGGTGTTGCTGGGCATTCTGCTGGTGGCCGGGTTGACCACCATGCTGGCCAACGACCACCACCGCCGCCTGGAGGCCGCACAGCGCCAGAGCCGTGCACTGGCGGTGGGCAGCGAGCGCCTGCTGGCGCTGGAGCTGCGCAACCTGGAGCGGGCGATGTCCGGCATCGCCGCCGATGCCGTTGAAGTGTTCCGCAGCGTGCCGGCACAGGCGCCGGCGCTGCTTGATGCCTCCATCGGCGGCGTGCTGCGCCGGCATGCCGAGCTGCACAGCATCGTGGTGCTGGACAGCTATGGCCGCGCCCTGACGGCCGGCAAAGGTGACCTGAACCTGCCGCTGTGGACCGACCCGCAGCGCCGCGGCCAAGGCAGCGCGCTGTACATCGGCCCGCCGCAGCGGGCCAGTGATGGCGGCTGGGTGGTTCCGCTGGCGCTGCCGATGGCCGGCGACCGCTGGCTGCTGGCGCGGCTGCGCTGTGGCGAACTGCAGCGCATCGTCGGCGGCCTCGATGTCGGCCCCAACGGACTGGTCTCGATCAGCGACGCCGAGGGCTACATGCTGGCCCGCGTGCCCGATCCACACGGCACGGTGGGCCGCCGCTACGATCTGCCGCGCCGTGACCTGCTCGGCAAGCAGGCGGTGGTCGAGCTGGGCAGCCTGCCCGGCGCCGTCGACGGCGTGCCGCGCATCATCACCATCAGCACGCTGGAACGCAGCCCGCTGGCGGTGCAGGTCGGCTTGGCCGACGAAGACGTACTGGCGCCGTGGTGGCCGTACCTGCAGGCGTCGGTGGCGATCGTACTGGCCTACATCGCGGTGTTGCTGGTGCTGCTGTACGCGGTGCGCCGCAGCACCCGCAGCCAGCAGGCGATGGCCGAGGAGCTGAAGGCAGGCCACGCCGAGCTGCGCCTTGCACACCAGGTCGGGCGCGTCTGTACCTGGTACGTGGACGAGGATGCCGCACTGCTGCGCTGGTCACCGCTGGCGCGCGAGATCTTCGGGGTGCAGACCGATGCCCTGCCGGTTGCCGATTTCTTCGCACGCGTGCATCGCGATGATGCCGCGCGCCTGCAGCAGGCCTTTGACCAGGCCTTCGCCGGCAGCGCCGTGCTCGACCAGGTGTTCCGCCTGGTACTGCCCGGGGGCGAGGTGCGCTGGGTGGGCGCGCGTGGCCAGCGGGTGGAAGTGGCCGACAGCGAGCGGCGCATGATCGGTGCGCTGACCGACCTGAGCGAGCGCTACCAGGCGCGCGAACAGGTGAGCGAGGTGGAACGCCGCTTCCGCCTGTTGTTCGACCGCAACCCGGCGCCGTTCTGGGTGTTCGACCCGGATACGCTGCGCTTCATCGAGGTCAACGATGCGGCGGTGCGCCAGTACGGCTACAGCCGCGACGAGTTCCTGGCGATGAGCATCCTCGACATCCGCCCGCGCGAAGGCTGGGATGAGGTGAAAGGTGCGATCGCCAAGGCCCGCGTTGGCGAGCTTCAGGACGCCACCGTGCGCCTGCACCGGCGCAAGGACGGCAGCGTGTTCGAAGTGCGCGCCCACCTGTCCAGGCTCGATTTCGACGGACAGCCCGCGTGCCTGGTGCTGGCCGAGGATGTCAGCGAACGGTTGGCCTACGAGCGTGACCTGGCCTACCAGGCGCGGCACAACCCGGCCACCGGCCTGCTCAACGTGCGCGCCCTGACCGAACAGCTGGACGAGCAGCAGGAGGGCTACACCATCGCCTTCGTGCAGCTGCGCGGCCTGCAGCTGGTGGCCGATACGCTGGGCCGCGAGATCGGCGATGCGGTGCTGCAGTCGATGGCGACCCGGCTCGGTGGCCTGGGTGCGCGCTGCGGCACGCTGGCATTCCAGCCGGCGGAAGACTTCGTGTTCGCCATCGGTGCCGAGCACGATACCCAGCGCGTGCTGGACGACCTGCTGCAGATCGTGTCTGCGCCGATGCGCGGCAAGGATTCGCTGCACCAGTTCGAGCCGCGCATCGGCGTGGCCGTGCACATCGCCGGTGACGGCCACAGCGCCGAGCAGGTGATCGGCATGGCTGCACAGGCCGCGCACGCGGCGCGCGCCGAGGGCAACGTGGTGGTCTGGTTCGACGCGGCGGTGACCACGCGCCTGGCCGATCGCCTGCGCCTGGCCGGGCGCATCCACGCCGCCATCGACAACGAATTCCAGCTGTATTTCCAGCCGATCCGGCATGCCAGCGATGGCAGCCCGGCTGCGCTGGAGGCCCTGCTGCGCTGGCCGCAGGCCGACGGCAGCTTCATTCCGCCCAACGAGTTCATCCAGCTGTGCGAGGACACCGGGCTGATCCTGGCGCTGGGCCGCTGGGTGATCCGCGCGGCGGCGAAGGCGCAGCGTCGACTGGTCGAGGCCGGTTGGGGTGAGCTGCCGATCGCGGTGAATGTATCGGCGGTGCAGTTCTTCAACAGCGACCTGGTGGCCGAGTTCACCCGCGCCCAGCAGGAGTTCGGCCTGGCCCGCGGTGCGCTGCACGTGGAATTGACCGAGAGCAGCCTGATGCGAAAGCCGGCGCAGGCGATGCAGACCATGCAGCGCCTGCACGAGCAGGGCATCAGCGTGTCGCTGGATGATTTCGGCACCGGTTATTCCAGCATGTCGTACCTGCAGCACCTGCCGCTGGACATCCTGAAGATCGACCGCAGCTTCGTCGCCGACGTGGAAACCAATCCGCGCAATGCCTCGATCTGCCGCGCGCTGCTGTCACTGGGCCACAGCATGGGCCTGACCATCATCGCCGAGGGCGTGGAAACGCCGGGGCAGCTGGACTGGCTGGCTGCGCACGGCTGCGACCAGGTGCAGGGCTACCTGTTGGGGCGGCCGGCGCCGCTGGAACGGATCATCGACGCGCTGGATGAAGTGGCCGCCTAAGTGGTAGTGCCGGCCGCTGGCCGGCATTCGCCCAGGACCGGGATGTGTTGGATTGCCGGCCAGCGGCCGGCACTACCGGCAGGCGCCAGACTCGGCTATACCCCGGCTTCCACCAGATGGTCGATGAAACTGCGCACCTTCGGTGCCAGGTGGCTGCGGCTGGTATAGACCGCGAAGATGCCGATCGGCGAGGCCTCCCACTCGGGCAGTACACGCACCAGTCGGCCGTCGGCCAGTGCGTCTTCCAGCAGGAAGTCGGGCTGCAGGATCACGCCCATGCCGGCGATCGCCGCTTCGCGCAGCACGTCGCCGTTGTTGGCGTGCAGCAGGCTGCTCACCGAGACCTTTACTTCGCCGCCCGGCCCCTGCAGCGGCCAATGGTCACCCGCGGCCCAGTAGCTGTAGCTCAGGCAGGCGTGGGCCTGCAGCTCCTGCGGCGTCTGTGGCGTACCGCGTGCGGCCAGGTAGGCCGGCGCGGCGCACAGGCTCACCCGCGATTCGCCCAGGCGGCGCGCGATCAGCGTCGGCCCGGGCTCGCGGGTGATGCGGATGGCCACGTCGTAGCCTTCCTCGACCATGTCCACCAGGCGGTCGGACAGGGCCAGGTCCAGTTCCACCTGCGGGTAGCGTTCGCGGTAGCTGGCCAGCAACGGGCCGAGGCGGGCGATGCCCCAGCTGACCGGTGCGTTGATGCGCAACGTGCCGGAGGGCTCCAGCGCCTGCGCCCCGATGCTGGCCTCCAGTGCGTCGAACTCGGCCAGCAGGCGCACGCACTGGGCGTAGTAGGCGGCGCCGGCACTGGTCGGGCTGACCCGGCGCGTGGTGCGGTGGAGCAGGCGGGTGGACAGGCGCTTTTCCAGCGCGGCGACCTGGCGGGTGACGCCGGCGGTGGACATGTCCAGGGCCTGGGCGGCGGCACTGAAGCCGTTGCGCTCGACCACCGCCACGAACACGCGCATCGCCTCGAGGGTGTCCATTGTTGCGCCTTTTGAAATAAATACGGTCAATCCATCGTATTTATTGGCTCGCGGGGGCGCAATAACCTGTGCCCACTCCCTTCAAGGTGTTTCCCCATGCACACCACGACCGCTCCTGTTTCGCCGCTGGCCCCGTACGGCGCCACCCTGCTGCGCCTGGCCCTGGGCGTGCTGTTCCTGGTGCATGCGCTGACCAAGCTGCTGGTATTCACCCCGGCCGGTACGGCGGCGTTCTTCGAGTCGCTGGGCCTGCCCGGCGTGCTCGGCTACCTCACCATCGGCGTCGAGCTGGTGATCACCGTCGCGCTCCTGCTGGGCATCTACGCCCGCTGGGTGGGCCTGGTCGGCGTGCCGCTGCTGCTGGGCACCATCGTCACCGTGCATGGCGCCAACGGCTTCGGTTTCGCCAATGCCGGTGGTGGCTGGGAATACCCGGCGTTCTGGGCACTGGCGCTGGTGGTGCTGTTCCTGGTCGGCGACGGCAAGTGGACCCTGCGTTCGCGCTGATCGCCGCCTGACCCTGCAACTGGAGAATTCCATGTCCCGCCTGCCTTCGCTGTACATCTCCCATGGTTCGCCGATGACCGCCCTGCATCCGGGCCAGGTCGGCGTGCGCCTGGCCGAGTTGGCGCGCGACCTGCCGACGCCGCGCGCCATCGTGATGGCCTCGGCGCACTGGCTGGGCCGGCAGCCGCTGGTCGGCGCGCATCCGCAGCCACCGACCATCCACGACTTCGGCGGCTTCCCGCGCGCGCTGTTCGAACTGCAGTACCCGGCGCCGGGCGATCCGGCGCTGGCCGAAGAGGTGGCCGGCCGCATCGCCGCCGCTGGCCTGCCGGTGGCACTCGACCCGCAGCGTGGCCTCGACCACGGTGCCTGGGTGCCGCTGCGGCTGCTGCGCCCGCAGGCCGACATCCCGGTGGTGCCGGTGTCGATCCAGCCGATGCTCGGCCCCGAGCACCAGTTCGCGCTCGGCCGCGCGCTGGCACCGCTGCGCGAGCAGGGCGTGCTGCTGGTCGGCTCGGGCAGCATCACCCACAACCTGCACGACTGGGGCGACTACCAGGACGGCAAGGAAGCGCCGTACGTGCGGCCCTTCATCGAGTGGGTGGAGCAGCGCCTGGCCGCCGATGACCGCCAGGCCCTGCTGGATTACCGCCGGCAGGCGCCGTTCGCCGAACGCGCGCACCCGACCGACGAGCACCTGCTGCCGCTGTTCTTCGCGATGGGCGCGGCCGGCGAGGGCGGCTTCGGTGCACGCCGCATCGACGCCGGCATCGATGCCGGCTTCCTTGCCATGGATCTGTACCGCTTCGACGGGGCATGAGCCGGGGCTGACGCGCGACGGCCCCGGCCGTCGCGGTCATGGCCGCATGTGGTAGTTTTTTCCGGGTTTCCGGCGCTGGCCCTCGAGCCTCCCCGCGCGCCGCTTCCTGGAAGAAGCATGCATACCATTGAAGTCGTCCTGGCGATGCTGGTGGCCGTTGTCGCCAGCGGCTACCTGGTTCGCGTCCTCCCGTTCTCGTTGCCGCTGCCGCTGGTGCAGATCGGCCTGGGCGCGGTGATCGCCGGCGTGTTCAACCGCGGCCATGCGCTGGAGCCGGAGGTGTTCTTCCTGCTGTTCCTGCCGCCGCTGCTGTTCCTCGATGGCTGGCGCATCCCCAAGCAGGGCCTGTTCCGCGACAAGGGCGCGATCCTCGAGCTGGCGTTCGGCCTGGTGGTGTTCACCGTGATCGGCGCCGGCCTGCTGATCCACTGGATGATTCCGGTGATGCCGCTGGCGGTGTGCTTCGCGCTGGCGGCCATCGTGTCGCCGACCGACCCGGTGGCGGTCGGGGCGATCGCCTCCAAGGCACCGATCCCCAAGCGACTGATGCACATCCTGGAAGGCGAGTCGCTGCTCAACGATGCGTCCGGCCTGGTCTGCTTCCGTTTCGCGGTGGCGGCGGTGATGACCGGCTCCTTCTCGCTGGCAACGGCCTCGCTGACCTTCCTGTGGGTGGCGGTGGCCGGCCTTGCCGTGGGCGTGGCGGTCACCCTCGGCGTGTCCACGTTCCAGCGCTGGTTGTGGCGCCGCTTCGGCGAAGAGCCGGGTGCCGCGATGCTGGTCAACCTGCTGATCCCGTTCGCGGCCTATCTGCTGGCCGAAGAAATCCATGCCTCGGGCATCCTCGCCGCAGTCGCCGCCGGTATCGCGATGAGCTACGTCGAGCTGACCGGCCGTGTTTCCGGCAGCATGCGCGTGCAGCGTGCGGGGGTCTGGAACATGCTGCAGTTCAGCTTCAACGGCATCATGTTCGTGCTGCTCGGCGAGCAGTTGCCGGGCATCGTCGAACGCGCAACCACCACCATGAACGAGTCCGGCCACCAGAGTGCGTGGTGGCTGGTGGTGTACGTGGTGGTGATCAATCTGGCGTTGATCACCTTGCGCCTGTTGTGGGTATGGCTGTCGCTGCGCTGGAACCTGCTGCGCGCGCGCCGCCGCGGCCTGGAGCGGGGCGAGGCGCCGAACTGGCGCATCGTGGTGGCGACCTCGGTGGCCGGCGTGCGCGGCGCGATCACCCTGGCCGGTGTGTTGACCCTGCCGCTGTTCCTGCCCGATGGCAGTGCGTTCCCGGCGCGCGACCTGGTGATCTTCCTGGCCGCGGCGGTGATCCTGTTCTCGCTGATCGGCGCCAGCGTGGCGCTGCCGCAGCTGCTGAAGGGCCTGCAGCTGCCAGCCGATTCGGGCGAGCGCAAGGAAGAGGACCTGGCACGCAAGCTGTCCTCCAAGGCCGCGCTGGCCGGGGTCGAACGCATGCGCCAGCAGCTGGTGATGAACCAGAACACCGAGAACGTGCAGCTGTACAACGATGCTGCCTCGCGGGTGAGCCTGCTGTACCAGCGGCACCTGGAGAAGGACAACGACGGGCCCGACGTGGACCCGGAGAAAGTGCGGCGCATGGAACTGGGTTACCGCCAGCTGCGCAGCGCGGGCCTGAATGCCGAGCGCGAGGAACTGTTCCGGCTGACCCGGCGCGGGGTGATCTCCGACGAGATCTCGCGGCGCCTGATCCGCAACCTGGACCTGCTGGAATCGCGCAAGCGCGAATGACCAGCGTACATCCGTAGAGTCGAGCCATGCTCGACTGCTCTTGCCCCCGGCGTCATGAACCCGGAACGGAAAGCAGTCGAGCATGGCTCGACTCTACAAAAGCCACTTATTCCGGCTTCGTTTCCAGGAAATACGCCTCGACCTTGCCCTTGACCTTGATGGTCATCGGGTTGCCGCGGCGGTCGCGGGCCTTGCCGGCCTGCACGCGGATCCAGCCTTCGCTGACCGAGTATTCCTCGACGTTGTCGCGCTCGACGTCGTTGAAACGCACGCCGACGCCGCGCTCCAGCGCCTGCGCATCATGGAAGGGGCTGGCCGGGTTGATCGCCAGGTGGTCGGGAGGGGTATCGCTCATCGCTTCGTTCACAGTGACGGCCACCAAGGCCGGCTTCAGCGGCACAGGATAAACCGTAGAATGCCGGCCTGCCCCAGAGGAAGTTCCGCCATGCCCGACAACAGCGACTATTTCGACTTCGAGGAAGACATCCACGACTTCGACGAGGAGGGCTTCGAGGCGCGGGTCTGGAACCTGCTGGTGCTGATCAACCCGGGCGACGAAGAGCTGGCCCTGCAGCAGTTCAACCGCTGGCGCGAGCACCTGGCCGAGGACGGGCAGCCGCTGGAAGCGGACAGCGACTGGCTGCCGGCGCTGTTCACGGCCATTGCCTGGCAGTCCGGTTTCGAGGTCGAGCGTGACGACCTGGAATCGCTGCAGTCGGCGGTGAACGAGCTGTCGGCGCGCTTCAACCTGCAGCTGGACTGGGGCGGCGACCTGGACGACGAGGACTTCACCGAAGACCTGGACGGCGTGCAGCTGATGTCCACCGCCTTCGACCGCCTGCGCGAGCACAACTACACGCTGTGGAGCGTGGATGCCGGCAGCGACGGCTTCACCGGCGTGATGGCGCTGACCCGCGACGACGACGCGATGCTGGCGCTGTGCTCGCTGCTGAACGTGGAAATCCGGCTGGGCAGCGACCCGTTCTGAGCAGGGCAGGTGGGTGCGGAGCCCGCCTATGGGGGGATGCCAACCTTGGCAAGTGATAGCCCCACCCAGCGCGCAAGCGGTAGCCACCCACGGCTGCCTACGGCCGGTATTGCGCCCTGGCGTTGGCGATCACTGCTTTGACCAGCTCGCGGTCGGCGTGCCGGGAAATCGCCCGCGCACCGAGCGCGATCGCCTGCGCGCGCAGCTCGGCAGTGACATCGTAGTGGGCGCCGCTGGCCTTGTTCTGGAAGGCCCGCGGGGGAATGCCGAGCTGCGCCGCCATCGCGTGCAGCTCGGCCAGGGTGTCGGCCATCAGGTGCGCCCAGCGCTGTCCGCGCCAGGGATGCACCGCGTCATCGACGTAGACCGTCACCGCCGCGGCCGGTTCAGGCCTGCGGCTTGCTGTCGCTGTCAGCGGCCGGGGTGGCCTCGGCAGCGGCGTCTTCGGCCACGTCGCCCTCGGCGGCTTCGCCTTCCTCGGCCTCTGCAGCGTCGACGCCTTCGAACTCGGCGACCAGCTTGTCCAGGTACTCGTCAGCGGTCTGCTCGGATTCGGCGGCCAGGGTGTCCAGCAGCTTCTGCAGCAGTTCGGAGTACTCCAGGTTGACCTTGCGGCCTTCCTTCTCCTGCACGTTGGCCAGGTGCTTGAGCATGGCCAGCATCGGCACCGGGTTCTCGGCGTTGCCCATGGTCTGGCCGCCGATGGCCAGCAGCCACTCACGGCCCTGCAGGCCGATGGCCGCAACCACCTGGCCGTCTTCGTTGGTCAGCACGGCATGGTTCTGCACCTGCTGCTGGGCGTTCAGGCGGAGGAACGGGCGCTTGGCCTGCTGCTTCTTGCGCTTGTCGCGCTTGGCCTTGGAGTTCTGGGACATGGGGTGGGGTCACCTGGAAACGGAAAGACCACCATTGTAGCGGCCGCGTGCAGGTGGGGTCAGATCCCTTTCCCGTGGAAAGGGATCTGACCCCGATTCAGCGCGCCGGCCCCTGCGCGGCCTGCACGTCCGGGTCGGCGGCGGGGGCCGACAATCCCACCTGCGGGCCGGCACCGGCCAGGGCGGCCGCTTCGGCGGCCTGGGTCATCACCACGATGCTGATGCGGCGGTTGATCGGGTTCTGCGGGTCGGCCTTGTCGAACAGCACCGACGAAGACAGGCCGACCACGCGGGTGATCTTGCTGTCCTCCAGGCCACCGTCCACCAGTGCGCGCCGTGCGGCGTTGGCACGATCGGCGCTCAGTTCCCAGTTGCCGTAGCCGCGCGCGGCCGAATAGGCGGTGATGTCGGTGTGGCCGGTCAGGCTGATCCGGTTCGGCACGTGGTTCAGGTAGTTGGCCAGCTCGTGCAGGATCTGCTGCGTATAGGGCTTCAGCGTGGCGCTGCCGAGGTCGAACATCGGCCGGTTCTGCTTGTCCACGATCTGGATGCGCAGGCCTTCCGGGGTCAGGTCCAGCAGCAGCTGGTCCTTGAACGGCTCCAGTGCCTGGCTCCTGCTGATCGCTTCCTGCAGTTCCTTCATCAGCGCTTCCAGCTGCTGCTTGTCGCGCTGCTGCTGGTCCACCGGCTGCGGCACCGCTTCCTTCTGGTTCTGGAAGGGATCGTTGCTGCTGCCCCGCGAGATGTCGGTGGCACCACCCAGCTTGATCATCGAGGTGCTGGCGCCACCCGGGCCGGCCATGCCGGGCGCCGGCGTGGCGTTCTGCCCGCTCAGCGGGCTGGGGTTGCGGAAGTACTCGGAAATGGCCGCACGGTCGTTCTTGTTGGTGGTGGCCATCAGCCACAGCACCAGGAAGAACGCCATCATCGCGGTCACGAAGTCGGCATAGGCCACCTTCCACGAACCGCCATGATGGGCGGCGTGGCCGGCTTTCTTGACCCGGCGGACGATGACGGTGGGCTTGGTCTCGGCCATGGCTTACTTGACCGTCTTCAGGTGCTGCTCGAAATCGGAGAAGGCCGGACGCACGTTCGACGGCAGCGTCTTGCGGGCGAATTCCAGCGCGATCTTCGGGTTGTAGCCACGCAGGCAGGCCAGCAGGGCGGTCTTCACCGATTCGTAGATGCGGCTATCCTGCTCGGCGCGCGCTTCCATGGCGGCGGCCATCGGGCCGACGAAGCCGTAGCCCAGCAGGATGCCCAGGAAGGTGCCGACCAGCGCGCCGGCCACGTGGCCACCGACCTCGACGATGTCACCGCCGATCGAGCCCATGGTGATGACGATGCCGAGCACCGCCGCGACGATGCCGAAACCGGGCAGTCCGTCGGCGACCTTGGTCAGCACCTGCGACGGTGCCATTGCCTCGGCATGGTGCTTTTCCAGCTCCAGTTCCAGCAGCGGCTCCAGCTCGTGCGGCTCGATGTTGCTGCCGATCATCAGGCGCAGGCAGTCGGTGATGAAGTCGATCAGGTGGTGGTCGGCCTGCACCTTGGGGTAGTTGCCGAACAGCGCGCTCTCGGCCGGCCGCTCCACATGGTCTTCCAGCGCCATGAAGCCTTCGCGGCGGGCCTTGTTGAGCAGTTCATAGAGCAGGCTGAGGACATCGATGTAGTCCTGCTGCTTGTAGCGCGGGCCCTTGAACACGCCGACCATGGCCTGCAGGGTCTGCTTGACCGTCTTGGCCGGGGTGCCGACCAGGAAGGCGCCGAGCGCGGCGCCGCCGATGATGACCAGTTCGTAGGGCTGCCAGAGGGCACCCAGGCGGCCGTGGGCACCGAGGTAGCCCCCGATCACGCTGATGATGACGACCAGGAATCCAACGATGATGAGCATGGGGCGACGCAAGGAGAGGGGATATCTCCTTGTCGGCCCGTCGCCCGGTTTTCTGAAGAGGGAATTCTGTGAAATCGGTCAGCGGGGTGTTTCAGCCCGCCACGCCGCTTTCGGCGCCGCCACGCTGCAACGGGTCGGGCCAGGGCTCGCCATTGCCGGTGAACGAAAGTGAGACGGAGTTCAGGCAGTGGCGCTCGTAGGTGGGCGGCGGACCGTCCGGGAACACGTGGCCCAGGTGGCTGCCGCAGCGCGCGCAGGTGATCTCGGTGCGCACCATGCCATGGCTGGTATCGCGGATCTCGCGCACGTGCGCCGGGTCGAACGGGGCGAAGAAGCTGGGCCAGCCGGTACCGGAATCGAACTTGGTGCTGGAGCGGAACAGCGGCAGCGCGCACAGCCGGCAGCAGTAGACGCCCTCGCGCTTGTTGTCGAGGAACACCCCGCAGAACGGCGCTTCGGTGCCGTGCTGCAGCAGTACGCGGCGCTCTTCGCTGCTGAGGCCGGCAATCAGCGCCTCGGTCTGGGTGGCGGTGGGGGGCGTCAGGTCGAAGGCAGTCATGCCGGCTCTCCGTGGGGTCGATGGCCTGGGGATGCCGGAAAACGTGGGGGTGCCGGCGCGCGCTTGCAAGTGTGACGGCCGTTCATGGGCGGCACACAGGTACAGGCGCAAGGTGAATGTGATCCACGCCGGAGCGTGCCATGAGACCGACCCTTCCCCTGCTGTTGATGGCCCTGTTGCCCGCATTGGCGCTGGCCCAGGTGCCTACCGCCGACCCCACCGCCACCCGCAGTGCGACCACCGTGGCACCGGCGCCGGTGGTACCGCCGCCGCAGGCCGCCCGCCCGCAGCCGCAGGTGTTGCCGTCGCCGCAGCCGGCGCAACCGATCAAATCCACCGGTCCGGCCCCGATCGCACCCGTCCCGGCGCCGAAGCCGGCCGACAAGGTGTACGACCGCAATGGCCGTATCGTCCCCGGTGTGCGCCCGGCCGGTCCGAACCGCGTGTTCGATTCGCGCACCGGCCGCTATTACGACAGCGTGCCGGCCGGCGATGGGCAGCAGATCAAGCGTTGACCTCGGATGCCAGGCAAGGTTGGCAGCCACCACACGCTGTACGGCCTGAACGCACGAAAACAACGTCCTGCCGATCACTGCTTTTTCGCCTGCGATTAACCGTTCCGGGACCACCGTGGCCCTGCGCCGGCATTCCGCCGCCGCATGTCCTTCGTCCACTGGATCGCGATCATGAAAAACCAGCAGAACCGTCATCCCGGCAAGGAACCGCAGGGCCGCAACCCGCAGCAGCAACAGCAGCAGCAGATGGAGCCGCAGCAGCCGCACAAGGGTGGCAAGCAGCAGGAACAGCGTTCGCAGAAACACCCGCAGCAGCGCTGACGGAATCGGGGTCAGAGCCCGCGTTGCGTGAACTGACCCCTCGCAGCCCCCCGGCCGGGGTCGGATCCCGCACAGCGGGCTCCGACCCCAACCCTTTCCGGTCTCAATCCGGAATCGGCAGGCTCAGTGTCTCCTTCACCTCTTCCATCACGATGTAGCTCTTCGACTCACGCACATGCGGCAGTGTCAGCAAGGTGCTGCCGAGCAGCTTGCGGTAGGAGGCCATCTCGCTGATCCGCGCCTTCAGCAGGTAATCGAAGTCGCCCGACACCAGATGGCACTCCAGCACGTTGGGCAGCTTCAGGGCGGCGCGCCGGAACTCCTCGAAGATGTCACCGGACTTGTAGGCCAGGCTGATCTCCACGAACACCAGCAGGCTGGCCTTCACCGCTGCCGGGTCGAGGTGGGCGTGGTAGCCGGTGATCACCGCTTCGCGCTCGAGCCGGCGCACGCGCTCGGTGCACGGGGTGGTGGACAGCCCGACCCGCTCACCCAGTTCGGTGAAGGAAATACGGCCCTCGGCCTGCAGGATGCGCAGGATCTTGCGGTCGATCTTGTCCAGTTCGCGGGTACGGGTGGCCATCGCCGTCAACCTTGGGGAATGAATTGCAGGAGAACATCCTGCCGGTTGATTTCAAATCAGGCAAATCAACTGGTATTGGCTGTCTATACTTCCCCAATTATGGTCCCGGCACGCTCCAGTGCAGGGAATGATCGGGTTGGAGAAGTCCCATGCGAGTCCTAGTTCTCGGCAGCGGCGTGATCGGCACCACCAGTGCCTGGTACCTGCGACAGGCCGGGTTTGAAGTCACGGTCATCGACCGCCAACCCGGCCCGGCGCTGGAGACCAGCTTCGCCAATGCCGGCCAGCTGTCGTTCGGCTACACCTCGCCGTGGGCGGCCCCGGGCGTGCCGAAGAAGGCCATCGGCTGGCTGTTCGAGAAGCACGCGCCGCTGGCGATCAAGCCGGGCATGGACCTGGCCCAGTACCGCTGGCTGTGGCAGATGCTGCGCAACTGCACCCACGAGCGCTACGCGATCAACAAGGCGCGCATGGTGCGCATGTCCGAGTACAGCCGCGACTGCCTGAACGAGCTGCGCGCGCAGATCGGCATCGAGTTCGAAGGCCGCGACCTGGGCACCACCCAGCTGTTCCGCACCCAGCAGCAGCTGGATGCCTCGGCGCAGGACATCGAGATCCTGGCCCAGTACGGCGTGCCGTACGAGGTACTGGACCGCGCCGGCATCATCCAGGCCGAACCGGCCCTGGCCCATGTCGATGGCCTGGTCGGCGCGCTGCGCCTGCCGCGTGACCAGACCGGCGACTGCCAGCTGTTCACCCGCCGCCTGGCGCAGATGTGCGTGGATGCCGGCGTCGAATTCCGCTTCGACCAGGACATCACTGGCCTGGAGTTCGATGGCGACCGCATCACCGGCGTGCGCATCGACGGCAAGCTGGAAACCGCCGACCGCTTCGTGGTCGCGCTGGGCAGCTATTCGCCGGCGCTGGTGGCACCGCTGGGCATGCGCCTGCCGGTGTACCCGCTGAAGGGCTATTCGCTGACCCTGCCGATCACCGACCCGGCGATGGCGCCGACCTCGACCATCCTCGACGAGAGCTACAAGGTGGCGGTGACCCGCTTCGACGACCGCATCCGTGTCGGTGGCATGGCCGAAGTGGCCGGCTTCGACCTGTCGCTGTCGCAGCGCCGCCGCGAGACCCTGGAACTGGTGGTCAGCGACCTCTACCCGAAGGGCGGCGACCTGTCGCGCGCGCAGTTCTGGACCGGCCTGCGCCCGGCCACGCCAGACGGCACGCCGGTGATCGGCGCCACGCCGTTCCGCAACCTGTACCTCAATACCGGCCACGGCACCCTGGGCTGGACCATGGCCTGCGGCTCCGGTCGCTACCTGGCCGACCTGATGAGCGCGCGCCAGCCGCAGATCAGCACCGAAGGCCTGGATATTTTCCGCTACGGCCAGTACGGTCACGCCCCGCAACATGAGAACCGCACATGCGTCCTGCCCGCGCGCTGATCGATCTGGGCGCCCTGCGCAGCAACTACCGGCTCGCCCGTGAACTGGGCGGTGGCAAGGCCCTGGCGATCATCAAGGCCGATGCCTATGGCCATGGCGCGGTGCGCTGTGCGCAGGCGCTGGAAGGCGAGGCCGATGGTTTCGGCGTGGCCACCATCGAAGAGGCGCTGGAACTGCGCCAGGCCGGCATCCGTGCGCCGATCCTGCTGCTGGAAGGCATCTTCGAGCCCAGTGACATGGCGCTGGTGGCCGAACACGATTTCTGGTTCGCGGTGGGCTCGCCGTGGCAGCTGGAAGCGCTGGTCGCGTTCGACAGCCCGCGCCCGCTGACGGTGTGGCTGAAGCTGGACAGCGGCATGCATCGCCTCGGCCTGGACGTGGACAGCTTCCGCGCGGCGCATGCACGCCTGTCGGCGCTGCCGCAGGTCGAGCGCATCGTGCTGATGACCCACCTGGCGCGCGCCGACGAGCTGGACAGCGAACGCACGCACGAGCAGGCGGCGACCTTCGCGCGGGCCATCGACGGCCTGCACGGCGAGACCAGCGTGTGCAACTCGCCGGCACTGCTGGGCTGGCCGGACGTGCGCAGCGACTGGGTCCGCCCAGGCCTGATGCTGTACGGCGCCAACCCGCTGCCGGACAACACCGCGTTGACCGAGCGCCTGCGCCCGGTGATGACGATGCAGTCCAAGGTGATCGCCGAGCGCTGGATCGAGGCCGGTGAGCCGGTGGGCTATGGCGCCCGCTTCGTGGCCAAGGCGCGCACCCGCGTGGGCGTGGTCGCGCTCGGCTATGCCGATGGCTATCCGCAGTTCGCACCGAATGGCACGCCCGTGCTGATCGATGGTCAGCCCGGAGCCCTGATCGGCCGCGTGTCGATGGACATGCTGACCGTGGACCTGACCTCGCATCCGCAGGCCGGCATCGGCAGCGTGGTGGAACTGTGGGGTTCTGCGCCGACGCTGTCGGAACTGGCGCCGCGCTGTGGCGTCAGCGCCTACCAGCTGCCCTGCGCGGTCAAGCGCGTGGCGAAGGTGTACGTGTAGCGCCGAGCCCACGCTCGGCTCTGGTAGCGGCCGACCATGGTCGGCGCTTTGAATGCGTGTCGACCAAGGTCGACACCTACAGGTGGGTCGCGCCGCCCGGGATCAGCGTGCAGCGGTGGCCTGCGTTGTCAGCTGCCGCTTCACCCAGTCGTCGATCAGGCGCTTCTCGTAGCGCAGCGGGTCGCTGTCGCTCTTCAGCCCCAGGTTGTGCAGGTAGCCGGTATCGCTGAGCTTGGCTTCGCCCTCATCGACGATGCGGCCACTGGCGTCCTTCAGCGTGTACTGCAGCGTGATCCGCGGCGGATAGATGTCGCGCATGATCCGGATGTCGCTGCCGCGCGGGCCGTGCCAGGGCTCGTAGTCGCCGGCGCGCTTGATGTCGACCAGGGTCACGTCCAGGGTCTGCCCGGGCTGCAGCGGCTTGGCCGCCGTGGTCTGCACGTAGCTGGCCAGCTGCTGCACCCAGTTGCCGCGTTCGGCCTCGAAACGGTTGGTGCTCTGGCGGATTTCGGTGAATTTGGCCGGATCGTCCCACTTCACGCTGACCGGGCCATTGGCCTGCAGCGCACGGGGCGCATCCGGATCGGTGACGGCGCGCGGCGCGGCGTTCGCGCTGCCCGCCATGAGGGCGCCTGCCAGCAGCAGGGCAGTGGCCAATGAGCGGTTCATGACGGTCTCCTGCGCCCCTTCGATGGGGACGATGCGGTTTACAGCTCGAGTGTGATCCCGCTTTCCCGTCGCCGCAACGGCCGATTGCGACATCCGCAAGAGTGGTTGCCGCCAATTCATCGTCGTCAACCATGACTGACGGCGCTTGACGCTGTGAATACGCCCTTTGGAAGATGCTGTGCCTCCAACCCGGCCTGCACAGACGCCCTTGTCCACACTGCCGCCCCTCGTGGAGCGCCCACCGATGATGGTGGCGGCGCCCGAACCCGACCTGCATCATGGCGTGCTTGAGCGCATCAACGCCGGTTTCTGCGTGATCCAGGTGCTGTTCGAGGGCGACCGTGCGGTCGACTATCGTTTCATCGAGGTCAACGACGCCTTCGAGCGCCACACCGGCCTGAAGGACGCGCGCGGCCAGCGCATGAGCCTGCTGGAGCCGCACCACGAGGAAGACTGGTTCCGCATCTACGGCGAGGTCGCACGCAGCGGTCGCCCCGCCCAGTTCGAGATGGAAGCGCGCGCGCTGGGCCGCTCGTTCGCGGTTGACGCGGTGCGCGTGGGCCGGCCGGGCGAGGACAAGGTCGGCATCCTGTTCTTCGACATCACCGCGCGCAAGCAGATGGAAGTGGAGCTGGGCGAGAGCGAGGCCCGCTTCAGTGCGCTGGCCGATGGCCTGCCGATGCCGGTGTGGGTGCTCGACGAGCGCGGCCATGCCCGCTTCGTCAACAGCGCTTTCAGCGAATTCTTCGGCGGTGACGAGACGCGTGTGCCGGAAGACGTCTGGCGTGGCCTGGTGCATCCGGACGATGCGTCGGTATTCGAGTACGAACTGCAGGAAGCGCTGAAGGCGCAGCGCTCGATGCATGCGCTGGTGCGTGCGCGCCGTGCCGATGGCCAGTGGCGCTGGCTGGAGATGAACGCCCGTCCGCGCTTCTCGCGCATGGGGCGCTTCATCGGCCTGGCCGGCAGCAGCCCGGACGTGACCGAACGCCGCGAGATCGAACTTGCACGCGAGGAACTGCTGCAGTCCGAGCGCGCTGCGCGCAGTGCTGCGGAAAACATGGCGCGGCTGAAGGATGAGTTCCTGGCCACGCTGTCGCATGAGCTGCGTACGCCATTGACCACCATTCTCGGCTGGAGTGAACTGCTGCTGCAGCGCGTGGACAACACCAGCCCGCTGTACAAGGGCCTGAACGTGATCGCCAACAGCGCCGGTGCGCAGAAGCGGCTGATCTCGGACATGCTCGACCTCAGCAGCATGCTGCTGGGCAAGGTGCAGCTGGAGGTGGAAGTGCTGGACCTGAGTACGCTGCTGGGCGAGGCCATCGGCGCGCAGGAGCTGGTGGCCGAAGGCAAGGCGCTGGACGTGCACCTGCAGCTGCCCGAACAACCGAGCCTGGTGCTGGGCGATGCCACGCGCCTGCAACAGGTGTTCTGGAACCTGCTCTCGAACGCGATCAAGTTCACCCCGGCTGAAGGCCGCATCGATCTGCAGCTGCGGGCTGACGGCAACCACTGGGAGATCACCGTGCGCGATACCGGTGATGGCATCGCGCCCGAATTCCTCAATCATCTGTTCAGCCGCTTCCGCCAGGCCGATGGCACCACCACCCGACGCCATGGCGGCCTGGGCCTGGGCCTGGCGATCGTGCAGCAGCTGGTCGAACTGCATGGCGGCACGGTCACTGCCGCCAGCGAGGGCCACGGCCACGGCGCTACGTTCACCGTGCGCCTGCCGCAGCACATTCCAGATGCCGAGCGGCGCCCGCTGCGCGAAGTGATCAGCGGGCCGATCCTGGAGCCGGTGATCGTCGAGCCGTATCCGCTGCGCGGCATGCACGTGCTGGCGGTGGAAGACCAGCCGGAAGTGCTGGAGTACCTGCGGCGCATGCTGGAAGAGCAGGGCGCCAGCGTGTCCGCGGCCAGTTCGGCCGGCGAGGCACTGGCGTTGCTGGCCGACACCGGCCATCTGCAGTACCACGTGATGCTGACCGACATCGGCATGCCGGGCATGGATGGTTATGGCCTGGTGCGCACGCTGCGCGAGGACATGGGCGTGGATGCCATGACCCTGCCGGCGGTAGCCGTGACCGCGCTGGCGCGTGCCGATGACCGCCGCCGTGCGCTGGCATCGGGCTTCCAGGAGCACGTGGCCAAGCCGTACTCGGTGGCGCAGCTGGTGGCTGCGGTGCGCAAGGTGCAGGTACCCCGCGCGGACAGCGCGCTGCACTGAGCATTCACGGCCGATCGGCGACCCTGCGTGCAGGAGGTCGCCGATGTCCCGCATAGCTCCCCGTATCCATACCGATCCGGCGCAGATCGCGCGCCTGGAAGCCCTGCTGCCGCAGCTGGAAGGCGAAACGCAGGTGGAACTGACCCTGCACGATGGTCGCCGCCTGCTCGGCACCGTCGCGGTGAAACCGACGGTGCAGCAGTACCGCAACGAGGCTGGCGACGAAGGCAGCAACGGCCAGTTGCGGCTGGATGACTACGACACGCCGGTGCAGCAGCACCACGTGTGGCTGGACGAGATCGACAGCATCCGTAGGTTGCCGCCCAGGGTCTGACGGCAACCTGCCAACTCCATCCACGCATGGCGTGGATCTACTGGAAAGAGGGCCACGCATGGATGTGCATGACCTCGTCATCGGCCAGGCCTCACGCCATCCGCGCATGGCGTGGATCTACCAGAGGTTGCAGTAGAGCCACGCCATGCGTGGCTGATGCGCTCAGTGCTCGAACAACGTCGGCGTCGCCTCGAACCGGCGCGCGTAGGCGCGTTCTTCAGCGACCCGGGCCACCTCGTCATCGGCCAGGTCCGGCGCGCCGTATACCGCATAGGCCACGCTGCCATCGGCGCCGTGGCCGACCTGGTGCAGCCGGTAACGCGAGTGGCCGCCGCCGGTGTCCTCGGGGTAATGCACGGGCGGATGGCTGCCTTCCAGGTCCATTTCACTGTTGTCGACCACGCCACCGACGAACAAGGCTCGCATGCAGGTTCTCCTGGGTTTCCGGGGGAGCCTCTACCCTGAACGTTTCAATGTTTCTGGCAGATCAAGGCCCCGTTCGGGTTTCGCAAAGCGGCCTGCCGGGGCGGGCCCGGCCAAGCCGGTACAATGGACGGCCCTCACGCTTGAAGTACCCGCGCCGATGGCCTCCAGCGACGACGCCCCCCTGCAGACCCTGCTCCTGCCGTTCTCCCAAGGCGCCCTGCGCTGGCCGGAGGGCCCGGTGGCCTTCCTGCGTGCCCGCGATGGCTGGCCGCTGCGCGAAGCGGCCGGCAACCGCGAAGTGCACTGCGAACAGAGTTTCGCCCCGTTCGCGCAGCCGCTGCAGCAGGCCGCCGGCTGGACCGTCAGCGGCCAGCTGGACGATGTGGCCGGCAAGGGACGTTACCCGCTGGTGCTGGTGCTGCCACCGCGCCAGCGTGAAGAAGCCCGTGCGCTGTTCGCCCGCGCGCTGGCGCTGGTTGCCGAAGGCGGCCGTATCGTTGCCTGCCAGTCCAACAACGAAGGCGCGCGCTCCGGTGAAGGTGATCTCAAGCAGTTGACCGGCCTCGGTGGCTGCCTGACCAAGAACCACTGCCGCGTGTACTGGACCGCCCCGCTGCAGGGCCAGCACGACGCCGACCTGGCCAAGCGCTGGTCGGCGCTGGATGCGGTGCGCCCGATCATGGGCGGCCGCTTCCTCAGCCGCCCGGGCGTGTTCGCCTGGGACCGCATCGATCCGGCATCGGCGCTGCTGGCCGAGCACCTGCCGGCCGACCTGGCCGGCCGCGCCGCCGACCTTGGCGCCGGCTACGGCTATCTGTCGCGCGAGCTGCTGGAACGCTGCCCGAAGATCACCGCGCTGGACCTGTACGAGGCCGAGCAGCGTGCGCTGGCCCTGGCCGAACTGAACCTGGCGCCGCCGCCGCGCGCGCTGCCGCTGCGCTTCCTGTGGCAGGACGTCACCGCCGGCATCGAGCCGGGCTACGACGTCATCATCAGCAACCCGCCGTTCCACACGCCGTCGCGTGCCGACCGCCCGGACATCGGCCAGCGCTTCATCGCCGTGGCCGCGCAGGCGCTGCGCCCCGGCGGGCGCCTGTACGTGGTGGCCAACCGCCATCTGCCGTACGAGCACACCCTCAACGACAGCTTCGGTGCGGTGCGCGTGGTTGCCGAGCGCGACGGTTTCAAGCTGGTTGAAGCAGTGAAGGGGAAGGGCAAGTGAAGCTGGTCAAGCACATCGCCAACCTGGGCTATGGCAGCCGCAAGCAGGTGCAGTGGATGTTCCGCGAAGGCCGCGTCACCGACGCCGACGGCGAAGTGCTGTACGCCGATGACCAGGTGCCGCACGAGGCGATCCGCGTCGATGGCGAGCCGCTGGATCCGCCGGTGGGGCTGTCGATCGCGCTGCACAAGCCCGCCGGCTACACCTGTTCGACCAAGGACACCGGCCGCCTGATCTACGACCTGCTGCCGCCGCGCTTCCGCGACCGCGATCCGGTGCTGTCCACCGTGGGCCGCCTCGACCGCGAGACCAGCGGCCTGTTGCTGCTGACCGACGATGGCGGCCTGCTGCACCGGATCATCTCGCCGAAGTCGAAGCTGCCGAAGGTCTACGAAGTGGAACTGAGTGACGACCTGCGCGGCGACGAAGTGGCGCTGTTCGCCAGCGGCACGCTGATGCTGGAGTCCGAGAAGACCCCCCTGCTGCCGGCTGAACTCGAAGTGCTGGAGGCGCGTCGTGCGCGCCTGGTACTGCATGAGGGCCGCTACCATCAGGTACGCCGCATGTTCGCCGCCACCGGCAACCACGTGCAGGCCCTGCACCGCAGCCGCGTCGGCGGGCTGGACCTGCAGGGGCTGGACGAAGGGCAATGGCGGCAGCTCACTTCCACCGACCTGGACACGCTGTTCGCTCCATGACCACCATCGCTGCGCTGCCGTTCCTCCCCGACGCCGTCATCTTCGACATGGACGGCCTGATGATCGACAGCGAGCGGGTCTCGCTGGCCTGCTGGAGCGAGGCCGCCGACGAATTCGGGCTGGGCCTGGAGGAAGCGGTGTTCCTGCGCATGGTCGGCCTCGGCGACCGCGATACGCATGCGTTGCTGCGCGCGCAGGGCATCGAGGACAGCGTGATCGATGCAGTGGCGGCACGTTGCCATGAGCTGTACGAAGCACGCACGCAGACCGGGCTGCCGCTGCGGCCGGGCATCCTGGAGCTGCTGGAACTGCTGAAGGCGCACGCGGTACCGCGTGCGGTGGCGACCACCACGCGGCAGCCGCGCGCCAACCGCAAGCTGGCGGCCGCAGGCCTGCTGCCGTACTTCGATGCTGTGATCACCAGTGGTGACGTGGCGCGGCCGAAGCCGGCGCCGGACATCTACCTGCTGGCCGCGCAGCGGCTTGGCCAGGTGCCCGAGCGCTGCCTGGCGCTGGAAGACTCACCGGCCGGCACGCGGGCCGCACTGGCGGCCGGCATGACCGTGATCCAGGTGCCGGACCTGGTGCATCCGGATGAAGAGCTGCGCGCACTGGGCCACTGCATCGTCGGCTCGCTGGTGGACGCGCACGCGCTACTGTTGCCGCTGCTGCCGAAATAAGGTGGGTGCCGACCGTTGGTCGGCACACCTGCCCAGTCACACGCGCCCGAACACCAGCGCAGCGTTGGTGCCACCGAAGCCGAAGCTGTTGGACATCACCGTGTCCAGCTGCTGCTTGCGGCTCTCGCGCAGGATCGGGAAATCCACCACCTTCGGGTCCAGCTCGCCGATGTTGGCCGAACCGGCGACGAAGCCATCGCGCATCATCAGCAGGCAGTAGATCGCTTCGTGCACGCTGGCCGCACCCAGTGAATGGCCGGACAGCGCCTTGGTCGAGGACAGCGGCGGCACCGCGTCGCCGAACACTTCGCGGATCGCGTTGAGCTCGGTGACGTCGCCCAGCGGCGTGGAGGTGCCGTGGGTGTTGAGGTAGTCCAGCGGGCGATCGACGCCCTGCAGGGCCATCTTCATGCAGCGCACCGCGCCTTCACCGGACGGTGCGACCATGTCGGCGCCATCGGAGGTGACGCCATAGCCGATCAGCTCGGCATGGATGTGCGCACCGCGCGCTACGGCGTGGTCGTAATCCTCCAGCACCAGCATGCCGCCGCCACCGGCGATGACGAAGCCGTCGCGGTCCTTGTCGTACGGGCGCGAGGCGCTGGCCGGGGTTTCGTTGAAGCTGGTCGACAGTGCGCCCATCGCGTCGAACATCACGCTCATCGACCAGTGCAGGTCTTCGCCACCACCGGCGAACATGATGTCCTGCGCACCGTGGCGGATCATGTCCGCGGCGGCGCCGATGCAGTGCGCCGAGGTCGCGCAGGCGGCCGACAGCGAGTAGCTGACGCCCTTGATCTGGTAGGCCGTGGCCAGGCAGGCCGAGACCGTCGAGCACATCGTGCGCGGCACCATGTACGGGCCGACCTTGCGCACGCCACGTTCGCGCAGCAGGTCGACCGCACCGATCTGCCACTCGCTGGAGCCGCCACCGGAACCGGCGATCAGGCCGGTACGCAGGTTGCTGACCTGCTCGGGGCTGAGCCCGGCATCGGCGATGGCATCGCGCATGGACAGGTAGGCGAAGGCCGCCGCATCGCTCATGAAGCGCTTCTGCTTGCGGTCGATCAGCGCCTCCAGATCGAGGTCGACGCGACCGCCGACCTGGCTGCGCAGGCCCGCTTCGGCGTGGTCGGCCAGGGCGGTGATGCCCGAGCGCCCTTCGCGCAGCGCAGCCGAAACGGTATCCAGATCATTGCCGAGGCAGGACGTGATGCCCATGCCGGTGATGACGACGCGACGCATCAGAAGCTCCCGGTTTCAGTGAACAGGCCGACGCGCAGGTCGCGCGCGCTGTAGATTTCGCGATCATCCACGTACATGCGGGCGTCCGACTGGGCCATCACCAGCTTGCGGTTGATGACCCGGCTGATGTCGATCTCGTAGCGCACCAGCTTGGCCTCCGGCAGGACCTGGCCGGTGAACTTCACCTCGCCGCAGCCCAGTGCGCGGCCCTTGCCGGGGGCGCCCAGCCAGGTCAGGAAGAAGCCGGTCAGCTGCCACATGGCATCCAGGCCCAGACAGCCGGGCATCACCGGGTCGCCGATGAAGTGGCAGCCGAAGAACCACAGGTCCGGGCGGATATCCAGCTCGGCGCGTACCATGCCCTTGCCGTGCGGTCCGCCGTCCTCGTGGATGTCGGTGATGCGGTCGAACATCAGCATCGGGTCGTTGGGCAAACGGCCGGCAGCGGTGCCGAACAGTTCACCGCGTGCGCTGGCCAGCAGCTGTTCGCGGTTGAACGCGTGGAGACGGGTCATGAAGCACAATCCTGGAAGCGGGGAAACGGGAAACAAGCGCTCGAGGATGCCCGTGGAAACTGCCCCGATCAAACATTTCAACCGTACGCAACCGTAGTGTTTTCAATGGAATACGCGCATCCTGTTGATGTGCAACGACCATACTTCGGCGTGTGGCCCGCTCGGCCCGCCCCCGCCCTTTCCACCTGACATGACCCGACTGCGCAAGATCATCCACGTCGACATGGACGCGTTCTACGCGTCGGTGGAGCAGCGCGACGATCCGTCACTGCGCGGCAAGCCGGTGGTTGTGGCATGGCGTGGTGCACGTTCGGTGGTGTGCGCGGCGTCGTACGAGGCACGCGTGTTCGGCGTGCGCTCGGCGATGCCGGCCGTGCGTGCCGAGCGGCTGTGCCCGGATGCGATCTTCGTACCGCCGGACTTCGCACGTTACAAAGCGGTGTCACAGCAGGTGCGCGAGATCTTCCTGCGCCATACCGACCTGGTCGAGCCGTTGTCGCTGGACGAGGCGTACCTGGACGTGACCGAGCCGAAGAGCGGCATCGAACTGGCCACCGACATCGCCCGTACCATCCGCACCCAGATCCGCGAGGAAACCCGGCTGACTGCTTCAGCCGGGATCGCACCGAACAAGTTCCTGGCCAAGATCGCCTCGGACTGGCGCAAGCCCGACGGCCAGTTCGTGATTCCACCGCAGCGGGTGGACGCCTTCCTGCTGCCACTGCCGGTGAACCGCGTGCCCGGCGTCGGCAAGGTGATGGAAGGCAAGCTGGCCGCGCGTGGCATCGTCACCTGCGGCGACCTGCGGCAGTGGGCACTGATCGACCTGGAAGAGGCGTTCGGCAGTTTCGGCCGCAGCCTGTACAACCGCGCACGCGGCATCGACGAGCGGCCGGTGGAACCGGACCAGCAGGTGCAGTCGATCTCTTCGGAAGACACCTTCGCCGAGGACCTGCCGTTGGAAGACCTGGGCGAGGCGATCGTGCAGCTGGCGGAGAAGACCTGGAATGCCACGCGCAAGACCGAGCGCGTCGGCCACACCGTGGTGCTGAAACTGAAGACCGCGCAGTTCCGCATCCTCACCCGCAGTTTCACCCCCGAGCGCCCGCCCGAGTCGATGGAAGAACTGCGCGACATCGCCCTGGCCCTGCGCGCCCGCGTCGACCTGCCGGCCGAGACCCGCTACCGGCTGGTGGGTGTCGGCCTTGGCGGCTTCCGCGAAAAGGAGCCGGTAGTGCAGGGGGAGTTGTTCGAGCACGAACCGAACGATTCCGCATCCATCTGATCGTCAAAGACGGGGTCCGACCCCGTGCCGACCAACGGTCGGCACCCACCATAGCAGCGGGTTCCGACAGATAGCGGGAAACTGTCGAAGGCGGGGTGGGTCCGGTTGCGGGGGCGTGAGCCGCATGGATGCGGCGACCGAGCTTACATGGACGTACTTGCAGCGCCCCCCGCAACCGGACCCACCCCGCCCACCCTCAGGAAACCAGCTGTTGCTGTTGCTTCGGCTGTTGCCGTGGCATTGAGCAGGTGCAGGGCGCAGCCCTGCAAAAGAAAACCCCCTGGCTCATGGCCACTGCATCTCGCCCTTGGCCACCTTCGCACTCAGCTCCAGCGACGCCACGCCGGCCAGCTTCGGGTAGCGCGCCTGCATCGCCTTCACCAGCGCCGCACTGTCCTTGGCCTTTGCCGTCTCGGCGTCGAATGCGCGGATGTAGTCCGCGGTGAAGCGCAGCGCACTGGCATCCAGTGCCGCACCCGGCGCGTAATGCCCCGGCACCACCACCTTCGGCTTCAGCGCCTGCAGCCGCTGCAGGGTCTGCAGCCAGTCGGCATGTGACTTCGGGGTCTGCGTGTCGGCCATCCACACGTGCTCGCCCGCCACCACCGGAATGCCACCGACGATCGCGCGCAGTGACGGCACCCACAGCACCGTGCGGTCCGGCGTCGGCCCATCCAGGCCGATCAGCGGCAGGCGCTGGCCTTCCAGCTGCAGGGCATCGCCGTCCAGCACCTGCGGCACCACGATGCGCGCGGGCACGTCGGCACCCATCTTCGGTCCCCAGTAGGCCAGCTTGCCGGCCTGGGTCTGCTGGATGTGGGCGACGGTCTGCGCGGTGGCGACGATGCGTGCCTGCGGGAACGCGTCCTGCACGGTGGCCAGGCCGAAGTAGTAATCCGGATCGCCGTGGCTGATGTAGATCGTGGTCAGCTGCTTGCCGTTGGCACGGATCAGCTCGACCAGCTTGCGCGCGTCACTGGCACCAAACTGCGCATTGACCAGGATCGCGTCGTGGCGGCCTTCGATCAGCACCGAGGACACCGAGAACATCGCCTGCGGGCCGGGATGGAAGGTCTGCAGGTGCAGCTGGGATTTCGTCGCCGTGGCGGGCGCTGCGGTGGCCGGCGCGGCCAGCAGCGGCGCACTGGTGAAGGTGGCGGCCAGGGCGAGGGGAAGCAGCAGGGCAGCGGTACGCATCGGAATTCCTTGTGTAGAGCCGAGCCAATGCCCGGCTGCAGGTTCGCGTAGCGCCGGGCGCGGGCTCGGCGCTACAAGGGACGCACGTGGATCAATACGCCGCGGTGATGATCTGCTTCGGATACGCGTGCGCTTCCAGCTCGGCGACGAACGCCGCGCCGTAGTCGGCGTAGCTGATGCGGCTGTGGCCGCTGGCGTCGGCCAGGAAGGCCTTGGGCTGCACGCGGTACTGGCCGCGCTCTTCGCCCGGGCCGATCTCGGCGGCCGGCGAGAAGAAGGTCCAGTCCAGGTCATCCACCGCCTGCAGGCGGTTGAATGCCTCACGGTGGGCCAGTGCGTACGGCTTGTAGGCGTCCGGGAAGGTGGGGGTATCGACCAGCTGCACGCCGGGCGCGACTTCCAGGCTGCCGGCGCCACCGACCACGACCAGGCGCGGCACACCAGCCTTGCGTGCGGCGGCGGCCAGCTGCGCGGCGACCTCGCCGACGCGGCCGATGTCATCGCCCGGGCGCGGGCCGTAGGCACTGGCCAGCACGTCGTGGCCGGTGATGGCGGCGACCAGGGCGTCCTGGTCATCCAGCGAGGCGATCACCGGGTGGGCACCGGCCAGTTCAGCCGGAAGGTCCTGTGCGCTGCGCACGATGACGGTGAGTTCGTGGCCGCGGGCCAGCGCGTGGCGGGCGATCTGGCGGCCGATGTTGCCGGTGGAACCAACGAGGGCGATCTTCATGGCAGGACTCCGTGGGGCGGTGTGGGGTGGGAATGGGGCCACTCTAGGCCGCTGCAGTCGCTCGAAAAACAGCGTATAACGCGCTTGTTTGTTGCATGGATCGAGCATATGGACCGATTGACCGCCATGACCGTGTTCGTCGAGGTGGCCGAGCGCGGCAGCCTCACCGCCGCTGCCGAGGTGCTGGACATGTCGCGGGCGATGGTCAGCCGCTACCTGGCCGAGGTCGAGGGCTGGCTGGGTGCACGGCTGCTGCACCGGACCACGCGCCGGGTCAGCCTGACCGGTCCGGGCGAAGCGGCATTGGCGCGCTTCCGGCAGATGCTGGCGATCGGCGAAGAACTGCAGGGCGAGCTGGCCAGCGATGATCCCGAGCCGCACGGCACGCTGCGCGTGACTGCCAGCGTCTCGTTCGGGCAGAGTCACCTGGCGCGGGCGGTGGCCGGCTTTGTTGCGCGTCATCCGGCGGCACGCATCGAGCTGCTGCTGGTCGACCGCACGGTGAACCTGGTGGAGGAGCGGGTGGACCTGGCGGTGCGTATCGCGCGCCAGATCGACCCCAGCCTGATCGCACGGCGGCTGGCCACCTGCCGCTCGGTGCTGTGCGCGACGCCGTCCTACCTGCAGGCACGCGGCACGCCGACCGCTCCCGAGCACCTGGCCGCGCACAACTGCCTGACCCACCACTACGTCGGCAAGAGCCTGTGGCAGCTGCACCGCGACGGTCGTTCGCTGTCGGTGGCGGTAGGCGGCAACATCAGTGCCAACGAGGCCTCGCTGCTGCTGGAGGCGGTGCGCGCCGGTGCCGGCATCGCCATGCTGCCGACCTACCAGGTGGCGCCGCTGCTGCGCAGTGGCGAGCTGATCGAACTGCTGCCCGGATTCAGCCTGGACGAACTCGGCATTCATGCCGTGTACGCATCACGGCGCCAGCAGCCCGCTATCATGCGCCGATTCCTGGACTACCTGGCCGAGTGTTTCGCCAGCCCGGCCTTCCAGGATCTGGATTGGCGCCCACCGGGCAAGGAGAACACATGAACCATGGACAGGCCTTGATCGACCACAACCGTGCTGCCTGGGACCGCCAGGCCAGCGAAGTGCGCGAATGGTCGCGCCCGGTGGAAAGTTCAACCATTGCCGCCGCGCGCGAAGGCCGCTGGCAGGTGCATCTGACCCCACACGCGCTGCCACTGGACTGGCTGGGCGATGTGCGCGGCCGCCGCATCCTGTGCCTGGCCTCGGGCGGTGGCCAGCAGGCGCCGGTGCTGGCGGCGGCCGGCGCCGACGTCACCGTGTTCGACCTGTCCGATGGGCAGCTGGAACAGGACCGCCGGGTCGCCGCGCGCGATGGCCTGCAGCTGCGCACCGTGCAGGGTGACATGCGCGACCTGCACGTATTCGCCAACGACAGTTTCGACGTGGTGTTCCATCCGATCTCCAACCTGTACGTGCCCGACGTGCGCCCGGTGTGGACCGAATGCCGCCGTGTGCTGGCACGCGACGGGATGCTGATGGCGAGCTTCTACAACCCGGTGCTGTTCGTCGGTGCGCGTGATCCGCAGCTGGATGCACAGGGTCTGATCCGGCCGCAGTACGCCATTCCCTATTCGGACCTGGAAGACCTGGCGCCGGCCGAGCGCGAGGCAAAGCTGGCCCGCGGCGATGCGCTGACTTTCGGCCACAGCCTGACCGAACTGATCGGTGGGCAGCTGGATGCCGGCTTCGTCATCGATCGCTTCATGGAAGACTGGCAGCCGCAGCCGCGCTTCCTGATCGACCGCTATCTACCCACCTTCCTCGCCACCCGCGCGCGCAGGATCGGCTGAGGCGCAGCGGGGGGAGGATCTGCGGAAAAAGCGGCGGCGTACAATGGACGGCCCCACGTTCCCTAGGTGCCGTCCCTTGTCGTATCCCTATCCGCTGGTCGTGTTCGACCTTGATGGCACGCTGGTCGACAGCGCGGCTGATATCGCTGAAGCGCTGAACCGCACGCTGGAGGACATCGGTGTGGCACGCGTGCCGGAAGCCACGGTGCTGGGCTGGATCGGCGATGGTGTGCGCCGCCTGGTCGAGCAGGCCGTGCATGCCGCCGGTCGCGAGGTCGACCTGGCCGAAGTGATGCCGGTGTTCATGGTGCACTACCGTGAGTGCCTGCTGCGCAGCCCGCGCCTGTTCGATGGCGTGGCCGAGGCACTGGCGCAGCTGCGTGCACGCGCTGTTCATCTGGCGATTTGCACCAACAAGCCCGAGCCGCTGGTGCCGCCGCTGCTGCAGCACCTGGGCATCGGTGATGCATTCGCGTTGGTGCTGGGTGGTGATTCGCTGCCGCAGCGCAAGCCCAGCGGTGAGCCGCTGCGGCATATCGCTGCGCACTTCGGGCTGCCGGTCGACGCCTGCCTGATGGTGGGTGACTCGCTGACCGACTACCGCGCCGCCGAAGATGCGGGCATGCCGATCGCACTGGTGCGTTATGGCTATCCGCGTGGCCTGGACCTGGCCACCGCGCACGCCGTGGCAGTGATTGACGACCTGCGTGAGTTGCCGGGGTTGGCCGCGGGCGTTCCGGTGTAGAGCCGAGCCCACGCTCGGCTGCTTCATTGCGTGAGCCGAGCATGGGCTCGGCTCTACAGTAGATCGACGCCACGCGTCGATGGCATCAGGCGGCGCCGGGCGATGCCCGGCGCGCGCTTTCACTTCGGCTGGTAACGCACGCTCAGCTGGTACTCGCGGCCGGGCTGGTTGAACCACGCCACCGTCTCGTAGCGGCGATCGAACACGTTGGCGGCACGTGCCAGCAGCGACCACTCCGGCGTCAGCGCGTACTCGGCGCGCAGGTCCAGCGTGCCGTAGCCGCCAACCTTCACTGCGTTGGCGGCATCGTCATAGCGCTTGCCCGCACCCTGCACGGTCAGGCCGGCGCGGAAATCGCCGAAGCGGCGGTCGACGTCCAGGCGTGCGGTCTGCTGTGCACGGCGCGGCAGCCAGTTGTCGAACTGGGTGCTGCCGTGGGTGCGGTTGCGCGGGTCGGTGTAGCTCAGCTGCGCGTTGATGTCGAAGCCGGCCAGCAGCACGCCACCGGTCAGCTCGGCACCGCGGATGCGTGCCTTCTCCACCTGCTGCATCTTGAAGGTTGCCGCGTCGTAGGTGATCAGGTCATCGATGCGGGTCTCATAGACGTCCAGGCCCCAATGCCAGCCCTGGCCCTGCTGCGAAACACCGAGGTTGGCGCTCTTGGACTTCTCCGGCTTCAACGTCGGCACGCCGCTCCACGGGTCGTACAGGTCGCTGAAGGTCGGCGCCTTGAACGCGGTGCCGTAGCTGGCGTTGACGCGCAGGCCGTGGTCCAGCTGCATCGCCCAGCCGAGACTGCCGGTGGCGTGGTTGCCGAACTGCTGGTTGTCGTCGTTGCGTGCGCTGGCCTGCAGCTGGTGGCGGCCGAAGCGGCCCTGGTACTGCACGAACACACCGGTGTTGCGGCGGCTGTCGACAAGGTAGCCCGCGCTGCTGCCATCCAGGTTGTCTTCGCTCCAGTCCACGCCGGTGCTCAGCAGCTGGCCTTCGGCCAAGGTGAAGTCACCCTGCAGCGAGGCACTGTCGCGGTGGGTCTGCGCGCTGCCGCGTGCGCCGAAGTCGCCGAAGTTGTCCGACTCGTTGTCGCTGCGGCCGACGTTGGCGGTGAACGCCAGGCGCTCGGACGGGGTGTAGCGCACCTTGCCGGCCAGCACCTGCTGGCGGGTTTCCGAGTAGTTGTAATAGCCGTCGTAGTGGTTCTTGCCGTCGGCGCGCAGCGCGCTGCCTTCCACGTTCCACTGGTCGTTGAAGGTGTAGCCGCCACGCAGGCTCTTGGACAGGTTGCGGTAGCCGTCGCGGTCGGGTTCGTCGGCGAAGCAGCCGGTGAACAGCGTCGCCGAGCCACGGCAGGCATCGATGCCATCGGAATGCTGGTAGGCGATGTCGGCGCCGAACCAGCCGCGTTCGGTGCCACCACCGATGCCGCCGCTGGCTTCGCGCAGGCCGTTGCTGCCGCCACCGAGCTGGAAGTGCGGAGCAAAATCGCCCTGGTTGCGGCGGGTGAAGATCTGGATCACGCCGCCGATGGCGTCGGCGCCGTACAGGCTGGACTGCGGGCCGCGCACGATTTCCACGCGTTCGATCTGCGCCAGCGGCAGGTCCTGGTACATGGCCAGGCCGAGGTCGGCACTGTTGATGCGCACGCCATCGATCAGCACCACGGTGTGGCCCGAGTTGGTGCCACGCAGGAACAGCGAGCTCTGCTTGCCGAGGCCGCCGGCATTGGTCAGGTTGATGCCGGCACGGCCGCGCAGCAGCTCCTGCAGCGAGGTGGCCTGGCTGGATTCGATCTGCGCGCGGTCGATCACCTGGGCCGGCGCGATGCTGTCCTGCAGGGCGATCGGGGTGCGGGTGGCAGTGACCAGGACCTGGTCGAGCGCGGTGGTGTCATCGGCGGCTTGGGCCAGCGCGGGCAGGGCGGCCAGCACGGCCAGGGACAGCATTCGGGACTGCAGCTTCATGGGGGACTCCAGGTGCCACGCACGCCCGCGTGGCGAAGGGGAGGAGCCGCGAAGGCAGGCATGCGCCGACGCCGCAGCGCAGGCTGCGGTCATCCAGCGCCATGCCCACCGCATCGCGACCTGAGGCTTCCGGGCCGGTCTCCGGGCTTGCCGCCGGGTGGCGCGAGGCCACCGTCCAGGCGCCTTCCCATGCCTGCGGCACAGTGGCGTTGTTGCCTGGAACTGACGTGCTTACCGTTGCGGGGGCAGCGCCGGCCTGGCGTGGAATCACGCGTCACCGGCTTCCCGTTTCAACCTGCCGGCCGTGGCCGCAGGTCACCTGGAAGTGCGCGCAGTCTACGGCATCGCAGGCGGCCCGTAGCGTCGAGCCTGCTCGACTGCCTTTGCTGTGCCCTTAGAATGGTCCCTCGATCCCGTGGTGCCGTTGCCAATGTCTGCCCGTTTTCCGCTGTTCCCGCGTTGCCTGTACAGGACGCACGCATGATCCTCGACCTGGTCCGCCATGCCGGCAACGGTCGCGATGAGTTCCTCGATGGCCGCAGCGATCCACCGCAGCTGGCCCGCCTGCCGCAGGAACTGGTGGACGCCTACGCTGCGCAGCCCTGGGAGCGGGTGATCAGTTCGCCGCGGCTGCGCTCGCTGCACACGGCGATGGCCCTGGCCACCCCGCGTGGGCTGGACGTGGAAGCGGACGAGGAATGGGAAGAGCTGGATTTCGGCGATTGGGACGGGCAGTCGCTGTTTGACCTGCCGGAGGACGCACTGGCGGCCTTCCATGCCGATCCGCATGCATTCCCGCCGCCGAACGGCGAAAGCTGGGGCCACTTCGAGCGGCGCATCGCGCGCGCGCTGGATCGCCTGCTCGATGATGACGACCCGGTGCCGACGCTGGTGGTCAGCCATGGCGGCCCGCTGCGCATGGTGCTGTCGCAGGTCTGTGGCCTGCCGATGTCGCTGTGCTGGGCATTGCGCATCGACCACGGCACCCGTCTGCGGGTGTGGCTGGAGCGCGGCGAGGTCGGGCTGGTGGGCGAGCTGCTGGAGCTGCAGCAGCCCTGAGCGCACCCGCCGGGCATGGCCCGGCGCTACCGATCCCGCATCACAGTGGTAGTGCCGGCCGCTGGCCGGCATGCCCAGGAACGCGGAGGCCTCAATCCTCGTCGGCGTGCTCGGCCACGCTGTCTTCCGCGTCATCGTCGGCATCGAAACGCTGCTCATGCACCGGGCCCGAAGCGGGGCCGGCCGCCTTCAGAGGGTGCGCGGCGATGCGTGCTTCGTAATCCTGCACCAGCGCCTCACGCTGCGGCTCACTCAGTTCCTGCCAGTGGCAGTCCAGCAGCGCGCCTTCCAGCGAGTACAACAGGTTCAGGCTGGGCTTGAAGCCCGCGCGCTTGACCTTGACGAAGGCGCCGACCGCGCCGATCGCAACCAGGTCCTCGCGGCTGCGCAGGCCGACCTGGCGCAGCCAGGCTGCACTCTTGGGGCCGATGTTGCGCAGCTTCGGCGCGCTCATCCAAGTGCCTCGACGAACACGCGGGCGATGGCTTCCAGGCCGGCCTGGTCGTCGGCGTCGAAGCGGCCGACCTTCGGGCTGTCGATATCGAATACGCCGATCAGTTCATCGCCGCACAGCAGCGGCACCACCAGTTCCGAACGCGAGGCCGAATCGCAGGCGATATGGCCGGGGAAGGCATCGACGTCGTCCACGCGCTGGGTCACCCGCTGGCTGGCGGCGGCACCGCACACGCCCTTGTCCAGCGGGATGCGCACGCAGGCCGGCAGGCCCTGGAACGGGCCGACCACCAGCTCCTTGCCGTCGTACAGGTAGAAGCCCACCCAGTTCAGGTCGGGCAGGGCGTGGTAGACCAGTGCGGAGAGGTTGGCCGCGTTGGCGATGCGGTCGGACTCGGCGTAGACCAGGCCACGGGCCTGTTCCAGCAGCTGGGCGTATTGTTCCGGCTTGCTGCCGGTAAGCGAGGCATTGGCGAACATGCCCGCAGTCTAGCAAGCACGCCGGGCCGGCGATAATGCACGCTCTGTCGTCCCGTTGGAGCCCATCGATGCCATTGCCCGCTACGCTGCCGCCCGCCCTGTTCGTTACCGGCACCGATACCGAGATCGGCAAGACCGCGGCCAGCACCGCGCTGCTGCATGCGCTGCGTCGGCGCGGCCTGCGCGCGGTGGGCATGAAGCCGGTGGCCAGCGGCAGCGAAGACCTGGGGCAGGGCCTGCGCAACGAAGATGCGCTGGCCCTGCAGGCCGCCAGCTGGCCGGTGCCGGACTATGCCGACCTGAATCCGTACGCGCTGCGGCAGCCGCTGGCACCGGAGCTGGCTGCTGCCGAGGATGGCGTGCGGGTGGAGCTGGCGCCGATCGTGGCCGCGTTCGCGCGATTGCGCGCGCAGGCCGATGTCGTGGTGGTGGAGGGCGTTGGCGGCTGGTTGGCGCCGGTCTCGGCCACGCTGGACCAGCTGGACCTGGTACGTGCACTGCGGCTGCCGGTGCTGCTGGTGGTCGGCATGCGGCTGGGCTGCGTCAACCATGCTCGGCTGACCGCGCAGTCGCTGCAGGCCAGTGGCGTGGAGTGCCTGGGCTGGATCGGCAACCACATCGACCCGGCGATGCAGCGCCAGGACGAGAACATCGCGACGTTGCAGCAGCGCCTGCCGATGCCGTGCTGGGGACGGCTGCCGCATCTGCCGGGTGCGAAAGGCGAAGCGCTGGCGGCGCATCTGCTCGATTGATCCTGGGTAGTGCCGGCCGCTGGCCGGCAACTGCATCCACCTGGCGATCCCGGGGTTGCCGGCCAGCGGCCGGCACTACGGTGCTGCAGCCGCCAGCTCCCGCGCGATCGCACCCAGCCGCTCCACCGCGCCGATGAAGCGCGCATCCAGCGTCTGGCAGCACGCCAGCCGCAGGCAGTGGCGGTAGCGCGCGCCGCGCGAGTACACGCGGCGCTGGGCGTGCACCTGCTTGAGTGATCCTGGGTAGTGCCGGCCGCTGGCCGGCAACTGCATCCACCCGGCGATCCCGAGGTTGCCGACCAGCGGCCGGCACTACCGTGCTGCAGCCGCCAGCTCCCGCGCGATCGCACCCAGCCGCTCCACCGCGCCGATGAAGCGCGCATCCAGCGTCTGGCAGCACGACAGCCGCAGGCAGTGGCGGTAGCACGCGCCGCGCGAGTACACGCGGCGCTGGGCGTGCACCTGCTTGAGTGATCCTGGGTAGTGCCGGCCGCTGGCCGGCAACTGCATCCACCCGGCGATCCCGGGGTTGCCGGCCAGCGGCCGGCACTACCGTGCTGCAGCCGCCAGCTCCCGCGCGATCGCACCCAGCCGCTCCACTGCGCCGACGAAGCGTGCGTCCAGCGTCTGGCAGCACGACAGCCGCAGGCAGTGGCGGTAGCGCGCGCCACGTGAATAGACCTGGCCGGGCATGAACACGATGTCCTCCTGCAATGCACGCTCGAACAGCTCGCGTGTATCCACGCCGGGCAGTTCCAGCCACAGCAGGAAGCCGCCCTGCGGTTCGGTGGCGCGGGTGCCTATCGGGAAGTGTTCTGCCACCAGCTGGCGCAGCCGTCCCACCTGTTCGCGGTACAGCCGGCGCATGCGGTGCAGGTGATGCTCGTAGCTGCCGGCTTCCAGATACGCCGCCACCGCATCGCCGAGCAGCTGCGGCTCGCCACCGGTGGACTGGAATTTCAGCAGCGCGATGCGCTCGGCGAAGCGGCCGCCATCCAACCAGCCGATGCGGTAATCCGGTGCCAGTGTCTTGGAGAAACCTCCGACCACCATCACCCAGCCGTCGCGATCGAAGGCCTTCAGCAACGGCGCCGGCGGTTCGCAGAACTGCAGCTCGGCGTACACCGCATCCTCGATCAGCGGCAGTTGCCGTGCGTTGACCAGCTCGGCCAGGCGCTGCTTGGCGGCGGTCGGCATGGTGCAGCCCAGCGGGTTGTGCACGGTCGGCATCACCACCAGCGCGGCCAGCGGCGTGTGTTCCAGCAGCGCATCCAGCGCATCCACATCCAGGCCGTGCTGCGGATGGGTGGGCAGCTCGATGGCCTGCAGGCCGAGGTTGGCCAGCAGGGGGTACAGGTTGAAGTAGGACGGCGCCTCGATGCCCACCGCATCACCGGGCTGGGTGACCGCGCGCAGCGCCAGCTGCAGGGCCTCCATCGCACCATGGGTCAGCAGCAGGCGTTCGCTGTGGGTATGCAGGCCCATGCGTGGCCCACGCCGCACGATCTGCGCCAGCAGCCGTGGCGAGCCGTTGGGGCGCGCGTAGGTCTCCACCGTCTGCTGGCCGTGGCGCAGCACCTGCGCGGTGTGCCGGGCCAGCTGCGCGCCCGGATAGAACTGGCGCCCGCGCGGACCGGCGAAGGCCAGGTCGATCACACCGGGGCGACGTTGTGCCTCCAGCACGCGAGCCATCAACACCTGCTGCAGCGGCGCGGTGGGTGCGGACGGGGTATCACGCAGCGAACGCTCCGGCACCGACAATCGCGGCGCCACCTCGAAGCCGGCTTTGGGCCGCGGAATGACCAGGCCGGCGTCCTCCAGTTGGCGATAGGCGGCAATCACCGTGTTCAGGCTGAGCCTGCGCTGCAAGGCCATCTGCCGCAGCGAAGGCAGGCGGCTGCCGACCGGGAGGCGTCCGCCGTGGATGGCCTCGGCCAGTTCGTCGGACAGCCGTTGGTAGCGGGGTGGGATCATCGCGCTCTGGTCATCTGTATCCATCGAATTTCCCGCCATCTGGTGCTGTACCCATGATGATGGCGAGCCTAGCATGTCGTTGTCGGCCGGGCCTGATCGGGGCACGGCCGATACTTCCCAAGCGCATGGCTGGATGGCCGTGCGTCTTTTTTTTCAGGTAGTGCCGGCCGCTGGCCGGCAATCCCCAGATCCGGAACGGCGCGGTTGCCGGCCAGCGGCCGGCACCACCCGGAGCGTCAGCGCATCGGCACCAGCGCCGCGTCGCGCCGGTACAGCGCCGGGAACTGCTTGCCCAGCGCGGCCAGCTTCGGTGCGTCGTAGTAGCGGATGTAGGCCGCCTGCGGGTAGTTGCTCATGTAGTTCTGGTGGTAGCTCTCGGCCGGGTAGAAGCGCTGGCCGCTGACCAGCTGGGTGACGATCGGCGCGCGGTAGCTGCCGGCCTGGCCGAGCTGGGCGATGTAGGCGCGGCTGGCAGCCTGCTGGCGTGCGTCGTCACTGAAGATCGCCGAGCGGTACTGGCTGCCGTGGTCCGGCCCCTGTCGATCGAGCTGGGTCGGGTCATGCACTACCGAGAAGAACACCTGCATCAGCTGGCCATAGCTGACCTGGCGCGGGTCGTAGTCGATCTTCACGGCTTCGGCATGACCGGTCTGGCCACCGCTGACGCGCTCATAGTGCGCGTTGGCCGCGCTGCCACCGATGTAGCCGGACACCGCATTGCTCACGCCCTTGACGTGCTGGAACACGCCCTGCACGCCCCAGAAGCAACCACCGGCGAACACCACGCTGGCATGGGTGGCGTCATCGCGGAACGCGGCGTCGCCGCTAGGCGCAGGTAGCGTCTTGACCTGCGCGCTGGCCTCGACCGGTGCCGCGACCGCGCTGTGGTCGACCAGCAGCACGCCGGTGATCAATGCGGCAGCCACCAATCCGGCGACACCGGCGGCGATGCCCTGTTCAAAGGAGAGTTTCATGGTGTCCTCCCGGTTCAACCGAAGGTGAAGGCATAGGCCTGCACGCCCGCATCGAGGAATTCGATCTCGAAGCGGTGCGGGCCGACCGTGCCGCGCTGGCGGACCAGCTGGTACAGGCGGTGCTCGTCGACCACGCCGCTGCCATCGGTGCCGACATCACTGCCGGCATCGGCGGCGGGCAGCGGCTTGCCGTCCAGCCAGACGCGGAAGCGCACTGGCCTGCCGTCCTCGCTCGGTGCCAGCACCAGGTGCAGGTCGCGTGCGTGGAACTGGAAGGCGATGCGGCCACCGGCTTGGTGCAGCTGTGCGGCCTCGTCGGTGACGGTCCAGCGCCCGGACAGTCCCCATTGGTTCAACGCCAGGGCGGCCGGTAGCGTGTAGTCGAACGCGGTGTCTCTGCGCTGCCCGCCGGGCGAGGCGAACTGCTCGGCGCGGGCGTGGCCCAGGTAGGTTTCCGGCGAACGCAGGTTGCCCATGTCGGCCTGCACGGCCACGCCCTTCAGGTCGGCGGCAGCGGGATCGGCCGGTGGCGGCAGGTTGGTCTGCCCGGCTTCGGTCAGCAGGCGACGGATCATCTGTTCCGAGCGCGCATAGTTGCCCTCGCCGAACTGGTGGCCGCGGATGTTGCCCTGCGCGTCGACGAAGTACTGCGCCGGCCAGTAGCGGTTGTTGAAGGCGCGCCAGATCGTGTACTGGTTGTCGAGGGCCACCGGGTACTCGACCTTCAGCTGCTGCACCGCCTTCATCACGTTGCGTGGGTCGCGCTCGAAGGCGAACTCCGGCGTGTGCACGCCGACGACCACCAGGCCGTGGTCGCGGTAGCGTCGCTCCCATTCGTGCACGAACGGCATCGCGCGCAGGCAGTTGATGCAGGAATAAGTCCAGAAATCGACCAGCACCACCTTGCCGCGCAGCTGCTGTGCACTCAGCGGCGGGCTGTTGAGCCAGCCGGTGGCACCGTCCAGCGCGGGCAGGGTGCCCTCCACCGGCAGCGGTGCATCGGCACCGGCATTGGCGCCGGCCATCATCATCATCGGCGGTGCCGCCGGCTGCGCGCCGGGTACTGCGTCCAGCAGGCTCTGCTCGATGCGCGCGGTGCTGACCGTGGACAAGCGGGTCAGCAGGCCCGTATCCCAGCCGAGGCCGATCGCCACGACGGCCAGCAGCGCGCCCACACCCAGCACCTTGCGCAGGACATCGCCGAGGCCGAGCCGCGCCTGCATCGCGCGGAACACCCGGCCGCCGATCCACACCGCCAGCGCCAGCGCGGTGATCGCACCCAGTGCATAGGCCAGCAGCAGCGCAGTGGTGCCGACGCTGGCGCCATGCAGGGCGGCGCCGGTCAGCACCAGGCCGAGGATCGGCCCGGCGCACGGTGCCCACAGCAGGCCCGTGGCGATGCCGATCAGCAGCGAGGTCCACGCGCCGCCGTGCCCCGCGGCATCCGCCGCGTCGGCGCGCGCGCTCAGGCGGGCACCCACGCGCTGGAACGGTGCCAGCAGGTGGTCGGCCAGCCGTGGCCAGAGCAGGGCGACCGCGAACAGCGCCATCAGCAGCAGGGCGATCCAGCGTCCGACCTGGTTGGCCTGCGCCACCCATTGGCTGCCCACCGCGGCCAGGCTGGCGACCACGGTGAAGGTGAGCGCCATGCCCAGCAGCAGCGGTAGCGTGCTGCGCAGGAACGGACGGTCGGCACGCGCGAACACGAACGGCAGCACCGGCAGGATGCAGGGGCTGAGCAGGGTCAGCGCGCCCCCCAGATAGGCAAGCAGCAACAGCAGCATGGTCAGGCTCCGGAAGCAGTGGAAGAACCGACCGGTACCCGCCAGCCGTCGGCAGTGCCATCAGTGGCACCGGGAACGAACACCATCGCCGCACCGTTCATGCAGTAGCGCAGCCCGGTCGGGCGTGGCCCATCGTTGAACACATGGCCGAGATGGCCGCCGCAGCGGCGGCAATGCACCTCCACCCGCAGCATCCCGAAGGTGACGTCGCGGTCTTCGCCGATGGCGTTGTGCAGCGGCGCCCAGAAACTGGGCCAGCCGGTGCCACTCTCGAACTTGGTGGAGGAGGAGAACAGCGGCAGTGCACAGCCGGCGCAGGCGAAGGTGCCCTGCCGGTGTTCCTTGTTGAGCGGGCTGCTCCACGGCCGTTCGGTGGCCTGCTGGCGCAGCACCGCGTACTGCGCCGGGGTCAGGCGCTGGCGCCACTCGGCATCACTGTGCATGACCTCGAACTGTCGCGACGGACGCGCTTCGGCGGCGGCCGGGGCGGCGCGGCTGCAGGCCCCCAGGCCGAGCAGCCCGGCGGCGGTGGCAACACCGCCCAGGCCCAGCAGATGGCGGCGGGAGAGGGACATGGCGGACTCCGGGAAGGGGCGACGGGGCCATGCTGCGCCCGCCCGGGTCAACGAATCCTCACGCAGGATTCAATTTTTCGTGAGGTATCGGCGGCCGTCCCGCGCCACAATGCAGCCAGCCTCCCCACTGGCCCCGAGCTGCCGATGTCCACCAAACGCGTGCTGATCGTTGAAGACGATGCCCACATCGCCGACCTGCTGCGCATGCATCTGGGCGATGAGGGTTACGACGTCGCCCATGCCGCCAGCGGCGATGCCGGCCTGCGCCTGCTCGAGCAGGACGGCCCGTGGGATGCGCTGGTGCTGGACGTGATGCTGCCCGGCGTGGACGGGCTGCAGGTGTGCCAGCGTGCACGCGCGATGGCACGGTATGTCCCGATCATCATCATCAGCGCGCGCGGCAGCGAAACGCAGCGCATCGTCGGCCTGGAACTGGGCGCGGACGATTACCTGGCAAAACCCTTTTCGATGCCGGAACTGGTGGCACGGGTGCGCGCGCTGCTGCGCCGCGCCGAGGCGATGGCGCAGAGCGCGCGCATCGATGCCGGCGCGATCGAGCTGGGTGGGCTGCAGCTCGATCCGGTCGCGCGCACCGCCTCGGTGGATGGCAACACGCTGGAGCTGACCCCGCGCGAGTTCGATCTGCTGTTGTTCTTCGCCCGTCATCCGGACCAGGTGTTCGCGCGCATGGAACTGCTCAACCAGGTCTGGGGCTACCAGCACGATGGCTACGAGCATACGGTCAACACCCACATCAACCGCCTGCGCAGCAAGATCGAACCCGACCCGGCCAACCCACGGCGGTTGCTGACGGTGTGGGGCCGCGGCTACAAGCTGGTCGACCCGGCCGGGGCGGCGGCATGATCAAGCCCAACCTGTGGCAGAAGCTGGCGGTGGTGACCGCCGCGCTGATGCTGATGTGCTGCATGGCGCTGCTGGCGCTGCAGATGCGCGCCAATACCCGCCATGAGCAGGAGGTGGTGCAGCGGCTGTCGCTGGGCCTGGCCGAGCACATCGCCCAGCGCAGCGAACTGATGGACACCAGCGGCATGCGCGATGCCGCGGTGCGCGCGTTGTTCGGCCAGTTGATGGCGGTCAATCCCAGCGTCGAGGTCTACCTGCTGGACGACCAGGGCCGCATCCTCGGTCACGATGCGCCCAGTGGCCATCTGGTGCGCAACCGGGTGGACGTGGCACCGCTGCGCCGCCTGCTGTCGGGTGCGCCACTGCCGATCCTCGGCGATGACCCGCGCAGCGCGGACGGCCGCAAGGTGTTCAGCGCCGCACCATTGATCGTGCAGGGCCGGCCGGCTGGCTATGTGTACGTGGTGCTGGTCGGCGAGCACCGGCAGATGCTCTCCGATGATCTTGCCGCCGGCAGCCAGTGGAACACCACGCTGTGGTCGGTGGTGCTGGTCGGCGGCCTCGGCCTGTTTGCCGGGCTGGTGGCGTTCTACTGGGTGACGCGCCCGTTGCGGCGGCTGACCCGGCGGATCCAGGCCTTCGACATCGATGCGCCCACGCCACTGCCGCCGCCGGAGCCGCTGCGCCCCGGTGAGCGCGACGAACTGGTGATCCTCGAACATGCGCACGCGCAGATGGCGCAGCGGCTGGGCGAGCAGTGGCAGCAGCTGCGCCAGCAGGACCTGCAGCGCCGTGAGCTGGTCGCCAACATCTCGCACGACCTGCGCACGCCGTTGTCGTCGCTGCACGGCTACCTGGAAACGCTGGCGTTGAAGGACGCCACGCTGTCACCGGACGAGCGCCGCCGCTATCTCGGCATTGCGCTGGCGCAGAGCGCCAAGGTCGGCCGGCTGGCACGCGCGCTGTTCGAGCTGGCGCGGCTGGAGCACGGCGAAGTGCGTCTGGAGTGGGAAGTGTTCGCGCTGCCGGAGCTGCTGCAGGACGTGCTGCAGAAGTTCGAACTGGCGGCGCAGGCGCGCGGCCAGCAGCTGCACGCGGCATTTCCACCCGGCCTGCCGCTGGTCCGCGCCGACCTGGGCCTGGTCGAGCGGGTGCTGACCAATCTGCTCGACAACGCGCTGCGGCATGCGCCCGACGGTGGCCAGATCGAGGTGCGCCTGCGCGCGACCCCCGACAGCGTGGAGGTCAGTGTTGCCGATGATGGCCCCGGGGTGGCGCCGGCGCTGCGTACCCAGCTGTTCCAGGCACCGGCCGCGCTCGGCGCGCGGCGTGGCGACAACGGCGGACTGGGCCTGTTGATCGTGCAGCGCATCGTGCAGTTGCATGGCCGCCGTATCGAACTGCGCGACAGCGAACGAGGCGCGCTGTTCGTGTTTGCCCTACCGCGCGCGGAACCGGCGGTCTAGCAGACCGCGTCGCCCTCCACGACACCGCCGGTTTCCAGCGGCAGGTGCAGGCGGATGCAGGCGCCGCCCAGCTCCGAATCGGTCACCTCGACATGGCCGCCATGCTTGTCGGCCACCACCTGCACCAGCGCCAGGCCGAGGCCGAAACCGGGGCTGCCCGGGTCCAGCCGCACATACGGTTGCAGCACCTGGCCGCGCAGTTCCGGCGCGATGCCGGGGCCGTCGTCCTCCACCTGCACGCACAGCCAGCCGTCATTGACCGTGCTGGCGATGCGGATCTGCCGGCGCGCGTAACGCAGCGCATTGCCGAGCAGGTTGCGCAGCGCCAGTTCCAGCATGTGCCGGTTGACGTTGACCAGGCCCACGGGTGACAACGCCTGCTGCACCGGCATCGGCAACGGTGCGAACTGGGCCACCACGCCGCGCACCAGCGCCGCCAGCTGCAGGCGCTGGCGGGTGAGTTGATGGCAGCGGCCCAGTGCGGCGTATTCGACGCCGGCATCGGTCAGGTGCTGCAGCCGATCGACATCGGTGCGCAGACCGCCCAGCGCATCGCGCTGCACATCGTCGAGCGCGGTGTCTTCCAGGTCGGCCAGGCCGAAACGCATCCGTGCCAACGGCGTGCGCACCTCGTGCGCCACCGCCTGGGCCAGCACGCGCTGGCTTTCCAGCAGCTGCTGCAGCTGCTCGGCCATGTGGTTGAAGGCGTTGGCCAACGGACGCACAAGCGCGGTACCGGCACGCGGCGCGCGGGTATCCAGCTGGCCGTCGCGCATCTGCCGCGCGGCCTGGGCCAACTGCGAAACGTCGCGCCACAGCCGGTAGACCATCACGTACATCGGCAGTGCCACCGCCACCATCAGGATCAGCAGCAGGATCGCCACGCCGGATACTTCGCTGTCCTGCCAGCCCTCGTCCGGCAGCGCTTCATCCAACGGGCCCAGCATCACCGCGTAGTCGCTGTCGCCGATCCGCTGCAGGCTGCGCATGTGCTCCAGGTCGATCTGCACGCGGCCGTTGTTGAACGGCGGGCGCTGGCTGGCCGGCAGCTCCTTCACCGCCTCGGCCAGCGGCACCATGCGCAGCGCGTAGGCGAAATCGGCGTCGAGTTCGCGCGCCAGTGCCGGCCACTGCTCGCGCGGGGTTTCGGCGAAGCGGTGCTGCAGCAGCGCATGGGTGCCGCGCATCTCGGCCTGAAGACCGGCTTCCGTGCGGTCTTCCAGCAGAGCATCCCAGGCCCACAGGCCCAGCACGATCAACAACAGGTGGGCGACCAGGAAACCGATGCCGTAGCGCAGGAAGTGGAAGGCGTGGCCGCGCATCGCCGAGGGCGTGCGCTTCATCCCCATGCCGAGCGGCTGAACAGGTAGCCGCGGCCACGGACGGTCTTGATCCGTTCCGGCTGCTCGGGGTTGTCGCCCAGCTTGCGGCGCAGGCGCGAGATGCGGGCATCGATCGAACGGTCCAGGCCGTCGAAGGCGATGCCACGCAGGCCGCGCAGCAGCGCATCGCGGTCCAGGATCTGGCCGGCGTTGCTGGCCAGCAGGAACAGCAGGTCGAACTCGGCCGTGGTCAGCTCCAGCAGGCCGCCCTGCAGGTGCACGTTGCGGGTGGACGGGTCGATGTTCAGCTCGCCGAAGCGCAGGCTGCCGTCACGCGGCTCGACCCGGCGATGGCGGCGCAGGTGGGCACGCAGGCGGGCCAGCAGCACCCGCGGTTCGATGGGTTTGCCGATGTAATCGTCGGCCCCCAGTTCCAGGCCCAGCACCTGGTCGATGTTGTCGGTGCGGGCGGTCAGCACGCAGATGATGCCGTCATAATGGGGTCGGATCTGCCGACACACTTCGAAACCATCCTGGTCGGGCAGGCCGACATCGAGCAGCACCAGCGCCGGCTTCTCGGCCAGGATCCGGGCCACTGCGCGCTCGCCGCTGCGCTCGTGGGCCACCTGGTAGCCATGCCGTTGCAGGTAGTCGCTGACCATCGTTCCCAGGCGGGCATCGTCTTCGACCAGTACGATATCCAGCATTTCCAAGGCCTCCGTGGGCGCAAACGTACCGCCACGGCACGAGCGCGGCGATGCTATCCCAGCCTTCGGGCCGCCCGGGTCCCGGGGGCGGGCGCCATTCAGCCGGGGTTGCTGGCGCACGGGCCGGGTCTCAGTCCCGGCAACAACTTGGCGTCCAGCATAGCCTGTTGCTGTTACAAAACGTTACCTTCGTGATACGGCTGGTGACGATCGCTGACAGCAAAGCGACTGACGCCGCGCAGCCCGGGGCCGAGCATGGAGTCTCCTCCGCTCCGCGTGCCGTCCCCATGTCGCCCGCCGCCCCCTGCCTGCCGAACCCGTCCCGCCGCTGCCAGTGCGGAGGCTTCCGATGAGCGGCGTGGTCGGGGCCTGGCTGCCGCCCGCCGAAGACGAGCAGCTGCTACAGCAGCTGGCCCCGATGCTGCGCGCCCTGCAGCAGCGTGGGCGTGGCCGCATCGGCTACTGGACCGACGCCGAGGCCGGCCTCGCGCTGGGCCATTGCCGGGCGCCGACCGATACGCCGTTGCAGCCGCTGAGCTCGGACTGCGGTCGCTACGTGCTGTGCCTGGACGGCCGCCTATACAACCGCGGCGACCTGCAGGCGCAGCTGCGCGATCTGCCCCGCAGCTGCAGCGATGCGCGGCTGCTGCTGCAGGCGATCGTCGAATGGGGCGTGCAGCGGGCACTGTCCCGTATCGAAGGCGCGTTCGGCTTCAGTGTCTGGGACCGCGAGTCGCGCGTGCTGTGGCTGGCCCGCGATCCGGTGGGCGAGCGACCGCTGTATTACGGCTGGTACCAGGGCCAGTTCCTGTTCGCCTCCGAGTTGAAGGCGCTGCAGGCCTTCGCCGGCTTCGCGCCGAGCATCGACCAGGATGCGCTTAGCCTGCTGCTGCGCCACGACTATGTGCCGGCGCCGCACACCATCTACCGTGGCATCCACAAGCTGGTGGCGGGCGCGATGCTGCGCATTGATCTCAGCGACCATGCCGCGGGTTGCTCCAGCCAGGCGGCGCAGGGGGGAACGCGCTACTGGTGCGCACGCGACGCGATGCAGAGCGCACTGCAGGAGCCGCTGCAGCCGGCGCCGAGCCTGGAACAGGCCACCGACCAGCTCGAAGCGGTACTGCAGAAGGCCATCGCTTCACGCATGCACTCGCCCCTGGCGTGCGGCGCGTTCCTGTCCGGCGGCACCGACTCCTCGCTGGTGACGGCGATGATGCAGGCACAATCGACCCTGCCGATCGAGGCGTGGACGGTCGGCTTCGACGATCCGGGGCATGACGAGAGCGACTGGGCGTCGCAGGTCGCGCGCCACCTGGGTGTGCAGCACCACCTGCACCGGATGGACGCGCGCCAGGGCCTGGACCTGCTGCAGCGCCTGCCGCAAGTCTGGTGCGAGCCCTTCGCCGACGCCTCGCAGCTGCCGACGCTGCTGGCCAGTGAACTGCTGGGGGCGCGCAAGCCGGTTGCACTGACCGGTGACGGTGGCGATGAACTGTTCTTCGGCCACCCCAGCTATGGCCGCGCGCTGCGCAATGCGCGCCTGTGTGGTGGCCTGCCGGACTGGGTACGCGATCTGGCGCGGCGCAGCGGCAACCGCATGAACGTCGAGCGTGGCCGCCTCGGTGGCTGGCGCGCACTGGTGGCTGAGGTGGCTGCCAACGATGTGGAAGGTCATTACCTGCAGCGCGTGACCCGCTGGCGGCAACCGGCGCAGGTGGTGCTGGGTGCGCGTGAGCCGGTGACGATCTTCCAGCAGCAGGACACGGCGCTGCCGGCCGAGGCGCGCATCCAGCTGTTGGATTTCCGCATGGACCTGGCCGAGGGCATCCTGGCCAAGGTTGATCGCGCGGGCATGGCGGCGGGCGTTGAAACCCGTGCGCCGCTGCTGGACATGGAAGTGGTGCGTTTGGCCTGGCGGCTGCCGCAGCATCTGAAGTACCACGATGGCGAGCACAAGCTGATTCTGAAGCACCTGCTGGCGCGCTACCTGCCGGAACCGCTGGTGTATCGCCCCAAGCGCGGTTTCGGTCCGCCGATGGCGCGCTGGCTGGCCGGTCCGTTGCGCGACTGGGCGGAGGCGCTGCTGGACCCGCAGCTGCTGCGCAACCAGGGCTGCTTCGATGTGGCACGCGTGCGCGGTATCTGGGAGGCGTTCCTGCGTGGCGAGCGCAAGTGGCACACGCACCTGTGGAACGTGCTGATGTTCCAGGCGTGGCACCAGCACTGGCACGGTGGTCGCGGGCGCTGAGGTTCCTTCGCGGTGTGTTCTGCGTGGCGCAGGGCGGAGGCCCTTGCCTACGAATGTCCTCCGGCGCCGGCCGTTGGCCGTCACCTCCCCCTTTACTTCGTACGCAAGGGCCTCCGCCCTGCGTTCGGAGTTCGTCGGCGCCTCGTTGAAAGTCGCCCGCGCGCGTTGCGCTCTCCTCACCGCACGCCGAGCCTCGTCGGGGTGGGCAGGGGTCTGGGCAAAGTAAAGGAGGAGGTGACGGCCACCGGCCGGCGCCGGGGGACATTTGCCCAGGCCCCTGCCTGCCCCGGCGGGGCCCATCAGCGGGCGGAGAGTCCAGACGAAGACGCGCTTGTGGCGGTGTGTTCTGCGTTCGGAGTTCGTCGGCGCCTCATTGAGAGGCTGCCGCGAGCGCTGCGCTCTACTCACCGTAAGCCGAGCCTCGTCGGGGCGGGCAGGGGTCTGGGCAAAGTAAAGGAGGAGGTGACGGCCAACGGCCGGCACCGGGGGACATTTGCCCAGGCCCCTGCCCACCCCGGCGGGGCCCTTCAGCTCGCAGAGAGTCCAGGCGAAGAAGTGCTTTGGAATCCGAACGCCAGGCAAAAAAAGACCCGGCAGAGGGAGGGATCTGCCGGGTCCGGATTGCGTGGGGGGAGGGACCCACGCAATGAGCGTTGCGTCGCGTCAGTGGTTGTTCGCGTCCGCCGTTGATTCGTTGTAGCCCTGCACCAGATCGGACCACGCCTTGCTGGCCTGCAGGCCGAGACCGACCACGTCCTGCTGGGCCTGGCCCAGCCGCTGCAGGTTGTCCTGCCACAGCTGCGCGCCCTTGGAGAGCGTCCCGGCCGCATCCTCGCCGCGGGCCAGTTCACCCAGCCAGCCGCCGGTCGCGGTCAGGTTGCGCTCCATCACCTTCAGCTGCACGCCGAACATGCTTTCCGCGTTCTCCAACGCCAACCTGTTCGCACGCGTTGCCGCGGCGGCGAGCTGGCGGGTGGCATCACTGAAGCGATCGCTGAAGGCGGCGGCCATGGGGCATCAGGGAGTGGCTTGATGCAATGCAGCATACGCCCTTGATGCGGCAATGCAACAAAAATAACAAAGGCGCCCAAGGCGCCTTTGGAAAACCTTTCAGATCAATGGGTTGATCAGGCCGCCGGGCCGCGGTAACGGCACCCCGACGTGCAGGTTTCGTGCACGGTGATCTCGCTCAGCGCCGGCAGGCTCGGCTTGAGCTCGTTCCAGATCCACACCGCCAGGTTCTCGCTGGTCGGGTTCTCCAGGCCGGGAATGTCATTGAGGTAGTGATGGTCCAGGCGGTCGTAGATCGGCTGGAAGGCCGCCTTCACGTCACCGAAGTCCATGATCCAGCCGGTCTGCGCGCCGGGTTCGCCCTCGACCTTCAGTTCCACCCGGAACGAGTGGCCGTGCAGGCGCGCGCACTTGTGCCCCGGCGGCACGTTGGGGAGGCGGTGCGCCGCCTCGAGCATGAAGACTTTGAAGATTTCCATGCCGCGATTGTACGCCGCAGGCCGCCGGGCAGCCTGAGCGGAGGTTGGGCTTTCGTGAAGAAAGCCTTTCCATCCGGATGAAGAGATGATAGTTTCTCTTATATCCGTATGAAGAGATGTTATTGGCCGGGCCCCGGCCAGGCATGGACTACTGCGGAACTTCGTCGCCCTTACCACCTCCCCCACATCGTCATGCCCAAGCACACCCTGCTCGTGGCGGCCCTGGCCGTCGCTCTGGCCGCGCCTTTGTCCGCCGCCGCCGAAACCTCCGCCGACGCCAGTGGCGAAGCCAGCACCCTGGCCGCCGTGCGCGTCACCGGTTCCAACATCAAGCGCACCGATACCGAAGCCTCCAACCCGGTGCAGGTGATCGGTCGCCAGCAGCTGGAACAGACCGGCAAGGCCACCGTGGCCGATGTGCTGCGTTCGATCTCGGCCAATACCGGCAACGCCAGCAACGAAACCACCAACAACGGTTGGGCCTCCGGCTCGGCCGGCATCGGCCTGCGTGGCCTGTCGCAGAAGAACACGCTGGTGCTGCTCAACGGCCGCCGCCTGGCCAACTACGGCTTCCCGGCCGGTGGCCTGTCCGACACCTTCGTCGATCTCAACGCGCTGCCGCTGGTCGCGGTCGAGCGCATCGAAGTGCTCAAGGACGGCGCCTCGGCGGTGTACGGCTCCGACGCCGTGGCCGGCGTGGTCAACATCATCACCCGGCAGAACTTCGAAGGCGCCGAGATCGGCGGCAGCTTCGGCGGTGCCGACCAGGGCGGCCTGCACGAGCAGAACCTGAAGTTCGTCGGCGGCCTCGGTGATCTCGACACCGATGGCTACAACATCCTCTTCAGCCTGCAGGGTTACAACCGCGAGCGCCTGGACCAGGACGAGCGCAACCTGACCAAGAGCGGCATCTACACCGACAAGCCCGGTGGCCGCTGGAACGGCTGGTCGGCCAAGGGCGCGCGCTATCTGGTCAACGGCGTGTCGGTGCCGATGCTCGACGCCAACGGCAACTGCCCGGCCGGTACCACCCGCGTCGCCAGCGCGCCGATCGACGGCCTGGCCGGCGATACCTGCGGTTTCAACCAGGCACCGTTCACCACGCTGATCCCCTCGACCAAGCGCTACCAGGCCTATGCCAACGGCACCTTCCGCCTGAACGACAATGTCGAAGCCTTCGGCGAAGTGCTGTACAGCCAGATCAAGAGCGCCGCGTGGTTCGGCAGCAGCCCGTTCTTCACCCTGGAAAGTGGCCGTTTCGCACTGAACGCGAACAGCGGCCTGGCCGAGCCGGTGTCATCGCTGCTGCCGGCCAACAATCCGTACAACCCGTACGGCCGCGCGATCCCGATCGAATACACCTTCTTCGACCTCGGCGGCACGATCAAGACCAACCGCTCCACCGCCTATCGCGGCGTGTTCGGCCTGCGCGGCACCACTGCCAACTGGGACTGGGAAGTGGCCGCATTCGGTGCGCGCAGCAGCGAGCGCGAGAGTGTGTCCGGTGGCTTCGCCAACCGCTGGGCGCTGGCCGATGCACTGGCCACCGGCAGCTACAACCTGCTGGACCCGTCGGCCACGCCGCAGTCGGTGCGTGATTCGATCAACATCGCCACGCTGCGCCCGGCCGAGTCCAAGCTGCAGGGCGTCGACGCGAAGATTTCCGGCAGCCTGGGCCACACCTGGGCCGGCGAGATCGGCTTCGCCGCCGGTGCCGAGTGGCGCCGCGAGAAGCTCGATTCCAACAACCCGTGGCAGATCGATGCCGGCCTGCAGGTGCGCCCGGCCATCGCCGAAGTACATGGCCAGCGCCAGGTCAGTGCCGCCTACGCCGAAGTGAACGTGCCGCTGGCCTCGACCCTGGAGCTGTCCGCGGCCGCGCGTGCCGATCACTACGACGACTTCGGCGATGCGTTCTCGCCGAAGATCGGCCTGCGCTGGCAGCCGCTCGACTTCCTGCTGGTGCGTGCCTCGGCGTCGAAGGGCTTCCGCGCACCGTCGCTGTCGGAAAACTCCAACAGCACCAGCATCGCCTACGGCAGCGTGGTCGATCCGCGTGATCCGGACGTACCGGGCTCGCGCCAGAACCCGACCTTCTTCACCGTTGGCAACAACGAACTGAAGCCCGAGCGCACCAGGAGCGTGAACTTCGGCGTGGTGCTGTCGCCGTGGGCCAACACCAACCTGAGCGTGGACTACTACCGCATCCAGCTCGACAACCTGGTCGGCACCAACAACACCCAGACCCTGGTCAACGACAACGTGGCCGGTGCCGTGCAGCGCGACGAGCGCGGCAAGCTGCAGGCGGTCTACAACCGCTACCAGAACCTGAGCGAGCTGAAGACCTCGGGCATCGACGTTGAACTGCGCCAGCGCATCCCGACCGCTGCGCTGGGTGACTTCACCGTGTCCTCGGCCTACACCCACGTGCGCGACTACCGTCGCCCGACCGTGGTCGGCGGCCCGCTGGTCGACTACGCCGGCAGCAACCTCGGCGCGACCCTGCCCAAGGACAAGGCCACCACCACGCTGGACTGGAAGTACGGCGACTTCAACGCAGCGGTCACCTGGTACTACACCAGCGGCTACCGCCAGGAAGCCAGCACCGCCGCCAAGGCCGTGCAGCAGCGTGTCGGCAGCTACAGCCAGTACGACCTGTACCTGGCCTACACCGGCATCGACAAGCTGACCGTGTACGCCAAGGTGCAGAACCTGGCCGACAAGACGCCGCCGTACGACGCCTCGTTCCCGGGCATCCGCGCGCCGTACGACTTCAGCCAGTACGACCTGCGCGGCCGCTACTTCACGCTGGGCTTCGATTACCGCTTCTGATCCATCCGCCGCGGCCGGTCACCTGCACGGACCGGCCGCGCGACCGTCTGCCGTTGTGTTCCAGGGGAGTCACCGTGTCCTTGCATCGCCGTGCCGTTCTTCCGTTGCTGCTTGCCGTCGCCGCCGCACTGTCCCCACCGCAGCCGGTGCAGGCACAGAGCGCCTACTTCTTTCCGCAGGTGGCCGACGCAGCGGCGTTCGATACCGCCGTGCCCACGCCGGAGCAGTTCCTCGGCTATCCGATCGGCAGCCGTTACACCCGGCACGACCAGCTGGTGGCGTATTTCCAGGAGCTGGCCAGACACTCGGACAAGATCAGCGTGCGCGAGATCGGCCGCAGCTATGAAGGCCGTCCGTTGCTGATCGCCACAGTCACTGCTGCGGGCAATCATGGGCGGCTGGAGCAGATCCGCCAGCAGCACGCGACCCTGGCCGATCCGGCACAGCCGCGCAGCGTGGCGGGCGACAGCCCGGTGGTGGTGTGGCTGGGCTACAGCGTGCATGGCAACGAGACCTCCAGTGCCGAGGCAGCGATGCTGACCGCCTACTACCTGGTGGCCAACCGCAGCGCAGAAACCCAGCAGTGGCTGCAGCAGGCGGTGGTGCTGTTCGACCCGGCGCAGAACCCGGATGGCCGCGATCGTGCCGCCAACTGGCACAACGCCTGGGCCTCCGAACCGGCCTCGGCCGACCCGGCCGACAAGGAGCACGTCGAGCCATTCCCGCAGGGCCGCACCAACCACTACTTCACCGATCTCAACCGCGACTGGCTGGCCCTGACCCAGCAGGACTCGCGGCCGAAGGTGGAGGTGTTCCACCAGTGGTACCCGAACGTGCAGATCGACTTCCACGAGATGGGAAAGGACAGCACCTACTACTTCGAACCGTCGCCGAAGAGCATGCACAGCCCGCTGATTCCAGCGGCGTCGTATGAATTCAACAAAACCCTGGCCAAGTACCACGCGCAGGCGTTGGATGCGCTGGGCTCGCTGTACTACACCGGCGAGAACTTCGACAACTTCTCGCCGGTCTACGGCTCCACCTACCCGGACTTCCATGGCGCGGTCGGCGTTACCGTCGAGCAGGCCAGCTCGCGCGGCCGCGTGCAGGAATCGGTGAACGGCCTGCTGACCTTCCCGTTCACCATCCGCAACCAGGTCGCTACCGGGCTGGGCACGGTGCGTGGCGCAGTGACCGAGCGCAGCGGCCTGTTCGACCTGCAGAAGCAGTTCTTCCAGAGCGCACTGAAGCAGGCCGCGCAGCAGCCGGTGAAGAGTTTCGTGTTCGGTGATGTGCATGACCCGGCCCTGACCCGCCGCCTGCTGGAACTGTTGCTGCTGCATCGCATCGAGGTGCGCGCACTGGATCGTGATGTCACTGTCGATGGCCAGCGCTTCGATGCCGGCAGCGCCTACGTGGTGCCGGTGCAGCAGGCGCAGTTCCGCCTGGTGCATTCGATCTTTGCCGAGACGCCGCCGATCAAGGGCGATGTGTTCTACGGCAGCACCAGCTACGCGATCGCACCGGCCTACGGCGTGGCCTTTGCGGGCAGCCGCAGTCGCATCGACGGCGGCGCACGCGTGGCCGCGCTGCCGGCGGGGCAGAGCGCCGTGCTGGGCGGCCAGGCCGGATTCGCCTACGCGATCGACTGGCGCGACTACAACGCCGGACGCGCGTTGGCCGCGCTGCAGGACAAGGGCGTGAATGCACGCGCGGCATTCCAGCCGTTCACCACCGCGACCACGCAGGGCGAGGTCAGCTTCGCCGCCGGCAGCCTGGTGATTCCGGTGGCCGGGCAACCTCTGCGGGGTACAGCGTTGCTTGAAGCAGTCACGTCTGCCGCGCGTGCTGCCGGTGTGCAGGTGCACGCGCTGTCCAGCGGCCGCAGCCGCGAGGGCATCGACCTCGGCAGTGATGGCGTCAAAGCGCTGCGCAAACCTGCGGTTGCGCTGGTGATGGGCGAGGGCGTGGCCGCCACCGAGATCGGCTCGGCCTGGTTCCTGTTGGACCAGCAGCTGCGGTTGCCCGCCAGCAAGCTCGATCCACAGCAGCTGGGCAAAGCACCGCTGGATCGTTACACCACCATCGTGCTGTCCGGTGGAACCTACACAGGCATCGATGCCACGGCGGTGGCTGCACTGAAGCGCTGGGTGCAGGCCGGTGGTTCACTGGTGACCTATGGCAGTGCCTCGAAGTGGGCGATCGAACAGAAGCTGGCCGACGGCGAGAAGCTCGGCAAGGAAGAAGACGCTGCTGACGAAAGCCGTCGCGCGTTCGGCGACCAGCGCGACATCGCCGCGATCGAGCGGGTCAGCGGCAACATCCTCAGTGCCGACGTGGATACCAGCCATCCGCTGGCGTTTGGCGTGCCACGCCGGCAGCTGGCGATCAACAAGGAAAACACGGTGACGCTGCAGCCGAGTGCGAATCCGTTCTCGACGGTGGTACGCATCGACACGCCGCCGCGGGTGAATGGCTATCTGTCCGAGCGCAATCGCACGCGGGTGGCGGGCAGCGCGTGGCTGCTGCTGTCGGCGCAGGGGCAGGGCAACGTGGTGCTGTTTGCCGATGATCCGGCGCATCGCAAGTATTGGCACGGGACGGATCGGTTGCTGATCAACGCGATCTTCTTCGGGAATCTGGTGAATCCGAGTAAGGCGCGGGGTTGAGGCGTTTGGCGCCGAGTTGTTGCTGGGTTTGGGAGGCAGGGGGCCTCAGCCAGGACACGCCGTAAACCCCGCTCCGCGGTCCGGCCCAGCCGCTGGCGGCTGTGCGTTCGGGCGCTTGCGAAGCAGTGCTTCGCAAGCAAAGCACCCTCACCCCTGGGGGCTCGATGGCGCCTTGCTCGTGTGCGCTGTCCTGCGCACACGGCAAGGCCGGGGTTGGGCGTCCTGCCTAACCCGCCCGAGGCATGCCTCGGGCCCATGGCGCCAACGGTCCTGGCTGAGGCCCCCTGCCTCCCACGACAGTTTCCTGCGGGCGCGGACGCATCAAACCCAAGGCGGGAGCAAGGGCAAAAGCAAAAGCAAAAGCATCAGCACTTGCTCTTGAACTTGATCTTGATCTTGATCTTTCTTCGCCCGGCTACCCGGCGGGAGAAGAAGGCGCAGGCAATGCTTGAAGCGGATGGGCATGGGGACAGCGCAGAACCGTTGGCGCCATGGATGGCGCCATCGAGCTTACATGGACGTATTTACAGCGTGTTCTGCGCTGTCCCCATGCTCATCCGCCCTCGGTACTGCCACCGCATGCTTCATCACCCGGTAGCCAGTAACAAAAAAGGACGGCGCGTCAGCGCCGTCCCCCGATAGCCTCCCGCGCGGCGGGAAGCACAACAGCTGTCAGCTGTGATCAGCCGGCGCGACCGCCGCCGTTGCCACCCTGGCCGCGGCCACGGCCGCCACCATTGCCGCCTCCGCCACGACGCTGGCCCTGACCGGCGCCTGCACGCTGCTGGCCATTGCCACCGCCCTCACGACGGCCACCACCGGCCTTCTTCGGGCCGGCATGCGCGTGGCGCGGTGCATCACCGTGCGGACGGCGCGCGTGGCTCTTGCGCGGTGCGCGCTCGCCGGTATCGTGCTCGGCCTTGCCCGGCGCACTGTTGCCCCAGCGGATCGGCGTCTGCAGCTCGAAGCCCGGCACATCGCGGATGTCCATGTCGCGGCCCAGCAGGCGCACGATCGCGCGCAGCAGCTTCACTTCGTCCTGCGCCACCAGCGAAATCGCCTGGCCGGTCGCGCCGTTGCGGCCGGTGCGGCCGATGCGGTGCACGTAGTCCTCGGCCACCATCGGCAGGTCGAAGTTGATCACCTTCGGCAGCTCGTTGATGTCGATGCCGCGCGCGGCGATGTCGGTGGCCACCAGCACGGTCACGCGGCCGGCCTTGAAGTCACCCAGCGCACGCAGGCGCTGGCCCTGGCTCTTGTTGCCGTGGATCGCCGCGGTCTTGATGCCCGACTTTTCCAGGAACGTGGCCAGCTTGTCGCTGCCGTGCTTGGTGCGGGCGAACACCAGGGTCTGCTCGCGGCTGTCCTGCGCCAGCAGGTGCAGCAGCAGGTCGCGCTTGCGGCCGGCATCGACCGGGTGCACACGGTGGGTGATGGTCTCGGCCACGGTGTTCTTCGGCGTCACCTGGATCTGTTCCGGGTTGCGCATGAACTCCAGCGCCAGCTGGCGGATGTTGTCCTCGAAGGTGGCCGAGAACAGCAGGGTCTGGCGGTTCTGCTTCGGCAGCTTGGCCAGGATGCGCTTGATCGACGGCAGGAAGCCCATGTCGAGCATGCGGTCGGCTTCGTCCAGGATCAGCACTTCGATGCCGGACAGGTCGACGCTGCGACGCTCAAGGTGGTCGATCAGGCGGCCCGGGCAGGCCACCAGCAGGTCCACGCCACGGCGCAGGATGTCCAGCTGGTTACCCATGCCGACGCCGCCGTAGATGCAGGCGCTGGGGATGCGCAGGTACTTGCTGTAGCCACGCAGGCTGTCATGCACCTGGGTAGCCAGTTCGCGGGTCGGGGCCAGGATCAGCGCACGCGGCTTGCGCGGGCCGGCACGTACTTCCTGCGAGGCGGTGCCCAGGTGCTGCAGCAGCGGCAGGCCGAAGGCAGCGGTCTTGCCGGTACCGGTCTGTGCGCCGGCCAGCAGGTCGCGACCGGCCAGCGCCAGCGGGATCGCCTGCTGCTGGATCGGGGTCGGGTTTTCGTAGCCCTGCTCGGCGAGCGCGCGCAGCAGGAAGGGCGCCAGGCCCAGCGATTCAAAAGACATTGAGTTTGCTCCAAGTACAAGAAACGCCTGTCCGAACGGACAGACGGGGGCAGATCAAACTGATCGGCTGACTCGGAGCGTTCCCGTGAACCGCGCTGCGAGAATTGGGTGCAGCCGGCACGAAGCGCAGGCTGGAATGCGTGACGAACGGCGTCGGAGTGGGGGCGGGCGAAGAGGGCGGACCCTGGTCGCCGGCGATCCCGGAGGGAAACGGACGGCCGCTGCAGACCCCTCAAGTCTAAACGATATTTGAGACTTCACGCAAAAAGGCCTGTTCAGGTAGGGGGGCTCTCTGCAGGGCTGCGCCCTGCACCTGCAGAGGCCGGAGCAACGTCAGCGTCAACGTCAAAAGCTGGTTTCCTGAGGGATGGCGGGGTGGGTCCGGTGGCAGGGGACGCTGCAAGTACGTCCATGTAAGCTCGGTCGCCGCATCCATGCGGCTCACGCCCCTGCCACCGGACCCACCCCGCCTTCGACAGTTTTCCGCGATCTGTTGGAAATGCTTTTGGGGTCAGATCGTTTTCCGCAGGAAAACGATCTGACCCCAAAATTTCATTCGATATCTGACAGATGTGCCGACCAACGGTCGGCACCCACCAACAGCCGCCGCGGGGATCTGTCGGGGGTGGGGCGGTGTGGGTGGGTAGGACCGTTGGCGCCATGGATGGCGCCATCGAGCCCCCATGGGTGAGGGCGCTTTGCTTGCGAAGCACTGCTTCGCAAGCGCCCGAACGCACAGCCGCCAGCGGCTGGGCCGGACCGCGGAGCGGGGTTTACGGCGTGTCCTGCCGGCCCACACCGCCCCGCCCAACCAGCAGAAAGCCAGAGCCGCTTTTGACGTTGCCGTTGCCGTGGCCCTGGCCTCTGCGGGTGCAGGGCTGCAAGCCCTGCCGAACCCCCTCCTGCGGTAGGGTGGGCCGATGCCGCGCTGCAGCTTGGCGCCGCCGCAGATTTGATTACACTTGAAACTTGTTTGCCCACGACTCCGGACACCCACCCATGAAGCTTGGTTCTTTGAAGGAAGGCGGCCGCGACGGCACCCTGATCGTCGTCTCGCGTGACCTGCGCCACGGCGTGCGCGCCACCGGCATTGCCGCCACCCTGCAGCAGGCCCTGGAGGACTGGAGCCACATCGCACCGCGCCTGAACGCCCTGTACGAATCGCTCAACGCCGGCGACGCCGATGGCGTGTTCGACCTCGATCCGCAGGCGCTGGCCGCACCGATGCCGCGTGCCTATGAGTTCGTCGATGGCAGCGCCTACCTGCCGCATGTCGAGCGCGTGCGCCGCGCCCGTGGCGCCGAGGTGCCGGAGAGCTTCTACACCGACCCGCTGATGTACCAGGCCACCAGCGCCGGCTTCTATGGCCCGCGCGACGCGGTGAAGGTGGTCAGCGAGGACTACGGCATCGACCTGGAAGCGGAGATCGTGGTGATCACCGACGATGTGCCGATGGCGGCCACCCCGGAACAGGCGGCGGGCCACATCCAGCTGGTTGGCCTGGTAAACGATGTCTCGCTGCGCAACCTGATCCCGGGCGAGCTGGCCAAGGGTTTCGGCTTCCTGCAGTCCAAGCCGCGTTCGGCGCTGTCGCCGGTGTTCGTCACCCCCGATGAGCTGGGCGGCGCATGGCAGGACAGCAAGGTGCACCTGCCGTTGCTGACCCACATCAACGGGACGTGGTTCGGCGCACCGGAAGCGGGCGTGGACATGCAGTTCAACTTCGCCCAGCTGGTCGCGCATGCGGCCAAGACCCGTCCGCTTGGCGCCGGCACCATCGTCGGCTCGGGCACCATTGCCAACGAGGACACCAGCAAGGGCGCATCGTGCTTCGCCGAGCAGCGCGTGGTCGAAACCCTGCGCGATGGCAAGCCGAGCACGCCGTTCATGTCGTTCGGTGACGTGGTCCGCATCGAGATGCTCGATGCCGCCGGCAACAGCATCTTCGGTGCGATCGAGCAGCGCATCGAACAGGCGACCAGGCCCTGAGCAGGGAGGCGGCGATGGAGATCCCGGTCGACGACGGCATCGTGCTGTACACCTACTGGCGATCCAGCGCCGCCTACCGCGTGCGCATCGGCCTGGAGCTGAAGGGCCTGGCCTGGGACGCGCGGCCGGTCCATCTGGTGCGCGAGGGCGGCGAACAGCACCTGGACGCCTATCGCGCGCTCAATCCGCAGCAGCTGGTGCCGACCCTGTTGCATGACGGGCATGCGCTCACCCAGTCGCTGGCGATCCTTGAGTACCTGGATGAGCGCTTCCCGCAGGTGCCGCTGCTGCCGGCCGACGCCGCCGGCCGCGCGCGGGTGCGGGCGCTGGCCCAGCTGGTGGCCTGCGACATCCACCCGATCAACAACCTGCGGGTGATGCAGTACCTGGAGCGCACCCTGCAGCTGCCGGCCGATGCCCGCACGCAATGGACCCTGCATTGGATCGCCGAGGGCTTCGCTGCGATGGAAGCCCTGCTGGCCAACAGCATGGACACCGGCACTTTCTGCCACGGTGACCGTCCCGGCCTGGCCGATATCTGCCTGCTGCCACAGCTGTACAACGCGCATCGCTTCGGCCTGGACCTGGCGCCGTACCCGACCCTGCGCCGTATCGAAGCGGCGTGCCAGGCAGTGGACGCCTTCGACCGCGCCCGCCCGGAAAACCAGCCCGACGCCGCCTGAAAGTAGAGGGGACGGAGGGGATTAAGTCGTAAATGCACTTACGACTTAATCCCCTCCGTCCCCTTTTTGCTGCAATCGGGCCAGGTCATCGCGGAACAGCCGGTAGGCATCCTCGCGCCGCGCATCGTTGGTCTGCCGCAACACCCATGCCGGGTGCACCGTGGCGTAGCCGCGCGTGCCATCCTCGAGGGTGTGCCAGTGTCCGCGGTCGCGTGAGAGGTCGAAATCACGACCGAATACCGAGGCTGCTGCTGTCGCGCCGAGGCACACGATCACCTGCGGCCGCACGCGCGCGATCTCACTGATCAACCAGGGGCGGCAGGCCTGGATGTGGCGGCTTTCCGGTCGCTTGTGCAGCCGCACCTTGCCGCGCCGTTCATGGTGGAAGTGCTTCACCGCGTTGGTGAGGTACAGCTGGGCGCGATCGATTCCCAGTTCCGCCAGTGCGCGGTCCAGTACCTGGCCGGCAGGTCCTGCGAACGGATGTCCACGCAGATCCTCGGTGTCGCCAGGTTGTTCTCCGACCAGCATCACTTCGGCCCCTGCTGGCCCCTGCCCGAACACCGTCTGCGTGGCCTGCTCCCACAGCGGGCACTGGCGGCAGGCACTGGCCTGTCCACGTAGATTCTCCAGGCTGCTGGCATCGGTTGCCGATGTCGCAGCGTTCGCTTGTCGGGGAATCCGGCGCTGCGGTGCCTGCGCGGGACGGTCATGCATTTCCTGCACGCGGTCGGCCGCGTCTCTTACCAGGCGTGGCAGCAACTGTGCCTCAGGCAGGTGGCGCCAGTACTTTGCCGGCATCTCCTGCATCATCATCCGTGTGTTGAGCCGTGCCGGATTGAAGATGCTCGCGTAGTAGGTCTGCCACAGCGACTCGCGTGCGTCCTCGGCCGGGGCATCCTCGCGCCGTGCGCCGGGGCCGAAAGCAAGCGCCTGCCCATCCCAGGCGACGCTGCGCGAAGGCGTTAGGATCGCCCAGTGCATGCCGGTAAAGCGGCGCGCGAAGAACGGCGCGACCCGATCGACAATGTGGTGCTGTGGCTCGAACCAGGCGATGAACGCATCAGGCTGGCCATGCACCTCGCGGAAGCGCACGAATGCCTTCATCTTGTGCGTGTCACGGCGGACCGCCTGGGCCATGGCCATCGCCCGCAGTACGTCGGCATCGGCGGGGTTTGACAGCACCGAGCGTTCGCCATGGGTGATGCGCCACAGCAACCGGTACAGGAGGGCCATGCGCTGCCCGTCGCGATGACACAGGCAGGTGGCCGCCAGCTCCAGGAAGTCGCGCGGTACGTTCGGTGCGCCAGCATCGGCCTGCACGGGCGCCGAGGTGACCGCGGGTGCATCCAGCAGTGATGCGTCGCTGCCCTCCAGCCAGTCCAGCTGCTCCGGCGCGACGTCGCGCAGCAGGGCTTCACGCGCACCGTTGCGCCAGGCCTCCAGCGACCATGGCGGATCCACCCGCAGCGACCAGCGCTGCGTGTCAGGCCGCGGACGGTGCATCGAACAGCGAACCCTGTCGCGGGGGCGGGGCCAGTTGCGCGCGCAGCGCCGCCGGATCGTCCAGCGCCCTGCGCGGATGGTGGTCGGCCAGCTGCACGAACGGCAGCAGTTTGCTCATCGGCGCCTTCAGGCGTGCCACATCGGCTACCCGCAGGCGACCGTGGCGGCGCGCCATCAGCAGCCGTTTGACGTTGCGCACGCCCAGCCCGGGTACGCGAAGCAGCATTTCCTTCGGTGCGCGGTTGAGGTCCACGGGAAAGCGCTCGGGATGGCGGATCGCCCAGGCCATCTTCGGGTCGATGTCCAGATCGAGCATGCCGTCCTGGGTGGTATCGGTAATCTCATCCACGCCGTACCCGTAGAAGCGCAGCAGCCAGTCAGCCTGGTAAAGGCGGTGTTCGCGCTGCAGCGGCGGCGGCTGCAGTGGCAGCTGCCGGCTGGCGTCTGGAATCGGGCTGAACGCGGAGTAGTACACCCGGCGCATGCGGTAGTTGCCGTACAGACTCTCGGCGCTTGCCAGGATCTGCTGGTCGTTTGCCCCGTCCGCGCCGACGATCATCTGCGTGCTCTGCCCGGCCGGGGCGAAACGGGGAGGGCGCGGGCGTGCGACGCGGCTTGCCGTCGGCGCCACCGCGGCGGGGGCCTTGCGTGCCTCCTTGGCTTCCTCGATGCGCCAGCGCAGTTCGCCCATCGCCCCGCGGATCGAATGCACCGTCTTCTCCGGCGCCAAGGCGCTCAGGCCGGCTTCGGTCGGCAGTTCCACGTTGATGGACAGGCGGTCGGCATAGCGCCCGGCACTGGCCAGCAGTTCTGGCGAGGCCTCGGGAATGGTCTTGAGGTGGATGTAGCCGGCGTAGCGATGTTCTTCGCGCAGCTGCCGGGCCACTTCCACCATCTGCTCCATGGTGTAGTCCGCATTGCGGATGATGCCGCTGGACAGGAACAGGCCCTCGATGTAGTTGCGCTTGTAGAAGTCCAGGGTGAGCGTGACCACCTCCTCCACGCTGAAACGTGCACGGGGCACGTTGCTGGAAACCCGGTTCACGCAATAGGCGCAGTCGTAGATGCAGAAGTTGGTCAGCAGGATCTTCAGCAACGAAACGCAGCGGCCATCGGGCGTGTAGCTGTGGCAGATGCCCATGCCCTCGGTGCTGCCGATACCGCCACTGGCGCGCGAATCGCGCTTGCCCGAGCCGCTGGAGGCGCAGGAGGCATCGTACTTGGCGGCATCGGCCAGAATGGCCAGCTTGCGGATGGTTTCCATTGAGGAAACCTACGGATGAGGGGTCTCATTGGATGAGACCGCCTCTGAACGCTTCAGAAGAGGAGGCGGAGGGAGCGACGTCGCAAGTGCATATACGACTTAATTCCCTCCGTCCCCTTTTTCGTGCGGTCAGAAGCCGTGGGTGATGCTGGGTGCGCCCGCCGAGAAATCGGCGTACGGGTCGTGCTCGCCGCTGCTGCCTTCGGACAGGCGGAACTTCAGGGCCAGGCCATCGCGCGAGTCGGCCGCGCGCAGCGCTTCCTCCTGCTCGATGATGCCGGCCTTGGCCAGCCGGAACAGGCACTGGTCGAAGCTCTCCATGCCTTCTTCCAGCGAGCCTTCCATCGCGGCCTTGATCTCGTGCACCTGGCCGCGACGCAGCAGGTCGCGGATCATCGGCGTGTTGATCAGCACCTCGGTGGCCGGCAGGCGACGGCCCTCCTTGTTCTTCACCAGGCGCTGGCTGATCACCGCACGCAGGTTCAGCGCCAGGTTCATCAGCACGTTCTTGTGCGCGCTTTCCGGGAAGAAGTTGAGGATGCGCTCGATGGTCTGGTCGGCGTTGTTGGAGTGCAGGGTGGCCAGGCACAGGTGGCCGGTCTCGGCGAAAGCGATCGCCGCCTCCATCGTCTCGGCATCCAGGATCTCGCCGATCAGGATCACGTCCGGCGCTTCACGCATCGCGTTCTTCAGCGCGTTGTGGAAGGCGTGGGTGTCCAGCCCGACCTCGCGTTGGTTGACGATCGACATCTTGTGCTTGTGCAGGTACTCGATCGGATCCTCGATGGTGAGGATGTGACCGGTGGTGGTGCTGTTGCGGTGGTCGATCATCGACGCCAGCGAGGTGGACTTGCCGGAACCGGTGGACCCCACCACCAGCACCAGCCCACGCGGGGTCATGATGACGTCCTTCAGCACCTGCGGCAGGTTCAGCTCCTCGATGCTCGGGATGCGGCTGCGGATGGCGCGGATGACCATGCCGACCTCGCCCCGCTGCTTGAACACGTTGACGCGGAAGCGCCCGGCATCGGGCAGGGCGATGGCCATGTTGAGCTCCAGCTCGCGCTCGAACTGCGGCACCTGGCCTTCGTCCATCAGCGAGTAGGCGATTTTCTTGACCATGCCCGGCGGCAGGCCGGTGTTGCCCAGCGGATAAAGCTTCCCCTCGATCTTGATGTAGACCGGTGCCCCGGTGGTCAGAAACATGTCCGAAGCGTTCTTTTCGGTCATCAGCTTCAGGAAGTAGCCGATATCCATTGCGAATTTTCCCCAACGAAACGGCCGACGCCCGTTGCCAGCACGGTGTCGGCTTGACGACAATGGCCGTGAACCGACAACCGGTACGGCCTCCCCAATGAAACGACTTAGCTTCGCACGAATGCGCCATGGCCTGTATGTGATGGCGTTTGCATTCGCACTGTCTGCCCCCGCCTGGGCGCAGGACGCTGCCCTGGAACTGGCGCAGGCCCGGCAGGCGGTCGACAAGGCCACCCAGGCCGACGCCGACCAGTACGCCCCGGACCTGATCGGGCTGGCCCGGCAGGGGCTGGAGCAGGCCCAGCGCGCCGCCGGCGACCGCCGCGAGCGCAAGAACGCCCCGGCGATGGCCCTGCGCGCCGCCGCCGATGCCGACCTGGCCCGCGTCCGCAGCGAGGAAGCCACCGTCACCGCGCAGCTGCAGCTGCGCCGCAACGAGGTCAACCAGCTGCAACGCCAGCTGTCGACCGGGGAGGACCGCCGGTGAAGCCGATGACCGCCGCAACCCTGGCCGCGCTGCTGGCGCTGCCGACCCTGGCCGTGGCCGCCGACAACCCGATGGTGGCGCAGCTGAGCCAGCGCCTGATGGCCATCCAGGCCAACCCCGACACCGCTGAGCTGGGCGCCTTCGAGCGCATGCAGGCCCAGCAGGCCATCGCCACCCTGGACAAGGCCAAGCGCCGCGACCAGGAGCTGGCCACCTATCTGGCCGAGCGCCGGGTGGAGATTGCCGAGACCGCCGTGCGCACCGCGATGGCCGCGCGCGAGGTCGACCGCCTGGAGCGCACCCGCAGTGACCTGCTGATCGAGGCCAGCCGCCGCGACGCCGCCCGTGCCCGCCAGGAAGCCGAGCAGCTGCGCATGCAGGCGCAGATGCAGGCCGAGGAGGCGGAGCGCCTGCGCCAGGCGGCCGAGGCCGAAACCCTGGCCCGCCAGGACGCCGAGAACGCCTTGACCAGCGTGGCCGGCAAGCAGCAGCAGCGCCTCAGCGCCGCCCAGCAGAACGCCGCCAAGCTGGCCCGCGAGGAAGCCGAGCTGGTGTCCGGGCAGAAGCTGCCGGGCTCGAAGTTCGATGGTCGTGGCGAAGTCTTCACCTTCAATGGCGACGCGTTCGCCGCAGGCGCCTCCAGCCTGTCCGGTGGGGCCCGCAACCAGGCCAAGGCGCTGGCCGAGTACCTGAACATCGGCAAGAAGGGTCGCCTGCGCATCGAGGCCTACGACAACGCCAATGGCGTGGGTCAGAAGCGTGCCGAAGCGCTGCGCGACGCCCTGGTCGCAGCCGGTGTCGCCAGCAACCGGATCCAGGTCAGCGGCAAGAAGGCAGCCTCCACCCGGGCGCGCTCGGCCGAGGTCATCATCGCCCCGTAATGCATTGATATTGTTTGTTTTTCGTTGTGATGAGCATTCAGCCTGAACCCCGCCCCGGCGGGGTTCGGTCTTTTTGACGCAGGGGTCTTGTACCCCGCCTTGAGCAGGCGTAGGGTCAATCGTCCGGGACGCAATGCCGCGGACCGGACGATGGGAGGGCCGGGCCGATGCAATCAGGGCGCGAACCGCAGCAGATCGACGTGCGCAGGCCAGTGCCGCAGGTCGTTGCAGGCGTCCAGGTGGCCATCGACCGGCGCTCCTCCATGAACAACGCCCCGTGCCTTGCGGCCGGGGCGTTCGTGTATCTGTCGAAGGAGGTCCATCATGTTTGAAGATCAGCCCCAGAGCGAGATCGACGCCCGTCGCGCGCGTGATCCGGAGTTCAGGGCACTCCATGACCAGCACCGCAAGTTGAACAAGAAGTGCATGGACGCGGAGTTGGGTGTACTCCCGATCGATGATGTCACCCTGGGTCGCATGAAGCGTGAGAAGCTGCTGGCCAAGCAACGACTTCTGCGAATGTACGAAACACCGCTCCCAACGACGTCCCCCACGCTTTGACGCACCCCGTCGCGCCCGGAACGGCGTGACCCGGCCATCGATGGCCCCGCCGGGCGCTCCTGCCCCGGCATCGCGGCACCGCCGATGAGGCGGCCGCGCCAAGGCACCACAGGCGGTGGTGCCTTGGCCAGCAGGCACAACTCACCGATGCGGGCGGTACCGGTCTCCTCGTCGATCCGGGGCCGCCCGCATCCCTTCATGGGGCAGGCGGGCGGCATGCCCGCACCGACCTGACATTCAGCGCCATCCGTCGGATAATCATCGGTCCGGCCCTGCGTGGCGCGAATCGAAAGTCCTCCGAATGCCCATCCATTCTTCCGTCCTCGAACTCATCGGCCAGACCCCGATCGTCAAGGCCCAGCGCCTGGACACCGGCGTCTGCGAGCTCTACCTGAAGCTGGAGAGCGCCAACCCGGGCGGATCGATCAAGGATCGCATCGGCCTGTCGATGATCGAGGCGGCGGAGCAGCGGGGTGACCTGAAGCCGGGCGCGACCCTGGTCGAGGGCACTGCCGGCAATACCGGCCTGGGCCTGGCGCTGGTGGCCCAGCAGAAGGGCTACAAGCTGATTCTCGTCGTTCCCGACAAGATGAGCCGCGAGAAGATCTTCAACCTGAAGGCGATGGGCGCCGAAGTGCGCCTGACCCGTTCGGATGTCGCCAAGGGCCATCCCGAGTACTACCAGGACCTGGCCAAGACCATCGCCGAGCAGACCCCGGGGGCCTACTTCATCAACCAGTTCGGCAACCCGGACAACCCGGCCGCGCATGAGTTCGGCACCGGCCCGGAAATCCTCGAGCAGATGGGCGGTGACCTCGACGCCATCGTGTTCGGCTGCGGCAGCTCCGGCACCATGACCGGCCTGTCGCGCGCGTTCGCCAAGCTGTCGCCGAAGACCGAACTGGTACTGGCCGATCCGGTCGGCTCGATCCTGGCCGAGTACATCAACGACGGCAATCTCAACGACAAGTCGGGCAGCTGGCTGGTGGAAGGCATCGGCGAGGACTTCCTGCCGTCGATCTCCGATTTCAGCCGCGTCAAGAAGGCTTATGCCATCAGCGACGCGGAGAGCTTCCACACCGCGCGCGAGCTGCTGGGCAAGGAAGGCATCCTGGGCGGTTCGTCCACCGGCACCCTGCTGGCCGCCGGCCTGAAGTACTGCCGCGAGCAGACCACGCCGAAGAAGGTGCTGGTGCTGGTGCCGGACACCGGCAACAAGTACCTGTCGAAGATGTACAACGACTACTGGATGCTGGACAACGGCTTCCTGCAGCGCCCGCAGCACGGCGATCTGCGCGACCTGATCCTGCGCCCGTATGGCCAGCGCGACACCGTGGTGATCGGCCCGAACGACCTGCTGACCACCGCCTACCAGCGTATGAAGCTGTACGACGTCTCGCAGCTGCCGGTGATGGACGGTGAGCAGCTGGTCGGCATCGTCGACGAAAGCGACGTGCTGCTGCATGTCTATGGCGATGAAGCGCGCTTCCGTGACACCGTCGCCACCGCGATGGTCAGCAAGCTGGACCGGCTGGACGTGAAGTCGCCGATCGAGGCCCTGCTGCCGGTGTTCGACCGCGGCCAGGTGGCGATCGTGATGGACGGCGACGCCTTCCTCGGCCTGATCACCCGCATCGACCTGCTGAATTACCTGCGCCGGCGCGTTCAGTAAGGCGTTTATCGCCGCAGATCGCTGCTGAATCCCGGTTTATCCGCGTCAAAGCTTGTTAAGGCCGCGCTGATAGACTCCCGCTCCTTCGACGGCGCCGGTCATCGGCGCCAATCAGGAAACGACATGTCCAACGCTTCTTCCCCGGACCGCGCGCTGGCCCTGGCCACGCTGGCCATCCACGGCGGCCAGTCGCCCGACCCCAGCACCGGCGCGGTGATGCCGCCGATCTACGCCACCTCGACCTATGCCCAGTCCAGCCCGGGCGAGCACCAGGGCTTCGAGTACTCGCGTACCCACAACCCGACCCGCTTTGCCTATGAGCGCTGCGTGGCGTCGCTGGAAGGCGGCACCCGCGGTTTCGCCTTCGCCTCGGGCATGGCGGCCAGCTCGACCGTGATCGAGCTGCTGGACGCCGGCAGCCACGTGGTGGCGATGGATGACATCTACGGTGGCAGCTTCCGCCTGTTCGAGCGCGTGCGTCGCCGCACCGCCGGGCTGGATTTCTGCTTCGTCGACCTGACCGATCTGGCCGCGTTCGAGGCATCCATCACGTCGAAGACGAAGATGGTGTGGATCGAGACCCCGACCAACCCGATGCTGAAGATCGTCGACATCGCCGCGGTCGCCGCCATCGCCAAGCGCCATGGCCTGATCGTGGTGGTCGACAACACCTTCGCCTCGCCGATGCTGCAGCGTCCGCTGGAACTGGGTGCGGACCTGGTCCTGCATTCGGCCACCAAATACCTCAATGGCCACTCGGACATGGTCGGTGGCATGGTCGTAGTCGGTGACAACGCCGAACTGGCCGAACAGATGGCCTTCCTGCAGAACTCGGTGGGTGGCGTGCAGGGCCCGTTCGACAGCTTCCTGGCCCTGCGTGGCCTGAAGACCCTGCCGCTGCGCATGAAGGCGCACTGCGCCAACGCGCTGGCCTTGGCACAATGGCTGGAAAAGCACCCGGCGGTGGAGAAGGTGATCTACCCGGGCCTGCCCTCGCACCCGCAGCATGAGCTGGCCGGCAAGCAGATGGCCGGCTACGGCGGCATCGTCTCGATCGTGCTCAAGGGCGGTTTCGAAGCGGCCAAGCGTTTCTGCGAGAAGACCGAACTGTTCACCCTGGCCGAGTCGCTGGGCGGCGTGGAAAGCCTGGTCAACCACCCGGCGGTTATGACCCATGCCTCGATCCCGGTCGCGCGCCGCGAACAGCTGGGGATCAGTGACGCGCTGGTAAGGCTGAGCGTGGGTGTGGAGGATCTGGGGGACCTGCAGGTGGATCTGGAGAGGGCGCTGGAGGCGGCCACCGTATGATGGGCAGGCGCATCGAATTGATGCTGAGCCTGACCGGCCGCGACATCAAGAAGAAATACAAGGATTCGCTGCTGGGTGCGCTATGGGGCGTGCTTGTGCCGCTGATCATGCTGGCCATCTATACGGTCATTTTTTCCACGATCTTCAGCGCGAAGTGGAAAGGCATCGAAACCCATACCAAGGTTGACTACGCTGTCCTGCTGTTCATCGGATTGATCGTCTACAACTTCTTCGCTGAGTCGCTTACGCGTGCGCCCACTGCGGTGCTCAGTAATCCGAATCTGGTGAAGAAGGTGGTGTTCCCGCTGGAGGTGCTGCCGCCGGTGGTGGTGCTGTCTTCCCTGTACAACGCTGGCGTGGCGACGGTGGCGTTGGTGGCGTTCCTGCTGTTCAGCAGCTTCGGGCTGCATTGGCAGGTCGTGCTGCTGCCGCTCCTGATCGTGCCGTTGCTGGCCCTGACCATGGGCGTGACCTACCTGTTCGCCTCCCTGGGCGTGTTCTTCCGTGACGTGGATCAGATCGCTGGATTGCTTGCCCGAGTGCTGCAGTACCTCACTCCGGTGCTGTACCCATCGATCATCTTCCCGGAGGCAATCGGCAACTGGATGCGCCTCAGTCCGCTGGCAATCTATGTTGAGCAGACCCGTGCTTTGATCGTGACGGGGACGTTGCCCGATTGGGGTCACTACGGCTGGGCGGTGGGCTGGTCGATAGGCATCTACTTCTTTGGCTACTGGTGGTTCCAGCGGACCCGGAGGGCTTTCGCCGATGTCGTCTGACAACCTGGTTATCGACATCGAGAATGTCAGCAAGGTATTCAATATTTTCGACAAGCCGTCGGATCGCCTGCTGCAGATGCTGCTGCCCCGGCTTGGCCGCGTGCTACCCGGCAAGGGGGAATGGTCCTCTCGTCAGCGCGGGCGCGAATTCTGGGCGCTGCGCGACGTCAGTCTGAAGGTGAAGCGCGGTGACGCGGTGGGCATCATCGGACGCAATGGTTCAGGCAAGTCGACCCTGCTGCAGATCATCGCCGGCACGCTGGCGCCCACCACCGGCTCGGCGCAGGTCAATGGGCGTATCGCCGCGCTGCTGGAACTGGGCAGCGGCTTCAATCCAGACTTCACTGGGCGTGAGAACGTCGTTCTCAATGGCATGATCCTGGGTCTGACGGAGCGCGAGGTGATGCAGCGCTTCGATGCCATCGCCGCCTTCGCCGACATCGGCAACTTCATCGACCAGCCGGTGCGGACCTACTCCAGCGGCATGATGCTGCGACTGGCGTTTGCAGTGCAGACCCAGGTGGAGCCCGACATCCTGATTGTCGATGAGGCCTTGGCGGTGGGTGATGCGCTGTTCCAGAAGCGCTGTTTCCAGCAGATGGAGGCGCTGCGTGCAAACGGCTGCACGCTGCTGCTGGTGTCGCACGATCAGGAATCGATCCGTACGCTCACGGACCATGCCATCCTGCTTCGTGACGGCACCGTGCGCGTGGCCGGCCCGTCTTCGGAGGTCGTGCTGGAGTACCGCAAGCAGCTGCACGACGATGAGCGCGACTACTACGCCTCCATCAGTGCCCAGCACCTGCAGCACGCCAGGCAAACCATCGAGGCACAGTCGGACGCCGACCCGGTGGCTGAGCCTGCCGAGCACGGCGGTTCGCTTGTGCTGGGTGTGCGCAGCGACAAGCTGTCCTTCGGTGACTTCGACTGCGTGGTGGAACACGTGCGGGTGCTGGACACCGACGGCAACGAATGTGCGTACTTCCTTCCGCGCGAACGCGCGATCATCGAGGTCACCGCGCGACCGACGCGGGACATGGACAAACTGAACGTCAATGTCCGCCTGCGCAACAAGGAAGGCGTGAAGCTCTATTCATGGGGAACCCTGAATCAGGATGTCAGCCAATGGGCCGAGCAGGGCAGTGAGCAACCGGGTGTATGGGGGACGACGTTCCCCGCCGATAAGCCGTTCGTGGTGAGATTCGAATTCGACTGCGCTCTGGGTGTCAATTTCTACGAGGTGCAGGTTTCGGTTTCCGAGGAGCTCGAGCGTTTTGGCGGTGCCCAGCGCATGCTGCATTGGCGTGACGAGGCCGCATTCTTCCAGGTGGGAATGCGGCAGAAGGAATACACCTTTGGTGGTGTCTGCGACCTGCGCATGCATGCCGCGATTGTTGACGTCGAATAAATCAGGAAAGCTCTGCAATGGATATGAACCCGACCGCTGCCCATTCCGCACTTTCTCCCGCTGCCGTACGCGTGGCGGTGGCTCGCCTTCTGACCTGGCTTCCTGCTGGGCCCGTTGCGGTGCTCGGGGACCCCGCGCCGGTGCTGTTGCGTGCGCTGCGCCAAGCTGGCGTGGCCATTCAAGGAGATGTCGCTGGATGCACGGCCACAGCTGCCATCGTCGTACTGGAACGGGCCGATGCCGCGCAGGCGGGCGAGTGGCTGCAACCCCTGCTGGCCGGCGTTGCAGGGCCGGTGTGTATCGTCGTTGCGGGCGAAGCGGCGGCCACCGGCAACCGCGCTACGTGGGAGGCCGCTGCCATCAAAGCCGAGTGGCGCAAGCATCCGCTCAATGAGCGGGTCGCCCCGTACGGTGAGCTGGACCGGGTGACCGGCATGTTGATGATCGCCTTCGAGCGCGTCCCCGGGCAGGCCCTTGCGGTGTATCCACTAAAAGCGCTGGAGGAAGAGCGCGACCTGCATACCGACATGACCCGTGAGCCGGGCCGTCGTTCCGACGCGCACATGACGCGCTATGCCCAGGCCGCCCAATTCATCCAGGCGGGCGACCGGGTCATCGATGTCGCCTGCGGTCTAGGCTACGGTTCTTACCAGCTGGCTCACAATAGTCTTGCCGCTTCTTTCACGGGTCTGGATGCCAGCGAATATGCGGTGGACTATGCCAACCTCAATTTCGCTCCGGCGTCGCCTACCGCGATGAACTTCGTGGTTGGCGATGCGCAGAATCTTTCCGGGATGGCTGACGGGTCGGCCGATTTTGCCGTATCGGTGGAGACACTGGAGCACCTGCCTCAGCCGGATCTGCTGCTGGCCGAGCTGCATCGCGTGCTCTCTCCTTGGGGGCGCGTGTACGCCAGCGTGCCCAACGACTGGTCGGATGAAACCGGCGAAGATCCCAATCCATTCCATTTTCATGTGTACGATTGGCCGCGTCTGGTGGCGCAGTTCCAGCGCCATGGCTTTGTAATCGAAAAAGCGTGGTTGCAGGATGCCGGTGGCGGCCAGAAGCGCCACTTGTCGGCGCGCTCGATGCTCGAGATTGACCCGGTCTCGGGTCCAGCGTGCGACGGTGAATGGTTGCTGGTGCTGGCGCGCAAAGCCAACGCACCGCAGCGAGCCGAAGAGGATCCGCTGGCGCGCGTCCGTGCGCTTTTGTCCGAGGGTCGCCGCAACGAGGTCCAGATGCACCTGGAAGCGCAGTTCAGCGCCGCCGAACCGTTGTCGCGTGCACGTGCGCATGCACTAGCCGCCATCGTCGCGGCTGGTGAGGGCGCAGCCGAAGTCGCGGGTGCCCATTGGCAGCGCGTGCAGACCAGCGCGCGCGAAGCGCTGTCCGTGCGATCCACCGAGCCCGATGCTGCTGGCTTGCTGTATCTTGCGGACCGCCAGCTGGCCGACAACATCGATACGCGTCCGGGTGCGCTGCAGTTGCAGCTGCAGGCGCATGCCACTGTTCTTGCCAGGGTTCTGGGCGCGGAGTCGGCATTGCTGGCCGATTTCGATGACCGCGCCGTGGTCTCCGGTCCAGTCGAAGGTGCCGAGCAGATCAATATGGGCGTGCGTGACGTGCAACAGCTGATCGATGCCAAGGCGTGGCTGGATGGCAAGTTCCATGAGCACATGCAGCGTATCGCCGAACTGGAACGCTATACCATTGAGCTTGAAGCGGCTCGCCTGTGGCTCGACGGTCAATATCATGCGTTGACCGCCGAGGTGCAGCGTCTCAGCCCGCCACCTACACCCTCCGACGGCGCTGCTTGACTCCAGCGATGAGTGATTCTCCCCCGCCTACCACTTCGGCCTCGCTGCTGACCCCGATGTTCGCGGCTGATCTGGCCGCCTATTGTCTGCGCGCGATGGGTCCGAGTCGCGTGCAGCTCATTGGTGAAGCGTTAGCACACTTGGGTACGCCGCTGTTGGCGGCCGGGTGTGAGGTGTCCCGGTTTGATGCGGTCACGTCCGGCGATGCAGTGGCCGAAGTGATCATCGCCTGGGCCGATAGCGGCGAGGAGTGCAGCAGGTTCCTGGCGCCGTACGCTGCTGCCGTGGTCATTGTCGGACCGGTGGGCGCCGCGCAGGACGCCGAGATGTGGGTTGCGCAGGCGGCCAATCTGGGCTGGCAGCAGCACCCTGCAGTATTCGCCTTGCCGGGCGTTCCGGACTACGTAACCGTTCGGGTCTTCGCACGCTCCGGTGTCAGCGTGACCGACCCTGCCTCGCTGATGAGCGCCAGCTACCATGGCTTGGCGGCGGCACTGGTACGCCCCGGCGATGCAGTGCTGGCAATGGACGCGGCAGAGGGAGATCTGTGGCGTATCGTTCTGCAGCAGTCGCGCTGTAGCTGGTTAGGGGTGGTCGACGATAAGCCCCACCCAGAGGGCGAGTCGGGTGTCGAGTGGCTTGGCGGCACTCAGTGGCAGCTGATCCCTAGACTGATCGACATGGTGGTAACCCGGCTCTCTCATGACGGCACCGCCTGGTCACAGAAGGTGCAAGCCGCGCATGCCGCTCTGGTCCGTAGCGGCCGCTTGGTGGTCGCCGTGCCGCTTTACTCGGGCCGCAATCCGTTGCAGCAGGATCTGCTGGCGCTGCTGGCGCTGCTGGAGCAATCAGGTCTGGTGATTGACCGTGCATGGTGGCAGAGCCTGACGCGTCCTCCGGGTCCGGAGCAGTTCATCGAAGTGTCGCGCGACGCTGCCGGCCAACTCAAGATCGATTCCGACAGCATCGCTATAGCCGACGCATTGGTGCTGATGGCGGTAAAGGTAGATGGTCCAGGGATTGCGCAGGACCCGTCGCTGAAGGCGCCGAACCTCATCGCCTTCCAGCGCGATTATCTCGATGCAAGTGTGGTGCGCCTGATCGTAGCGGTTGGTCTGCGGCTGGAATCGGCAACGCTGCGGCGGCAGATAGCGCGCAAGGTGATGCATGAAGCACCGGTAGACTCGGCCGACTATGGTGCCGCCGTCTGCGTGCTGCTCTATGATCCGGTGGCACAGGAAGGCAGTAGCCGTGCCGAGCTGCTTGCCGCCGCTCGACTTTATATTGACGCGCCCGCCGCCAACCCAACCGTACTGCGGTGGCAGGTCTCGCTGGCGTTCGCCGCCGCGTCCTTGCATCAGGCCGTTGGTGATCTTCATCAGGCCGCCGAGTTGTATGCTCGGGTTCTGGCTTTTGACGTCCTGGCCTTTAGCCCGTTGCTAGGTACAAAGACCACCACTGCTGCGGTGCGGCTGGGCTGGATACATTTCAGCCGGGGCGCTCTTCCTGCGGCCCGGCAAGCGTGGGCGCGTGGCTTGGACGAAGCCCGACGCCTCGCTTCACAGCCGGATTGGTCGGCCGTCATCGGCGACTGCAATGCACCGGAGGTCTTCGCCATGCCCGAATTTGCTGCGGTCATGGATGAGGCAGGCTGTCTGGCGTCTGCGTTGCGACTGACAGCCGAAACGCCACTTCGGCCTGGCCTGGTCTGGCAGTGGAGCAATCGCTCCTTGCGTCTGCAGTTGCTGGAAGCGCGTACCGAGCAACAACGTCGGCAGATCTGGCAGGACAACCTGCAGGAGGCGAAGGACTGGCTGGACGGGCAGTACCATCAGCTGAACGCCGAGCTTTCCCGCCGCGATCACGTGATCCAGACGCTGGGCTCAACAGCTCGGACGCTGGCTATCGAGAACGAAGGCGCACGAGCTGCATTCCGATTGGCGCATCGGCATGCGGTCGGTGAGAAGGAAGCACTTTCTCAACAGCTGCATGCCCTGCATTCAGAATACGATCGATTGTTTGCGGAGCATCAACAGTTGATCAATGCCAACCAACAGTTGATCGGTGCGGCACAGCAACTCAGCGCGGCTACCGGTGCCATTATGTCAGGGGAGTCGCGGAATCGGTTCCCGGCTGAGTCTATCGCAGAGGAAATGTTCCGGCTCGCGAATGCGCTCAATCGGCTTCCGGTGAAGCCATTGGTTCGCACAGTGCTGCGCGCTCTTGCCGCGCGGCTTGGGAGGAAATGACGCGATGATTTCCAGGTTGACCGCTGTCATTGACCCAGGCTGCGAACGTGAATTCGGCACGTGCCTTGTTGCGCAGTTAGATGTTGATTTTTCCATGCAGATGACCCGGAAATCAGCTGCTTGGGAGCTTAGTAGGAAGCCAGTCCGATGAATCATGATTTGAGTGTGGTCGTAACTTTTCATCGAGAAGGAATACTCGCCCATGCGTCACTGAGAAGCTACCTGCACGCCAGGGAGCTAGCCGTCCGCGCGGGCATCACTACCGAGATGGTGTTGGTACTGGACAATGCTGATGCCGAGACCGTGAGCAAGATCCGATCTCATCCGGATCTGCAAGGCGATGAGACCGTTCTGGAGCTTTCATTGGGAGATGCTGCACTCGCACGGAACGCGGGAATTCGGCAGGCTGGTGGAACCTATGTGTGCACGCTTGACGGTGATGATCTGGTAAGTCGTGATTACCTGGTGAAACACGTGGAGTTTGCGCGGAACATGGGGGAACGGGTCATTCTTCACTCTGAGATTGTCATCAGCTTCGGCGCCAAGAATCTCTTCAGTTGGCAGGTTGATCAGAGCACCATGCCATTCTCGAAAGACATGCTGATTTCCGTGAATCCTTGGGTGAGCGCTGTGTTCGCGCGTCGCGAAGTGTTCGCGGAGGTCCCCTATGTGGCATGTTTCCCGGTGCAGACTGGCTTCGGGTACGAGGACTGGCACTGGAGCTGTGCAACTACTGCTGCAGGCTTTGAACATAGAGTGGTGCCTGATACGGCTTATTTCTACAGAATCAAGGAATCCGGATCCGTAAATTCGGTGAGTAATTCCATAGGAGTCGTGATGCCCCCAAATGACCTTTTTGGATTTGGAGGGCTGCGATGATCAGGCGTTTCTTCGCCCTTGTCCGCCGCGTAAGCGTTCGTCAAATGATCCGCAATCCACGTGCGGAATTGGGGCGTATTCTTGCCTGGTTTTCGAGGAGGCTGGAAAGAGTAGGCACAGTGATATCGCATGGGCAGCCCGAGATCCCGGCGTGGTTGCAAGAGGAAATGATTGCACTGGCGAGTGTGGAGCCTGGGCTGCTGTCCGACCATGGCGCCCCGGACCACTACCGGCACTATGGCATTCCCTTCACAACCAAGCCCGGCGAAATCTATCGTCAACTCCTGTCCGAGGTGGGCGAGCGTCCGTACACCCACGTCATGATCCTGCCATGGTTGGTCCGTGGTGGGGCGGATCGCGGTGCCCTTTATCACCTCGAGGCCTGGGCAGAATGCATGCCAACTGGCGATATTCTGGTGCTGCTGACCGAGGGAGGAGAATCCGCCTGGGCTCATCGCGTACCCGAAGGTGTGAAGGTTGTTGAATTCGGAAAGATCGTAGGTTCGATGGGTATGGAGGGGCAAGTACAGTTGATGACCCGCTTGCTGGTGCAGTTGCAGCCAGAGGTCGTGCACAACATCAACTCGCGAACCGCTTGGGAATCGATCAAGATGTTCGGTCTTGCATTGCGGCAGCGTTCGCGACTGTATGCGTCATTGTTCTGCGACGACTATGACGAGAACATGGTTCCTGTTGGGTACGCGCGTCGGTACCTGCGCTCCTGCTATCCGCATCTGGCCCAGGTGTTCTGCGACAACTCTGTGTATCCAGACCGGTGGTCCAGGGAGATTGGCGTTCCGCGCGCCATTTTCACCGTGATGAAGTTTCCTTACGATCGTGAAGTTGTGGAGAAGGTAGATTCGTTCGATCTCCCGGCGTCCCCGCGTATCCTGTGGGCAGGACGGTTTGATCGACAGAAGCGCCCTGATGTGCTGCTTGCAATTGCCAAAGCGATGCCTGACGTACTGTTTGATGTTCACGGCGTGTCCGTGCTTGGTCCTCAACATCCTGCCATGGCGCAGTTGGGTGCTCTGCGCAACGTAACTTTGCACGGCCCCTTCGTTCGTTTCGAGGAGATTGTGCGATCAGACCATGCGGCCTATCTTTTCACGTCGTCGTGGGAGGGCTTGCCCACCATTCTGCTCGACGCCGCAGCCGCTGGCTTGCCTGTCGTTGCGCCCGCCGTAGGGGGCGTCGTAGATCTGATCGAAGGAGATTGGCTCGTTGATGACCCTGATGATGCGGGTGCGCATGTTCAGCGCCTGCGATCCCTGATTTCCGAGCCTCAACTGCGGAGGCTTCGCAGGGCCAACCAGTATCGCGCCCTTTCAAGCGGACGCAGCTGGGTGGATTTCAGGGCCGCCATTAGTTCGATCGAAGGTTATGCCAGGAATGCTGGGGCATGATCATTGGTCGCGGAATGGTCGCTACCGCGTTTGCCCCCTTCTGGCAGGATGATAGGCATGTGTGCATTCTCGCCGCTGGCGTATCGAATTCGAGGGAAGTAGACCCGGCACAGTTTGAGCGTGAAGAAGTTCTAGTGCGATCCGTAATGGCGGCGGATGTTGGCAGGATCGTGTACTTCGGCAGTTGCGCCGTAGGCAACCCGAACGAGACCGAGAGTCCTTACCTTATCCACAAACGACGGATGGAGAGCCTGGTCATCGGGGATCCACGCGGACGTGTTCTGCGCTTGCCCCAGGTAGTCGGCCGTGGCGGGAACCCAGGGACCCTGACCAACTTTCTAAGTGCTCGGATCGCTAGTGGGGAGTACTTCGAGGTATGGAAGAATGCAGAGCGTAATCTGATTGATGTCGATGATGTCTGCGCGCTGGCCACCCATGTCATTCGGAGCGATGAAAGATATCCCCGGATAGTCTCGCTCGCTGACCCGGTCTCGACCCCCATGCCGTCCATCGTGCAAGCCATGGAGGAGTCGGTGGGCAGGGTCGGCAACTACGGCCTTCTCGATAAAGGGGCTCCATTCATAATTGATGCAAGCGACTGCAGCCGGGCTGCCGGGGAAGTTGGAATCGACTTCGACGGGAACTATTACAAAAGGGTCATTGCCAAGTACTATTCCATCTCCTAGCTTCAGGCTCTCCATGAGCCGGCGCCGGATGTATTGGCGTTTGCCGCGCACCTCTTGAACATTTCTAGGTAATTCCCGATGGCAAAGCCGCATTTGAGTGCGATCGTCACCTTTCACAAGGAAGGTCTGCTTGCACACACAGCGCTGCGTTCATATGCGCTTTCCCGTGACGTCGCGCGGCAGGCCGGGTTGCACGTGCAGCTCGTTCTTGTGCTGGACAACGCTGACGTAACAACAAGCAGCTATGTCAGGAACCATTTTTGCCTGGACGGAACGGAACGTGTTGTCGTGACCAATGTTGCCGACCTGGCTCTTGCCCGCAACGTGGGTGTGGCCAATGCGACCGCTGACTATGTCTGTACGCTCGATGGCGACGACCTGATTTCCCGGGAGTACTTTGCCCGCCATCTTCAGGAGGCAGTCCGGCGTGAAGGACGCTTCATCTTGCACCCAGAGCTAGTGCTCAGCTTTGGGATGTACAACGCATTCAATTGGCAGCCCGACCAGGAAGGCCCTTACTACGATCCCAGGTCAATGCTCTCGGTCAACCCTTGGATCAGTGCGGCCTTTTCAACCAGAAAGGTTTTCGAAGAGATTCCCTACGTTGCGTGTTATCCCAGCACCACGGGCTTCGGATATGAGGATTGGTATTGGAACTGCGAGACAATCGCGCGGGGCGTTGTGCACGGAATTGCGCCGCACAGTGCCTATTTTTACAGGCGGAAGGTTTCGGGGTCCTTGAACCAGGCAAGCCATGCGATGAAAACAGTGGTTCCAAAGACAATTTTTTTTGAACCAAGGGCCGTGGAGGGTAAGGCATGAGTGCCATCCATCGCGCATGGGCACAGGTCAAGCGCGTGCTTGATGCAGTGACGCCAAGTCCGCGTGCTTCTGCTGAGGGCGCGGGGGATGTGCTCCCGATCGACGTCCCCAGCGTTCCCACTATGCCGAAATGGTTGCAGGACGAGATCTTCGAGATAGGGTACCTGGATCCGGATCTGGTTCCTCCAGGGGACGTTCTGGACCGCTATCAGTTCTACTCCGTGCCATCGTTGCCTGCCGCAGGTGCGGTCTATGCAGAGCTGCTCACGCTTTTGAATGATGCGTGTTTCACCCATGTGCTGGTGATTCCATGGCTCAAGCAGGGCGGTGCCGATCGCGGAATTCTCTATCATGCAAAGGCGATAGTGGAGTCGAAGGAAGAAAATCGCCTGCTTCTCCTCGGCACTGAGCCAGGGGATTCTCCTTGGGCATCGCGCTTGCCAGCGTCGGCCGTGTACGTCTCGCTTGGAAACATTGTGGAGCGCCTGTCCCTGGATGATCAGGCGCGAGTACTGGTGCGATTGCTTGTTCAGCAACGACCACGCGTTATCCATGTTATCAACTCGCGGGTTGGGTGGGAGGTCGTGCGCCAGTATGGAGTGGCGTTGCGCCAGCATTCGGCCCTTTACGCCTCGTTGTTCTGCGATGACTACAGCCAGAGAATGTTGCCGGTCGGCTATGCGCGCGACTACCTGCGCGATTGTCATGCCGTCTTCGATACTATTTTCTGTGACAACTCGCAGTATCCGAGAATCTGGAACGAAGATCTTGGAATTCCACAGAGAAGCTTTACAGTCCTCCCATTCCCGTACGACGGAAAGGTACCACCTGTCGGTGCAAAAGCCAGGACAGAAGATGGTGCACGGCGCGTTCTCTGGGCGGGGCGCCTTGATCGCCAGAAACGCCCGGATGTGTTGGCCGGGATTGCAGAAGCTATGCCGCACGTTGAGTTCGACGTGTTCGGTACACAGGTAATGTCCGGGGGCAATGCGGCGATTGAGCGGCTCAAGGCGCTGCCGAATGTTGTGCTTCACGGCGAGTTCCAGCGACTTGAAGCAGTGGTTGGTGGAAATCACTTCGCCTACCTGCATACCAGTGCATGGGAGGGAACGCCTACGATCCTGTTCGATGCTGCATCTTCCATGCTTCCCATCTGTGCGCCTGCGGTGGGGGGGATTCTGGATTTTCTTGAACCGGAATCCCTCATCGCTGATTACGAGGACGTCGCTGCATTCGTTTCACAGCTGGAAGTATTGCGCTTGTCGCCGCAGGAGAGAGAGCTTCGCGTCTCAAGGCAGTTGGACATGTTGCGCCGAACCAGGCAGTGGGGGGAGTTCTCCTCCAGATTGCAGGCCGCGGGTCCGTATCTCCGGGCCGGGTGTCAGGGGGCTGAGCATGCCGCAGTCGGGTCATCCGATAGCGTTGGGAGCGTCACGTGAAGGTTGTGGTTACTGGCGGGGCTGGGTATATCGGCTCACACACGGTTGTTGAGCTGCTGGAGCGCGGCCACGATGTGCATGTCGTTGATAATTTCCGCAACAGTGAGCGCAGCGTAATAGATCGTATCGAGGGACTGGTCGGCAAGCCTGTGCCATTCTCCGAACTGGACATCCTTGAAAGCTCGGCGCTGACGAATTGTCTGATCGAGACCCGGCCAGACGCTGTGATCCATTTCGCAGCACTGAAATCTGTTGGCGAGAGCGTCTCTATGCCACTGGAGTATTACAGGGTCAACGTTGAGGGGACCATCTCGCTGCTGTCAGCGATGGACGCTGCTGGCTGCCGCAGACTGGTGTTCAGCTCTTCGGCGACCGTCTATGGCGAGCCCGAACAATGCCCTGTCCCGGAGACCGCTTCGTTGCGGCCTCCAACACCTTATGGGCGCACAAAACTCGCTTCCGAATTGGTCATTCGTGATTGCGTGGATGCTCCGGACAGTATGCTCAGGGCCGTCCTGCTCCGGTATTTCAATCCGGTGGGCGCCCATCCGAGCGGCCTGATCGGTGAGCTGCCAACGGGACTTCCCAACAATCTTGCGCCCTATATCACCCAGACTGCGGCGGGCCTCAGGTCGCACGTCCGGGTGTTTGGCGCGGACTACCCAACCCCTGACGGTACGGGAGTGAGGGATTTCATTCACGTGGTTGATCTGGCGACCGCCCACGTGGCGGCGTTGAAAGTTCTGGACGGCGCTGATGGAAGATCGCTGACCCTTAACCTGGGCACAGGACGACCCTATTCGGTACTGGAGATGATCCAGGCGTTCAGTGATGTTGTCGGTCACCCCGTCCCATACGAAGTCGTTGAACGACGTGCCGGAGATATCGTTGAGTCTTGGGCTGATCCATCGCGAGCCGAGACGCTCCTTGATTGGCAGGCTACCCGCTCGCTCAAAGAGATCTGTGAGGATGCATGGCGTTGGCAGTGCAACCTGTCGAGCGGAGCTTTGGATGGCTGACCAGTACAGTCCACCCAGATCTGTATACTGCTGCCCGAGGCTTGCAGGCTGCTGATCAATGCCTGCACATTGGTTGTTATAGATCAGGGGTGTAGTGAATGCGATATGTTCTTGCCACGCGGTTCGAGACGGATCCTGTTCCGCTGTCGGAACTGTTGCGCGGCCTATGGTGGATCTGCGCTGCTGTCACCGTGGCTTGCGTTCTGGCGCGTATGCCCTTCCTGATCGCGCCTGGCCTGTCCATCGACTCCTACTCCAACCTCGACGGCTGGCCGCCGATGGAAAGGTTTGTAAGCCAAGGCCGCTTTGGACAGTTTCTGCTGTTCCAGGCAATGCAGGGCCTGGGTGTAGACCCCGAGACGTTCGCCACCCTGTTCCAAGGTGTCGGATTGGCTTGCTTCGCCTTCACCGCTCCTCTCTTCTTCGCTGCGTTCGACAAGCCTCGTGAGACAAAAGCCTTTGCTGTCTGTCTTCCTGCGCTGCTGTTGGTGCTGCATCCCTTTCAGGCGGAAATACTGACGTTCTCCGAGGCGTCATTCTCTGCGCTGTTGGCGATTGCGCTGGGGATTGCTGCAGTGTTCATCACTGTCCGCGCGCAGCGTATGTGGTGGTTGGGTTGTGTGCTGTTGATCCTTGCACTTTCGATGTACCAGCTCGTACTTAACTATGTTGGGGTCATGGTGCTGGTTGGGCTTGTGAGGGCGTGCGTTGAAGGGCCAGGTGTCGCTGGCCCGCATTGGAGACGCTATCTGCCTACGGGAGTAGCCACTGCAATCATCGCACTTGCCGTCGTTCTATACCTAATCATCAACAAGCTCTTCATCTCGATGCTTGGTGTGCAGGTCGTTCAGCGTGGTCAAATGATCCCTCTCGATCAGCTAGGTACCCGGCTCGATGAGATTGCGGAGCTTGCAAAGTGGGTGCTCACCCATCCCCTTCTGGTGCAGACCGCTTCTTCCGTCCGTACCGCGTTCTGGGCGTTGGCCATCGGTGGCTGGGTGGCTGTGTGCTGGCTGCTCTTGCGCAGCTGGCGCAGGGAAACGCCAATGGCGTTGGTCCTGGTGCTGATGGCGCCGCTGGTTGGCTTGGGCGTTGTAGCGGTGGGGGCGACCTGGTGGCCGGTTCCTCGAGTGCTGGGTGGCCTCGTGGCGCTCTTCGCCGCTGGGTGTTTCTGGTTCTGCCTGTATGCAAAGAACACCGCGACCCGTGTCTCGGTCAGCCTGCTGGCAGGGCTCTTGCTGATCTCTTCGATTGCGATAGGTCACCGTGTACACAATGACCAGCGGCAGTTGAATGCCTTTGATTCATTCCTGGCCGAGCAGATCATGGCGTCCCTGAGGGCGCTTGACGAGTACAGCGAGCAGACACCCGTTGCGGTGGTGAATACGAAGATGCGTTGGACGCATGGTGTATCCCTTGCCACGACATGGATGGACATGAACATCTCCGCTTTCTACGTATCCAGCGCGATCCCAGCGCGGATGACCCTTTCCACCGGTCGCAAGCTGAACTTCCGGCAGGCTGGTGAGCAGGACGTTGCTGCTTGTGCAAATGCAGCTGTGTGGCCTGAGCGTGGGTTCGTGTCAATTCAGGCGGATGGGAGCGCCCTCGTCTGTCTCTGAATCCGCTTACGTGCGTGCAGATTCCTGGGCGGTTCGTGCCTTGGGCACGGTCGACCCGATGCGCAGGGCGCGTAGCATCAGTGTTCTAGCCGGCACTTCGATCATCAGGTGGAGGCCAATGCTTGCGCTGACTGCGGCAACCAGTACGGTCACCTGCGCTACTTGAAGGCTAAACGCTTCGACCAGCGGCGGCTGAAGAACAGGTTTGAAGTAGTACTGGTGTATCAGGTAGAAGGCGAATGAAGCTTCGCCCAGGAGGATAGGTAGGTGCCACCGTATCCCTGCACCGAACTGCTCGAGACGGGCGAGCGCCACGACAACGATCACGAAGATCGCCGCATACGGCATGACCCGTATCAGGGCTCTTCTCTTGGAACCTCATGATGAGCGGTAAAGCCACTGATGCGAACTGCATGGGTTCGACGATGCAAGTGCCGCCAACTCTGGCTTGAGCTCGTAGTACAGCGCCGCGACAGTTGGTATGAGCAACCCGCCAATGATAAGAACTGGCCGCAGCCATCGGCTGCGAAATGGCGCCACGACAGCGGCAATGAATGGAAAGGACAGGTAGAAGAAGAGTTCCACCGAGAGTGTCCATGCCACGGCCAAGAGCGCAAACGAAACGTTGACGTTCCCACTCCAGGCTTGTGTAAACGCAAGGTAAGACCACAGTCGGGGATCACCCTCCTGCGCGGCTTTGACGATGAATGGAGCCGGCGCGAGCAGCCAGAGTGGAAGAATTCTTGCGCTGCGCTTCCAATAGAACGAAACCGTTGAACCGAGGCCCAGCCCGGAGTGTTTTTCCAGATTCGAAGCGGCGAGCACGAAGCCGTTCAGAACGAAGAAGAACGAAACAGCTGCGGCCGGTTGGACGCGAAGTTCCGGAAGAAGTCGTTCGGCATGGATGCATACGCCATGGCGGACGAATGATGGACGTAAACAAGCAGTGCCGCAATAAAGCGGGCGGCAGTCAGATTGTTTAGACGTTGGCTATCCATCTGCTAGACACGAGGCTTAGCGCGCTTGGTCGAAAGCACAAGTCTCGTCAGTACGAACGACAGCGGCAGGGTGGCGCAGATTGAGAGAAGTGGCGCAATCGTTTTGCTGACGCCAAATCCAGACACCGCAGCGTGCAGCACGATCGCGCCCGCCAAGTAGGTGATAAGGTAAACCAGCGGAAACAACAGCAACTTGCGCATGCTGTGCTGTGCACGGAAGACAAACCGGGTGTTGATCAGATAGCTGAGCAGAATGCCGGAGGCGAAACTGATCGCGTAAGCAATGCGGTAGTCCATGACAAGCAGCAACAACCAGTAGAGCACGAACGTGCTACCGGTGTTGAGGGCACCGCCCGCGAGGAAGCGGGCGATGGTTGCAAGCAATGCGTGCAATGTCAGCTCGCTGCGACAGCGGTTAGTTTGATGAATTCATCGTACTGCCTGATGTACTCATCGCCGTCGTAGTTCTCGGAGGCAAAGACCAGCAGAACGGCGCCAGGGGAGTACTGGTATTGCGTACCCCAGATCATGGGGGGAAGGTGCAGGCCGACGCTTGGCGAATCCAGGATGAACTCATCACGACGCGTGCCGTCGTCCGCGAGAACCCGGACGCTGCCCTTGACGCAGATCAGGAACTGATGGCAGATCCGATGCGCGTGTTCGCCACGGGTTTCCTGGCTGGGAACATCGAAAACAAGGAAGTATCGCTTGGGTTCGAAGGGCAGGTCCTTCGAGAACTCACCGACCGAAAGTGCACCTCGGAGGTCCTGATAGCGAGGAAGCCTATGCAGCTTCACGCCCGCGACGGAACTAACTCTAGCTTCGTCCGTAGCTGCCTGCGGTGCAGGATGCTGTGCGCGGCTATCAGTCACATACCCGACGATTCGCGCAGGATTGCCCACGACGATCGCGTTCGGAGGTACCGAGCGGGTGATGACTGCGCCAGCGCCGACCATGGCGCCGCTGCCGATCCGAATGCCGGGCAGGATCGTGGCATTTGCTCCGATGGAGGCGCCAGCCTCCACGAACGTTTCCGGATATGCCTCGGGGTGCTGGCGGGATCGGGGGAACCGGTCATTTGTGAAGGTCGCATTCGGGCCGACGAATACGTCGTTGGCCAGCCTTACACCGTCCCACAGTTGTACGCCGCATTTAACGGTGACGCGGTCGCCGACAACGACATTGCCTTCAACGAAGACGCCATCGCAGATATTGCAGTCCTCACCGATCACGGCTCCGGGCAGGACATGCGCAAAAGCCCAGATTCGGGTGCCTTTGCCGATGCTCTCCGATTCACAAAGTGAATTGGGATGGCAGAAGTAGTTCATCAGTCAAGCTCCGTGAAGGTTTCCAGAGATTGCAGAATGGAAAGAGGGCGTGCCTTGGTGTTCTCGAACGTGCGCCAGGCATAAGCACCCACGACGCCCAGTCCCAACGAGTTCAAGGCACCAAAGAACAGGATGGCCACCATCGTCCCGGCGTAGCCTGGCACAGCAACCAGGCCGGAGATCTTCGCAGCGAGAATAAGAATTGAAAGGCCAACGCCTGCGCCCAGGGACAGCACACCGAGAGCCATGAGCAATCGAATGGGAAGGTCGGTAAACGAGAAGACGCTATCGGACAAGTAGCGCAGTTTCTTCTTGAGCGTCCAGGCGCTCTTTCCGTGTTCACGGCGAAGCCGTCTGTAGGGCACGAACTGGCGTCGCCCCCCCAGCCAGAACAGCTGGGCAAGCAGGCTCGTGTTGCTCTCCTTCAACTGAAGCAGGCGGTCACGCATAGAATCGGTGACGGCGAAGATATCCACGCCTCCCTTCGGAATGTCGGGCATGACAAAGCGTCGATACAGTGCCCAGAATGCCTCCGATGCCAGCTTGGAGAGACCGGGATCATCCCGCGACTCTCTGACCCCCATCGCGATATCCGTGTCACCAACCGCGAGCGCCTTGAAAAGATCAAGCACCAGTTCCGGAGGCTCTTGGAGATCGGCGGCCATCACGGCAATGATGGAGCTCTTGGCATGCTCCAGCCCGACTCGGATGGCCGAGAATGCACCGAAATTTCTGGACAAGGCAATCAGCTGCGAATCAAATCCGGCGGTCGGCAGTTGCTCACGGAGTCGCGCATAGCTTTGATCCGGGCTGCCGTCGACGACGAAAACCGCTTCGAATGGTACCTGTGCGCTCGCTTTGATGGATGCCAGCGCAGCGATGAGCTTGGCGATGGATCCTTCGTTGCCGTACACCGGGACAACGACCGTCAGCGTTGGACTCAGAAGCTGTTGCATGCTTCGATCACGCGGTCAACTTCCACGTCGGTCAGTTCGGGGAAGCAGGGCAGCGTAATCACCTCAGTGCAGTCCCGCTCCGTGACAGGTAGCTCCAGATCCGCGTAGCGCCCGCCATGGCAGGGCTGACGATGGTCTGGAGTCGGGTAGTGGATGTCGGTCTGGATGCCCAGGCTGGCAAGGTGCTGCTGAAGTGCAGTCCGTACCTCACTGCGTACGACGTACAGGTGCGCAACATAGGACGCGCCACTGCTCTGGTTGACCCGAATCTTTGGATTGGTGATGCCAGAACTGTAGCGTTGCGCAACCTCTCGGCGGCGCTCGTTCCACTGATCCAAATGCGGAAGCATCAGCAGCAGCATGCTCGCCTGCATTTCATCCAGCCGGCTGTTGCGACCGCCAGCCAAGCCGTTGGTGTACTTCTGTGTCCAGCCGTACTGACGCAGCATGCGCACGCGCTCGGCCAGGTCGGCGCGGTGGGTAACCACGGCTCCGCCATCGCCCAGTGCGCCGAGATTCTTGGTCGGGTAGAAGCTGAAGCTGGCGATATCGCCGAACGAGCCTGCCAGACCGTTCGCGTTGCGCGCGCCATGGGCTTGGGCGCAGTCTTCCAGCAGGCCCACGCCATGGGCTTTGCACAGCGCCGAAATGGCTTCGACATCTGCCAGTTGGCCGTAGAGGTGGGTGACGATGACGACTTTGATGCCGCCAGCGACCAGCGCAGCTTCCAGCAGCGCCGGATCCATGGTCGCGCTGCCTTCAGCGATGTCGATGAAGACCGGTTCCGCGCCACACGCCAGCACTGCCGATGTGCCGTACATCGCTGCATTGGCGACTACCGCAACCTGGTCCTGTGCCGTTACGCCCAAGGCGCGCAGAGACAGTTCCAGCGCGTCGGTACCGTTGCCAACGCTGATGCAGTGATCCACCCCGCAGTAACTGGCAAAGGCAGATTCGAACGATCGGACATTCGGGCCCAGGACAAAATAGCCACTGCCAACCACCTCGGTCGCCGCCGCCGCGAGTGCATCCTTCAAAGGTTCGATATGACGTGACAGGGAGTTGACTGGAATGGCTTCAGGCGGCATTGGGATTGGATCTGCGTTGGATGGAAGGAATCGTCTGGGGAATCCAGAAGGCGGTGGGCACTGAACGGACCTCTGCCAGCCGGTCAATCGCCGAGGACTCTGGAATTGTACTCACTCTTCGCGGCGGCCCCAATGCAGGCAAGGGACAATTTCTTGTCGGTTGCCATCCGAATGCGAATGGCAACCGTGCAACATCAAAGAGCTGCTTCCAGCTCCGGCAGGATGGCAAACAGATCCCCCACTAGGCCGATATCGGCAATCTCGAAGATCGGCGCATCGCCGTCCTTGTTGATCGCGACGATCGTGCCGGCATCCTTGATGCCGGTCAGGTGCTGGATGGCACCGCTGATACCCACGGCCACATACAGTTCCGGCGCGATGATCTTGCCGGTCTGGCCGACCTGCAGGTCGCTGGGCACGTAGCCGGCATCGACCGCAGCGCGCGAGGCACCGACGGCGGCACCGAGCTTGTCGGCCAGCTGGAAGATGACCTTGAAGTTCTCTTCCGAACCGACGCCGCGGCCGCCGGAGACCACGCGCTTCGCGCTCTGCAGGTCCGGGCGGTCGCTGGCACCGGCGGCGAGGCCGACGAAGCGGGTGTGGGTCGGCAGGGCAGCGTCGACGCTGGCTGCTTCGATGGCGGCGCTGCCGCCCTGGGCGGCTTCCGGCCACGAGGCGGCACGCACGGTGGCGACCACGATCTGCTCGGCCGGGGCTTCCACGGTGATGATCGCGTTGCCGGCGTAGATCGGGCGCTTGAAGGTGTGGCTGCCTTCAACGCTCATCAGGTCGGAGACCTGGTTGACGCCGAGCAGGGCGGCCACGCACGGCATCAGGTCCTTGCCGAAGGTGGTCGACGGGCCGAACACGTGGGTGTAACCCTTGGCCAGCTGTGCGATCTGCGGCGCCAGCACCTGGGCGATGGCCTGCGCGTTGGCGGCGTTGGCCACGGTCAGGACCTTGGCGACGCCGGCAATCTTCGCGGCCTCGGCGGCCACGGCGGCCGGATCGGCGGCCAGCACCAGCACGTCGATGCTGGCACCGCTGATGGCGGCAGCAGCGCTGACGGTCTTGGCGGTGGCGGCGTTGAGCTTGCCGTCGTGGTGCTCGGCGATGACGAGAATCCTGCTCATTACAGCAACCCCTTCTGCTTGAGTGCGGCAACCAGTTCGGCCGCGTCCTTGACCATCACACCCTTGCTGCGCTTGGACGGCGCGGCGTATTGGGTGGTCTTGAAGGTATCGGCGGCTTCAACGCCGAGGTCGGCCAGCTGCAGGGTCTCCAGCGGCTTGGCCTTGGCCTTCATGATGTCCGGCAGCTTGATGAAGCGCGGCTCGTTCAGGCGCAGGTCGGTGGTGACCACGGCCGGCAGATCGACTTCCAGCGTTTCCAGGCCGGCGTCGACTTCACGGGTCACCGTGGCCTTGCCGTCGGCAATGTCCAGCTTGCTGGCGAAGGTCGCCTGCGGACGGCCCCACAGCGTGGCCAGCATCTGGCCGGTCTGGTTGGCGTCGTCGTCAATGGCCTGCTTGCCCAGGATCACCAGGTCCGGCTGCTCCTTCTCGATCAGCTTGAGCAGGGTGCGGGCGGCGGTCAGCGGCTGGATGGCCTGGTCGGTGACCACATGGATGGCGCGATTGGCGCCCATGGCCAGGCCGTTGCGCAGGTGCGCCTGGGCATCGGCCGGAGCAATGGTGGCGACCACGACTTCGCTGGCGATGCCCTTGTCGCGCAGGCGCAGGGCTTCTTCCAGGGCGATTTCATCGAAGGGGTTGGGGGACAGCTTGACGCCGTCGGTGACCACGCCGGAACCGTCCGGCTTGACCTGAATGCGGACGTTGTAGTCCACCACGCGCTTGTACGCGACGAGGATTTTCATCTGGTACGGGGTCCTTCAATAACGGAGAGAACGTCCGGTCCTCGCACAGCAACCGGTTCGGGGGTGGGATCCCGATTCTAGCTGGCTTGAGGGGACCATGCGAATGCGTATGGTTATGCTGCGGTGCGGCATGGTTCGCGTGAATCGAGTGCGCCGTTCACGTCACGCAGGCAGTCGTGAAGACGAACGACATGTATCCTGTGCTGCTGTGCCGGGGTGCTTGATGGCGCCCCTTGGATGAATTTCGATCAGGAGAACAGGTAGTGCCCACATGGCTTGTCACCGGCGGTGCCGGATTCATTGGCGGTAACTTTGTTCTCGAAGCGGTCGCCCGTGGCATCAAGGTCGTCAATCTCGACGCCCTGACCTATGCCGGCAACCTGAAGACCCTGTCCAGCCTGGACGGCAACCCGAACCACCTGTTCGTGCAGGGTGACATCGGCGACAGCGCGCTGGTGTCCCGTCTGTTGGCCGAGCACCAGCCCGATGCGGTGCTGAACTTCGCCGCCGAGAGCCACGTCGACCGTTCCATCGATGGCCCGGGTGCGTTCATCCAGACCAATGTGGTGGGCACCCTGGGCCTGCTGGAAGCGGTGCGCGACTACTGGAAGGCGCTGCCGGCTGAACAGGGCACGGCCTTCCGCTTCCTGCACGTGTCCACCGATGAGGTGTACGGCACCCTGGGCGAGACCGGCAAGTTCAGTGAAACCACCCCGTACGCCCCGAATTCGCCGTACTCGGCGTCGAAGGCGGCCTCGGACCACCTTGTGCGTGCGTTCCACCACACCTACGGGCTGCCGGTGCTGACCACCAACTGCTCCAACAACTATGGCCCGTACCACTTCCCGGAGAAGCTGATCCCGCTGGTGATCGCCAAGGCGCTGGCCGGCGAGCCGCTGCCGGTGTACGGCGACGGCAAGCAGGTGCGTGACTGGCTGTTCGTGTCAGACCATTGCGAAGCGATCCGCACCGTGCTGGCCAAGGGCCAGGTCGGCGAGACCTACAACGTCGGCGGCAATTCGGAAAAGCAGAACATTGAAGTGGTGCAGGCGATCTGCGCACTGCTGGACCAGCGCCGCCCGCGCGCGGACGGCCAGCCGCGCAGCAGCCAGATCACCTACGTCACCGACCGACCCGGCCATGACCGCCGTTATGCGATCGATGCCTCGAAGCTGAAGAACGACCTGGGCTGGGAACCGGCCTACACCTTCGAGCAGGGCATCGCCTTCACCGTTGACTGGTACCTGGAGAACCAGGAATGGGTCAACGGCGTGCTCGACGGCAGCTACCGTCTGCAGCGCATCGGCACCGCGGCCTGAACCCAGGAGACACCATGACCCAGCGCAAGGGCATCATCCTCGCCGGTGGTTCCGGCACCCGTCTGTATCCGATCACCAAGGGCGTCAGCAAGCAGCTGCTGCCGGTGTACGACAAACCGATGATCTATTACCCGCTCAGCGTGTTGATGCTGGCGGGCATCCGTGAAGTGCTCATCATCAATACCCCGCACGAGCAGGCATTGTTCCAGCAGTTGCTGGGCGATGGTTCGCAGTGGGGCATGGACATCCAGTACGCGGTGCAGCCCAGCCCCGATGGCCTGGCCCAGGCTTACCTGATCGGCAAGGACTTCGTGGCCGGCAAGCCGAGCTGCCTGGTACTGGGGGACAACATCTTCCACGGCCACGGCCTGCGCGAAGTGCTCAAGCGCGCCGACGAACGCGTGCACGGCTCGACCGTGTTCGGCTACTGGGTCAATGATCCGGAACGTTACGGCGTGGCCGAGTTCGACCAGAGCGGCAAGGTGATCGACCTGGTGGAGAAACCGGAAAAGCCGCGCTCCAATTATGCGGTGACCGGTCTGTACTTCTATGACGGCAACGCCAGCGATTACGCGGCCGAACTGAAGCCGTCGCCGCGTGGCGAACTGGAGATCACTGATCTCAACAAGCGGTACCTGGCCGAAGGCAACCTGCACCTGGAGGCGCTCGGCCGTGGCTATGCGTGGCTGGATACCGGTACCCACCAGTCGCTGCTGGAAGCATCCAACTTCATCGAGACCATCCAGACCCGCCAGGGCCTGCAGGTCTGTTGCCCGGAAGAAATCGCGTTCGGAAAGGGCTGGATCAGCGCCGAGCAGCTGGAAGCACTGGCTGCACCGCTGATCAAGAATGGCTACGGCCAGTACCTGCACAAGCTCGCTCTGCGTGGAGTCGTTCCTTGAAGGTAATCGAGACAAGCCTGCCCGGATGCAAGATCGTTGAACCTGCCGTGTTCGGTGACGCCCGGGGGTTTTTCTTTGAAACATGGAATGCCGACCGATTCGCGGAAGCGGGCCTGGTCAGCAGCTTCGTACAAAGCAATATGTCCTCTTCAAGCAAGGGCGTCCTACGCGGCATTCACTACCAGTGGCCTCGCCCGCAGGGCAAGTTGATCTCCGTCCTTGAGGGCGAGGTCTACGACGTGGCGGTCGATATCCGCCGCGGCTCGCCTACGTTTGGACGCTGGGAAGCGGTGATCCTCAGTGCCGAAAACAAGCGGCAGTTTTTGATACCCGAGGGTTTCGCCCATGGTTTTGTAGTGCTTTCCGAAACTGCGCTGTTCAACTATCTCTGCACCGATGTGTACTTAAAGGAAGCTGATGCGGCTATTCGTTGGAATGACGCCGATGTCGCAATCGACTGGCCGATCAGCGCACCGACCCTGTCGGCCAAGGACGAGAATGCTCCCTTCCTGAAGGACATTGCCGAGGACCGCCTGCCGGTCTACACCCCATGACGGTTCTGGTGTTCGGCGGCAATGGCCAGGTCGGCCAGGAGCTGCTGCGAGCGCTGGCCCCGCTGGGGCCGGTGGTCGCGACCACCCGCAGTGGTCAGTTGCCTGATGACAGCACGTGCGAGGTGGCCGACTTTGCCCAGCCCGACAGCCTGCCGGCATTGCTGGACCGCGTGCAGCCATCGGTAGTGGTCAATGCGGCGGCTTACACCGCTGTTGATCGCGCCGAACAGGACGTCGATGCCGCCTTTGCTGCCAATGCGCAGGCACCGGGCGTGATCGCGCGCTGGTGTGCGGCACATGGTGTGCCGTTCGTGCATTACTCCACCGATTATGTGTTCGATGGCCAGGGCAGCGCGCCCTACCGCGAGGACGAGCCGACCGCACCACTGGGCGTGTATGGCACCAGCAAGCGCGATGGCGAGGACGCGGTGCGTGCGGCCGGCGGCCGTCATCTGATCTTCCGCACGGCGTGGGTGTATGCCTCGCACGGCGCGAATTTCCTGCGCACCATGCTGCGGGTGGGCGCCGAGCGCGATGCGTTGCGGGTGGTGGCCGACCAGATCGGTACGCCGACGCCGGCGGCGCTGATCGCCAATGTCACCGCGCAGGCGCTGCAGCATCCGGGCCAGCTGTCCGGGACCTGGCACCTGACCGCCAGCGGCCAGACCAGCTGGTATGGCTTTGCCGAGGCGATCTTCGCCGAAGCGTTGGTCACTGGCGTGTTGGCCAAGGTGCCGACGGTCGAGGCGATTCCCAGTTCCGAGTACCCGACCCCGGCCAAGCGCCCGGCCTGGTCGGTGCTGGACAACCGCAAGCTGCAGCAGGATTTCGGCATCGTGCTGCCGGCTTGGCAGGACGGCCTGAAGCGGGTGATGGCGGAGATTGCCTGACCCGGCAGGTGACGTGCCGACCAACGGTCGGCACCCACCCCGACCAGCGGTCGGCATGCACCCCGACCAGCGGTCGGCATGCACCAGCGGGTTCCGGGTCAGCTGCGCCCGTAGGTATCCTCGAACCGCACGATGTCGTCCTCACCCAGATAGCTGCCGGACTGCACTTCGATCAGTTCCAGCGGCAGCTTGCCGGGGTTGCGCAGGCGATGGGTCACGCCCAGCGGAATGTAGGTGCTCTGGTTCTCGCTGAGCAGGATCACCTCGTCACCACGGGTGACTTCAGCGGTGCCGCTGACCACGATCCAGTGCTCGGCGCGATGGTGGTGCATCTGCAGGCTCAGCGTGCCGCCGGGCTTGACCGTGATCCGCTTGACCTGGAAGCGCTCGCCGTTGTCGATCGAATCGTAGGCACCCCACGGGCGATAGACCTTGCGGTGCCAGGTGGCCTCGCTGCGGCCCTCGGCCTTGAGCTGCGCGACCACCGTCTTGACGTCCTGCATGCGGTCGGCCTTGCCGACCAGCACGGCATCATCGGTTTCCACCACCACCACATCGTCCAGCCCGACCAGCGCCACCAGGCGCTGTGCGTAAGCATAGGTGTTGCGGCAGTCAATGGCGATCACGTCGCCCTGGTGCGCATTGCCATCGCCGTCCTGCTGCGAGACATCGCGCAGCGCGGTCCACGAGCCGACATCGTTCCAGCCGGCATCCAGTGGAATCACCACGGCATCGGCGGTCTTCTCCATCACTGCATAGTCGATGGAATCGGACGGAACGGCGGTGAAGGCGTCCTTGTCCAGGCGGGTGAAATCGGCATCGCGACGTGCCTGCTGCCAAGCCTGGCGGCTGCCAGCGAGCATGGCGGGCTGGAAGCGTTCCAGCTCCTGCAGGTAGCGCGAGGCCTTGAACAGGAACATGCCACTGTTCCAGTAGTACTGGCCGCTGCTGACGTAGCCGGTGGCGGTGTCCAGGTCGGGTTTCTCGACGAAGCGCTCGACCGCGCGCAGGCCCTGGCCATCGGCGGCCTTGATGTAGCCGTAGCCGGTTTCCGGGCCGGTCGGCACGATGCCGAAGGTGACCAGCTTGCCGGCTTCGGCGGCGGCGGCGGCGGCCTGCACGGCGCTGCGGAACGCGGTCTCGTTGGTGATCACATGATCGGAGGGCAGCACCAGCAGCAGGGCGTCGGCGCCCTCGCGGGTGGCTTCCAGCGCGGCCACCGCGATCGCCGGGGCCGTGTTGCGGCCGACCGGCTCAAGGATGATCGCGGCCGGCTCGGCGCCAACCTGCTGCAGCTGCTCGGCGGCGACGAAACGGTGCTCTTCGTTGGCGATCACCAGCGGCCCACGCGCGGCGATCGGCGCGACGCGCTTCCAGGTGGCCTGCAGCATCGTCAGCTCGCCCGCCAAGGGCAGGAACTGCTTCGGATACGCCTCGCGCGAAAGCGGCCACAGGCGGGTACCGGATCCACCGGACAGGATGACGGGCTGGATGCTGCTCATGCGTTCCTCGGTTACTGCTGGATGAGGCGGGAAATGTCGTCGGTGCGCGCCTGCATCAGCGCGGCGTCGCCCCGGGCTTCAACATTCAGGCGCAACAGCGGCTCGGTGTTGGAGCTGCGCAGGTTGAAGCGCCAGTCGCCGAAGTCGGCGCTGATGCCGTCGGTGTGATCCAGCGTGGGCGACTGCGCCGCGAAATGCTCCATCACGCGCGCGACGGCGGCCTTGGCATCGGCAACCTTGAAGTTGATCTCGCCACTGCACGGATAGGCGGCCATGCGGTCTTCGACCCAGTCGGCCAGCGAGCGCCCGCTTTCGGAGACCAGCTGGGCGATCAGCAACCACGGGATCATGCCGGAGTCTGCATAGGCGAACTCGCGGAAGTAGTGGTGGGCGCTCATCTCGCCGCCGTACACCGCGTCTTCGGCGCGCATCTTTTCCTTGATGAAGGCGTGGCCGCTCTTGCACTGCACCGGCACACCGCCGGCCTGCTCGACCATGTCCACGGTGTTCCAGACCAGGCGCGGGTCATGCACGATCTTGCCACCCGGGTTGCGTGCCAGGATCGCCTTGGCCAGCAGGCCGACCAGGTAGTAGCCCTCGATGAAGCGGCCGGTATGGTCGAAGAAGAAGCAACGGTCGAAGTCACCATCCCAGGCAATGCCGAAATCGGCGCCGTGTTCGCGCACCGCGTCGGCGGTGGCGGCGCGGTTTTCCGGCAGCAGCGGATTGGGAATGCCGTTGGGGAAGCTGCCGTCCGGCTCGTGGCAGATGCGGATGAACTCGAACGGCAGGTGCGGTGCGAGCAGATCGACGATGGCACCGGCGCCACCGTTGCCGGCGTTGACCACCAGCTTCAGCGGCCGCAGCTTGCCGGCATCGACATAGCTCAGCAGGTGCTGGATGTACGCGCTCTTGTCATGCTGGGCGCTCTGCCCGGCACGCGGCGGTTGCGCCTCGGACGTATCGGCGGCGACCGCATCGGAAATCGCGAACAGGCCGGTATCGGAGCTGATCGGGCGCGCGTTCTCCTTGACCAGCTTCATGCCGTTGTAGTCCATCGGGTTGTGGCTGGCGGTGACCATCACGCCGCCGGCCGCGCCCAGGTGATCGGTCTGGAAATAGACCTCTTCCGTACCGCACAGGCCGATGTCGATCACCTCGCGCCCGGTACCGCGCAGGCCTGCGGCCAATGCGTCCTGCAGCGCGGGGCTGGTCAGGCGCACGTCGTGGCCGAGTACCACCGGGCCCGGCGCAAGCTGTGCCGCCAGCGCCACGCCGATGCGGCGCGCCAGGTCTTCGTTCAGTTCTTCCGGCACGCGGCCGCGGATGTCATAGGCCTTGAAGGCGGGCAGGGGCATCGATCGGATCCTGGATGAGGTCAGCGCCGTAGTTTACGACCATGAATGTGTGGGAACCGTTTTCCGGAAACGGCGCCCCGGCAACAGTCATCGGAACGACAGGTACTTGTGGCCAAAGTAGCTGGACACCACCGGCACCGCCACGCCCACCACGTGGGCGATTTCCAGGCGCAGCACGTCAACGCCCAGCCATGGCAGCAGGTGGTAGGCCAGCACGGTGGAGACCAGCCAGGTCTGCGCCACCGCAAACAGGTTGACCAGCACGAAGTAGAACGCCGAGTGGTGCAGGGGGCGGGTGCTGCCGGAAAACACCAGCCAGCGGGTCAGCACGAAGGCGGTGACCATGCCGGTGATGTAGGCGGCGATGATCGCCGGGTGTGAACGACATCCAGTGGCTGTACAGCATCCGCGACAGGATGTTGGCCAGCGCAGCGATGCCGCCGGCCAGCAGGAACAGCAGGAACGGGCGGGACAGGGTCACGCCACCGCCTCGCGGGCCATGGCACGCCCGAAGCCGATGCTCTCGGAGATGCCGCGGTCTTCGGGATAGTAGTGCGAGGTATCGGCCACCCACAGCCCTTCCACCGGCAGCCGGCGCGGCGGCAGCCGGTCCAGGAAGCCCGGTTCGCAGATCGGCTGCGCGTGGCGGTAACGGCTGACTCGTACGTCGATGAAGTCGTCCGCGCCCAGCTGCGGATTGATCATGCACAGGTAGCGACGCACCTTGTCAGCGAACACGTCGTCGCTGTCGCCATAACGCTCGTACTCGCCGGGCATGTAGAACGGCACGTAGACGATATGCGCGTCCATCGGGCGCAGGTTGGTGTATTCGACGATGCCGGGGATGTCCATGTCCGGGTCGTTGGTGTTGACCCAGAAATTGGCCGAGACCGGCCTGCGCAGCTTGGCGATCACGCAGACCACTGCGATGTTGTTCAGCGCGCGGAACTTCGCCAGGATGGTGTCGGGCAGGTCCGGGGCCAGGCGTGGGACGAACGGCAGCGGTACGGTGGAAATGACCTTGTCGAAGGCCAGGTGCTCGCCGCCGACCTGGACGCCGCGCACGCGGCCTTCCTCGATCACGATGCGTTGCACCGGGCTGGACAGCCGCACCTCGCCGCCATGGCGCTGGATGTCGGCATGCAGGGCATCGAGCAGGGTAGATGAACCGCCTTCCAGATACCCCAGCTTTTCGCGCATCAGGCTGTAGCGTGAGCGGCCGATGCGCCGGATCCGGCTCCAGATCCAGGCCGCGGACAGGTTGCCGGCATAGTCGTAGAACTTGTAGTCGAACAGGCGACGCCACAGCGATTCATAGGCTTCGGCACCGACCCAGCGGCGGATCCAGGACGAGGCTTCAACGTGGTCCAGCGGGCGCCAGTCGTTGCGACGCGTGCACAGGAAGGCATGCAGTCCGTAACGGATCTTGGCCATCAGCCCCAGGCCCTTGAAGCGGAGCAGGGCGATCGGGTTGCCCCAGGCCTGCAGGCGCTTGCCGAACCAGTAGCCCATGCGGGTCTCGGTCCAGCGCATGCGCGCGCCCAGCCCCAGCTCGTCGAGCACGGTCAGGAAATCGTGGTCGGAAGTGCAGTGGAAGTGGTAGTAGCGTTCGATCGGCATGCCGCCGAAGTCGAAGCTCGCCGTCATCCCGCCGACGCGGTCATCGGCTTCGAACACCACGGGCTGATGGCCGTCGCGGGCCAGCTGGTAAGCCACGGCGAGGCCCATCGGGCCCGCGCCGAGAACGGCGATGCGCTCGCTCATGATCAGAACTCCAGGGCGATGTCGCCGTACTCGGGGTCGTTGAAGGTGGCGTCGATGGCCTGTGCAAAGGGCGTCGGCCGCACATCGAAGATGGAAGGCCAGTCGATGACTTCGAACTCGTCATGGGCCACCAGTGCCTGCAGCTGCGCAGCGGTGAACGGCGGGTCGCGGTCGAACAGCGCCCAGGTCCTCAGCAGCAGGTGGAACAGGCGGTACGGGATGTGCAGCAGCACGGTGCGCGCACGCGTGCTGCGCTTGATCTGGCGGATGATGTCGACGTAGTCCACCTTCTCCAGGCCGGTGATGTTGTAGCGCTGGCCGGCAATCCGCGAACGCAGGCAGCTGGCGATGATGGTGGCGAAGTCGCCGGCATACAGCGGCTGGCGCATGTAGCGTCCATCGCCGGGTATCGGGAATACCGGAACCTTGCGCATGAAGCGCGACAGCCAGCCCAGGTGCTTGCGGTCGAACCAGCCGAACATCAGGGTCGGGCGCAGGATGACCACAGGGATGCCGCGCGCGGCGACCCGGTGCTCCTGCTCGCGCTTGGTGCGGGTGTAGTCGTCGTCGGCCGCCGAACAGACCACCGAGGAGCTGATGTGCACCGTGTAGGGCACGGCGTGGCGCTCGATGGCATCGAGGATGAGGTCGGTGGCAGTGATGTTGTTGCGCACGAACGGCACGGGATCGGTGCCGCCGATCTGCGCCTGCAGCATCACTACGGCGTTGGCCTCGGCGAAATGGCGCTCCCAGGCGCCCGGCTCCGCCAGGTCGGCGTGTTCGGTCACCACGTCCGGATGCATGCGTGCCAGTACGTCGAGATTGGCGGCGTGCTTGTCGATCACCACCAGCCGGCGGTAGCCCTGGCGCTTGAGGATGGCGACCAGGTTCTGGCCGACCAGGCCGGCACCACCGGGAATGATGATCTTCTGCTCCAGCACCGAGTCCGTTGCAGTGTTCACAGCGCGATCCTGTTGAAGAGGGCCTGCGGCAGCAGGCGGATCACCGTCATGATCAACCGCCAGAAGCCCGGGGCATACAGCACCGGGGTGCTGCGACCAATGCCGGCGACGATGCGGCGCGCGACCTGGTCCGGCGTCGCCCACAACGGGCCCTTGCGCAGGTGGGCCGTCATCGGCGTGTCGACGAAGCCGGGGCGGATGTCGACCACCGCCACGCCCTGCTTGGCCAGGCGCTGGCGCAGGCCACTGAGGAAGGTGCTGACCGCAGCCTTGGCGGCGCCGTAGACGTAGTTGCTCTGGCGGCCGCGGTCGCCGGCCACCGAGGTGATCACCGCCAGCGCGCCGCTGCCCGCGTCGGCCAGGCGATTGGCCACGGGCCCCAGCAGGGCCAGGGTCGAGGTGCCATTGGTGGCGAACTCGGCCATGCAGGTCGCCACCGAGGCCTCGCAGGCTGCCTGGTCGGGTAGCGTGCCATGCGCGACCAGCACCACATCCACCCGTCCCAGCGCCTGCCAGGCTTGCGCCAGCAGATCGGCATGGGCGGCCAGGTCGTTGATGTCCATGGAATGGGTGTGCGTGGCGCGCGCACCGCGCACGCGCAGGTCGTCGGCGATGGTGGCCAGCCGGTCGGCGCGGCGCCCGACCAGGAACAGCGATGCGCCGCGTGCGGCGTAGCGCCGGGCGACGGCTTCGGCAATCGCGGACGTGGCGCCGACGATGAGGACGTTCTGCATGCTTACTCCGTCACCCGGCGCCAGAAGCCGGACGAGAAACGTGGATCGATGAATCGGCTAAAGTCCTGCCAGCGTGGGTACGCCTGCTGGAACGAGGTGGCGGTCATCCGCGCATCCTTGGCCGGGTACTGGGCACCGCCGGCGGCATCGACGATCTGGTCGAGGCGCCGCAGCAGGGCCCACAGCGCCTCGCCGGTGTTGGGGAAATCCAGGGCCAGCGTGGTGCCCGGGCGCGGAAAGGACAGCATGCCAAAGGATGGCCGCGCGCCGAACTGCTTGAGCACCGCCAGGAACGAACCCTGGCCACTGCGGGCGATTTCCCGCAGCAGCGCGGGAATTCCGTCCGCGGCCGCGTGCGGTGGCAGCACACACTGGTACTGCACGAAGCCGGCCGGACCATACATCCGGTTCCACTCGCTGATGCCATCGAGCGGATAGAAAAAGGGCAGCAGGTGCGAGGCGTAGCGCCGGCGGCGCGCAGGCTGGCGCCAGTAGTAGAGCGTATTGAACGGGCGCAGGGTCAGCCGGTTGACCAGCGAAACCGGCGGCGTCAGTGGCATCGCCCACTGCCTGCGGGCGGCGGCAGGACGCTCGTCGGCCGGCTGCACGGCATGGTTGGCGCGGGTGAAATGGCCGCGGCCGAGGGCGCGGCCACGCGCCAGGCAGTCGATCCAGGCCACGCTGTACTCGTGGCTTTCGCTGCTGTCCTGCGACAGTGCGAAGAAGTCGGCCAGGCTGGAGAACCGGATGTTCTCCACTTCCAGGCTGCTGCCCGGCACGCGGCGCAGCTGCAGTTCGGCATGCGTGACCAGCCCGGTCAGGCCAAGCCCACCAAGGGTGGCTTCAAACCAGCCGTCGTCATCACCAGGACGGCATACGCGGCGTTCGCCATTGCTGCGCAGCAGCTCGAAGGACAGCACGTGGTGGCCGAAGCTGCCGGCCAGGTGGTGATTCTTGCCATGGACATCATTGCCGATCGCGCCGCCCACGGTGACATGGCGCGTACCCGGGGTAACCGGCAGGAACCAGCCCTGCGGCAGCACCCTGGCGATGATCTCGCCCAGGGTGACGCCGGCTTCGCAGTGCAGTCGCCCGCTGGCCGGATCGAAGGCGATGAAGCGGTCCAGGCCGCGGCAGTCGAGCAGGGTGGCGCCCGGATTCTGGCAGCTGTCGCCATAGCTGCGTCCATTGCCATGCGGAAGGGCGCTGCCCTCGAAGGCCGGCAGCCCGGCAAGCCGATCGTGCACCCTGACCAGCGATTGCGGCGCGCGCGGATACCGTCCCCAGGAGTGCGCGCCGGCCCGCATCAGATCGCCACCAGTGCAAACCCGGCGCACAGCACGGCCACCACCTGGCTGGCCCGATCCGTGGCGGCGAACACGATCGGGTCATCGTGCATGTTGCCGCGATGAGCGATCACCCAGGCACGGCTGACCCAGTACAGCAGGACCGGGCAGATGAACCACAGCAGCTTCGGGTTGCGGTACAGCTCCACGCTGTCGGGGCTGTTGATGTACAGCGCCATCACCAGCACGGCGCTGTAGCCGGCGGCAGCGCCCAGTGACTGCAGCAGCGGCAGGTCTTCCACGCCGTAGCCACGGCCGTTGGCGCGGGTCTTGCCGCGCGCCAGCACCGCGTGCAGTTCGGTATAGCGCTTGAGCAGGGCCAGCGAGAGGAAGATGAACATGCTGAAGGCCAGCAGCCAGAACGACAGTTCCGCCCCGATGGCCACCGTGCCGCCGATGATGCGCAAGGTGTAGAGGCTGGCCAGCAGCACCACGTCGAGCATGACGATGCGCTTCAGGCGCAGCGAGTAGGCCAGGGTCAGCACGTAGTAGCCCAGCAGCACGGCGGCGAATGCCGGGCTGCAGGCCAGTGCCACGGCCAGCCCGCACAGCGTCAGCAGTGGGCCTGCGACCAGACCGTGCAACAGCGGCAAGCGGCCAGCGGCAAAGGGGCGGTGGCGCTTGCGCGGATGGCGGCGATCTGCATCAAGGTCGAGCAGGTCGTTGAGCAGATAGACGCCGGAGGCACACAGGCTGAAGGCCGCGAAGGCGAGCAGGGCATCGGCCACCGCCGGTGCTTCCAGGAAGCGGTGGGCCGTCAACAGGGGTACGAACACCAGCAGGTTCTTCAGCCACTGGTGCGGACGCAGCGCCTTCATCCATGCCTGCAGCCTGGACGGCCCAGGCCAATGCCCCAGCACCTGCGTGCGTTGTGCGGCGGTGGCAGCCAGTGCGCTGCCATTGTTGACCACCCAGGCGCCTGCGGCGCGCGCCCAGACCGCCAGGTCGACCGTGCCGTTGCCGGCGTAGTCGAAACCGCGCTCGCCGAATGCATCCACCAGGGCCTGCGCCTTGTGCGTGCCGGACAGGTTGCGCTGGCCATCGCTGGCGATGACCTGTTCAAACAGGCCCAGATGTGCGGCGATCGGCGCGACCAACAGCTGGTCCGAGGCCGTGCACAGCACCCGCGGACGCTGCGGCGTGTCGCGCAGCAGTTCCAGTACCTTCGGGTTGTAGGGCAGGTGGCGTGGATCGACGGTGGCGCGTGCGGCGATCTGCCGCTTCAGTGCGGCCTTGCCCTGCAGCAGCCAGAACGGCAGAAGGAACAGGTACAGCGGATTGCGCGCCAACAGCACCAGCAGTGATTCATACAGGAGGTCCGTGTCCAGCAGCGTGCCATCCAGGTCCACGCACAGGGCGCGGTCATGGGCTGCAGGAGAGGGGGCAGGAGGCGCTGGGGGCATCGTTCGCGGGCTGACGCGGCGGGATCGTCCATTGTATCCGCGTTGGGGCATGGGCCAGAAAGCGGCATCCCCGCCCCGGGCCGCTGCACCATCGCGGTTTGCTGCGCCGCAAACCCGTCGGATGCAGGCCTGCGGCTAGAATGCGCTTATCCATTCGCAGGGTACTACAGCAATGCAGCAATCGACTTCCGGCGGAAAGCGCGGCAAGCGCTTCGCCAGTGCGGCGGAGGCCCTGCAGGGGGTGGTCGCCGATGGCCAGACCCTGGCCGTGGGCGGCTTTGGCCTGTGTGGCATTCCCGAGGCGCTGATCGCTGCGCTGCGCGACAGCGGCGTCAAGGGCCTGACCGTGATCTCCAACAATGCCGGCGTCGATGGCTTCGGCCTCGGCCAGCTGCTGGAAACGCGGCAGATCAAGAAGATGATTTCGTCCTACGTGGGCGAGAACAAGGAATTCGAGCGGCAGTTCCTGGCCGGCGAGCTGGAACTGGAGTTCAACCCGCAGGGCACCCTGGCCGAGCGCCTGCGCGCCGGCGGTGCCGGTATCCCGGCGTTCTTCACCGCCACCGGCTACGGCACGGTGGTGGCCGAGGGCAAGGAAACCCGCGAGTTCGATGGCAAGCACTACGTGATGGAAACCGCACTGCGCGCCGACGTCGCGCTGGTCAAGGCCTGGAAGGCCGACGAGGCCGGCAACCTGGTGTTCCGCAAGACCGCACGCAACTTCAACCCGGCCTGCGCGATGGCCGGCAAGGTCTGCATCGTGGAAGTGGAAGAGGTGGTGCCGGTCGGCGCCATCGATCCGGACCAGGTGCACCTGCCGGGCATCTATGTGCACCGCATCGTGCACAACGCGCATCCTGAAAAGCGAATCGAGCAGCGCACCATCCGCGCGGAGGGCAACTGACATGGCGTGGACCCGCGATGAGATGGCGGCACGTGCCGCCCAGGAGCTGACCGATGGCGCCTACGTGAACCTGGGCATCGGCCTGCCGACGCTGGTGGCCAACCACATTCCCGAAGGCGTGGACGTATGGCTGCAGTCGGAGAATGGCTTGCTCGGCATCGGCCCGTTCCCGACCGACGCTGAAGTTGACGCCGACCTGATCAATGCCGGCAAGCAGACCGTCACCGCACGTGCCGGTGCCAGCTACTTCGGCAGCCACGACAGTTTCGCGATGATCCGCGGTGGCCACGTCAACCTGGCCATCCTCGGTGCCATGCAGGTGACCGACAAGGGCGACCTGGCCAACTGGATGGTGCCCGGCAAGATGGTCAAGGGCATGGGCGGCGCCATGGACCTGGTGGCCGGCGTGCAGCGTGTGGTGGTGCTGATGGAGCACACCGCCAAGAACGGCGAGCACAAGATCCTGGCCGAATGCACGCTGCCGTTGACCGGCGTGGGCGTGGTCGACCGCATCATCACCGATCTGGCGGTGTTCGACGTGACCGGCAACGGCCTGTTGCTGGTGGAAGCCGCGCCGGGCGTCAGTGATGAAGAGCTGAAGGAAAAGACCGGCGTCGTGTTCCAGCGCTGAAGTCAACGATGTTGCTGCGCAGCGCCAGCCTCAGGGCTGGCGTTGTGGGCCTGCGACGACGTAGCCTGCGTTGGCAACAAGGTCCGGCAGCAACTGCATGACCGGATCAAGTGCATTGTCGTTGTCCAGCTCACTGGGATAGCAGTGCGCATCCAGTAGTGACCGCAGCGTCGACGCTCGCAACCACATCGTGCCTGCTGTCTGCGGCGTAGGGGCGTCAGCTATCCCCAGCCGGGTTGCCCAGCGGAGATGACTGCGCGAAACGACGACTGCCTCCGGGGTGGATGCCACGAACATGCCCAGCGCAGGTTGCTCATTGAACCGTTGAAGCATTGCGTCGATAGCGGTCGTCCCTGGTAGCTGCGGTCTCGCCTTGCCGCTTCCGCGAAGGTCCAGCCAGCAGGCCAGCAACGATGGATCCGGACCGAAAGCCTCCAGAACCTGCAGGATGCTGGACAAGGCATTGCCAGCATGGCCGATGATATCGACCGCAGCGTCATGAGGGCGCTGCGCCATTGGAATGAAAACACGATAGCTCACGCCCAGGCCGCTTGCTGCCTCACAAGCTGTAGCGATCATCCCGGGATCATCAATGAGAACCAGCAGGCAGGCCCGCAGGGGGCGTGCGGGCGGAGCCGGGGACAGCGCTTGGCGCGTCGCGTCAAGCCAGGCATGCCCAAGCCGGGCATCCGGTTCCAGCACGGCGCCTTCGGCCCACTCGTTCCAGGCATTGATGAACACCATGCGCTGGGCCTGCGGTGCTGCAGACAGGCGCTCATGGATCGTGGTGCGCAGCCAATCGCGGTAGCCGCGCGGCGATGCGTGCAGGTACACGCGGCCGCGGCCGGAACGACGCGCCTCGTTGTCCCAGCCCGGGTTCACGCCGGGATAGAGCGGATAGTCCGGCAGCGGCCGCGCTGCGATTTCTGCAGCCAGTTCACGCCAGTCGCGTACATCGCCATTGAAGGCAGGATTCAGCAGCCACTGCTGTGCCGACAGCGAGCGCGGGTTGCTCATGTTCGGCGGGAATTCGACGGCGGCATCGAAGCCGATATCGCGGGGATCCGGTCGCTCGAAGCCCTGGACGTAGGCCAGATGGATCTCGCCCACGTCGTTGTCACGGCACCAGCGACGCCAGCGCTCGGCAGTCGCACGCGCGTCGGGCAGCAGGTTCGGGCGATAGACCAGCAGCATCGGCCGACCCTCGACCTTCAATGCGCGGCGGTCGCGCAGGTAGGGCGCGACATGTGCGATGAAGGCCAGATCGTCTTCGGCGCTGTGCTGCTGGCCGATCAGGATGTCGTCGTCGCGGCCGTCCCAGCGTCGTGCCCAGTTCTCGTTGGCCCAGCACAGGCAGAACGGCAGGTCGATGCTGTCATCGGCCAGCCACTGCTGGAGCGGGTCTTCCATCAGGGTGCGGCCGCTGAACCAGTAGTAGTAGAAACAGAACGCGCCGATGCCGTACTCCGCAGCCAAGCGTGCCTGGTCACGCATCACCTGCGGGTTGCGCAGGTCATAGAAGCCGAGGTCGGCCGGTAGGCGGGGTTGGATGTGGCCCTCGAACTGCGGCAGGGCGCGGGTCACGTTGCGCCACTCGGTAAAGCCCTTGCCCCACCAGGCGTCGTTCTCTGGGAAGGTGTGGAACTGCGGCAGGTAGAAAGCGACCAGCGTCACCGGCATGGGTGAGGGCAATGCTCCCTCGCGCCATGGCACGTGGCCGATCGCCGGTTCATCGGCACGCCAGCGCAGCTGGGCACTGGCGCGCGTCCCCTCCTCATCCTGCTGTCCCTTGGGCGGCGGGGGTACCCAGTCGCCATGCCGCGCCAACAGCCGGGTGCGCAACCGGTCACGCTGCGCCTGTGGCAACGGCAAGGCCCGGAACACGGCGCGCAGCAACGGGAACAACGACTGGCGCAGGCTCATCGGGCGAGGCCTCGCGACAGGGGGCGGTAGGACGGGATCAGTATCTGGGCAACGGTCATGGCGCCATTTTCGGTGCTGGCGGCCATGACGGCAAACGGCGGCGTGCTAGCGTGTGACCATGCTGTTCCCCCACGACCTGCCCGATGCCGATGTCCTGCACCTGCCGGGCTGGCTGGCTGCGGCCGCCGCCGACCAGCTCCTGTCCTCGCTGCAGGCCGAAGTGCCCTGGGAAACCCATCGCATCCGCATGTTCGGCAACTGGGTGGACTCGCCGCGGCTGAGCTGCTGGATCGGCGACCCGCAGGCCCGCTATCGCTATTCCGGTGCCGAGTTCGTGCCGCGCCCCTGGCCGCCTGTGTTGCAGGCCGTGCGCTGGCGCCTGGAAGCCGAAGGCCACGGCCACTTCAACAGCGTGCTGTTGAACCGCTATCGCGGTGGCGGTGACTACATGGGCTGGCACAGCGATGACGAGCCGGAGCTGGGGCCGGCCCCGGTGATCGCTTCGCTGAGCCTGGGCGCTGCGCGCCGATTCCTGCTGCGCCGCCGTGACGACCCGGCACGCAAGGTTGAATTCGTGCTGGGCCACGGCGACCTGCTGCTGATGGCCGGGCAGACCCAGCGCTTCTACCAGCACGCGCTGCCGAAGATGGCGCGGGTGCAGGGCGAGCGGATCAACCTGACCTTCCGCTGGATTACGCCGCGTTGACGAAGAAGGGGTCGGATCCCTTTCCGGAAGGAAAGGGATCCGACCCCGTAACTCACGTGCCCGGCGAATGCGGCGATCAGCGCGCGACGGTCGGCTGATCGGCCTGGCCGCTCACCAGCGTCCAGCCCACCACGTCCTGCGCCAGCTGCTGCAGGCCACGTTCGAATGCGGCGGTCACCGCCGGTACGTCGGTGCTGCCGACTGGCTGCGCCTGCCGGAAGGTGCGGTCCGCGACCACGCGCTGGTCGGCGACATGGATCAGCTTGGCGTTGACCTCGATCACCACCGTCGGCGTGGGCTGGCCCTGGTAATCCGATTCGAAGCGGCGCACGTCGGTGGACAGCTTGTAGTCGGCGCGGATGCCGGCGGTGCTGCGGGCCACGCCGCGGATGCGACCGGAATCCTCGAAGCCACGCAGCAGGGTGTCCTCGATCATGTCGGTGGCCGGCTGCGCCCAGCTGGCACCCTTGTAGATCTCCATCTGCGACGGTGTCGGCCGCACATTGATGCGCGGGCTGTCGACCATGCGCGCGGCGCTGGGCTTGGCCAGCACCAGTTGCCAGCTGGCCTGCGGCCACGCTGGGTCTGCCTTGACCTGCACGGACGGCGAGTACAGCGTCACCGCGGTTTTCTCGCTGCTGCCGAGGATGGAGCAGCCGCCCAGCAGGGTGACCATCGAAGCGGCCAGCAGCAGGCGCGGAAGGGTGGTCGGGCTCATTTGGGTTCGAACTCCTTCGGTGCGTCGCGGCCCAGCAGGTAGCGCGCGGGGTTGTTCTCGAGGCGGTCGCTGACCCGGCGCAGGTCGCGGATCAGGCCGCGCAGTTCGGTCAGCGTCGGGCCCAGCTGGCCGAGGCCATCGTTGGCAAAGCTGTTGATCGCGGCGCGGTTCTCGCCAAGGATCGAATCGGCGTTGCCGGCGGCCGAATCGAGCTTGGCCAGGGTGCCGTCGAGCTTGTCGATGATGCCGGGCAGCTGCTGCACCAGGTTCTTGTCCAGGCGCTCGATGGTGCCGTTGGTGGTCTTCAGCGTGGTGTCCAGGCTGCGGGCGGCGTCGCGCGCGCTGAGCAGCAGCGCCTGCGTGCCCTGGTCACGGTCGGCCAGGCCGCCGCTGATCGTCTCCAGGTTGGCCAGCGTCGCGTTGATCGAGGCCACGTTGCGGTCGCTGAGGATCTGGTCCATGCGCTCGACGATGCGGTTGGCGACGTCGGTGATGTTCTGCAGCGCCGAGGGCGTGGTCGGGATGATCGGCGCCGGGTCCTTGTTGACGGTGGTCAGCGCCGGCGACTGCGGCGTGCCGCCGCTGAGCTGGATGATCGACGGGCCAGTCAGGCTGGTGATCGCCAGCTTGGCGCGGGTATCGGTCTTGACCGGCGTGTTGGAGTTCAGGCGGATGCGCGCGACCACCTGGCGCGGGTCGTCCGGCACCAGGTTCAGTTCGGTGATCGAGCCCACCGCGATGCCGTTGTACTGCACCGGGCTGCCCACCGACAGGCCGGTCACCGCTTCGCGGAACACCACGCGGTACTCCTGCCAGGTACGGTCGGAGGAGTACTTGGCGGCCCACAGGCCGAAGGCCAGCAGGGCCAGGCCGGTGATCAGGGTGAACGCGCCGATCAGCACGTAGTTGGCTTTGGTTTCCATGGCTCAGGCACTCTCGATCTGTTCGCCACGCGCGGCGCGCGCGCGGGGTCCGTGGAAGTATTCCTGGATCCACGGATGATCCAGTTTCTCGATGTCAGGCAAGGGTGCGTTGGCCACCACCTTGCGGTCGGCGATCACCGCGACCCGGTCGCAGATCGCGTACAGCGTGTCCAGATCGTGGGTGATCAGGAACACGGTCAGCCCCAGTGCTTCCTGCAGGGTCTTGATCAGGCGGTCGAACGCCGCCGCGCCGATCGGGTCGAGGCCCGCAGTGGGTTCGTCCAGGAACAGCAGCGGCGGATCCAGCGCCAGTGCCCGGGCCAGGCCGGCGCGCTTGCGCATGCCGCCTGACAGCTGCGAGGGCAGCTTGTTGATCGCGTCGGCGGGCAGGCCGGCCAGTTTCACTTTCAGCAGCGCCAGTTCGTAGTGCCAGCGTTCGGGCAGTTCGCGATGGTGCTCCTTCAGTGGCACCTGCACGTTCTCGCCCACGGTCAGCGAGGAGAACAGGGCGCCGTCCTGGAACAACACGCCGGTGTTGCGCTCGATGTGCAGGCGGCTCTCGGTATCGTCGGCACGCGCGTCGCGGCCGAGTACTTCGATCTGCCCGGCATCGGGCACGCGCAGGCCGAGGATCGAGCGCATCAGCACCGATTTGCCGGTACCGGAGCCGCCGACCACGCCCAAGATCTCGCCGCGGCGCACGTCCAGGTCCAGGTCTTCGTGCACGGTCTGGCTGCCGAAGCGGTTGACCAGTCCACGCACGCGGATGGCCAGTTCGTGGCCCTGGTCGTCGCGCATGTCGATGGGTTCGGGGAGGGCGGATGTGCTCATGTCACCAGTCCATGTGCATGAACCACAACGCCGCGAAGGCGTCGATGATGATCACCAGCGAGATCGTCTGCACCACGCTGGAGGTGGTGCGCTCGCCGACCGACTGCGCGGTGCCTTCGACCTTCAGTCCTTCCAGGCAGCCGATCAGGCCGATCACCAGCGCGAACACGGGGGCCTTCGACAGGCCGACCAGCATGTGCCGCACTTCCATCGTCTCGTGCATGCGCGCGATGTACATCTGCGGCGGGATGTCGAGGTCGAACGCGCCGACGGTGATGCCGCCGGCCAGGCCGGCGACCATCGCGATGAAGGTCAACAGGGGCAGGGTGACCAGCAACGCCAGCAAGCGTGGCAGCACCAGCAGGTCGACCGGGTCCAGGCCCAGGGTGCGCATCGCATCGATTTCCTCGCGCGCCTTCATCGCACCGATCTGCGCGGTGAACGCACTGGCGGTGCGGCCGGCCAGCACGATCGCCGTCAGCAGCACCGCGAACTCGCGCAGGAAGGCGATGTTGACCAGCTCGACCACGTAGATCTCGGCGCCGAAGTCGCGCAGGATGGTCGAGCCGAGGAACGCGATCACCGCGCCGACCAGGTAGGACAGCAGCGCCACCAGCGGTACCGCGTCCAGCCCGACCTGCTCCATCTGGTGCACGGTGGCGGTCAGCCGGAAGCGGCGGGGTTCCTTGACCAGCCGGGCCGCCTTGACCAGGTTCTCGCCGAGGAAGCTGCACAGCGCCTTGATGTTGTGGCCGGTGGTGTGGACGCTGACGCCCAGCCGTTCCAGCGCGGCCAGCACGCCGAAATCGCGCTTGGGCTTGGGCCGGTCGTCGGCCACTTCCTCGATGGTGCACACCAGCGCCTGGTGGTCCGCGCGGAACTGCAGTGCGTCTTCGTGCAGATCGGCACGATGGGCCACGCGCAGCACCTGCAGCACGCCGGCCGAATCCAGCTGTTCGATGCCGGTGGCATCGATGCCGGTCAGTTTGTCGGGAACGCCGTGCAGGACCTCGGCCGCGGCCAGCGCGGTCTTCAAGGTCCAGGTGCCGGACAGGCGGATCAGGCCCGGGTCGTGGGCATCCTGTTCGAGCTGGGGGGCGTGGTTCGGGGTCACTTGGGCCATTCGGATCGCAGCATAACCGTTCTGTATCGGGCTTCGCGTCGAACTCGGATGAATTTCTCCGGTGGGGCCCAGCGTAGGTAATACTACGGCGCATGTCCGCAGACGCTCACACGATCCCCACGCCCCAGGCCACCTACGCACAGCGCGTGGCCTTTGTTTCCGAGATCGCCGGACGCCTGCACAGCTATGGCACTACGGCCCAGCGCCTGGAAACGGCGGTGGTGGCACTGGCCCGCCAGCTCGATCTGGATTGTGAACCGTGGTCGAATCCCACCGGTATCATCCTCAGCTTCAGCGATCCGGCGCAGGCGATCGGCTCCAGCGACATCACCCGCGTGATCCGCCTGGCGCCCGGTGAGAACGACCTGCACAAGCTCAGCGTCGCCGACCATATCGCCGAGGAAGTGTCCAACGGGCGGATGAGCATCGCCCAGGGCCACACTGCACTGCGCCAGCTGGACAAGGACCCGGGCCGGCGCGGCAAGCTGCGCACCATCCTGTCGTTCAGCCTCGGCGCGGCTGGCGTGGCCGGGATGTGGAAGCTGCCGTGGCTGGACATTGCCACGGCCGGTGTCATCGGCCTGATGATCGGCCTGCTCGGCATGGTGACCGATCGTCGCCCGGCCACCCGCGAAGCGGCCGAGGCGCTGGCGGCGCTGCTGGCTGGCATGGTCGCCACCCTGGTGGCGTCCTTCATCGGCGCGCTCAACCTCAACACGGTGATCATCGCCTCGCTGGTGGTGCTGCTGCCCGGCATGTCGCTGACCAATGCGGTCAATGAGCTGGCCAGCCAGCACTGGGTGTCGGGTACCGCGCGCTTTGCCGGCGCGCTGACCACGATCATGAAGCTCAGCGTCGGCGCGATGATCGCGGTGACCCTGGCCGACGTGCTCGGGCTGGATCCGGTGATCCGCGCCACGCGGCCGCAGGGGCCGTGGGTGGAGTGGGGCTCGCTGCTGACCGCGGCGTTCGCCTTCGCGATGCTGTTCAAGGCCAACCGCCGCGATTACCCGTGGGTGATCGCCGCCTCGGTGGCCGGTTATGCGATCTCCAAGTTCGGCGGCCACGCCTGGGGGGCGCCGGCTGGCATCTTCCTGTCGGCGATGCTGCTGACCGCCGGTGGCAACCTGTTCGGTCGCCTGGTCGGGCGTCCGGGCGCGATCATCCGCCTGCCGGGCATCATCATGATGGTGCCCGGCAGCACCAGCCTGCGCGGCGTGCTGACCCTGGTCCAGCAGCAGGACGTGGGCGCCGGCCAGAGCGTGTTCCTCACCGTTCTCAACGTGGTGATGGCGCTGGTGGCGGGCCTGCTGTTCGGCAACCTGCTGATGCCCGCCCGCAAAACCCTGTAATCGCCCTCTGGGCTGCTTCCTGTGGGTGTGGACCGTTGGTCCACACACCTTTCCTTTCCGGGGAATGAAAAAACGCCGGCTTTCGCCGGCGTTTTTCAGTGCATCCCGATCCGGCCTCAGGCCTTCTTGATCAGGAAGTCTTCCGGCTTCTTGTTGCCCTTGGCGGTCAGTTCAGCCATCCAGCGCGGCTGCTTGCCACGGCCGGTCCAGGTTTCCTTGGGGTTGGCCGGGTTGCGGTACTTCGGGGCAACCTTGCCCAGCTTGCGGCCGGCGGTCTTCGACGGTGCCTTGGCGACCTTGGCCACCTTGCGCGCGCGCGGGGCCGGGGCGTCGCCGAACAGTTCCTCGATGGTGTAACCCTCGGTCTTGGCCAGCTTGGTCAGCTGGGCGCGAACCTTGGTGATCGGCCGGCGCTTGGCGACGATGGTCTGCTGCTTCTTCGCGGTGCGGATCAGGGCGCCCAGTTCGCGCGCCGACAGGCCGGTCAGGTCAATGCTCATTTACGGTTACTCCGGAAACTAATAAGTGGACGGGACAAGCCAGTCCATGGCGTCGGCGGACAGAATAGAGATGAATTAATCCAAGCACAAATGCAGGCAGGACATGCCGTGGCGGCATGCCGACGCTGTCGTGGTGATTTTGACCGGATTATGTCCGCTGCAATATCCACGCCGCGCTGGCGCAGGCAAAAAAAGACCGGGGCAGGCCCCGGTCTTTCCACGTCAGCCCTGCAGTCGCTGCAGCAGGGTCGCCTTGTCCAGGCTCTCCGCGTCGCTGGCGCGGCGCGAGCGGTACTCGTAGGTGCCAGCGGCCAGGCCGCGTTCGCTGACCACCACGCGGTGCGGGATACCGATCAGTTCCATGTCGGCGAACATCGCGCCCGGGCGCAGGCCGCGGTCGTCGAGTGCAGCGTCCAGGCCCGCGTCGCGCAGCTCCTGCAGCAGGTTGGCAGCGGCGTCGGCCACTGCGGCATCGCCCTTCGGGTTGATCACGCACACCACCACCTGCCACGGCGCCATCGCGTCCGGCCAGATGATGCCGGCGTCGTCATGGTTCTGTTCGATCGCGGCAGCCACCACGCGCGAGATACCAATGCCGTAGCAGCCCATCGCCATCACCGCCGCCTTGCCGTTTTCATCCAGCACGGTGGCATCCAGCGCTTCGGCGTACTTGCGGCCGAGCTGGAACACGTGGCCGACTTCGATGCCACGGGCGATCTTCAGTTCACCGCCGTCCACGGCACGGTCGCCGGCACGCACGTTGCGGATGTCGGCCACTTCCGGTTCCGGCAGGTCGCGGCCCCAGTTGACGCCGGCCAGGTGGAAACCGGCCTCGTTGGCGCCGACGACGAAGTCGGCCATCGCCGCCACTTCGCGATCGGCCACCACGCGGATGGCCTTGGCCGGGGCGACCGGGCCGAGGAAGCCCGGCACGCTGCCCAGGTGCTCGGCGATTTCCGCCTCGCTGGCGAAGCGCTGCTCGTCCAGGCCGGCGACCTTGGCCAGCTTGATCTCGTTGACCTCGTGGTCGCCACGCACCAGCGCCAGCACGAACTGCTGTGCCTTGCCTTCGCCGGCGATCAGCGCCACCGACTTCACCGTGCGCTGCAGGTCGATGCCGAGCAGGGCCGCGACGTCCTCGCAGGTCTTCTGGGTGGGGGTATCCACCTTGCGCATTGCTTCGGTGGCGGCCGCACGCGGTGCCGGATCGGCAGCGATCGCCGCTTCCATGTTGGCTGCGTAGTCCGAGCCGGTGGAGAACACCAGCGCGTCCTCGCCGGAATCGGCGATAACGTGGAATTCCTGCGACGCATCGCCGCCGATTGCACCGGAGTCCGCCTGCACCATGCGGAAATCCAGGCCGAGGCGGGTGAAGATGCGGCTGTAGGCCGACTTCATGTTCTCGTATTCGCGCACCAGGCACTCATCGTGCAGGTGGAACGAATAGGCGTCCTTCATCAGGAACTCGCGCGAACGCATCACGCCGAAGCGCGGGCGGATCTCGTCGCGGAACTTGGTCTGCACCTGGTAGAAGTTCACCGGCAGCTGCTTGTAGCTGGACAGCTCGCTGCGCGCGAAGTCGCAGGCGGCTTCTTCGGCGGTCGGGCTGTAGCAGAACACCTGGTCCTTGCGATCCTTGATCTTCAGCAGCTGCGGGCCGAATTTCTGCCAGCGGCCGGTCTGCTCCCACAGTTCCTTCGGCTGGATGGTCGGGATCTGGAATTCCACGGCACCGGCCCGGTCCATTTCCTCGCGCACGATGCGCTCGACCTTGCGCAGCACGCGCAGGCCCAGCGGCGACCAGGTGTACAGGCCCGATGCCAGCTTGCGGATCATGCCCGCGCGCAGCATCAGCCGATGGCTGGTCAGCTCGGCGTCGCTGGGGGTTTCCTTGGTGGTGTGCAGGTGGAACTGGGAGAGGCGCATCGTCGGCTTCGGATAACGGCAGAGACGTCTATTCTGCCAGCCCGGCCGGGGGGAGGGGTATCGGCAGGGCTGCGCCCTGCACCCGCCTCAAGCAACGTCAACAGCAACAGCGGGTTTCCCGTGGGATGGCGGGGTGGGTCCGGTTGCGGGAGACGCCGTAAACCCGTCCATGGGGGCTTGGCCGCGGCATCCATGCCGCGGACACTCCCGCAACCGGACCCACCCCGCCTTCGACAGTTTCCCGCGATCTGCCCGCATTTCTGTAGAGCCGAGCCATGCTCGGCTGCTGTTCGATCAATTCTCGAATCATTCGATTTCAATGGAGATTCATCCACGCATGGCGTGGATTTACCACCGTCACCAGGAACCTGTCGCAGGCGGGGCGGTGTGGGGTGGCAGGACCGTTGGCGCCATGGATGGCGCCATCGAGCCCCCATGGGTGAGGGCGCTTTGCTTGCGAAGCACTGCTTCGCAAGCGCCCGAACGCACAGCCGCCAGCGGCTGGGCCGGGCCGGGCCGCGGAGCGGGGTTTACGGCGTGTCCTGCCAGCCCACACTGCCCCGCCAAACCCACAGAAAGCCCAGAGCCGGCTGTTGCCCTTGCTGTTGCCTCTGCGGGTGCAGGGCTGCAAGCCCTGCCGATAACCCTCACTGTGCTGGGCAGTAGGCCTTGATGGCGGCTTCGGCCAATCCCTTCTGCGCGGTGTGCTGCTCCGGGGTCAACGGGGTATCGGGCTTGCCATCGCCATCGGTGTCCTGCATCACCTGGCCGCCACCGTCCAGCAGGGCCAGGTTGGCCCGGGCCGTGCTGCACTGCTCGGGGACCGGCGCGGCCGGGGTCTCGGTGCTGGCCGCGGCCTGCGGGGTGCGGGCCTGCTCGCGGGTCTCGAACTTCTTGCCCGCCGGCGGGGTCTCCGAGTACTGGGTCACGCCATTGGCGTCCTTCCATTTGTAGACGGGGCCGGCCACGGCGTTGGCACTGGCCAACAGCAGCAGGCATCCAAGGCAGGACAGGGCACGCATGGCAAACTCCACGGAATGGGCGCAGAACGCCGATTGCAGCATTGGCGCCGACCGCTGGCAAGTCGATTAAACTGGATTCCATGGACCCGATCACACCGCCGCCGCGCTCGCGCACGATTTACCTGCTGCCCAACCTGTTCACCACCGCCGGCCTGTTCGCCGGCTTCTACGCGATCATCGCCGCGGCCAACGGGGATTTCGTCAATGCCAGCATCGCCGTGTTCGTGGCGGCGGTGATGGATGGCCTGGACGGGCGCGTGGCGCGCCTGACCGGCACCAGCAGTGAATTCGGCGTGCAGTACGACTCGCTGGCCGACCTGGTCAGCTTCGGCATGGCCCCGGCGCTGGTGATGTACCACTGGTCGCTGTCGTGGCTGAAGTTCGACGATCCGCTGCTCGGCCGCGTCGGCTGGGCCGTGGCCTTCCTGTACGCGGCCTGCGCGGCACTGCGCCTGGCCCGCTTCAATACCCAGGTGGCAGTGGTCGACAAGCGCTGGTTTGTCGGCCTGGCCAGCCCGGCCGCAGCGGGCCTGATGATGTCCTTCGTCTGGGCGTTCGCTGATGGCAACCTGGGCTGGGACGGCAACCAGCTGCGCTACGTGGCGCTGGCGGTGACGATCATCGCTGCGCTGCTGATGGTCAGCCGCATCCGCTTCTGGAGCTTCAAGGGCGGCGCTGCCAAGGGCACCCGTTCGGACCGCGTGCCGTTCCTGGTGCTGGCACTGGTGCCGGTGGCCATCGCCATTGCGGTCATCGACCTGCCGCGCGTGCTGTTCGCGGTCGGCATCCTATACGCCTTGTCCGGCCCGGTGATGTGGGCCGTGCAGCGCCTGCGCAAGAAGCCCGAGGCCGCGTGAGCGAGGACCTGCCCGTGCTGTGGTCACCGGCCCAGCAGGCCTGGCTGCAGGCCATGGGCTATACCGTCTATCACGACGGCCAGCTGGCTGCCGAGCTGGATGCCGCGCTGCAGTTGAGCGTGGCCGAAGCCGAGGCCAGCGTCGCCCCGCCGGAACCGGTGCGTGCCGCCGTGCCGTCGCGCGAACAGCATGCCGGGCCGGCGCCCGCAGCCCGCCCGGAACGCCCGGCACCGCCGCGCCGCGAAACGCCGGTCAGCGCCCCGGATACCGTACCGGCGGCTGAGCGCCCGATGCCCAGCGGCAACGCACGCCAGCCGGTGGTCCGCCTGCCGGATCGCCTGCAGATCGCGCTGCTGCGTGCGTCCGGCTGCAACCCGAACGACCCGGCTACGCAGCGGTTGATGGACAGCTGGCCGCTGGACCAGCTGCGCCACGACCCGGCTGCCAAGCGTGCGCTGTGGCCGCAGCTGCGTGCCCTGCGCAAGCGGGGCACGCCATGAGTGCGGTCACCCGGCCCGGCCCGGTCAGCCTGCGTGCGCTGCGCGAGAGCGACCTCAATGCGGTGATGGCGATCGAACTGCGGGGCTACCCTTTCCCCTGGACCCGCGGCATCTTCATCGACTGCCTGCGCGCCGGCTATCCCGGCCTGGCGATGGAGCGCGATGGCCTGCTGATCGGCTATGGCGTGCTCAGCATCGCCGCCGATGAAGCGCACGTGCTGAACATCTGCATCGATCCGCTGGCACAGTCGCGCGGGCTGGGTCGCCAGCTGCTGCGCGCGCTGGTGCAGCTGGCCGCCGACCGCGGCGCACAGCGCGTATTCCTGGAAGTGCGTCCGTCCAACGCGCCGGCGCTGGCGCTGTACCACAGCGAAGGATTCAACGAGATCGGCCGCCGCCCGCGCTACTACCCGGCGGCACAGGGCCGCGAGGATGCGGTGGTGATGGCGATCGAACTGGTCGACGGCGACCTGCAGGCAATGCCGCCGCTGTAACGCAGACTGGTTGCCGGCCAGCGACCGGCACTACCGACGGGTCTCCGCTGTGATCGACACATCGCCTGCCGCGGTAGGTGCCAACCTTGGTTGGCACGCTTTCCTCACGCCATCCGCAGGGCAAGCACGCCACCCACAATCAACGCCGCCGCCAGCCAGCGCGCGCGCGGTATGCGTTCGCGCAGCAGGAACACCGAGATCAGCAGCGCGAACAGGATCGAGGATTCGCGCAGCGCCGAGACCATCGCCACCGGCGCCTGGGTCATGGCCCACAACGCCATCGCATAGGAGGCCGTGGTGCCGACGCCACCGGCCAGGCCCAGTGGCCAATGCTGCCGCGCATAGCCCAGCACCGCGCCGCCGCGCGTGTACAACGCCCACAGCGGCAGCGGAATGCCCGACAGCAGGAACAGCCACAGCGTGTAGCTGAGCGCGCTGCCTGACTGCCGCGCGCCCTGTGCATCGACCAGGGTGTAGGTGGCGATCATCGCCGCGGTCAGCAGCGGCAGGCGCAGCTGGCCGCCGCGCGCCCCCAGTGCCATGCACAGGATGCCGGTGCTCACCAGCACCACGCCCAGCCACGCTGCGGCGGGCAATGGCTCACCGAGCAGGGTGCCCGCCAGCGCGACCAGGATCGGCGCGCTGCCACGCATCAGCGGGTAGGCCAGGCTCATGTCGACCTGCTGGTAACAGCGTGCGACCAGCCCGTAATAGGTCACCTGCAACAGCACCGATGCGCCCAGCCAGGGCCAGCTGCGCGCGGCCGGGAAGGGCAGGAAAGGCAGGGCAGCGGCCGACAGAAGCGCGGCACTGCCGGTCACCAGTACGGTGCCGAGAAACTTGTCCGGCCCGCGCTTGACGATCGCATTCCAGCTGGCATGCAGCGCCGCGGCAGCGAGAACAAGCAGGAAGATGGAAAGCGGCATCCGTCGATGATGCCATGCGGGGCAAATGGAAACGCCAGGCATCGCCCGGCGTTTCCGATTCCGCTTCGGTGGGTGCCAACCTCTCCCGCCGCGGTAGGTGCCAACCTTGGTTGGCACACACCCGAGCGCGGCGTTACAGCTTCGCGCGCTGCTCGCGCAGGCCGGCCAGCTGCGTGTTCCAGTCGACCAGGCGCACGCGCTCCTGCTCGACCACCGCCGGTGGCACCTTGTCGGTGAACTTGGCCAGCTTGGCTTCGCTCTTTTCCTGCTCGCCTTCCACGCGCTTGATCTCCTTGTCCAGGCGCGCGCGCTCGGCATCGAGATCGACCAGGCCTTCCAGCGGCACCAGCAGCTTCAGCTCGCCCACGATCGCGGCGGCGGCCGGCGGTGCGCTTTCGCCCTCGGCCAGCCACTGGACGCTGTCCAGCTTCAGCAGGAACGACAGCGAGGCGCTGAAACGTTCGATGCGCACGCGATCCTGCTCCAGCCCGGCCTGCAGGCGCAGCGGCACCTGCTTGGACGGGGCGACGTTCAGTTCGCTGCGCACGCGACGCACCGCACTGATCACCGCCTTCAGCCATTCCACGTCGGCCTCGGCCTGGGCGAAATCGCCTTCGAACTCGGCGGCGGTCGGGTACGGGCGCAGCGACAGCGTGGTTTCGGCCAGGCCCAGGCGCGGGGCCAGCTGCTGCCACAGCTGTTCGGTGATGAACGGGGTGAGCGGGTGCAGCAGGCGCAGCAGCGCTTCCAGCACGTACAGCAGGGTGTGGCGGGTGCTTTCGGCGTCGGCGGCGTCGGCACCGTTCAGTGCTGGCTTGCTCAGCTCCAGGAACCAGTCGCAGAACTCGTTCCAGGCGAACTCGTACAGGCACTGCGCCAGCAGGTCGAAGCGGTAGTTGGCGTAGTGGCCCTGCGCCTCGGTGGACACCGCGGCCAGGCGCGCGAGGATCCAGCGTTCGGCATCGGTGCGCGGGGTCGGCACGCCGGTGAACGCAGCACCCTCGGTGTTCATCAGGGCGAAGCGGCTGGCGTTCCACAGCTTGTTGCAGAAGTTCTTGTAGCCCTCGGCGCGGTTCATGTCGAACTTGATGTCGCGGCCGTGGGTCGCCAGCGCGGCGATGGTGAAGCGCAGCGCATCGGCACCGTGGGCGGCAATGCCGTCCGGGAATTCCCTGCGGGTGGCCTTCTCGATCTTCTCCACCATCTTCGGCTGCATCAGGCCGCCGGTGCGCTTGGCGACCAGGTCGTCGATGGTGATGCCGTCGATGATGTCCAGCGGGTCGAGCACGTTGCCCTTGCTCTTGGACATCTTCTGGCCCTGGCCGTCGCGGATCAGGCCGGTGAAGTAGACGTCCTTGAACGGGATCTTCCCGACCAGGTTGTCGGTGGCCATGATCATGCGCGCCACCCAGAAGAAGATGATGTCGAAGCCGGTGATCAGCACCGACGACGGCAGGTAACGGTCGAAGCCGCGCTCGGCCATGGCCTGCTCGTTCGGCCAGCCCAGGGTGGAGAACGGCCACAGCTGCGAGGAGAACCAGGTCTCCAGCACGTCGCTTTCCTGGTTCAGCACCACGTCGCTGCCCAGGTTGTTCTTTGCCCGCACTTCCTCTTCGCTGCGACCGACGTAGCAGCTGCCGGTGGCTTCGTCGAACCATGCCGGAATGCGATGGCCCCACCACAGCTGGCGGCTGATGCACCAGTCCTGGATGTTGTTCATCCAGTGGCGGTAGGTGTTGATCCAGTTCGGCGGCACGAAGGAAATGCTTCCGTCCTCGACCAGTTCCAGGCCGCGCTTGGCCAGGTCGTCCATTTTCACGAACCACTGGTCGGTCAGGTAAGGCTCGATCACCTGGCCGGTACGGTCGCCGCGCGGCACCTGCAGCTTGTGCGCCTTGGTTTCGACCAGGATGCCCAGGTCTTCCAGCTCGGCCAGCACGGCCTTGCGCGCGGCATAGCGGTCCAGGCCCTGGAAGCGTTCCGGCGCGTTTTCATTCAGCGCCGCCACCGGGGTGAACAGGTTGATCATCGGCAGGCTGTGGCGCACGCCGACTTCGTAGTCGTTGAAATCGTGCGCCGGGGTGACCTTGACCACGCCGGTGCCGAACGCACGGTCCACGTAGTCATCGGCGATCACCGGCACGCGGCGGCCGGTCAGCGGCAGCACCACGCTCTTGCCGATCAGGTGCGCATAACGCGCGTCTTCCGGGTGCACCATCACCGCGGTATCGCCCAGCAGGGTTTCCGGGCGGGTGGTGGCGACAACCAGGTAGTCGCGGGTTTCGCGCAGGGTTTCCACGCCGTCGGCATCGCGCTCGACGTGCTCGTAGCTCAGGCCCTCATCCAGCGTGTAGGCGATCGACCACAGGAAGCCGTCTTCCTCGGCGCTCTCCACCTCCAGGTCCGAGATCGCGGTCTTCAGCACCGGGTCCCAGTTGACCAGGCGCTGGCCGCGGTAGATCAGGCCCTGCTCGTACCAGCGCACGAAGGCTTCGTTGACCGCCGCCGACGGCTGCGGATCCATGGTGAAAGTGCTGCGCGACCAGTCGGCGGAAGTGCCGAGGCGGCGCATCTGGCGCTCGATGGTGTCGCCGGACTGCTGCTTCCACTCCCAGACCTTGCCGATGAAGCCTTCGCGGCCCAGCGAATCGCGGGTCTCGCCCTTGCCTTCCAGCGCCAGGTTGCGGCTTACCACCATTTCGGTGGCGATGCCGGCATGGTCGGTACCGACCTGCCACAGCGTGTCGTAGCCGCGCATGCGGTGGTAGCGCACCAGCGCGTCCATCAGGGTCTGCTGGAAGGCGTGGCCCATGTGCAGGGTGCCGGTCACGTTCGGCGGCGGCAGCAGGATGGTGTACGGCTCGCCCGTGCCGGACGGCTTGAAGTGGCCGGCCTTCTCCCAGGCCTCGTAGAGGTCGGTCTCGAAGGACTTCGGGTCGTAGCTGGAGGCGAGTTGGGTCATGCGGGGGAACCGGTAATCAAGGCGGAAGGGAGATCAGCGCGACCCGAGGGCGCGCCGGATCTTCTGGTCGGTGTGGTACTGGCTGACCGCGTAGGCGGCCCAGATGGCGGCGGGCAGCCAGCCGATCAGGGTGATCTGCAGGATCAGGCAGACGATGCCGGCCAGCGGTCGGCCGATGGTGAAGAAGGACAGCCAGGGAAGGATCAGGGCGATCAGCAGGCGCATCAAGGGGTCCTCGCTGGGCTTACATGTCGTGCTTGTTCAGGTCGTACCCGGCGGCCTTGTACTGGCGCCAGCGCTCGCGCAGCGGTTCGCGTGCTTCCGGATCGGCTGGAACCACTTCCAGCACGCGCTCGCACTGGCCCAGCCAGGGCTCGTCGCGCAGGTTGATCACCAGCGGACGCGCCGGTGCCTCGGTGCCGGGCACGGCGATCAGCACCAGGGCCTCTTCCTCGTCCATGTCTTCCCCGGCGATCTGGTGCGGGATGTAGGCATCGTTGTCGAACGCCCACAGCAGCTCGTCCAGTTCCTCGGCCTGGGCCTGGTCACGGGCCAGCACCAGGGTGAACAGCCCGGCGTCGTTGGCCTTGCGCGCCAGTTCGCAGACCAGGCGCAACGGCTCGGTCAGGAAGCGGGGCTTGGCGATCAGGTAGAAGTCGGCGCGGGGCATGGCAGGGTCCGGGTCAGGCAGGGGCCCGGCAGTGCCGGGCGAGGCCCTGGCCGGCAGAGGCCGGCCAGGGTCGGGTACGGCATCAGGCGCGGGCGACCTGGTCCAGCAGCCACTGGCTCAGCAGGCCGACCGGACGGCCGGTGGCCATGCCACGCTTGCCTTCATCGCTGGCGACGCCGGCGATGTCCAGGTGGGCCCAGCGCTGGCCTTCGGCGAAGCGCGACAGGAAGCAGCCGGCGGTGATCGCGCCGGCCCAGCGGCCGCCGATGTTGTAGACGTCGGCGAAGGTCGAATCCAGCATCGGCTGGTATTCGTCCCACAGCGGCAGGCGCCAGGCGCGGTCGAACACGTGCTCGCCGGCGGCCAGCAGCTCGTTGGCCAGGTCGTCGTGCTTGCTCATCAGGCCGGCGGTCTGGTGGCCGAGGGCGACCATGCAGGCACCGGTCAGGGTGGCGACGTCGACCAGCGCGGCCGGCTCGAAGCGCTGCGCGTAGGTCAGCGCGTCGCACAGGATCAGGCGGCCTTCGGCGTCGGTGTTGCCGACTTCGATGGTCTTGCCCGACATCGAGGTGATCACGTCGGACGGACGGTAGGCGTTGCCGTCGATGGCGTTCTCCACCGCCGGCACCACCACCACCAGGTTCAGCGGCAGCTTGGCCGTGACCGCGGCGACGAAGGTGCCGATGACGTTGGCGCCACCGCACATGTCGTACTTCATCTCCTCGATGCCGCCCTGGGTCTTCAGGTTGACGCCACCGGTATCGAAGGTGATGCCCTTGCCGACCAGCACATACGGCTTGGCGTCGCCGCCATTGTTCCACTTCAGCACGACCAGACGCGGGCGGTTGGCCGAACCGCGGGCCACGGCCAGCAGCGAGCCCATGCCCAGCGCTTCCATCTGGTGCTCGTCGAGGATCTCGGCTTCGGCACCATCGTGCTCGCCGGCGAACTTCACGCCGACCTCGGCCAGATGGGCCGGGGTGCAGTAGTTCGGCGGCAGGTTGCCCAGTTCGCGGGCGAACTCGACACCGGCGGCGATGGCCTGGCCCTGGGCCAGCGCCTGGGCGTCGTCACCGGCAACGGCCAGCTGGGCCAGGCCGGCATCGTCGGCCTTCTTCTTGCCCAGGGTGGCGGTGTAGCGGTAAGCAGCGTGATCGGCGGCGATCACCGCCTGGCGGATCGCCCAGGCCGCGTCGCGGTCCTTGATGGCCACTTCGGACAGGGTGAACAGCGCGCTGCGGGTGGCACCGGCCTTCAGCGCGCGCACGGCGTCGCCGATGGCCTTCAGGTACTGCGGCACGCCGAAGCGGGCAGCTTCGCCGAGGCCGACCACCAGCACGCGCGGGGCGGTCACGCCCGGCAGGTCGTGCAGCAGGGTGGTGGCGCCGGTCTTGCCGGACAGGTCGCCGCGCTGGGCCAGGGCGGCCAGGCGGCCACCACTGGCGGCGTCCAGGGCCTGCGCGGCCGGGGTCAGGGTATGGTCGGCATACGCGCCGACCACCAGGCAATCAACGGTGGCGGCGGCCGGAGCAACGTGGTTCAGGGTGAATTCGAGGGCCATTGAGCAGATTCCATTGGCGAGTCCGTACAATCGCAGGCCGTTTACGCCCAGACAGTAGACTGGGCGGCACCGCGAACGAACCCCAGAGTTTAAACCACCGCCCCATGCTGAAGCTCGACCGATACCTGCTGGGCGATTTCGTCCAGAGTTTCCTGGCTACCCTGATCGTCCTGCTGGTGGTCAGCGTGGGCGGCGTGCTGGTGGACATCCTCGGCAACATCGCCGACGGGCGCCTGCCGGCCAAGCTGCTGTTCTCGCAGCTGGGCCTGCAGTTCATCGCCTACCTGCCGCTGATCCTGCCGCTGGCGCTGATGCTGGGCCTGCTGCTGGCCGTGGCCCGGCTGTACCGCGACTCGGAGATGGCGGTCATCACCGCCATCGGCGTGGGGCCCAAGCGGCTGCTGCGGCCACTGCTGATGCTGGTGGTGCCGGTGGTGCTGCTGGTCGGCGCCTGCTCGCTGTGGCTGGGCCCGTGGGCCGGCCGGGTGGCCGAGCAGATGATCATCGAGGCCAACCGCAGCGTGCTGATGGCCGGCTTGGAGCCGGGCCGGTTCACGCCGCTGCCCAACGGTGGCGTGGTCTACCTGTCCTCGATCTCGCCCGACGGCACCGAGCTGGGCAAGGTGTTCCTGCAGCGGCAGAAGGACGACCGCCTGGAAGTGGTGTCGGCCAACAGCGGCCGCATGTACTTCGAGGGCACCCGCCAGCGCTTCCTGGAGCTGGACGACGGCCACCAGGTGGAAGGGCCGGTGGCCGGCGCGCTGGATTACCGCCTGGCCACCTTTGCCCGCAACGACGTGGCCCTGCCCGATGGCGCACAGACCCGCACCGAGGACGACCCGGAACTGATGCCGACCCTGAAGCTGATCGGCGATGAGCGCCCGCAGGCGCAGGCGCAGCTGCACCGCCGCCTGGCACCGCCGCTGATCGCGCTGGCCTTTGCCCTGCTGACCGTGCCGCTGGGCCGCAGCTCGCCGCGCCAGCAGCGCTACGGCCGCATGATGCTGGCCCTGATGGCCTACATGGTGGGCACCAACCTCATGTTCATCGGCAGTGGCTGGATCGCCAACGGCAAGATTCCCCCTGCGCTGGGCCTGTGGTGGCTGACCCTGCCGCTGCTGGCGCTGTCGATCTGGATGTATGCACGCGATGGCCGCCTGGGCCGCCCGAAGGGAGCCCGCGCATGAGGCTGCGCCCGATGCGTTTCGACCTGTACCTGGGCCAGTCGGTGTTCACCACGGTGCTGCTGACCTGGGCGGTGCTGGTCGGCCTGGACGTGGTGATGGCCTTCTCCGGCGAGTTCAAGGACATCGGCAAGAACGGCTACACCCTGGGCCATGCCGCCGCGTGGGTGCTGTACACGGTGCCGCGCCGCGCCTACACGATGTTCCCGACGGCCGCGGTGATCGGCGCGCTGATGGGCCTGGGCCAGCTGGCCGCGACCTCGGAGCTGACCGCACTGCGTGCGCTGGGCCTGTCGCGCAAGCGCCTGAGCGTGTCGGTGGCGATCGCGCTGTCGCTGCTGACCGCGGTGATGGTGCTCAGCGCCGAGACGCTGGGCCCGTGGGGCCAGGACCGTGCCGACGCATTGAAGGCCAGTGCCAAGTGGGGACGGGACATCTCCACCACCCGTTACTCCGGCCTGTGGGCACGCGAAGGCGACACCTTCCTCAACGCCCAGAGCGGCGAGGAACAGCTGGTGGGCGACAAGGGCACGCGGCTGATCCTGCGTGACGTGCGCCTGTACCGGATCGCCGAAGACGGCAACATCGCCTCGTTGACCCATGCCGCCACCGCCGAGCACGACAAGGACGGCTGGGTGCTGACCGGGGTACGCCGCGACACCTTCGGCGAGCGCTCGGCGACCCGCCAGGAAGTGGCGCGCGAGCCATGGAGCTCGAAGCTGGATGCGGCGGCGCTGGCCACCGGCATCGCCAAGCCGCGGAACCTCAGCGTGGCCGAGCTGAGCACCAGCATTGCCTACCGCCAGCGCAACGGGCTGGACGCGCGCGATTTCGAGGATGTGTACTGGAGCCGCTGGTTCTACCCGGTGAACGTGCTGGCGCTGTGCCTGGCGGCGGTGCCGTTCGCGTTCGGGTCGCTGCGCAGCGGCGGCATGGGCAAGCGCCTGTTCCTGGGCATCCTGTTCGCCCTGGGCTTCTGGCTGCTGCAGCTGTTCTTCGGCCGCATGGCCGGTGCGTTGAAGTTCGACTACCGCATCGCCTATGCGCTGCCCCCGATCGTGATGCTGGCGGTGTCCGGCCTGCTGTTCCGGCGCAAATCGGGCTGAGTGCTGTGGCGCCGGCCAGGACGGCCAACGCGCGGATTTCTGTAGAGCCGAGCCCATGCTCGGCTGGCGTGCGGTGCGTGAAAAGCAGCCGAGCATAGGCCCGGCTCTACAGACAGCGCCTTACCGCTTCGGCAGGCGCACCACGCGGGTGCTGCTGGCGCGGTCATGCCAGGTCAGGCGGTCGCGGTCGACCCAGGCCCACCAGAATCCCAGCCCGCCCAGCAGCAGTGACAGCGTGCCCACTGCGTAGCGCAGCCACAGCTGGCCGCGCCGCAGCGGCGTGCCATTGCTCGATTGCAGTTTCAGCCGCCACGGGCGCATGCCCAGCGTCTGTCCGCCACGGCGCCAGCTGGCCGTGGCGTACCACCCCGTGATTCCCCAGCACACCGCCCACAGCAGCCACTGCCAGGCACTGAACGGTGCGATGTTCTCGCGCTGCGCGTGGCCGCTGAAGGTGTAGGCGAGGGTGAACAGCGTGCCGGCCAGCATCCACAGCGCCAGCACCGGCAGTGCGTCGTAGACCATCGCCAGCACGCGCCAGGCCAACAAGGCACGTGGGCGGGGCATTTCGGTAGCGGCCGCAGGGGCCGTGTCGGTGGCAGGGCGGGACATGCGCCGAGCATACGCAAAGCTGGCCGTGCCCGCAGTGGCCCTCGTATCCTGCACGCATGGCCCTTGTTTCCACCCCCGCCGAACGCCGCCAGCTGGTCCAGCAACTGCCCGAGCTGCGCGCCGACGACAGCGTGCGCATCCAGCGCTTCCTCGATGCGATCTGGGCCGAGAACGGCCTGGCCCGCGCCACCCTCGACAGCTACCGGCGTGACCTGGAAGGGCTGGCGCGCTGGATGGATGGGCGCGACGGCGGCCTGGCCGGCATCGAACGGCCCGGGCTGTTCGACTACCTGGCCTGGCGTACCCGGCATGGCTGGTCGCCGCGCAGCAATGCGCGACTGCTGTCGGCGCTGCGGGCGTTCTTCGCCGATGGCGTGCGCCGTGGCGAACGCAGCGAAGACCCCAGTGCGCTGCTCGACCCGCCGAAGCTGCCACGGCTGTTGCCCAAGGCGCTGGCCGAAAGCCAGATCGATGCGCTGCTGGCGGCACCGGACATCGACAGCCCGCTGGGCCTGCGCGATCGCGCCATGCTGGAACTGATGTATGCCGCCGGCCTGCGCGTGAGCGAGCTGGTGCTGTTGCCGGCGACTGCAGTCAACCTGCGCCAGGGCGTGTTGCGGGTCACCGGCAAGGGCAGCAAGGAACGGCTGGTGCCGCTGGGCGAGGAATCGCAGCATTGGCTGGAGCGTTACCTGCAGCAGTCGCGCCCGCTGCTGGTCGGCAAGGGCAAGGTGCACGCCCTGGCCGATGGGCAGACCCCGTTGTTCATCGAGCCGACGCTGCATGCGCTGACCCGGCAGGCGTTCTGGCACCTGGTCAAGCGCCACGCGCAGGTGGCCGGCATCGACCCGGCGCGGATCAGCCCGCATGGCCTGCGCCACAGCTTCGCCACCCATCTGCTCAACCGCGGTGCCGACCTGCGCGCGCTGCAGATGCTGCTCGGCCACAGCTCGTTGTCGACCACCCAGATCTACACCCTGGTGGCGCGCGAGCATCTGCAGAAGCTGCACGCCCGCCACCATCCGCGCGGCTGAGCGCCGGGCTGAATCGCTGCCCGGGGCCGTGCCGGGCGTCGCGGCCCGGTTCCGGTGGCTGTGTCAGAATCCGGGATCTTCTTCTGTTGCGGATCGCTCCATGCTCCGATTTGCCATCGCCGCCGTGTTCGGTGCGCTCAGCCTGACCGCCTGCGCCCAGCCGGCCCCGCCGGCCGCCAAGGCACCTGCCGTTGCGGCCAAGGCCAGCCCGGCCGCCAACGGTTCGGCCGACCAGGCCGTGCGCGCCGCGCTGACCGCGCTGAATCCCGGCTTCCAGGTGGACTACATCGGTGCCGCGCCGTTCCCCGGCTTCCGCGAAGTGGTGGTCTCCGGCCAGCTGCTGTACGTGTCCGATGACGGTCGCTACCTGTTCCAGTCGCAGCCCTACGACACCCGCGCCAAGGGCCCGGCCAACAGTGAAGGCCTGCTCGGTTACCGTCGTGGCCTGCTGGCCAAGGCCAACCACGGCGATCGCATCGTGTTCGCCGCGCCGAACGCCAAGTACACCATCAGCGTGTTCACCGACATCGAGTGTGGTTACTGCCGCAAGCTGCACCAGGACATCGCCGAGCTCAACCGCAACGGCATCACCGTCGAGTACCTGGCGTTCCCGCGCATGGGCCTGGGCAGCAAGGACTACACCGACATGATTTCGGTCTGGTGTGCAGCGGATCGTCGCCAGGCCCTGACCAACGCCAAGCGCGGTGGCAGCGTGCCGGCCAAGAACTGCACCAACCCGGTGGCGATGCAGTACGCGCTGGGCCAGCAGCTGGGCGTGAATGGCACGCCGGCGATCTTCGCGCCGGATGGCACCCAGCTGGGCGGTTACCTGCCGCCGGCACAGCTGCGTGCGGCGCTGGACAAGCTGTCCGAGAAGCGCTGACGCGGAATCGTAGCGTCGAGCCATGCTCGACTGCGGAACCATCAGCCGAGCATGGGCTCGGCGCTACAGATCAGAGGCCGGGGGCACACAATGCGCCCCCGGCTTTTTGCTTATTTCAGGCCATCACTGACCGCCTTGGTCAGCGTGCCCTGCGCATCGTCACCGCTGAACTCCCAGACGAACGCGCCGCCCAGGCCCTGGGTCTTCACGTAACCCATCTTGCGGGTGATGTTGGCCGGGGTATCGAAGCTCCACAGCGTGCTGCCGTTGTAGATCCAGGTGGCACCGGCGGTGTTGTCGGTGTAGCCCGGCCACGCCAGGTTCTTCAGTACCTTCCAGTCTTCGATGCCGGCTTCATACGTGCCCGGGGCGGCGCCGGTCGCGGTCTGGTACAGGCCGTTGTTGGCGTTGGCCACACCGGTCCAGCCACGCCCGTAGTAGCCGATGCCCAGGTTGAGCTTGGCGGCGGGCACGCCACGGCTGATGAAGGCCTCGATGGCGTCGTTGCTGTTGTAGAGCTTCTGGTCGCCGGTGGACGGATCATTCGGCGAATCGAACAGCGCCGACTGGTGATTGGTCTTCGCATCCCACGCGCCGTGGAAGTCGTAGGTCATCACGTTGATGTAGTCCAGGTACGGGTGGTACGCGGCCGGATCGGTGACGCGGATCTTGTCGATGCCGGCACCCACCGCCACCGTCAGCAACAGGCCCGGACGCACCGCATCGAGCTGGCGGCGGAACTCGGCCATCAGTGCGGTGAAGTTGGCGTTGTCCTCCGGCTTGCCGCATTCGATGCCGCAGGCCACCGGGTACTCCCAGTCGATGTCGATGCCGTCGAACACGCCCAGCGCTGCACCCGCACCACCGGCACCGTCGGTCACCGGCAGGTTGCCCTTGATGTAAGCGTCGATGCACGAGGCGACGAAGGCCTGGCGGTTTTCCGGGCGCGCTGCGCTGGAGAAACCACGCGACCAGGTCCAGCCACCCAGCGAGATCAGCACCTTCATGCCCGGGTACTTGGCCTTGAGCTGCTTGAGCTGGTTCCAGTTGCCGCGCAGCGGCTGGTCCCAGGTATCGGCGCTGCCGCTGACACTCTCGGCGGCGCTGAAGGCCTTGGTGTAGTCGGCGAAGGCATCGCCACCGGCACCGCTGTTCGGATCCGACGGCTGGGTGATGCCCACTTCGCAGCGGTTGTTGCGCACGTTGCCGAACGCGTAGTTGATGTGGGTCAGGCGTGCGGCCGAGCCGCTGCTGTCGATGTTCTTGACCCGGTAGTTGCGGCCGTAGATGCCCCACTGGGTGAAGTAGCCGATGACCCGCTTGCCGGTGGTACCGCCGTCACCGGCCAGCGTGGTGGCGCTGATCTCGGTGCCCTGTGCCGACGCATTGCCGGCGTTGTCGCGGGCACGTACGCGGTAGCGGTAGGTGGTCGACGCGGTCAGCCCGCCATCCACATAGCTGGCACTGGACGGCGAACCGACCAGGCTGCCGTTGCGGTACACGTCATAGCCGGCCATGCCGCTGCCACCGGTGTTGTCGGTGGACGGGCTCCAGCTGAGCGCGATGCTGTTGGCGGTGCGGGTGCCAACCGCCAGCCCGCCCGGCACGCTCGGTGCGGTGGTATCGCCACCGGCGGCGTTGACGGTGATGGTGATGGTCGGGGTGCTGGTGGTGGCGTTGTTGTTGTCGGTCGCGACCGCACGCAGGGTGTGGCTGCCGGCGCTGGCATTGGCCCAGCTGGCCGCATACGGCGCGCTGGTGGCGACACCCAGCGAGCTGCCGTCGCGGAAGAACTCGACCTTGGCGACGCTGCCGTCCGGGTCACTGGCGTTGGCGGTCACGTTGACGGTGCTGCCGGCGCTGAAGGTGGCGCCGTTGGCCGGCGAGGTCAGGCTGACCACCGGCGGCTGGTTGCTGCCGCTGCCATCGCAGGCACCGAGGTTGGTGTAGTAGGGCGCACCGGCCGGATGGTCCGGCGGCGCGTTCCAGATGTCCTGGTTCGCCCGATAGAGGACGCCTCCTTTCTGCAGGGTATCGCCGGCCCGGTAGATCTTGGCCTGGTCCCACTGGGCCACGCCGGCACAGCTGGCGGCCTGCGCCAGGCCGGGCAGGGCGGCGGTACCGGCGGCCAGGGCAAGCAGCCAGGCCAGGCGGCGGGGACGACAGCTTCGGGTCGCACGTTCGGCACTGCGCACAATCGGGTCGTACATGGGTAAGTCTCCGATCAAAGGGCGCGCGGGCCCCGATGGCGCCGCGCGTGACGCAGGTCCGGGCGTCGCCCGGGAAGGCGACGGAGGGGGCGGACGGGGTACCTGGGAGGCCGGGGAGAGAGTCCGGCGTCAGGTGGGGACAACGTTGTCATCAATCGCGTGGTCAATCCGTGAGCAAGCGCATGGTTCGGGGATCCGGGCGGAGGGCGGCGCTGCGCGCGGTCGGCGGCCATCGGCGGAGCCCCTCGTGGCTGGGGCTTTCCGCGAACAGCGGATTTCTGGGGGTTGGCCGGGCGGGTGGGCTGCGCAGGGGACGCCGTGAATACGTCCTTGTAGGCTCGGGCGCGCCATCCATGGCGCTTACGCCCCTGCGCAGCCCACCCGCCCGGCCACGGACAGGTTCCTGCGCGGCCAGCCACGGAAGACAGAACAAGAAATCGAAAGCAGAAGCCGGTCGCTTCGCTCTTCAACGCCTGATTTCCGATGTTCCCTGGTTGCCGGCCAGCGGCCGGCATTACCGCAGAGCATCCACGCATGGCGTGGATCTACCGCAGATCGCAGAAAACTGTCGAAGGCGGGGTGGGTCCGGTTGCGGGGGCGTGAGCGCCATGGATGGCGCGCCCGAGCCTACAAGGACGTATTTACGGCGTCCCCCGCCACCGGACCCACCCCGTCATCCCACGGGAACCCCGCTTTCGCTTTGGCAGTTGCTGTTGCCGTTGCCGTGGCTTCGGCGGGTGCCGGGCGCCGCCCGGCCAAAGCCCACCCCCCGCTTCCGGTACAATGTCGGGCCCGTTTCCCAACTACGGTTCCCCGGACATGATGGTCCTCGAGGGCGCGCCCGCCCTGTCGCCGTTCCGCCGCGAACGTCTTGAATCCCGCCTGCAGTCCATCGCTCCCTCCCTGCGCATCAGCGGCGCCTGGCACGTCTACTTCGTGCAGCCCGAAGGCAGCGCCGCCCCCGACCTGACCACCCTGTGCCGCATCCTCGAAGCGGCGCCGCAGGCCGAAGCCGTGGCCGAGGGCGCGGTCAGCCGCATCGTGGTGCCGCGCCTGGGCACGCTGTCGCCGTGGTCGAGCAAGGCCACCGAACTGGTCCGCGGTGCCGGCCAGCCGGTCAGCCGGGTCGAGCGTGGCCTGCGCATCGACGTGCAGGGCTGGCCGGCCGATGCCGCCGCCCAGCAGGCGCTGGTCAAGGCGCTGCACGACCCGATGACGCAGTCGGTGCTGGAGACCGTGGAACAGGGCCAGGCGCTGTTCTCGGCACCGGCCCGGGGTGAACTGGAGCGCGTGCCGGTGGACCAGCTGGAGGCCGCCAACCAGCGCTTCGGCCTGGCCATGGCCCAGGACGAGATCGACTACCTGCGCGAACGCTTCACCGCGCTCGGCCGCGCGCCGTCCGACGTCGAACTGATGATGTTCGCGCAGGCCAATTCCGAGCACTGCCGCCACAAGATCTTCAACGCCAGCTGGACCATCGACGGCCAGGAGCAGGACCGCTCGCTGTTCCGGATGATCAAGAACACCCACCAGCAGACCCCGCAGCACACGCTCAGCGCGTACAGCGACAATGCCGCGGTGATCGAAGGCCATCCGGCCTCGCGCTACCGCCCCGATCCGGCCAGTGGTGAATACCGCCGCGAGCCGCAGGTGCCCAGCGCGTTCCAGATCAAGGTGGAAACGCACAACCATCCGACCGCGATCGCACCGTTCCCGGGCGCATCGACCGGCAACGGTGGCGAGATCCGCGACGAGGGCGCGACCGGCCGCGGCGGCAAGCCAAAGGCCGGCCTGTCCGGGTTCTCGGTCTCGCACCTGCGCATTCCCGAGCTGCCGCAGCCGTGGGAAGCGCCGCGCGCGCTGAACCCGCGCATGGCACCGGCACTGGAAATCATGACCGACGGCCCGCTCGGCGGTGCTGCGTTCAACAACGAGTTCGGCCGCCCGAACCTGCTCGGCTACTTCCGCAGTTTCGAGCTGCCGGAAGGCGCCGATCTGGTGCGTGCGTACGACAAGCCGATCATGCTGGCCGGTGGCCTCGGCGCGATCGATCGCGTGCAGGTCGACAAGATCCAGCTGCAGGCCGGTGACGCGGTGATCGTGCTGGGCGGTCCGGCAATGCTGATCGGCCTGGGCGGCGGTGCGGCCAGTTCGGTGGCTTCGGGCGAGAGCGCCGAGGACCTGGACTTCGCCAGCGTGCAGCGCGACAACCCGGAAATGGAACGCCGCTGCCAGGAGGTCATCGACCGCTGCGTGGCGATGGGCGCCAACAACCCGATCAAGTTCTTCCACGACGTCGGTGCCGGTGGCCTGTCCAATGCCATCCCGGAACTGCTGCACGACTCCAAGGTCGGCGGTGTCATCGACCTGGGCAAGGTGCCTACCGATGATCCGTCGCTGTCGCCGATGCAGCTGTGGTGCAACGAGTCGCAGGAACGCTACGTACTGGGCGTGGCCCAGGAACGCCTGGCCGAGTTCGCCGCGCTGTGCGCCCGCGAGCGCTGCCCGTTCGCCGCCGTTGGCGTGGCTACCGCAGAAGAGCACCTGGTGGTGGCCTACGGTGCCGTGCCGGGCCACACCCCGGCCGATGCGCCGATCGACCTGCCGATGGACGTGCTGTTCGGCAAGCCGCCGAAGATGCACCGCGACACCGCGCACCCGCCGGCCCCGCGCTGGCCGGCGCTGAAGACCGGTGGCCTGGACCTGCAGGAAGCGGGGCTGCGCGTGCTCGCGCACCCGACCGTCGCCTCGAAGAACTTCCTGGTCACCATCGGTGACCGCAGCGTCGGCGGCCTGACCGCGCGCGAACAGATGGTCGGCCCGTGGCAGCTGCCGGTGGCCGACGTGGCGATCACCCTGGCCGACTTCGATGGCGTGGCCGGTGAAGCGATGTCGATCGGCGAGCGTACCCCGCTGGCCCTGCTCGACGCCGCCGCGTCGGCACGCATGGCGGTGGGCGAAGCGCTGACCAACCTGTGCGCGGCCCCGGTCGATGCGCTGGACGAGATCAAGCTGTCGGCGAACTGGATGGCCGCGGCCGGCCACCCGGGCGAAGACGCGCTGCTGTACGACGCGGTGAAGGCGGTGGGCATGGAACTGTGCCCGCAGCTGGACATCAGCATCCCGGTCGGCAAGGACTCGCTGTCGATGCAGGCGCAGTGGCACGACCAGGGCGAAGCGCACAAGAGCGTGTCGCCGGTGTCGCTGGTGATCTCGGCGTTCGCGCCGGTGGCCGACGTGCGCCAGCAGCTGACCCCGCTGCTCGACCGCGACGTGGACAGCGAGCTGTGGCTGATCGGCCTCGGCGCCGGCAAGCAGCGCCTGGGCGGTTCGATCCTGGCCCAGGTGCATGCCGACCACGGTGAGCTGCCGGCCTTCGCTGGTGCCGCTCCGGACCTGGACGACCCGCAGCGCCTGCGTGGCTTCTTCGAACTGATCCGCGATGCGCGCCAGTCCGGGCTGCTGCTGGCCTACCACGACCGCAGCGACGGTGGTGCCTTCGCCGCCCTGTGCGAAATGGCGTTCACCTCGCGCCTGGGCCTGGACATCACCCTTGATGCCTGGGGCGATGATCCGTTCCGCAGCCTGTTCAATGAAGAACTGGGTGCGGTGGTGCAGATCGCGCGCGAAGACCGCGCTGCGTTCGCCGACCTGGTCGAACGCCACGCACTGACCGAATGCGCACAGCGCATTGCCAAGCCGACCACCGCGCCGGTGGTGCGCGTGTCGCTGGGCGGCGAGAACCTGGCCGAATGGCGCTGGGACGCGCTGTTCGATGCCTGGTGGTCGGTCACCCACGCGATGCAGAAGCGCCGCGACAACCCGGCCAACGCCGATGCCGAGCGCGAGGTCGCCCGTGCCTTCACTGCGCCGGGCCTGAAGCCCAAGCTCAGCTTCGACCTCAACGAAGACGTGGCTGCACCCTTCATCAGCACCGGCGCGCGTCCGCGCGTGGCGGTGCTGCGCGAGCAGGGCGTCAACGGCCAGATCGAAATGGCCAACGCCTTCGAACGTGCCGGCTTCCGCGCCTTCGACGTGCACATGAGCGACCTGATCGAAGGCCGCGTGGCGCTGCAGGACTTCACCGGCCTGGTCGCCTGCGGCGGCTTCAGCTACGGCGACGTGCTCGGTGCCGGCCGTGGCTGGGCCACCTCGATCCTGGAGCGCCGCGCGCTGCGTGATGCCTTCGCCGCGTTCTTCGCGCGCGAAGACAGCTTCGCACTGGGCGTGTGCAACGGCTGCCAGATGATGAGCCAGCTGAAGAACATCATCCCGGGTGCCGAGCACTGGCCGCAGTTCCGTCGCAACGCCAGCGAGCAGTTCGAAGCCCGCACTGCGCTGCTGGAAGTGGTGGAATCGCCGTCGATCCTGCTGCGTGGCATGGCCGGTTCGCGCCTGCAGGTGGCGGTGGCGCATGGTGAAGGCCAGGCGGTGTTCGACAATGCTGTCGACCAGGCTGCCGCCCGCGTGTCGCTGCGCTACATCGATGGCCATGGCAACATCGCCAGCCAGTACCCGCTGAACCCGAACGGTTCGCCGGACGGCATCACCGGCCTGACCAGCACCGACGGCCGCGTCACCATCATGATGCCGCACCCGGAACGCACCCCGCGCGCGCTCAACCTGAGTTGGGCCCCGGCCGAGTGGCAGGGTGATTCGCCGTGGATGCGCATGTTCCGCAACGCGCGGGTGTGGTGCGGCTGATCGCGTCGTTCCGCGCAGGCCGCAATGCCATCGCGTATGGAGAAACCCGCCGCTGTGTCGGCGGGTTTTTCTTTGCGCGCGTGAAACCCCTGTCGCGCCCGCTAGTTACATCGGTTTTCATGCGCCAGCAGTTCGTCACGCATACCTAACAAAATACTTTTATAAACACGTGAAATGGTGAACTGCTTCACGGCAATAGCATTTGTCGTGTCAAAGTCTTGACGATCTGCAAAGTTGCCGTTAACACTTGAACCCCGTTTCAGAACCATTCATTCCGCAGTAACCGCTCGGCGCACGCGCTCGGTTTTCTGTCGCTGCGCGCCGTTCGGCAATACCCCGCAGTAAATCACGCGAATAAACGCCCCCAGGGGACGTTGGGCCAGAAGGCCCGGCGGTGGCGTTGCTTTGCCCAAAACCAGTCCAATCAGGAGCCGTACCGATGAATCGGATTTATCGCAAGGTCTGGAACAAAGCATTGGGTCAGTTGGTGGTGGCCTCGGAACTGGCCTCCTCCGACAGCAGCGGTGGTGTTGTCGACCAGCGCCGCGATACGACACAGGCCACGCCCGCGCTGTTGGCGGTGGCACTGGGCCTGGTATTGGGATTGGGCATGAGCGGCAGCGCGACGGCACAGTCGGTGCAGATCGGCGGCAGCGCCACCTGCGTCGCATTCAGCGGCAAGCTGCTGGAAAAGTGCCTGATCGAAGGCTCGGCCAGTGCCAAGGGCAGCAATGCGGTGGCGATCGGCAGCAACAGCAGCGCCACTGCCGCCAACAGCGTGGCACTGGGTGCCGGCTCCAAGGCCACGCGGGCCAACACCGTGTCCGTCGGCGATGCCGGCAAGGAACGGCAGATCACCAACGTGGCCGCTGGTACCCAGGGCACCGATGCGGTGAACAAGGCGCAGCTGGACGCGCAGGCGCGCGCCACGCAGGCCGCGCTGGCGGATGTCGCCGCCGATGGAAACCGCTATTTCAAGGCCGACGGCGCAGGCGATGACAGCGACGCGGCGAAGATCGAGGGGCAGGGCGCAGTTGCGGCCGGCGCCGGTGCACAGTCGCTGGCCAACGCCACCACCGCCATTGGCACGCAGGCCATTGCCGCCGGTCTCGGTGCCAGTGCCTTCGGCCAGGGCGCCTTGGCGCTCGGCGATGCCAGCGTGGTGGTCGGGCAGAGCGCGGCGGCATTCGGTCTCGGCGACACCGCAGTCGGCGCAAGCGCTACCGCAGCCAGCGAGAACGGCGCGGCCACCGCACTTGGTGCGTTGTCCGAAGCGACCGCTGATGGCGCGACGGCTGTCGGCGGCGGTGCCGTGGCGATGGGACCGGGCAGCACCGCGCTGGGCCGCGGCGCTACCGCCGCCAACGAAGCATCGATCGCAGTGGGTGCGTTCAGCACCGCCGTCGGTGAATACAGCACGGCGCTGGGTTCGAACTCTGCTGCGGTTGCTACCGGCAGCGTGGCGCTGGGCGCCGGCTCGCTGGCCGACCGCGTCGATACCGTCTCTGTCGGCGCCGCCGAATACGGCCTGACCCGGCAGATCACCAGCGTCGCTGCGGGTACTGAAGATACCGACGCGGTCAACGTCGGCCAGTTGAAGGGCGTCGCCGCCGTGGCCGATGCCACCGCCAAGCGTTTCCAGGCCAACGGCAGCAGCAACAGTGATGCGGGTGCACTGGCCGAGGGCGACGAGGCGCTGGCGGCCGGCGAGGCCGCCAATGCCATCGGCAACGGCGCGACCGCCGTGGGCGCCGGCGCCAACGCCGTTGCACAGAACGCTACCGCCGTTGGCAACAACGCGCTGGCGTCGGGCCAGAACAGCGCAGCATTCGGCAACAACGCACAGGCCAATGGCCCGGGCAGTGTCGCCGTGGGTGGTGCCGCTGTCGATGCCGATGGCAATCCGCTGATCACCAGTGGCGGCGTGCCGGTGGAAACCGGCGCCACCAGTGCCGGTGTCGGCGGGACTGCCGTGGGCGCGAGTGCCGAGGCCGGTGGTTTCGCCGCGTCGGCCTACGGCGTCGGTGCGTATGCCGCCGGTGCGCAGTCGTCCGCGTTCGGTGCGGTCGCCAATGCCATCGGTGACTACTCCACCGCACTGGGTACGCAGAGCAACGCTACCGGCACCAGCAGCGTGGCCATCGGTGGCCCGGCCGATCTGATTCCGGGCCTGGGCTTCTTCGTGCAGACCCAGGCCAGCGGCGAAGCATCCACCGCGGTCGGCGCCGGCGCGATCGCCAGCGGTGATCGCGCCGTGGCCAACGGCAGCCTGACCGAAGCCTCCGGTGCGGAATCCACCGCCGTCGGCTACTTCGCTTACGCCCCGGGTGAGAACGCAAGCGCGCTCGGCGCGCAGACCTGGGCCAGCGGCGCGCAGAGCACCGCCGTCGGGTACTACGCCACTGCACGCGGTGCCAACAGCGTTGCACTGGGTGCGAATTCCGAAGCCGTCCGTGCCAACAGCGTGGCGGTCGGCAGTGCCGGCAACGAACGGCAGGTCACCAGTGTTGCCGCTGGCAGCGAAGCCACCGATGCGGTCAATCTGGCCCAGTTGAAGGGCGTCTCTGCCGTGGCCGATGCCACCGCCAAGCACTTCCAGGCCACCGGCAGCAGCAACAGCGATGCCGGTGCGCTGGCTGAAGGCGAAGATGCGCTGGCCGCCGGCGAGGCAGCCAACGCGATCGGCAATGGCAGCAGTGCACTGGGAGCGGGCGCCGTTGCCATCGCGCAGAGCGCCACTGCCGTCGGCAGCAATGCGCTGGCTTCGGGGCAGGGCAGCGCGGCCTTCGGCGCGGCGGCCACCGCCAGTGGCAGCAACGCCACCGCCCTGGGAACGCAGAGCAGCGCCACCGGCGCCGGCAGCGTCGCCATCGGTGGCCCGGCCGACATCGTGCCGGGCATGGGCCTGTATGTGCAGACTCGGGCCAGCGGTGTGTCCTCCACCGCGGTAGGCGGCGGCGCCGTCGCCAGTGGTGACCGCTCGTTGGCCAATGGCAGCTTCACCGAAGCGGTGGGCGTGGAATCCACCGCGCTGGGCTACTTCTCCTACGCCGCCGGCGACAACGCCAGTGCGCTGGGTGCGCAGACCTGGGCCATCGGCAAGGACAGTACGGCCATCGGTTACTACGCCACCGCTGGCGCCGAGAACAGCGTTGCGCTGGGTGCCTACTCCGGGTCCAACCGCGCCAACACGGTGGCCGTAGGCACCAATGGCAACGAACGGCAGATCGTCAGTGTTGCCGCAGGAACGCAGGCGACGGATGCAGTGAACAAGGCCCAGCTCGACGCCGTGGCCAGCACCGCCGACAGCACCGCGCGCTTCTTCCAGGCCCAGCCGGAAGCAGGCAGCGATGCCGGTGCATTGGCCGACGGCGAAGGTGCGGTTGCGGCGGGTTCGTCGAGCAATGCGATCGGCGCCGGCGCGGTCGCGCATGGCGCAGCGGCCTCGGCCATCGGTGACGACGCCGTGGCGGTGGGTCGCAACAGCAACGCCACCGGCAATGGCGGTGTTGCCATCGGTGGCCTCGGCCAGGCCTACGACGAATACAACCAGCCGATCATCGGTGCCGACGGCACGGCGCAGCAGGTGGGTACCACCGCCGTTGCCGACGCCACGGCGGTCGGCAGCGGTGCGCAGGCGACCGGCGCTGCCAGCAGTGCGTTCGGCAATGCCGCCAGGGCCAGCGGAGACAACAGCTTCGCGGCCGGTGGCAAATCGCGTGCGACCGGCAGCTACGCGGTCGCGGTCGGCGACAGCGCTTTCGCCAGCAGTGACGACAGCACCGCCGTCGGCGGCTACAGCTGGGCCACCGCCAGCGGCGCGAGTGCCTTCGGTTCCGGCGCATGGGCGACGGCCACCAACGCCTCGGCATTCGGCAACGCGGCCTGGGCCAGTGGCAGTGGTGCGACGTCCATCGGTTACAACAGCTGGGCCAACGGCGCCAGCTCCACCGCCGTCGGTCGCGGCGCATTCGGTTATGGCGACAACAGCGTGGCGCTCGGCTTCCAGGCGCTGGGTAACAGCCTCAACAGCATCGCCATCGGCACCAACACGGTGGCCGGCGGTGAAAGCGCGATCGCACTCGGTGCCGGCAGCAACGCCAGCGCCAGCAACACGGTCGCGCTGGGCGCCGGCTCGGTCGCCAACCGTGCACGCACGGTGTCGGTGGGCAGCGCCGGCAACGAACGCCAGGTGACCAACGTCGCTGCGGGTACCCAGGCCACCGATGCGGTGAACAAGGCGCAGCTGGATGCCGTGGCAGGCGCAGCAGCCACCACCAGCCGCTTCTTCCAGGCCAGCGGCAATGGTGGTGACGTGGCTGGTGCACTGGTGGACGGTGACAACGCGCTGGCCGCCGGTGATGCGGCCAACGCCATCGGCAACGGTGCCACCGCACTCGGCAGCGGCGCCAACGCCTTGGCCAACAATGCGCAGGCGCTGGGCTTCAACGCCTTGGCGACCGCGGCCAACGCCAGCGCCATTGGTGCCAACGCACAGGCCACTGGCGAGTACGCCACCGCGCAAGGTGCGGAAAGCGAGGCCAGCGGCGAGCAGAGTGCGGCGTTCGGTGCGGCCAGCATCGCCAGCGGCGCAGGCAGCACCGCAACCGGCGTGCTGTCCGAAGCCTCGGGCGAGGAGGCCGTGGCGGTGGGTTACTTCAGCAACGCCAGTGGCAGCGGCGCCACCGCAGTCGGCAGCGAGAGCGTGGCCAGTGGTACCGCGTCGGCAGCGTTCGGCATCGGTGCCGAAGCGACCGGCGGCTACAGCACTGCCATCGGTGGCTATGCACAGGCGTCGGCCTTCAACGCCACCGCCTTCGGCAACTTCGCCAATGCCTCCGGCTCCAACAGCGTGGCGCTGGGCGGCGACTCGGAAGCGTCGGGCGCCTACAGCACGGCCACCGGCCAGGGCAGCCTGGCCACCGGCACCAACAGCGTCGCCGTCGGTGGTTCGTTGTTCGGCGTGCTGGCCACCGAGGCGTCGGGCAACTACTCCACCGCCGTCGGTGGCGGCGCCTGGTCCGGCGGCATCAACAGCACCGCGCTGGGCAACGCTGCGGAATCGCGCGGTGCCAACAGCGTGGCGCTGGGTGCGGATTCGATCGCCGACCGCGACAACACCGTATCGGTAGGCGGCGGTGGCAACACCCGCCAGATCACCAACGTGGCCGATGGCACGCAGGGCAACGACGCGGTCAACAAGAACCAGCTCGACGCGGTGGCCGCCGCGGCGCAGAAGACCAGCAGGCAGTTCCAGGCCAGCGGCAATGCCGATGGCGAAACGGGGGCACTGGTCGAGGGTGACAACGCGCTGGCGGCCGGTGATGCGGCCAACGCCATCGGCAACGGTGCCACCGCACTTGGCAGCGGTGCCAACGCGCTGGCTGCCAACGCCACGGCCGTGGGCATCGATGCATTGGCCACCGGCAACAATGCGGCGGCGCTGGGCAGCACGGCACAGGCCACCGGTGAAGACAGCCTTGCGCTCGGCACTGGCGCCAGCGCCAGTGAACTGGGGGCAAGCGCGGTCGGTGCGCGTGCACAGGCCAGCGGTGCGTACAGCACGGCAACCGGCACCGAATCCAACGCCAGCGGCACGCAGGCACTGGCCAGCGGCTTCCGCAGTGCCGCCTCTGCCGATGGCACCACTGCCGTCGGTGGCTATGCCGAGGCCAGTGGACGCCTCGGTACCGCATTGGGCTACGGCTCGGCGGCCAGCGGTGCCAACACGACCGCCGTCGGCTTCGGTGCCGCCGCAGCCGGTACCGGTGCCGTGGCGGTGGGTCAGTCCAGCGAGGCCAGCGGCGAGGAGAGCGTGGCCATCGGTGGCAGCACCTTCTTCGGCCTGATCCCGTCGCGTGCCAGCGGCACCGGTGCCGCAGCCTTTGGTGCAGGCGCATGGGCGACCGAAGACTACGCCACGGCAATCGGCTGGAACTCGTGGGCCGCCGGCAGCAATGCCACGGCCCTGGGTGCCAACGCTGCTGCCAATGGCAGCAACAGCGTCGCCCTCGGTGCCGGCTCCAAGGCCGACCGTGACAACACCGTGGCCGTCGGCAAGGCCGGTGGCGAACGCCAGGTAACCCATGTGGCAGCCGGTACCGACGCTACCGACGCGGTGAACAAGGGCCAGCTCGATGCCGTTGCCAGCGTCGCCGACAAGACCAGCCGCCAGTTCCAGGCCAGCGGCAACGCCGATGGCGAGGCCGGTGCCCTGGTGGACGGTGACAACGCACTGGCCGCCGGCAACGCGGCCAACGCCATCGGCAATGGCGCCACCGCGCTGGGCAGTGGTGCCAATGCCATGGCCGCCAATGCCACAGCGGTGGGCTTCGATGCGCTCGCCACCGGCAACAATGCGGCCGCACTCGGCAACGCGGCCCAGGCTGGTGGTGTCGACAGCGTGGCCGTGGGCAGCGGCGCCAGCGCCAGCGAACTCGGGGCCAGCGCTACCGGCGCCGGCGCCCAGGCCAAGGGCGCTTACAGCACTGCCAGCGGCGCGCAGGCCATCGCCAGCGGTACCCAGTCGCAGGCCAGTGGTTTCCGCGCCACTGCCTCGGCCGATGGGGCTTCGGCGCTGGGCAGCTATGCCGAAGCCAGCGGCCGCCTCGGTACTGCGGTCGGTTACGGCAGCAAGGCCACCGGTTTGAATGCCACCGCGGTGGGTGTCAGTGCCACCGCTTCGGCTGCAGGCAGTGTCGCACTGGGTGGAGGCTCGGTGGCCGATCGTGCCAATACCGTGTCCGTCGGCAGTGCCGTCAACAACCGGCAGGTCACCAATGTCGCCAACGGTACCGAAATCAATGACGCAGTGAATCGCGGGCAGCTGGACGCCGTTGCATTCACTGCCAACACCACCAACCGATACTTCCGTGCCAACGGCACGGGAACGGCGAACGCCATCGGTACCGATTCGGTAGCGATGGGCTCGGTGGCCAATGCGGCTGGCGCACGCAGCATCGCGCTGGGTGCCAATGCCACGGTGTCTGCCTCCGGCGCGCTGGCCGTTGGCGCCGGTGCGGGTGCGGTCGGCGTGAACTCGGTTGCACTCGGTGCTGGATCGCGTGCGCTGGATGCCAATGTTGTGTCGGTAGGCAGTGGCAATCCCACTGATGGTCCGGCCACACGCCGCATCGTCAATGTGGCAGATGGCCGCATCGCCGCCGGCAGCAGCGATGCCATCACCGGTTCGCAGCTCAACGTCACCAACCAGCGGGTGGGCGCGGTGGAAACCCGCGTGGGCGATTTTGATTCTCGTATCGCCACCGTTGAAACCACTGCGGCCAGCGCCGTCGGCTATGACGACGCCAGCCGTGACCGCCTGACCCTGTCCGGCTTCCAGGGCACCACCATCGACAACGTCGGCGCGGGCAACATCGCCGCCGGCAGCCGCCAGGCGATCAATGGCGGGCAGCTGTTCCAGTCGCTCAGCGATGCCGCCAGCTTCCTCGGCGGTGGCGCCAGCGTCGGCATGCAGGGTGTGTTCGTGGCGCCGAACTACGTGATCCAGGGTGCCACCTACAGCAACGTCGGCGATGCGCTGGGCGCGCTGGACCGCAAGGTCAGCGAGATTGACCGTCGTACTGCCGGTGGCACCCGCGCAGGCGCGTCCAGCCTGCGCGCAATGAGTGCGTCGCTGGATGAAAGCCCGCTGGCCAGCGTGGCCGACGCGCCGGCAACCGCCGATGCGGCACCGGCCAGTACCGCACGCGTGCAGGGCACGCCGACGGTGGCTGCGGCGGGGGCGGGCATTCCGGTCGGCACCCCGGCCACCGGCTTCAACGCTGTGGCCATGGGCGATGGCGCCGTCGCCAGCGGTGCTTCGTCCACGGCCATCGGCCAGGGCGCCAATGCCACTGCAGCGAATGCCGTGGCGCTGGGCCAGGGCTCGGTTGCCGATCGTGCCAACACGGTGTCGGTGGGCAGCGAAGGCAACGAACGCCAGGTCACCAACGTCGCCGCCGGCACCACCGCCACCGACGCCGTCAACAAGGGCCAGCTGGACCGTGGCATGGCGACGGCGAACAGCTACACCGACAGCCGCGTCAAGGCCGTCGCCGACAGCTTCGATGTGTTCAAGGGTGAGATCGATGGACGCCTGCGCCACATGGACCGCCGCATCGACCGCCAGGGCGCGATGAGCGCAGCGATGCTCAACATGGCCACCAGTGCCGCCGGTATCCGCACCCAGAACCGTGTTGGTGTCGGCATCGGTTTCCAGGGCGGCGAATCGGCGCTGTCGCTGGGTTACCAGCGTGCGATCAGCGATCGCGCCACGGTCACCTTCGGCGGTGCCTTCAGCAGTGACGACAGTTCGGTCGGCGTTGGTGCCGGCTTCGGCTGGTAAGCCACTCCATTGCGCCGGCGGCCACCCACGCCGGCGCCGTACCTGCAGTGAGGGCCTGGGGGGAGGTCACGGCAATCCCGGCTGGGCCGGCCGGGAGTCGTCAAGGAATGATGGCCGCAGTGTTGGTTCGATCCATGACCCAGAAGAGGAATTCGACGTGATCAAGAAGCAGAACCTTCGCATCAATGTGCTTGCCGCCGCCGTGCTGTCGATGACGGCTGTCGGTGCCGTCCACGCCGCTGGACTGCCGACCCGTGAACCAGTGCGCCAGGCCAGCACCGCCCAGCCGGGCACCGAGCGCATCATCATCAAGTACCGGACCGGCGCTGCCGCCGCCACCGACCGCTCGGCGAAGCTGTCCACCGTGCAGTCCGCTCTGACCCGTGCCAGCCTCTCTGGTGGCACGTCCCGCGCCAGTACGCTCGGCCCGCAGGTGGTCCGCAAGCTGTCTACCGGTGCGGACCTCATCCGTGTGCAGGGCCACCTGGCCCCGGCCGAACTACAGCGTGTGCTGAAGGAACTGAAGGCCGACCCGTCGGTGCAGTACGCCGAAGCCGACGTGAAGCTGCGCCGCACCGAACTGCGTGCCGGCAACGTGCAGCCGGCGCTGGTGCCGAACGATCCCTTCTATCAGCAGAACCAGTGGCATCTGCACAATGCGGTCGGCGGCATCAACGCACCGGCGGCATGGGATGTCTCGCAGGGTGAGGGCATCGTGGTGGCGGTGATCGATACCGGTATCCTGCCGCAGCATCCGGATCTGGTCGGCAACCTGCTGGAGGGTTACGACTTCATCAGCGATGCGGAGACCTCGCGGCGCCCGACCAACGATCGCGTGCCGGGTGCGCAGGACTACGGTGATTGGGTCGAGAACGACAACGAGTGCTATGACGGCTCGCTGGCCGAGGACAGTTCCTGGCACGGCACGCACGTCGCTGGCACCGTGGCCGAGCAGACCAACAACGGCGTCGGCATGGCCGGTGTCGCCTACAAGGCCAAGGTGCTGCCGGTCCGCGTACTGGGCAAGTGCGGCGGCTACCTGTCCGACATCGCTGATGCGGTGACCTGGGCCTCCGGCGGTACCGTGACCGGCATTCCGGCCAACACCAATCCGGCCGAGATCATCAACATGAGCCTGGGTGGCGGTGGCAGCTGCGCCAGCACCTACCAGGACGCGATCAACGGCGCGATCTCGCGCGGTACCACGGTGGTGGTGGCTGCCGGCAATGAAACCGACAACGCGTCCAAGTACCAGCCGGCCAGCTGCGAAGGCGTGGTGACCGTGGGTGCCACCCGCATCACCGGTGGCATCACCTACTACTCCAACTACGGCACCCGCGTGGACCTGTCCGGTCCGGGTGGCGGCGGAAGCGTCGACGGCAACCCGGGTGGCTACATCTGGCAGACCGGCTCCAATGCGGCGACCACGCCGGAATCGGGCACGCCGGGCTACATGGGCATGGGCGGTACCTCGATGGCCTCGCCGCATGTGGCAGCCGTTGCCGCCCTGGTGCAGAGCGCGCTGATCGCCAAGGGCAAGGATCCGCTGACCCCGGCGGCGATGCGCACCCTGCTGAAGGAAACCGCGCGTCCGTTCCCGGTCGCCATCCCGGCGGCTACCCCGATCGGTACCGGCATTCTCGATGCCAAGGCCGCGCTGGCCAAGGCACTGGAAGAACCGTGCACCGAGAACTGCGGGCCGGTGGCGACGCCTTTGACCAACAAGGCTGCAGTGGGTGGCCTGAACGGCGCTGCGGCCAGCAGCCGCCTGTACAGCTTCGAAGCTGTCGCCGGCAAGCAGCTCAGCGTGATCACCTACGGTGGCACCGGCAACGTGTCGGTCTACATCGCCCAGGGACGCGAGCCGAGCGCCAGCGACAACGACGCCAAGTCGACCCGTCCTGGCACGTCCGAAACGGTGCGGGTGACCAAGCCGGTAGCGGGTACCTACTACATCAAGGTGGTGGGCGAAGCCGCCTACAACGGTGTGAGCATTCTCGCCACGCAGTAAGCACCTCGTGTCGTAGTTGAATGGCCGAAGCCCGTCATCCTGTGTGACGGGCTTCGTCTTTTTACGAAAGGTGGCCGCAGGGCGGCGGAAATCACGGCTTAACTGCTAAAGTCGGGCCGATTGACAGGAGAGTCACGTGAACGCGCTCGCTGCAACCGTTACCGACGACGCCGAAGGCCGCATCCTGGATGCGCTGCTGGCGCGCGGCCGGCTCAAGGAAGGAGACCTGGCACGCGCGCGGCCGTTGCACGCCGAGGCCGGTGGCAGCCTGCTGGGCCTGCTGGTGCGCCTGGGCCTGGTGTCTGAACGCGACCAGGCACAGGCCAGCGCCGAGGTGCTGGGCCTGCCGCTGCTGGAAGGCAAGCAGGTGCCGGAGGCCCCGCCGCAGGCGCTGGCCGAGGGGCTACCGCTGTCGCTGCGTTTCCTGAAGCAGTTCCATGTGTGCCCGCTGGAGTTGGATGAACACGGGGTGCGGCTGTGGCTGGCCGATGCCCACGACGCCTATCCACAGCAGGCCGTGCAGTTGGCCCTTGGGGTTCCGGTGACACCGGTGCTGGGCATGCGCGCGGAGATCGATGACCTGGTCGAGCGCTGGTTCGGCCAGGGCCGCAGCGCCATGGGCGCGATCGTGGAAACCGCGGATGGCGAGGGCGGTGCGGTCGACGATATCGAGCACCTGCGCGACCTTGCTTCGGAAGCGCCGGTGATCCGCCTGGTCAACCTGGTGATCCAGCGTGCGGTGGAGCTGCGCGCTTCGGATATCCATGTCGAACCGTTCGAGAGCCGGCTGAAGGTCCGTTACCGCGTCGATGGCGTGCTGGTGGAGGGCGAAAGCCCGCCGGCCAACCTCACCGCCGCGGTGATCAGCCGCATCAAGATCATGGCCCGGCTCAACATCGCCGAGCGCCGCCTGCCGCAGGACGGCCGCATCATGCTGCGCGTGCAGGGCAAGGAGCTGGACCTGCGCGTAAGCACCGTGCCGACCGCGCATGGCGAAAGCGTGGTGATGCGATTGCTCGACCGCGAAACGGTGGTGTTCGATTTCCACCGGCTCGGCTTCACCGACGCCTTCCTGCCGCAGTTCCGCAAGGTACTGGAACAGCCACACGGCATCCTGCTGGTGACCGGCCCGACCGGCTCGGGCAAGACCACCACGCTGTACACCGCGCTGAGCCAGCTCAACACCGCCGACGTCAAGATCATCACGGTCGAGGACCCGGTCGAGTACCAGATCGAGGGCATCAACCAGATCCAGGCCAAGCCGCAGATCGGCCTGGACTTCGCCAACGCCCTGCGCAGCATCGTGCGCCAGGATCCGGACATCATCATGATCGGCGAAATGCGCGACCTGGAAACCGCGCGCATCGCCATCCAGTCGGCGCTGACCGGCCACCTGGTGCTGTCCACCCTGCACACCAACAATGCCGCCGGTGGCATCACCCGCCTGCTCGACATGGGCGTGGAAGACTACCTGCTCACCTCCACCATCAACGGCATCCTGGCCCAGCGCCTGGTACGCCGGCTGGAGCCGACCCACGCCGAGCGCTACGAAGCCTCGCCGGAAGAGATCGAGCGGTTCGAGCTGCGCCGCCTGCAGCCGGAAGGGCCGATCCACCTGTACCGCCCGAAGCCGTCGGCGCTGGCGCCGACCGGCTATCTGGGGCGTACCACCATCATGGAATTCCTGGTGATGAACGATGCGCTGCGCCGTGCGGTGATGCGTCGCGATGGCATGGGCGAGATCGAGCGCATCGCCCGCGAGGCCGGCATGCGCACCATGTACGAAGATGGCCTGTCCAAGGCGTTGAGCGGGCAGACCACCATCGAGGAAGTACTGCGCGTGACCGAGGAAAGCTGATGCGCGCAGGACGCCGGGGCTGACATGCCGAACTATCGCTACAAGGCGCTCAATCCGCATGGCGAGGTCTTCGATGGGCAGATGGAAGCGGCCAGCGAGGCCGAGCTGATCGCGCGCCTGCAGGACCAGGGCCACCTGCCGATGGAGACGCAGCTGGCCGACGCCGGCGCGATCGGTGGCAGCAGCTGGCGCAACCTGCTGCAGCAGCGCCCGCTGCAGGGTGCCGCATTGCTGCAGTTCACGCAGCAGCTGGCGACCCTGCTCGGTGCCGGCCAGCCGCTGGATCGCGCGCTGTCGATCCTGCTGGGGCTGCCCGAGGACGAACGATCACGCCGCGCGATCACCGACATCCGCGACGTAGTGCGCGGAGGTGCACCGCTGTCCACCGCGCTGGAACGCCAGCATGGGCTGTTCTCGCGCCTGTACGTGAACATGGTACGTGCCGGCGAGGCCGGTGGCAGCCTGCATGAAACCCTGCAGCGCCTGGCCGACTACCTGGAACGCAGCCGCGCGCTGCAGGGCAAGGTCATCAACGCACTGGTCTACCCGGCGATCCTGCTGGTGGTGGTCGGTGGCGCGCTGTTGTTCCTGCTTGGCTACGTGGTGCCGCAGTTCGCGCAGATGTACGAGAGCCTGGACGTGGCGCTGCCGTGGTTCACCAACGCCGTGCTGCAGCTGGGCCTGTTCGTGCGCGACTGGTGGGTGCTGCTGCTGGTGGTGCCGGCGCTGGTGGCGTTGTTCTTCGAGCGCAAGGCGCGGCAACCCGCGTTCCGGCTGGCGCTGGATGGCTGGCTGCTGCAGCGGCGTGGTATCGGCCGCCTCGTCGGCGAGCTGGAAACCGCGCGGCTGGCGCGTACGCTGGGGACGCTGCTGCGCAATGGCGTGCCGCTGCTGGGTGCGCTGGGCATCGCCCGCAACGTGCTGGGCAACCGCGCACTCGCCGCCGACGTGGAAACGGCCGCCGATGAAGTGAAGAACGGTGCCGGCCTGTCGCTGGCACTGTCGCGTGGCAAGCGGTTCCCGCGCCTGGCCCTGCAGATGATCCAGGTCGGCGAGGAATCCGGCGCGCTCGATACCATGCTGCTGAAAGCCGCCGATACGTTCGAACAGGACAGTGCCCGGCGCATCGACCGCATGCTGGCGGCGATGGTGCCGGCGATCACCCTGGTGCTGGCCTCGGTGGTCGGCGCGGTGATCGTGGCCGTGCTGGTGCCGCTGTACGACCTGACCAACGCCATCGGTTGACGATGGCACTCCCTGCAACCCCGACACTCCGCAACTGAAAGGACCGTCCATGATTGCCCGTCGCCGACCGATCCGCCTTTCCTTCACCGCCGCGCGCAACCAGTCGGGCATGAGCCTGCTGGAAATCATCATCGTCATCGTGCTGATCGGCGCGGTACTGACCCTGGTCGCCAGCCGCGTGCTGGGCGGCGCCGACCGCGGCAAGGCCAACATCGCCAAGGCGCAGGTGCAGACCGTCGCGTCCAAGATCGACAACTACCAGATCGACACCGGCAAGCTGCCGGGCACGCTCAACGACCTGGTGACGGCACCTGCCGGTGTCGGCGGCTGGCTCGGCCCGTACGCCAAGCCGGCCGACCTGAATGACCCGTGGGGCCACGCGCTGGAGTACCGCGCGCCGGGCGAAGGCCAGCCGTATGAGCTGGTCAGCTTGGGCAAGGATGGCAAGGCCGGCGGCAGCAGCGTCGACGCTGACATCCGCTACCAGCCGTAACCACGCATGACGTATTTCCTGCCGCGCCGGTTGCCACGCCCGCGCCTGCACGGCAGGCGCGCGGCCGGACTGTCGCTGCTGGAAATGCTGCTGGTGATCGCCCTGATCGCGGCGATCGGCCTGATCACCGCCGCCGGCCTGTCGCGCGGTTTCGCCGGCATGCAGCTGCGCAGCGCCGGCAAGGACATCGCCAACCAGCTGCGCATGGTGCGCGCGCAGGCAATCGCCCGCGGCGAACCGCAGCGCTTCGTGATCGAACCGGCACGGCGCCGCTGGGAAGGGGCCAACCAGCGCCACGGTGAGGTCCCGGCACAGCTGCAGGTGCAGTTCGAAGGTGCCGCACAGCTGGCCACCGCGCCGGGGCAGGGGGTGATCGAATTCCATCCCGATGGCGGCTCCAGTGGTGGTCGCATCCGGTTGCAGCGCGACGGTGCCGAATGGCGCGTCGACGTCGGCTGGCTGACCGGCGAGGTCCGCTCCGGCCCCTGGCGGGCGCAATGAAGCGGCGCGCGCGTGGCTTCACCCTGCTGGAAGTGATCATCGCCTTCGCCCTGCTGGGCCTGGCGTTGACCCTGCTGCTGGGCAGCCTGTCCGGTGGCGCGAAGCAGGTGCGTGATGCCGAGCTGCGCACGCGCGCGGTGCTGCATGCACAGTCGTTGCTGGCCGAGGCCGGTGTCGACGCGCCGCTGCAGGTGGGCAGCCAGCAGGGAGACTGGGAACAAGGGCGCTATCACTGGGAACTGCAGGTTCAGCCGTGGGTGGAGCCACGCGCCGGCACCGTCGTGCAGGCAACGTCACCGGGCACCCCATGGCTGGCGGAGCTGCAGCTGCAGGTACGCTGGGGCGACGGCGAGCGCGAGCAGCTGCGCTGGCGCAGCCTCCGCCTGTTGCCGCCCGACCTGGAGAATGCACGGTGAGGCGCCGCGCCGCAGGTTTCACCTTGGTCGAAGTGATGCTGGCCACCGTGCTGCTGGCCGGCGGCCTGGCACTGGCCTTTGCCAGCGTGCGCTCGGCGATGGCGGTCAGCCAGCGCGGTGAGCAGATTGCCGCCGAAAGCGAACGCATGCGCGCGGTCGAGTCGCTGCTGCGCAGGCAGTTGGCGGGCGCACTGCGCATCCCGCTGGAGGTCCCGGACCCCACTCGCGAACCTTCCTTCTTCCAGGGCGAGGAGCAACGCATGTTGTTCGCTGCCGACCTGCCCGGTTACCTCGGCCGTGGCGGCCCCTACCTGCACGCGCTGCAGGTGGACGGACGCGATGGCCGGCAGCGCCTGCTGCTGGATCTGGTACTGCTGCAGGAAGGCGAGCGCATCGCCGAGAATCCGCCGCGCCCGCCGGAGGTACTGGTGGAGAACCTGAAGTCGGTGCAGCTGCGCTATCGCGGCATCGATGCCAGCACCGGGCAGGTGACCGACTGGCTGCCGCGCTGGGATGACACCCGCCGCCTGCCGATGCTGGTGGAAATCCAGATCGTGCCGTCCCGGGGCGCGCCATGGCCGCCGCTGGTGGTGGCGCCGCGTGCCGGTGGCGGTGGAGGCGCGCGATGAGCCGGCAGGGCGGGGCGGCATTGGTGCTGGTGCTGTGGCTGATCGCGTTGATGACGGCGCTGGTCGGTGCGTTCGCGCTGAGCGCACGGGTCGAGCACCTGCAGCAGCGCGTGCTGGATGACGATGCACGCGGGCAGGAACGCGCGCGCGCCGGCCTCGAATATGCCCTGCTGCGCCTGTCAGCCGATCCGCAACGGGCGCCCTGGCGTGCCGATGGCCGTACCTACCGTTGGCAGTTCGACGACGCCAGCATCGAGATCAAGGTGCTGGACGAGAACGGCAAGATCAACCTGAACCTGGCCGATGCGGCGCTGCTGACCGCCTTCCTCAAGGCGCTTGGCGAAGACGATGCACAGGCCCGGCAGTTGGCCGGGGCCATCATCGACTGGCGCGACGAGGACAGCCTGCTGCAGCCGGGCGGTGGCGCAGAAGCGCAGGACTACGCCGCAGCCGGATTGCCCTACGGCCCGCGCAACAAGCGGTTCGAGACCCTGGGCGAGCTGCAGCGGGTACTGGGCATGCGCGGACCGCTGTACCGGGCGATGCTGCCGCACCTGACCCTGTACAGCCGCCAGGCACGGCCGGATCCGCAGTTCGCCAGCGCGCCGGTGCTGACCGCGCTGGGGCTGGATGCGGACATGGTGATGGCGCAGCGCGCACAGCAGGAGCGTGATGCAGATTCCGCTGGTGGCACGACAACGCTTGCCAGCAGCAGCGGCACCTATAGTATCGAGTCCGGTGCCATCGACAGCAGTGGACGCAGGTCGGTGTTGCAGGCAGTGGTACGCAGTGGCTCGGGCGGGGTTCCCGGGCGGACCTACACAGTGCTTCGCTGGGAGCAGGGAATGACAGCAAGATGACGGCGTGGCAGGACAGTCTGCGGCAGGTGCAGGGCCGGATCGGCCCGGGCGCTGGCCGTTTCCTGCGCTGGTGGCGGCAGTCGCTGCTGGCCTGGGTGCCGGTGCGCTGGCAATGGGCATTGGGCTGGGGCCAGGCACGCCTGCTGCTGCAGCACGAGGGCGACCAGCTGCAGGTCTGGCGTGAAGCCGGCGAACGCCGCGAAGCGGTGGCGCGCTTGCCGTGGCCGCTGTCACCGGCGGACCTGGACCGCGTGCTGGAGCCTCGCCTGCGCACGCTGCCGCGGGTGTGGCTGCTGCCGGCGGCGGATGTCCTGCGGCGTAGCCTGCGCCTGCCCGCTGCAGCGGCCGACCGCCTGCGTGCCGTGGTTGGTTTCGAGATCGACCGGCAGACCCCGTTCGAATCGTCCCAGGTCAGTTATGACGTGCGTGAACTCGGCGCGGGCGGCGAAGGCCAGCTGCAGGTCGAACTGGTGGCGTGGCCATTGCGGCAACTGGAAGCATGGCGCACCGGTGTGGGCCCATGGGCCGATGCGCTGGCGGGCGTCGATGCCATCGATGCGCAGGGCAACGTGCTGCAGGTGAACCTGCTGCCGCCCGCGCAGCGCCAACTGCGGCCAGACCCGATGCGGCGCTGGAACCTGCTGCTGGCCGTGGCGGCCGTCGTGATGCTGGTACTGGCCGCGGTGCAGCTGCTCGACAACCGCCAGGCCGCGGCCGATGCGCTGCGTGCACAGGTCGAGCGCAGCGCGCGCAGTGCGCGTGGCGTGGCCAGCGAACGCGCGCAGCTGCAGGCGCTGATCGATGGCGCCGCGTTCCTGGAGAAGCAGCGCAGCCAGCGCGCCGGTACCGTCGAGATCTGGAACGAACTGACCCGGCGCCTGCCGGAAGGTACCTACCTGGAAAAGCTGGCGATCGAGAACAACAACCTGCAGCTGATCGGCCTGAGCCGCGAGGCATCGCAGCTGGTGCAGCTGCTGCAGGACGCACCGCAGTGGCGCAAGGTCAACCTGACCGGGGTGCTGCAGGCCGATGGCGCCGCCAGTGGCCGCGACCGCTTCACCATGACCGCCGAACTGCAGCCGTTGCCGGCCGCCGCACCGACCCCGGAGGCGGCCGATGCCGATGCCAAGCGCACGCCGTGACCGCTGGCTGGCGCTGGCACTGCTGCTGGCAGTGCTGGGCCTGGCCTATCTGCTGCTGGTGCACCCCTGGTTCACCCAGCCGCTGCGTGCGATCGATGCCGATGTCGCCGCCCTGCGCGAACGCGAGTCGCGCGTGCAGGCGCAGCTGCAGCAGCAGCCGCAGATCGAACAGCGCCTTCGCGCTACCCGCGAGGCACTGCAGCAGCGGCCGGGCTTCCTGCGCGAAGCCACTGCCGAAGCTGCCGCCGCTGCATTGGGCGCGCGGCTGCAGGATGCAGTGGCGATGGCCAGCCCGGGCAACCGCAGCTGCACCATCAGCAACCGCACGCCGCTGACCGACAACCGGCGCGACGCCGAGTTCGTGCGCGTCGCCATGCAGGTGCGCCTGCGCTGCGGCGTGGCCGAGCTGGCCACCGTGCTGCACAGCCTGGAAACCGGCAGCCCACGCCTGTTCGTCGACAACCTCAACCTGATCGCGCAGCGCTTCCAGCAATCGCCGAACGAATCGGGGCTGGGCCTGGACGTGTCCTTCGAGCTGGCCGGCTACCTGCTGCCAGGCGCCGCCGCCGATGGCATGGTACCGGCACCATCGGCGGCACCGGCACCGGCACCGCCTGCGTCGCCGGCCGAGGCCGCACCTGCGCCCCAGCCGGCGCCCCCGTCCGAAGGACAGGAGGTGGCCGATGAAGCTTGAGCAGATCAGCCTGCGTACCGGCTTCCTGCTGGCGCTGGCCGGTTGGGCGGCCGCCGTCTGGCTGGCGACCGGCTTCGGGCTGGGCAGCCATCTGCCGGGTGCCGGCGGTGATGCCGACGCCGCGCCATCGCTGCCAACGCTGCCGCCGCTGGCGGCCGAGCGCATGGCCAGCGCCGACAGCTACAGCGCCATCGGTGAGCGCCCGCTGTTCGCCGAAGACCGCAGGCCGCGCCCCTATCTGCTGGGTGGCAGCGAACCGGCGGCCAGCGCCGCGTTGCGCCTGACCGGTGTGCTGCTGACCGGCGATTTCGGCATGGCCACGTTCACCACCGAACAGAACCGCTCGCTGCGCCTGCGCCTCAACGGCGAAGCCGTGGATGGCTGGCAGCTGGTGGCGCTGCAGCCGCGCCAGGCCACGGTGATCGGCCCTGGTGGCAACCAGGTCCTCGAACTGGCGGTGTTCAACGGCCAGGGCGGTGAACCGCCGACGGTGCTGCGCGGTGCAAATGGTGCACCGCCTGCAGGTGCGATCGTTGTGCCGCCCCCGGCGGGCGCTCCGCCGGCGCCGCCACCGGCCGCGGCAACCCCATCGCCGTCGACCGCTGGCAATGCGCCAGCGCCTGCGGCGGCCGCTGCAAAAACACCACCGGCCAACAACAACGGTCCCAGCGAAGCGCAGATGCAGGCCATCCGCGAACGCATCCAGGCCCGCCGCCGCCAGCTGCAGCAACAGCAGCAACAACCGTCGCCGCCCCCGGGCGATGGCACCAACCGATAGAGTGAATGCATGAACCTGCGTTTTCTTCCCTGGTCCTTTGCCCTCGCGCTGCTGGTCGGCTGCAGTACGGTGTCCGCGCCGCACGTGCAGCGCAACGGCAACCTGTCGCCCAGCGCCGACGCCGGCCAGGCGGCCGACGTCGCTGCCGATGCCGCCCGTGAAAGCCAAGGGGCTCCGCAGGCGGTGATCCGTCGCGGCACCGGCACGATGATCAACCGCGAGGCCGCGCGTGCGCCGGCACCGGCGCTGCACGGTGCCAGTACTGGCGAGGCGACCTTCAACTTCGAAGGCGAATCGCTGCATGCGGTGGTCAAGGCCATCCTTGGTGACATGCTCGGCCAGAACTACGTGATCGCACCAGGCGTGCAGGGCACGGTCACCCTGGCCACGCCCAAGCCGGTCTCGCCGGCACAGGCACTGAACCTGCTGGAGATGGTGCTGGGCTGGAACAACGCGCGCATGGTCTACAGCGGTGGGCGCTACAACATCGTCGCCGCCGACCAGGCGCTGGCCGGCACGGTCGCGCCGAGCACGGCACCGGCAGCCAGCGCGCGCGGCTTCGAAGTCCGCGTGGTCCCGCTGCAGTTCATCTCCGCCACCGAGATGAAGAAGGTGCTGGAGCCGTACGCGCGTCCCAACGCCATCGTCAACGTGGACAGTGGCCGCAACGTGATCACCCTGGGTGGTACCCGCGCCGAACTGGAAAACTACCTGCGCACCGTCGAGATCTTCGACGTCGACTGGTTGTCCGGCATGTCGGTGGGCGTGTTCCCGATCCAGTCGGGCAAGGCCGAGCAGGTCGCGGCCGACCTGGAAAAGGTGTTCGGCGAAGAGAGCAAGACGCCCAGCGCCGGCATGTTCCGTTTCCTGCCGCTGGAGAATGCCAACGCCGTGTTGGTGATCACGCCGCAGGTGCGCTACCTGGACCAGATCCAGCAGTGGCTGGATCGCATCGACACCGCTGGTGGCAGCGCCCGCCTGTTCTCCTACGAGCTGCGCTACATCAAGGCGCGCGACCTGGCCGAGCGCCTCAGCGAGGCCTTCGCCAGCAGTGGCAACCGAGGCGGCTCCAGCCCGGCCTCGCTGGCGCCGGGCGCCATTCCGTCGCAGCTGGGCGGTGACGGCGATCGTGGCATGGACAACGCCAACAGCAACCTGGGTTCGACGCTGGGCGGAACCAGTGGCAGTGGCAGCAGCAATGGCAGCCTGAACCTGCCGCAGCGCCAGCCCGGCAACGTCAGTGTCAGCCTGGAAGTGGAGGGCGACCGCGTCGGCGTGTCGGCGGTGGAGGAAACCAACACCCTGCTGGTGCGCTCGACGCCGCAGGCCTGGCGCTCGATCCGCGAGGTGATCGAGAAGCTGGACGTGATGCCGCTGCAGGTGCACATCGAGGCACAGGTGGCCGAAGTGGCGCTGACCGGTGACCTGAAGTACGGCGTGAACTGGTTCTTCGACAATGCCGTGGCCGGTCGCACACTGACCGGCGCGCTCAGCGGCCTGACCCTGCCGCCGGCCGCTGCGGGTGCCTGGAATACCTTCGCGGGTGGCGTGACCGGCAATGACGGTGTGGGCTGGGCATTCACCGGCCACAACGCCGCCGCCGTGGTCAGCGCGCTGGACAAGGTGACCGACCTGCGCCTGCTGCAGACGCCATCGGTGTTCGTGCGCAACAACGCCGAAGCCACGCTCAACGTCGGCGACAAGGTGCCGATCAACACCACCACGGTGAACACCGGTGTGGGCACCAGCACCTACAGCTCGGTGCAGTACATCGACACCGGCGTGATCCTCAAGGTGCGCCCGCGCGTGACCCGCGACGGCACCGTGTTCCTGGACATCGTGCAGGAAGTCAGCAGCGCCTCGGACGTGCCGGAAGCCTGCAACCCGACCGAGCGCAACTGCAACCCGCGCATCTCGACCAAGAAGCTGTCCACCGAAGCGGCGGTGCAGAGCGGCGACACCATCATGCTGGCGGGCCTGATCACCGATTCGGCCACCGACGGCAGCAGCGGCATCCCGGGGCTGAGCAAGATCCCGGTGGTCGGTGCGTTGTTCGGTCAGAAGACCCGCACCAGCCGTCGTTCGGAAGTGATCGTGCTGCTGACCCCGACCATCGTCCGCAACAGCCAGGAATCGCGCAACCTGACCGACGAGTACAGCAAGCGCTTCCGCGCGATGGAGCCGCTGAACCAGCCGCGCGCAAAGAAGTAAGGGGTTTACGGCCGGGCGGCGCCCGGCACCCGCCGAAGCAACGGCTGAAGCAACAGCAACAGCGGGCATTCCGTGGGATGGCGGGGCGGTGTGGGTTGGCAGGACACGCCGTAAACCCGTCCATGGGGGCTCGATGGCGCCATCCATGGCGCCAACGGTCCTGCCAACCCACACCGCCCCACCTCTGACAGATTCCCGCGGCTGTGGGTAGGTGTCGACCTTGGTCGACACGTAGATCCACGCCATGCGTGGATGAATGTCTGTCAGATTTCGAAATCAGGAAATGGGGTCAGATCCGTTTTCCTCTGGAAAACGGATCTGACCCCAGCCTTTGCCGGCAGATCGCAGAAATCTGTCGAAGGCGGGGTGGGTCCGGTTGCGGGGGCGTGAGCGCCATGGATGGCGCGACCGAGCCTACAGGGACGTATTTACGGCGTCCTCCGCAACCGGACCCACCCCGCCATTCCCCAGGAACCCAGCTTCTGCTTCGGCTGCTGCCGGCCAGCGGCCGGCACTACCGCAGGTGCCGGGTGCAACCCGGCCGATACCCTCCCGGTGCTACGCTGTGGCCACCGACAACCACGGAGGCGGGATGGGGGCGATCGTGTTGTTGCCGCTGTGCGTGGACGATGCCGCGCTCGACCGCTGCCTGGCCGCACTGGATGCCGGCACGGCGCCAGGGACCGCGGTCTGGTTGGCCGATGACGCACAGACCGGGCCGCGCGCGCAGGCGTTAGTGGAACACTGGTTGGCGCATACGCCGCTGCAGGCCGAGTACACCCGGCGCGCGCGGCCACTGGGCGAAGTCGCCCATCTGGACGAGATGCTGCGTGCCTGCGATGGCTTGGACGTGGCCGTGCTGGCGCCGGACAGCGTGCCATCACCCGGCTGGTTGCAGCAGCTGCAGGATACCTTCGCCCGCGATGCCGCGATCGCCACCGCAACCCCCTGGTGCAATGCCGGCGAGACCGCCGCGTGGCCACGGCTGGGCGAGATCAATCCCGAACCGCAGGACCCGGCCCTGCTGGCGCACACCTGCGCCACGTTGCCGACGCTGCACCCGGAGCTGCCATCGGCGGTCACCCACGCGGTGCTGGTGCGCGGCAACGCGCGCCGTCGTGCCGGTGGCCTGGACGTGGACAGCTATGCCGGCTGGAACGCGGCGCTGGTCGACCTCAGCCTGCGCATGGCCGGTCTTGGCTGGCGCAACGTGCTGTGCGAGACCGCCTTCGTCAGCCGGGCAGGGGAGGCGGTCAGCCGCGATGGCGATCTGGAGGCCCTGGCCGCGCGCTGGCCGGCCTGGGTCCCGCGGCTGGCCGATTTCCTGATGCACGACCCGCTGCACGGGCTGCGCGCCGACCTGCAGCAGCGCATGCGGCAGGCGATAATGCCGAAGGAACAGGGCGACCTGTTCGTCCCGTCCGCGCCGGAGCCACCCGTTTGAATGTTGCCATTGCCGCCATCGTCGTCACCTACCAGAGTGGCAGCACCATCGATGCCTGCCTCTCACGCCTCCGCCAGGCGCAGGATGTGGCCGAGATCCGGGTGATCGACAATGGTTCGCTGGATGGCACGCTGGACATCGTGCAGCGGCATGCCAGCCACGATCCGCGCGTGCGCTTCGTCGGCAACCCGGACAATCCCGGTTTCGCCGCCGCCAACAACCAGGGCGTGGCCGACTCGCACAGCCCCTGGCTGGCCTTCATCAACCCGGACCTGATGGTCGAGCCGGACACGCTGGCCGAATTGCGCTCCCGCGCCGAAGCGCTGGGCGACTGCCTGCTGGGCGTTGAACAGGTGGACGAGCATGGCCATGCCGACGAGGCGGTGCGCCGCCGCGATCCGGATTTCCTGATGATGCTGCGTTCGCCCGGCAAGGGCTCGAAGCTGGCGGTTCCGCGTGAACCGCACCAGGCGCTGCAGCGGGTCCCTGCGCTGTCCGGCGCACTGCTGATGATGCCGCGTGCGCTGTTCGACCGTATCGGCGGCTGGGACGCGGGCTATCGCCTGCACGCCGAGGACCTGGACCTGTGCCGCCGCGCACGCGAGGCCGGCGCGGTGGTGGCGATCGCCAACGACCTGCAGGTCACCCATGTGCGCGGTGTCTCCAGCCGCTCACGGCCGTTCTTCGTGGAATGGCACAAGCACAGGGGGCTGTGGCGTTACTTCCAGAAGTTCGAGGCCGGGCAGCGTTCGCTGCCGGTGCGCGCGGCGGTATGGGCTGCGATCTGGGCGCATGCGCTGATGCTGGTGCCGAGGCTGCTGCGCAGGTCGTTGTAGAGCCGAGCCCACGCTCGGCTCAGGCAAATCCAGCCGAGCGTGGGCTCGGCTCTACGGAAGGCGAGCGCGCCCACGGTTCACTCCGCCGGGCGCATAATCCGCCCCATGCCTATCATCCAGTCCCTGCTCGACACCGACCTGTACAAGTTCACCATGATGCAGGCGGTGCTCCACCAGCACCCCGGCGCCCAGGTGCAGTACCGGTTCAAGTGCCGTACGCCCGGTATCGACCTGGCAAGCTACATCGACCAGATCGACGAAGAAATCGACCACCTGTGCAACCTGCGTTTCAGCGACGCAGAGCTGGACTACATGCGTGGCCTGCGCTTCGTGAAGCCGGACTTCGCCGATTTCCTCGGCCTGTTCCACCTCGACCGCAAGTACATCCAGCTGCGCGCGTCGAAGACCGTGCCCGGCGAGATCGAGCTGGACATCACCGGCCCGTGGCTGCACACCATCCTGTTCGAAGTGCCGCTGCTGGCGATCATCAACGAAGTCTGGTTCCGCAACACCACCACGGCCGACTTCGCCGAGGGCGAGCGCCGCCTGCAGGCCAAGGCCGCACTGCTGCGCGATACCCCCGGCTTCGAACAGTGCCGCATCGCCGACTACGGCAGCCGCCGCCGCTACTCGCGGGATTGGCATGCCCGTCTGCTGCCGCTGCTGCGCGACGCGCTCGGCCCGCAGCTGGTCGGTACCAGCAACGTGCACTTCGCGCGCCTGTACGGCATGACGCCGCACGGGACCATGGCCCATGAGTACCTGCAGGCGTTCCAGGCCCTCGGCCCGCGCCTGCGTGATTCGCAGGTGGCGGCACTGGAATCGTGGGCGCGCGAGTATCGCGGCGATCTGGGTATCGCGCTGTCCGACGTGGTCGGCCTGGACGCGTTCCTGCGCGACTTCGACATGTACTTCTGCAAGCTGTTCGACGGCGTGCGCCATGACTCCGGCGATCCGTTCGACTGGGGTGACCGCATGCTGGCGCATTTCCAGCAGCGCCGGGTCGATCCGCGCAGCAAGGTGCTGGTGTTCAGCGATGGGCTCGACATCGCCAAGGTGATGCGCCTGTACGACTACTTCCGCGGTCGCTGCCAGGTCGCATTCGGCGTCGGCACCCACCTGACCAATGATCTGGGCCCGACGCCGCTCAACATCGTCATCAAGATGGTCCGCTGCAACGGCCAGCCGGTGGCCAAGCTCAGCGATTCGCCGGGCAAGAGCATGTGCGACGACCCGGGTTACCTGGCCTACCTGCGCCAGGTCTTCGAGTTGCCGCAGCCGGAGTAAGGCCGGCCTGCAGGGCTTACAGGTAGTCGACGACCACCAGGTAAGCGCCCTGCAGCGGCTGCTGCTTCGAAGCCTGCACGCTGTAGCGCTCGGAGAAGGCGATATCGCCGGCACGCATCGCGCTGGCCGACACCGACAGCTTCTGGCCCTGGCGCTTGCCATCGCGCAGCGTCGCGGCCTGGCCATCGGCCAGCGCCGTCACGGCCACCGTCGAGCCCTTGGCCGACGGCGGGCAGGCCGCCAGGCTCAGCTCACCCTGGGACAGGTTCGTCGTGCAGCCCGGCTCGGCGATGCGGCCGCTGAAACGGATGCTGCCGCTGCTGGCCTGGGCCAGCGCACTGACGGACATCAGGGCCACACACAGCAGAATGGAATTCCTCATGACACGTTCTCTGGTTCGGTGTGTCCTAGTTAGCGACAGGTTCGATCCGCCTTTAATAGGACAAATCCGAATCTGCTAGGGCCATCACCAAGAAAGAGTGATGCGCATCAAATAAGGTGATTTCCACCTGAAAAAGGGCCTGTTTCCGCGCCTGCCGAACGCGCCGCTCAAGGCGTCATCCACGGTCGTCTGTGACCTGGCCGCCCCACCGTCAAATCCTCCACGCGCCCCTGACCCCGATTCCGCCTATCACGTCACATTTAGGGCGTCAATGAATTGGCGTTCAGAAAAATAATGAGACTTTCATCACAGTTGTGCATATACTTGCGTCACGGATTCAGGGGAAGGTATGTCCGAGTCCGGCCACAGGTGAGACGCAAGGATGGGTCTTGTTAGCCCGGCAGTGCTCCTTGCTTCCTCCTCTACTTCTCATCTCTTCAGTAGGGTTAGGTAAAAGCGAATGCACAAGATCAATCTCATCGCCGCTGTGATGCTGGCCGCCGCTCCGCTGGCCGCCAACGCCGCCGACGGCACCATCACCTTCAATGGCAAGGTGACCGACAAGACCTGCACCATCTCGACCCCGGGCGGCAAGGACTTCGCCGTCAACCTGCCGACCGTGTCCAAGAACACCCTGGCCACCGCCGGTGCCGTTGCGGGCCGTACCCCGTTCGCCATCAACCTGACCAAGTGCAGCGCCGGCAACGTCGCCACCTACTTCGAGCCGGGTTCGACCGTCGACTTCAACAGCGGCCGTCTGGTCAACCAGGCTTCGGCCAACGCTGCCAACAACGTGCAGCTGCAGCTGCTGGGCTCGAACAACCAGTTCCTGCCGATCAAGGCTGCTGGCGCTGGTCTGGCCCAGACCAACTCGCAGTGGGTCACCGTCGGCACCGACGGCTCGGCCGACCTGAACTACTACGCTGAGTACTACGCCACTGCCGCCGCCACCCCGGGCGACGTCACCAGCAGCGTCAAGTACACGATCATCTACAACTGATCGTAGTCGTACCCGCATTGGCCGGCGTACGCGCCGGCCAGTGCTCCGCGGCCCCTGGCCACACCCCTCGAGCGTAGTACTTCCGATGAAAGCACTCTTTCCCCGGGCGCTGCTGCTGGCAGCGTTCACGCTGCCCTTCTGCCAGAACGCACTGGCCGGCGTGGTGGTCAATGGCACGCGGGTGATCTACCCGGCACAGGCGCGCGAAGTCACCGTGCAGGTCGACAACGTGGGCGATTCGCCCGCACTGGTCCAGGCCTGGATCGACAGTGGCGACGCCAACCAGACCGCCGATACCAGCGATGCTCCGTTCGTGCTGACGCCGCCCATCGCGCGCGTCGAGCCGGGCCGCAGCCAGGCGCTGCGCCTGATCTTCTCCGGCGCACAGCTGCCGACCGATCGCGAGACGGTGTTCTGGCTCAACGTGCTGGACGTGCCGCCGTCGCCGGACAACGCCGACAACGGTGAACAGAATTACCTGCAGGTTGCGTTCCGCTCGCGCCTGAAGCTTTTCTACCGGCCGCAGGGCCTGAAGGGCGTCGCCAACGACGCACCGGCAGCGCTGCGCTGGACCCGCAATGGCGACCGCCTGCGGGTGGAAAACCCGAGCCCCTTCCACGTCACTCTGGCCGAAGTGCATGCCGTGACCGGCAGCAGTGAAAAGGCCGTCGAGGACAAGGGCGCGATGGTCGCGCCGAAGCAGAGCCTGGAGTTCGCCGCACCGGCGGGCACCAACCAGGTGCGCTTCATCACCATCAACGACTACGGCGGCCGGGTCGAGCACACCGTCCGCCTCGGCAGCACCGGGGGCTGAACGCGCCGCGCGGGCCATGGGCCTGCGCATCCCGCCACCGCCGCCGTGCGGCGAATTGAAGGAATGTCAGTGTGATCGGAAACAGATTGACATTGTCGATCCATCAGGCGCTTTGCCTGCTGGTTGTTGGTGCAGCCTGCCCAGGATGGGCGCTGGCTGCTCCGGCCAATCTCGGCGAACAGGCGCTGATGGCGCAGAGTGGTGCGGCCAATGCGCGTGCACCGGAATCGGCCCAGTTCAATTCCAGCTTCCTGTCGGGCCAGGCCAAGCAGGTCGACCTGGCGGCCTTCAGCAACGGCAACCCGATGGTGGCCGGCAACTACCGCGTCGATGTCTACGTCAACGGTGCCTGGCAGGGCCGTCGTGACCTGCAGTTCAAGGCCGATGCACAGGGCCGTGTCGACGCCTGCCTGCCGCTGCCGATGCTGGAAGAAATGGGCGTGGACAGCGAGGCCGTGCTGCTGCAGCAGGACCCGACGCTGCCGACCGACAAGACCAGCTGCGTGCCGGTGCAGCAGCGCATGGCCAATGCCTATGGTGTCTACGACAGCGGCAACCTGCGCTACGACCTCAGCATCCCGCAGGTGTTCCTGCGCCGTGAGGCACGCGGCTACGTCAACCCGGCGCTGTGGGACCGCGGCATCAATGCCGGCTTCGTCGGCTACAGCTTCAATGCCATCGACAGCAACAGCCGTGTCGAAGGTGGCCAGCGCAACCGCAGTGCCTATCTCGGCCTCAATGCCGGCCTGAACCTGGGTGGCTGGCAGTTCCGCCACGACTCCAACCTGACCTGGTCCGAGGGCGACGGACGCCATTGGCAGAGCATCGCCACCTACGCGCAGCGCGGCATCCCGCAGGTGCGCGGCATGCTCACCATCGGTGAGGCCTACACCACCGGCGAACTGTTCGATTCGATCGGCTACCGCGGTGCCAGCCTGGCCAGCGACGACCGCATGCTGCCCGACTCGCTGCGCGGTTACGCGCCGGTCGTGCGCGGCATCGCCGAGACCAACGCGCGCATCGAAGTGCGCCAGAACCAGCAGCTGATCTACTCCTCCACCGTCTCGCCGGGCAACTTCGTCATCGACGACCTGTACCCGACCGGCTACGGCGGCGACCTGGAAGTGAGCGTGATCGAGGCCGATGGCCGCCGTCGTGAATTCAAGGTGCCGTTCGGCTCGGTGCCGCAGATGCTGCGCGAAGGCGTGTCGCGTTACGCGCTGACCGCCGGCCAGGTGCGCAACAAGCTGCTGGCCGATGAGCCCTGGCTGGTGCAGGGCACCTACCAGCGTGGCATCGGCAACCAGCTGACCCTGTACGGCGGCAGCGCGCTGAGCGATGGCTACCTGTCGCTGCTGTACGGCGTCGGCCTGTCCACCCGCGTCGGTGCCTTCGCTGCCGACGTCACCCATGCACGTACCTCGTTCGACCACTACGGCAGCCACACCGGCGCCAGTGTGCGGCTGAGCTACAGCAACATGATCGGCGAGACGGGTACCAACCTGACCCTGGCCGCCTACCGCTATTCGACCGAAGGCTTCTACAGCCTGCAGGACGCGCTGTATGGCCGTGATTCGGACAAGCGCGGCATCGACCCGACCACCCGTGGCCGTCAGCGCAGCCAGTTCCAGGTGACCCTGAACCAGCCGCTGGGCCGCCGTGGCGGTGCGCTGTACGTGACCGGTTCGGTGCGTGACTTCTACGATCGTTCCGGCACCTCCAAGCAGTACCAGGTGGGCTACAACAACGCCTGGCGCTCGGTGAACTACGGCTTCTCGGCGCTGCGCACCGAAGAAGGCGTGCTCGGCCGTTCCGACACCCAGTACCTGCTGTCGATGAGCGTGCCGCTGGGCCGTGGCACCCACCCGGTGTCGTTCAGTGCCGATCTGGGCGTGCGCGACCGCGGCGGCTACGACAACAGCCGCGTCGGCATCACCGGTTCGGCCGGCGTCGACAACAACTTCAGCTATGGCGCAGCCCTGTCCGATTCCCGCGAAGGTGGCACCACCGCGATCGCCAATGCCGAATACCGCAGCCGCTACTCCGCGTTGAACGCCACCTACAGCCACTCGCGTGATTTCCGCCAGGCCTCGGTCGGCGCCAACGGCAGCGTGGTCGTGCATCCGGGCGGCTTTACCTTCACCCCGCAGCGTGGCGACACCATGGTGCTGGTCGAAGCACCCGGCGCACGCGATGCGATCGTCAGCAACGCCCCGGGCCTGCGCGTCGATGGCCGTGGCTACGCGGTGGTGCCGTACGTATCGCCGTACCGCCTCAACACCGTCACCCTCGACCCGCAGGGCATGGCCCACGACGTCGAGCTGGAAAGCACCAGCCAGTCGATCGCGCCGTTCGCCGGTGCGATCAGCTACCTGCGCTTCGACACCCGCAAGGGCAACGCGCTGCTGATCCAGGTCCGCAACCCCGATGGCCGCAGCATGCCGTTCGGTGCGCAGGTCAAGGATGAGCAGGGCCAGCCGGTCGGCATGGTCAGCCAGGGCGGCCGCCTGTACGTGCGCAGTGAAAAGAACCAGGGCCGCCTGCTGGTGGAGTGGGGCGCCGGTGCCGATCAGCGCTGCACCATCGACTACCAGGTTCCGGCGGGCGCCGATGCGTCCAAGACCGGCTTCATCCCGCTGGAGGCAACATGCCGATGATCTCTTCCCGTGGCCGCAAGGCACTGACAGCCCTTGCACTGCTGGGCGGCGTGCTGCTGGCACAGCAGGCCAGCGCGTCGTGCCGCATCCAGTCCAGCTGGTTCACCGCGCAGGACGTGACCATGGACATGGGCCAGATCGTGATCCTGCCCAGCACGCCGGTCGGTGGCGTGATCAAGGAAATCAGCGAATCGATCACGCAGCAGAACAGCGTTGCGCGCTGCGACTGGTCCGGTGGCCGTTCCATCGGTGAGTACGTCAACGCAGCGCAGCGGCGGCCAGTCGCTGGTTTCTCCAATGTGTATGAAACCGACGTCCCGGGCGTGGGCATCCGCCTGTTCCGCGATTCCGGCGCCATCCAGACCTACTATCCGCACTCCATCAACTTTGCCGGCAACGCCACCATCTCGCTGATCGGCGGCACTTTCCGCATCCAGCTGATCAAGACCGCTGCGCAGACCGGCTCGGGTGTGATCGCGCCGAACGGCCGCTTCACCACCTACTACTTCGACGGTGATGGTGCCAGTCGTCCGGTGCTGACCTCGACCTTCAAGGGTTCGGGCACCACCGTGGTCAGCCCGACCTGCGAAGTGCAGGCCGGCAGCCGCAACATCGCCGTCGACTTCGGCAGCGTGCCGAACACCACCTTCACCGGTGTCGGTTCGCGCGCGGTCGATCGTGATTTCGAGATCCGCCTGAACTGCCAGGGCAGCAACGTCGCCGCCTACCAGAGCAAGATCGGCATCCGCCTTGATGCCGACCAGGACAGCTCGAACATGCCGGGCGTGCTGAAGCTCAGCGCGGCCAGCAACAGCGCCACCCGCATCGGCATCCAGATGGTCCAGCGCGATGGCAGCACCGAGCGTGAAGTGCGCTTCGGCCAGACCATCAACGTCGGCACCACGGCGCCGGGTACCAGCGTCATGGCGCTGCCGCTGCGCGCGCGCTACGTGCAGACCCAGGCCGGTACGGTCGGCGCCGGTGTCGCGAACGGCCAGGCCACGTTCACCATCCAGTACGAGTAAGCCGGCTCCAGGCCGCGCCACTGCTGCGTTCCACCGCAACGTCGCCCGTTCCACGGGCGGCGTTGACTGCGTCTTGATCCTGCAACGATGAAGATCGATGCCACGACGCGCATACAGACGCCTTAGTGTGATGTATGTCGCGAATTTGGAGTTTCCTCATGAGGTGACCGTCTCCTGCCTGCGGGTATTGGACGGCAACGCCGAAAGGATCCAGACGTGGCTACTGCTGTTTGCCCCCTTCCGCGCCGGCCTTCGGGAGTGCTCCGGTGAAGGTCCTGTCGGTATTCGGCACGCGACCGGAAGCCATCAAGATGGGACCCCTGGTGCGCGCCCTGGCACAGGCTGCGGATATCGAATCGGTGGTCTGCATCACCGGGCAGCACCGCGCGATGCTCGACCAGGTGATGTCGTTGTTCGAGATCACCGCCGACCATGACCTGGATGTCATGGTGCCCAACCAGACCCTCAATGGCCTGTGCTCCAGGCTGTTCGAGCGGCTTGACGCGCTCTACACGCAGGTCCGCCCCGACTACGTGCTGGTGCATGGCGATACCACCACGGCGATGACCGCGGCCCTGGCCGCGTTCCACCACCGCATCCCGATCGGCCATGTCGAGGCCGGCCTGCGCACCGGCGACATCAACCGGCCATGGCCGGAGGAGATGAACCGGCGGGTGATCGATGTGGTCGGCGATCAGCTGTATGCACCCACTCCCGGCTCTCGCGCCAACCTGGCCCGTGAGCATCTGGGCGGGCAGATCCTGGTCACCGGCAACACCGTCATCGATGCCCTGCAGCAGACCGTGCAGCGGCTGGATGCCGATCCGGCATTGCGCGCGCAGGCCGACCAACCCTTCCACATGCTCGACCCCGCGCGCCGCCTGCTGCTGGTCACCGGCCATCGTCGCGAGAGCTTCGGCCAGGGCTTCGAGGACATCTGCCGTGCGCTGGCTGAGCTGGCGCGGCGGCCGGACCTGCAGGTGCTGTACCCGGTGCACCTCAACCCGAACGTGCAGGGCCCGGTCAACGCCCACCTCGGCCACCTCGACAACGTGCACCTGGTGCCACCGCAGGATTACCTGCGCTTCGTGCGCCTGATGCAGCGCGCCGACGTCATCCTCACCGACTCCGGTGGCGTGCAGGAAGAAGCGCCGGCGCTGGCCAAACCAGTGCTGGTGATGCGCGACGTCACCGAACGGCCGGAGGCGGTCGAGGCCGGTGTGGTGACGCTGGTGGGTACCACGCCCTCGCGCATCGTCGATGCGGTCAACGCGGTATTGGCACACCCCCCGCAGCCAACCCGCTTCGATCCCGACGCCAGCCCCTACGGCGATGGCCGCGCCAGCGCCCGCATCGTCGCCGCCCTGCGTGGTGCGCCCCTTCCCGAATTCTCGCCCGGTCTCCGCAGTGGCGGTGCCGCCCACCTCCATCCGCATGAAGTGACGCCATGACCCAGACCGGCCGCTCTCCCCTGTTTGCTTCCGCTGCCGCGTTCGTCCTGTCGGGCGCGGTCGGCACAGCCCATGCCGCCGACAGCGTCGCCGGCCAGTTCGCCGAATGGAGTGGCGACAGCACGGTGAACCGGCAGATGACCCTGCGCGAACTCGGCTTCCGCCAGCCACTGGTATTGAGCGGGCAGGAGAGCCAGCGCGAGGTCTACCTGCCGGTGCCGGCCGGCGTTCCCACCCGCGATGCGCAGCTGCAGCTGGACGGGCGCTATGTGCGCGGCCACGCCGGGCGCACCTCGGGCTTGTGGTCGGTCGATGGTGATCCCATCGTCGCGCGCTCGATCACCGACGCGCAGGGCGATGCCAGCCAGCTGCTGGCCATCGATGGCGAACCCCGCCAGAACGGCTTCGTGCGGGTCGGCGTCGGCTGGTGGTCGATCGTGTCTGACTACCAGTGTGCCGACCAGAGCGCACCGGCCAACGTGCTGCGGCTGTCGCCGGATTCGCGCTTCAGCTACCGCTTCGACGGGCGTGCCGTGGATACCGTGGCCAAGGCCTGGGGCGCGCTGCCACCGCAGGTGCGCCTGCTGGTGGATGGCAAGGCGCTGCAGGCGCCAACCTATGATGCCGCCTGGCGCATCGGTACCGCGTTGCAGGCCGGCGGCAAGCAGGTGCAGGTGGTGGCGCTGCCCAAGGTCGGTGACAGCGTCGACCTGGCCGGCATCAGCATCCCGGCCAGCCTGCAGGGCGTGCCGGCCTACGCCGCGCTGGCCACGGGCGAGCGCGCGCACGCGATCAAGGACCTGGCCGAAGTCGGCGCGCTGCTGTCGCTGCGTGACAGTGGGCCGCTGGCGGCCGATGTGATGATCGGCAGTGACGCACTGCGCGCCGGCGTACGCGCGGCGCTGGATGCGCTGGCTGCCCAGGTCGGCGCCGCGGGTGCCGATGCGGGCACGGCCTTCGGTGCCTGGCGCAGCGCGGACATGGGCGGGCTGGAAAAGCCCGCCGCCAACGCCTCGGTCAGCGTGGTCGCCGTTGCCGGCCGTCCGACGCTGGTGGTCGACCCGGCAGCGGCAGGCAAGGTTGCCGGGTTGTTCGCCGAACAGTGGCGCAGCTACGCGCTGGGGCGCAGCCTGCAGGTCAGCGCAGCAGGAACACCCAAACTGGACGGTGACCAGGTGCTGTTGAGCCGGCTCGGCAACATCGCCGGCACGATGGAGGTGGTGACCCGCGCCGATCGCAGTGCCAGCTTCGACCTCGGCGCGCTGTCGGCCGATGGGCGCCTGCCCGAGGAAGTGGTGATCGATGTCTCGGCGGCACCCAACGCGGCCGGGCAGGGCGCGGTGGCGACGATCTACTTCAACGATTACCTGCTGGGCGGCAAGGTGTTGTCGGCCAACGGCCAGCCGCAACGGCTGGTGGCCAAGGTGCCGGCCTACGCCCTGTCGGCGCGCAACGAGATCCGTGTCAGCTTCCTGCGCCAGCCGGCACGGCCGTACTGCCACGATCCGGCCACCGGCTACCCGGTCTCGATCCTGCCCAGCAGCCACCTGACCCTGGCCAAGCGTTCGCTGGGCAGTGACTTCGTTGGTGCCAGCAGCCAGCTGTCGCGCGGCAACCAGGTGTTCGTGCCCGGCACCTGGCTGCAGGATGCACCGGCCTCGCTGGGCAAGGTGATCGCGGTGGCCAGTGCGGTGGGCGCGTCGCCGGAGGCATCGGAACTGAAGGTGGTCGATGCCGGTGCCGCGGTCAGTCCGGGCGCGCCGTGGCTGGCGTTCGGCGTGGCGCCCTCCGGTGTTGATGTGGCCGGCCTGAAGGAGGGCCACCTGCTGATCGGCGGCACGCCGCAGCCGCTGCTGGATGTCAGCGGGCTGGATCGTGCTGCCGTGGTGCAGGTGGGGTCGTCCGGTGGCCAGCTGGGCGTGCTCTACAGCGACCTCGGTGCGCAGGCACCGTCGTTCGGCGCGCCGTTCCGGCTGCTGCAGGGCGATCTTGCCGTGCTCGACGGCAGTGATGCCGTGCGCGAATTCGACCGCCAGGATCCCTATGGCACGCGTATCGCGCAGGACGGCAATCCGCAATCGAAGTGGGAACGGCACATGGTCTGGTTGCTGCTGCTGGTCGGCGTGATCGTATTCGCGCTGCTGGCCGCCCGCGTTACCCAGGTGCGCCGCCGCAAGTCCGCCAACGCAGGGCACTGATCCACCGTGGACGGTCTGTTCTGGAACATCCAGCTGGCCAACTACTACGCCGCCCTGGAAGCCACGGCGGCGGCGGTGGCCGTGCTGATCCTGATCTCCAGCCTCGATGACCTGTTCATCGATGTCTGGTACTGGTTACGCGAGAGCTGGCGCGCGCTGACGATCAAGCGCCGCGATGCGTACCGGCCGCTGACCCAGGACGACCTGCTGCAGCGGCCGGAACAGCCGCTGGCGATCATGGTGCCGGCGTGGATGGAGTACGACGTCATCGCGCAGATGGTGGAGAACATGATCAACGTGCTCGACTACCGCGAGTACGTCGTGTTCGTCGGCACCTATCCCAACGACCAGCAGACCATCGACGAAGTCGAGCGCATGCGCCGCCGCTACAAGCGTCTGCGCCGCGTGGAGGTGCCGCACGACGGTCCGACCAGCAAGGCCGACTGCCTGAACTGGCTGATCCTGGCGATCTTCGATTACGAGAAGCGCCACGACGTCGAGTTCGCCGGGGTGATCCTGCACGACAGCGAGGACGTGCTGCACCCGATGGAACTGCGCTTCTACAACTACCTGCTGCCGCGCAAGGACATGATCCAGCTGCCGGTCACCTCGCTGGACCGCGAGTGGTACGAGCTGGTGGCCGGTGTCTACATGGACGAGTTCGCCGAATGGCACGCCAAGGATCTGGTGGTGCGTGAAAGTGTTTCCGGCATGGTGCCGTCGGCGGGCGTCGGCACCTGCTTCTCGCGGCGCGCGCTGCTGGCACTGAGCGCGCAGACCGACAACCAGCCCTTCAACACCGACAGCCTCACCGAGGACTACGACGTCGGTGCGCGGCTGGCGGCGATGGGCATGCAGTCGATCTTCGCCCGCTTCCCGGTGCAGTTCCGCGTGCGTCGCCCGTCATGGTTCGGTTGGGGGCCGGTACGCGAGCGCACCCAGCAGATGGCGCTGTGCGTGCGCGAATACTTCCCCGACAACTTTCGTGCCTCGTACCGGCAGAAGGCACGCTGGGTGCTCGGCATCGGCCTGCAGAGCTGGGAGTCGCTGGGCTGGCGCGGCTCGCTGGCCACCAAGTACCTGCTGGCGCGCGACCGCAAGGGCATCATCACCTCGTTCGTCAGCATCATCGCCTACCTCATCTTCCTGCAGCTGCTGCTGTTCTGGGTGCTGAAGATGACCGGGGTATGGACAATGCAGTTCCCCAGCGTGTTCCAGGCCGGTACCTGGCAGATGAACGTGGCGCTGCTGACCACCGCGGCACTGGCGACCCGGGTCGTGCAGCGCTTCTATTTCGTCAACCGGCTGTATGGCTGGGAGCATGCGTTGATGTCGATCCCGCGCATGGTGGTCGGCAACATGATCAATTTCATGGCCACCGCACGCGCGTGGAAGGTGTTCCTGGCCTACCTGCTGTTCGGCAAGCGCATGGTCTGGGACAAGACCATGCACGACTTCCCGGATGCCGCGCAGCTGGTGCAGACCCGCAAGCAGCTGGGCGAGCTGTTGACCACCTGGCAGGCGGTGGAACCGGAACGGCTGCAGCAGGCGCTAGACCAGCAGCATGCCGGCCGGCAGCAGCCACTGGGCCGCATCCTGCTCACCCAGGGCTGGCTGGATGATGAAACGCTGGCCGAGGCGATCGCCTTCCAGGGCGACCTGCAACGCGCGGTGATCGACGTGGACTACCTGCGCGCCTGCCAGTTCCCGGTCAGTGCCGATGCCTGCGTGCAATGGCGCATGTTGCCGCTGCCACCGCGCCAACAGGGCACCCTGCGGCTGGCCGTGGCCAGCCCATTGCCCGAAGAGGCGCTGGCACTGCTGAAGCAGGAAACCCGCAGCGAGCACATCGAACAGAGCATTGCCCGCGAAAGCGAAATCAACGCCGGTCTGCGACTGATCGGCGGCGACCGGCAGTGGCATCTGGACAACGTGCCCTTGCTGGGTGACCTGCTGGTGGAGATGCGCCTGATCGATCACGCGCGCTTCGAGATCGCGCTGGACGCGTACAAGCCGCAGCGCGATGGCCGCATTGGCGATTACCTGGTCAAGCAGGGCATCACCACCGAAGACGCGGTGGCCCAGGCCATGCAGGAACAGCGCCGGCGTGCGGCCGCGCTGCAGTCGCCGCCTCCCGGAGCCTTGCCGGCATGAAGACCACGCTGCTGTCCACCGTCATTGCCGTGGCACTGGCCAGCGCCGCCGCGCCGGTGCTGGCACAGGCCGATGCAGCACTGCCGCTGTCCGGTGCGGCCTACCGCATCGCCGAGCAGGCGTTTGCTGCCTATGAGCGCGGCGACTACCCGGCGGCTTACCAGCAGTCCACGGAAGCGATCCGGCTGCGCCCGGACGTGGTGCGGCTGCGCCTGCTGCAGATCTATGCGCTGCAGAAACTGGGGCGGGGTGCGGAGGCGCAGCAGCAGGCACGTCGTGCACTGGATGCGGGGTTGAAGGATCCGGCGTTGCCGGCGCTGGCGGCTGCCATCGCTGCACGTAGCGCGGCGACTGGCGGCGAAGGTGCGCGCACGACATCCCCATCGCGTCCGGGCGGCAGTGCCGCGGACCGCAGCAGGCAGCAGGCCTACGCGCTGGCCACCGAGGCCTACGCGGCCTATGACGCCGGGCGGATGGGAGAGGCGGCCGGCAAGGCCGAACAGGCCTTCCGGCAGCAGCCGACGCAGGGTGTCTGGGCACTGCTGTGGGTGGCCGCGCTGGAGGCACAGCAGCAGCCCGAACAGGCCGACGCCGCCATTGCCACCGCACTGCAGCTGGGCGCGCCGAATGCCGAGGCGCTGCAGGCCCGGCGCGTGGCGCTGGATCGCCAGCGCGCGCTGCTGCAGGCGCAGCAGGCGTATCGGTCGCTGTCCACGCAGGATGATGCCGCGGCCGTTGCGCAGGCACGTGCCGCTGTCGAGCTGGCACCGGAGGTGGCCACGTACCGGTTGCTGCTGATTACCGCGCAGCTGCAGCAGGGGCAGCTGGCCGACGCCGAGCGCAGTGCCGACCAGGCGTTGCAGGCCGACGGCCAGGATCTCAATGCACGGGTGATGCGCGGCTACCTGCGCCAGCGCCAGGGCAATACCGTGCTCGCCAATCAGGACTTCGACACCGCACTCGCTGCGCCGGGGTCAACAACGCAGCAACGCAACGTGCGCCTGCTGGCGGTGGATGCGGCGCTGGCCAGTGCCGACCGCACGCGCGCCGAGGCGCTGCTGGCACCACTGCAGTCGGCATTGCCAACGGATGCGGGCGATGCACGCGCGCAGCAGCTGCTGCAGCAGGGCATCGAGCAGCGCGGCCGGGCGATCCGCTCCGGTCGCGCGCTCCCCCGCATCAGCGCACAGACCTACCCGGCGCCGTTCCAGCACTGCCAGTCGGGCGACACCGGCAACCGCTGCGAGCTGATGCCGGCCGACCTGCAGGGCGATGGCGGTGCCGCACAGCGTGCCTACGCTGCCTACGCGCGCCAGGACTACGCCGAGGCCATCGGTGAGGCGCGGCAGGCCGTGCAGCTCGCGCCGGACGACGCGAAGCTGCAAGGCCTGCTGACCACCACGCTGGCGTCGGGCAACCGCGCCCAGCAGGACGAAGCACGGCAGCGCCTGGATGCGGCGCTGGCACAGCGCCCTGACGATGCGGAGGCGCTGATGCAGCGCGGCTACCTCAACCAGAAGGCGCACGAACCGGCGCAGGCACTGGCCGACTTCCGCGCCGCCGAGGCCACCGGCAAGGCACCGAAGAGCGTGGTGCTCGACCAGGCGTACGCGAGTGCGGCCAACGGCGATCATCCACAGGCGGTGTCACTGCTGCGCAGCGCCATCGACCGCGCCGACGCCGGTGAGCTGCCGCTGGATGAGCATCAGCGCTACAACGTGCGCAATGCCATCGCCAACTATTCGCGGGAGTGGGGCGTGATCGCCTCGGCCGGTTTCCGGGGTGCGCGCCAGGCCGCGACCAATGTCGGCGGCGCGGCGATCAGCACGCCGGGTGATTCGGTGTTCAGTACGCTGGAGGCGTTCTGGCGGCCCCCGGCCTTCAACGACCAGCACGGCACGCTGGAACTCTATGCACGCCTGCTCAACACCCTGTACGACCAGGGCGGCACCTACGAATCGATCCGCGCGGTGGATCCGTGCACTGGTGAATCGACACCGGATGCACGCGCACGCGCTGAACGTCTCAGCCATTCGCGCTCCACCACCGGCTGGCCGTCCACCATCGCCTCGTTCGGCATGCGCTACGCCTTCGGCCAGACCGGCCTGAGCGCCGGCATCGAGCGCCGCCAGTTCCTCGGCAGCGCCACCCGCACGGGCGGTCTATCCCGCATCGGTGGCCGTGCAATGCAGCCTGCAGCTGGCCCTGAACCCACCACTGGAAGCCAGCACACTGGCCCGCTACCGCTTGGCCAGCGGTTCCGGCGGCTGGATGTCCTACCTGACCTACGGCTATTACCACGGCACCGACCTGCGCACCGACGTGAACCAGTGGTGGATGGTCAGCGGTTACGCGCAGGGCGGCTACACCTGGGACGACAACAGCGCCCACTTCATCCTTGACGCGCTCGATGCCAACGGCACACCGGTACGGCGGATCGGCGATGCCAACGGGCGCCTGCATCGCGAGCAGTGGTTCGCCGCCGGTGAACTGCGTGCCGGCCGCAGCTTCCGTTTCGGCGCCGGGCAGACCCACTGGGTGGTCACGCCGTATGTAGTGGTGGGGGCGGACTGGCTGGACCAGCGCTCGCGCGTGCGCGACATCCGCTATCCGCTGTTCCCGGCGCAGTCGTTCGCGCTCAACGATACGCAGCGCAGCTGGTCCCTTGGCGCGGGCCCGGGCGTGGGCGTGCGCTACTGGTTCCGCGAGGACCACTACAACACGCCGCGCTCCTACCTGGACCTGACCGTGCAGTACCGCTTTGCGATCGGTGGCGGTGATACGCAGCGCGCCAAGGGCCTGTTCGCCACCGCCATCCTCTACTACTGAGGCAGGCCCCAACGTCGTCGCAGCGCCGCGGCCTGCGGCGTGTCCTGGGTCAGCCACGGCTCCAGCGCGTAGACCAGCACGTGCTGCGCACCGCTGTCGCGTGCCCACGCCAGCTGCCGCTGGATGCGCGCGGCATCGGCGGTTTCGCCCTTGAAGGCGCTGCCGTCGGCGGCGCTGCCGGGCAGTTCGCGGAACAGTTCGACGATCGCATCGAAGCCGATGCCGTGCGCGTGGAAATGATCGAGCAGCGGTTGCAGCTGCTGCACGTTGCCGGCGCCGGCCACCCCCACGCCGTCCTGCACCATGGGCCGCAGCGCGGCCTGTGCCAGCACTGCCTGCCACAGCGTGACCAGGTTGCCGTCGGTCTGCAGGCGGCTGAAGTAGCAGGACATCGCGCAGTCGCCGCCGCGTGCACTGGCGGCCTGCACCAGGCCGTGCAGCCACCGTGCCAGCCACTGCTGGCGTGCCGGATCGGCCCAGTGGTACTGCTCCAGTTCGTAGGGCAGGTACCAGCCGCCGAAGGCGGGTTGCTGCGCCCAGGGCGCCTGTGCCAACCACTGGCGTGCCTGCGCCAGGCTGTCGGCCAGGAAGGCCTGCAGCGTGGCATCGTCGGCACCAATGGCCTGCCACCAGTGTTGCTGGAAGGGCAGGCCGACGCGGATGCGGAGGTTGTTCTCGCTGGCGGCGGTGAACAGCTGCTGCAGGCTGCTGTCCGGCAGCGACCAGTCGCCGTCGCTGCCACCGACGATGCCGGTCCACTGCAGCACCAGCTGTCGGCAGCCCAGCGCATGGGCAAGCTTCAACGAGCGCTGCCAGTCGGCCAGGCCCCATTGCAGGTGGCTGCGCCAGGGCTGCAGGAAGGTGCCATCCACCTGCACCGGCAGCGAACAGCCGGGCAGGGTGGCGAGCGTACAGGCGAGCGGTGCCAGCACTGCCGCGCGCAGCAACCGGCGGCGCAACGGCGAAGACGGATCCGTGGGAAGGTCGGGCCGAACCATGCCTGCATCATCCCAGAGCACCGTGCGCGGCAGGTGAACCACCACCCGGTAGTGCCGGCCGCGGGCCGGCATCACCGTGCGCCTTTATTCCAACGCGTAGCGCAGGGTGAACAGCACCGCCACCAGCCACACCGCCGGATGCACTTCGCGCCAGCGGCCGGTGCCCGCCTTCAGCGCGGCATAGGCGATGAAGCCGAACGCCAGGCCGTTGGCAATGGAGTAGGTGAACGGCATCGCCAGCGCACACAGTGCGGCCGGCACCGATTCGGTCAGGTCGCTCCAGTCCACTTCCACCAGTTCACGCAGCATCAGGCCGGCCACGAACAGCAGCGCGGGTGCGGTGGCATAACTGGGCACCATCGCCGCCAGCGGCGAGAACAGCAGCGCGGCCAGGAACAGCGCCGATACGACCAGCGCGGTCAGGCCGGTACGGCCACCCACCTGCACGCCCGAGGCGCTTTCAGCGAAGGCCGTGGTGCTGCTGGTGCCGAGCATCGAACCGGCCACGATCGCCGTGCTGTCGGCCAGCAACGCGCGGCCGAAGCGCTTCTGCGCGCCCGGCAGCTTCAGCAGGCCGGCGCGGCCGACCACGCCGTACAGGGTGCCGGTGGCATCGAACACTTCCACCAGCACGAACACCAGCACCACCTGCAGCAGCACCGCGATCGGCGCGCCGCCGTCATGGTGCAGCAGGCCTGGCAGGTCCAGCTGCAGGAAGGTGGGCGCCAGGCTCGGCGGCAGCGAGACCAGGCCCTGGTACTGCACGTCGCCCAGCGCCCAGCCGGCGCCGGTCACCGCCAGGATGCCGATCAGGATCGCACCGCGGATGCGGCGTGCTTCCAGCACCGCGATCAGCAGGAAACCAGCCAGCGCCAGCAGTGGCGGCGCCGTGTTCAACGGGCCCAGCGCCACCAGCGTGTCTTCATTGCCGACGATCACGCCGGATTTCTGCAGCGCGATGATCGCCAGGAACAGGCCGATGCCGGCCACGATCGCCGAGCGCAGCGACGAAGGAATGCCCGACACCAGCCACGCCCGCACGCCAGTCAGCGACAGCACCAGGAACACCAGGCCGGAGATGAACACCGCCCCCAGGGCCTGCTGCCACGGCAGGCCGGCGGCACCGACCACGGTGAACGCGAAGAACGCGTTCAGGCCCATGCCCGGTGCCATGCCAACCGGGAAATTGGCGGCCAGCGCCATCACCGCCGAACCCAGCGCAGCGGCCAGGCAGGTGGCCACGAACACCGCACCCGCATCCATGCCGGTGGTGCCGAGGATCTCGGGGTTCACGAAGACGATGTAGGACATCGTCAGGAAGGTGGTGACACCGGCCAGCAGCTCGGTACGCACGGTGGTGCCGTGCTGCTGCAGCTGGAACAGGCGCTCGAACAGGGACATGGGGGAATCTCGCGACAATAATGCGTCACGACCAACGGTCGTGACCTACCCGAATGCAGAACGTGGGTACCGACCGTTGGTCGGTACGCTTCAAAGCGTCACCACCAACGGTGGCGACCTACCGAAATGAGAAAGGCCGCGCGAGCGCGGCCTTTCCTGTTGCCTTACTTCAGCGCCTTGAAGCGCAGGCGCTTCGGCGCAGCGTCGTCGCCCATGCGGCGGCGCTTGTCTTCTTCGTACTCGCGGTAGTTGCCCTGGAAGAACTCCACGTGCGAGTCGCCTTCGAACGCCAGGATGTGGGTCGCGATGCGATCCAGGAACCAGCGGTCATGCGAAATGACGAAGGTGTTGCCCGGGAACTCCAGCAGCGCATCTTCCAGCGCACGCAGGGTTTCGATGTCCAGGTCGTTGGACGGTTCGTCGAGCAGCAGCACGTTGCCACCCTGCAGCAGGGTCTTGGCCATGTGCAGGCGGCCACGCTCACCACCGGACAGCGAACCGACCATCTTCTGCTGGTCCTGGCCCTTGAAGTTGAAGCGGCCGATGTAGGCGCGCGACTGGATCTCGATGCCGTTGATGTTGAGGATGTCCAGGCCGCCAGCGATTTCCTGGAAGACGTTGTGGTTGCCTTCCAGCGCGTCGCGGCTCTGGTCCACGTAGGACAGCTTCACGGTCGGGCCGACCACGATCTCGCCGGTATCCGGCTTTTCCTGGCCGGTGATCATCTTGAACAGGGTCGACTTACCGGCACCGTTCGGGCCGATGATGCCGACGATGGCGCCGGCCGGCACCAGGAAGTTCAGGTTGTCGAACAGCAGGCGGTCGCCGAACTTCTTGGAGACGTTCTTGAACTCCATCACCGCGTTGCCCAGGCGCTCGCCCGGCGGGATGAAGATTTCATTGGTCTCGTTGCGCTTCTGGTAATCGACCGACTGCAGCTCTTCCAGGCGGGCCAGACGGGCCTTGCCCTTGGTGCGGCCGCCCTTGGCGTTCTGGCGCGACCACTCCAGTTCCTTCTGGATCGCCTTCTGGCGAGCCTTTTCCTGGTTGTCTTCCTGCTTCAGGCGCTCATCCTTCTGGGTCAGCCAGTCGGTGTAGTTGCCCTTCCACGGAATGCCGCGGCCGCGGTCCAGTTCCAGGATCCACTCGGCGGCGTTGTCCAGGAAGTAGCGATCGTGGGTGACCGCCACCACGGTGCCGGTGTAGCGCGCCAGGAACTGTTCCAGCCATTCCACCGACTCGGCGTCGAGGTGGTTGGTCGGTTCGTCGAGCAGCAGCATGTCCGGCTTCTGCAGCAGCAGGCGGCACAGCGCCACGCGGCGCTTCTCACCACCGGACAGCTTGCCGACGATGGCATCCCACGGCGGCAGGCGCAGCGCATCGGCGGCCACGTCCAGCTGGTTTTCCAGGGTGTGCGCGTCGCCCGCGGCCAGGATCGCCTCCAGGCGCTCCTGTTCCTTGGCCAGCGCGTCGAAGTCGGCGCCTTCCTCGGCGTAGGCCAGGTACACCGCGTCCAGCGCGGCCTGGGCCTGCAGCACTTCGCCCACGCCTTCCTCGACCGCTTCACGCACGGTCTTGGTCGGGTCCAGTTCCGGTTCCTGCGCCAGGTAGCCGACCTTGATGCCCGGCTGCGGGCGGGCTTCGCCCTCGAAATCGGTGTCCACGCCGGCCATGATCTTCAGCACGGTGGACTTGCCGGCGCCGTTCAGGCCCAGCAGGCCGATCTTCGCGCCCGGGAAGAAGGACAGCGAGATGTCCTTGATGATCTGCCGCTTGGGCGGGACCACCTTGGACACGCGGTTCATGGTGTAGATGTATTGCGAGGACATGAGGTCTCCGTAGGCGCGGCCCTGCGCCCGGCCCGTCACGGGAACATCCCGTTGCGGCGGCGGGCACAGACTGAAAAGGAATACCGCCAATTATAGCCGGAACCGGTTCCCGGCCGCGCCGGGCGGGCGTCGCCGGGCTGGCCGTGGGCTGAATACTTCGTCACAGTCCTGCAGCGGGAAGCGTTTCCAGCCGGAAACGGTTCAGATCGGGTGCGCAATATGGGCTCACCACCCACCCAAGCAGAGGTCTGACATGCGCATCAATCGAGTAATGGCCGGCGCCGTGGCCTCTGTGCTGGCGCTCGGCGCCGTGGCCCCGGCCTTCGCCGACAACGACCATCGCCGCGGCCATGACCGCCGTGAATGGCGCGAGGATCGCCGCGAGTGGCGCCAGGATCGCCGTGACTGGGAGCGCGACCGCCGCGAGGCCCGGCACGACTACCGCCAGGACCGCCGTGAATGGCACCGCGATCATGACCGCTACTACCGCCCGGCACCGCCGCGCGTGGTCTATCGCCCGGCCTATGGCCCCGGCTACGGCTGGAAGGTCGGCCATCGCTATCGCGACTACTACCGCGGACCGGTCTACGTGGTGAACGACTACCCGCGCTACCACCTGCGTCGCCCGCCCTATGGGCACCAGTGGATCCGCGATGACCGCGGCAACATGCTGCTGGTCGCCATCGCCACCGGCGTGATCGCCCAGTACGTGCTCAGCAGCCGCTGAGGATCGCGGCCGGGGTCGGATCCCTTTCCAACGGAAAGGGCGCTGACCCCACACCATCAATCGAAACCATACGGGGCCGGATTCCTTCGGGGATGCCGGCCCTGTCTGTTTCGGCCCCGGCAGCCCGGTGCGGGGCTACAATCGGGGGCTGAGCCGTACCCCCTTTTCCCTGCCTGCTGGAGTACCCGATGTTCCCGCGTGACGTCCGCATCGAATCCTACGATCCCGAACTGGCCAAGGCCATCGCCGCTGAGACCCAGCGCCAGGAAGACCACGTCGAGCTGATCGCCAGCGAGAACTACACCAGCCCGGCGGTGATGGAAGCCCAGGGCAGCCAGCTGACCAACAAGTACGCCGAAGGCTACCCGGGCAAGCGCTACTACGGTGGCTGCGAATACGTGGACATCGCCGAGCAGCTGGCGATCGACCGCCTGAAGCAGCTGTTCGGCGCCGACTACGCCAACGTGCAGCCGCACAGCGGCTCGCAGGCCAACCAGGCCGTGTACTTCGCCCTGCTGCAGCCGGGTGACACCATCCTCGGCATGAGCCTGGCCCACGGCGGCCACCTCACCCACGGTGCCAAGGTCAACGCCTCGGGCAAGCTGTTCAACGCCGTGCAGTACGGTGTGAACGACCAGGGCCTGATCGATTACGACGAAGTCGAGCGCCTGGCCCTGGAGCACAAGCCGAAGATGGTCGTGGCCGGCTTCTCGGCCTACTCGCAGGTGATCGACTGGGCGCGCTTCCGCGCCATCGCCGACAAGGTCGGTGCCTACCTGTTCGTCGACATGGCCCACGTCGCCGGCCTGGTCGCCGCTGGCGTCTACCCGAGCCCGCTGGAGCACGCCCACGTGGTCACCTCGACCACCCACAAGACCCTGCGCGGCCCGCGCGGCGGCATCATCGTCGCCAAGGGCGCCGACGAAGACCTGGTCAAGAAGCTGCAGTCGATCGTGTTCCCGGGCATCCAGGGCGGTCCGCTGATGCACGTCATCGCCGGCAAGGCCGTGGCCTTCAAGGAAGCGCTGGAGCCGGGCTTCAAGGCCTACCAGCAGCAGGTGGTGAAGAACGCCCAGGCGATGGCCAACACGCTCATTGCGCGTGGTTACAAGATCGTCTCCGGTGGCACCCAGAACCACCTGATGCTGGTCGACATGATCGGCAAGGACGTGTCCGGCAAGGACGCGGAAGCCGCGCTGGGCAAGGCCCACATCACCGTCAACAAGAACTCGGTGCCGAACGACCCGCGTTCGCCGTTCGTGACCTCGGGCCTGCGCCTGGGCACCCCGGCGGTGACCACCCGTGGTTACGTCGAACAGGACTGCGTGGACCTGGCCAACTGGATCGCCGACGTGCTCGACGCACCGAACGATGAGGCCGTCATCGCCCGCGTGCGCGACGCCGTCAGCGCGCAGTGCCGCAAGTACCCGGTCTACGGCTGATCGGAGCAGGGGTCAGAGCCCTTCCCGCAGGGAAGGGCTCTGACCCCGAAGCCCGTATCGCAGCAGGGGTCGGATCCCTTCCCGCAGGGAAGGGCTCTGACCCCGGTATCGGAGCAACCGCGCATGGATGAGCGCCACCTCAAGTACCTGTACACCGCCCTGGCGGTGGTGTTCGGCCTGCCCAGCCTGGCGATGGGCGGTGTCGTCGCAGCGATGTTCCTGGTGCTTGGCCTGCAGTCTTTCGGCCGCAACAGCGACCCCAACCTCGTGCTGCTGGCGTGGGGCCTGGCGGGTGTCGTCGGATGCCTGGCGTGGCTGTGGCTCAGCGCCGGGTATCTGCTGCAGGGCCGGGCCGGACTGCAGGTGCGAGCGGTGTGGTGGTGGCTGCTGCTGGTCGGTGGCCTGGCCGCGCTGCCGGTGCTCTGGTTGGCCGCATGGGCCGGGTTCCAGGAGGGCGGCTCGGCGTTGGAAGTGTTGCTGCTGGGCCCGTCGATGCTGGTGCCGGCCGCGATGCTGGTGTGGATCAAACGCCGCGCATGACGTGGCCCATGGAAGGAAATCGAACACATGGATGAGCGTCACCACAAGCGCTGGATGGCCATTGCCGGCCTGCTGGTGGGCCTGCCTACCGCGGCGGCAGGCGGCACAGGGGCCGTGCTGGGGTTGATGGTCGTATGGGATGGCAAGTACCTGGCGGGCGACGAGCACACGCTGTTGCTGCTGTGGTCGTCGGCCGGAATCATCGGCCTGCTGTCGTGGTTGTGGCTGACTGGCCTGTTCCTGTGGCGCGGTGTTGCCGGCCTGCGCCAATCGCCGGTTGTCGCCTGGGTCGGCCTGGCGCTGGGGGTGCTGGCCGCGTTGGCAGTGGTCGCCGCCACGCTGTACTTCACCTTCAAGCGCGGGGAGATCTCGACATTGGGCTTCCTCGGGTTTGGTCCGCCGCTGCTGGTGATGGCCGGGCACCTGGCGTGGCTGCGCTGGGCACCCGCGGCATCGGCACCACCTGCTCCCGGTTGAGCGGGTTGTCCTGGCTGCACTGGATGCTCTGATTGGCCGAAATGCAGGCGCTTGCGCGCAGACAGCATTTGCTGCTGCGCCCCTTCTCAGGTACCTTTGCGACGCTGCCATGACCGTGGCAATAGGTACTTCCCTGAGCCAGGCGTTCCATGCATTGCCCCTTCTGCCAACATGCCGATACCCGGGTCATCGACTCGCGCGTCTCCGAAGACGGCGCGACGATCCGTCGTCGGCGTGAATGCGAAGCCTGCGGCGAGCGCTTCAGCACCCTGGAAACGGTCGAACTGAAGCTGCCGGCCATCGTCAAGAGCGATGGCACCCGAGAGGCGTTCGACCAGCGCAAGGTCCGCGCCGGCTTCGACCGCGCGCTGCAGAAGCGTGCAGTGGCCGAAGACAAGATCGAAGCGGCGGTGCGTGCGGTGGTCCACCAGCTGCGCATCAGCGGTGAACGCGAAGTGCCCTCGATCAAGGTTGGCGAGTTCGTGATGAACGAACTGCGCAAGCTCGACCACGTGGGCTACGTGCGCTTCGCTTCGGTCTACCGCAGCTTCGAGGACGTGGCCGATTTCCGCGAGGAGATCGAGAAGCTCGAGCGCGACCTGCCGTCCAGTACCGAGCAGCTGCAGCTGCTGGGCGATGTGATCGCCCTGACCAAGAAGAAGAAGGGCTGACCGCCTCTGCCTTGGTGGGTGCCAACCTTGGTTGGCACCGATGGCACATCCACTGGTGGGTGCCAACCGTTGGTTGGCACAGATAGCTGCTTCGGTGGGTGCCAACCGTTGGTTGGCACAGATAACTGCTTCGATGGGTGCCAACCGTTGGTTGGCACAGATAACTGCTTCGGTGGGTGCCAACCGTTGGTTGGCACTGATGGCGTGGATCCACACCAACGGCGCTACCATGGCCGCATGACCACCCCGTTCTCCGTCCTCGACCACCTGCACATGGCCAACGCACTGCGCCTGGCCGAGCGTGCCGCCTACACCACCCGCCCCAACCCGATGGTCGGCTGCGTCATTGCCCACGGCGAACGCGTGGTCGGGCAGGGCTGGCACCAGCGCGCCGGAGGACCGCACGCTGAGGTGTTCGCCCTGCGCGAGGCCGGCGGAGAAGCACGCGGTGCCACCGCCTACGTCACCCTTGAACCCTGCGCGCACTACGGGCGCACGCCGCCGTGCGCGCTGGCCTTGATCGAAGCAGGCGTGTCGCGGGTGGTCGCGGCGATGCGCGATCCGTTCCCGAAGGTCGATGGGGGTGGTTTCGATCTGCTGCGCAATGCCGGCATCGACGTCGCCGAAGGGCTGATGGCCGCACAGGCGCGCGAGCTCAACAAGGGTTTCCTGTCGCGCGTGGAGCGCAACCGGCCGTGGTTGCGGGTGAAGCTGGCCGCCAGCCTCGATGGCCGTACCGCGATGGCCGATGGCAGCTCCAAGTGGATCACCGGGCCGGCCGCGCGCGAAGACGTGCAGCACTGGCGCGCGCGCGCGGGCGCGATCCTGACCGGCGCCGACACGGTGCTGGCCGACGACCCGATGCTGACCGTGCGCCTGGCCGATACCGAGGTGATGCCGCCACTGCGCGTGGTGCTGGATTCGCGCCTGCGCTCGCTGGAGTGCAGCCGCGTGCGCGAGGGCGGGGCACCGACGCTCTACCTGCACGATGCTGCAGTGAGTGCACCAGATGCGGCCGACGCAGAGTTTGCCAGCGTGCCCAGCGTTGATGGACGACTGGACCTGGGCGCGGTGCTGGCGCTGCTGGCCGAGCGTGGCATCAACGAAGTGCATACCGAAGCCGGCGCGACGCTGGCCGGTGCCTTGCTGCGCGGCGGCTGGGTAGACGAACTGCTGCTGTATCAGGCGCCTACGCTGCTGGGCGACAACGGTCGCCCGCTGCTGGCGGGCCTTGGCATCGATGCCATGGACCAGCAGCGCCGCCTGCGCGTGGTCGATCAGCGCCAGGTAGGCGAGGACATCAGGCTGCTGCTGCGCCCGTGATGGAATGACGCGGAACAGGGGCGACGCCCGTGTCGTCAGGCGTCTTCGTCGTCTTCTTCGCCGACCGGGCACTGGCCCTTCCACTGCTGCTTCCACAGCGCATGCAGGTTGCGGCAGTACGCGCCCAGTGCCTCGCCCGGCAGTTTCTTCGCCTTCAATCGCAGCTGGTGACGGGTAAAACCGTCGTCGTACTCATGGGGCAATACCAACACGGCGCACTGATCGTGATACATCAGGAACGCGTGGCAGTCGTCGTCTTCGCTCATCCACGCATCCAGCTGCCTGTCGCTCAGCAGGGTTGACTCGAAAGCGACCGCTGGGCGGACGGAGAAGGTCGTAATCCTGGACTTGGGTACTTTGGCTTGCCCGCACGCCGTCAGCGCCATCAGCGCCATCAGCATGACCGTGGTCGACGTCGTACGATGTTTCATGCGGCTGCCCCGGTGGAAGAGGGCAACAGCATTGACCATGCAGGCCGCGCAGGGCCATGCAACGGTTCTGAAAGTGCGGATGCAGTCGTCATCCGCGACCGCGAGCCGAAATGCGGCCCAGTGCTACCCGGAATCGTCCGGCAGGTGCTCGTTCCATTCGAAGAACGGCAGGAAGGCGTCGGCCACCAGCGCCATCAGCGGGCCCGGGTCGCGCACGCGCCATGCGCGGTGGTCGCCATTGCGCTGGAAGATCAGCGTGCCGCTGCGCACGCGGTCGGGTGCGTTGCGCATCGCCGCCGTGTAGGCCGCGGCCAGGGGCACAGACATCTGCGGCGGATGCGGCCCGTTGAAGGGCACACGATGCTGGCGATAGAGCGGAAGCAGGCCCGACAGATCCGGCAGCCGGCAGTGATAGGCCACTTCGGCGACGTCGCCGTCATGGCCCTTCGGCCAACGCACGCCATCGGCCTTGCACTGCGCCGAGGCCTGCCGCGTGCGCAGGGCCTGTGCAGCAGCCGGCCATCCAGCGAGCTCGGGTGCTTCATCCAGCTGGCTTGCAGCAGCCAACGCGGCAATGAAGGCCGGCGCGTCATCCGTACCCAGCTGCGCGGCCAGTGCCGCCTGCGCACGGGCGTCGCCGTGCACGATCACCTGTGCATGCAGATCGAACAGCCGCGCCGGCGATGCCGCCCCGGTACCGGCCAGCGCACTGCCGGGGGCCAGCAGCAGCGCGGCCAGCCCCAGCGGTTTCAGTGCAACCACCTCACGCGCACTCGTCGGTCCACATCATCTCGGCGATCGGGCGCAGCGCCTTGCATTCCTGCGTCATCTCATCGGCAGACTGCACCTGGGCCTTGGCTTTCAGTTCTTCGGCCATCGCATCCACGCCGCTGATCTGGTCCGGCGCGATCTTCGCCACGCAGGCGCGGTGCTGCTGCAGCAGCAGGTCGCAGCCCGGTACGCCGGTCACTTTCGGTGCGTTGGCCGCCTGCGCGTCCTGCATCCAGTCCTCGAACGGTGCCAGCGCGCCGGTCACGGTGCCCACCAGGTCGTCGAAGTTGCCGCTGTACCAGTAGCCGTTGTCCTTGGCCGGGTACAGGGTGAAGGTGCCGCTGACCGGCACGCGCGCACCACTCTGCAGCGCCTGGGTGTAGGCGTCGGTGAACTGCTTGCGCGAGGCCGGGCTGGCGTCGGATGCAAGGCTGGCGGCGAACAGCGGGCGCACCTTGCCCAGATCGGGCAGCTGGCAGCTGAAGGTGATGCGCGCCAGCTTCTGGTCTTCCACGTACTCGTTGTCTTCAATCACGCTCTTGCTGGCGCGGCACTTCGAATCACGCAGGGCCTTGGCATACAGCGCTTCGGTGGCGGCCGCATCGGCCTTTGCGCCGGTGCTGGCAAGCACGACCTGCCACGGTTCGGCCAGCGCCTTGGCCAGCGCACCCGGGTTCGGGGTCACGGCGTCCTGGCCGTCGAACGCCGGCTTCAGCGCATCGTTGAGCGTGCGGGTCGCGGCAGCGTCATCTTCCAGCAGCACGCGTGCATACAGGTCGAACGCCTGTTCGGGCGTCAGCGTGGCCGGGGCAGCGCCGGCCAGCAGCGGGGCAGCCAGCAGGGCGCTGGCCAGCAGGGTACGCAAGGGGGTCTTCATGACGGTGTTTCCTGTTCCAGAGGCGCGCAAGCCTAGCGCATCTTTGCGCAGGACCGATGGCGCCATGTGATCACGCGCCGGTGCGCGCGGGCCAAAAAAACGGGCCCCTTGCGGGGCCCGTTCGATCGCACGACGAGGATCGGGCAATCAGAAGCTGGCGCGGACGCCGACCGAGTACTGGGTGACATCGCGGTAGCCGGCGATTTCGCCCACCACACCCCAGGTCTTGGTGAAGTTGATCTGGCCGCCGACGGTGCCGACCCAGGTGCCCTTGTAGTTGTTGCCGCCATCCATGTAACCGGCCTTGGCCCAGGCTTCGGTCATGCGCGACGGCTTGCCGCGGATACCCATGGTGACGCGGCCCAGGTTGGTGTGGTCCTTGCCGTGGTAACGCACGCCGTCATAGCGCAGGGTCGATTCGGCGTTCTGGCGCACCCACGCGGCATCGGCGGTGAAGTCCAGGCGGTCGGTCCACGGCATGTGGTAGCCGATACCCAGCTCCGGCTGGTTCAGTTCCAGCTTCAGCGAGTCTTCGCCGTAGTGGCGGGTCTTGCTGGTGCGCGACCAGCCACCGAACACGTAGACCTGCTCGGCCAGCGCGACCGAGCCGCGCAGGTAGCCACCGTCGACCTTCGGGTCGTCCAGTGCGTTGTCGTCAACCTGGACCTGCGTCCAGCCACCTTCCACGTAGGTGTAGCTCAGGGCGTCGGCCGAAGCCGAGAACGGGGCAGCGGCCAGCAGGGCGGCCACGATCAGGATCTTGCGCATGGGAATTCCTGTGAATTTCAGTCCATTGGCGGGCCTGCCATCGCGGCTGCCCGTGGCGACCTCATGTCGTCCGCTGCGGATTTTAATGAAAGTTTTACAAAATGCGAGAGACGGCCGTCACAGGCTGGGCGGGCCCGGTGCCTCCCACCCCGTTCAGCACGGGCTGGTACACTAGCCACGCCGGTTCGCCGGTACACAAACGTCTTCAGGGCGGGGTGCAATTCCCCACCGGCGGTAGGTGCGCAAGCACGAGCCCGCGAGCGCCCCGGCCCACGGCCGGGGGTCAGCAGATCCGGTCCAATGCCGGAGCCGACGGTCATAGTCCGGATGAAAGAAGACGGTGCCACAGGGCTCATGCCCTGCGTGCGCCTGTTTGCCTTGCGGCGTTTTTCGCTCACTTTTCGCGGAGAACGTTACTTGTTTACTGGAATCATCGAAGGCGTCGGCCGTCTGGCCGCACGCGAATCCATCGGCGGCGATGTCCGCTTCACCTTCAATGTCGGGAATCTGCCGTTCGACAACGTGCAGATGGGCGAGAGCATTGCCATCAATGGTGTCTGCCTCACCGTCATCGCGTTCGACGCCAGCAGCTTCCAGGCCGATGCCTCCACCGAGACCCTGGGCCTGACCACGCTGGGCCAGCTGGGCGAGGGTGCGGTCATCAACCTGGAGCGCGCCATGCGCCCGACCGACCGCCTCGGCGGCCATCTGGTCAGCGGCCACGTCGACGGCCTCGGCCAGGTGCTGTCCATCCACGAAGACGCACGTGCCCAGCGCTGGCGTTTCGCCGCGCCGGCCTCGCTGCGCCGCTACATCGCCAAGAAGGGCTCGATCTGCGTGGACGGCGTCAGTCTCACCGTCAACGAAGTGGACGACGAAGGCTTTGAAGTCGCTCTGATCCCCCACACCGTGGCCAACACCGCCTTCTCCGCCGCAGGCGTGGGCAGCGCGGTCAATCTTGAAATCGACCTGGTCGCCCGTTACGTCGAACGCTTGATCGGAGTGCCGACCAACGGTCAGCACCCACATGGAGATGCAGCATGAATTTCGCCCCGATTCCGGAAATCCTGGAAGACATCCGCCTGGGCCGCATGGTGGTCATCGTCGATGACGAAGACCGCGAGAACGAAGGCGACCTGATCATGGCCGCCGAACTGGTCAAGCCGTCGGACATCAACTTCATGGTCACCCACGGCCGTGGCCTGGTGTGCCTGCCGCTGACCCGCACCCGCGCCGCCGACCTCGGCCTGGCGCCGATGGTGCAGGCCAATACCGCGCAGTTCCAGACCAACTTCACGGTCAGCATCGAGGCCGCCGAGGGCGTCACCACCGGCATCTCGGCGCACGACCGCGCCCACACCATCCGCACGGCGGTGAAGCCCAACGCCAAGCCGTCGGACCTGCACCAGCCGGGCCACATCTTCCCGCTGATCGCCCAGCCGGGCGGCGTGCTGACCCGCGCCGGCCACACCGAAGCCGGCGTGGACCTGGCCATGCTGGCCGGGCTGGAACCGGCCGGCGTGCTGGTGGAGATCCTGAACCCGGATGGCAGCATGGCGCGCCGCCCGGAGCTGGAAGTGTTCGCGCGCGATCACGGCCTGAAGATGGGCTCCATCGCCGACCTGATCGCCTACCGCCTGGCCACCGAAAAGACCGTCGAGCGCGTGGACGAGCGCGAGATCGATACCGAATTCGGCCCGTTCAAGCTGGTGACCTACCGCGACCGCATCGCCCACGACCTGCACTTCGCGCTGGTCCGTGGCAACCCGGATGCCGAAACGCCGACCCTGGTGCGCGTGCAGGTGGAAAACCCGCTGGCCGACCTGCTGCACTGGCGCCGCGATGATTTCGGCGTGGCCGCCACCGATGCCCTGCGTGCGATCGATGCCGAGGGCGCGGGCGTGATGGTGGTGCTGTCGGCCCCGCGCGATGGCGAAGCCCTGCTGGCCCGCTTGCGCCAGCAGCCGGCGCCTGTGGTGCCGGGCAAGGACAAGGACGTGGGCCAGTGGCGCCGCAATGGTGCCGGCGCGCAGATCCTGTCCGACCTGGGCCTGGGCAAGCTGCGCGTGCTGGGCACCCCGCGCCGCCAGATCGGCCTGGCCGGGTATGGCCTGGAAGTGGTGGAGACGGTCACCCTGTAATGGGTAGTGCCGGCCGCTGGCCGGCAACCGCATCCCAGGGATTGCCGGCCAGCGGCCGGCACTACCGGTGGGTGCCGACCCTGTGCCACCGGTGGGTGCCGACCCCGTGCCACCGGTGGGTGCCGACCGTTGGTCGGCACGCCCCCGGGCCCCCATCGGCCACGGCCGGGGCCCATCCACGCTAGAATTACCCCCTTATCGAGTCCCCCAAGCCGCATATGAGCCACTACGAAGGCGATCTTCGCACTCCCGAATCGGCGCGCTTCGCCATCCTGGCCAGCCGCTGGAACGCCCGCATCACCGACGCGCTGGTCGCAGGCGCCCGCCTGAGCCTGGCCGGCAACGGCATCACCGAAGCCAACATCGACGTGATCCGCGTGCCGGGTGCCTGGGAACTGCCGCTGGTGGCCGCGCGCCTGGCCGCCGCCCATGAACACGCCGCCATCCTCACCCTGGGCTGCGTGATCCGTGGCGACACCCGCCACTACGAACACGTGGCTGACCGCTGCGCCGAAGGCCTGATGCGCGTGCAGCTGGATTTCGGCGTGCCGGTGCTGAACGGCGTGCTGGCGGTCGAACGCGCTGAGGATGCCGAGGCACGTGCCGGAGGCAGCCACGGCAACAAGGGCGAGGAAGTCGCACTCGCCGCATTGGAAATGGTCAATCTTCTGGAGCAGCTGCCATGAACAAGAACACCCAGGGCAAGCCCTCCGGTAAACCCGTCCGCCGCGATGGCGTCGATCCGGTGCTGCGCTCGCGCGCCCGCCGTCGTGCCGTGCAGGCCATCTACGCCTGGCAGATCTCCGGCGGCAACGCCCAGTCGCTGATCGCCCAGTTCGCCCACGAGCAGGCCCGCGAAATCGCCGACCTGGCGTACTTCGAGGCGCTGCTGCACGGCGTGCTCGACAACCGTCGCGACATCGACGAAGCCCTCGGCCCGTACCTGGACCGCGGCATCGAGGAAGTGGACGCGATCGAACGCGCGGTGCTGCGCCTGGCCGCCTACGAGCTGCGTTACCGCCTGGACGTGCCGTACCGCGTGGTGATCAACGAAGCCATCGAGTCGGCCAAGCGCTTCGGTTCCGAGCATGGCCACACCTACGTCAACGGCGTGCTGGATCGTGCCGCCGTGGAATGGCGCAAGGTCGAATCGGGTCACTGACCCGCCTGTGGTAGTGCCGGCCGCTGGCCGGCAGCTGCAGGGATCCTGAGGTTGCCGGCCAGCGGCCGGCACTACCGCCCACCGCGCACTGCGCGGCACGTACAACAGCGGGAACGCCCCATGTCCCTGGCCGAATTCGCCCTCATCGACCGCATCCGCGCCCGCACCCTCGAGCGCGACGACATCCTGCTCGGCATCGGCGACGACGCCGCGCTGCTGCAGCCGCGTGCCAATGAGCAACTGGTGGTCACCGCCGATACGCTCAACAGCGGCGTGCACTTTCCCGTTGAAACGCCTGCCTTCGACATCGGCTGGAAGACCCTGGCGGTCAACCTGTCAGACCTCGCCGCGATGGGCGCGCGCCCGGCGTGGTGCACGCTGGCGTTGTCGTTGCCAGAAGCCTCTGAAGATTGGATCGAGGCCTTCGCTGATGGCTTTTTCGCACTGGCCGACCAGCACGACATCGCGCTGATCGGTGGCGACACCACGCGTGGCCCGCTGTCGCTGTCGGTGACCGCGATGGGACAGGTCGGGCGTGGCCAGGCCCTGCGCCGCGATCGCGCGCAGGTGGGTGACGATATCTGGGTGAGCGGCACGCTCGGCGATGCCGCCGGTGCGCTGCGCCTGTGGCAACAAGGTGCGTTGAGCATCGCCACCGCCACGCTGCTGGCCGACTACGAAAGCCTGCGCCTGCGCCTGCTGCGGCCGACGCCGCGTGTGACCCTCGGCCTGCGCCTGCGTGCCTTCGCGCATGCCGCGGTGGATGTATCCGACGGCCTGCTGGCCGATCTGGGCCACATTGCCACGCGCAGCAACGTGGCCGCGCATGTGGATGCCGATTCGCTGCCGATCTCGCACGCGCTGCGCGAGCTGCTCGGCCGCGACGGTGCGCGTGACTGCGCACTGCGCGGTGGCGACGACTACGAACTGTGCTTCACCGCCGCCGCCGACCAGCGCGACGCGCTGCACTACCTGGCCGAATCGCTGGACGTGCCGCTCACCCGCATCGGCCGCATCGCCGAAGGGCAGGGCGTGCATGTGGATGGCGAAGCCGCCGACGGCGGCTACCAGCACTTCGCGTAGCAGCAGCGGTACTGCCCTGCTGGGTGCCAACCTTGGGTGGCACGAATGTGTCAGCCGCCCATGGCAACACCGTGTCGACCAAGGTCGACACCTACCGAAGCGCACGCGCATGCGCATCGCCCAGCGTTACGCCGCCCTTAACTGCACATCCACATACTCGGCCAACCCACGGCAGGCCAACAGCAAGCCCTCGCGCGCACCATCGCCCATCTGCTGGTCGATATCACCGTCCACGCGCACGCGTTCGGTGGCGTGCAGCAGTTCCAGCAGGAAACTCAGTCCCGCATTGGCACGATCAATACGCGCCAGGGCCAGGCGCTGCCCGGGCGTGCGGTTGTTGCCCGGCCACGGCTGGCCATCGGCCGCATCGCCCTGGCGGATGTACTGCAGGCAGGCCTGCAACGTGATGGCCCCGGCGCTGTTGCCGCTCTGCAGTGCAACGAACGTGTCTTCCAGCGTGCGCGCCAGATCATCCGGCAGGCGCGTGGCGGCGTCGCCCAGGGTGGCGAACAGGTGCGGGTAGGGGGAAGCGGTCATGGCGGCGTCCTTGTGCAAGTGGCAAGGGGCCACCCCGCTTAACAGCGAGGGTGGCGGACGGTGTGTGGTTCCAATACCGGAGGTCGATGTAGAAGCGCCGGCGGGCACGAGGCCCCCACGCACCGCCCGCCATGTAAACGCGGACAGAATGCCTGCCGACGCCACCCAACAAGGAAAGAGCGACGCCGACAGGCAAGCGTAACCAACACATCAACCTAACGGGATTGGAAGCCCGTGCCACCCGTTGTCGGTGGCGCCACATGATTTGCATGAAGCGCCAATGCTGCCAATGAGAATTGTTGGAAACTTCGAAAACGTTGCAATTTCGTCGCTGGCAGGCAGCAGATGGCGTTGCGTGCCGAATGCGACATTCCCTGTAGCGTCGAGCCATGCTCGACTGTTGTTGGCCACCGTTGAGAAGAGCCAGTCGAGCATGGCTCGACTCTACAGACAGCAGAACGGCGCCGGATCTCTCCGGCGCCGCTCTTTGAACTACCTCACCACTTGTACGACATGCTCAGATTGGCGGTGGCTTCGCGATACCCATGGTCACCGCGCATCACGCCAAACCCACCCCAGGCACTCAGCCCGGAACGGAAGTCCACACGCGCACCGGCATTCAACTCATAACGGTCGCGCGGCACACTGGCCTTCAGCGCTTCATCATCGAACGCCATGCCGTTGCTGGCGCCATCGCGGTACCAGTTGGCCGCCACATACGGGCTGACCGACGCACCGGCTGCACTGCGGCCTTCGCCCTGCAGGCGCAGGCCCATACGACCGGACAGGCCGCTGTCGCCCAGGCTGCGCACCACCGTGCCATTGGTTTCCTCATGACGGTCGGTGTTGGCGTCGGTGTAGACCAGCTGCAGTTCCGGCTGCAGGCTCAGCGCGGTGCTGCCGATCTGGCCGAGGCCGATGCGGTAGCCCGCTTCCAGCGAGCTCTGCCAGATGTCCGAGTCGTAGCGTTCCTCGGCCAGGCCTTCGCCCTGCACGCGGTTGCGGAACTGGCCGCGCTGCACGCTGGCATCCACATACAGTGCATCATTGCTCCAGTTGCCATACACGCCCAGCGCGCCACCGTTGACCTTGCCGCGTGCGCTGTAGCCGGTCAGCTGCGAGCGCGAAGTGGCATCGGACTTGGCCAGCGTGCCCATCACGCCCACGCGGCCCTGGCCGTTGTCGAACACGCCGATGTCCGCACCCAGCTGCAGGCGCGAGCGGTCCACGCGCAGGTCCAGCTGGTCTTCCACCGCCGACAGCTTGCTCTGCGTGGCATCCACACGTGCCCAGCCACGCACGCCATCAACGGCGGAGGTGCTGCCGCCCTGGCGATCGCGCCCGCCGTGGCGCAGCAGCTGGTCCATCGCGAACTGGTTGGCCAGGTAGGCGCCAGCTTCCGGGCGCAGCACCGGCGTGGGGTCGATCGGGTCAATGGGATCGACCGGGTCCACCGGATCAATTGGGTCCACGGGTGCGCATTCCGGCAGCGCGGGATCGGTGCTGCACGGATCCGGACCTGCCGGAACCTCCGAGCGAAGGTACCAACCGCCGTTGGTCGCGTCCTTGAACAGGAAGTACTCGTACTGCCCACCCACCGCGCGGCCCTGCAGGTCGAACTGTGCATTCGATGCGCCGCCGACGCGGATCAACTCGATGCCCTTGTCGGTCTTGGCGCCTGCGCCGCCGGCATTGAGCACGCGCACGTTGGCCTGGCCGTTGGCATCGCCCTTGATGATCAGCTTGTCGGTAGCCGACGCGTCGTCGCCCAGCTGGGTGTTGAACAGCAGGGTGCCGCCAGCGCCGTCGAAGGTGTCCACGCTGAGCGTGTTGAAGGTGCTGCCATTGCCCAGCGCCACGGTGCCGGTGTCGCCCAGCGCCAGGTGGCCGACATTGCTGTCGCCGGTCATCAGCCAGGTGCTGTCGCTGTCGATGCTGGCCGAGGTGACGTTGATGAAGCGGCCGTCGATCTGCGCTTTGTTGCGCAGGATCACATCCAGCGAGCCCAGGTGCGCGCTCGCATCGTCGCTGGCAACGTGGCCCGAAAGGCGCGCGTTGTCGACACTGAACCGTACCTTGGATGCGCCGCTTGCGCCTGCGACGAAGGAGCCAACGCGCAGGAGGTGGCCATCGCCGCCCCGGAGCCGCGATCCGTTCGATACCGTGATATCGAATGTGGGGGCGTGGCCGATCGTAGCGATACGGATCGCCGAACCGCTACCACCGATGACGGTTGAATCATCAATGACGACGCTGCTGTGCAGGTCATCTCCGGTACTGTACAGAAGCATGCCGATGTCGTCGGCATCGATGCGGGAGCCATTGCGTATCGCCACCTGCCCCTGTGCCAAGCGTACCCCGACCCCGGTGTAGCCTGGGCGAGGACGATCAGGCTGCTCGACGCGCACCTGGGTTGCGTCGATTTCAACTTCGACACCCGGGATAAGGCCCGCGCGATGCTCCAGATCGATGCCGATGGAGGTGGGGCTGAATGGATCCAGGCCTGTGGCACGAGTGACCTGCACGTTGCTGCTGAACAGACGCGCCGACGCCTCGCCCGTCAGCAATAGACCGTTGCCAACGATCGACGACCGGTACGCCGTGAGTGAGGCATTGTCCGCCACCCATATAGTGGCCTCCATGGTCGATGGAGGCAGGCGCACTGTTGCGTCCGACAGGAGAATGGTGGAATTGTCGAATGCTTGGATGGCGAGTGTTTCTGCACCAGTGACGTTCAACTGCGAACCCCGCCGCAGTTGCCAGGCTTCCACCCGATCGCCGGGAAGCAGCTCTACGGATTCGCCAACCAGCTCCCTTGCAACAGCGGTGCTGGGGTTGCAGACAAGCACCGCCAGCAGGTGGCAGGCAAGAAGCGTGGGGCGGGCGCGGACACGCGCACCCGCCAGGAGTACTGGCGTGTTCTTCATGAGACAGTTACCGGGCCGGAACGGGGTATTCATGGAGACGGAACCCATTTCCTGCGAAAGGGGCTCCGCCGCGGTGAGCCTTTACCAGCGATAGGCAACACTTACATTGGCCGTCGCTTCGCGATACCCATGGTCACCGCGCATCACACCAAACCCACCCCAGGCACTCAGCCCGGAACGGAAGTCTACGCGCGCACCGGCATTCAACTCGTAGCGGTTGCGCGGCACGCTGGCCGTCAGCGCTTCATCGTCGAACGCCATGCCGTTGCTGGCACCGTCGCGGTACCAGTTGGCCACCACATACGGGCTGACCGATGCGCCGGCTGCACTGCGGCCTTCACCCCGCAGGCGCAGGCCCATGCGACCGGACAGGCCGCTGTCGCCCAGGCTGCGCACCACCGTGCCGTTGGCTTCCTCATGACGGTCGGTGTTGGCGTCGGTGTAGACCAGCTGGAGTTCCGGCTGCAGGCTCAGCGCGGTGCTGCCGATCTGGCCGATGCCGAAGCGGTAGCCGGCTTCCAGCGAGCTCTGCCAGATGTCCGAGTCGTAGCGTTCCCCGGCCAGGCCTTCGCCCTGCACGCGGTTGCGGAACTGGCCGCGCTGCACGCTGGCATCCACATACAGTGCATCGGTGCTCCAGTTGCCGTACACGCCCAGCGCGCCGCCGTTGACCTTGCCACGTGCGCTGTAGCCGGTCAGCTGCGAGCGCGAAGTGGCATCGGACTTGGCCAGCGTGCCCATCACGCCCACGCGGCCCTGGCCGTTGTCGAACACGCCGATGTCCGCACCCAGCTGCAGGCGCGAGCGGTCCACGCGCAGGTCCAGCTGGTCCTGCACAGCAGACAGCTTGCTCTGCGTGGCATCCACACGTGCCCAGCCACGCACGCCATCAACGGCGGAGGTGCTGCCGCCCTGGCGGTCGCGCCAACCGTGGCGCAGCAGCTGGTCCATCGCGAACTGGTTGGCCAGGTAGGCGCCAGCTTCCGGGCGCAGCACCGGGGTGGGGTCGATCGGATCGACCGGGTCCACCGGATCGACCGGATGGCACTCCGGCAGCGACGGATCGATCACACACGGGTCCGGCGCACCGGCCAGTTCCGAACGCAGGTACCAACCGCCGTTGGTCGCATCCTTGAACAGGAAGTACTCGTATTGCCCGCCCACCGCACGGCCCTGCAGGTCGAACTGTGCATTCGATGCGCCGCCCACGCGGATCAACTCGATGCCCTTGTCGGTCTTCGCACCGGCACCACCAGCGTTAAGCACGCGCACGTTGGCCTGGCCGTTGGCATCGCCCTTGATGATCAGCTTGTCGGTAGCCGATGCGTCGTCGCCCAGCTGGGTGTTGAACAGCAGGGTTCCGCCGGCGCCGTCGAAGGTGTCCACGCTGAGCGTGTTGAACGTGCTGCCATTGCCCAGCGCCACGGTGCCGGTGCTGCCCAGCGCCAGGTGGCCGACGTTGCTGTCGCCGGTCATCAGCCAGGTGCTGTCGCTGTCGATGCTGGCCGAGGTGACGTTGATGAAGCGGCCGTCGATCTGCGCCTTGTTGCGCAGGAGCACGTCGAGGACGCCATTGGCCACGGTCGTCGTATCCAGGTTGACGTTGCCAATCAGGCGCGCGTTATCCACGGTGAAGTCTGTGTGGATTGCAGAAGCGACAGGGCTGCCGCTCCATGACTGCATCAACAGCAGATTGCCGTCGCCCGCTTGTAGCTGCGAGCCGTTCGTGACGATGACTCGGTACTCTGCATCAAGCTCGCGTGGCGCGACCCGGATGGCAGCACCGCGGCGGGATCGTAGCGCGGAGTTGTCGATGCGCAGGGTAATCGGCGGCTGGCCGGCGTTGGCGGTTGCGAGCAATGCCGCCATGTTGTCTGCATCGATCCGCGAGTTCTGCAGCTGGATTTCCCCGCCCATCAGGCGCACGCCCAGGCCGCTGTTGATATCCCGCGTTCCCGGCACGTCCTCGACGCGCAGGTAGGTATTGCGCACCACCGTCAGGGAATCCCCGGGAAGCGTGCTGGCAGTCCCAGACAGGCCGATGCCAACGCTGGCTGCACCGGGACTCAAGCCTGCCGCAGTCACGATGATCTCACTGTCCTCGATCCATGCAGTGCTGCTGTCGGTGACAAGGATGCCCGCCGCGAACCGGGTTGATCGTGCGGCCAGCGTTGAGCCGCCGGAGAGAGTGACGGCACTCTGTCTGCTCCCTGCATCGACCGTAGCATTGGAGAGTATGACCGTGGAGTTATCAGCTTCAATGTACAGCGACGCGCCACCGTTCACTGTCAACAGCGATCCGTTCTTCAACGTCCACGCTTCGGTCGGGTCAGCGGCGCCTACATCGGCGGTCTGCCCATCCAGATTGCCGGCAAGGGCAGCACCGGTGTGGAGCGAGGCCAAGGCCAGCAGCAAGCTGCGGCACAGCACGCGGGGCGCCGGAGGGCGGCGGGCGGTGGTGACGGCGGCGTGTTTCATGGGGAAGTCCTTGTGTCGAAAAGGGGGGAGAGACACGTGACACCACACGACCGCATTCAGATCGAGCCCTATACGCTGCGTCCATGTGAAGCTGCAGTGAGGAAATGGGTCAAATACGAAGCCTTGTGTCTCCACTGGCGGCAGTCTCTGCGAGGGGGGCCGACCGTCCCATGCAAATAGTTGTAAAGCGCGCTGGACACCTGCAGTGCCTTCAGCTGCCAGCCAGCACTGCGACAACCTGTCGCAGGCGGGTTGCAAGGCATTCGATGGTGCAGCCGGAAGCGCGGATCGAGCATGTCGCCTCTTTTCAGGAGCGACCCCATGCAGAATTCCATCCTGCGTCACCATGTCCTGGCTTCCGCCCTCGCGGCGGCCCTGCTTGCCGGCATTCCCGCGTCCGCCCAGCAGATCGTGGCCGACGGGGACGATCAGACGCCCCCCGAAGGCGACTATCACACCACCGAGCCGGTACTGCCGGGCGACCCCTCCGGGCACGCCTTCTACGCCATCAACGGTGGCCGCATCCTGCCCACGGGACCGGTGAACCTTTCTACGATTGGACGTGCAGCGCATGCGGCGAACGCCGAAGGGACCGGCAGCGTTATCAGGCTGGATGGCGGAATGGTAACTACCGCCGGTGTATCCGCTGCCGGCGCATCGGTTGCTGCAGGTGCCCATCTGCAGGCCACCGACGTTGTGATCGAGACAACCGGCAACAGCGCACACGGTGTGCAGGTGCAGGATGCCGATGCCGTGTTGAGGAACGTGCAGGTCCGCAGCAGCGGAGGGGACGCCCTGCGGCTGACCGGCGGCAGCCTGCAGATGCAGGGTGGCCAGCTGCAGGTGAGCCGCTCAGGTACGTCCGGCCTGTACGCGAACGCGGGTACTGCAACGCTCGATGCCGTCCACATCGACATCCTGGACGATGCGAGGGATGGCGTGCTGGTCACCGGAACGGCTGATGTGGTGCTGCAGAACTCGAGCATCAGCCGCGTGGGGCATTCAGGAGTCGCCGCGACAGCGCACCGTGGCGCAACGCTGGCAATGCACCAGGTGGACGTCCACCTTCAGGGGCAATCGGCTACAGGGGTGGCGCTGGGCGGGACCGTCTATCTCTCTGATAGCCGGATCGTGGTGCAGGGTGCGAACAGCCGTGCAGTGGATCAGTCCGGTGGTGCGCTTACCGTGCAGAGCAGTGAGCTGTCCGGGGACTCGGGACTGAGCCTCATGGAAAATGGCGTAACCGTCCTGCGCGACAGCAGCGTCCGCAGCGAGCGGATTGCCCTGGATATAAATGGGCGGGGCAACGCAGTGACGGTGGAGCGGAGCACGCTTGCAACCTCTGACGGCACCGCCATCTGGATGCCCAACGACTCCTTGTTGGTGCTGCGCGATTCGTCAGTGGCGGCGCGGGGCGATCGTGCACTCGGTCTGGACGTGCGAGGTGGACACGCACAGGTTGTTGGCACGCGTCTTTCCACCAATGGCAGTTCGGCCCATGGCGTGTATGCGCAGGGCGACATGGGGCGCCGACCGCAGATTGACGCCGCAGACATCCAGGTGTTGACCGAAGGTGACGGATCCGCTGCAGCGATCGCGCGCACCGGCGGCACGGTCACGTTGACCGACAGTCGTCTACAGACCCTGGGCCTATCCTCCCATGGTGTCATCGCCGGTGGCGCTGGCCAGATGGTGTTGACCAACACCCAGGTGCGAACAGAAGGTGATGGCGCGTGGGCGGCGGTGATCAATGACAACGGTCGGATGAGCATCGACGGCGGCTCGCTGGTCAGCGCGCAGCATGGCGGTGTGTGGCTGCGCAGCAGTCGTGATCCGGGCCTGACCTTGTCCAACGGCGCTCTGGTATCCGGCGGCAACGGCATCGCGCTGGCGTTGGATGCGGCGGTGGCCGGGCGTTTCGACGTGCTGCTGGAAGGGCGCTCGCAGATGGTGGGTGACATCGTCATCACCCCGGAAGACGAGGATGCGGGATTGCCGCCGCAGTCGGACGTGCATGTGCGCCTGGCGGATGGGTCGCTGTGGCGGGGTTCGTCGAATCTGGTGCAGACGATGGCAATTGAAAGCGGCAGCCAGTGGACGTTGACCGGTGACGCCAGCGTGGGCGAACTGCGGGTGCTCAACAGCCGCGTGGCGCTGTCCGATGGCAGTGGCCGCTTCAATACGCTCACCGTGGACGGTGACCTGCACAGCGAGGGCGCGACGTTGCTGTTCCAGGGCGCATTGGGTGGCGATGACAGCGGCATGGATCGCCTGCACGTACGCGGTGATACCTCCGGTGATGCGCTGGTGGCGGTGAAGAACATCGGTGGCGTGGGCGCCCCTACGGTGGATGGCATCCCGTTGATCGAGGTCGAGGGTGCATCACTGGCGAGCTACGCGCTGGTGGGCCGCGCGGTGGGGGGATCGTACGAGTACTTCCTGTTCCAGGGCGGGCTGGCCGATCCCACCGATGGCAACTGGTATCTGCGCTCGCAGTGGTTTGATCGCTGTGCGGATGATCCGGCGGCCCCTGGCTGCGCGGTCAATCCGGGGCCGGATCCGGACCCGGGTGAAGGTGACGAAGGCGGCCCGCTTGATCCGGGCAATCCGGTCACGCCGCCGCCGGTACTACGCCCGGAAGCCGGTGCGTACCTGGCCAACCAGTCGGCAGCCATCAACATGTTTGCCCATCGCCTGCAGGAGCGCAGCGGTGCAATGTCGAGGGGTGACGGCCGCAGCGCCTGGGCGCGCGTGGGCCGCAGCAATGCCGACTTCAGTGCTGTTGGCGGTCAGCTGTCGGTGGACGGCACTACCTCGGTGTTGCAGATCGGCAGCGACCTGCTCCGCCGCGGCAATGCCGCGTTCGGCGTGATGCTCGGCAGTGGTCGCACCGATAGCAGCGTGGTGTCCGGGCTGACCGGTTACAGCGCCAAGGGGCGGGTGCGCGGTAGCGCGTTGGGTGTGTACGGTACCCGGTTGCAGGAGGACGACGGCACGCGAGGCGCGTACGTGGACGCAGCTCTTCAGTACGGCCGCTTCGACAGCCGCGTGCAGGGCATCGGCCTGGAGCCGGAGCACTACGACTCGCGCATGGCCAGTGCGTCGCTGGAGACCGGCTACACCTTCAACGCGTGGCAGGGCACCACCAGCGCGTTGTATGTGCAGCCGCAGCTGCAGCTGTCGTATGTCGATTTCCGCGCCGACCGCCATGTGGAAGCCAACGGCACGGTGATCGACCACGCCGATGCCGGCGGCCTGAGCGGACGCATCGGTGTGCGTGTGTTCGGTCACGGCACTGTGGCTGGTAACACCGTGCAGCCCTACATGGGCGTGAACTGGCTGCGCGGCAGTGGCACGAGTACGTTGCAGTTCAACGGTGACACGCTGGGTGCGGACGTGCCGCGCAACCGTTATGAGGTACAGGCCGGTGCTGAGTTGAAGCTGGGCCAGCGCTGGGGCGCGTGGGGTGGCGTGAGCGTGCAGCGCGGTGACCACGGCTTCCGCAACATGGGTGGCCAGCTGGGCCTGCGCATGGCTTGGTAAGCGGGCGTGCAGCGGGGTCGGATCCCATTGCCACGGCAATGGGCTCTGACCCCTGGCTGCTGCTGTAGAGCCGAGCCTGCGCTCGGCTCATCGCGATCTGAACGAAGAGCAGCCGAGCATGGCTCGGCTCTACAACTGCGACGAGCAGGGACCGGACCTGAACGATGTCTATGTCTGTCGCGATTGTCCATTGAATGACTGCGCAAGCGCTGGCGATGCTGCCGGATTGCCTGCTGCCGGTCGCCCGCATGTCCCCTTCCGAACGCTCCCACAACGCCGCCATCGATGGCCTGCGTGCCTTGGCGGTGCTGGCGGTCATCCTCTTCCACACCAACGCCACCTGGCTGCCCGGTGGCTTCACCGGCGTTGACCTGTTCTTCGTGGTGTCCGGCTTCGTGATCAGCCAGTCGCTGGCCTCGCGCACCCATGCGTCACTGGGCGCGCTGCTGCTCGACTTCTATCGCCGCCGCGTGCTGCGCCTGTTGCCGGCGTTGCTGGTGATGCTGATGGCCACCTTCGTGCTGTCGGCGTTGTTCATTCCCCGCGCGTGGCGCAATGAACAGTTCGACCAGACTGGCTGGGCCGCGCTGGTCGGCTTCAGCAACATCGTGCTGGCTGGCCAGCAGGACGACTACTTCTCGCCCGGCGCGGAACTCAACCCGTTCCTGCACACCTGGACGCTGGGCGTGGAGGAACAGTTCTATCTGGTCTTCCCGCTGCTGTTCTTCGTGTGGCTGCGTGGGCGTGAGCGCTGGCCGTGGTCGCGTTGGCTGTTGCCGGTGCTCACCGTGCTGTCGTTGGCGTGGGCTGGCTGGCAGGCGCAGGCAGCACCGGCGGCAGCGTTCTATCTGCTGCCGGCGCGGTTCTGGGAGCTGGCTGCGGGCGCGCTGCTGTACCAATGGATGCGTACGCGCGTGCCCGGCCAGCGGGGTGACGCGGTTGCAGGCGCCGGTCTGGCGTTGCTGGTTTCAGGCGTGGTGATCGCACCTCAGCTGGCGATGCCGGTGCCGGGTGTATTGGCCACCGTGGCCGGCACGTTGATGTTGCTGGCGAGCGTGTCGGCGCCGGGTACATCACGCATTGGCCGCGCATTGGGGTGCACGCCGTTGGCGTATCTGGGCCGGCTGTCCTATTCGCTGTATCTGTGGCACTGGCCGTTGCTGGTGCTGCTGCGCTGGACCTACGGCCTGCACGGCGCCGCGCTGTGGCTGTATCCGGTGCTGCTGCTGGCGGTATCCGCTGCGTCGTATCACTTCATCGAACGCCCGCTGCGCAGTGCGGCGCCGCTGCTGCGCCTGGCGCCGGCCAAGGTGCTGGCGATGGCGTTGCCGGTGGTGGCGCTGTGCGGTGCGGGTGCGTGGGCTACGGTGGAATACCACGAGCAGGTCTCGCTCAGCGTCACCGGTGATGGCTATGCATGGCAGGCGCGTCGCTACCCGGCGTGGCGCCCGCTGGAGCCGGTGAGTGCACCGGCATTGGAGGGGCGGCGCCTGTTCGTGGTGGGCGATTCGCACGCGGCGGCCTACCGCACGCTGACCAGCATGGTGGCGCGGCAGACCGGCATGGCGGTGCACCAGCAGGATCGCGGCGGCTGCAGCTTCGTCAACCTGCTGCGGGCCAGCCCGGCCGATTGCCAGGGCTTCATCGAAGAGGCGCTGTCGACCATCGAGCGCGAGGCGCGCCCGGGTGACATCGTGCTGCTGGCGGCATTGCGCATGCCGGAGCTGCGTGGGTTCGATTGGCAGCAGCAGGACGCACAGCAGATCTATCAGCAACTACTGGCCGAGCGTACGCCGGCCCATGCGCAGGCGGCACGCGATGAGGCTGATCGTGTTCTTGGGCGTTTGCAGAAGCTGGGCGTGCACGTGGTTGTGGATGCACCGCTGCCGTTGTTCAAGGCGGGTGCGTACCGCTGTTCGGATTGGTTCAACCGCCGCAATCCAGCGTGTGCCGGCGGCCTGAGCATGCCGCGTGCGGATCTGGAAATGCTGCGCGTGCCGCAGATGGCACTGCTGACTGATCTGGCGGCACGCTACCCGTCACTGACCGTGTGGGATCCGCTGCCGCTGCTGTGCGGGCCGCAGACCTGTTCTGCGGTGGAAGACGGTGAACCGCTGTTCTTCGACAACGATCACCTGAGCGGGTATGGCAACCGCGTGCTGTTGCCCAGCTTCCGGCAGACCTTGATAGATATCGCGAGCGACAGGCCGGTGTAGAGCCGAGCCCATGCTCGGCTGCTCTGCGTTCCGCAGGCAGGAAGCCCGCGCTGCGCGCGGTGAGCCGAGCATGGCTCGGCTCTACAGGTAGGCGCGCGCCTATGCCGGCGGCAGCACCTTGCCCGGGTTGAGGATGCCGTCCGGGTCCAGTGCGGCCTTGATCGCGCGCATCGTCGCCAGCGTAGCCGGTGTAAACGCCTGCGCCATGAAATCGCGCTTGGCCAGGCCAATGCCGTGTTCGCCGGACAACGTGCCACCCAGCGCCAGCGTCAGCTCGAAGATCTTCGGCAGCGCGGCATGCGCGCGTGCGTTCTCGTCGGCATCGTCCGGATGGTAGAGGATGTTGACGTGCAGGTTGCCATTGCCAGCATGGCCGAAGGTGACGATGGTCAGCGTGTAGTCGCGTGCCAGCGCCTGCACGCCGGCCACCAGGTCTGGAATGCGCGACACCGGCACCACCACGTCTTCATTGATCTTGCCTGGCGCCACACTGCGCAGCGCAGGCGACAGTGCCTTGCGCGCCGCCCACAGCTGGTCGCGTGCACGGCCTTCCATCGCTACGTCCAGCTCGATCATGCCGTCGCCTTCGGCGGCGCTGGCCAGTGCCTGCAGCAGGTAGGGCAGGGTGTCGTGGTCACCATCGGCTTCGACCAGCAGCATCGCGCCTGCCTCCGGCACGTCGGCACCATTCAGCCGCAGCAGCTCCAGGCTGCGTGCGTCCATGAACTCCAGGCGGGTCGGCACCACCGGCTGCGACATCAATCGCGATACCGCCGCAGCGGCGGCATCGGCATCGCGGTACAGCACGCGCAGGCCGGCCTGGCTGACCGGCAGCGGGGTCAGTTTCAAGGTAGCTTCCACGATCAGTGCCAGCGTGCCTTCGCTGCCCACCAGCAGATGCGTGAGGTCATAGCCGGTGGCGTCCTTGGTGTAGGCGCCACCGCAGCGGATCACGTCTCCGGTGCCGGTCACCGCCACCAGGCCCAGCACGTTGTCGCGGCTGGTGCCGTACTTCACCGCGCGTGGGCCACCGGCATTGCAGGCAAGGTTGCCGCCGATGCTGCAGATCTCGGCGCTGGAAGGGTCCGGTGCCCAGAACAGGCCATGCGGGGCCAGCGCCTGCTGCAGGGTGCCATTGAGCACACCCGGCTGCACGACCGCGCAACGATCACCGGCGCGGATCTCGACGATGCGGTCCATGCGGGTGAACGACAGCACGATGCTGCCCGGTTGTGGGACGGCGGCACCGGTAGTGCCGGTACCGGCACCGCGCGCGACCAGTGCTACGCCGTGTGCGCGGCAGGCACGCACCAATGCCTGCACCTGTTCGATGTCGGCTGGCAGCGCCACCGCCGCCGGACGCTGGCGGCGCCATGAGTTGTCCTGCGCGTTGGCCTCCAGCGCGCTGTCATCCATGCGCCAGCCCTCCGCGCCCAGCAGGGCGGACAGTTCGGCAACCAGGGGGGCGGGCAGGGCAGGACTCATGACGGATCTCGTGGGGCAGCAGGAGCGGGTTGGATCAGTTTCCAGGCGACGACGGCTGTGGCCAGCGGCAGCCACACCCAGCGCAGTTCAGAGAGCAGGGTGGCCAGGCCGCGCGCGCTGAAGAACTGCGGCGCGAACGGTGAAACGCGGATGGGTCGCCACGGTGCGAAGAAGCGGTGTTCGCTCCACGGCCAGGCCAGGGCGACGCCGAGGCCGCCGGAGGTCATCGCATCGAGCAGTGGATGGCTGGCGGCACAGACGAAGACGAACACCGCCGCTTGTACGGTCGATGCCACCGTTGGCCGCGCCCTGGTAGGTGCCAACCTTGGTTGGCACGAAACCGCCGACCAAGGTCGGCGGCTACCAAGGAACGCCAACACCGCGGCCACCGCCGCCAGCACGCACGCAAACAGCAACGAATGGCTGGCACCGCGATGGCCGAAGGCATCGGCGTAGGGAATGTGCAGGGCAAAGGCCAGCACATCGGCATCGGGCAGCATCGCCGCGATCACGCCGGCCACGAGCAGGCGCGGCCGGATGCGGCCACGATCAGCGGCGCACCACAGCGCCAGCGGTACAGCGGCATGGGTGATGATCGAAGGCATCAGTCACGCACCGTGGTAGTGCCGGCCAAGCTGCGCTCTGGTAGGTGCCAACCTTGGTTGGCACAGAAGCGCCGACCAAGGTCGGCCACTACCAGAGCGGACGGAAACCATCAGCAGTCATCCAGCCGGAATGCATCCCGCAGCCAGTGCAGCTGCGGTGGTTCGCCACTGGCTTCGACCACGTCGAAGCGGCAGGGCGCATCGGCCAGCGCAGGATTGTCCTGCAGGTATAACAATGCGGCATGCGCCAGGCGCCGGCATTTGCGCGCATCCACCGAGGCGGCGCCGCCACCGAAATCGGAGCGCGCGCGATAGCGCACTTCCACGAACACCACGGTGCCGGCATCGTCCATCACCAGGTCCAGTTCACCGCCGCGATAACGCACGTTGCGCGCGCGCGGCTGCAGCCCGGCCTGTTGCAGATGCTGCTCGGCGGCGGCTTCCACCGCCGAGCCGCGTTGGCTGCGCTCAGCGACCACCGACGATCGGCATCGGCCGGCCGCCATTGAAGGTCGACCATGCCGGCTGGCGCAGGATATTGCCGTTGCTGTCCAGGAACAGGGTGCCGGTGGCACCGTCCAGGCCGCCTTCGTTGGACAGCTTGTCCAGATAGGCGGTGATCTTCCAGGCGTCGGCGCCGAAGGCGAACAGGCGGCCGGCCGCACCGCGTGCGCTCGGCAGGGTGCTGGCCACCTGGCTGGCCGACGGCAGGCCGGATACGCTGCGCACGTTCCAGGCTTCGTTCGGGTAGACGATGCCGTCCAGCGCCACGTCTTCTTCCACCTTGCCGCTGCCGACGGTCAGCTGTGAGGTGCCGACGCGGGTGGCGCCACCGGCACCGGCCAGCGCCAGCTGCGGTGCGAGCAGGCGGGCCTGCGGCGCACGCACGGCGAGGAACACCGCATCGACCTGGCCGGCATTGCGCACCTGCGCGCCGACATCGCCCACGGCATCGCTGACGTTGAAGGTGGCCACCACCTGGCCACCGCGCTGTGCGAAGCGCTGCGCGAAGGCGGCGGCGGAACGGCGGCCGGTGTCGTCGTTGCTGCTGATCACCAGTGCACGGTTGCGTTCGCGGCCACGCAGGTATTCGGCGGCGACGATGCCGTCGTCTTCCGGCGCCAGCGAGAAACCGGCGCTGCCGGCCGGCGGTGCGTCCTTGCCGCGGTTCAGGGCCAGCACCGGCACCTGCAGCTGCTGGCGGCCGTACACGGCGTCCACTTCGTCGCGGCCCAGCGGCCCCACCACGAAGTCGGCACCGGAGGCGACGGCCTTGTCGTAGGCGGCGAGGGCACCGGCCGGGGTGCCGGCGGTGTCGAAGAAATTGATGTCCGGGCGGCGACGGCTTTCACCGTAGTAGGCACTCAACAGGCCATCGCGCACCGGCTGTGCGGCGGTGGCCAGGCGGCCGCTGAGCGGCAGCAGCACGGCCAGCTTGGCCGGCGGCCGGTAGCCGTCGCTCATCGCCGGCGGGCGCTTGCTGGTATCGAACTGGGCCGCGCCATCGCGGTCGAACGGGCGCGGCAGCGGCAGGCCGCGCGCGATCAGCGCACGACCGGCGAAGTTGTACAGCGGGTCGTTGGCCGGCAGCGCGGCGGCACGGCTGCGCAGGGTGGCGTCGTCGAGGGTGCCGAGCAGGCCGGCAATGGCGGCCTGGTTCTCGCTGCGCGCGCTGCCGGTCAGGCCGGCATGGGCGCGGGCACGCTCGGTGGCGGCGCCGAAGGCATCGCCGGTGCCCTGCAGGGCCTGGGCGCGGGCCAGCAGCCAGCGGGTGCGCAGGCCGACCGCAACGCTGTCGGCATGATCTTTCAGCAGGGCCAGCGCCTGCGCCGGCTGCTTGTCGGCCAGGGCCAGCTCGGCACCGGTCAGCTGGTAGCGCTGCAGGCTGGCGCCGGACAGCTGGCGTGCGGTGAGCTGGCCCAGCAGGCTGCGCGCGCGGGCACTGTCGCCGGCCAGGTGCCAGGCCCAGGCCGCGTCGGCCAGTGCGTTGCTGCGGGCGCCGCCGCGCAGGGTGGCGGCCAGGCCTTCCAGCTGCAGTGCGGCGTCGCGCGGCTTGCCCTGTTCGATCAGCGCCAGCGCCTGGCTCTGGGCCGGCGAATCGGGCGTGCTGGTCAGGCTGGTGGTGGCACAACCGGCCAGCAGCATCAGCGACAACGACAGGGCGGAGATCCGTGCGGCGGGCTTGTTCATGATCGGGTCCATGCGATGAGGGCAGCGGCCTTGGCCGGGTACACGCTACGATTCTACCCTTGCCCCGTGAGTACCGCTGAAATGAGTGTTCCAACCCTGTACGTCGTCGCCACCCCGATCGGCAACCTGGCCGATCTGAGCCCGCGCGCGCAGGAGGTGCTGCGTTCGGTGGCGGCCATCTGTGCCGAGGACACCCGCCGCAGCGGCCAGCTGCTGTCCCATTTCGGCATCCAGCAACCACTGGTGGCCCTGCACGAACACAATGAAGAGGCCCTGGCGCAGCGCCTGGTCTCGCGCCTGCAGGCCGGCGAGTCGCTGGCGCTGGTCAGCGATGCGGGCACCCCGCTGGTCAGCGATCCCGGTTTCCGGCTGGTGCGTGCCGCGCGCGCGGCGGGCATCAAGGTCAGCCCGATTCCCGGTGCCTGCGCCGCCATCGCCGCGCTGAGCGTGGCCGGCCTGCCCAGCGACCGTTTCAGTTTCGAGGGTTTCCTGCCGGCCAAGGCCAGCGGCCGCCGCGACCGGCTGCAGACGCTGGCTGGCGAAGTGCGCACGATGGTGTTCTACGAATCCTCGCACCGCATTGCCGAGTCGCTGGCCGATATGGCGGCGATCTTCGGGGGCGAACGCCCGGCGGTGCTGGCCCGCGAGCTGACCAAGCTGTTCGAGACCGTGCTCGATGGCGACCTGGCCGGCTTGCTGGCCAAGGTCGAGGCCGACGACAACCAGCGCAAGGGCGAGTTCGTGGTGATGGTGCAGGGCGCGGGTGATGACGAAGAAGCGCAGCTGGCGCATGGCCGCCGCGTGTACGCCAAACTGAGCGAGCACCTGCCGCCGTCGACCGCCGCCAAGCTGGCCGCTGAGTTGACCGGCGCGCCGCGCAAGGCGTTGTACGGCAGTTGATGGATCGTGCGGACCCAGGTCCGCACCCACCAAAGCGGAATCCGCACCCACCAGAGCAGCGGAACCGGTAGATCCACGCCATGCGTGGATGGATGAACCGGATGCCGCGATCAGCACGGCAGGAAAAGCGTGCGTACGCTAGAATACGCGCTGGCGGAGCCGGCCAGGCAGTCGCGTCATCCCTTCGGGGGTGCCGAGGAAAGTCCGGGCTCCATAGGGCAAGGTGCCAGGTAACGCCTGGGCGGCGCAAGCCGACGGAAAGTGCAACAGAAAGATACCGCCTACGTCTTCTTCGGAAGGCCGGTAAGGGTGAAATGGTGCGGTAAGAGCGCACCGCGAGTCTGGCAACAGACCGGCACGGCAAACCCCACCTGGAGCAAGACCAAATAGGGATCCTTTGGCGCGGCCCGCGTTGGATCCGGGTAGGTTGCTTGAGCGTTGCGGTGACGTAACGCCTAGAGGAATGACTGTCCACGACAGAACCCGGCTTATCGGCCGGCTCCGCCTCCTTCTTCTTCCACGCATGGCGTGGATCTACCGTGATTGCGGGGTCGGATCCCTTTCCGGAGGAAAGGGATCCGACCCCATGCCTCGGTCAGCCCGGCGTACGGTACTGCCCGGCGGAGATGAACTGCGAGAAGCGCTCGCACCACACCACCACGGTGGTGTAGTCGTCCACGTCCACGTTCGCGGGAACCTCGACCAGGAAGCGGTTGAAGGTCTTCACCTCGCCGATGCGTTGGGCCTGCGCCTTGATCTTCAGGAAGTCGGCCTTGTTGTCGACGAAATCGCGGACCAGGTAGACCTTGTAGTCCGGGCCCGGTCCCATCTTGCCGTCGAAGGCGACCTGGGTGGCGCTGACGCTGACCTTGCCTTCGGCCCAGTGCACCGCGTCGCTGCCTTTGAGGTCGCGGCGGAAGGTGGTGCGGTAGGTGGCGTCTTTCATGGCGGCCTGCACCTGCACGACCGGCGGGTCATCGGGGGCGATCAGAATGGGCAGGAGGTAGACGCCCAGGCCGAAGCCAAGGCCGAGGGTGAGCAGGTGGGTGGCGAGCAGGATGAGGATGCGGCGCATGGGGCCTCCTTGGGGGTTGCGGTCGATCGCGCGGCGCGGTGCCGGGCGCCACCACCCTGGGAGGTCAGGGGCGACATTTATAGACACAGTGCCGAATACGAAAAGGGCACAGTGCGCGGGCTGAGAGGCCGGAGCCCCTGTGGCGCGGGCGGATCGCGGTCACGGTTGGAAGCTGAATGACGTTTCGAACCCGTTGCGATGACGACTGCCGTCGCGTGGATCGCGACAACGCGATGCCCGGTAGTGCCGGCCTCTGGCCGGCTGCTTCATGGCGCATCCGAAGATCCAGAGGTTGCCGGCCAGCGGCCGGCACTACCCCGCTGGCAAGAGAATCCGGCCAGCGGCCGGCACAACCCGGTCAGAAAATGACGTGGCTCTGTCCGCTGGGTGCGCCCTGCGGGCCAAAACGGCGTTCGTGGATCTCGCCGTGGCCGTCGGCGTCGATCAGCAGCACGGTGCTGGCGCGGGTGCCGTAGTCGTCGCCGCGGATGAAGGCCGGGCTCAGCCAGCGCTCGCGTTCCAGGCCGATGCCGGTGTCGGGCAGGTCACTGTCGGCAGGGCGGTGTTCGTCGGCCAGCGCGGCCCAGAGCGGGGCCAGATCCGGGGTCAGATCCCTTTCGCGCTGCGAAAGGGATCTGACCCCGTCTTCTTCCAGCCATGCCGACAGCGCCGCCATCAGCCGCCGGGTCTTCGGCCAGGGCGCGTCCAGCGCGCCGTTGGACATGCCGTGCACGCCCGGGCCGAGGGTCTGCCGTTCGGCGGGATGGTTGCCCAGGTACTCCAGGCTGTCGCTATCGGCCAGCAACAGATTGAACGGGGCATAGGCGCCAGCCACGGTCGCCAAGCGGTCGATATGCACGGCGGCAGGGTCGCGGCCGCGCAGGAAGTCGGCCACCAGCGCACCCCGCGACGGGCCGGTCTGGGCAGCGAGCGGGTCGCGGACATTGGTGACCACCGCCATCCGGCCCGAGGCGCCGACGCCGGCCCAGCCACCGCCGGAGCGCAGGTCGCGCCCCCCGATGACGGACGTCTCATCCTGCCAGGGGGCCAGCGCCGCCGTCGGGCGGGCGTGGAACTCATCACGGTTGCCGGTCATCACCAGCCGCCAGCGCGGGTGGTGCATCCAGCCAAGAGCGAGCAGGCACATGGCTTCATTGTGCACGGTTTGCGCAGTCTGGCGCCGTTTCCGGCCCGTTCCGGATGAATGCGCGGCCGATGTTTCACGCCCCGTCCACGCCCCTGAACTTCCGTTCAATCTCAAAAATTGAGACGGATCAGCAACTTGTGGATAAGCCTTGAACAATTCTCTAAAGGTTGTTGCAAGCCATTGATGCGGCTGGCGATTTCCCTGCTGAAAAGTTGTTGACAACCCTCGGCCCGCTGCTAAGGTGGGCATCAGAGGGAAATCCGGGTGTTTTGTGGGTTTTCGTGGTTCAATGTTTCACCGGGCGAAGGACAAGGTGCAGGCGTCGTGTTCCAGGGCGAGACGGCCATCACAGTTGACGACAAAGGGCGCATGGCGGTTCCCACCGCTTACCGCGACCTCGTCGCGCGCGCCAGCAACAACCGTCTCGTGCTGACCTACAACCCGTTCGAAGCCGGCTGCCTGTGGCTGTACGCAGAGTCGGAATGGGAGCGGGTCCGCGACGATGTGATGTCCAAGCCCAACACCCAGCGCGTCGTGCGCCTGTTGCAGCAGAAGCTGGTCGGCTCGGCCGCCCATCTGGAGCTGGACGGCAACGGTCGCATCAGCATCCCCGCCAGCCACCGCGGTGCGGTGGGCATTGAGAAGAAGGCGGTATTGCTCGGTATGGGCGACAAGTTCGAATTGTGGAGCGAGCAGGCGCATCGGGCCCTGATCCAGCAGACGTTGTCTGACGAGGATCTGGGTGATGGGTTGCTCGACCTGAAGTTGTGAGCCGGGGTGCCCGGATGCGCCCAGAAGCGCAGGCCGGTCACCTTCCGGTGTCGCAGTCGCCGGCGGTGCACCTGCCGGTCCTGTACACCCAGGTCCTTGAAGGCCTGAGGGTGATCGAAAACGGACGTTATCTGGATGGCACGTTCGGTCGTGGCGGTCATGCACGTGGCGTGCTTACCCAGCTCGGTCCCGAGGGGCGCCTGCTGGTCATGGACAAGGATCCGGAAGCCATCGCCGTTGCCGAGCGCGATTTCGCGCCGGACCCGCGCGTGTCCATCTTCCGTGGCAGCTTCGCCCAGCTGCTGCAGTGGGATGCGACGGCCGAAGGCCTGGACGGCGTGCTGTTCGACCTGGGCGTGTCGTCGCCGCAGCTGGATGTGGCCGAACGTGGCTTCAGCTTCGGCAAGGACGGCCCGCTGGACATGCGCATGGATCCGGACAGCGGTGAAAGCGCCGCGCAGTGGATCAACCGCGTCGAAGACCGCGAGATTGCCGACGTGCTGTGGACCTATGGCGAAGAGCGCCAGAGCCGGCGCATCGCCCGCGCCATCGTGGCCCGCCGCGAGAAGCAGCCGTTCACGCGTACCGCCGAACTGGCCGAGCTGATTGCCTCGGTGATGCCGCGCGGCAAGGACAAGATCCACCCGGCCACGCGCAGCTTCCAGGCCATCCGCATCCATATCAACCGCGAGCTGGCCGATCTGGAAGCCGGTCTCGATGCGGCGGTGGAACGGCTCAAGCCCGGTGGCCGGCTGGCGGTGATCAGCTTCCACTCGCTGGAAGACCGCATCGTCAAGCAGTACATGAACCGCCTGGCCAAGGCGCCGCCGGCCAACCGCCGCCTGCCCGAGGCCGTTGCGTTCGTGCCGACGCTGGACCTGATCGGGGGCGCCATCAAGGCCACCGACGAGGAGCTGGCCGCCAATCCGCGTGCCCGCAGCGCCGTGCTGCGCGTGGCACAGAAACGGGAGGCCGATGCATGAGCCGGCTGCTGCTGATCATCCTGCTGGCCTGCACCGTGGCCTCGGCGATCGGCGTCGTGTTCGTGCGTCACCGTCATCGGCAGACGTTCATCGAACTGTCGCGTGCCGAGCGCACGCGCGATGACATCAACCTCGAATTCGGCCGCCTGCAGCTGGAGCAGGCGACCCTGGCCGAAGCCAACCGCGTGGACCGCATTGCCCGCGAGAAGCTGGGCATGAAGTTCCCTGAGGCCGGTGACATCGTCGTGGTGCGCCCATGAGCAAGACCGGCCGCAACCGCCCGCGCAACGCCTTCAACCTGCGCCAGCGCCTGCGCTGGGTCGCGCTGGCGCTTGGCCTGTGCTCGGTGTCGCTGGTGGGGCGTGCGGCCTACGTGCAGATCATCAATAGCGATTTCTACCAGCGCCAGGGCGAGGCCCGTTACCTGCGCGAGCTGCCGATCAAGACCTCGCGCGGCATGATCACCGACCGCAACGGCGAACCGCTGGCGGTGTCCACGCCGGTTGCCTCGATCTGGGTCAACCCGCAGGACCTGCTGCGTTCGCCCGAGCGCATCCCGGAGCTGGCCCAGGCGGTCGGCATGTCGGTGGATGAGCTGAGCAGCCGCCTGTCGCAGAAGTCGGACAAGGAATTCATGTACCTGCGCCGCCGGATCAATCCGGACGAGGCAGAGAAGGTGGTTGCGCTGAAGATCCCGGGTGTGGCCGCGCAGCGCGAGTTCCGCCGCTTCTACCCGCAGGGTGAGGCGATGGCGCACGTGCTGGGCTTCACCAACATCGACGACCGCGGCCAGGAAGGCCTGGAACTGGCGTTCGACGAATGGCTGCGCGGCAAGGCCGGCGCCAAGCGGGTGATCCGCAACCGCAAGGGCGAGACGGTCGAGAGCGATCTGCTGCGCGCCGCCGAGCCGGGCAAGGACCTGACCCTCAGCATTGACCGCCGCATCCAGTACCTGGCCTTCAAGGAACTGCGCAACGCGCTGGTGGCCAACAAGGCGGCCGGCGGTTCGATGGTGATCATGGACGTGACCACTGGCGAGATCCTGGCCATGGTCAACCTGCCGACCTACAACCCGAATTCGCTGACCGGCGCGATCCCCGATACGCGCCGCAACCGCGCGGTGACCGACCTGGTCGAGCCGGGCTCGACGATGAAGCCGCTGACCATCGCCACCGCGCTGCAGGCCGGTGCGGTGACCAAGGACACCATCATCGACACCAACCCGGGCTACATGACCCTGGGCCGCTTCACCATCCGCGACGTGCCGCGCAACAACGGTGTGCTGAACGTGACCGGCGTGATCACCCGCAGCTCGAACGTGGGTGCAGCCAAGGTCGCGGCGAAGATGCCGGACCAGACCTTCTATGACGGCGTGCGCCGCTTCGGCTATGGCTCGGCGCCGCACAGCGGTTTCCCGGGTGAATCGGCCGGTGTGGTGATGCGCCCGGCGCGCTGGTCGGGCACCACCAAGACCACCATGTCCTACGGCTACGGCCTGTCGGTCACGCCGCTGCAGATCGCCACCGCGTACTCGGCGCTGGCCAACGGCGGCCGCCTGATCGCGCCGACCTTCGTCAAGGGCCAGCGCAACGAAGGCCAGCAGATCATCGACGAGAACGTTGCCCGGCAGGTGGTGGCGATGATGGAAACGGTGGTCACCCAGGGCGGCGCCAAGCAGGCGGCGGTGCTGGGTTACCGCGTGGCCGGCAAGACCGGCACCGCGCGCAAGGCCGGCCCGGGCGGTTATGAGCGCGGCCATTACAACGCGCTGTTTGCTGGCGTGGTGCCGGCCACCAACCCGCGTTTCGCCACCGTCATCGTCATCAACGACCCGCAGGCCGGCAAGTTCTACGGCGGCCTGGTGTCGGCGCCGGTCTACCACAACGTGATGGAAGGCACCCTGCGCCTGATGGACGTGCCGCTGGATGACCTGCAGTCGTGGCTGGCCGCACAGCAGTCGGGCAAGGTCGGCCATTCGGCGTCGATCCTGCCGGCGCCGCCGGCCGAAGCCGCGCTGCCGGTCGATGCCGCCGCTGAATTCGATGCTGCGCTGCCGAGCGCGCAAGCCCAGACGCCGCCCGCTACGGGAGGCACGCAATGAGTCCTTCGATGTTGCTTTCGCAGTTGCTTCCGGACGTGGCCCTGGCAGGGCACGACCCCGTTCTGACCGGCCTGGTGCTGGACAGCCGTGCCGTGCGCCCCGGCAATGCCTTCGTCGCCATCGCCGGTTTCGGCGCGCATGGCCTGGGCTTTGTCGAGCAGGCCCGAGCCGCCGGTGCCAGCGCCATCCTGTTCGAACCGCCGGCACCCGCCGAGCTGCCGGCACCGGGCGATGCGATCGCCGTGCCGGGCCTGCGCGCACGCATGGGTGCGATGGCCGACCAGTTCCATGGCGCACCGTCGCGGGCGATGGCGATGGTGGGCGTGACCGGCACCAACGGCAAGACCTCCACCGTGCAGCTGCTGGCCCAGGCCTGGCACCTGCTCGGAACGCCCAGTGGCAGTATCGGCACGTTGGGCGCCGGACTTTATGGCGCGGTCGAACCGACCGGCTTCACCACGCCGCTGGTGCTGCAGATGCATGCGCTGCTGGCGCAGCTGCGCGACGCCGGCGCACGCGCGGTGGCAATGGAAGTCAGCTCGCATGCGCTGGACCAGGGCCGCGTGGATGCCGTGCACTACGACGTGGCGGTGTTCACCAACCTCACCCGCGACCATCTGGACTACCACGGCGACATGGCCAGCTACGGCGCGGCCAAGGCGCGGCTGTTCCATCGCCCGGGCCTGAAGGCCGCGGTGATCAATCTTGACGACGCCTTCGGTCGCCAGCTGTTCGCTGGCCTGCCGGCCGGCGTGCAGCCGATCGGCCTGAGCTCGCGCGGTGCCAGCGACGCCAGCGTGCGCGCCGAGGCGCTGCAGCTGGACGGCCGTGGCATCGCCTTCGAACTGGTCATCGACGGCCAGCGTGCGGCGGTGCAGTCGCCGCTGCTGGGCCGCTTCAACGTGGACAACCTGCTGGCCGTGGCCGGCACCCTGCACGCGCAGGGCCAGCCGCTGCCGCGCATCGCCGACGTGCTGTCGGCGCTGCAGCCGATCCGTGGCCGCATGAACCGCCTGGGCGGCGAAGACGGCCTGCCGACCGTGGTGGTCGACTACGCGCATACCCCGGACGCGCTGGAACAGGCGCTGGACAGCCTGCATGGCCACCTGCACGGTGCGCTGTTCTGCGTGTTCGGCTGCGGTGGCGAGCGCGATACCGGCAAGCGCCCGCAGATGGCGGCGATCGCCGAGCGCCTGGCCAACCAGGTCATCGTCACCGACGACAACCCGCGTGGCGAAGATGGCGACGTGATCGTCGCCGACATCCTGGCCGGCTTCCAGAATGCCGATGCCGTGACCGTGCAGCGCAGCCGCGCGCGCGCGATCGGCCTGGCGGTGAAGCGTGCCGGTGCCGGCGACATCATCCTGATCGCCGGCAAGGGTCACGAGCCGTACCAGGAAGTGAATGGCGTGCGCCATGACTTCGACGACACCGAAGTGGCGGCGGCGGCGTTGGCTGCCAAGGCTGGCGTGTTGGCCGCGCAGGCCGGGGAGGGCATCGCATGAAGCGCACCCTGCTTTCGCTGATCGCACACTGGGCCGGCGGCGAGATCCATGGCGACGACGTGGCCATCGATGCGGTCAGCAATGACACCCGCAACCTGGGTCCGGGCAGCCTGTATGTGGCGCTGCGTGGCGAGCGTTTCGATGGCCATGACTTCGCTGCCGACGCGCAGGCGCGCGGTGCCAGTGCGCTGCTGGTCGAGCGCCTGCTGCCGATCGAACTGCCGCAGGTGCTGGTGGCCGACAGCGAACTGGCGCTGGCGAAGATCGCCACCGGCATGCAGCGCGACCGCGAGACCGAGGTGTTCGCGATCACCGGCAGCAACGGCAAGACCAGCGTGAAGAGCCTGCTGCTGTCGATCCTGCAGCAGGTGGCCCAGCACGCGCACAAGGTGGTCTACGCCAACCCGGGCAACCGCAACAACGAGATCGGCCTGCCGCTGGCGGTGATCGATGCCCCGGAAGATGCCGACTACGCCGTCTACGAGATGGGCGCCGGCAAGCCGGGTGACATCGCCTACCTGACCGACATCGCCCGCCCGCGCTATGCGCTGGTCAACAACATCGCCCCCGCCCACCTGGAGCGGATGGGCAGCCTGCTCGGCGTGGCGGTGACCAAGGGCGCGATCTATGCCGCGCTGCCGGCCGATGGCGTGGCGGTGATCAATGCCGACGATGCCTATGGCCGCTGGTTCGAACAGCATTTCATCAGCACCCCGGCGCGCTGCCGCGTGCTGCGTTATGGCCTGGAACACTCGGCGGACGTGACTGCGCGCGACATCCGCGCCGGTGCGCAGGGCAGCCAGTTCACCCTGGTCGCACCGACCGGCGAAGCCCGCGTGGTGCTGGGCCTGCCGGGTCGCCACAACGTCAGCAACGCGCTGGCTGCTGCCAGCCTGGCGCTGGCCGCCGGTATCGATCTGGCGCTGATTGCCACTGGCCTGGCCGAAGCGCAGCCGGTGCCGGGTCGCCAGATCGCCCATCAGCTGCGCAACGGCGCGGTGCTGGTCGACGACAGCTACAACGCCAACCCGGGCTCGCTGGCAGCCGCCATCGATGCCCTGGCCGCCGCGCCGGAAGAGGGCTGGCTGGTGCTGGGCGACATGCGTGAGCTGGGCCCGGATGCCGAGGCGCTGCATGCGCAGGCCGGCCTGCGCGCACGCGCTGCTGGCCTGAAGCGCCTGTATGCGCTGGGTCCGCTCAGCGCCGCTGCTGCTGCCACCTTCGGCGACGGCGGCCGTCATTTCGCTACCCATGACGCGCTGTCGCAGGCGCTGAAGGACGAGCTGCACGCCGGCGTGCGCTGCCTGGTCAAGGGGTCCCGTGGCAGCGCCATGGACACGATTGTCAAAGCGCTGCTGGCGCAAGGAGAGGAATCCCCGCATGTTGTATGAACTGGCTCGATGGTTGCAGCAGTTGGAGAGCCTGTTCGGGCTGTTCAACTACCAGACGTTCCGCGCCATCCTTGCCGCGCTGACGGCCCTGTTCCTGTCGCTGTGGCTCGGCCCGGCGATGATCCGCAAGCTTGCCCAGTTCAAGGGCGGCCAGCCGATCCGCAAGGACGGTCCGCAGACCCATTTCTCCAAGGCCGGCACGCCGACCATGGGCGGTTCGCTGATCCTGCTCACCATCACCCTGTCGGTGCTGATGTGGGCCGACCTGCGCAACCGCTACGTGTGGCTGGTGCTGGCGGTGATGCTGTGCTTCGGCGCCATCGGCTGGTATGACGACTGGATCAAGATCGTCCGCCGTGATCCGAACGGCCTGAAGTCGCGCTGGAAGTACCTGCTGCAGTCGATCTTCGGCCTGGCCGCGGGCCTGTTCCTGTTCTACACGGCCGACGTGCCGGCAGCGCTGACCTTCTACATCCCGATGTTCAAGTCGATCGCCTTGCCGCTGGCCGGCATCGGCTTCGTGGCCATCGCCTACTTCTGGATCGTCGGCTTCTCCAACGCGGTGAACCTGACCGACGGCCTGGACGGCCTGGCGATCATGCCGACCGTGCTGGTGGCCTGCGCGCTGGGTGTGTTCGCCTATGCCTCGGGCAACGTGGTGTTCGCCAACTACCTGCAGATCCCGCAGATCCCGGGCGCCGGCGAGCTGGTCATCATCTGCGCGGCCATCGCCGGTGCGGGCCTGGGCTTCCTGTGGTTCAACACCTATCCGGCCATGGTCTTCATGGGCGACATCGGCGCGCTGGCGCTCGGCGCGGTGCTGGGCACGATCGCGGTGATCACCCGCCAGGAGCTGGTGCTGGTGATCATGGGCGGCGTGTTCGTCATCGAAACGCTGTCGGTGATGATCCAGGTCGCTTCGTTCAAGCTGACCGGCAAGCGCGTGTTCCGCATGGCGCCGATCCACCACCATTTCGAACTGAAGGGCTGGCCGGAGCCGCGCGTGATCGTGCGCTTCTGGATCATCTCCGTCGTGCTCGTGCTGATCGGCCTGGCCACGTTGAAGGTGCGCTGAGATGAACGACCTGTCCCGCCAGGCAACACGCCTTGAAGCCATCGAAGGCAGCTACGACAAGTGGCTGCTGGGCGCGATCATCGCGCTCACCGGTGTCGGCGTGGTGATGGTGGCGTCCAGCTCGATCGCACTGATGAGCAGCCCGTTCTACTACCTCAATCGCCACCTGATCTTCCTGGCGGTGGGCATCGTGCTGGCGGTCATTGCCGCCCGCACCGAGCTGAAGTCGATCGAGCAGTACAACCAGATGCTGCTGCTGGGCTGCTTCGTGCTGCTGCTGGCGGTGTTCACGCCAGGCCTGGGCAGCACGGTCAACGGTGCGCGCCGCTGGATCAACCTGGGCATCTCCAAGTTCCAGACGGTCGAGGCGGTGAAGGTGCTGTACATCGTCTGGCTGTCCAGCTACCTGGTGCGCTTCCGCGACGAGGTCAATGCGACCTGGCCGGCGATGCTCAAGCCGCTGGGCGTGGCCGGTGCGCTGGTGGTGCTGCTGCTGCTGCAGCCGGACTTCGGTTCCTCGACCCTGCTGCTGGCGATCACCGCCGGCATGCTGGTGCTGGGCGGGGTGAACATGCCGCGCATGTCGATGCCGGTGATCATCGGCCTGGTCGGGATGAGCGCGCTGGCGATCATCGAGCCGTACCGCATGCGCCGCATCACCTCCTTCCTGGACCCGTGGGCCGACCAGCAGGGTGACGGCTACCAGCTGTCCAACGCGCTTATGGCGGTCGGCCGTGGCGAATGGACCGGCGTCGGCCTGGGCAATTCCGTGCAGAAGCTCTACTACCTGCCCGAAGCGCACACCGACTTCATCTTCTCGGTCACCGCCGAGGAATTCGGCTTCCTGGGTACCTGCGTGATCGTGGCGCTGTACGCACTGCTGGTTGGCCGCACCTTCTGGCTGGGCATGCGCTGCGTGGAAATGAAGCGCCACTTCTCCGGCTACATCGCCTTCGGCATCGGCCTGTGGATCAGCATGCAGACCTTCGTTTCGATCGGCGTGAACCTGGGCATCCTGCCGACCAAGGGCCTGACCCTGCCGCTGATCTCCTCCGGCGGTTCGTCGGTGCTGATGACCTGCGTGGCGATGGGCCTGCTGCTGCGCGTGTCGTATGAACTCAAGCGCGCCGAGCGCCGCCAGGCCGTGCGCATCGGTGGCGCCGAAGACGCCGCTGCCGAGCCGATGGACGAGCCCACCGCACCGGTGGCCGCCAGCGTGCCGATGAGTGCCGAGCCGGTCGCATCCGCGTCCGCTGCGGCGAACGCCGCACGTGGCACCAGCCGCCTGCAGTCGCGCATCGAACCCACCTTCGGGAGGCTGTCATGAGTGCAGCCACCGAGAGTGGGCGTCCGGTGATGATCCTGGCTGGTGGTACCGGCGGCCACATCTTCCCCGGCCTGGCCGTGGCCCGCGTGCTGCGCGAGCGCGGCGTGCCGGTGACCTGGATGGGCGCCGACGGTGCGATGGAAACCCGCCTGGTGCCGCAGCACGACATCGCCATCGACACGCTGGCCATCACCGGCCTGCGCGGCAAGGGCAAGCTGGCCCTGCTGGCGGCGCCGTGGCGGCTGATGCGCGCGCTGCGCGCGGCCGGGCTGATCATCCGCCAGCGCCAGCCGCGCGCGGTGGTCGCCTTCGGTGGCTTCGCCTCCGGCCCCGGTGGCATGGCCACGCGCCTGCATGGCCTGCCGCTGATCGTGCATGAGCAGAACCGTGCACCGGGCCTGACCAACCGCATCCTGTCGCGCTATGCGCGCCGCCTGCTGAGCGGTTTCCCGGGCACCTTCGCCCAGCGCGAGGAATTCGTCGGCAACCCGGTGCGTGCGGAAATCGCTGCCATCGCACCGCCGGAACAGCGCTTCGCCGGCCGCCAGGGCCCGCTGCGCGTGCTGGTGGTCGGTGGCAGCCAGGGCGCGCGTGCCCTCAATACCGGCGTGCCGCAGGCGATTGCCGCGCTGGGGGCCGGCGTGCCGGTGCAGGTGCGCCACCAGAGCGGCGAGAAGATGCATGCCGAAGCGGTCGAGGCTTACGCCAAGGCCGGCGTGCAGGCTGAAATCACCCCGTTCATCGCCGACATGGCCGAAGCCTTTGCCTGGGCCGACCTGGTCGTATGCCGCTCCGGCGCATCCACGCTGGCCGAGCTGTGCGCGGTCGGTGTCGGCAGCGTGCTGGTGCCATTCCCCGCCGCCGTCGACGATCACCAGACCCGCAATGCGGAGTACCTGGTCGAGCGCGGCGCGGCGGTTTTGCTGAAGCAGGACGGAACGCTGGCCGACGGCATTGCCGCACTGCTGCGCGATCTGTCCGAAAATCCCGCCCGCCGCATGCAGATGGCGCAAGCCGCGCGTGCCCTGGCCAAGGTCGATGCCGCCGAGCGCATCGCCGATATCATTCTCGAGGAAGCTGTATGAAGAAGGCATGCCACCGCGCCTGCCCTGCGCGAGGCCGCGCATGATCCGTCGCCTGCACGACACCAACGACCTGGTGCGCGCGTTCCCGCGCGTGCATTTCGTCGGCATCGGCGGCACCGGCATGAGCGGTATCGCCGAAGTGATGCTGACGCTGGGCTATGAAGTGTCCGGCTCGGACAACGCCGACAACGTGGCGACCCGCCGCCTGGCCAGCCTGGGTGCGCGCATCATGCGTGGCCACTCCGCGGCCAACGTGCTGGGCACCGACTGCGTGGTGGTCTCCAGTGCCATCCGCGAAGACAACCCGGAACTGATGGAAGCGCGCAGCCAGCGCATTCCGATCATGCCGCGTGCGGCGATGCTGGCCGAGCTGATGCGCTTCCGCCGCGGCATCGCCGTGGCCGGTACCCATGGCAAGACCACCACCACCAGCCTGACCGCTGCGGTGCTGAGCGAAGGTGGCCTGGACCCGACGTTCGTGATCGGTGGCCAGCTGCTGGCCGCCGGTGCCAACGCCAAGCTGGGTGGCGGGCAGTGGCTGGTGGCCGAGGCCGATGAAAGCGATGGCAGCTTCCTGCGCCTGAATCCGCTGATGTCGATCATCACCAACATTGATGCGGATCATCTGGAGAACTACGGCAACGACTTCGCCCGCGTGCAGGCGGCGTTCGCCGAATTCCTGCAGCGCCTGCCGTTCTACGGCCTGGCGGTGCTGTGCATCGACGATCCGGAAGTGGCGGCACTGGCTGCCAAGACCCCGCGCCACGTGATGAGCTACGGCATGAGCCCGCAGGCCGACGTGCGCGCCGAGAACGTGGTGCAGGAAGGTTCGCGCATGCGCTTCACCCTGCGCCTGCCGCAGGGCACCAGCCAGGAAGTGGTGCTGGCGCTGCCGGGCAAGCACAACGTACTCAACGCGCTGGCCGCCGCTGCGGTGGGCTGGCAGCTGGGCGTGGCACCGGACGCGATCGCACGCGCGCTGGAAGGCTTCGCCGGTGTCGGCCGTCGCTTCAACGATCTGGGCGAGGTGACCACCGCCAGCGGTGCCAAGGTCCGCATCATCGACGACTATGGCCATCACCCGAGCGAGCTGGAGGCGGTGTTCGCCGCCGCCCGTGGTGGCTGGGCCGACAAGCGCCTGGTGGTGGCCTTCCAGCCGCACCGCTACAGCCGTACCCGCGACCAGTTCGACAAGTTCGCCGCAGTGCTGTCCAGCGTCGATGCGCTGGTGCTGAGCGAGGTCTACCCGGCCGGTGAAGAACCGATTGCCGGCGCCGACTCGCACGCGCTGGCCCGTGCCATCCGTGCGCGCGGCCGCAGCGAGCCGGTGGTGGTGGGCAAGGCCGCCGAGCTGGCCAGCGTGCTGCCGGACGTGCTGCAGGACGGTGACCTGCTGCTGATGATGGGCGCCGGCGACATCGGTGCGGTGGCCACCCATATCGCGGTGGACGGTTTCAAGGGGGAGGGCCAGGCGTGAGCACGCTGACCTTCCCGCCGCTGCGCGTGACCGACCCGGCCGGGTTCGGCCGCGTCGCCGTGCTGCTGGGCGGCAGTTCCAGCGAACGCGAGGTGTCGCTGGACTCGGGCCGCAACGTGCTCGAAGCCCTGCAGTCGCGTGGCGTCGATGCGTTCGCGGTGGATGGCATTCCGGCACTGGCCACGGCGCTCGCCGCCGGTGGCATCGACCGCGTGTTCAACATCCTGCACGGCCACAACGGTGGCGGTGAGGACGGCATCGTGCAGGGCCTGATGGACGCCTTCGGCGTGCCGTACACCGGCTCGAACGTGCTGGGCTCGGCGCTGAGCATGGACAAGATCCGCACCAAGCAGGTGTGGTTGTCGCTGGGCCTGCCGACCCCGCAGTACCGCAAGGTCACTGCCGAGGACGTGCACGCCAATGCCGCCGAACTCGGCCTGCCGGTGGTGGTGAAGCCGGCCAACGAAGGCTCCAGCGTGGGCATCAGCCGGGTCACCGATGACGCCGGCCTGGATGAAGCAGTGGCCCTGGCCGCGCGCTACGACGGCCAGCTGCTGATGGAGCAGATGGTGGTCGGCGACGAACTGACCGTGGCCATCCTCGGCGACGTCGCACTGCCGTCGATCCGCATCGTGCCCAAGGGCCAGTGGTACGACTACAACGCCAAGTACATCGCCGAGGACACCCAGTACCTGTGCCCGGGCCTGGACGGTGACGACGAAGAAGAGATCCGCCGCATCGCGCTGGCCGCGTTCCGTGCTGCTGGCTGCCGTGGCTGGGGCCGCGTGGACGTGATGCGTGATCGTGCCAGCGGCCGTTTCTTCCTGCTGGAAGTGAACACCGCGCCGGGCATGACCAGCCATTCACTGGTGCCCAAGGCGGCCCGCCAGGCCGGCATCGGTTTCGAGGAACTGGTGTGGCGCGTGCTGGAACAGACCCTGGAGGCCTCGCACGCATGAACGCGGTGCTGCGCATCTTCGTCTGGCTGTTGGCGCTGTCGGTGGTTGCACTGCCGGTGGTGGCCGTGGTCAATGGCTGGGTCGGCGCCGAGCGCTGGCCGCTGGCGAAGCTGCGCGTGCATGGTGAGTTCAAGCGGGTGCCGGCCGAACAGCTGCAGCAGGTGCTGCTGCCTTATGCGCGCGCCGGTTTCTTCGCGGTCAAGCTGCAGGATGCGCAGGACGCCCTGGAAAAGCTGCCGTGGGTGGAAAGCGCACAGGTCCGCAAGCAGTGGCCGGATGTGCTGGAAGTGACCCTGGTCGAGCACAAGCCGTTCGCACGCTGGGGCACCGACCGCCTGGTGTCCGAGCAGGGCAAGCTGTTCCCCACGCCGAAGAAACTGTCCGACCTGGCATTGCCCGAACTGGATGGCCCGGACAGCCAGACCGAAGAAGTGATGAAGCTGTACAGCGACTCGCGTGCATTGTTCGCACCGGCCGGCGTCGATGTGCGCCGGGTGACGATGGATGCACGCGGCAGCTGGTCGCTGGTGCTGAGCAACGGCACCGAAGTGGTGGTCGGCCGTGACGACGCGCGCTCGCGCATGCAGCGCTTCGTCAAGGTACTGCCGCAGCTCAATCGTCAGGACGCGCCGATCGAGCGCGCCGACCTCCGTTACACCAATGGTTTCACGCTGAGCTGGGGTACCCCGGCCACGCCGGCGAAAACGCCGGCGACCCCGGCCAGAAGCACGCAGGAAAGGACATGAATCGCAAGGGTGACAAATCGCTGATCGTTGGCTTGGACATCGGCACCTCCAAGGTGGTGGCGCTGGTGGGCGAGTATTCGCCGGGCAACCCGATCGAAGTGATCGGCATCGGCTCGCACGAATCGCGCGGGCTGAAGCGTGGCGTGGTGGTGGACATCGAATCGACCGTGCAGTCGATCCAGCGCGCGGTGGAAGAAGCCGAGCTGATGGCCGGCTGCGAGATCCGCTCGGTGTACGCCTCGATCTCCGGCAACCACGTGCAGTGCAAGAACTCGCCGGGCATCGTGCCGATCCGCGACGGTGAAGTGACCTGGGGCGACCTGGATCGCGTGCTCGACGCGGCCAAGGCGGTGGCGATCCCGGCCGACCAGAAGATCCTGCACGCGATCCCGCGCGAGTACGTGCTGGACGATTCGCAGGAAGGCATCCGCAACCCGGTCGGCATGACCGGCGTTCGCCTGGAAGTGCATGCGCACCTGGTGGTGTGCGCGCAGTCGGCCGCGGCCAACATCAGCAAGTGCGTGCAGCGCTGCGGCCTGCAGGTGGACGACCTGGTGCTGTCCTCGCTGGCCTCCAGCGTGGCGGTGCTGACCGCCGACGAGCGCGAACTGGGCGTGGTGCTGGTCGACATGGGCGCCGGCACCACCGACATCGCCGTGTTCGTGCAGGGCGCGATCTGCCACACCGCCTCGCTGCCGATCGCCGGCGACCACGTGACCAACGACATCGCGCACATGCTGCGCACGCCGACCCCGGAAGCCGAGCAGATCAAGGTGCGCTATGCCTGCGCCCTGGCCCAGCTGGCCACGGCCGAGGAGAGCATCCAGGTGCCGTCGGTGGGCGACCGCCCGCCGCGCCGCATGCCGCGCCATTCGCTGGCGCAGGCGGTGCAGGGTCGTTACGAGGAAATCTTCGAGATGGTGCAGGCCGAACTGCGCCGCTCCGGCTTCGAGGAACTGGTGCGCGCCGGCATGGTGCTGACCGGTGGCGCGTCGAAGATGGAAGGCGTGGTCGAACTGGCCGAGGAAATGCTGCAGATGCCGGTGCGCGTGGGTATCCCGCAGCACGTCACCGGCCTGGGCGAAGTGGTCGGCAACCCGGTGCACGCCACCGGCGTGGGCCTGCTGCTGATGGGCAGCCAGATCGAGCACCCGCGGCGGCCGTCGCTGCCGACCGGACGCGCGGGAAGCATGTTCAAGAAACTCAAGACCTGGTTCCGCGGCGAGTTCTGACGCGGACCCCGTAAACCCGGGCCTCGCCCGGGCGCAACACCCGCAGTACCCGCATCACAACGCAATACCGGCAACACACAACCCACACAGCCGCAACGTCGGCATGCAGCAGGACGGCAGGACGCCCGAATGCCCATGCCAGCCAAAGCGGATACAACGAGGACACGGACATGGCGCATTTTGAACTGATCGAAAAGATGGCACCCAATGCGGTGATCAAGGTGGTTGGCGTGGGCGGCGGCGGCGGCAATGCCGTGGCGCACATGGTCAACTCGGCGGTGGACGGCGTGGAATTCATCACCGCCAACACCGACTCGCAGGCCATCAAGAATTGTGGCGCCAAGCTGCAGCTGCAGCTGGGTACCAACGTGACCAAGGGCCTGGGCGCAGGCGCGAACCCGGAAGTCGGCCGCCAGGCCGCGCTGGAAGACCGTGAGCGCATCATGGACGCGCTGCAGGGCGCCGACATGGTGTTCATCACCGCCGGCATGGGCGGCGGCACCGGCACCGGCGCTGCGCCGGTGGTGGCACAGCTGGCCAAGGAAATGGGCATCCTGACCGTGGCCGTGGTCACCAAGCCGTTCCCGTTCGAAGGCCGTCGCCGCATGCAGGTGGCGCTGAAGGGCATCGAGGAACTGAGCCAGCACTGCGACTCGCTGATCACCATCCCGAACGAGAAGCTGATCACCGTGCTGGGTCGCAACGCGACCATGATCCAGGCCTTCCGCGCTGCCAACGACGTGCTGCAGGGTGCAGTGCAGGGCATCGCTGACCTGATCGTGCGTCCGGGCCTGATCAACGTCGACTTCGCCGACGTGCGCACCGTCATGTCCGAAATGGGCCTGGCGATGATGGGTACCGGCACCGCCCGTGGCGATGACCGCGCCCAGGCCGCTGCCGAATCGGCGATCCAGAACCCGCTGCTGGACGATGTGAACCTGGCCGGCGCCAACGGCATCCTGGTCAACATCACCGCCGGTGCCGACTTCACCATGGCCGAGTTCGACGAGATCGGCCGCACCATCGATGGCTTCGCTTCCGAAGACGCCACCGTGGTGGTCGGCACCGTGCTGGACCCGGACATGCAGGACGAAGTGCGCGTGACCGTGGTGGCCACGGGCCTGAACCGCGTCTCGGCCAGCAAGACCCAGCGTCCGGGCGAGCGTGCGCCGATCAAGCTGGTCCGCAACGCCACCACCGGCCAGCCGGAGTTCGGCGAGTTCGACAACGGCGGCGATGCCGTGTCCAAGGCCGTGGGTGGCATGGGCCTGGGCCTGCGTCGTGCCAGCAGCGATACCGCGGCGGCCTCCGCACCGTCGACCCCGGCCGCTTCGGCCCCGGCGGCGGCGGAACTGCCGAACGATTACCTGGACATCCCGGCCTTCCTGCGCCGCCAGGCGGACTAAGCGGGGCGGCCCGGGGTTGTCCTCCCCGGGTTGCGCCACCATGTCCTGAAAACGCGGGCGCCGGGCCAGGATGGGCCCGGCCGCCCTGCTTCACGCGCTTCCCAGCGGCGTGCCGGTGCGTCCTACCGGTGGCTGCAACTGGCGTTTCAGCCAGGGTAGGGGAGTGCGCGTGTTAATCTAATGTGTCACTTCCGGTCCATCCCCCATGATCCAGCAACGCACCCTCAAGAACACGATCCGCGCCACCGGCGTTGGCCTGCACAGCGGTGACAAGGTCTACATGACCCTGCGCCCGGCACCGGTCAACCATGGCATCGTGTTCCGCCGCGTGGACCTGGACCCGGTCGTGGAAGTGCCGGCCAAGGCCGAGCTGGTCACCGAAGTGACCCTGTGCACCGGCCTGACCTGCAACGACGCCAAGATCCAGACCGTCGAACACCTGATGTCGGCGCTGGCCGGCCTGGGTGTGGACAACATCATCGTTGAACTGTCCTCGGCCGAGCTGCCGATCATGGACGGTTCGGCTGGCCCGTTCGTGTTCCTGCTGCAGTCGGCAGGCATCGTGGAACAGGATGCGCCCAAGCGCTTCATCCGCGTGCTGAAGACCGTGGAAGTGACCGAGGGCGACAAGGTGGCCCGCTTCACCCCGTACGAGGGCTACAAGCTGGGCTTCACCATCCAGTTCGACCACCCGATGATCCCGGCCAAGCAGTCGCGCCAGGAGATCGAGTTCTCGACGCTGGCCTACACCAAGGAAATCTCCCGCGCGCGTACCTTCGGTTTCATGCGCGACCTGGAATACATGCGCGAGCGCAACCTGGGCCTGGGCGGTTCGATGGACAACGCCATCGTGCTGGACGAGTTCCGCGTGCTCAACGAAGACGGCCTGCGCTACGCCGACGAATTCGTGCGCCACAAGATCCTTGACGCCATCGGCGACCTCTACCTGGCCGGTGGCCAGGTGCTGGGCGCCTACGAGGGCTTCAAGTCCGGCCACGCGCTCAACAACAAGCTGGTGCGGGCCCTGATGGCCGACGCCAGCGCCTGGGAATGGGTCAGCTTCGACTCGCCGGCCACCCCGGATCCGGTGGAATACGCCACCCCGGCCTACGCCTGATCCTGTAGGTTGTTGAATTTAAAAATAAAAACGCCGCCTTCCAGGGCGGCGTTGTTGTTTCCGGCGCCGGCGACGCATTCAGCGTGCTTGAGACGCGTCAAGGCCGGTTCAAGGTCACGGTTTTGTGAACCTGTTGGATCGGAAGCCTGAATTTAACGAACTTTTAACTCCAATCTAACGACAGGCCCCCGGATGGCAGCTAGGATGCGACCCGGCCCCCGAAATGTTTCACGCCGTGGTGACACGCGCGACGGGGAGCGGAGCCGGATGCTCCGTTGTCGTCAGGACCGTTTCTTCGGCTTCGAGGGAATGTCCTGCAGGCAAGCCAAGGCGTCGCGTAGCCCTTTGTGCGTGGCGGCTGAAACTGCGTGGGGGCCATTCCGGTTGTCGATCGCTGGGGAGCGTGAGGGAGTGGTGGACGCAGTCTTGATGGTCACCCTGGTGGCCTTCAGCCCGATGGAACGGGCCGCGTCGAGCAACTGGGCTTCGGCAAGCCGCAACTTGGCATGCCAGACCGGGGACTCGACGAGAAAAACGAGGTGTTCCCCGTCCACATTGGCCAGCCGGCAACGGCTGCGCAGAGGTGGCGGCAACTGGGGGCGCAACTGACGGTCCAGCGCGTCGAGCCACAAGGCACGCCGTAGCGGGTTCCCGCTTTTGTCCGCCATCACCGCATCCAGCGCCGGTTTCGGCACTGACGCGGGGCGAACGCTGGATTTCGGCTCAGACATGAAAACTCACTGATGGCATTCAAAAAGATCGTAATCAAAACGCGTGAAGGACAGGCCAAGGCGTCGCCGATCGCGCGTTTGCGGTTCTATTTCGAGGACCGCCCCCGCGCCCTGCTGGGCAGCGTGCTCGGGGTAGGCTGCATTATCGGCCTTGCCGGCGGCATTGGCGCCAGTGCGCTGAATGATTCGCGCCTGCAGGCCAAGGTCGATCGCCAGGACGCGGAGCTGGCCAAGGTCAAGCGCGATGCGCAGACCCAGGTCAACGCGCTGGCCGCCCGTCTCGGCGAGCTGCAGGCCCAGGCCACCCGCCTCAACGCCCTTGGCGAACGGCTGACCCAGATGGGCAAGCTGGAAGACGGCGAGTTCGACTTCAACGAGACCCCCGGTCTCGGTGACGGCGACGCCGGCGGCCCGACCAGCGACATCCCGGTCAAGGACGTCAACGCCGACTTACAGGTGCTGGAGCAGCGCTTCGCTGCTTCAGGCCGCCAGTTGTCGGTGATGGAATCGCTGATGTTCGACCACCAGCTGCAGCAGAACGCCGTGCCATCGCGCATGCCGATCCGCAACAGCTACGTGACCTCCGGCTTCGGCACCCGTGCCGACCCGTTCGGCCGCGGTGCCGCCACCCACAAGGGCATGGACTTCCACGCCAAGGTCGGTGACCCGGTGATGGCCGTCGCCGAAGGCGTGGTCAGCTTCGCCGGCGTGAAGGGCGGCTACGGCAACGTGGTGGACGTCGACCACGGTAACGGCTACGTCACCCGCTACGCGCACAATTCGCGCCTGGTGGTGAAGGCCGGTGACCTGGTCCGTGCCGGCCAGGAAGTGGCCAAGGCCGGTTCCACCGGGCGTTCGACCGGTGCCCACGTGCACTTCGAAGTGTGGGAAAACGGCAACGTGGTCAACCCGCGCAAGTTCCTCGGCGACGGCGGCAATACGCCGGTCGGCCGGATCAGCCGCGGCTGATGCCCGGGTCGGATCCCTTCCGCGCCGCGGACGGGCTCTGACCCGATGCGGTTGATCTGGTAGTGCCGGCCGCTGGCCGGCAATTCCTTTGAGGGGCCCGAACGAGGTTGCCGGCCAGCGGCCGGCACTACCCCACGGGGTTGAAACCCCTCGCGGCCGTCCCAAGCTACAATGGGTGTTGCCATCGACAGGGCGCCAGGCGCCCTGTTTCGTTTGCGGCGGACGGATCCCAAGGGGGAGGCCGGGCGTCGTGTCCATCCAACCCGGTTCCTTCAATGATCAACAGCCTGCTTACCCGCGTATTTGGCAGTCGTAACGAACGACAGCTGCGCCAGCTCAACCGCATCGTCGCCAAGATCAATGCGCTGGAGTCGGAGATCGAGAAGCTTTCCGACGAGCAGCTTCAGGCCAAGACGCCGGAGTTCAAGCAGCGCATCGCCGATGGTGAAGCCCTGGACAAGGTGCTGCCGGAAGCGTTCGCGGTCTGCCGCGAAGCCGGTCGCCGCGTGCTGGGCATGCGCCACTACGACGTGCAGCTGATCGGCGGCATGGTGCTTCACCTGGGCAAGATCGCAGAAATGCGCACCGGTGAAGGCAAGACCCTGGTGGCGACCCTGCCGGTGTACCTCAACGCGCTGGAAGGCAAGGGCGTGCACGTGGTCACCGTGAACGACTACCTGGCCCGCCGCGATGCCGCACAGATGGGCAAGCTGTACAACTGGCTGGGCCTGAGCGTGGGCGTGGTGTACCCGGGCATGCCGCACAGCGACAAGCGCGAAGCCTACGCGGCCGACATCACCTACGGCACCAACAACGAATTCGGTTTCGACTACCTGCGCGACAACATGGCGCTGTCCAAGGCCGACCGCTACCAGCGCGGCCTGCACTACGCCATCGTCGACGAAGTCGACTCCATCCTGATCGACGAAGCGCGTACCCCGCTGATCATCTCCGGCCCGGCCGATGATTCCCCGGAGCTGTACATCCGCGTCAACCGCGTCGTGCCGCACCTGGTCAAGCAGGAAGCGGAAGACGGCGAAGGCGATTTCTGGGTGGACGAGAAGGGCAAGCAGGTGCACCTGTCCGAAGCGGGCATGGAGCACGCCGAGCAGTTGCTGGTCGACGCCGGCATCCTCGACGGCGAGACCGAAGGCCTGTACGCGGCGCAGAACCTGACCGTGGTCCACCACCTCAATGCCGCCCTGCGCGCGCACGCGATCTACCAGCGTGACGTGGACTACATCGTGCGCGACGGCGAAGTGGTCATCGTCGACGAGTTCACCGGCCGTACCCTGGCCGGCCGCCGCTGGTCCGACGGCCTGCACCAGGCGGTGGAAGCGAAGGAAGGCGTGCCGGTCCAGCGCGAGAACCAGACGCTGGCGAGCATCACCTTCCAGAACCTGTTCCGCATGTACAAGAAGCTGTCCGGCATGACCGGTACGGCCGATACCGAAGCGTTCGAGTTCCAGAGCATCTACGGCCTGGAAGTGGTGGTGATCCCGACCAACCGCCCGACCATCCGCAAGGACAGCCCGGACCAGGTGTTCCTCAACCGCAAGGGCAAGTTCAATGCGGTGCTGGCCGACATCGAAGAGTGCGCCAAGCGCGGCCAGCCGGTGCTGGTGGGTACCACCTCGATCGAAACCTCGGAAATGCTGTCCGAGCACCTGAGCAAGGCCGGCGTGAAGCACGAAGTGCTCAACGCCAAGCAGCATGACCGCGAAGCGACCATCGTCGCCAACGCTGGCCGCCCGGCCGCGGTGACCATCGCCACCAACATGGCCGGCCGTGGTACTGACATCGTGCTGGGTGGCTCGCTGGAAGCCGAGATCCACGCCCTGGGCGAGGACGCGACCGACGAGCAGAAGGCGGCGGTCAAGGCCGAATGGCAGAAGCGCCACGATGCAGTGAAGGCCGCGGGCGGCCTGCACATCGTCGGCACCGAGCGCCATGAATCGCGCCGTATCGACAACCAGCTGCGTGGCCGTTCGGGCCGCCAGGGTGACCCGGGTTCGTCCCGCTTCTACCTGTCGCTGGAAGACAACCTGATGCGCATCTTCGCCTCCGACTGGGTGCAGAAGGCCATGCGCATGATGGGCATGAAGGAAGACGACGTCATCGAGGACCGCCTGGTCAGCCGCCAGATCGAGAAGGCGCAGCGCAAGGTCGAGGCCCACAACTTCGACATCCGCAAGAACCTGCTGGACTTCGACGACGTCAACAACGACCAGCGCAAGGTGATCTACGCCCAGCGCGACGAGCTGCTGGATGCCGAGTCGGTGAAGGCGAATGTCGATGGCATCCGCGACGACGTGATCTTCGACATCGTTGCGCGCTTCGTGCCGCCGAACTCGATCGACGAGCAGTGGGACCTGCGCGGCCTGGAAGCGACCCTGGAGTCGGACTTCGGCCTGCAGATGTCGCTGACCGACCTGGTCAAGGAACATGAAGAGCTGGACGCCGAGGCCATCGCCACCAAGGTCCAGGAGCGCGTCAACCAGCACTTCGCCGAGAAGGAAGCCGGCCTGGGCGAAGAGACCATGCGCGCGCTGGAGAAGCACGTGATGCTGACCGTGCTGGACCAGAGCTGGAAGGAGCACCTGGCGCGCATGGATTACCTGCGCCAGGGCATCTACCTGCGTGGTTACGCGCAGAAGCAGCCGAAGCAGGAATACAAGAAGGAAGCCTTCGAGCTGTTCTCGGACATGCTGGAGAACGTCAAGCGCGAAGTGGTGACCCTGCTGGCCCGCGTGCGTATCCGCAGCGACGAGGAAGTGCAGGCCCTGGAAGCGGCCGAGCGCCAGCAGGTGCAGGCGCGCCTGAGCCAGTCGCAGTTCCAGCACCAGGATGCGGGCGGCTACAGCGCCGACGAGGAAGCCGCGCAGGTCGAAGCCGCCCAGCAGGGCGTGGCCACGCTGCAGCGCGACGAGCCGAAGATCGGCCGCAACGATCCGTGCCCGTGCGGCAGTGGCAAGAAGTACAAGCACTGCCACGGCCAGCTGAGCTGACCCCGAAAGGCCCCGCGCAAGCGGGGCTTTTCTTTCATGGCGGCTGTTTCGCGGGGCTGATCCGGCCGGATCCGAGATTGCGTGGCCCGCCCTGTTCTGGGCATGCTTCCCCCATGCCTTCCCCCACCCGATCGATCCACGTCGTGGCCGCCGTCATCACCGACGCCCGTGGCCGCGTGCTGCTCAACCGCCGTACCGAGAACCGCGACATGGCCGGCCTGTGGGAGTTCCCCGGCGGCAAGCGCGAATCCGGCGAGACCTCCGAACAGGCGCTGGTGCGTGAACTGCGCGAAGAGCTGGGCATCGAGGCCGATGTCGGGCCCTGGCTGATGGACGTGCCGCAGCGCTATCCGGACAAGCACCTGACCCTGGAAGTGCGCCACGTGCGCAGCTGGAAGGGCACACCGCGCGGGCGCGAAGGCCAGGCGATCACCTGGGTGGCGCAGGACAAGTTGGGCCGCTATTCGATGCCGCCGGCCGACCTGCCGGTGGTGGCCGCACTGCGCCAACCGGACCGCTACCTGATCACGCCGGCGCCGGCCGACGATGCCGGCGGCGTGCAGCACTGGCATGACCGGCTGCAGCAGGCAGTGGCGGCCGGCCAGCAGCGCATCCAGCTGCGCCTGCCGCCGGAACATCCGCAGCGGCAGGCCATGATCGAACAGGCCGTGCGCGCGCATCGCCGCGGCGTGCAGTGGCTGCTGAACCGTGATATCGCGTTGGCACGCGCACTGGGCGTGGGCGTGCACCTGGGCAGCGAGCAATTGCTGGCCCTGCAGGAACGGCCCTTGCCGGAAGGGCAGCTGGTCGCCGCGTCCTGCCACGATCTGGAGCAGCTGCAGGCAGCGCAGCGGCTGGGCTGCGACTTCGCGGTGCTCGGCCCGGTGCAGGCCACGGCCAGCCATCCCGAAGCGGCGCCGCTGGGCTGGGAGGCCTTCGCCGCACTGCGCGCGCAGGTGTCGCTGCCGATCTACGCGTTGGGCGGCATGGCCGCTGGCCACATCGCCGAAGCGCGCCGGCATGGCGGGCAGGGCATCGCTGCGATTCGCGGGTTGTGGCCAGCGTAACGCCGCGCACGCGGGGTCGCGCGCGGGGTCAGATCCCTGCGCAGCAGGGCTCTGACCCCATGGCCGGGATCCGACCCCTCCCGATCACAGCGTGATCCAGAAACACCCGTATTGCCGCCGCAACCCCAGCACGGTCGAAGCGCGCGACACGCTGCCGGGCAAGGTCTGCTCCAGGCGCAGGCCGACCGGATGCCGTGCCGCTGGCGGCTCAGGGTCGGATCCCTGCGCCGCAGGGCTCTGACCCTCCTCCTGCGAGGACGCCAGCCCCTGTGACGGATACACCGGCACCACGTCCACCAGCGGCCGTCGTGCCAGCGATTCGAGTTGACCGAGGATGCGCTGCGCGCCCGCATCGGAGACCGCACCCCACAGGTACAGCGAGGACAGCCGGTTCACATCGTTGCTGACGATGCCGGTGCGCAGTGCCTCCACCAGCTCGCTCAGGCGCCGTGGGCAGCGCGCACCCAGGGTGTCGCGCGGCAGGGTGCTGCCGGTGGGCGCGGGCGGTGGCAATCGCGATCGGGCGCCGACGCTGTCGCAGGGGCGGTCGGTATACACGCTCTGTCCCTGCGCGTCGGTGCAGCGGTTCAGGCGTGGGGACTGCGCATGGACCACGCTCGATGCCGAACACAACGACAGCAGCAACAGCAGGAAGGAAAACCGTTTCATCGGCGCAGGGTAGCGCCGATCGCGGTGGCATGGCGTGCTTTCAGCCGTGCAGCAGCTTCAACACCGAGGTGGTCGGCTTGGCCAGGTTCAAGGTGTAGAAGTGCAGGCCCGGCGCGCCGCCCTCGATCAGGCGCTGGCACAGTTTGGCCACCACTTCGGTACCGAACGCCCGCACCGATTCGGCATCATCGCCATAGGCCTGCATCTTGCGGCTGATCCAGCGCGGGATTTCCGCACCGCACTGCTCGGAGAAGCGGCGCAGCTGGCTGAAGTTGGCGATCGGCATGATGCCGGGTGTGATCGGTACCTGCACGCCGAGCCGGCGCACCGCATCGACGAAGTGGAAGTACGCATCCGGGTTGTAGAAATACTGGGTGATCGCCGCGTCGGCGCCGGCATCGATCTTGGCCTTGAAGTGCTTGAGGTCGGCCAGTGCATCGGAGGCCTGTGGATGGGTCTCCGGGTAGGCACCGACTTCGATGCGGAAGGCGTCGCCGTGTTCGGCGCGGATGAAGTCGATCAGCTCGGCGGCGTAGCGCATGTCGCCGGGGAACCCCATGCCGGAGGGCAGGTCGCCGCGCAGCGCGACCAGGCGATGGCAGCCGATGGCGCGGTACAGCTTGAGCAGTTCGCGGATTTCCTGGCGGGTGCCGCCGACACAGGACAGGTGCGGTGCAGCCTCGAAGCCATGGTGCTGGTTGAGGTGGCGCACGGTCTCGGAGGTATAGCTCAGGGTCGAGCCACCGGCGCCGAAGGTACAGGACACGTATTCGGGGCCGTAGTCCTTCAGCCTGGCCGCGGCGCGGTCCAGCTGGCTGCGCTGTTCGTCGGTCTTGGGCGGATAGAACTCGAAGCTGATGGCAGTCATGGCACGGGCGGCGGCGGCGGGTGCGGATCAGTATATCGCTTCATCAAGATGGATGTGCGATTGAGGTGTGAGGGCAGGTCATCCGTGGTGCGCGACCGTTCGCCCTGCTGACCGGCCGCTGCTCCGGAATCGCAACCCGGATGCCGCGGCCGGCGGCACGCTTATCCCATCCCGGCACCACCCACCTGATGAAGGAGCAGACGATGAAGATCTTCCTGGCACTCTGGTACGCAATGAAGGCCCTGGCCCGGCTGGCGATGATCGGCATGGCGATGGCCGTGCTCGGCTCCGGTTCCGCGCATGCCGCCACCGGCTCGACCGCTGGCAGGGTGCAGGTCGAGGTGGTCGGCAAGGGCCGACCGCTGCTGATGATCCCCGGCCTCAACAGCAGCGCCGAGGTCTGGCGCGAGACCTGCCTGGCCCTGAAGGATGTGCAGTGCCACCTCGTGCAGCTGCCGGGCTTTGCCGGCGCGGCAGCGGCCGATCCGCGCCCGGTCGACTTCCTGCCGGCGATGCGTGGGCAGCTGCTGGCCTACCTGCACGACCAGCACCTGGGCCCGGTGGTGGTGGTCGGCCACAGCCTCGGTGGCCTGCTGGGCCTGCAGATGGCGCAGGCCGAGCCGAAGGCGGTCAGCGCGCTGGTGGTGGTCGACGCCCTGCCATTCCTGCCGGCTGCGCGTGACCCCAAGGCCACCACTGACAGCGTGCGGCCGGTGGCCGACCAGCTGCGCAAGGGCATGCTGGCCGCCGACGCCGCGCAATGGCAGGCGCAGTTGAAGGCGGGCCTGCCGGGCATGACCCGCGATCCGCAGCGCCAGGCCGAACTGGGCCGCTGGGGCGAAGGCAGCGACCGCCAGACCACGGCCGATGCCATGCATGCGGTGATGACCACCGACCTGCGCAACAGCATCGCTTCGATCACCGCGCCGACGCTGGTGCTCGGCAGCTGGGCCGGCTACCAGCCGATGGGTGGCACCGAGGACGGCACCCGGGCGGTGTTCCAGGCCCAGTACGCGAAACTGCAGGGCGTGCAGATCGCGATGAGCGCGCAGGGTTTCCACTTCCTGATGTGGGATGATCCGCGCTGGTTGCAGGAACAGGTGCAGCGTTTCCTCGCCGCGCATCCCTGACCCTTGTCCGCCCTCCTGCCACCACCGAGAGCCCGCATGGACGCCACCACGCCTTCCCGCCGTTTCTGGACGCTCAATGCACTGGCATGGGCCGGCTATGCGATGTACGGGCTGTGGGTGGGAATGCGGATCGGTGGCGGCGTGGTGTTCAGTGGCATCGTGCTGATCACCGTCAGCGTGGCGGTCTCACTCTGGTTGTGCAGCGGCGCGTTGCGTTCGGTTGCACTGCGCCAGCGCTGGTGGGAGGGGAGCCTGGGCAGCCTGGTGCTGAAACTGGCCGCCGGCGTGGTGGTCGGGGCCAGCGTCGCGCAGGCGGTAACGGCGGCGCTGCTGCTGCCGGCACTGGCGCTGGGCTGGGTGCAGCTGCCTGGTGGCCATGCCGATTACCAGTGGTCTTCGGTGCTGGTGTACTGGATGAACACCGCGCTGTTCCTGCTGATGTGGACCGGGTTGTGGGCGGGCCTGCACGGCCTGCGGCGGGCGCGCCACAGTGAGCTGGCCCGGCTGCGCGCCGAGGCCGAACGCAGCGCGCTGGAGCGCGATGCGCTGCGTGCGCGGCTCAACCCGCACTTCATGTTCAATGCGCTGAACAACCTGCGTGCGCTGATCCTGGAAGACCCGGAACGTGCGCGCGACATGGTCACCCGCTTGTCGCGCACGCTGCGCCAGGCGCTGGCCCACAACCGCAGCGAGCAGGTCACGCTGGCCGAGGAACTGGCGGTGGTCGACGATTACCTGGCCATCGAGGCGGTCCATTTCGAACAGCGCCTGCAGGTGCGGCAGCAGATCGATGCCGATGCCACACAGGCACAGCTGCCGGCGATGGCGTTGCAGTTGCTGGTGGAGAACGCGATCAAGCACGGCATCGCCAGCCGCCCCGGCGGCGGCGAGGTGCTGATCCGCGCCTCGCTGGACAATGACGTGCTGCGCCTGCAGGTGGACAATCCACTGGCCAGCGCCAGCGAGCCCACCCAAGGGCACGGCGTCGGCCTGGCCTACCTGCGTGCACAGCTCGGTACGCAAGGTCGTTTCACCCTGCAGCCGGTCGGCGACCGCATGCAGGCCCTGCTGGAGATTCCGCAATGAATGGCGTGCTGCGCGTGTTGATCGTTGATGATGCGCGGCTGGCGCGGCAGGAGCTGCGCACGCTGTTGTCGGCGCTGCCGTGGGTGCAGTGCGTGGGCGAGGCCGACGATGTGCCGGCCGCGCGCGAGGCGATCGCCACACTGGCCCCGGACCTGGTGCTGCTGGATGTGCAGATGCCCTCCGGCAGCGGTTTCGACGTGCTGGACGGCCTCGAGACGGTGCCGGCCGTGGTCTTCGTCACCGCCTACGACACCTACGCGGTGCGCGCGTTCCAGGCCAATGCGCTGGATTATCTGGTGAAGCCGGTGGAAGCGCCGCGGCTGCTGGAAGCGCTCGAGCGGGCGCGGCAGCGCGAGGCGGTGGCGGCCGACGTGCCGGAATCGCGCGGCACGCTGGGCGCGCAGGACCAGGTGTTCGTGCGCGAGGGCGAACGCTGCTGGTTCGTGGCGGTCTCGGAGATCCGCCGGCTGGTGGTGGATGGCAACTACACGCGGCTGTGGTTCCGCGACCAGAACGCCTTGCTGACCCGCAGCCTGAGCGCGCTGGAGGCACGCCTGCCCCCGGAACTGTTCTTCCGTGCCAACCGCAACACGCTGGTCAACCTGCGCCGCATCCGTGGCGTGACGCCGAGCATCGGCGATGGTTATGACCTGGCGCTGGATGACGGCAGCGAGGTGGAAGTGTCGCGGCGGCAGGCGCGCGAACTGCGCGAGCGGATGGCGTTGTAGCTGCCGCTACAGCTCGGCACTGACCGGGCTGGTGAGGAAGCCCCACAACAACCGCGCCATCACGGCGGGCGAACGTGCCTGCTTGCGCGCATAGGCGAGCAGTGCATCCAGCCGCGGGCGGTCGTAGAGATGACCGGCCAGCAGCACCGCATGCACGCGGCGGGTACTGGCGGTGTCGTGCAGCGGGTTGCCATCGAGCAGCACCAGATCGGCCACCTTGCCGACCTCGACACTGCCATGCGATGCCTGCAGGTCAAGATGGCGCGCAGCCTGCAGCGTGGCAGCACGCAATACGTCGGCCTGGCTCAGGCCGGCTTGCCGCAGCCACTGCAGTTCATCGTGGAAGCGGAGGCCGCCCAGCCCGGTATCGGTGCCGACCAGCACGGTGACGCCGGCGCGATGCGCGGCGCCGGTCAACGCCAGCCCGTGCTCGAAGTAGGCTTTCAATGCGTCTTCGCCGCGCAGGCCGGGGTAGCGCGCTACGGTGGCCTGCAGGTCATCACGCCACGCCCAGCGTGAAAGCGGATCGAGATAGGCCAGGCGCGGATCGTCGACGAAGGCTGGGTCGCGTGCGCGCGCGTCTTCCTCGCGGGTGACGTGCGTCGGCACGAACGCGGCACCGCTGGCCTGCATCACACCGAACGCCTCGTTGCAGAGCGCGGGCTGGTAGCCGCCGACCATGCGTTCGGCCAGCGCGGTTGGATCCTCGCTGTCGAGCGTGCCGCCGCGCCACGCCGCCGCGTTGTCGAAGCAGTGGCGTACGAATAGATGGGCATGCTCGAAGCTGCGCTGGCCTGCCTGCACCGCGTCTTCCAGAGGCACGGCCTTGGGCAGGTGGCCGACCAGCGGGCGACGCAGCTGCTGCGCCTCGGTGGCCAGCCGCTGGTAGGTATCCGCACGTAGCCGGTTGTAGACCTTCAACGCATCAACACCACGCGCGCTGTACGTGCGTGCACGCTCGGCGGCGGCCCCCGGCGCGAGTGTCGGATCTTCGAAGTAGAAACTGGCGATCTGCACGAAGCGCGGTGCAACGTGCTGCCCTGCAATGGCCTGTGCGGTCCAGCGGCGCTTGTCGGCCACGCAGGCGATCAGCGGATCAGTGGCTTGCGGGCAGTCCATCATGTCGCGGGTAGCGGTGATGCCGTTGGCCAGCATCAGCGGGAACTGCAGTTGCGGCGACACCTGCAGTGCATGGGTGTGCATGTCCCAGAAACCGGGCAGCAGCCACCGGCCACCGGCATCAAGAACGGGCATTGTGGTGTCCCGTGGCACTTCGCCAATGGCGGTGATCGTGCCATTGCGCACTGTTACCGTGGTCGGTTCACTGACGTGGCCGCGCTCGACATCCACCACGCGGGCATTGACGATCACGCGGCTGTTGCCCGGCTCGGGCAACGGCGGTGCCGACAGCGGCCAGAGCAGGGCGGCGGCGAACAGCAATGGCGGCGCCAGCAGGAGGATGGCCAGGGCGATCGGCCATCGCCGACGGCGGGTGGAACGGGGCAACGCGCGTGCTGCATCCATGAGCCGGCGATCCTTGCATTGGGTCGCCTGCAGAGTGCTGCAAGCCGGACGCGGGCGCCAGTGACCATCGGCATCCGGCCCTGCCTGCCTCCGGGGCGGTTACCCTGTGCGGTGGAACTCCTGACCACGCCATGCCATGTCCATCGTCCTCACCGATTTCGCCCGTCCCCGCCTGTTCCCGCGCGTGCCGCGCGGCAACACCATCCAGGACTGCACTGCCGAGCAGTTCGAGGCACACCTCAATGCACACGCGCCGTTGAAGGTGGTCGACGGCTACGCGCCGTTCTGCAAGTTGTTCGTCTACGAGAACTGGACCAGCACGCGCTGCCTGACGGTGCCGGTCACCGAGGCCAACCGCCACCAGCTGCGCAGCGGCTACGAAGCGCGCAACCGCGAGGAACTGCCGGTACTGGTGCGCTGGTTCGAGGGCGTGGAATCGCCGCGTGCGAACTACCTGGTGGTGATCCTGTACAGCGCCGAGCAGCTGGCCAGGGAAGGTTCGCCGATCGAGGCCGACTGGGGCATCGTCGGCTGCATCTATACCGCCGAACCGGAAGAAGTGCCGATGGCGCCGATCACCATGATGCGCAATGCGCTGGGCGTGGAGGAAGGCGGTTCCGGCGTGCCACTGGATCGGGAGGCCTACCAGCGCTCGGTGGTGTTCTGGGAGAACAACGCCAACTGGCGGCCGTGATCCGACAGTGTGAACGTGCCGGTTGCGCACCGCGCTACCATGGCAGCACAACGATGCACGGAGCGCGGATGATGCTGGGACGGGTGATGCGATGGAGTGCACTGCTGGTGGTGCTGCTTGCCGGCGGTGGGTGCTCGCCGGGGTACGATGCCGGCGCCGCCTGTGGGAGCCTGGCCGAGCTGGCGCCGGTCCGCGATGCCGGTGTCGAGCAGTTGCGGGCTTCGCAGGACGGCGGACGCTGCATCTTCCGCGCGCAGGGGCGCGATGCGGCAGCGTTGCAGCGCCAGCAGCGCATGCTGGATGCCCTCTCCGTCATCGCGTGTGGCCAGCCTGCGCAGGTACAGCAGGTCGCGGGCGCGGCGGGGTTCGAACTGCAGATGCCGCCGCGTTGCCCGCTCTCGGCCCGCAGCTCGCTGTTCATCCAGGACGACCCACGCTGGACGCTTGATCGTCCGTCGATGCCGGATTACCCGGCGGCCGCGCATGCCGACAAGCAGGAAGGTACTGTTCACCTGCACCTTCTGTTGGACGACGAGGGGCGCGTCAAGGCGGCCATCGTGGCCACGTCCAGCGGCCACCCGTTGCTTGATGAAGCGGCGGGCAAGGCCGCGCTGGGATGGCGATCGAAGCGGGAGTGGTGGGCGTTCAGCGCCACGCGCATGAGCCTGGTGCGGACGACGGTGGCGTTCTCAGGCGGCTAGCGGACCGATGCCGGAGTCAGGGCTATCCACTCCCACCACGGGTAGTGGTACTCGCGGTCGATGGCCCGCCAATGCTGGCCGCACTGTTCGCATGCAACGATGTGGCAATCCCCCCAGCCGCCTTCGGCTTCTTCCACCGAGCGCAGCTGCATCTGGCCCTGTTCAACCAGACGACGCGGATCGAAGAACGGGTAGCTGGGATTGAGTGCGCAGAGGCACCCCTCGCGCGCGTGCCAGTAATGCAGCCGACGCAGGGCCGCCTTCAGATGCGCCTGGTTGCTGATCAGCATGCCGCCGAGCGCGACGCCCTGGCAGCGTTGTTCAATCAGTTCCGCGTATGCGGCCAATGCATCCAGCGAGGGCGCGCTGAACAGCCGTGCGACCGTGCGTGCGGCGTCGCTGATGCGCGTGCCGTCGCGCGACAACAGGTCCTGCAGCAGCACGTCGGCCTGTGCATCGTCGAGCCGGGGTATCGGCGCTGCAGACCACGGCCAGCGCATCAGCGTGATTTGCCGATGGCAGCGTAGTGGCCGGCGGTGAGCCGCAGCAGATCGGCCGGTGCCAGTTCCACCTCGAGGCCGCGGCGCCCGGCGCTGACATGCAGCGCGGGCAGCACTTCGGCACTGGCGTCCAGGAAGGTTCGCAGGCGCTTCTTCTGCCCCAGTGGGCTGATGCCACCGACCAGATAGCCGGTCGCGCGTTGCGCGGCATCGGCGGCGGCCATCTCGCACTTCTTGCAGCCGGCGGCTTCGGCCAGCGCCTTCAGGTCGAGCTGGCCGGCGACCGGCACGATTGCCACCAGCAGTTCGTGTGCTTCAGTGCTGGCCAGCAGGGTCTTGAACACTTGGGCCGGGTCGAGGCCGAGCTTGTCGACGGCTTCGCCGCCATAGGATTCGGCGTGGGCGTCGTGCACGTAGCTGCGCACGGTGTGGGCGATCTTCTCGCGCTTGAGCAGGTTGATGGCCGGGGTCATGGGGGCATCCTAGCGCGGGGCAGGGGTGTTGCCTTGACCGAGACTCGCGCATCAACGCAGAACGGGCGCCCGAAGGCGCCCGTCCCGGTTGCGATCGTCGGCATCCAGGATCAGCGCGACATCGACTGCTGCGTCTGAATCTGTTCCTGGGTCTGTCGCTGCGACAGTTCGTTGTCCAGCGCCTGGCTCTGCCGCGTGCTGTCCTGCAGCGTGTGGTTCACCGCCTGCGACAGGTCGACGTAAGTGCGGTGCATGGCGGGATCGCCAAGCTGACCCTGCACTGCGAACACCCCCTGGTTGTCCGGCCGCGCCAGCACGGTATCGACCTGGCTCATGCCGGCCAACTTGGACTCGTAGGCCACCTGGCCTGCGGCGTTCTCGAGCTCGCTGCGGTCATTGAACAGCGGCGCCAGGCCACCCTGGCGGCGTTGTTCTTCCAGCGTTTCCAGCTTTTCCACGACCTGCTGGTAACGCGGGTTGTCGGCGTGGCCGGGGGTGGCCATGGTCGGTTCGGCGGCCTGCTGTTGCTGTTGCGCGATGGCCTTGTCGAGCGCACCCAGTGTGGTGGCGCCGACCTTGCCATCGACGGTGAGCTGGTGCTCACGCTGGAACTGCTTGACCGCTTCCAGGGTGCCGGGCCCGAAATCGCTATCGGCCACCAGCGGCTTTCCGTCCTTGCCCAGATAGCCCAGGTCGGCCAGCTTCTGCTGCATCGCCTGCACCTCATCGCCCCTGGCGCCGCTGACCAGTACGCCGCTGCTGCCGGGCGCGCCGGGCGACCCGTGCGAGGGGGCATGGGTGGGGGTGATGCCCAGCTGGGTCATGGCCCGGTCGAAGCGCTCATCGCGGCTGGTCACCGCGGCCGGCGACTGGATGCCGTACTTGGTGGCATCGACGAAGTTCTGCACGTCGCCACGGGTCGGCGGATTGCCGGCCTGGACGGTACCGCCCTGCAGCTTTTCCGCGTTGCCGGCCAGATAGTTGATGAACTGCGGGCCCATGCTGCCGAACTGGTTGTCATAGTCGGCCATGGCCAGCTGCAGTTCGGGGTTGGCCGCGATGGCATCGGCGGCGGCCGGGTTGGTGGCACGCACCTTGGCGATGGCTTCATCGACGCGCTCGATGGCGCTGTCCAGCTTGTCGTTGGTGAGCTGGTCCATCTTCGCCTGCGGAATGGCCTGCAACTTGGCGTCAAGCGCCGCCAGCTGCTGGGTGCTCAAACCGCCCTGCTGGGACAGCAGTTCGATGTCAGCTGCGGTGAAGCCGTTGTCGCGCAGGAAGCGCCTGGCCTGTGGATTGCCGCCGACATCGAACTGCACCAGCCCGAACGAGTAGGTGCTTGCGCCTTTCTGCGCGTATGAGAAGTGGTCCAGGTGGCGGGTGTTGCCGCCCAGCTCCGTGTTGAGGAACAGCGTGGACAGCTGTTCGCGGGTAAGGGTGGAATCCTTTGCCATGGTCATCGTCCTTCAATGAGGGAAAAAGCGCCGGGCGCACCCAGCGGATGTCAGCCGGCGCAGTGCTGCTGGGTGAAGCCGAGCAGCTGGCGGACGGCCTGGGTGCCGTAGGCGGCCGGTGCCGGTTCCAGGGCGAACTGGCCGACCATCTGGTTGTTGCACAGCTGCACGTTGCGCTTGCCGGCGGTGGTTTCCTGGATGCAGTTGGCCGCCAGCACGGCGTTGGGGCCACCGCCCATGTTGGTGGCGGCCGTGCAGCCCAGCAGGCGGCCTTCCTGGCCGTTTTCTCCCAGCAGCGTGTTGAAGTTCGCCAGCTGGTTGTTGGGATCGCGCAGCACCAGCAGGTCCACGCACTGCTGCTGGCCATCGGGCACTTCGCAGGCGTCCTGGTCGACCAGGCCGTCGCGCGTGGCCGACAGCACCCTGAGGCGATCGGCAAATACCTGTTGCAGGCAGTGCGCGTCACCGCACAGGTCGCGCGTGTGCTGGATCCAGCGCTGCTGCTCGGCCTGCAGCTTGTCCTTGCCGGCGGCATCGAGGGTGTCGCGTGCGGAGGCTTCGGCCTTGGCCAGCTCGCCTTCCTGCTGCAACAGGGCGGGGTCGTTGCAGATCAGGGTCTGTACCTGCGATGCCCCCGCGGCGCAGGCAGTGCTGCTGCCCGTGGCCGCTGCCGGGGTGCTGGTTGCCTTGCCGTCGGCACTGGCCTGTCCACTGGCCGCTGCCGGCGCGCTGGCAGCGGCATCGCTGCCAGGCGGGCTGCAGGCGGCCAGCAGGGCCACCCAGCACAGAATCATCAGGGGCTTCATCGCCCGGGTCACTCGGTCATTGTTGCGCGGCATGTCCTGTCCTTTGGTGTCTGCGTCCCGGCGCATGGCCTGCAGTTGGCAGTCCATGGGGGCATAGAGACTAGCAAGCGGCTTCTTAGGGCTCTGTGACAGGGCGCGCGGATCTGCTGCGGGGCGCCGCGAACGCAGAACGGGCGCCCGAAGGCGCCCGTTCTGTCTGCATCTGTTGCCGGGGTCAGAGCCCTTTCCGGCGGAAAGGGATCCGACCCCGTGTACGCCGGTAGTGCCGGCCGCTGGCCGGCACCCCGCGGGCATCAGTAGCGGTAGTGGTCCGGCTTGAACGGGCCTTCCACCGGCACGCCGATGTAGTCGGCCTGTTCCTGGCTCAGGGTGGTCAGCTTCACGCCGATCTTTTCCAGGTGCAGGCGGGCCACTTCTTCGTCCAGCTTCTTCGGCAGCAGGTAGACCTTCTTCTCGTAGCTGTCCTTGTTCGCCCACAGGTCGATCTGTGCCAGGGTCTGGTTGGCGAAGCTGTTGGACATCACGAAGCTCGGGTGGCCGGTGGCGCAGCCCAGGTTCACCAGGCGGCCTTCGGCCAGCAGGAAGATCGCGTTGCCGTTCGGGAAGATGTACTTGTCCACCTGCGGCTTGATGTTGACGTGCTTGATGCCGGCGAACGACACCAGCGCGTCGACCTGGATCTCGTTGTCGAAGTGGCCGATGTTGCAGACGATGGCCTGGTCCTTCATCGCGCTCAGGTGCTCGATGCGGATGATGTCCTTGTTGCCGGTGGTGGTGACGTACAGGTCGGCACGGCCCAGGGTCGATTCGATGGTGTTGACTTCATAGCCTTCCATCGCCGCCTGCAGGGCGCAGATCGGGTCGATCTCGGTGACGATGACGCGCGCGCCATAGGCACGCAGCGATGCAGCGCAGCCCTTGCCGACGTCGCCGTAGCCGCAGACCACGGCCACCTTGCCGGCCAGCATCACGTCCATCGCGCGCTTCAGGCCGTCGGCCAGCGACTCGCGGCAGCCGTACAGGTTGTCGAACTTGCTCTTGGTGACCGAGTCGTTGACGTTGATTGCCGGGATCAGCAGGGTGCCGGCCTGGGCCAGCTGGTACAGGCGGTGCACGCCGGTGGTGGTCTCTTCGGAGACGCCCTTCCAGTCCTTGACCACGCGGCCCCAGTAACCCGGGCGCTCCTTGGCGACGCGCTTGAGCAGATTCTTGATGACCTGTTCTTCGTGCGAGGAGGAAGCGGTGTTGACCCAGTCGCTGCCGTTTTCCAGCTCGTAGCCCTTGTGGATCAGCAGGGTCACGTCACCGCCGTCGTCGACCACCAGCTCCGGGCCGGTCAGGGTGCCGTCGGCCAGGGTGAAGGTCAGCGCGTCCAGGGTGCAGTCCCAGTACTCTTCCAGGGTTTCGCCCTTCCAGGCGAACACCGGGGTGCCGGTGGCGGCGATGGCGGCAGCCGCGTGGTCCTGGGTCGAGAAGATGTTGCACGAGGCCCAGCGCACGTCGGCACCGATGTCCTTCAGGGTCTCGATCAGCACCGCGGTCTGGATGGTCATGTGCAGCGAGCCGGTCACGCGCACGCCCTTCAGCGGCAGCTCGGCCTGGTACTTGCGGCGGATCGACATCAGGCCCGGCATTTCGTGCTCGGCGATGTCCAGTTCCTTGCGGCCCCAGTCGGCCAGCGTGATGTCGCGGATCTTGTAATCACCTTCGGTGGAGAAGGTCTTGGCAACAGCGTTCATTCGTGTGCTCCGGTTGTGGGCGAGCGGGTGCTCGCATCTAGCCGGGCGCCGTTGTTACAAAGCCACCTTACCGAGCCTGGCCGGGCCTCATGGGATCCGGTCGCAGCGCCCCTCGGCAGGGGAGAACCCCCATTATATCGCGGCCCCGGCATGACATCCGGATGACCCAACCATCGGCAGATGGGGGCGCGTGCACGGCCTGTTAAGGTCGATGCTTTCACGCATCACGCAGGTAGAACGATGAGCATGCACGTGCGCCGTACGCGGCGCTGGACCGGCCTGGTCCTGTCGATGGGACTGCTGGCCGTGGCCCCGCTGGCCTGGGCGGTGGCCCCGCAGCCCGCAGCGGCACAGGCCCAGGGCGTCAATGGCTACGAACTGCCCTCGGCGGCGTTGCAGGCAGTGGTCGACGCACCGCGCGCGCCCTCGCTGTACCTGTCCCCGCGCCGCGACGTGGCCGCGCTGATGCAGATGCCGTCGCTGCCGTCGATCCAGGTGGTGGCGCAGCCGGAACTGAAGCTGGCCGGCCTGCGCATCAACCCGCGCACGTTCTCCGACAGCCGCTTCAGCTTCGGCGAGAAGCTGTGGCTGATGAACGTGGGCGACGGCAAGGAACGGCAGATCAGCGGCCTGCCGGCCAAGCTGTCGATCGCCAGCGTGATGTGGTCGCCGGACCAGAAGTGGCTGGCCTTCAACCAGGTCGAGGCCGCCAGCGGCGCCAACGAACTGTGGCTGGTGGACGTGGCCGGTGGCAGTGCACGCCGCCTGGTTGCCGGCCTGAACACGGTGATCGGCAGCGGCTACCAGTGGCTGCCGGACAGCCGCGGGCTGGTGGTGTTCACCCGCCCGGCCAACCTCGGTGCCGCCCCGGCCACCGACGGCATCCCGACCGGCCCGGCCGTGCAGCAGACCCGCCAGGGCGATGGCGTGGTGTCGATCCGTACCTACCAGGACCTGCTGAAGAACGAAGCCGACGCGCGCCAGTTCGACTACTACGCCACCTCCCAGCCGGTGGAAGTCAGCCTGGATGGCAATACCCGTGCGATCGGCGCGGCCGGCATCTTCATGGGCTTCTCGGTGTCGCCCGACGGCCGCTTCGTGCTGCGCCAGCCGGTGCAGCGCCCATATTCCTACGTGGTGCCGGTGGGCAGTTTCCCGCGCCGCATTGAAGTGATCGATCGTGCCAGCGGCAAGCTGGTGCATACCGTGGCCGTGCGACCGCTGGTGGAAGGCCTGCCTACCGGCAACGACGCCGAAGTGACCGGCGTGCGTGACATCGGCTGGCGTGGTGATGCCGAAGCGACCCTGGTCTGGGCCGAAGCGCAGGATGGTGGCGACCCCAACAAGGACGCCAAGGTGCGTGATGCGGTGCTGATGCAGGCCGCGCCGTTCGACAGGCCGCCGGTGACACTGGCCCAGCTTGGCAGCCGCCTGGCCGGCATCAGCTGGGGCCGCGGCGACCTGGCCCTGCTGACCGAATCGTGGTGGAAGACCCGCAGGACCAAGACCTGGCTGATCGCCCCGGACAATGCCAGCACCGAACCGCGCCTGCTGTGGGATCGTGACGCGCAGGACCGCTATGCCGATCCAGGCCGGCCGCTGCTGGCCAGCGACGAGCGCGGCCGTTGGCTGCTGCAGACCAGCGCCGATGGCAGCAGCCTGTACCTGGCCGGTGCCGGCGCTTCGCCGGAAGGCGACCGTCCGTTCGTGGACCGCTTCGACATCGCCACGGGCAAGGCGACGCGCCTGTTCCACTCGCAGGCGCCGAGCTATGCGCTGCCGGTGGCATTGCTGGACAACCAGGGCAGCTCGCTGCTGCTGAGCCGCGAAAGCCCGGACGAGCCGGCCAACTTCTACGTGCAGTCGCTGGCCGATGCCGGCGCTGCGCCGCGTGCGCTGACCCACTTCGCGCATCCGCTGCCGCAGTTGAAGGGCGTGCAGAAGGAGCAGATCCGTTACAAGCGCAAGGATGGCGTAGACCTGACCGCAACCCTGCTGCTGCCGCCGGGCTACGACCCGAAGCGCGACGGCCCGCGGCCGCTGCTGATGTGGGCCTATCCGGGTGAGTTCAAGAGTGCGGCCGCGGCCAGCCAGGTGACCGATTCGCCGTACCGCTTCAATGCGGTCAGCTACTGGGGCCCACAGGCGTTCCTGGCCAAGGGGTATGTGGTGCTGGCCAGCCCGTCGATGCCGATCATCGGTGAGGGCGACAAGGAGCCGAACGACACCTACATCGAACAGCTGGTGGCCAACGCGCAGGCCGCCGTGGATGAAGTGGTGCGCCGTGGCGTGACCGATCGCGATCACATCGCCATTGGTGGCCATTCCTACGGTGCGTTCATGACCGCCAACCTGCTGGCGCATACGCGCCTGTTCAAGGCGGGCATCGCGCGCAGCGGCGCCTACAACCGCACGCTCACGCCGTTCGGCTTCCAGGCCGAGGAGCGCAACTACTGGCAGGCGCAGGACGCCTACCAGAAGATGGCGCCGTTCAACTACGCCGACAGGATCAAGGATCCGATCCTGTTCATCCACGGCGTGGACGACAACAACTCCGGCACGTTCCCGATCCAGAGCGAGCGCATGTTCGCGGCGGTGAAGGGCCTGGGGGGCACCGCGCGGCTGGTGATGCTGCCGAACGAGTCGCATGCCTACCGCGCACGCGAATCGATCATGACCATGCTGGCTGAAAGCGAGCGCTGGCTGGAGCAGACCATCGGCCCGGCCGAGCAGGGCAAGACGAAGAAGAAGCGCTGACCGGACCCGGTAGTGCCGGCCGCTGGCCGGCAACCTCATGGAGCCACACAACCTGAGGTTGCCGGCCAGCGGCCGGCACTACCAGGTGAAACCATTTTTGCATCGCAGCACGACGCCCGTTCTGGTTTAGGCTTGGGGTCTGGATCCGTTGACCGAGGCCTGTGCGTCGCCGATGAACGAGTACCGCAGCAGCATCGAGTTTGCTTCCCCCGATCTTCCGCTTCGCGACGACGTGCGCCGGCTCGGCGCACTGGTCGGTGACCTGCTGGTCGAGCAGGTATCGGCGGCCTTCCTCGACGATGTCGAGGACGTGCGTACCCGCGCCATTGCCCGGCGCGAGAACCAGGCGCCACTGTCGGAGCTGGCCGAAGGCCTGGCCGGGCGCACGCCGCAGCAGGCAGAAACCATGGTGCGGGCCTTCAGCACCTACTTCCAGGTGGTCAACATCGCCGAGCGCGTGCATCGCATCCGCCGTCGCCGTGACTACCAGCGTGCCGGTACCGCCGGGGCGCAGCCCGACGGCCTGCAGGATGCGCTGCAGCACCTGAAGGCGCAGGGCGTGGGCCTGGACGAGCTGGCGCAGTGGCTGCCCCGCATCGACATCGAGCCGGTGTTCACCGCGCACCCGACCGAGGCCGTGCGCCGCGCGCTGCTGGAGAAAGAGCAGCTGATGGTGGCCAGCCTGGTCGACAACCTCGACGGCCAGCGCACGCCCGGAGAAGCCGCCGCCGATGCCGCGCGCTTCCGCATGGCGCTGACCGCCTCATGGCAGACCACCGATTCCTCGCCGGTGCGGCCCACCGTGGATGACGAACGCGAGCACGTCGGCTTCTATCTGGTGCAGGTGCTGTACCGGGTGATTCCGGTGCTGTACGAATCACTGCAGCAGGCGTTGCGCGATACCTATGGCGAGGAACTGCCGCTGCCACGCCTGCTGCGATTCGGCACCTGGGTGGGCGGTGACATGGACGGCAATCCGAACGTGGATGCCCACACCATCCGCAATACGCTGGATGCGCAGCGACAGGCGGTACTCGCGCGCTACCAGAAGGAACTGCTGCAGCTGGCCAGCCTGCTCAGCCAGTCCACCGAGCGGGTGGGGGTCAGTGATGCACTGCAGGCGCGCGTGGTGCAGTACCAACAGTTGCTGCCGCAGGTGCAGTCGCGCCCGCGCCATGCCGACATGCCGTACCGCCTGCTCAACGACCGCATGCGCGCCCGCCTGCAGGCGACGCTGGACGATGGCGAGGGCGCTTACGCCGGCCCGGACGAACTGATCGACGACCTGCAGCTGATCCTCGACAGCCTGCGTGCGAACCGCGGTGAGCATGCCGGTGGCTTTGCCGTGCAGCGCCTGCTGTGGCGGGTGAAGACCTTCGGCTTCCACCTGGCGCGGTTGGACGTGCGCCAGGAATCGAGCGTGCACGCGCGCGCGCTGGCCACCGTGCTGGGCGGCGACGCAGCATGGGACGGTCTGGATGCATTGGGTCGCGCGCGCCTGCTGGCGCCGCATGCCAGTGGTGACGCGCCATTGCCGAAGGGCGACGACGAAGGCAACCGGCGACTGGACGCGGTGTTCGCGGCGTTGGCCGATGCGCGTGCGCGCCATGGTGGCGATGCGCTGGGCAGCTACATCATCTCGATGGCACATGACCGCAGCGATGTACTGGCGGTGCTTGCGCTGGCACGCCGTGGCGGCCTGGTGGAAGCGGGCGGGGCGGTGCCGCTGGATATCGCGCCGCTGTTCGAGACGGTGGACGATCTCAAGCGTGGCACCGCGACCCTGCGCGACCTGCTGGCCGATCCGATCTATCGCGCACACCTGCACGCACGCGATGACGTGCAGATGGTGATGCTGGGCTATTCGGACAGCAGCAAGGACGGCGGCATCGCCGCTTCGCGCTGGGGCCTGCAGCGTGCGCAGGTGGAACTGCTGGAGGTGGCGGCCGAGGCCGGCATCCGCCTGACCTTCTTCCATGGCCGTGGTGGTTCGATCAGCCGTGGTGGCGGCAAGACCACGCACGCGGTGGATGCCTCGCCGCGCGGCAGCATCGATGGCCGCCTGCGGGTGACCGAGCAGGGCGAGGTGATCCATCGCAAGTACGGCATTCGTGCGCTGGCCCTGCGCTCGCTGGAGCAGGCCACCGGCGCGGTGCTGCGCGCCAGCCTGCGGCCGCGTGCCGCCGAACCACGCGAAGATGAGTGGCGGCCGGTGATGGACGCGGTGGCGTCTGCCAGCAGCGAGATATATCGCGCCTTCGTCGGCCAGGCCGGTTTCATGGATTACTTCCGCACCGCCACGCCGATCGACGTGATCGAGCGGATGACGCTGGGCTCGCGGCCGTCACGCCGGCTCGGCCAGGACGCGGCACTGGGCAACCTGCGTGCGATTCCGTGGGTGTTCGCCTGGAGCCAGGCACGCGCGGTGATTCCCGGCTGGTATGGCGTGGGTAGTGGCCTGCAGGCGGCAGTCGATGCTGGCCACGAGCAGACCCTGCGCGAGATGGCGCGTGACTGGCCGTTTTTCCGTACGTTCCTGGACGACATCGCGATGGTGCTGTCCAAGGGCGATATCACCATCGCCGAGCAGTTCTCGCTGTTGTCGGGCGACCTGCACGGGCGCTTCTTCCCGCAGGTGCAGCGCGAACTGGAACTCACCCGGCACTGGTTGCTGGCGCTGATGGACCAGCAGACGCTGCTCGACCACGATGCGCGGCTGGCGCTGTCAATCCGCCTGCGCAATCCCTACGTCGATCCGATCAGCGTGCTGCAGGTGGATTTGCTGCAGCGCTGGCGGGCCAGCGGGCGCGAGGATGACGAGTTACTGCGCGCGCTGGTGGCGTGCGTGAACGGTGTTTCGCAGGGTGTGCAGAACACGGGGTGAGGTGTTGCGGTAGTGCCGGCCGCTGGCCGGCAATTTCCTTCCGGGTTTCATGAAGTTGCCGGCCAGCGGCCGGCACTACCTCATTCCTCCTCCGGCGACGGCGGATTCGACGCCAGCAGTTCCAGATGGCGCTGCTCCATTTCCTGGCGCAGCTGGCGGCGGATCAATGCGGCTGCCTGGCGGCGCTTCTCGTCCGACGTGACCGGCTGCAGGGGCGGCACCGCCGTCGGCCGGCCTTCCTCATCCACGGCCACCATGGTGAAGAAGCAGCTGTTGGCGTGGCGCACGCTGCGCTTGAGGATGTCTTCGGCCACCACCTTGATGCCGATCTCCATCGACGAGGTGCCGGTATGGTTCACCGAGGCCAGGAAGGTGACCAGCTCGCCCACCGCGATCGGCTGGCGGAACATCACCTGGTCCACCGACAGGGTGACCACGTAGCTGCCGGCGTAGCGGCTGGCACAGGCGTAGGCGACCTGGTCGAGCAGGCGCAGGATGGCGCCGCCGTGGACCTTGCCGGAGAAATTGGCCATCTCCGGCGACATCAGCACGGTCATGGACAGCTGGTGGGTTTTCAGTTCGGTCGACATGCGGCGATTGTATCGACAACCGGTAGTGCCGGCCGCTGGCCGGCAATCACGCGACTGTTTCCGGAGGCCATGAAAAAGCCGGCCAGCGGCCGGCTCTACCAGAAGCAGAAGGGCCGCTTGCGCGGCCCTTCGTGTTTCTTACTTCAGCTTCGCATCGGCGCGCAGGGCGGCGGCGCGGTCGGTCTTCTCCCAGGAGAAGGCCGTGGCGTTGACGGTCTCGCCTTCGCCGTTGAGGTAGCTGAACTCCTTCGGCTTGCGGCCGAAGTGGCCATAGGCCGCAGTCTGCTGGTACATCGGGTGCACCAGGTCCAGCATCTTGATGATGCCGTACGGGCGCAGGTCGAAGTGCTTGCGGATCAGCTTCTCGATCTTGTCGTCGCTGATCTTGCCGGTGCCGAAGGTGGTGACCGAGATCGAGGTCGGCTCAGCCACGCCGATGGCGTAGGAGACCTGCACTTCGCAACGGTCGGCCAGGCCAGCGGCAACCACGTTCTTGGCGACGTAGCGGGCCGCGTAGGCAGCCGAACGGTCGACCTTGGACGGGTCCTTGCCGGAGAAGGCGCCACCACCGTGACGGGCCCAGCCGCCGTAGGTGTCGACGATGATCTTGCGGCCGGTCAGGCCGCAGTCGCCCACCGGGCCGCCGATCTCGAACTTGCCGGTCGGGTTGATGTGGAACTTGGTGCCCTTGTGCAGCCACTTGGCCGGCAGCACCGGCTTGATGATCTCTTCGCGGACGGCCTCGATGAGGTCCTTCTGCTTGATGCCCGGGGCGTGCTGGGTCGACAGGACCACGGCGTCGATGGCCGAGACCACGCCGTTTTCATAGCGCAGGGTGACCTGGCTCTTGGCGTCCGGGCGCAGCCACGACAGCGGCGAGTTCTTCTTCTTGCGGATCTTGGCCTGCTGCTCGACCAGGCGGTGCGACAGGTGGATCGCGGCCGGCATGTAGCTGTCGGTCTCGTTGGTGGCATAGCCGAACATCAGGCCCTGGTCGCCAGCGCCCATTTCTTCCGGCTTCTTGCGATCCACGCCCTGGGCGATGTGCGGCGACTGCTTGCCGATCAGGTTCAGCACGCCGCAGGTGGCGCCGTCGAAGCCGACGTCGGAGCTGTCGTAGCCGATGTCCGTGATGACCTTGCGGGTCAGCGCTTCCAGGTCGATCCAGGCGCTGGTGGTGATTTCACCGGCCACAATGGCAACACCGGTCTTGACCATGGTCTCGCAGGCCACGCGGGCGCGCTGGTCCTGGGTCAGGATCGCGTCCAGCACCGCATCGGAGATCTGGTCGGCAACCTTGTCCGGATGGCCTTCGGAGACCGACTCGGAGGTGAAGAGATAGCTGGACATCAGGCGTAATATCCCTTGATTCGGATGGAAAGATGGGCGCGAATGATACACGGGGTGCGCCGCCTGTGCATTGTGAACCTGTACCGGTTGCCGGTGGTTAAGCCCGCGTAGGCCCTGCAGGGGCCGTCCGGCCGGGATTGGGGCTCAGCCTCGAGGCCCAGTGTTCCACCAGCGTGACAACGCACCGGGCGGCTACCGGCCCCGACTGCGCGGGCCACAACGCCCGGCAGCGGCTGTGCGGCCGTCATCGTTCTGCCCAAAAACCGCCATCTGGCTGCCGCCTGCCGGGCGCAGGCTGTCGGCCAATCCGGCCGCCGGGCATGAGTGGATCTGCCATGCAGGAACTTGAACAGCGTCTCCAGCAACGCTTCCCCGATTGGTTCCATGGTCGTCGTGGCCAACTGGCCCGGCCCTTGCTGCGCAGCGTCGGCCGCTGGTCGCGGTTGGACCAGATCGAAGCCTTCCTGCAGCGCAGCTCAGGCCTGCGTGGCTTCGGCTTCGTCGCCGCCGGCCTGGAATTCATCGACGGCCAGTACCAGGTGGACCCGGCCGCGCTGGCCAGGATCCCGGCCACCGGCCGCCTGCTGATCGTCGCCAACCACCCCTCCGGGGCACTGGATGCCCTCGCACTGCTGGACGCGGTTGGCCGCATCCGCCGCGACGTGCGGATCGTGGCCAATGACCTGCTGGGGGCGATCGCGCCACTGCAGGACCTGCTGCTGCCGGTGCGCATCCTCGGTGGCAAGGCCCAGCGTGGCAGCCTGCATGCCGTCGAAGAGGCGCTGGCCGCCGAGCAGTGCGTGATCGTGTTCCCGGCCGGCGAGGTCTCGCGGCTGTCGCTGCGCGGCATCCGTGATGGCCGCTGGCAGCGCGGTTTCGTCCGCTTTGCCCGTGCCGCTGGCGCGCCGGTGCTGCCGGTGCGGGTGGAGGCGCGTAACTCGGCGCTGTTCTACGGCGCCTCGACCCTGTTCAAGCCGGCGGGCACCGCGCTGCTGGCGCGCGAGATGTTCACCCGTCGTGGCCGTCCGCTGCGGCTGAGCATCGGCGAGCCGATGCAGCTGGGCAAGGGCGGCGACCCGGGCGCACAGCTGCTGGCGGTGCGCCGCGCGCTGTATGCGCTGGGCCGCACTGGCGCGGCCGGCAATCCCGCAGCCTGCGCAGGCCCCGAGCCGCTGGCGGCCCCGGTGCCGCCTTCGCAGGTGGCCGCTGGCATTGCCGCGTCGACCCAGCTGGGCCAGACCGCCGATGGCAAGCAGATCCTGCTGGCGACCTGTACCGCCGATTCGCCACTGCTGCTGGAGCTGGGCCGCCTGCGCGAGCTGACCTTCCGCCAGGTGGGGGAGGGCACCGGGCGCAGCCGCGACCTGGACGACTACGATCCGCAGTACGAGCACATCGTGATCTGGGACGCCGCCGCGCAGCGCATCGCCGGTGCCTACCGCATCATGCGCGGCGCGCAGGCCCTGGCCCGGCATGGACTGTCCGGACTCTACAGCGCGTCGCTGTTCCGCTATTCCGACGATGCCATCACCCACATTGCCGAAGGCCTGGAATTGGGTCGCAGCTTCGTGGTACCCGACTACTGGGGCAGCCGCAGCCTGGATTACCTGTGGCAGGGCATCGGTGCCTACCTGCAGTGCCGGCCGGGCATCCGCTACCTGTTCGGCGCAGTGTCGATCAGCGCGGCGCTGCCGCGTGATGCACGCGAGCAGCTGGTGGCGTACTACCAGCGCTACTACAGCGGTACCGCGGGACTGGCCGAATCGAACCGCCCCTTCCAGTATTTCGCCGCACCGCCAAGTTTCGGCGAGCTGGATGCAGGTGCCGCGTTCGATGTGCTCAAGGCCAACCTGGCCGCACTTGGCACCGGCGTACCGACGCTGTACCGCCAGTACACCGATCTGTGCGAACCCGGCGGCGCGCGCTTCCTCGCCTTCGGCGTCGACCCTGACTTCAGTGATTCGATCGATGGCCTGATCGAAGTGGACCTGTGCGCGATACGGCCAAACAAGCGCAAACGCTACCTGCGCGACGCGGGGACGCCGGCATGAGCACGCTGGCGAACCTGTCGCCGCACCGGCGCGCAGTGTTCGTCTCCGACGTGCACCTGGGCTCACGTCATTGCCATGCCACCGAGCTGGCGCGGTTCCTCTCGCAGCTGCGCTGCGAACGGTTGTACCTGGTCGGCGACATCATCGACCTGTGGTGGATGGCGCATCGCCGCGCCAACTGGCGGCAGTCGCACAGCGAAGTCATCCAGGCCCTGCACGCGCTGCGCCGTGCCGGGACCGAGATCATCTACATTCCCGGCAACCACGACGCATCGTTGCGCCACGTATGTGGGCTGATGCTGCCGGCCATGCAGGTGCGCCGCCGCGCCATCCACGTGACCGCCGATGGCCGCCGGCTGCTGGTCGCGCACGGCGACGACTACGACGGCGTGACCCACTTCGGCGGCCTGCAGGAAAAGTTCGGCGACTGGCTGTACTACCGCATCCTGACCGGCAACCAGGCGCTGAACGCCGTGCGGCGCCGGCTGGGCATGCGCTACTGGTCGCTGTCGGAGTTCCTGAAGAAGCGCAGCGGCGCCGCCGAACGCTACATCGAGCGTTTCGTGCAGGCCGGGTTGGATGACGTGCGTCGGCGCGGCCTGGACGGCATCGTCTGCGGCCACATCCACCGCGCGGCGCTGGTCGAACGCGATGGCCTGGTCTACGCCAACGACGGCGACTGGGTGGAGAGCCTGACCGCACTGGCCGAAGACCATGATGGCGCGCTGCGCCTGCTCGACCACAACGGCCAGACCCTGGTGGAACTGCCGGGCGCGCGCATCAAGCAAGCGGCCTGACCCTCTCTTGTAGAGTCGAGCCATGCTCGACTGCTCTTCTCAGACTGCCCCGCGTACCGCAGTCGAGCATGGCTCGACGCTACAGAAAAGCGCGAGCGGCGCTCTTCAGCAGGTGTGCCATCGAGACGGCGCCCCCACAAGCCGCTAGCATCGGCCCATGGACTCCCTGACCCAGATCGTGCTCGGTGGCGCCGTCGCCGCTGCCATCGCCCCGCCCGGCCATCGCCGTGCGGCCCTGCTGGCCGGTGCCGCGCTTGGCACCCTGCCGGACCTCGATGCCCTGTGGCTTGGTTTCACCGCCGCCGACCCGGTGGCGAACATGATCGAGCACCGCAGCTTCAGCCATTCACTGCTGGTGCTGCCGTGGGTGGCTGCTCTGATCTGGTGGCTGTTCAAGCGCTTCGGCAACGGCCGCGTCGCGCAGTCGCCGGTGCGCTGGTTCTGGGCGATGCAGCTGGCGCTGGTCACCCATCCCGTGCTGGATGCGTTCACCGTCTACGGCACCCAGTTGTGGTGGCCGCTGCGCCCGCATCCGACCATGGGCTCCAGCGTCTTCATCATCGACCCGGGTTACACGGTGTGGCTTCTGCTGGGTTGCGTGCTTGCCTGGTTCGGTCGCGCCCGGCCCTGGGCGGGCAAGGTGCTGGGCGTGGCCCTGCTGCTCAGCAGTGGCTATCTGGGCTGGGGCCTGATCGCAAAGGCACAGGTCGACCGTGCCGCACAGCAGAGCCTGGCCGCGATGGGCCTGGGCGATGCGCCGCGCTTCTCGGTACCGATGCCGTTCAACACCCTGCTGTGGCGGGTGGTGGCGATGACGCCCAATGGCTACGTGGTGGGTGACCGCTCGCTGATGGCCGACCACGGGCCGATGCGGTTCGAAGGCCATGCGTCCAACGTGCAGGCATTGCGCGAAGCGCAGGCCATTCCGGCGGTGCAGCAGCTGCAGTGGTTCAACCGTGGCTTCATGCGTGCGCAGGTGGTTGACGGCCGGTTGGTGCTGAGTGACCTGCGCATGGGCCTGGAGCCGGACTACACCTTCAACTTCGTCGTGGCCGAACAGGCTGATGGGCAGTGGCGGGCGATCACGCCCGAGCAGGTGCGCGTGGATTACAGCAGTCCTGCCGCGCGCGCTGACGCTGGTCGCCGCCTGGCCGCGATGTGGCAGCGGATCTGGCAGGAGCCGGCAGCCTCCGCGACGGGTGCCGCGCACCCGTAGATCCACGCCATGCGTGGATGGCGTAGGCACCGGCGAAGGCAGCCACGCATGGCGTGGCTCTACTGCCTCCATCGGCAGCGCAGTGTCGCACCGGTAGATCCACGCCATGCGTGGATGAAGGGACATCGGCGGTGACAGCCACGCGTGGCGTGGCTCTACCGAATCAACATCGTACGAATCAATACACCGTCGCGCGGCCCTGCACGAACGAGTAGAAGAACACCGCGTTCGGGTCGTTCTGCACCAGGCGGAACTCGCGGCGCATGCCTTCCACGGTTTCCTCGTCCACCGAGCCGGCCTGCAGCAGCTGGTCGGCCGCCGACAGCAGCAGCTGCTCCCAGAACGCGATCATCGTCTTGCGACGGGCCGGTTCGCGGTTGTCCAGGTGGATGGTCTTGATCTCGGTATGCACGTCGCGGAAGCCGCCGGCCAGCAGCAGGTTGCCCAGCTTGGCGCCGACGAACGGGTCTCCCCCGTGGTCGTACTGGAAATCGTTGAAGGCCATCCAGTAGCGCCAGATATGCGGCGAATACGGGTCGAGCAGGAACGAGGCATTCATCACCTCGGTGATGTACACCGGCGAACCCGGCGCCAGCACGCGGCGCACTTCGCTCAGCACCCGCGCTGGTGACGGCACGTGCTCCAGCACCCAGCACAGGAACGCCGCGTCGAAGCTGCGTGCCTCGAACGGCAGCTCGCCGGCGTCGGCCTGCTGCAGGGTGTAGCGGTCGCTGCACCACGGCGTGCGCGCAAGGTTTTCGCGGGCGGTGGCCAGCTGCGTTTCGCTCAGGTCCACGCCGGTCACGTGCAGCTCGGGGAAGCGGCGCAGCAGGATCTCGGTCTGCGCGCCGACGCCGCTGCCGACTTCCAGCAGGCGCCGCGCGCCGCTGTAGTCGATCTGGCCGAAGATGCTCGATTCCAGCAGCCGGGCCTGGGTCATCAGGCGCTGCTGTTCGGTGCCGGAGAATCCGTGCAGGTAGGTCGGGGAGGAGATCGGCGGGGTCATGGGGGCGGGCTCTTGTAGCGTCGAGCGTGCTCGACGGCTCCGGGAATTCAGTCGAGCAAGCTCGACGCTACGGTTTGAGGAATCGAGCAAGCTCGACTCGACGGCGTGGCAGTACGCTCAGGCAGCAGATGGCAACGCCGGTTCCCCGGCGATCAGGCGGTCGAAGTACTCGGTGGTCAGTGCGATCTGGCTCTGCGGGTCTTCGGCGCGGTTGACCACTGCGCGGAAGGCAGCATTCTCTGGCCGGTCCTTGGCGTACCAGCCGAGGTGCTTGCGCGCGATGCGCACCCCCTGCGGCTCGCCATAGAACGCATGCAGCGCATGCAGGTGGCCAAGCAGGATGTCGCGCACTTCCGCCAGCGACGGCGGCGGCAGTTCCTCGCCGGTGGCCAGGTAGTGCGCCACCTCGCGGAAGATCCACGGCCGGCCCTGCGCGGAGCGACCGATCATCACTGCATCCACGCCGGTTTCCTTCAGGACGTACGCGGCCTTCTGCGGCGAGTCGATGTCACCGTTGGCGATCACCGGGATGCGCAGCGCCGCCTTGATCTCGCCGATGGTGCCGTACTCGGCCTGGCCGGTGTAATGCTGGTCGCGGGTGCGCCCATGCACGGCCAGCGCAGCGATGCCGCTGGCCTCGGCGATGCGGGCGATCACCGGGCCATTGCGGTGGTCGCAATCCCAACCGGTGCGGATCTTCAGCGTGACCGGCACGTCCACCGCGTTGACCACGGCTTCGAGGATGCGCGCCACCAGCTGTTCGTCGCGCATCAGTGCCGAGCCGGCCCAGGCGTTGCACACCTTCTTGGCCGGGCAGCCCATGTTGATGTCGATGATCTGCGCGCCGTGGTCCACGTTGTAGCGCGCGGCCTCGGCCAGCTGCTGCGGCTCGGTGCCGGCGATCTGCACGCTGATCGGTGCCGGTTCGCCCTCATGGTCCATGCGATGGATGGACTTGCGCGTGTTCCAGAAGCGCGGGTCGCTGATGGTCATTTCCGAGGCGGCCAGTCCCGCACCCAGCCGTTTGCACAGCAGGCGGAAGGGCTTGTCGGTGACGCCAGCCATGGGCGCCAGCACGACGTTGGGGGCAATGGTGTACGGGCCGATCTGCATGCGCCCATTGTAGGGCGCGGGCGGCGGTACGGCCGTGTCGGGCACGGTCCGGTTCAGGCCGATCGGCACCGACCTCATGCCGTACCGGCATCAGCAGATGCTTGACGGTTGCTTCCGCCGCCCCCAGGGGCGGGCGATGGTGGGCGGCTACCCCAGGCTCTGCCAGGCCTGGCGGGTCCCCACGGCGAAGGCCAGCCCCAGGCCCAGGCAGACCAGCGAGCTGGCCGCCCAGAAGCGCGCGCCGTTGTACCCCGGCCGGAACAACGCCAGGCCGAAACCCATCGCCGCGCGCAGCAGCAGCAATGCAGCAATACCGGGCAGCACCAGGCGGCTGCCCGGCAGCGGCGAATGCCAGCCCGCGGCTGCCAGTGCATACAGGGTCCAGGCCACCAGCACGGCCGTGATGCCGGCGGTCATCAGCGGCGGCCACCAATGCCCGGCCTGTGCCAGCCGGACCATGCGCGGGCCAGCACCGAAGTACCCGTACCAGGGGGCACCAAAAGCGATGCAGCCGATATGCAGCAGGGCCGCGATGGCACTGCCGGCGGCCGCGACCAGCAACCAGGGGAATCCGTCCATGTCCTGCCCGTGCAAGGAAGCTGCGCGGATGGTGGGCGAGGGGCAGGGTATGGGCAATGCGACCGGCAGTCGCAGCCGCTGGGAACTGGCCAAAAGAAAGGCCCGGGTGCCTGCACATCCGGGCCCTCTCATCCACGCATGGCGTGGATCTACCTTGCTTCGGAATCGGCCGGGGTGAAGCGCGGCATCGCCGCAGCGGCGCCTTCCTTCTCGGTCGAACGGCCGGCGAACTGGTTGGCGAAGCGCACGTGGCGGGCGAACGGGGCGTCGGCCACCTGCGCCAGCGATGCGGCCAGCGCACCGTTGAAGGCATCACCGGCACCGGTGGTGTCGATCGCCTGCACCTGTTCGGCACCCACGCGGTAGTACGGCTGGGTATCGCCGCGCAGGTTCTCATCGGCATGCGACACGAACACGCCCACCGAACCCAGGGTCACCACCACGGTACCGTTGCCGACCAGCTTGCGGCACAGCGCGTGCAGGCTGGCGCCATCCAGCGCGGCGACGTCGTTGGCTTCCACGCGCTCGCCGACATGGCGGCCGAGCAGGGCGGCGAACTCAGTCTCGTTCGGGGTGATCACATCGGCCAGCTTGAGCAGGCCAATGGTCGAGGGTGCGTCGGCCGGTGCGGTGTTGAGCACCGTGGTGACACCGGCTTCGCGGGCCGTGGCCAGCGCCGCTTCGATGGTCGGTACCGGCGATTCCAGCTGCACCAGCACCACCTTGGCGGCCGTCAGCAGGGCCTGCTGCTGTTGCAGGAAGTCGGTGCTCAGCGCGGCATTGGCGCCCGGGCCGATCACGATGGTGTTGCGGCCACGGGCATCGACGTAGATGCCTGCGGTGCCGGTCGGCTCGCTGCTGGCCTCGGCGATCAGCGCGAAGCCATCCTGTGCGGCCAGTTCGCGCGCGGTGGCGCCACCGGCGTCATCGCCCAACGCGCACACGAAGTGGGTGTCGGCGCCGGCGCGGCAGGCGGCCACGGCCTGGTTGAAGCCCTTGCCACCGGGGCCGGTGCTGTAACGGCCGGCAATGGTCGCACCCGGTGCCGGCAGCGACTCGCACCGCCACACGTGATCGACATTGAAGGAACCGACGACAACGACACTGCTGCTCATAGGGAATCTTTTCTCAACCAAGGGTTCAACTGAAGTGCGTCAGCACGCCGGCGATGGTCGCCGTCATGAAGGTGGCAATGGTACCGCCCAGCACCGCGCGCAGGCCGAACTTGGCCAGATCGTGGCGACGTTCCGGCGCCAGGCCGCCGATGCCGCCGATCTGGATCGCGATCGAGCTGAAGTTGGCAAAGCCGCACAGCGCGTAGGTGGCGATCAGGCGGCCTTCCTCGGACAGGCTCACGCCGGCCACCTGGCCGTTCACGATCTGCGACAGCTCGGTGTAGGCCACGAACTCGTTGATCACGACCTTCTGGCCGATCAGCGAACCAACGGTGGTGGCATCAGCCCACGGGGTGCCGATCACCCAGGCGATCGGAGCCAGCACGTAACCGAAGATGGTCGACAGGTTGGTCGGCTTGCCAATGGCGGCGGCCAGGCCGGTCACATCGCCGATCCAGGTCAGCGGGGCGTTCAGCAGCGCGATCAGGGCGATGAAGGCCAGCAGCATCGCGCCGATGTTCAGCGCCAGCTTCAGGCCGTCACCGGCACCGGCGGCGGCCGCGTCGATGATGTTGCTGGAGGTCTTTTCGACTTCCATCTTCACCGTGCCGCGGGTGAGCGGGGTACCGGTTTCCGGGATCAGCAGCTTGGCCACGACCAGGGTGGCCGGTGCGGCCATGATGCTCGCCGCCAGCAGGTGCTTGGCGTAGAAGGCCTGCTGCGCCGGGTCGCCACCGCCGAGCATGCCCACGTAGGCCGCCAGCACGCCGCCGGCGATGTGGGCCATGCCGCCGATCATCATGGTCAGCAGCTCGGACTGGGTCATCTTGGCGATGTACGGGCGCACGGTCAGCGGCGCCTCGGTCTGGCCGATGAAGACGCTGGCGCAGACGCTGGTGGTTTCCGCGCCGGACACGCGCATCACCTTGGTGATCGACCACGCCATCACGCGCACGATCGCCTGCATGACGTTGAGGTGGTACATCACCCCCATCAGCGCCGAGAAGAAGATGATGGTCGGCAGCACCTGGAAGGCGAAGATGAAGCCGTAGTTCTTGGTGTCCATCAACGAGCCGAAGATGAAGCCCGAGCCCTCGTTGACGAAGCTGAGAACCTTGACGAAGCCCTTGCCCAGCGCGTCGAACACGTCGCGCCCGCCCGGCACCAGGATCACCAGCGCCGCGAACGCGATCTGCAGGGTGATACCGGTGGCAACCAGCTTCCAGTCAACCGCACGCTTGTTGTTGGAAAACAACCAGGTGATGCCGATCAGCACCGCCAACCCGAACAGGCCGAAGCCGATCCTGCCCAAACCTTCGACCATGTGAGTGACTCCCCTGGGGCGTCGCGAAAAACGGGAAGCCTAGTGCAGGGCAGGGGCCGGGGCAAGAAAAAGCAGCGTGCGCGCACCCATCGGTACCGATCAGGCCAGCAACGGCAAGGGCTTGCGGCCGGCGGCGGCAGGTAGAATGGGGCTCGATCCCGGCCCGGATGCGGGCCCGCAGCAGGAGATTCGCATGCAATACCGTCGCCTGGGCTCCACCGGCCTGCCGATTTCCGCCCTGTCCTTCGGCGCCTGGGTGACCTTCGGTGACCAGATCCCGCGCGACGAGGCCCGCAACCTGGTGGCTGCCGCCTGGGACCATGGCGTCAACTTCTTCGACAACGCCGAGGGCTATGCCAACGGCCGCGCCGAACAGGTGATGGGCGATGTGATCGCCGACCTGCGCCTGCCGCGCGATGGCATCTGCGTCTCCAGCAAGGTGTTCTTCGGCAGCGCCAAGGACCCGCGGCCGACCCAGCGCGGCCTGTCGCGCAAGCATGTGACCGACGCCTGCCACGCTGCGCTCAAGCGCCTGCGGGTGGATTACCTGGACCTTTATTACTGCCATCGCCCGGATCCGGACGCGCCGATCGCCGAGACCGTGCATGCCATGGATACCCTGGTGCGGCAGGGCAAGATCCTCTACTGGGGGACCTCGGAGTGGTCGGCGGTGCAGATCCAGCAGGCGCTGGACATCGCCGAGGCGCGCAACCTGCAGGGCCCGTCGATGGAACAGCCGCAGTACAACCTGCTGCACCGCGAACGGGTCGAGGTCGAGTACGCGCCGCTGTATGCCGGTGCCGGCCTGGGCACCACCATCTTCTCGCCGCTGGCCTCGGGCCTGCTGAGCGGCAAGTACGACCAGGGCATTCCGGCCGACGCGCGGCTGGGCCGCGAGGGCATGGAATGGTTGCAGGCGCTGGTGCTGGGTGACGACGCCGGGACCCGCCTGGCCCAGGTGCGCCGTTTCAGCGAGGTGGCGCGCGCACTGGGGCACGCCCCGGCCACGCTGGCCATCGCCTGGTGCCTGCGCAACCCGAACGTCTCCAGCGTGATCCTCGGTGCCAGCCGGGTCAGCCAGCTGCTGCAGAACCTGCAGGCGCTGGACGTGCTGGAGCAGGTTGACGCCGCCGGCTGGGCGCAGGTCGAAGCCGTCTTCGCCTGACAGCTCCCTGTAGAGTCGAGCCATGCTCGACTCCGCGCGCAGCGCGGGAGTTCCCAGGCGACGGCGCCTAGAGCAGTCGAGCATGGCTCGACGCTACAAGGGCGCCACGCCATTCTGATTGATGAGGTCTATCGAATTTTCGAATTCGATCATTAATCTCATCAATGAAATTGAGAATGGTTGTTGATTGTCAACTGAGAATCATTATCATTTAACTCGTCCCTCGCACGAGTCCAGATGCTCATGAATGCTCAACCTGTACTGCTGCGCCCCGAAACGCTGACCCTCCGCGATCGTCCGGTCCGTGTCGTTCCGCCGGAAGAGGTCATCGACAGCGAAGCCCTGCTCAAGGGCCGTCGTGAAATCCTGATCCAGCACGGCGACCGCTTCTATCGCCTGCGGCACACCAGCAACGACAAGCTGATCCTGACCAAGTAATCGCGGCCTGGTCGCCCGCCCCCCTCCCTCCTGCCGGCTGCGCCGACAGGGTGGGCGACCCGTCCGCTCCCGCTCTCTCCCCCTCGGTCTACCGCGTGCACCCTCCGGGTGTGCCGGTAACCGGGGGTTCCCCTGCCTGACCGAACGAACCCGATGACCCGCCAAACCGCCCTTTGCCTTGCCGTCTGGATGGCCCTGCCGCTGTCCGCCCATGCTGCTGCCGTGGCCACCGCCGCACCCGACGCGCGCGAATTCGACCGCGTGCAGGTCACCGCCACCCGTACCGAGCGGGCGGTGAGCGATGTGGCGGCCACCGTGGACGTCATCGACCGCGAGCAGATGGACCGGCACCTGGTGCAGGACATCAAGGATCTGCTGCGCTATGAGCCGGGCCTGTCGGTCAGCCGCAGCGCCGCGCGCTTCGGCCTCGGCAGCATCCGCATCCGTGGCCTGGACGGCAACCGCGTGCGTGTGCAGACCGATGGCATCGCCATGCCGACCAGCTTCAACATCGGCTCGTTCTCCAACGCCAACCGCAACTTCACCGACCTGGACACGCTCAAGCGCGTGGAGATCGTGCGCGGCCCGGCCAGCTCGCTGTACGGGTCCGATGCGCTCGGTGGTGTGGTTGCCTTCGTCACCAAGGATCCGGCCGATTACCTGAAGGATGGCAAGGACAGCTACGTCGGCCTGAAGTTCGGCTATGACGGCGAGTGGAAAGGCCTGCTCGGCGGCGTCACCAGTGCGTTCGGCGGCGAACACTGGAGCGGCATGGTCAACATCAACCATCGCCAGGGCCAGGAAACCGACAACAAGGGCGACGTGCGCAGCCTCGACAACACCCGCACCGCGCCCAACCCGCAGGACCGCGATGGCCGCAGTGGCCTGGCCAAGCTGGTCTATGCACCCAGCGAGGACCAGCGCTTCCGGCTGACCGTGGAAGGCAACGAAGACAACACCGATACCAACGTGCTGTCCTCGATCGACCGCACCACCACCACTGGCATGAAGGCACGCGACACGCAGAACCGCACCCGCGTGTCGTTCGCCCATGAAATGGATGCGCTGGACAAGGGCTTCGCCGACAGCCTGCATTGGCAGCTGTATACCCAGCACAGTGAAACCACCCAGATCACCGATGAGGACCGCGCCAACCGCAGCCGCCGCCACCGCGAGTTCAACTTCGACCAGCGCGTGTACGGCCTGCAGGCGCAGTTCAACAAGGCGTTCAGCACCGGCAGCGTCGAGCACGCGTTGACCTACGGCTTCGAGGGCGCGCGCACCGAGATCCGCCAGAAGCGCGACGGCTACCAGGTGCTGGCCAATGGCCAGACCAGCACCACCATCCTGCCCGACGCCTTCCCGGTGCGCGATTTCCCGATCAGCAAGACCACCGAGCTGGGCCTGTACGCACAGGATGAAATGCGCATGGCCAACGGCAAGCTGTCGCTGGTGCCGGGCGTGCGCGTGGACCGCTACGAACTGAAGCCGGAGGTGGACAGCATCTTCGCCGAAGACAATCCCGGCGTTGCGGTGGCGAAGCTGACCAAGACCAGCGTGTCGCCGAAGCTGGGCATGGTCTATCGCTTCACCGACGAATGGTCGCTGTTCGCGGGTTACTCGCATGGCTTCCGCTCGCCGCCGTACAACGACGTCAACCTGGGCTTCACCAACTTCGCCTTCGGTTACACCGCCATTCCCAATCCGGACCTGAAGCCGGAAACCAGTGACGGCATGGAGCTGGGCCTGCGCTTCCTGTCGCCGGCGGCCTACGTCAGCCTCAGCGGCTACTACAACGAGTACAAGGACTTCATCGAGTCGCAGTCGCTGGTCGGTACCAACGCCCAGGGCCTGATGGTGTTCCAGTCGCGCAACATCGCCGATGCGCGCATCTACGGTGCCGAGATGAAGGCCGGCGTCGACTTCGGCCAGATCAGCCCGGCGCTGCAGGGCTGGGCGCTGCGCAGTTCGGTGGCGTGGTCGCGCGGTGACAACAAGACCGAAGACACGCCGCTGGATTCGGTCGACCCGCTGCGTGGCACCGTCGGCCTGATGTACGACACCGATACCTGGGGCGTCGAACTGGCCGGTACCTTCGTCAAGCGCAAGGACCGCGTCACTGCGGCCACGGTGTACCGCCCGGCCGGCTACGGCGTGGCCGACCTGATGGCGCACTGGAACTTCGCCCCGGGCGCGACCTTCAACGTCGGCGTGTTCAACCTGGGCGACAAGCGCTACATCGACTGGTCCAACGTGGGTTCGACGCTGTCGCCGACCAGCCGCGTGCTGGATCGCTATACCAGCCCGGGCCGCACCCTCTCCGCAAGCCTTGCCGTTTCCTGGTGACCTCATGAGCCGAGCCTTGTCCGCACGCAGGAACGACGCCATCGCCGCGCAGGGCAGCGCGGCCTGGCCGACGCCGGCACAGCTGGCCACGCTCGGCACCGTGTTGTGCCTGTACCGCGCTGACGGCAACGAGCTCGGTGGCTGGCGCCAGGCAGTACGCGTGCATGCCTGCCAGGGCGTGGACAGCGAGGGCGTGCGCGAAAGCCTGTGTTTCCTCGATGCCCGCGGACGCTGCGTGTGGCGCCTGTACCTGCTGCCCGACAGCGATTTCCTGGCCTGGGACCGGCTGGTCGCGGCGTTGCCGCCGGGCCCAGAACATGACAGCGATGGCAGTGTCGGCGAACGCCTGTGGCGGCGCCTGGCCGGGCACCTCGGCGGCCAGCGCTGGCGCCTGTGCACGTTGCGCCTGCATGCCGCCGACGATGGCCGCACCCTCGCTGCAAGCCTGTCGACGTTGTCCTCGCTGGGCGCAGCCACCGCGCGTCGCATCGCGCGGCTGGAAGGTGCCGAAGGCGAGCTGGCGATCGACGACTGCTGCTGCGCCGACGCCGCGCGCCGGCCGGCGCCGCGGGTTCCCGGCGACCTGCCGCTGATCCGGCTGTGACCCTTTCCTGATGGAACGCCTGTCGGCCACGGACGGCCTCTCACTACATCTGCAACCCCGAAGGAAGACCCCGATGAAGTTCCAGACAGCCAGCGTCATGCTGCTGCTCGCCGCCAGCGGCGTGGCCAGCGCGCAGCCCTCCGACATCGCCCGCGACCATGACAGCATCCTTGCCATGCAGGGCGAGTACACCGTCGATTTCGCCTTCGACGAGACCGTGCTGCTCAAGCCCGGCTACGAGCGTGCGCCGGCGATGCGCAGCGGCGGCAACGAGCTGGTCATCGTGGTCGAGGACACCCCCAGGCGCATCGTGCTGCAGCACCTGCTGCTGGACGAGAAGAGCGGCCACATCACCAAGCACTGGCGCCAGGACTGGGTCTACGAAGCGCCGAACCGCTTCGAGTTCAGTGCCGACCAGACCTGGCAGGTGCGCAGCATCCCGGCAGCCGTGAACAAGGGCGCCTGGACCCAGTGCGTGTACGAAGTGAGCGATGCACCGCGCTACTGCGGCACCGGCACCTGGACCTACACCAACAACGTGCCGACCTGGACCAGCGACCTCAGCTGGCGCCCGTTGCCGCGTCGTGAATACACCAAGCGCAGCGACTACAACGCGCTGGCCGTGGTCAACCGCCACACGCTCACGCCCAATGGCTGGACCCACGAGCAGTTCAACACCAAGGTGCAGCGCAACGCCGACGGCAGCCAGGTGGAGATCGCCCGCGAGTTCGGCTTCAACGACTACGTGAAGACCACCGAGATCGACTTCACCCCCGCCCGCGACTACTGGAAGGCCACCGCCGGTTACTGGGCCAAGGTGCGCCAGCGCTGGGACGGCTTCCTCGGCCAGGCCCCGGGCGTGCACCTGAAGACCAAGCTCGACGGCATGGCGATGATCATCCCGCTGTTCACCCAGGCTGAAGAGATCCAGTCCGGCAAGAAGGTGAAGGACACGCAGATCGACGACGTGTTTGCCAAGTACGTTGAGAAGGCGCCGAAGGAAGGCTGATCGCCACGGCGCCGGCGGGTGCCGGGTTTGCTCGGCACCGCATCCACGCATGGCGTGGATCTACTGGGCGGACCTCTGCTTTGGTAGGTGCCGAGCTTGCTCGGCACGCTCTTCGCCGGCGATTGCACGTGGCATCCATGCTTGCGGTTGCGTTACATGGCGCCTGATGCGTATTGCTTTGACGCAATTGGCCAAATTTCCTCGAAACCTCTGATCGTAGGTTGGGTGTGCGATAGGGTAGGTGGTTCATTCCACCCATGATCATGCCGGTCGATGAAACTCTCCGAGCTCTGCAGTCAACTGTTGTCCGGTGAAGCCTGCGACGACATCGACAGTTTCTATCTTGAAATCGACGACTTCGAGGAGGTGGAACTTGTCTCGCGCTTGAGTCGGATCGATGGAGTGCTGGAGCGCCTTGGGCCTCGATGGACATCGGCCTATCTGCTCAGTCTTTGCAGTCACGTCCTTTCAATCGTCCGCATTGCTGGCAAGGTGCGCGGTGGCACGGGCTCGGAGATGTTCCTCGCATTGAGCTTCAACGACTTCGAGTTGCACGCGCAAGAAGGCATCCTGCTTCCAAGCGTCTTCTACTATCCAGGCCCCGAGGGCCTTGCGTTCGGGAACCGCCGTCGGCACGAATCCAGCAGGGTGGCTTCGGCTGAGATCGACGTTGTGCGCTCCGTGTTCGAAGACGCTGGCATGCTCGCTGGCTTTCGCTTCTGCGAGAGCCGCGCTGATGGTCCCACAGGTCACGACGTGGTTCGTGTCTTTGCGATTCCATTATCCGAGAATGGGGTTCGCTGATGCTCGTGCAAGAGCGCCAGGCGTTCGAAACCTACCTGTCCGATCCGCAGGTCTATGATCGTCTCGAACAGCATTTCCTCGACGCGTTCACGGCTGGCATCCACGCGGCCAATTTGCGTGCTGAAGACTTCCGCAGCCCGCATTGCAACGTGTTCTTCGTCGATGGCACAAAAGACCGCGAAGCCAACCCCATTTTCTCCGCAAAGCATCTGACCAGCGGCAACATCGTCCGTAGCGTCATTTTCGAAAGTCACCCGTACTACACCGAAGTCCACAACCGGGTAGGGGATGACAATGCCAAGGACGAGATCTGCGTGTTCATATCGCTTTCGGGAATGCAGCGTGCGATGGATACGACCGTGGCTTGGGCGAAGCAGCAGGCGTTGTGAACCGCATCCACGCATGGCGTGGATCTACTGACCTTTGCCTCGCACTCAGGACGCCGGTCCACCCAGCGTGGTGAGGTCCACCCCGGCGTCCTGGAACGTACGCAGGGTGGCCTGCAGGCTCGCCTCGTCATCGCGCGTGCGGACGCCCATGATGGCGTCGCTGCAGCGCGCGCGGTCCGTGCTGCACGCCTGCGGGTCGGGCAGCAGCAGCGCGGTCTGCGCGACCAGGATCGCCATGTGCGCCACTTCCTTTCTCGGCGTTGGTTGCCCCCGGTAGAACCGGTCGAACTCCGCGCGCAGGTCGGCCAGCACCTCGGCATCACCACGCGCGTGCGCTGCATCGGCCGGAACCAGATAGGTCTGGCGGCCCTCATGGAAGGCGCGCACCTCATCGGCCAGTACCGTTTCCAGCACGAAGGCCTGTACCGGGTCCGGGACATGGCCCACCGCAGTGCGGGCACACGCGGGCAGCATCGCCAACAGCAGCGGCACGCCGACGAGAAGCGCGCGCAGGCAGAAGCCGTGTCTCATTGCTATTCCTTGAACATCAGAAACGCCGCCGCCACGATCAACCCGAACGCGGCGTAGTGGTTCCACTTCAGCGGCTGGCCCAGGTAGAACGCGGAGAACACCGCGAACACCAGCAGCGTGATCACTTCCTGCATGCCCTTCAGCTGCGGCGCCGAATACACCGCGCTGCCCAGCCGGTTGCCGGGCACCTGCAGGCAGTACTCGAAGAAGGCGATGCCCCAGCTGACCATGATGACCATCATCAGCGGCGCGCTCTTGTATTTCAGGTGGCCGTACCAGGCGAAGGTCATGAAGATGTTGCTGCCGAGCAGCAGCAACACCGGGTAGAGGTAAGCGGCGAACGACGTGCCGGGCATCCGGGCGATCTCGTGGGGGTGGGGCGCGCAGCATAGCGCTGGCGCCCCCCGATGCGTGTCACGGCCGCGTCAGGCCTCGCGCAGCGCCAGTGCCGGCGGCGTATGCAGGATCGCCCGCGTGCCCCACCAGCCGGCCAGCAGGCTCAACGCGATGCCGACCACGCCGCCCATCAGCAGGCCCGGCCACGGCGGCAGCAACGGCAGCTCGAACACTTTCTGCGAGACCGCCACGCCGATGGCCGCGGCGGCGCCCACCGCCAGCAACGCCGCCAGCGTGCCCAGCGCGCCGAACTCGACCAGCACCGCGCCGCGCAGCTGGCGCCGGGTCGCGCCCAGCGTGCGCAGCACCGCGCTGTCGTAGCGGCGTTCGCCGGCCGTGGCCTGCAGCGCGGCCAGCAGCACCAGCACGCCCGCCAGCAGGCTGAACACCATCACCAGCTGCACCGCCTGCGCCACCCGTTCCATCACATCGCGCACCTGCGAGATCACCGCGTCCACGTCCAGCAGCGACAGGTTCGGCTGCGCGCGTACCAGCTCGCCCAGTCCGGCCGCCTTGCCGGCCGGCAGATGGAACGCCGACAGCAGGTTGTGCGGGGTGTCGCCCACCGCATTCGGGTTAAGCAGCACGAAGAAGTTCGGCCGGAAGGTGTTCCAGTCGGCCTTGCGCACGCTGGTCACGGTGAATTCGCGTTCCTGCTCGCCCACTGCAATGCTGATGCGGTCGCCCGGGTACACGCCGTAGCGCTTGGCCCAGCCGATTTCCACCGACGCCTCTGCCGCGGTGCTGTCGGCCTTCCAGAAGGCGCCGTTGACCAGCGTGTTGGCGGGCGGGAAGGTGCTGCGCCAGCTGAAGTTCAACGGCCGGTTCTCGTCATCGTCGTCGCGCTGGGCCTCGCTGGACGCCGGCTGCCCGTTCTGTTCAGGCGAGCGGTCCACGCGCAGCGGCGGCTTGCCGTTGATCGCGATCAGGCGGCCGGTGGCCATCGGTTCGATGCTGGCGTCGCTGGCGCCCAGTCCACGCAGCGTGGCCAGCACGCTGTCGCGCTGCTCGGGCTGGATGTTGATCAGAAAGTAGTTGGGGGTATCCGCAGGCAGGCGCTCGCGCCACTGCTGCAGCAGGCCGGGGCCGGTCACTGCCAGCAGCAACAGCGCGCACAGCGACAGCGACAGCCCGACCAGCTGCATCACCGCCAGCAGCCGGCGCCGGGTCAGCGCGGCCAGGCCCAGCCGCCAGTTGCCATGCAGGCGGTGCTGCAGGCCGCGCAGCAGCTGCAGCAGCACGAAGCCGGCCCCACCGGCCGCCACCGCCAGTGCGGCCAGGCCGCCCAGCACCCACAGTGCCAGTTTCAGGTCGCCGGTGACCTGCACCGCCAGCAGCAGGCTGGCGGCCAACGCCGCCACATAGGCCAGCAACGAGGCCGGCGGCAGCGCGGCGAAGGAACGGTTGAGCACGCGCATCGGCGGCACCCCGCGCAGGCGCAGCAGCGGCGGCAGGCCGAAGCCGAACAGCAGCAACAGGCCGATGCCGGCGCCGGTCAGCGCAGGCATCGCTTCCGGCAGCGGCAGCCGCTGCGGCACCAGGCTGCCCAGCACCTGCACCAGGCCTTCCTGCGCGGCCATGCCCAGGCCGATGCCGAGCGCACAGGCCGGTACCGCCAGCATCAGCAACTGCAGCGCCAGGCCCAGCAGGATGTCGCGCTGGCGCGCGCCGAGGCAGCGCAGGATCGCCACCTGGTCGATGCGGCGCAGTGCGAAGCGGTTGGCCGCCAGCGCCGTGGCCACACCGGCCAGCAGCACGGCCAGCAGTGCACTCAGGCCGAGGAAGCGCCCGGCGAGGTCGAAGGCCTGGCGCACGCCACGCTGGGTGTCGTCCACGCTCAGCAGGCGCAGGCCTTTCACCTGCGGCAGCAGCCACTGGCGCAGCGCCGCGATCGGCTCCGCCGCGCCGGCGAACATCAGCCGGTAGTTGATGCGGCTGCCGGGGCCGAGCAGTCCCGTGCCTTCCACATCGGCGCGGTTGACCAGCAGGGTCGGCGAGAGCGTCAGCAGGTCGCCGCCGCTGTCCGGCTCGGCCTCGATGATGCCAGCGATGCGCAGCGTGCCGGCGCCGAATTCGAGGTCATCGCCGGCCTTCAGCCCCAGCCCCTGCAGCAGGCGTGGGTCGGCATAGGCCTGGCCCTTGGGCGGCATGCCGGCATCGGCGATCAATGCACCGCCGGGCGTGGCCCGTACCCGCAGCGTGCCGCGCAGCGGATAGCCCGCCTGCACGGCCTTGATGCTGGCCATCTGGCTGGCATCGCCGTTGAACAGCACGCTGCCGAAACTGGCGATACGGGTGTAGGCCAGTCCACGCCGTTGTGCCTCGTCGGCGAACGCCTGCGGCGGGTCGTCGCGGCCGGCAATGCCGAGGTCGCCGCCGAGCATTTCCGCCGCGCTGCCGGTCAGCGCCAGGTTGACCCGGTTCACCAGCGTGCCCACCGCGGTCATCACCGCCACGCCCAGCACCAGCGCGGCGAACACGGTCAGCAGGTCGCCGGCCAGGGCCTCGCGGCGCAGCGCGCGCCACGCGTGCCGCAGCACGTTCATGCCTGTGCCCCACGCTCGACCGGCAACAGGCGGCCGTCGTCGATGCGGTGGATGTACTGGCAGCGCTGGGCCAGGCGCAGGTCGTGGGTGACCAGCACCAGGGTGGTGCCGCTGCCGGCATTGAGCTCGAACAGCAGGTCGCTGATGTGCTGGCCGGTGGCGTGGTCCAGCGAGCCGGTCGGTTCGTCGGCGAACAGGATGCGCGGGCGGGTGACGAAGGCACGTGCCAACGCCACGCGCTGCTGCTCGCCGCCGGACAGCTGGCGCGGGTAGTGGCGGGCGCGATGGGCCAGGCCGACCTGCGCCAGCACCTCGTCCACCCGCGCGCGGTCCTCGCGCCCGGCCAGTTCCAGCGGCAGTGCGACGTTCTCGGCGGCGGTCAGTGCCGGCAGCAGGTGGAAGCTCTGGAACACGAAGCCGACTTCGCGCGCGCGCAGCTGGGCGCGCGCCTCTTCATCGAGATCGCCCAGATCCTGGCCGGACAGGGCGATGCGGCCGCGGCTGGGCAGGTCCAGCCCGGCCAGCAGGCCGAGCAGGGTGGTCTTGCCGGAACCGGAGGCGCCGACGATGGCCGCGCTGGTCCCTTCATGGACGGTCAGGGTGATGTTGTCCAGTATGTGGACTTCACCCTCCGGGCCCTGCACGGATTTGCCGACCTGGTCGACGGCGATGGCGACGGACGCGCTGCGGGGGGACAGGCTGTCGATGAGGAGACTCCAATGCGCAAGACGGGATGGAGCCGGCGAGCCGGCGCGATGATGGTGCTGCTGCTAGGGTTCCTGCTGCTGCCCGGGCTGGCCTGTGCCAAAGGTCCGGCCGGCACCGTGCTGGTGCTCGGCGACAGCCTCAGTGCTGCCCACAATATCCCTGTCGACGCCGGCTGGGTCAGCCTGCTGCAGCAGCGGGTCAGGCAGCAGTCGAAAACCCCGGCGCGCATCGTCAATGCCAGCATGAGCGGGGAAACCACTGCCGGCGCGCTGACCCGCCTGCCGGGCCTGCTGGCGAGGGAAAAGCCGACCGTGGTGGTGATCGCGCTGGGCGGCAATGACGCGCTGCGCGGGCTGACCCCGGCGCAGGTGCAGGGCAACCTGGAGAAGATGGTGCAGGCCAGCCAGAAGGCCGGTGCCAAGGTGCTGCTGCTGGGCATCGACGTACCGCCCAACTATGGGCCGGCGTATCGCCAGCGCCTGGCAGCGGCCTACAAGGCGCTGGCCACGCAGTACAAGGTGCCGCTGCTGCCGTTCCTGCTGGAGGGCGTGGCCCTGCAGCCGGGCATGATGCAGGCCGATGGCCTGCACCCCACGGCACAGGCGCAGCCGAAGGTGCTGGACAATGTCTGGCCGCTGCTCAGGCCGCTGCTCTGAATCGTTTTGATTTCCTCTTGACGGAACTTCACATCACGTCCACCGTCGATCCGGCATGTTTCACAAAGCTGAAGTTAGAGGGAATCACATGCGTCAGACGAAGGAGACTTCCGGCTTGGTGCTGGTGGTCGAAGACAACCGCAATATCTCCGAGATGATCGGGGAATACCTGGAAGGTCGCGGCTTCGAAGTCGACTATGCACAGGACGGCCTGGATGGCTACCGCCTCGCGGCGGAGAACAGCTATGACGTCGTGGTGCTCGACCTGATGTTGCCGCGCCTGGATGGCATCGAAGTATGCCGTCGCCTGCGCAACGATGCGCGCAAGTCCACACCGGTGCTGATGCTCACGGCACGCGACACCCTGGACGACAAGCTCACCGGCCTGGGTTTCGGCGCCGATGACTACCTGACCAAGCCGTTCGCGATCCAGGAGCTGGAAGCCCGCCTGCGCGCGCTGATCCGTCGCGAACGTCGCCAGGTCGGTTCGGAGGTGCTGAAGGTGGCCGATCTGGTGCTCGACCCGGTCAGCATGCGGGCGACCCGTGCCGGCACCGAGCTGCAGCTGTCGCCGATCGGCCTGCGCCTGCTGACCATCCTGATGCGCGAATCGCCGCGCGTGGTCACCCGCCAGGAGATCGAACGCGAGATCTGGGGCAACGGCCTGCCGGATTCGGACACCCTGCGCAGCCATCTGTACAACCTGCGCAAGATCATCGACAAGCCGTTCGACCGTCCGCTGCTGCACACCGTGCAGAGCGCCGGCTACCGCATTGCCGATATCGCCCAGCCGATGGCCTGATCGAGGCCCGTGCCGGTGCAGCTGCAGGCCCGGCCGGGCAACGGCCATGCACGGAGCAGGGGATGACCGGCCGGCGTTACCGCCGGTCATCGCCCGTGCACGACTACGGCGCAGTGCGCTGCCTATAATCGCAGCGCTCTGACCGGGACCCCGCAATGCCGCACGGCCTGCCGCGCAAGATCCGTATCGCCTTCATCCTGCAGGCAGTTCTGGCCAGCCTGGGCATCCTGCTCGGTGCCTGGCTGGTTTCGCTGGTGATCAAGCACAGCCTGGTCGGCGCGGCCCTGCGCGAGGAAGCGGCGTATTACTGGACGCTGCACGAGGCCTCGCCGGTGCAGCCGCCACCCAACACCCAGAACATCCGCGGCTACCTGCTGGAAAGCGGGCAGTCTGCGCTGTCGTTGCCGGCCAACCTGCGCAACCTGGAACCCGGTTTCCACGAACTGCCCAAGGATGACCAGCTGGTGCTGGTCGATGTGCGCCCGGCCGGCCGCCTGTACCTGGTATTCCTGCGTTCGCGCGCGGAGATGCTGGCCTTCTGGTTCGGCATCGTGCCGGTGCTGCTGACCTTGCTGGCGGTGTATGGCGCCAGCTGGGTCACCTACCGGGCCTCCAAGCGCCTTGTGTCGCCGGTGAACTGGCTGGCGCGGCGCGTCTCGCGCTGGGACCCTGGCCATCCGGAGGCGGCCGACCTGGAGCCGAACAAGCTGCCGGCGGACATGCAGGGCGAGACCCGGCAGCTGGCGGCCGCGCTGCATTCGCTGGCCAACCGGGTCAGCGCGCATGTGGCCCGCGAGCGCAACTTCACCCGTGATGCCAGCCACGAGCTGCGCACGCCGTTGACCGTCATCCGCGTGGCCAGCGACATGGCCCTGGGCGATGAAACCCTGCAGCCGCGCCTGCGCCGCAGCCTGCAGCGCATCCAGCGTGCCGGCCGTGACATGGAGGCGGTGATCGATGCGTTCCTGATCCTGGCCCGCGAGGCCGACGTCGAACCGCAGATCGAGCTGTTCGACGTCAACGACATCGTCCGCTACGAGGTGGACAACGCCAACGAGCTGCTGGGCAACCGGCCGGTATCTGTGCACCTGCACAGCGAAGGCCCGGTGCAGCTGCACGCACCGCCGCGGGTGCTGCAGGTGGTGGTCAGCAACCTGGTGCGCAACGCCTGCAGCTACACCGACGAAGGGCGTATCGACGTGCACGTGCTCAATGACCGGGTGGTGGTGCGCGATACCGGCATCGGCATGTCCGCCGAGGCGCTGTCGCGCGCGTTCGAGCCGTTCTACCGCGCTGAGCCAAGCCGCCCGCAGGGCACCGGCCTGGGCCTGTCGATCGTGCGCCGGCTGTGCGACCGCTTCGGCTGGAAAGTCAGCCTGGCCAGCGAGCCGGGCAAGGGCACCGAAGCGACGGTGATCTTCCGGTAGAGGGCTTTGGCCGGGCTGCGCCCGGCACCCGCCGAGGCAACATCAATATCAAAAGCGGGCATTCCGAGGAGTGGCGGGGCGGCGTGGGTGTGCAGGACACGCCGTAAACCCATCCATGGGGGCTCGATGGCGCCATCCATGGCGCCAACGGTCCTGCACACCCACACCGCCCCGCCTTCGACAGTTCCCCGCGATCCGCAGTGGATCCACGCCATGCGTGGATGAATTCAGTAGATCCACGCCATGCGTGGATAGTGTTGCGGTAGCGCCGGGCCATGCCCGACGCACGCCTGCTTCAATCGCACTTCACCTTCGGCGCCAGCGCCCTGGTCCAGATCGCATACCCGGCCGGGGTCATGTGCAGCATGTCCTCGCGGAACAGCGTCGCGTCCGGCTGTCCATCGGCGCCGAGCATCGGCGTGTAGATGTCGGTGAAGCCGGTATTGGGCAGCTTGGCCAGTGCGGCCTTGATCAGCGTGTTGGCTTCGTTGATCGCCGGCAGCAGGTGCGCGCGCGACGGGCTCGGCTTGATCGACAGGTACTCCACCTTCGTCTTCGGCAGGTCGCGATGCACGCGCTGCACGAAGGCGACCACGTCGTCGCGCACCTGCACGGCGCTGCGGCCGCTGTTGAGGTCGTTGTCACCGGCGTAGAAGAACACCTTGCACGGCGCATAGGGCACCACGATGCGGTCTGCATACCAGGTGCTGTCGCGCACTTCCGAACCGCCGAAGCCGCGGTTGAACACCGGCTGGCCGGGGAAGTCGGTGGCCAGGTTCTCCCAGAAGCGGATCGATGAGCTGCCGATGAACTCGATGCCACCGCGCGGCGGCGGGTTGGACTGGTCGGCGCTGGCGAAGCGGGCCATGTCGCCGGCCCAGGCCACGTTGGATACCTGTTCGGGCACCTGCGGCGGCTTGGCCGGGCTCAGGGCCTGGGCCAACGGTGCGGCAGTCAGCAGGCCCAGCATCAGCAGGCAGGTACGGCGACGGGACATCAGGCGCTCCAGCAGGCAAGGGGGGCTTCCATCATAGGAGCACGGCCCAGCCCGGCGCTTGCCCCTGGCAGGCCGTTCAGCGGGCCGGTGCGGGGTGCGGTTGGCGGCCTTGTGGCAAAATGGCGGCCATCTGCCTATTCCTGTGCACCCATGATTCCCTGCCGTGCGTCTGAGCGGTCGCTGCGCCGCGCCCCTGTTGCTGGATGTTCCACCCGTGGCTGATCAGTTCGGCCACATGCCCCGCGGCCCGCGCCGCATCTTCCAGGCCGCCCGCTGGTCCTGGCAGGGCCTGCGCGCCGCCTGGCTGCACGAGTCCTCGTTCCGGCTGGAGGTGTACCTGCTGGTGATGCTGACTCCGGTCGCGATCTGGCTGGGCCAGACCCCGGTCGAACGCGCGCTGCTGATCGGCTCGATGCTGCTGGTGCTGGCGATGGAGCTGGCCAACTCGGCCATCGAAGCGGTGATCGAACGCTACGGCAGCGAGATCCACGAGCTGGCCGGCCGCGCCAAGGACATGGGCTCGGCGGCGGTGTTCGTGCTGATGATGAACGTGCTGCTGTGCTGGGCGCTGGTCGTGGTTCCGCACGCGCTGGCCGGCAACTACGGCTGAAACCCCATTCCCCCACTGCCTTGAAGAGTTTCCATGTCCTTTGAGTTCCTCGCCGACCCCAATGCCTGGGTGACCCTGTTCACCCTCAGTGCGCTGGAAATCGTGCTCGGCATCGACAACCTGGTGTTCATTTCCATCGCGGTCAGCAAGCTGCCGGAAGAGCGTCGCCCGTTCGCACGCAAGCTCGGCATCGCGGTGGCCTGCATCACCCGCATCGGCCTGCTGGTGTCGCTGGCTTACCTGGCGCACATGGCGGCCAACCTGTTCACCGTGGCCGGCATGGGCATTTCGATCCGCGACCTGGTGCTGATCGTCGGTGGCCTGTTCCTGATCATCAAGGGCTGCATGGAGATCAAGGAACTGATCAGCGGTGGCGAGGACGAAGATCCCAGCACCACCAAGGCCTCGGCCGTGTTCGGCTACGTGATCGCGCAGATCGCGGTGATCGACATCGTGTTCTCGCTGGACTCGGTGATCACCGCCGTCGGCATCGCCGACCACATCCCGGTGATGGTCGCCGCCATCCTGCTGTCGGTGCTGGTGATGCTGCTGGCCGCCAACCCGCTGGGCCGCTTCATCGACGCCAACCCGACCGTGAAGATGCTGGCCCTGGCCTTCATCCTGATGATCGGTGCGGTGCTGATCCTGGACGGCCTGGACGTGCACGTGCCCAAGCCCTACATCTACGCCGCGATGGGCTTCTCGGTGCTGGTGGAGTGGCTGAACCTGCTGATGCGCCGCCGCGCCCGCGAACACAACGTGCCGGGCGCCGGCAACTGGTAAGCGCGCCACTGGCACGTGTGTCACCCAGAACCCCCGGCCTGGCCGGGGGTTCTGCGTTGTGGGGCCCGGTTCTACAACGGCACTGCGGTTTTTGCACTTGTAGCGGGGTTCCGGCCTCCACTTGTGAACCAGGATCAACAGTGTTTTCCCGGGGCGAGGCTTAATCCGGTGTGGCAAAGCGCGCAGGCTACGCACTCCCGATTCCCGCCCCCCAGGAAACCTTCATGAATTCCAGAGCCGCCTTGCTGGCGCTTGCCGTCGGCGCCTTCGCCATCGGTACCACCGAGTTTGCCCCGATGGGCCTGCTGCCGGTCATCGCCGACGGCGTGGGTGTCGGCATTCCCACCGCCGGCATGCTGATCACTGCCTACGCCGTGGGCGTGATGCTGGGCGCACCGGTGATGACCCTGCTGATGGGCCGTTTCGGCAAGCGCACCGCGCTGATGCTGCTGATGTCGATCTTCGTGGTCGGCAACCTGCTGTCGGCGCTGGCCCCGAACTACGGGCTGCTGTTGTTGTCGCGCCTGGTCACCAGCCTCAACCACGGTGCCTTCTTCGGCATCGGTGCGGTGGTCGCCGCCAGCCTGGTGCCGAAGGAAAAGCAGGCCGCAGCCGTGGCCACCATGTTCATGGGCCTGACCATCGCCAACATCGGCGGTGTACCGCTGGCCACCTGGGTGGGCCAGCAGCTCGGCTGGCGCCTGTCCTTCGCCGGTACGGCGGCGCTGGGCCTGGTCGCGATCACCGCGCTGGGCTTTGCGCTGCCGGCGTCCGCACCGGGGCCGCGCCCGGACGTGCGCCGCGAACTGAAGGCGATCCTGCAACCGCCGGTGCTGCTGGCGATGGCCACCACCGTGCTCGGCGCCGGTGCCATGTTCACCCTTTACACCTACGTAGCGCCGGTGCTGACCGAACTGACCGGTGCCTCCAACGGCTTCATCGCGATGTCGCTGGCACTGATCGGTATCGGCTTCACCCTCGGCAACGGCATCGGTGGGCGCATGGCCGACTGGTCGCTGGATGGCGCCACACGGATCCTGCTGGCCGTCCTGGCGGTGCTGATGTTCGTGCTGCCGTTGGCCTTCATGAGCCACGCCACCGCGGCGCTCGGTGTACTGCTGTTCGGCGCGGCGACCTTCGCCCTCGTACCGCCGCTGCAGATCCGGGTGATGCAGGCGGCCAGCGAGGCGCCGGGCCTGGCGTCGTCGATCAACGTCGGTGCGTTCAACCTGGGCAATGCCGTGGGTGCGGCGCTGGGCGGTGCGGTGATCAGCTCGGGCCTGGGCTACGCCGCGATTCCGGTGGCCGGTGGCCTGCTGGCGGCGTCCGGGTTGCTGCTGGCGTGGCTGGGGCGTCCTCGCACTGCGGTGGCTGAAGCCTGCTGAGGGGGGAGGGTTTCCGGCAGGGCTTGCAGCCCTGCACCCGCCGAGGCCACTGCAACAGCAAGAGCGTGCATTCCGTGGGATGGCGGGGTGGGTCAGTTTGCGGGGGACGCCGCAAGTACGTCCGTGTAGGCTCGGTCGCGCCATCCATGGCGCTCACGCCCCCGCAAACTGACCCACCCCGCCTTCGACAGTTTCCCGCGGTCTGCCGGAACGGCGTCCTGCTCCGGTAGGTGTCGACCTTGGTCGACACGAATGCCTGAAGAACCGGCTTTTGCTTTTGATTTTTTCTTTTGATCTTCCCGCGGTGCGCAGGAAACCGTATGAGGCCGGGCGGGTGGGCGTGGCGGGGGTATCCGCGCCATGGATGGCGCGGCTAAGCCTCCAGGGACGGATTCACGGCGTCCCCCGCCATGCCCACCCGCCCGGACTACTCAGGCGATTCGTGGGCATGGCCACCGCGGAGGGGGCGGCGCCCGATGGCCGGTCTTTCACCCGAACCATGGCATGCTCGGCGCCAAGCCCACCCGGAACCTCCGCCATGCGCCTGTTCACCCGCGTCCTGCCCCTGATGCTGTTGGCCTCCCTGCTGTCCGGCTGCGGCTACAACGCCATCCAGCAGAAGGATGAAGCGGTCAAGGCCAGCTGGTCGGAGGTCATCAACCAGTACAAGCGCCGCGCCGACCTGGTGCCCAACCTGGTGCAGACCGTGAAGGGCTTCGCCAGCCAGGAAGAGCGCGTGCTGACCGAAGTCACCAATGCCCGTTCGCGTGTCGGCCAGATCAACGTCAACGCCGACGACGAAGCCTCGCTCAAGCAGTTCCAGCAGGCCCAGGGTGAACTCGGCAGCGCGCTGTCGCGGCTGCTGGTGGTCAGCGAGAACTATCCGCAGCTGAAGTCCGACCAGAACTTCCGCGACCTGCAGGCGCAGCTGGAAGGCACCGAGAACCGCGTCACCGTCGCGCGCGGCCGCTACATCCAGCAGGTGCAGGACTACAACACCTACATCCGCTCGTTCCCGCAGGTGATCACCGCCAAGATCTTCGGTTACAAGACCAAGCCGAACTTCACCGTGGACAACGAAGCGCAGATCTCCAATGCGCCGGCGGTCGATTTCGGCAACGCGCCGCAGCAGCAGCCGGCACCGCAGCCGGGCCACTGACCGATGCGCCTGGCCACTGCGCTGCTGGCCCTGCTGCTGTGGCTGCCGCTGGCGTCGCAGGCGCAGCAGCTGGCGCCGATTCCGGCGCTGGATTCGCCGGTGGTCGACACCACCGGCACGCTGGACGCCACGCAGAAGCAGGCGCTGGTGCAGCAGGCGACTGACCTGCAGCAGCGCAAGGGCAGCCAGCTGCAGGTGCTGGTGGTGCCGACCACCCAGCCGGAGGACATCGCGCAGTACACCACGCGGGTCTTCGACCAATGGCAGATCGGCCGCAAGGGCGTGGATGACGGCGTGCTGCTGGTGGTGGCCAAGGATGACCGGCGCGTGCGCATCGAGCCGGGCTATGGTCTTGAAGGCGCCATCCCCGATGCCATCGCCAACCGGGTCATCCAGGAATACCTGGTGCCGCGTTTCCGCAGTGGCGACTACGCCGGCGGCATCACCGATGCCACGGCGGTGCTGGTCAAGCTGATCGACGGCGAAACGCTGCCGGCACCGGTCAGCGGCCATCGCGGGCGGGAACCCGGCGGTGGTGGCGATACCTGGTTCCTGGCGCTGTTCATCGGCGTGTTCGCCGGCAGCATCCTGCGCGGCGTGTTCTCGCGCGTGCCACGTCCGCTGCGCGGCCTGCTCGGCGGTGCGGGTGCGGCGCTGGCGGCGTTCCTGTTCACCTCCACGCTGCTGGCCAGTGGCCTGGCCGGCATCGTCGGCCTGATCGTGGCGATGCTCTCTGGCCACCCGGGCCGTTTCGCCGGTGGCGGCGGCTGGGGCGGCGGCAGCTGGGGCGGGGGAGGCGGTTTCGGCGGCGGCGGTGGATTCGGTGGTGGTGGCTGGGGCGGCGGTGGTGGCCGTTCCGGCGGCGGCGGTGCTTCGGGAGGCTGGTGATGATCCAACGTCTGTGTCGCCACGTGTTTTCGCCATCGGTGCGGCGCGCGTTCCCACCCGCCACGCTGCAGGCGATCACCGAGGCCATCGCGGCCGGTGAGCAGCGCCATGGCGGGCAGGTGATGTTCGCAGTGGAAGCGGACCTGCCGCTGGGTGCGCTGTGGCACAGGGTGACCCCGCGCCAGGCCGCCGAGCATGCCTTCGCGCGCCTGCGCACCTGGGATACCACCCACAACAACGGTGTACTGATCTACCTGCTGCTGGCCGATCACGCGATCGAGATCGTCGCCGACCGTGGCCTGCACGGCCGGGTCAGCCAGGCGCAGTGGCAGCGGGTCTGCACCCACCTGCGCGAGGGGCTGCGCGGGCCGAACCCGGTCGAGGCGCTGCGTGGGGCCATCGAAGAGGTCTCGACCCTGGTGGAGGGGCACTTTCCGGCCTCGATGCGGTCGGACGATGACGGCCTGCCCAACACGCCCCAGCTCCTTGGTTGAGCCGGGGCCGCACTGGCCCGAGAATAGGCGTTCAACCGCAAGGCACCTTCCATGATCTATTTCCACGACATCGACCCCATCGCCCTCTCGCTGGGGCCGATCAAGGTGCATTGGTACGGCATCATGTACCTGCTCGGCTTCACTGCGGCCTGGCTGCTGGGCCGCAAGCGCATCGCCGACGGGCGCCTGCCGGGCGTCGATGCCAACGGCTTCTCCGACCTGCTGTTCTACGCCATGCTCGGCGTGGTGCTGGGCGGGCGCATCGGCTACATGCTGTTCTACGCGCTGGGCGATTTCCTGCACAACCCGCTGCTGCTGTTCAAGGTATGGGACGGCGGCATGAGCTTCCACGGCGGCCTGCTGGGCGTGATCGCCGCCTGTTGGTGGTGGTCGCGCAAGCACAAGCTGCATTTCTTCGACACCATGGATTTCATGGCGCCGCTGGTGCCGCTGGGCCTGGGCTTCGGCCGTATCGGCAACTTCATCGGTGCCGAGCTGTGGGGCAAGTACACCGACGGTACCTGGGGCGTGGTGTTCCCGTCCGGCCTGCCGGCCCCGCTGAACCAGCTCGACCACGCAACGCTGCAGGCGCAGTTCGCGACCGGCGCGCTGAATCAGTTCGCCCGCCATCCCTCCCAGCTGTATGAAGCGTTCCTGGAAGGCCTGGTGATGTTCGTGGTGCTGTGGACGGTGTCGGCCAAGCCGCGTCATCGCTATCTGGTCGGTGGCCTGTTCGCGCTGATGTACGGCCTGTTCCGCTTCGCCGTCGAGTTCGTGCGCATGCCCGACAACGGCGTCTACGTGGCCTTCGACTGGCTGACCCGTGGCCAGATCCTCAGCCTGCCGCTGATCGCCTTCGGCCTGGTGCTGCTGGTGATGTCGCGTCGTGCGCCGGTACTGCAGCCGCAGCTGCCGGTGGCTGCCGAGGGCAAGGCATGAAGCCCTACCTGGACCTGCTCTCGCACGTGCTGGAACACGGTGCGGAGAAGAGCGATCGCACCGGTACCGGCACCCGCAGCGTGTTCGGCTGGCAGATGCGCTTCGACCTCAACGAAGGCTTCCCGCTGGTCACCACCAAGAAGCTGCACCTGCGCTCGATCATCCACGAGCTGCTGTGGTTCCTGAAGGGCGACACCAACATCGGCTACCTGAAGGACAACCAGGTTCGGATCTGGGACGAGTGGGCCGACGAGAACGGCGACCTCGGCCCGGTCTACGGCAAGCAGTGGCGCAGCTGGGCCACCGCCGACGGCGGCGAGATCGACCAGATGCAGTGGCTGGTGGACGAGATCAGGCGCAACCCCGATTCGCGCCGGCTGGTGGTCAGCGCCTGGAACGTGGGCGAGCTTTCGCAGATGGCGCTGATGCCGTGCCACAACCTGTTCCAGTTCTACGTGGTGGACGGCAAGCTCAGCTGCCAGCTCTACCAGCGCAGCGGCGACATCTTCCTCGGCGTGCCGTTCAACATCGCCAGCTACGCGCTGCTGACCCACATGGTGGCGCAGGCCACCGGGCTGGGCGTGGGCGACTTCGTGCATACGCTGGGTGACGCGCACCTGTACTCGAACCACTTCGAGCAGGCCCGCGAGCAGTTGTCGCGTGAGCCGCGCGCGCTGCCGAAGCTGTGGTTGAACCCGGAGGTGACCGACCTGTTCGGCTTCCAGTTCGACGACATCCGCATCGACGGCTACGACCCGCACCCGGCCATCAAGGCGCCGGTGGCGGTGTGAGCGCAATGAAGCTCTCGATGATCGTGGCGCTGGACCGCAACCGCGGCATCGGCCAGGGCAATGCCATGCCCTGGCACCTGCCGGACGACTTCAAGCACTTCAAGGCGCTGACCCTCGGCAAGCCGATCCTGATGGGGCGCAAGACCGCCGAATCGATCGGCCGCGTGCTGCCGGGGCGGACCAACCTGGTGCTGACCCGCAGCGGCCAGGTGCCGTTCGAGGGCATGCGCGCGGTGGCGTCGCTGGACGAGGCGAAGGCGATTGCCGAAGGCGAGGGCGCCAGCGAGCTGTGCATCATCGGCGGCGGCGAGATCTTCCGCCAGCTGCTCGACCAGGCCAGCGATCTGTACCTGACCTGGGTCGATGCCGAAGTCCCCGCTGACACGCATTTCCCCGAAGTGGATGCGCAGGACTGGCAGGAAGTGAGCAGCGAGCCGCACCCGGCCGACGAACGCCATGCGTACGCGTTCCGCTTCGTGCACTACGTGCGCCGCTGATCGCAACGCACCTGTAGAGCCGAGCCATGCTCGGCGGCTTTCCGCGGACACATCCCATAGCCGAGCATGGCTCGGCGCTACAGGATTGCCTACGGCATCCGGTAATGCCCGATGATCGCGTGCTGGAACAGCAGGTTCTCTTCGCGGGTGCCGCGCGCGATGTTGTGCAGCACCAGCGGCGTGCCATCGGCCAGCTGCCGGTCGGAGACGATGCCCACGTGCAGCAGGCCGTTGCCGTTGAGCTTCCAGGCAACGATGTCACCGGCCGCATAGTCGGTGGCGAGGGCGGTGATCGGTTGCTGCCAGCCCTGCCGTTCGAACCAGCGCATCAGGTTCGGTACACGACGATGATCGATGTTGCGGTCAGGCCGTGACAGGCCCCAGATCGCCGGATAGGCACTGAAGTTGCCGCGCATGTCCTCGTGCACGCGTGCCTGCAGGTCCAGGCCTTGGCTGCGCAGGGCGCGCACCACCACGTCGGTGCACACGCCGCGATCCAGTGGCACGTCGCCGCCGGGATAGGCCAGCACCTGGTAGGCGGGATCGTAACGGGTGGTGACGCCGATCTGCGCGCGCGCTGCGGCCACCAGTGGCGGCGAAGGGGCCTGCGGCTGCGTCGGCGCATGTGCAGCACTATCCGCAGCGGTGGAAGCAGGCGGCGAGCCGGGCTGGCAGCCGCTGGCCAGGGCCAGCGTCAGCAGCAGCACCGTCCATGGTGCCCAGCCGCGCCGCGTCATGCCTGCGGCGGGGTGCTGTTGTTGTTGCCGCCACCCGTGCCACCGCCACCGCCACCACGACGGCGACGACGGCGCGGGCCACGGTTGCCCGGGTTGGCAGCAGCGGCGTTGCCACCGCCCTGTTCCTTGCCCTGCGCCGCAGCGGCGGGGCGCTCGTGTGCCGGTCGCGCCGGCGGGCGGGCGTTGGGCACCGGTGCCGGTACATCGCGGCCCGGCACCTGCACCACGCGCAGCTCGTCGGTGTCGAGCTGGATCGCCGTCAGCTTGCCGCCCCACACCGCGCCGGTGTCGATGGCGTGCACGCCCTGGGTGATGGTCAGGCCCAGCGCCGACCAGTGGCCGCAGACGACCTTGAGGTCGCGCTCGACCCGGCCCGGCACTTCGAACCAGGGATACAGCCCCTGTTCCTGCGTGCCCGGCGTGCCCTTGTCCTCGATGCCGATGCGCCCCCGCGGGGTGCAGTAGCGCATGCGGGTGAGCACGTTGATGATCGCGCGCGAGCGGTCGTAGCCGGACAGGTTCGGGGCCCAGCTCGGCTTGTCGCCGTACATGTTGCGGAACAGCTTGCGGTAGCCGGCGCCGTGCAGCTGCACCTCGACCTCGGCGGCATGCTTCTCGGCCATCTGCGTGGTCCACTTCGGCGCCAGGCCGGCGTGCACCATCATCCAGCCCAGCTCGCGGTCCACGTGCACCAGCTTCTGCAGGCGCAACCAGTCCAGCAGTTCGTCGCGGTCCTCGGCCTGCACGATGCGCAGCAGGTCCGGGTTGACCTTGCGCTGTTCCTCTTCGGTGCGTGCACCGACGGCCAGCAGCGAAAGATCATGGTTGCCCAGCACCACCACGCTGTGCTCGCGCAGCGAATGCACCAGCCGCAGCGTTTCCAGCGACTGGCCGCCGCGATTGACCAGGTCGCCACAGAACCACAGGGTGTCCTGCGCCGGGTCGAAGCGGATCTTCTCCAGCAATCGCTGGGTGACGTCATAGCAGCCCTGCAGGTCGCCGATCGCCCACACACTCATCGTTCGGCCTCCGTGTCAGTGCAGGGTACGCGGGACGGCCAGCACGAACGGTGCGACCGGCGCGGCAAATTCGGTGCCATCGTCGGCGACCATGTCGTAGTGCCCCTGCATGGTCCCGTGATCGGTCCCCAGCATGACACCGGACGTGTAACGGAAGTCTTCACCGGGGCGCAGCCGCGGCTGCTCGCCGATCACCCCGTCGCCATCGACATGCTCGACACGGCCATTGGCATCGGTGATGCGCCAGTGGCGTGCGACCAGGCGTGCCGCGACCCGCCCCTGGTTGTGGATGCGGATCGTGTAGGCGAACGCAAAGCGACCGTCTTCCGGCGCGGATTGATCGTCGAGGAAGCGCGGCGCGACTTCGACGGAGATGGCATAAACGTCAGCGTCTTCCATACCGGCAGTGTAATCAGGAGGCATTGGCCAAAGCGATGAATTCGGCCACGTCCAGCTGTTCGGCGCGGGCATCGGGACGCACGCCGGCGGCGATGAACTGCTCGGCGGACACCACGTTGTTCAGGGCATTGCGCAGGGTCTTGCGGCGCTGCCCGAAGGCGGCCTTGACCACTTCGGCAAAGCGCTTGTGGTCGTTGATGTTGATCGAGGCCGGGTCACGCGGCACCAGCCGCACCACGGCCGAATCGACCTTCGGCGGCGGCCGGAACGCGCCCGGCGGCACCACGAACAGCGAGGTCACCTGGCAGTAGGCCTGCAGCATCACGCTGAGGCGGCCATACACCTTGCTGCCGGGCCCGGCGGCCATGCGGTCGACCACTTCCTTCTGCAGCATGAAGTGCATGTCGCGGATGACCGCAGCATGCTCCAGCGCATGGAACAGGATCGGCGAGGAGATGTTGTAGGGCAGGTTGCCGACCAGGCGGATCGGCTGGCCGGCGGCCAGTTCGGTGAAGTCCACGCGCAGCACATCGCGATGGACGATGGTCAGCTCGCCCAGCGGCTCGGCGGCGGCGGTCAGCGGCGCGATCAGGTCGCGGTCGAACTCGATCACCGTCAGCTTCGGGTGCACGCGCAGCAGCGGCAGCGTGATCGCGCCCTGGCCGGGGCCGATCTCGACCAGGCGGTCGCCGTCTTTCGGATTGACCGCCATCACGATCTTGTCGATGTAGTGGCGGTCGGCCAGGAAATGCTGGCCAAGCTGCTTCTTGGCCGGTGCGGTGAACACCGGGCCGGAGGGGGAATGCGGGGAATTCATGCGCCCAGTGTACGTTGCCGCGCAAGCTGCGCACACAGCGTCGTTGCCGCCTGCAGGCTGGAGGGATCGGCGATGCCGCGGCCGGCCAGGTCCAGCGCGGTGCCATGGTCCACCGCCACGCGCGGGTAGGGCAGGCCCAGGGTCAGGTTCACCGCCTGTTCGAAGCCGGAATACTTCAGTACCGGCAGGCCCTGGTCGTGGTACATCGCCAGCACGGTGTCGAAGCCGGCCAGCTTGGCGGGCAGGAAGGCGGTATCGGCCGGCAGCGGCCCGACCAGGTCCATGCCCTCCGCGCGCAGGCGCTGCAGCAGCGGGATGACCAGATCCAGTTCTTCGCGGCCCAGGTGGCCGTCTTCGCCGGCGTGCGGGTTCAGGCCGAGCACGGCGATGCGCGGCGCAGCCAGGCCGAACTCACGGCGCAGTGCGGCATGCACGGTGCGCAGCGTGTGCTCCAGGCCGGGAGCGGTGATCGCATCGGCCACCTCGCGCAGCGGCAGGTGGGTGGTGGCCAGGGCCACGCGCACGATGTGGTTGGCCAGCATCATCACCACCTTTACCCCGGCCTGGTCGGCCAGCAGTTCAGTGGTGCCGCTGTAGGCGATGCCGCCTTCGTTGATGACCGCCTTGTGCACCGGGCCGGTCACCACGCCGTGCAGTTCGCCGGACAGGCAGGCCTGGCCGGCGCCGAGCAGGGCACCGATGACCGCGCCGGCATTGGCCGGATCGGCCTGGCCGAAGCGGCTGGGCGCGGCGTTGCGGACGGCACGCAGGCGCAGATCGCCGGGGACGCGGGCTTCGGCGTCCTCGGGCAGCAGTTGCAGGGGCAGGTTCAGCGCGGCCGCGGCCGCGTGCAGGGTGTCCGGATCGGCGAAGGCCAGCAGCCGGCAATCTTCACGCGGCTGCTGGACGAGGCGGACACACAGCTCCGGGCCGATCCCGGCGGGCTCGCCCGGTACCAGAGCGAGCTCGGGGCGCATCGGTCAGGACTGCGGCGGGGTGGCGGTGTTTTCCGCGCGGTCGCCACTGCGGAAGCTGACGTAGGCTTCGCCACGCAGTTCCTGCAGGAAGCGGTTGTACTCGTCTTCCAGCTTGCGGCGGCCGATGGTCTCGCGGACCTGGGCACGCTGGTTGTCGGTGGTCACGTCGGTCTGGCGGGTCGCCACGCGCTGCACGATGTGCCAACCGGCATCGGTGCGGAACGGCTGGCTGACGCCACCGTCCTGGAGGCCTTCCACCTGCTGGCCGAAGGCCGGACCGAACGCGTCGGCCGGGAACCAGCCCAGGTCACCGCCCTGGCCCTTGCTGTTGTTGTCCTCGGAGGACTCCTTGGCAACGGTCTGGAACTCGGCACCACCAGCAATGCGGGCACGCAGGGTGTCGATCTTGGCCTTGGCGGCGGCGTCGGTCTGGTGATCGTCCACGCGCACCAGGATGTGGCGGCCGTGGAACTCGGTGACCGTGTGCTCGCCGGCGGCGGCGGAGCTGCTGTCACGCACTTCCACCAGCTTCAGCAACTGGAAGCCGCTCGGGCCACGGATCGGGCCGACCACTTCGCCCGGCTTCATCTTTTCCATCATCTGGGCGAAGGCCTGCGGGATTTCATCCAGGCTGCGCCAGCCCAGGTCGCCGCCTTCCAGTGCATTCGGGCTGTCCGAATAGCGCACGGCCGCCGCGTTGAAGTCCAGCTCGCCCTTGTCCAGCAGGGCCTTCACACCATCGGCCTTCTTCTGGCCGGTGGCGATCTGGTCGGCGTTGGCGCCGTCGGGCAGGGCGATCAGGATGTGCGCCAGGTGGTACTGGTTGCCCACCGTGGCCTGCTGCTTCAGCGCGGCGTCGACTTCACCCTCGCTGACGCTGATGCGGCTCTGCGCGAAGCTCTGGCGCAGGCGCTGCACGGTGATCTCGTCACGCACCGAAGCACGGAAATCGTTGAAGTCGATGCCGTCATGGGCCAGGCGCTGGCGCAGGGCATCCAGGTTCGAACCATTCTGCTGGGCGATGGAATTCATCGCCTGGTTCAGCTCCTGGTCGCTGACACGGATGCCGCTGCCCTGGGCGCGGGCCACCTGCAGCTTGACCAGCACCAGGCGTTCGAGCACCTGGCGGCTGAGCACGTCTTCCGGCGGCAGCTGGTTTTCACGGCCGGCGTACTGCGCCTTGATGTTGGCGATCGCACGCTGGAGCTCGCTCTGCAGGATCACGTCCTCATCGACGACGGCGGCGATGCGGTCAAGCGGCTGCGCCTCCTGGGCAAGCACCTGCAGGGGGGCGGACACGCTGGACACCGCCAGCAGCGAGGCGAGAAGAACGGGGAAGCGCTTGGTCATGGGATCAGGTTCGGATCGTAGTCATCCCGGGTCGCCCCGGTGTTGCTCGGCGGCACGAGATAGAGGTCGTCGCGGTTGTAGCCGAGGATAGCACGGCGCAGGGTGCGGTCCGTGTCCTGCCCCAGGGAGCTCAGGCCCTTGAGCACGAACTCCAGCTGGATGGCGTTGTTCATCTCGCCTTCGCGGTTGCGGACGTAGCGGCGGCCGACCACACGCACGGCCAGGCAGCAGCTGTCCCACTGGACGCCGGCGATGATTTCCAGCGGTTCCTTGTCCTGCAGCGAGTAGTAGTAGCGGCCGACCAGGCTCCAGCGCGCATTCAGCGGATACAGGAACGACAGGTCGGCCTGTTCCAGCAGCGTCCGGTCATGCTTGTTGGCGGTGGCCGGGGCGCCGGAGTTGATGCGGTAGCGGTAGCTGAGGTTGATCACGCCATCGTTGGGCATCAGGTAGCGGGCACGGACGCTGGCCAGATCCTCGCGCTTGTACTTCGGGTCCCACTGGTAGGTGGCGCCCAGGGTCCAGCGGTCGTTGATCATGTAGTTGCCGTCGGCGATCCAGGCCGACTTGCCCTTTTCCACCGGCGCGCCGCCCGGGGTGACGGTCACCCGCGATTCGTCGAAGTACTGGATCTGGCCGATCGAGGCCGAGAAGCGTTCCTTGCCGGTGGTCTGGTCTATGAAGCGGGTACCCAGTGCCAGGGTCAGCTGGTTGGCATCGTTCTGGCGATCGGCGCCGGTATAGCGCGAGTCGCGGAACAGCTGGCCCCAGCTGAAAGTGAAGTCACGGGTATCGAAGATCGGCAGGTCGTCCTGGTTGCGGTAGGGCGTGCGCAGGTAGAACAGGCGCGGCTCCAGCGTATGCAGGAACGACTTGCCACCGATGGTGGTCTCGCGATCGAAGAACAGGCCGGCGTCGATGCTGCCGATCGGCAGGCTGCGGCTGGGCGATTTGTTGCCGCGCAGCTGCTCCGGCGTGGCCGTGTTCGGGTCGATGCCCTGCGAAACCAGCACGTTGCGGCGGACGCTGTCGGCCAGGCCCTGGTCCAGGTCGTAGCCGGTGTAGCGGTAGGCCAGGGTCGGGGTGACGTACCAGGCCGCGCCGCTGATCGGGAACGACACATACGGCTTCACGTCCAGGCGCGAGCCGCCGTACATGCGCAGGGTCTGGCCATTGCGCGTGTACTGCAGGTCCGGGCCGGCACTGGCGTCGTACTTGTAGTTGATGTCGTCGTGGGTGAAGCGCACGGCTTCGGCGTAGATGCCGGTTTCCAGCCACGGCAGGACCGGCTTGTCCCAGTTGAAGTACAGGCGCGGCTGGCGGTTGTAGGGCAGCGCGCTTTCATTGAGCGTGTAGTCGGTCAGCTGCCAGCGGTCGGCCATGATGCCGGCCGTCCAGTTCTTGCCGGTGCCGTACAGGCCCACGGTGCTCTGCAGGTTCGAGGCGGTCACGCCGACCAGGCGGTTGGCGAAGTCTTCGACATAGCGCTCGTCGCTGACCCAGGCCAGGTTGGCGCGGGCCTGCCAGTGGCTGTCCACGTTGTGGTAACCGCTGAACATCACCCGGCCGCGGTCGCGGTCGCGCAGCTTGTCGTTGGGGATGTAGGCGGTCAGCAGCTCGCCGCGGCCGCCGTTGTAGAGGTAGCGGAACTCGTTGTCGAGCATCAGGCCGCGCCGGCTCATGTAGCGCGGCATCAGCGTGTCGTCGTAGTTCGGCGCCAGGTTCAGGTAGATCGGCTGGGTGTAGTCGAAGCCGTTGCGGCCGGACATGCCCAGCTGTGGGAACAGCAGGCCGGTCTTGCGGCGGTCGTCGATCGGGAACTTGAAGTACGGCGCCCACAGCACCGGCACCTTGCCGATGCGCAGCACGGCGTTGCGGGCGGTACCGAAGCCTTCGTCGTTGTCCACTTCGATCTGCGGCGCCGACAGCTTCCACACCGGCTGCGACGGGTCGCAGGTGGTGTAGGTGGAGCGGTGCATCTGGCCGACCGCGCCCTGCAGGTCGACCGATTCGGCATCGCCGTTGCCGCGGCGCGACACCAACTGGTACTTGATGTCGGTGATCTTGTGGGTGTCGCTTTCCTGGTTGCCCTCGGCGCGCTTGGCGACCATGCGGATCGAGGAGTCCTGGTAGCGGACATTGCCGTCGGCGATGTAGTTGCCGGTCTCGGTATCGAAGCTGAGCTTGTCGGTGCCGACGAACTGGTCGCCGCGGCGCAGGGCCACGTTGCCTTCGTACTGCGGCACGGTGGTGGTGCCCAGCAGCTGGTCGCCCTCGATGTCGGTCGGCTGCTGCTCGCGCGCGGCGCTGGCGGCGGCCTTGTCCTGCCCCGGGACCGGAACAGGGGCATCGGTGAACGCGGGAATCACGTCGGTAGCCGGGCACAGGCCCCAGTTGAGCGGCTTTTCATCGGCCATTGCCGGCAGGCAGATGGCGATGCTCAGAGGCAGGGGAAGCAGGCGGAGGGCTCGGCGCACGCGGTTCGGATTCGGGCGAAAACGGACGGTAGCTTGCCCCATCCCTTGCATAGGGGCAATGAAGGGCGTCGGATCCTGCCGGTTCGGGTTCATCCGGAGACGTTGCCTGGAGGGGCCGTCATCAGGGCCCGGACATGGGCCACGCTGCACTCGGCAAGGGCCTGCAGGTCATAGCCGCCTTCCAGCATCGAGACCACCCGGCCGGCCGCATGGCGGCGCGCCAGCGCATGCAGTTCGCGGGTGATCCAGGCGAAATCGTCGGTTTCCAGCATCAGGTCGGCCTGCGGGTCGCGCAGGTGGGCATCGAAGCCGGCCGAGATCAGCAGCAGCTGCGGCCGGAAGTCGTCGATGGCCGGCAGCATCTCGTCGGCCCACACATTACGGAAGCGGAAACCGCCACTGCCGGGTGGCAGCAGGATGTTCATCAGGTTGCCGGCACCGCGGTCGCGGCGCAGGCCCGAGTTGGGGAACAGCCCGGCCTGGTGGGTGCTGTAGTACGAGACCCGGGCGTCGTGCTGGAAGATGTCCTGGGTGCCGTTGCCATGGTGGACATCGAAATCGACCACCGCGATGCGCTCCAGCCCATGACGGTCACGGGCGTAGGCGGCGGCGATGGCGATGTTGTTGAGCAGGCAGAAGCCCATCGCGGTGCTGCTGGTGGCGTGGTGGCCCGGCGGCCGCACCGCGCAGAACGCCAGCGGGTCTTCGCCCAGCATCACCGCATCTACCGCCGCCACGCCGGCGCCGGCGGCATGCACGGCGGCACTGGCCGAGCCGGGCGAGGTCCAGGTGTCCATGTCCAGCTGGCGCAGCGGCACGGTCTGCGGCTGCAGCACGAAGTCGAGCAGGGCACTGTCGTGGACCCGGGTCAGTTCGCCGAACTTGGCCGGCGGCGCCTCGCGCCAGTCCAGCTGGCCGGGGAATGCGGCGTGCAGGGCATCCAGCACATGTTGCAGGCGCTGCGGGCACTCCGGATGGCCGGGGCCGGGGTCATGCAGCAGGCAGGACGGATGGGTGAAGACCAGCATCGTGCCGACTCAGCGCTGGCGCTGCTGTGGCTGCCACAGCGCTTCGCCGTGGCCATCGGCACGGGCCAGCACCCGGGCCAGCACGAACAGCAGGTCCGACAGCCGGTTGAGGTACTGCAGCGCCTCGCTGCGCACGGCCTCGTGGCGGGCCAGGGTGACCGTCTCGCGCTCGGCGCGGCGGACGATGGTGCGGGCCAGGTGGCAGCGTGCGGCGGCCTCGCCCCCGGCCGGCAGGATGAATTCCTTCAACATCGGCAGGCTGGCGTTGTAGTGGTCCAGCTGCTGTTCCAGCGCCGAGACATCGGCGGCGTGGATCGCGGCGTGGCCGGGGATGCACAGTTCGGCGCCCAGGTCGAACAGCTGGTGCTGCAGATGCACCACCAGCGCGCGGACATCCTCGGGCAGCGCCGTGGCCAGCAGCAGGCCGAGCGCGGCATTGGCTTCGTCGACGGTACCGTAGGACGCCACGCGGGCGTCGTCCTTGGCCACGCGCTGGCCGTCGCCAAGGCCGGTACTGCCGTCGTCGCCGGTGCGGGTGTAGATGCGCGAGAGGCGATGACCCATGGCGCGGCTCAGTGGCGGATGTCGCGGCGGGCCTGCTGGAGCTTCAGTACCTGCTCCACGGCCAGCTGCAGGGCGGCGCCGAGCGCCACGTAGATCGCGGTGGTGCGCAGGTACGGCCCGAACCACTGTGCGTAGTTCTGTGCCCAGCCGGCCAGCGTCGGTTCGGCCACGTTGCGGCTGGTCCAGTAGAAGCCGCCCTGCGCCAGCAGGTGGCAGACCGCCACCGAGGCCACCAGCAGCAGTGCGCCCTTGGCCAGCACCGGCCAGCGTGCCCCCTGGTAGTTGCGGCCCAGCAGCATGCCGCCGGCCCACAGCGAGAAGTAGGCCGGCAGCAGCAGCCAGTAGCCCGGCGACACGCAGTAGTGCTGCCAGAAATCCAGGCCGCTGCTGCGGATCACGATCCAGTCCACCAGCACCGCGAACAGCATCAGCAGCGGGAACGCCCAGCGGGTCCAGCCGGCCAGGTAGAAGCCACCGATGAAGAACACCGCCCAGGAGGCATCGGGGATCGCCGCGAAGTGGTTGACCCGGGTCGCCGCCAGCAACAGCACGAGTACGGACAGGACGAAGGCACGGTTGGCGGTGGCGGACATGGCAGCGGGCCCGGAGCGGATTCAGGTTTCATTCTAGCCCGCCACGCCGGTTGGCGCAGGTCGGGGGGCGTTGGGTGTTCGGGCGGGGCGAGCGCGTATCATGAACACCATGAGTGAACGACATGACGTGCTGATCGTCGGTGGCGGCCTGGTCGGTGCCAGCCTGGCCATCGCCCTGGACCGGCTGGGCCGCGATGTGGGCCTGCTCGAAGCCAGCCCGGCCGGCGAGCTGCCGGCGGTGTTCGACCAGCGCAACCTCAGTTTCGCCGCGGCCACCGTCAACGCGCTGACCGCGCTGGGGGTCATGCAGAAGCTGGCGATGGCGCCGGGCCCGATCCGTCGCATCCACGTCAGCCGCGCCGGTGATTTCGGCCGCGTGCAGCTGGAGGCGGCCGACTACGACCGGCCGTGGTTCGGCCAGGTGGTGGTGGCGCGTGACTTCGGCCAGGCGCTGGAAGCGCGCCTGCAGGAGCTGCCGCAGCTGCGCCGTTACCGGCCGATGCGGTTCCTGGGCCTGGGCGAGGTGGTTGACGGCTACCGCCAGGTGCGGGTGGCCGACGAGGCCGGCGAGCGCGTGCTGCTGGCACGGCTGGTGGTCGGTGCCGATGGCACGACCAGCGGTGTGCGCGGCGCACTGGGCATCGAGGTCGACCGGCATGATTTCCAGCAGACCCTGTTCGTGGCCCGCGTGCGCAGCCAGCGCGCGCCGGATGGCATGGCCTGGGAGCGCTTCACCGATACCGGCCCGACCGCCCTGCTGCCGCGCGGCGACCGCCACTTCGGCACCGTGCATGGCGTGGCGCGCGACCAGGCCGATGCGGTGATGGCGCTGGACGACGCGGCCTGGCTGCAGCGGCTGCAGGATGCGATCGGCTGGCGTGCCGGCCGCCTGCTCGAATCCGGTCCGCGCAGCGCGTACCCGCTCATCCAGGTGCTGGCGCGCGCGCTGGCCGGTGAACGCACGGTGCTGCTGGGCAATGCCGCGCAGACCATCCATCCGCTGGGTGCGCAGGGCTTCAACCTGGGCCTGCGCGATGCGCTGACCCTGGCCGAGCTGCTGGAGGATGCGCATGAGGATGCCGGCAGCGATGCGCTGCTGCAGGCCTATGTCGCGCGCCGCGAGGAAGACCGCCGGCAGACGGTGGCGTTCTCGGGTGGCCTGGCACGCCTGACCAGCAATCCGGCACCGCTGATGCGGCCGCTGCGCAGCCTTGGCCTGGTGGCCGCACAACGCGCCTCGGTGCAGTCGATGCTGGTCGGTGGTGCGATGGGCTTCCGTGGTGAAGTGCCGCGCCTGTGCCGTGGAGAAGCCGCATGAGCCGGCGCACGCGCCTGGACGTGGCCATTGTCGGCGGCGGCGTGGTCGGTGCCGCCTGTGCGCTGGCGCTGGCCGATGCCGGTCTGTCGGTTGCGCTGGTGGAGGGCCGTGAACCGGCACCGTGGCAGGCCGCGCAGCCGGACCTGCGGGTGTTCGCCTTCGCCGCCGACAACGTACAGTTGTTGAACCGCCTGGGTGTATGGCCGGCCATCGCGCAGGCCCGCGCGTGGCCCTACCGGCGCATGCAGGTATGGGATGCGGCCGGTGGCGAGGATCTGTTGTTCGACGCTGACCGCTTCGGTCGGCGTGAGCTGGGCTACATCGTCGAGAACGGCCTGCTGCAGGATCGCCTGTGGTCGGCGCTGCCGGCGGCGGGCGTGCAGCTGCATTGCCCGGCACGGGTGGAAGCGCTGGAGCAGGACGAGGACGGCGTGCGCCTGCGGCTGGACGACGGGCGCCGCCTGGAAGCGGCGCTGGCCGTGGCGGCCGACGGCGCCGAATCGACCCTGCGCCAGCTGGCCGGGATCGAGGTCGAGCGGCATGACTACCACCAGCGTGGCGTGGTGGCCTACGTGGACAGTGAGCTGCCGAACCAGGCCACGGCCTGGCAGCGCTTCCTGCCGACCGGGCCGCTGGCGTTGCTGCCGGTGGCCGAGCGCCGCAGTTCGATCGTCTGGACCCTGCCCGAAGACGAAGCGGCGCGCGTGCTGGCGTTGGACGAAGATGCGTTCAACCGCGAACTGACCCGCGCCTTCGCTGCGCGCCTGGGCGAACTGCGGCTGGCGTCACCGCGTGCGGCCTTCCCGCTGCGTCGCCAACTGGCCCGTCACTACGTGGCCGGCCGCGTGCTGGCGCTGGGTGATGCCGCGCATGTGGTGCATCCGCTGGCCGGGCAGGGCGTGAACCTGGGCCTGCGCGATGTCGCCGCCCTGCAGCAGTGGCTGGCGCCGTCGGCCGAACGCCGCGGCCAGCCGCGGCTGTCGCCGCAGCGCCTGCAGCGCTGGGCACGCGAACGGCGCAGCGACAACCAGATCGCCGCCTACAGCTTTGATGCGATCAACCGCCTGTTCTCCAACGACGAAATGCACCTGACCCTGGCCCGCGGCCGCGCGCTGGGCTGCGTCGGCAGATGGCCGCCGCTGGTGCAGGCGTTCTGGAAGCGCGCCGCCGGCGTCTGACACAAAAAGGGGACGGAGGGGATTAAGTCGTATGTGCACATACGACTTAATCCCCTCCGTCCCCTTTTTCAGTTCCAAAGCGGGCTGCGCTACCGGCGTTGATTCAGTAGATCCACGCCATGCGTGGATGAGGATCGCGACGGCGGATCAATCAACCAGCCAACCGGCCAGGTCGGCACGGTCCAGCTTGCCGCGGTGCCTGCGGTCCAGTGAATTGAATTCATCGGCCAGTGCCGGGTTGGCCTGTGCTTCCTGGCGGCTGATGAAGCCATCGCCGTTCACGTCGAGGTCGCTGAAGCGGATGCGGTACTGGCCGATCACGCTGCTCGGCTCCAGCGAGCGAACGGTGACGTGTGCTTCGCCGGCGGGCTGCGGAATCTCGACACTGCCGGTGACCTGGCCGGCGCCCAGCGGCTGCTGGCGGATGGCGCCGCCGGTCGGGCCCAGCGGCTGGCTCTGCGCCGGCGTGGACGGGCCGTGCTGGGCCATGGCCGGCACGGTTGCCAGCAGGGCGGCCAACAGCAGGGCGGAACGCGGAATGTTCATGACAGGCTCCTTGCCAGAGGGTACCGGGAGCGTACTCCCGGCAACCTGTGCCGCCGATGACGGGTCAGCGCAGCGGCGAAGCCAGTACGGTGATCTCTTCACGATCGTGATAGAGCTGCTTGGCGCGGACCATCAGTGGCTTGCCGGCCTGGTCCTGGAACAGGTCCAGGCACAACCGGGTCTCGTCCCAGCGCTTCTTCATCGGCAGTTTCAGATTGAAGATCGCGTGCCGGCACCAGCCCTCGCGGAACCAGGTGGCCATGCGTTCGGCCACGCGGCGAGGCTGCTCGACCATGTCGCAGACCATCCAGTCCAGCGGCTGTTCCGGGTGCCAGTGGAAGCCATCGGCGCGCAGGTGCTCGACCAGGCCGGTGTCCAGCACGTGCTGGCGCAACGGGCCGTTGTCGATGCTCAGCACGTGCATGTGCTGGCGGGTCAGTACCCAGGTCCAGCCGCCCGGTGCGGCGCCGAGGTCGGCCGCGCGCATGCCTGGCCTGGCCAGCGTCTCGCGCTCTTCCGGGGTCAGCAGGGTCAGCAACGCTTCGTCCAGCTTCAGCGCTGAACGCGAAGGTGCTTCGGGCAGCAGCTTCAGGCGTGGGATGCCCAGTGCCCACGGCGCGCTGTCGGCCGGGTCGGCCACGCAGACGAAGGCGTGGGTGCCGTCGACAAACACCACGTGCAGGCGCGGCAGGCGATTGTTTGGCTTGTCAGTGAGCTTGCCGGCCTTGCGCAGCGCCGGGCGCAGCGCGTTGCCGAAGGCGCGCGCCAGACCGGACAGCGGCTTGCCGGCGTCCGAATCGGGGTGCTCCACCCACAGGTCGCCGAAGCGCGGCGCATCGGCCAGCACCTCCAGCATCGGGGTGATGCGGTCGGCCGGGTCCAGCTGCGGCAGCTCGGCCAGCACCACCAGCTTCTGCCGCGCGAAGATCAGCTCGCGCCAGCGCAGGCGCGGCGCCAGGGCGGCGGCTTCGTCGCACATGAAAAGCACGTAGCCGTCATTGCGCTGGGTGCGCGCGTAGCCGGCGAAACCGGCTTCACCGGCGCGGAACTGCAGTTCGCCGGCCAGCTCGGGCTCGAAGCCCTGCCGGCACAGGCACAGCAAGCCGATGCCGGCCTCAGTAACGGGCGCCATCGCTTTCCCCATAGGCACGCAGCACGCTGCGTGCGGCGTCGCGGTTCAGGCCCTGCACCACTTCGATGCCGCGCTTGTTGAGTTCGCCCACCCAGTCGGCCGGCAGCGGGCCTTCATCGAACGGGGTCAGTTCCTCGACGTCGGCCGAGTTGGCACCGATCAGCAGGCGGTCGATGCCGGCCCACACGGTGGCGCCGTAGCACTGGCAGCACGGCTGCGAGCTGGTGGCCAGGGTGACCGGCGACAGCACTGCGTTCAGGCGCGGCGTCTGCAGGCGCTGCTGGGCCAGCATGTAGGCCATGTTCTCGGCGTGCGCCAGCGAGGTCGCGTGCGGCATCACCCGGTTCACGCCGGCGGCGATGACCTTGTCATCCGGGCCGAACACCACCGCGCCGAAAGGGCCGCCACTGGCGTGTTCGACATTCAGCCGCGACAGCTCGATCGCCAGCGCGACCTTGGCCTCATCGCCCGGATATCGACGATCCAGGTCGATCTGGTCGTGGATCCAGGCGGGAAGGGTCAGGTGGACTTGCGCGTACAGCATCGCGGGGGTGCCTCGTAATGGGATGGAAGAAGGTGCGGTTGCTTGGGAAACCGGCGCGCAGTGTAGCTGCACCGGCCTGTATCGGGTGTGGCGGTGGGTCAGTCCGGCGAGCCGGTGCGGATCACCACGTACTGCTTGCGGAACTCGAGCCCGGCCTGCGGCCAGCTGGCGGCATAGGCGCGCAGCAGGGGCAGGGCGGCGGCAAAGTCGTGACCGTTGACCCGGCAATCGGCCTCGCACAGGCCGTCGGCATCGCGCGAGGCGAACAGGCGGATGGCGAGGAACTGGCGGGCTTTCAGCAGCTCATCGAAGGCCTCCATGCTGCGCGTGAACAGGCAGCAGGGGCAGGAGCCGTGGTCGTCCTCGCTGCAGGTGGATGCATCCACTTCCTGCGCACGGTAGTGCGCCAACGGCCCCAGCACCACGGTGCGCTGATGTTCCTCGCCATCGTCACCGGCCGGATAGGTCAGGCCCATCATCGGCAGGCCCTGTGCATCTTCGGCGCCGATCGCGGTCTGCAGGGTCGCCAGGTCCACCCGCACCCAGGCCTGGAAGCCGGACAACAGCGACGCCTGCTCATCGGCACCGTTGGCGTGCTGGTACTCGAACAGGCCATCGGCGAACAACACCGGATGTTGGGCCTCGATGACGGTGGAGGTCTGCCAGCCGCCGTTGTCGCGCGCGTGCGCGGCCATCGCATGCGGGGTCAGGCGCAGGCCGCTGTCCAGCAGCAGCGCGCCACCGTCGGCGCGGCTGGCGATGCCGGCGTCCTGCAGGACCTGCTGCAGCAGCGGGAGGAGGGCGGTGGAGGTCGTGGTCATGTCAGGCCTGTGGATGGATGGGGCGGAACATCCAGGCAGGGCCTGGAACTAGCGCTCGAGCGCGTCGAGTTCGGCGCGATATCGCTGCGCGTCGGATTGCTGCTGCGGGTCGCTGCCATGATCGCGCAGCCAGGTTTCCAGTTCGCGGCGATAGTCCGCGCGGAAATCGGCATTGCCCGGGCTGAAATGCAGCTTGCGCGCCGCCACCTCCACGCGCTCGCGCGCACTGGCCCGGGCCTGCGCGATGCCGTGCGGCGATTCGTTGGTGAGGATGACGAAGTTGCGCGGGAAGCCCGGCGTGTACTTCACCACGAATGGCTGGTTCTGCGCCGGGATGCGGATGGCGTTTTCCAGCGGCCACAGCGAGGCGGTGTTGGTGTGGAACACCACTTCCACATCGCGCCCTTCGGCCGTGCGAAGCACCGCCTCGTAGCGCCAGATGGACTGCTCGTTGAGCGTGGAGCTGGTTTCCTCGGCCTTGACGATCACCGCTTCACCGCGCTCGCCCACCACGTTGAGGAAAGCGGCGTTGAGGAAGTGGCCGAGGAAGATGTTGAGCATCGCCAGCGGGAACACCACGATGGCGTAGCCCGGAAAGCGCCGCCACCACGAGACAAGACCGGCCAGCACCATCGCTGCAAAGAACGTCAGCAGCGGATGCTGCGAGATGAACCAGAGCAGGGCGGAGAGGACGGTGATCATCGTCGGATTCGTGCGGGCGCCTTCCCGGCGCCCGCGCAGGTCCTCAGGCCGACCAGGTGTCGCGCAGGGTCACGCTGCGGTTGAACACCGGCTTGGCCTCGGTGTGGTCGCGGCGGTCGGCGACGAAGTAGCCGGTGCGCTCGAACTGGAACGACTGCTCCGGGGCGGCGCTGGCCGCGGCCGGCTCGACATAGCCGGTGACGGTGCGGCGCGATTCCGGATTGAGGTAATCACGGTAGGTCTTGCCTTCCGATTCGTCGTCCGGGTTCGGCACCGAGAACAGGCGGTCGTACAGGCGGATCTCGGCCGGCACGCCATGTACGGCGCTGACCCAGTGGATGGTGCCCTTGACCTTGCGGTTGGCGCCTTCCATGCCCGGACGCGATTCCGGATCCAGCCAGCCGCGCAGCTCGGTGATGGTGCCGTCGGCGTCCTTGATCACTTCGTCGCAGCGGATGATGCCGGCGCCGCGCAGGCGCACTTCGCCACCCGGCACCAGGCGCTTCCAGCCCTTCGGCGGCACTTCTGCGAAGTCCTCGCGGTCGATCCACACTTCACGTGCGAACGGCACTTCGCGGCTGCCGAAGCTCTCGTCCTTCGGGTGGTTGCTGAAGGTCAGCTGTTCTTCGTGGCCTTCCGGCAGGTTGGTCAGCACCAGCTTGACCGGGTCGACCACGGCCATGCGGCGCGGTGCGGCGCTGTCCAGGTCTTCGCGCAGCGCGCCTTCCAGCACGCTGAAATCGATCAGCGAATTCTGCTTGCTGATGCCCACGCGCTCGGCGAACAGGCGCATCGCGGCCGGGGTGTAGCCACGGCGGCGCAGGCCCTGCAGGGTCGGCATGCGCGGGTCTTCCCAGCCGTCCACCAGCTGTTCGGTGACCAGCGCCATCAGCTTGCGCTTGCTCATCACCGTGTAGTTGATGTTCAGGCGCGAGAACTCGATCTGGCGCGGCTTGGCCGCTTCGCGCGGCAGGCCGGCGTCGACCAGCGGCTGGGTCAGCGCGTCGTCGTGGGCGAAATCGACGTTGTCCACGCACCAGTCGTACAGCGGGCGATGGTCTTCGAATTCCAGCGTGCACAGCGAGTGGGTGATGCCTTCGATGGAGTCGCCCAGCGCATGCGCGAAGTCGTACATCGGGTAGATCGGCCACGCGTTGCCGGTGTTCTGGTGCTCGACGTGCTTGATGCGGTACAGCGCCGGATCGCGCAGGTTGATGTTGCCACTGGCCATGTCGATCTTCGCGCGCAGGGTGCGCGCGCCATCCGGGAATTCACCGGCGCGCATGCGGCGCAACAGGTCGAGGTTTTCCTCGACGCTGCGGTCGCGCCACGGCGACGGGCGGCCCGGCTCGGTCAGGGTGCCGCGGTAGGCGCGCACTTCCTCGGCCGACAGGTCGCAGACATAGGCCTTGCCCTGTTCGATCAGTTTCTCGGCGGCCAGGTAATAGGTCTGGAAGTAATCCGAAGCGTGGCGCAGCTCGTTCCAGCTGAAGCCCAGCCAGCGCACGTCGTCCTGGATCGCGGCGACGTATTCCGGATCTTCCTTGGCCGGGTTGGTGTCGTCGAAGCGCAGGTTGCAGACGCCGCTGAACTCAACGGCGATGCCGAAGTTCAGGCAGATCGACTTGGCATGACCGATGTGCAGGTAGCCGTTCGGCTCCGGCGGGAAACGGGTCTTGATCGCCTGGTGCTTTCCGCTGGCCAGGTCCTCGCGCACGATCTGGCGGATGAAATCGCGCTTTTCGTGGCTGTCGGCGGGGGTCTCGGGGCTGGCGGGGGTGTGCTCGGACATAAGTCGGCGAAGAGAAAGGCAGAAAGACCAACAGTTTAGCGCGTAAGGGGCGGGGTTGCCTGGCGGGGTGTGGGAATGCCGGCCAGCGGCCGACACTACCAACTCCGCTTCCGGTAGTGCCGGCCGCTGGCCGGCGAGCACAGCGCCACCATTCAGTCCCGGGGCGTATGCTGGATCCCTGTCCCACGGAGCCGCCGCATGCACATCGTGTACAAGGCCGACAACCTGTTCGACGCCCACTTGGTCAAGCACGCGCTGGAAAACGCCGGCATCCCGGCCTTCGTGTTCGGCGAGCAGCTGCTGGGCGGGATGGGCGAGCTGCCGTTGTTCGGCGTGCTGCGGGTCGGCATCCCCGACGCGGCGCGGCCGCAGGCAGAGGAGATCATCGCGGCGCTGGACTTGGGCCAGGCCGCCGCCGACCCCATTTCCGATGCAGACGACATAGCCGGCCTTCCGGCGTAGGAGCGCATCATGTTGGGAATTGGCCAGGGCATCCTCGGCATCGGCGCCTTCAAGCAGCGCCTGCCGCGCCCGGAAGAAGCACTGGCGGGGCGCGAGCAACCGCTGCCGCTGCACAGCAACCAGCACTTCGTGAACAGCCATCCGCTGAAGGACCGTTTCGCCGGCCTGCAGCAGATCCGCTTCGCGCTGGGCTGCTTCTGGGGCGCCGAGCGCAAGTTCTGGACCGAACCGGGCGTGTACAGCACCTCGGTCGGCTATGCCGGCGGCATCACCCCGAATCCGACCTATGAAGAGGTCTGCTCGGGGCTGACCGGCCACACCGAAGTGGTGCAGGTGGTGTTCGACCCGGCGGTGGTGAGCCTGGAGCGGCTGCTGCAGCTGTTCTGGGAAAGCCACGACCCGACCCAGGGCATGCGCCAGGGCAACGACACCGGCACCCAGTACCGTTCGGCGATCCACGCCACCGACGAGGCACAGTACGCCGCTGCGCTGGCCAGCCGCGAGGCCTACCAGGCGCAGCTGGATGCGGCTGGCTACGGGCCGATCACCACCGAGATCGTGTACCCGGCACCGGCGTACTACTACGCCGAGGACTATCACCAGCAGTACCTGGCGAAGAACCCGAACGGCTACTGCGGCATCGGCGGCACCGGCGTGAGCTGCCCCATCGGGTTGGATGTGGAGGCGCCGCGCTGACGCGCGGTGGTCCGCCTGCGGCGGGCAGAAGCTGAAAGCAACTGCCAAAGCCAAAGCGGCTCTGGGTTGTTGTGAGTTGAGCGGGACGGGTGCAGATGGCGGGACACGCCGTAAACCCGTCCTTGGGGGCTCGGCCACGGCATCCATGCCGTGGACGGTCCCGCCATCTGCACCCGTCCCGCCTCCGATCATTTCCCGGTGACGGTGGGCAAGAGCATGGGTTACTGACGAACTGAAAGAAAACAAAGAGGACGCGGCTTTCGCCGCGTCCTTTCTGTTTGTATGCAGTGCTTCCTGTAGAGCGGAGCCATGCTCCGCTCCAAGCAAGCGAAGCGCGCGACCCGCTGTTGCTCTTCTTTCTTTCATCCGTGGCGGGCGGCCGCCGGAAACTGTCGAAGGCAGGGTGGGTAGGCCGTGCAGGGGCGTGAGCCGCATGGATGCGGCGACCGAGCTTACATGGACGTACTTGCAGCGTCCCCTGCACGGCCTACCCACCCTGCCAACCGCATGACCCGCTCTTCGCGGCCAAGCCCCCGCCACGAGGGGCTCAGCCGTTGGCCGGAATCCTCACAGTTCCGAACGAATGCGCTCGCGCAGCGCCTGCAGATCCTTGGCAAATGCATCGATACCGGTCGCCAGCTTCTCGGTGGCCATCGGATCGGCCGCCAGGTCGGCTGCGAACTTCGCCGCATCGATCGGGGTCACCGCCACGCCATCCGCCGCACCGGCCACCAGCTTGCGCGGCAGCTCGCCGTGGTCGGCGTCCAGCTTCTCCAGCAGGTCCGGCGAGATCGTCAGGCGGTCGCAGCCGGCCAGCGCTTCGATCTGCGCGGTCGAACGGAACGAAGCGCCCATCACCACCGTCGGCGAACCGCGGCGCTTGAATTCGGCGTACACGCCGCGCACGAACTTCACGCCCGGGTCTTCGTCGATGCTGTCCGGGGCCTGGCCGTTGGCAACGTACCAGTCCAGGATGCGGCCGACGAACGGCGAGATCAGGAACGCGCCGGCTTCGCTGCAGGCCAGCGCCTGGGTCGGGTTGAAGATCAGCGTCAGGTTGCAGTCGATGCCTTCAGCCTGCAGGATGCGCGCCGCTTCCACGCCTTCCCAGGTCGCGGCAATCTTGATCAGGATCTTCTCGCGCGGCACGCCGGCATCGGCGTACATCTGGATGAACTGGCGAGCCTTGGCCACGGTGGCGGCGGTGTCGTGGGCCTGGTCGGCGTCCACTTCGGTGGACACGCGGCCCGGCACCAGCGTGCTCAGCAGCGCGCCGACGCCGATGGTCAGGCGGTCGGCCACGGCGTGCACCACGGCTTCGCGGTCGCCCGCCTGCTGGCGGCCCCAGGCCAGTTCGCGTTCGATCAGCTCGGCGTAGACCGGCAGGTCCAGCGCCTTCTTCACCAGGGTCGGGTTGGTGGTGCAGTCCACCGGCTGCAGGCGCTTGATGGCGTCGTAGTCACCGGTATCGGCAACGACCACGGACAGTTCGCGCAGCTGGGACAGTTTGGACGGGGTACTCATTACGGCTCCTGGTGCAGGGGGATCGAATCGCGCGCGGTGCGCAGCGGTAATCAGGGGCGGTCGTTGTGGACCGCGGTCACGCGCAGGCGCAGCTTGCGGCCGCCGGGCGCGTTCCAGTCGATGCTCTGGCCGATGGCCAGGCCAAGCAGGGCACTGCCGACCGGGGCCAGCACGGACACCTTGCCTTCATCGACGTTGGCTTCGCGGGGGAAGACCAGGGTCAGGACGTGCTTCTCGCCCGACACTTCATCTTCGCACTCCACGCGCGAATGCATCATGACGATGCCTTCGGGAATCTGGTCCGGCGCCAGCACGGTGGCCCGGTTGAGTTCTTCAGCAAGCGCGAGCGCGGCAGGCGTCTGGCTCAGCGCAGGGGATTCGAGCATGGCGTCCAGGCGGTCCATGTCGAAGGTAGAAACGGTGATCGACGGCGGCAGGCCGCTGGCGGTGTTCATGGTGAAGCTCCTTGGTTGAAAGCCATGCAAAAGGCGGCACCTGCTGGCGCCGCCTGTCTGTATTGTGGGGACAAATGCGGCCGGAATCGACTCCTGCCGATTCCGGGCCGGTACTGCGGGGGCTCAGCCGTTCAGCGCGGGGCCGGGCAGGGCCGGTGCATCGCTGCCGGCATCGAGCGCCTCCAGGGTGAACAGCGCCTGCGGCAGGCGCTTGAACTGGTCGGCCAGCTCCATCAGGAAGTCGTTCATGGCCGAGCTGCGGCGCCAGATCATGGCGATGCGGCGGCTGGGACGGCCTTCGCCGGTGAAATCGAGCAGGCGGATGTTGTTCGAGCGCGGCACCGGCGGCTGCACCGACAGGCTCGGCAGCAGGGTGATGCCGACGTCGGCGGCGACCATCTGCCGCAGCGTTTCCAGGCTGGTGGCGCGGAACTCGGACTTCTCGTTGGCGCCGAACAGGCGGCAGACTTCCAGCGCCTGGTCGCGCAGGCAATGGCCGTCTTCCAGCAGCAGCAGCTTCTGCGTGGCCAGTTCCTGCACGTCCAGGTGTTCGCGGCGGGCCAGCGGGTGGCGTCCGGACACGGCCAGCAGGAACGGTTCCTCGAACAGGAATTCGGCATGCAGCTGGTCGTCGATCACCGGCAGGGCCAGCAACGCGGCGTCGAGCTTGCCTTCGCGCAGGCGGTCCAGCAGCACGTCGCTCTTTTCCTCGACCAGCAGCAGTTCCAGCTCCGGGAAGCGCTCGCGGATGCGCGGGATCACATGCGGCAGCAGGTACGGGCCGAGGGTCGGGAAGATCCCCAGGCGCACCGTACCGGCTTCCGGATCGCGGCTGCGTCGCGCCGCTTCCTTCAGCTGTTCCACTTCGGACACGATCACCCGCGCCCGTGCCGCCGCTTCCTGCCCGGCCGGGGTCAGCATCACCTTGCGCGGTGCGCGTTCCACCAGCGGCAGGCCCAGCTCTTCTTCCAGCTTGCGGATCTGCGTCGACAGCGTGGGCTGGCTGACGAAGCAGGAGGCGGCAGCCCGGCCGAAATGCTTGTGGTCGGCCAGGGCTACCAGGTACTTCAGATCACGTAGGTTCATCCTTACACCCCAGGGGTAACGGACCGGCTGACGGCGTGGTTACCCGACAGGCAGACAATGTTCCCGGTGATCTGGGAACGATGGATCAGGCTGCTTCAGCAACGGCACCGCTGCTGTTGCTCACCGACGAGCGGATCAGGTGGTCGAACGCGCTCAGTGCGGCGGTCGAACCGGCGCCCATGGCGATGATGATCTGCTTGTAGGGCACCGTCGTGCAATCGCCAGCAGCGAACACGCCCGGCAGGTTGGTCTGGCCGCGGTCGTCGATGACGACCTCGCCACGCGGCGACAGCGCCACCACATCCTTCAGCCACTCGGTGTTGGGCAGCAGGCCGATCTGCACGAAGATGCCTTCCAGCTCGACGCGGTGGGCATCGCCGCCGACGCGGTCCTTGTAGACCAGGCCGGTGACGCGGCTGCCGTCGCCCAGCACTTCGGTGGTCTGCGCGCTGGTCAGCACGGTGACGTTGCCCAGGCTGCGCAGCTTCTTCTGCAGCACTTCATCGGCGCGCAGGCTGGAATCGAACTCCAGCAGGGTTACATGCGACACGATGCCGGCCAGGTCGATGGCCGCTTCCACGCCGGAGTTGCCGCCGCCGATCACCGCCACGCGCTTGCCCTTGAACAGCGGGCCATCGCAATGCGGGCAGTAGGCCACGCCCTTGTTGCGGTACTGGTCTTCGCCCGGCACGTTCATCTGCCGCCAGCGCGCGCCGGTGGACAGGATCACCGAGCGCGACTTCAGCACCGCGCCGTTCTCCAGCTGCACCTGCACCAGGCCGTCTTCACCGGCCGGCACCAGCGCACTGGCGCGCTGCAGGTTCATGATGTCCACCTCGTACTCGCGCACGTGCTGTTCCAGCGCCGTGGCCAGCTTCGGGCCTTCGGTCTCCTTCACCGAGATGAAGTTCTCGATCGCCATCGTGTCCAGCACCTGGCCACCGAAACGCTCGGCGGCGATACCGGTGCGGATGCCCTTGCGTGCGGCATAGATCGCCGCTGCAGCGCCGGCCGGGCCACCGCCGACCACCAGCACGTCGAAAGCGTCCTTGGCGGCGATCTTCTCGGCATCGCGCTTGCTGGCATTGGTGTCCAGCTTGGCCACGATCTGCTCCAGGGTCATGCGGCCCTGGTCGAACACTTCACCGTTGAGGTACACGGTCGGCACCGACATGATCTCGCGCTGCTCGACTTCGTCCTGGAACAGGGCGCCGTCGATGGCCACGTGCTGGATGCGTGGGTTGAGCACCGCGGCCAGGTTCAGCGCCTGCACCACGTCCGGGCAGTTCTGGCAGGACAGCGAGAAGTAGGTTTCGAACTTGTATTCACCTTCCAGGTTCTGCACCTGCTCGATCAGCTCGGCGGTGGCCTTGGACGGATGGCCGCCGACCTGCAGCAGCGCCAGCACCAGCGAGGTGAACTCGTGGCCCATCGGCAGGCCGGCGAAGGTCAGGTGGATGTCCTGGCCCGGGGTGCCCAGGTCGAAGGACGGCACGCGGCCCTGGCCATCGCGCAGCACCTGCAGCGTGATCTTGTCCGACAGGCTTTCCAGGGTCTGCAGCAGTTCCAGCATTTCCTGCGACTTGGCGCCGTCGTCGGCGTGCGCGGTGATCTGGATCGGGCGGGTCACGCGCTCCAGATAGGTCTTCAGCTGCGACTGCAGGTTGGCGTCCAACATCGGGTCATCTCCTGGCTTCAGGCAAACAGGGGGCGTGGCACCGCTGTAGAAGGTAGCGGACCAGCAGGGGGTAGGGGTGAACCCAAGACAGCGACCGTGGAAGGGGCTGGCTGGCCAAGGCGGGCGAGCGTTGGCTGTCTTGGGTTCACCCCCACGCCGGCGGGGGGACCGGCACGGGGATGAAGGGCGCGCCGTGGCGTGGGGCCACGGCAGGCCGGTACTGCCTTAGATCTTGCCGACCAGGTCCAGCGACGGGGTCAGGGTCTTCTCGCCTTCCTTCCACTTGGCCGGGCAGACCTGGTTCGGGTTGGCGGCGGTGAACTGGGCAGCCTTCAGCTTGCGCAGGGTCTCGGCGACGTCACGGGCGATCTCGTTGGAGTGGATCTCCAGGGTCTTGATCACGCCTTCCGGGTTGATGATGAAGGTGCCGCGCAGGGCCAGGCCTTCTTCTTCAATGTGCACGCCGAAGGCGCGGGTCAGCTGGTGGGTCGGGTCGCCGACCAGCGGGAACTGGGCCTTGCCGACGGCCGGCGAGGTTTCGTGCCACACCTTGTGCGAGAAGTGGGTGTCGGTGGTGACGATGTAGACCTCGGCGCCGGCCTTCTTGAACTCGGCGTAGTGGTCAGCGGCGTCTTCGATCTCGGTCGGGCAGTTGAAGGTGAAGGCGGCCGGCATGAAGATCAGGACGGACCACTGGCCCTTCAGGCTGTTGTCGGAAACCTTGATGAACTCGCCATTGTGGTAAGCGTTGGCTTCGAACGGCTGGATCTGGGTGTTGATGAGGGACATCATTTTTCCTCTGGTGAAGGGGAGTGGGTGAATCGACAGGAGCTAGGTTACCGATTCGCTCGCGATAAGAACAATCCATTGATTGCATCTATTTGATAGATGCAGACTATCAAAAGCCGATGAGCAGGCACTGAACCCGGCCGCTTTCATCCTGCAACTGCCTGTGTGACAAGGAAAATCTTCCGGGACGGCTGAATGGGGCCGATAGCCCCTCCTTATCCCCTTCGACGGAACCTGAACGGATTGCAGCTTTCTGTAGCGTCGAGCCATGCTCGACTGCGCCAGAAGCAGCCGAGCATGGGCTCGGCTCTACAATTGCGGGATGTCTTTCCAACCCGAACCCTCCCTGCGCCAGGTCGTGGCCGAGGCCAGTGCCCGCCTCGGCGGTGTCGAAGCCCGCCACGAGGCCGAGCTGCTGCTGCTGCACGTGCTGGAACGCCCACGCAGCTGGCTGTTCGCGCATGCCACCGATCCGCTCGCCGCCGCCGACCAGGCCGCCTTCGAAGCGCTGTTGGCCCGCCGCGTAGCCGGCGAGCCGGTGGCCTACCTGACCGGCCGCCGCGGTTTCTGGACGCTGGACCTGGACGTCGACCCGGCCACGTTGATCCCGCGCCCGGAGACCGAACTGCTGGTCGAGCTGGCGCTGGAGCGCCTGCCGCAGGACCGTGCGCTGCGGCTGGCCGACCTGGGCACCGGCAGCGGCGCCATCGCGCTGGCGCTGGCCAGCGAGCGGCCACAGGCGCAGGTGCTGGCCACCGATGCCAGCCCGGGCGCGCTGGCCGTGGCCGCGCGCAATGCCGCCCGCCATGAACTGCGCAACGTCCGCTTCGCCGAGGGCGGGCACGACTGGTATGCGCCGCTGCAGGGCGCGCGGTTCGACCTGATCGCCAGCAACCCGCCGTACATCGCCAGCGACGACCCGCACCTGGCACAGGGCGACCTGCGCTTCGAACCAGCCACCGCACTGGCCTCCGGCGTGGACGGGCTGGATGACATCCGCCGCATCGTCGACGGCGGCCAGGCCCACCTGCTGCCCGGCGGTTGGCTGCTGATCGAGCATGGTTGGGACCAGGGCGCGGCGATCCGCGCGCTGTTCGACGCCGCGGGTTTTGCGGAGGTGCAGACCGTGCAGGACCTGGAGCAGCGCGACCGCATCACCCTGGGCCGGCGTCCGGCCTAGAATGGGGGTTCTCCTGCCCCGGCAGGGCATCACCCTGGAGCTGCAAGCATGCGTACGCTGTACCCCGCCATCACCCCCTACGACGTCGGTACCCTGAAGGTCGACGACCGCCACACGCTGTACTTCGAACAGTGCGGCAACCCGGACGGCAAGCCGGTGGTGATGCTGCACGGTGGCCCGGGTGGTGGTTGCAGCGACAAGATGCGCCAGTTCCACGACCCGTCCAAGTACCGCATCATCCTGTTCGACCAGCGCGGCGCCGGCCGTTCCACCCCGCACGCGGACCTGGTGGACAACACCACCTGGGACCTCGTCGCCGATATCGAGAAGCTGCGTGAGCATCTGAAGGTTGATCGCTGGCAGGTGTTCGGCGGCAGCTGGGGCTCGACCCTGGCGCTGGCCTATGCCGAGACCCACCCGCAGCGCGTGACCGAACTGGTCCTGCGCGGCATCTTCATGCTGCGCCGCTGGGAGCTGGAATGGTTCTACCAGGAAGGCGCCAACCGCCTGTTCCCGGATGCGTGGGAGCACTACCTGAAGCCGATTCCGGCCGTCGAGCGCCACGACCTGATCTCGGCCTTCCACCGCCGCCTGACCAGCGACGACGAAACCACCCGCCTGGAAGCGGCCAAGGCGTGGGCGGTGTGGGAAGGCGCGACCAGCTTCCTGCACGTCGATGATGACTTCATCAACAGCCACGAAGACCCGCACTTCGCCCTGGCCTTTGCCCGCATCGAGAACCACTACTTCGTCAACGGTGGTTTCTTCGAAGTGGAAGACCAGCTGCTGCGCGATGCGCACCGCATCGCCGACATCCCGGGCGTGATCGTGCACGGTCGTTACGACGTGGTCTGCCCGCTGGCCAACGCCTGGGACCTGACCAAGGTGTGGCCGAAGGCGAAGCTGGAGATCACCCCGGCCTCGGGCCACTCGGCGTTCGAAGCCGAAAACGTGGACGCACTGGTGCGCGCCACCGACAGTTTTGCTTGAGGCAAAACTATCCACGCATTCCACCTTATCCCCGCGCCTGTCGGCGCGCCCCCTTGAACAACAAGGGGGCTCTGCTCCAGACCGGGTTCGGTGCACTGATCAGTAGAGCCAGGCCACGCCTGGCTGCGGTAGTGCCGGCCGCTGGCTGGCAATCCTGAGACGGTTGGATTCCTGGAGGCGCCGGCCAGCGGCCGGCGCTACCACTCCCCGGCCAGCAACGCGTCGGCCAGCACCTGCAGCTTCGGCGAGTGCTGGCGCGACGGCGGGTAGATCAACGACAGCGCGCGGCTGCGGCCTTCGAAGGGCTGCAGCACGCGCTGCAGGCGGCCATCGGCCAGCGCGTCGGCCACCGCGAAATCCATCACCTGCACGATGCCGATGCCGGCGATGGCCGCTTCCACCAGCGGATCGCCGCTGTCGAACACCATCCGCGTCGGTGGGGTGAACTCGCGCAGGTGTCCGTCCTGCAGGAACTGCCAGTCCACCAGCCGGCCACTGCGCAGGTTGCGTACCGCGAGGCACGCGTGGTCCTGCAGTGCGGCCACATCGTCCGGTGCGCCACAGCGCGCCAGATAGGCGGGGCTGGCCACCGTCACCCAGCGCAGCGGACGCAGGGGGCGCGCGACGATGCGCTGGTCGGCGATGACGCCGGTGCGCAGCGCGGCATCGAAGCCTTCCTCGACCAGATCGACCAGGCGGTCGCTGAGCACGGCTTCCACCTGCAGCTGCGGATGCTGTTGCAGCAACGGCGCCAGCATCGGCACCAGCACCTTGCGTCCGAACATCGATGGCGCGCTGATCTTCAGGGTGCCCGCGGGCGTGCAGGGACGGTCGGCCAACTGGCGTTCGGCATCCTCGAAACCACACAGCAGGGGCGCGACCTGGTCGACGAACTGGCGGCCATCCGGGGTCAGCGCCACGTTGCGGGTGTTCCGCTGCAGCAGCTTCACCCCCAGCGTGGCCTCCAGCCGACCGATCGCGCGTGACAGGCCGGACTGGCTCAGGCCCAGCTGCCCGGCGGCCACCGTGAAACTGCGGGCTTCGGCAACCTGCACCAGCATGCGTACCGCATTGAGGTCCATCGAAGTTCCATTCATGCCGAAAATCATGACAGATATGGCTGGAAGGGGGTTTATTGATGGCTCCGCATCAATGAGACTGCGCTCCCCACCGCGCCAGACCGCCGATGCCTCCCCTCAAGTACCCGCGCTGGGCGCTGACCCTGTTGGCCACCGCCCAGCTGATCATCGCCCTGGACGCCACCATCATTTTCGTCGCCCTGCACGACATGGGCCGCGCGCTGCAGATCAACGCGCAGCAGCTGCAATGGGTGGTCAGTGCCTACACCGTGGCCTTCGGCGGCAGCCTGCTGCTGGGCGGGCGCGCCGCCGACCTGATCGGCCGCCGCCGCTTCTACCGGCTGGGCATGCTGCTGTTCGCGCTGGCGTCGCTGCTCGGTGCGTTGGCGCCGAATGCCACCCTGCTGATCATCGCGCGCGCGGCGCAGGGCGTCGGTGCCGCGTTGTTGTTCCCGGCCACGCTGGCGCTGATCAACACGCTGTACGCCGAAGGCCCGGTGCGTAACCGCGCGCTGGCGATCTGGAGCATGGCCAGCGCGGTCGGCCTGGCGCTGGGCACGCTGCTCGGTGGCGTGCTGACCCAGGCGTTCGGCTGGCCGGCGGTGCTGGCGGTGATCGTGCCGTTGGCCACGGCGTGTGCGGTCGCAGCCGGTGCATGGTTGCCGGCCGATGGCCCGCGCGTGCAGGGCCGTTCCTTCGATCTGGCCGGTTGCCTCACCGTCACCGCCGGCGGCAGCCTGCTGGTCACCACCCTGGTGCAGGGCCCGGAGTGGGGCTGGACGGCGCGGGCCACGCTCATCTGCCTGCTGCTTTCAGCCGTACTGTTGACGGTGTTCGTACAGATCGAAAAGCGCAGCCGTGACCCGCTGATGCAGTTCGCGCTGCTGCGCCTGCCTGGCCTGCGCGCGGCTCTCGGCCTGACCTTCGCCTTCATGAGCAGCTATGGCGTGCAGTACTACTTCCTGGCGCTCTACTTCCAGGATGGCTATGGCTGGAGCCCGCTGCAGGCCGGCCTGGCCTTCCTGCTGCCGACATTGGTGTGCACCTTCGGCATCCGCATTGCCGAACGCATGCTGCGGCGCCGTTCGCCACGGCAGGTGCTGGCCTGGGGCTTCGCGGCCGGTGCCATCGGCATCAGCGCGGTGGCGCTGGCGATGCCGCATGGCGCCAGCTATTGGCCGCTGCTGCCGGGCATCGTGGTGCTCAGCGTGGGCCAGGGCATGAGCTGGACGGCGATGTGGATCGTGGCCGGGCAGGGCGTGCCGGGGCCGCAGCAGGGTGTGGCGTCCGGCATGGCCGCCACCGCACAGCAGATCGGTGGTGCGTTGGGACTGGCGGTACTGGTGATGGTGGCCAACGCCGCGCGCGGCACGCAGGCGGCAACCAGTCCTGATGCGCTGCAGGGCATGGTCAATGCACAGTACGGCGCCGCGCTGTTCGCCGCGTTCGGCGTGGTGATCGCGCTGGGCCTGCGCCCGGCACCGGTAGCGGTAGTGCCGGCCGCTGGCCGGCAAACCCATTGATCTCACTACCCTGACGTTGCCGGCCAGCGGCCGGCACTACCGATCCTGGGTAGATCCACGCCATGCGTGGATCGGATCACGCCAAGGCCAGCAACTGCGGCTGCAACGCGGCGAAGATCCGCGCCAGCCGCTCCGCCCATGCCTGCTGCCCGGCGGCATCGGCGATCAGGTCCTGGCGGATTTCCAGTTCCACATGCACCAGGTTGCGCCCTTCGCCATGCACCGGCACCGCATAGTCGCTGGTACTGCTGACCGAATACGGTTCGTTGTCACCCACCACCAGGTCGCCTTCGTCGCGCAGTGCCTGCAGCAGTGCGTGCGCAAAGCGCGTGTCCTGGTGGTACAGCACGCCGGCATGCCACGGCCGCTGCATGCCGTTCATCGCCGGGGTGAAGCTGTGCATCATCACCAGCAGGGTGGGGCGGCCGGCTTCACGGCGGGCATCCAGTTCCGCGTCGATGCGTGCGTGGTACGGCGCGTGGATCGCATCGATGCGCTGCTGCCGCTGCGCCACTGACAGTCCGGCATTGCCCGGCACCACGGTGTGGTCGCTTACTTCCGGAATCAGCGTCGGCGAGGCCAGCGGACGGTTGCAGTCGATCAGCAGCCGCGAATAGGTCTGTTCGATCGCCCAGGCATCCAGACGTTCGGCCAGTGCACGGGTGGTGCCGGCAATGCCGATGTCCCAGCCGATATGGCGGTCCAGTTCGGCCTGCGGCAAGCCCAGGCCGGCGAGGGCACGCGGCACCTGCTGGCCGGCGTGGTCGGCCAGCAGCAGGAACGGCGAGGCGCCCTGCGGCTGGTGGACCGTGTAGAGCGCCGGATCGTCAGCGTCCAACAGCGCCGGCAGTGCGTGCAGGCCGGCGTCAGCCACGCGGGCGCCCGTCCAGGTGGTGCTCGATCATCCACAGGCCGGCCCACAGCTTGGCATCCAGCTCGTAGCCTTCGCCCATCTTCTGCACCAGCCACGCCGCTGCCTGCGCGCGCGGAATCTCGTGCACGGTGATGTCTTCGCTGTCATCGCCGCCACCTTCGCCGATCCGGCGCAGGCCGGTGGCACGCACGAAGGCAATCTTCTCGCTGCTGGCGCCGGAGGACGTCGGGCCGATCATCAGCACTTCGGCGTGGTCGGCGGTCCAGCCGGTTTCTTCTTCCAGCTCGCGCACGGCCGAGACTTCGATCGATTCGCCCGCATCGATGTCGCCGACCAGGCCGGCCGGCATTTCGATGGTGGGGGCCTGCAGCGGTACGCGGAACTGCTCGACGAACAGCACCTTGTCCTCCGGGGTGACGGCGATGATGATCGCGGCCAGGCCACCGGCATGGGTACGTTCGCTGTATTCCCAGGTGCCGCGCACCAGCATGCGCTGGTACTTGCCTTCATAGACGACGCGCGGGGCTTCGGTGTTGCGCTGGCTCATGCGGGCTCGCTGGAATTGGAAAAGGATGGAGTGGGAACGGGATCGGCCACGCCAGCGGCATCGAACAGCCGGCGGCGGGTCATCGGGCCGAAGCGCAGGGTCTGGCACAGGCCACCGAGCAGCTCCGGATCGGCTGCCTGGCGCAGCAGCCCGGGCTGGCTGCCCTCCAGCGGCGCGTCCAGCGCGATGGTGGTCAGCTGGCGCCAGAGCTGGGCGTGCTCGCGCTGTTCGCGCAGGCGCACTGCCATCTGTGCAGCGCCGCGCAGGCGCAGGAATGGCACTTCGTCCAGGCGTTCGTACAGCGCATCCATGCTGCCGAAGTGGGCCAGCAGCACGGCGGCGGACTTGCTGCCGACGCCACTGACACCCGGAATGTTGTCCACCGCATCGCCGCACAGCGCCAGGTAGTCGGCGATCTGGTGCGCGTGCACGCCGTGCCGCGCCTTCACGCCGGCCACGTCCCAGCGCTGGTTGCGGGCGTAGTCCCACTGTTCGTCGTGGTCGAGCAGCAACTGCGACAGGTCCTTGTCGGCGGAGATGATCACCCCGCGATGGCTGCCGCGGTGCACGTGCAGGGCGCTGCCGATCAGGTCGTCGGCCTCGTATTCGTGGTGGGCCAGCACCGCAAGGCCCAATGCCGCGCACAGGGCCTTGCAATGCACGAACTGGCGCTTGAGCGCTTCCGGCGCCGGATCACGATTGGCCTTGTAGGCCGGATACAGCCGGTGGCGGAAGCCGCTGTCGAGCGCTTCGTCGAAGGCGATGGCGATGTGCCGCGGGCGCTCGCGCTCCAGCAGGTCCAGCAGGAAGCGGGCGAAGCCGTGCACTGCATTGGTCGGCCAGCCCTGGGCGTCCTGGAACTGGTCCGGCAGCGAGTGCCAGGCGCGGAACACGTAGATGCTGGCGTCGACCAGGTACAGCGACGGCGGCGGAGCCGGCAGGGTCATGCCGGCGGCGTCCAGTCGCGCAGCAGGGCCGCCGGGTCGGGGCGCTCGCGTTCGGGGACGGCGGCCTTCGGCGTGCCGATATGGATGAAACCGGCAATGCCTTCGCCCTCGGACAGCCCCAGATAGGCGTGCACGGCCGGATCGAAGGCCATCCAGGCGGTCAGCCACTGCGCGCCGAAGCCCAGCGCCTGCGCGGCCTGCAGCAGGGCGAAGCAGACGCAGCCGGCGGTCATCAGCTGTTCCTGTTCGGGCACCTTCGGGTCCGGGCGCGGGCTGGCGACCACCACGATCACCAGCGGCGCATGGCTGAAACGCTGGCGGTCCTTCTCGAACACGGCCTCGCCGGCATGCGGGTCGCGCTGGCGGCTGCGTTCGGCCAGGAAGTCGCCCAGAGTGTGACGTGCATCGCCGGCGATTTTCAGGAAGCGGAACGGCACGCGCTTGCCGTGGTCGGGCACGCGCACCGCCGAGGCCAGCATCCGCTGCAGGGTGGCCGGGTCCGGTCCGGGCTCGCCCAGTTGCCGCGAGGGCACCGAGCGGCGGGCATCCAGGGCGAGCAGGGCAGCGGGGTCGGGCATGGAGTCTGAACCGGTCATCACGGGTGTTTGATTATAGTCGGGGTGGTCAATGACGCCGTCTGTGTCGCGTCCGGCCCCTGAATACCAAACTGTGATGAACATCATGCCACTGGCGGGAAACGGACAGCCGCTTCCCCTCGCCTCGTGGGCCTTGCACGGCTTACGATATCTGTCTTGCCGGGCCGCCGGTCATGAGGTTTGAAGTGAGGACTGTTTCACTGTCCGTGACGGGCTGGCCGGCCTACCATCGACGTTCCGGTACATGGGGTGTGCCGGTCGTCGCGATGTCCATGCTGTCTGTCGTACCAGAGAAGGTGGGGAGCCTTCCCGAATGATGAGCGTGCCCACACCGATGGGATCGCCGGGCCGTGACCCGGCCCAGCTCCAGCTTGCCCGGGACATGGTCCTGCCCGCGCTGTGCCAGGCCTTCGGGGCCGCACTGGCGCGTTTCGACGATGCCCTGTTCGACCGTGCCGGTAATGCCGGCTCGTCGCAGTTGCTGTTCCTGGACGCGATGCGCGAACTGCGCCGCCGCCGTGAGGACATCGCTGCGGCCTTTGCCGGCCACCTGCAGCTGGCCTGGGCCGCCTTGGCGGCCGGTGAGCCGCTGTCGGCCGAGGCGACCCTGTCGGGGCCGGCCGAGGATGGCCTGAGCCTGCTGGCCGAACACGTACTGGAATCGCGGTTGGCGGTGCGCAATTTCGCCACCGTGCTGCTGCGCGACTTCAAGCCGGTGCTGGCGCGGCTGGACCGTCGCCTGGGCCGGTTGATCGGCGGCGCGGAACTGGACGCCGACCACAATCCGATCAGCCCCGAACATCTGGGCGTGGCCATCCACGAGGCCTTTGCCGGCTGCGAGCTGGCCCCGGAAGTACATCTGGTGCTGATCAAGCTGTGCGAGCGCGACCTGCGCGCACCGGTCGGCCGCATCTACGAGAAGCTGGACGAGCAGCTGGCCGCGGCCGGGGTGATGTCGCAGATGGGGGCGCCGCAGCGCCCGCTGTCGGCCGCGCCGGACCCGCGCATGGCCGGGGTGCTGGATGATCTGGTCGAACAGCGGCAGGCTGCAGGCTTCGATTCCGGATTCAGCGACGACGAGCAGGCCGCACCGGCCTGGGCGCAGCGCTTTGCCGCGCGCTGGTCCGAGCGCCGCGGCCACATGCAGCAGCACCTGGGTGGCGAGGAAGGTGGCGCCGGCGAGGCCTACGCAGGCCAGCAGGGCATGCTGCTGGAAGCGCTGCACGAACTGCTGCAGCAGACCCGCCACGTGCGTGAGGACGCGACGTCGGCCGCGCAGGTGGCGATCGGCCAGCAGCGTCCGCTCAGCCAGCGCGAAATGATGTCGGTGCTGTCGCTGCTGCAGGCCACGCCCAGCGCGACGCTGCGTGCAGCCATCGGCGAGGACGGCGAATCGCTGGCGCAGCGGCTGAAGAGCGAAGTGCTGTCCAGCGCCACCCAGCTTGGCGTGGACCCTGGCCAGACCCGCCTGGACCCGCAGGACGAGGATGCGATCGACCTGGTCGGCATGCTGTTCGACGTGATGCTGGATGAGCGTGAGCTGGAAGGCCGCTCGCGCGAACTCATCGGCCGCCTGGTGGTGCCTTTCGTCAAGGTCGCCATGCTCGACCGCCGCATGTTCGTGCAGAAGACCCACCCGGCGCGCAAGCTGCTCAACTCGCTGGCCGAGGCCTGCGAGGGCAACACCGGCGAGAGCCAGGCCGAGCGCATGCTGATGGCCAAGGTCGAGGAGATCATCGAGCGCCTGGTGGCCGAGTTCAACGAGAACCTGGCGATCTTCCTGACCCTGGAAGAAGAATTCCGCGAGTTCCTGGTGCAGCATCGCCGCCGCGTGGAAATCGCCGAGCGCCGTGCCGCGGAAACGCAGCGCGGGCAGGAAAAGCTGGAAATGGCCCGCAGCCGGGCCAGTGCGGAACTGGATCGTCGCATCGGTGATGCCACCCTGCCGCCGGCCATTGCCGAATTCCTGCGCCAGCCCTGGCAGCACCACCTGACCCTGGCGCTGCTGCGCGAGGGCGAAGAAGGCGCGTCGGTGGCCGAGGCACTGAGCCTTGGCGACGGCCTGCTGGAGGAAGTGGCCGAGGCCCGCCGGCAGATCGTCGGCAAGCCGTGGCTGCAGGCCTGGCAGCCGGTGCTGGCCAAGGTGTTTGCCAGCGTCGGCGTGCACGGCGATGCGGCTACCGGGGCGATCGACGCCCTGCATGACACGTTGCAGGGCATCGCCGAGTCGCGGCCGGAACTGCAGCGCGCGCTGCCCGAGCTGCCGCAGGTCGCGCTGCCGGCGCCGCCGGTGGCTGAATCGCCAGCGGTGGAGCTCAGCGGGCAGATCGACGCCGACGATTTCGACAACGCCGATGCCGACCGATTCCGACGCATGGAAATCGGCAACTGGTTGGACTTCGTCGACAAGGACGGCAAGGTCCAGGCGGGCAAGCTGTCCTGGGTCAGCCCGATTTCCTCGCGCCTGCTGTTCGTCAACCGTCGCGGCGTGCGCTTCTGCGTGGCCTCGCCGGAAGAGCTGGCGGTGATGGTGCGGCTGGGCCGCCTGCGTGCCCACGTTGATGATGGGGCCTTCGACAGCGCCATGCAGGGCGTGATCGACCGCCTCGACCCGGGCAGCGCCACCCTGCACTGAGTGCGGGCTGCCTGCTAGGATCGGGAAAACTCACCGATCAGCGGGGACCTGCATGGCCGTGGCGTTGCTGGGGATCAAGGAGACCGCGCCGGGTGAACGGCGCGTGGCGTTGACGCCGGAAACCGCGCGCAAGCTCGGTGCCCTCGGCATTACGGTCTGGTACGAGGCCGGCGCCGGGCTGGCCGCTGGCTTCACCGATGCCGCCTATGACGATGCCGGCGCACGTGCCTTCGATGCGGGCCGCTGGTCCGAGATCGATATCCTGCTGTGCGTGCAGGCGCCTCCTGCGACGGTGCTGGAGCAGCTCAGGCCCGGTGCCAGCGTGGTCGGCCTGCTGGCCCCGGCCAACGATCCGGCGCTGGCCTCGCTGGCGGCCGATGATCGCCTGCAGCTGTTCCCGCTGCAGCAGCTGCCGCGCACCACCCGTGCGCAGGCGATGGATGTACTCAGTTCGCAGGCCGGCATGGCCGGCTACAAGGCCGCGCTGATCGCCGCCGAACGCGCGCCGCGCTTCTTCCCGATGCTGACCACCGCCGCCGGCACCGTGCGGCCAGCCAAGGTGCTGGTGATCGGTGCTGGCGTGGCAGGCCTGCAGGCCATCGCCACCGCACGTCGTCTCGGTGCACAGGTGGAAGGTTTCGACGTGCGCCCGGAAACCCGCGAGCAGATCCAGTCACTGGGCGCGCGCTTCCTCGACCTCGGGGTGAGCGCGGCGGGCGAGGGCGGCTATGCGCGCGCGCTGACCGACGAGGAGCGCGCCGAGCAGCAGCGTCGGCTGGCCGACCACCTGCGCAGCGTGGACGTGGTGATCTGCACGGCTGCGGTGCCGGGCCGCCCGGCGCCGACCATCGTGACCGCCGCAATGGTGGAGGGCATGGCCACCGGCAGCGTGATCGTCGATCTGGCGGCCGAAAGTGGCGGCAACTGCGCGCTGACCCAGCCGGGGCAGTGCATCGAACACCAGGGCGTGACCATCGATGGCCCGCTGGGCCTGGCCAGTCGCGGCGCGACCCAGGCCAGTGAGATGTATGCGCGCAACCTGCTCAACTTCGTTGCGCTGTTCGTGCGCGAGGGGCAGCTCGGTTTCGACTGGGACGACGAGCTGCTGGCGAAGACGCGCTGGCAGGCGTGAGTGACACGGGGTCAGATCCCTTTGCCTCTGGCAAAGGGATCTGACCCCGAACTCCCGGAATCTGCCAGGGGTCGGATCCCTTTGCGTCAGCAAAGGGCTCTGACCCCGTTCCCCGGGGCCTTACCGCGGCTTTGCCGGCGGCGGGTTGTCGCGCACCCAGTCCTTGCGTTGTTCCGGCGTCATCTGAGACCAGCGCTCGCGCAGCGCGTCGCGCTGTGCCGGCGGCATGTTGCGCATCTGCCCGAACAGGGCGCGGGCCTGCTCGCGCTGTTCCGGGCTCATGTGCTCGAAGCGGCGCAGGCCGCGGCGGGCCTTGTCGCGCTCCTCCGGGCTCATCGATTGCCAGCGCTGGCCATGCGAGAGCATGCGCTGGCGCTGGCCGGCATCGGCACTGTTCCAGCGGTCGCGCAGCGGCGCCAGCAGGGACTCGCGCTGGGATTCGCTCAGCTGCTCCCACGCTGGCAGCGGCGCGGCCGGTGCGGAACGTGCGGCAGGGGCAGGCGTGGCGTTCTGCGCCAGTGCCGGGACGGCCGGCAGCAGTGCCAGGGTCAACAACAGTGGCAGGGTAGGCAGTCGGGACATGATTCACTCCATCGCCAGGTCGGTATCGCCCAGCCACAGGTACAGATCGGGATTCTCGTCGTAGAGCGCGCCGTTGTCTTCCACTGAAGCAAGCACGGGGGCCGGCGCCGGGCCCGCAAGCGTGCCATGGCCGGTGAACTGCAGGCCAATGCCCAGTGCCACGACCAGTGAACAGGCGCTGGCCAGCCACCAGCGCCAGCGTCCGCGATGGGCGGCCGTGGCGCCGTGGCGCGCCAGGCGCAGCCGTGCCAGCGTGGCCGGCGACAGCGCCTGCAGCGACTGCGCGTGCAGGCTGCGCAGGGTGTCATCGGAAGGCAGGGAGCGGTTCACGGGTGGGTCTCCAGATAGTCCTGCAGCGCCTGCCGGGCGCGTGCCAGATGGGTTTTTACCGCGCCTTCGCTGCAGCCCATGGCGCGGGCAGTGGTGGCCCCGTCCAGGTCCTGCAGCACGCGCAGGGTGAAGGCTTCGCGCTGGCGGGCGGGCAGGGTGCGCAACGCGTCCACCAGCTGCTGGTACTGCTGGCGCTGCTCATGCGCCTGTGCCGGGTCCGGGCCGGGGTCGGCCCAGTCGATCTCGCCGCCTTCCGCGTCCTGGTTGTCGCGCCAGAACGGCAGGCGGAAGCGGCGCCGGCGCTGCACGTCGATCACCCGGCGGCGCAGGATGCTCCAGAACAGCGGCGCCCATTCGGCGGCCGGCTTGTCGGCGTAATCCAGCATGCGCAGCAGCGCATCCTGCACCGCATCCATGGCGTCTTCGCGCTGGCGCAGGCCGGCCTCGGCGAAGCGGAACGCTCGCGGGCCGACGCTGGCCAGGAACGCTTCCAGCGATGCCGGCAGGGCATCGGTCTCGGCGCTCGGGGAGAGGGGGCTGCTCACCAGCACAGGGTACGGTTCCTCGCTCGGGGTCACCATCGGCAACGCGTGAGCGCCGCCGCGGTTGACGCCGGGTGCGCACGGGTTCAGCCCGTGGTTATGATGGGGCGACGAAGACAGAGCGGGAGCGTTGCCAGTGAGTGACGGGTTCGTGGCGCTGTACATCTTCATGCTGGCGGCCATCGCCGGCCACGTGATCATTTCGCGGGTGCCGGTGATCCTGCACACCCCGCTGATGTCGGGCTCCAACTTCATCCACGGCATCGTGCTGATCGGTGCGATGGTGGTGCTGGGGCATGCGCAGACGCCGCTGGAGAAGGCGCTGGGCTTCCTCGCCGTGGTGCTCGGTGCCGGCAATGCCGCCGGTGGCTACGTGGTCACCGCGCGCATGCTGGAGATGTTCAAGCCGAGCGCGCCCAAGGGCGGCAAGGACGAACCGAAGGAGCCGCAGGCTTGAACATCAGCACCGTCGAACTGCTCGACTGGCTGGTCAAGGCCAGCTACCTCGTCGCCGCCACGCTGTTCCTGCTGGGCCTGCAGCGCATGGCCTCGCCACTGACCGCGCGCAGCGGCATCCGCTGGGCCGGGCTGGGCATGCTGCTGGCCACCGCGGCGACCTTCTTCCTGCCCGAACTGCACAACGTGCCGCTGATCCTGGTGGCACTGCTGCTGGGCGCGGGCCTGGCCTGGTGGTCGGCCGGCAAGGTCGCCATCACCGACATGCCGCAGATGGTGGCGCTGTACAACGGCATGGGCGGTGGCTCGGCGGCGGCGATCGGTGCGGTGGAACTGCTGCGCTATGCCTTCCTGGCCAACCGCGATACCAGCCACTGGAGTGCGCAGGCGCTGGCCGACCTGGCTGCACGCCAACCGTCGGGCACGGTACTGCTGCTGGCGGTGGTCGGTGCGGCGATCGGTGCGGTGTCGCTGTCCGGTTCGGTGATCGCCTGGGCCAAGCTCGATGGCCGCCTCGACAAGCGCGTGACCTGGCCCGGCCAGCAGGTGATGAACCTGGTGGTGGCACTGGCGGTGGTGGTGCTGGCGATCATCGCGGCCAGCACGCTCGACACCTGGGCGATCGTGGCCTTCTTCGTGCTGGCGCTGGCACTGGGCGTGCTGATGACGTTGCCGATCGGTGGCGCCGACATGCCGGTGGTGATCTCGCTGTACAACGCATTCACCGGCCTGGCGGTGTCGTTCGAAGGCTACGTGCTGGGCAACGAGGCGCTGATCATCGCCGGCATGATGGTCGGCGCGGCCGGCATCCTGCTGACCCGGCTGATGGCCAAGGCGATGAACCGGCCGATCCGCAACGTGCTGTTCTCCAACTTCGGCGGCGGCGCCGGCGGGGAAGCGCAGGCGATCACCGGCGCGCAGAAGCCGATTGAAGCCTCGGACGTCGCGGCGATGATGGCCTACGCCGAACGCGTGGTGATCGTGCCGGGATACGGCATGGCCGTGGCCCAGGCCCAGCACAAGATCTGGGAGCTGGCGCAGCGGCTGGGCCAGCGCGGGGTGAAGGTGAAGTTCGCCATCCACCCGGTCGCCGGGCGCATGCCCGGGCACATGAACGTACTGCTGGCCGAAGCCGGCGTGCCCTACGACCTGATCGCCGACATGGATGACATCAACCCGGAGTTCGCCAACACCGACGTGGTGCTGGTGATCGGTGCCAACGACGTGGTCAATCCGGTCGCGCGTACTGATCCGGCCAGCCCGATCTACGGGATGCCGGTGCTGGACGTGGTCAATGCGCGCAACGTGGTGGTGATCAAGCGCGGCAAGGGCACCGGCTTCGCCGGTATCGAGAATGCGCTGTTCTACGCTGACAATACCCGCATGCTGTATGGCGACGGCGCCGAAGCGGCAGCCTCGCTGGTGAGCGAGCTGAAGGCGCTCGACGGCGGGCATTGAGGAGACCGGGGTCGGATCCCTTTCCACAGGAAAGGGCTCTGACCCCGAAACCGTTCCGATCCACGCGTGGCGTGGATCTACGCGCTCAGCGCGCCAGCCAGGCGCCTACGGCCACGGCCACGGCCAGCCACAGCCATTCCATCGCGCCGTTGGCCAGGGTGATCAGGGTCCAGGCCAGGTGCGGGCCCATCCGCGAGGTGGCGTCCCACAGGTCCAGGCCGATCGAGCCGCCCATCCAGGCGCTGGCGATGGCCCAGTTGGCCACGGCGGCCACCAGCAGGGTGCCCAGCACGACCAGGGCGATGCGCAACCGGCCCGGGCCCAGTGTGCCCAGGCGCAGCATGAACACCAGTTCCAGGGCGGACACTACCGCCATCCAGCCGACCTGTCGGCCGGTCATCAGCGCCAGGACCATCCAGGCGAGGGGAGCAACAAGCAGACCCAGCAACAGCATGAGGGGCCAGAGCCAGGTGACGGTCCTGGCACGCGCGGCATTGGAGGACATCGAAGCTCCCTGAAGATCACCCACAGGATACTGTGGTTTGCCGCAGTGCACCGGCGGTGCCGGGGCGGCTGGGCTAGAATGCCGTCTTGCGTGGCCCCGGCCACGGCCCCATATCGGTCCCCATGTATTCCCGTAGCAGCGAACCTGTCCACTTCGAACGCGATTGCGAGGCCGTGATGGTCCCGCAGGGCGATACCGTGACCCTGCCTGCCGGCAGCTATGGGTACATCACCCAGGCGCTGGGCGGCAGTTATTCGGTGTTCGTCGAGGGCAACCTGTTCCGCATCGCCGGCAAGGACGGCGACGCCATCGGCAAGGAGGCGCCGGCACCGCTCGAGCTGCCGGCCGACGCCACCGATGAGCAGGTGGAACAGCTGGTGTGGCAGCAGCTGCGCACCTGCTTCGACCCGGAAATTCCGGTCAACATCGTTGAACTGGGCCTGGTCTATGAAGTCGAGATCAAGCACCTGGACGAAGGCAAGCGCGAGATCGACGTGAAGATGACCCTGACCGCCCCGGGCTGCGGCATGGGCGAGATCCTGGTCGACGACGTGCGCAGCAAGCTCGAAATGATCCCGACGGTGGCCGAGGCCGACGTCGACCTGGTGTTCGACCCGCCGTGGAACCAGCACATGATGTCCGAGGCGGCGCGGCTCGAGACCGGCATGCTTTGACCCAGGGCCCGCAGTGACGCGGGCCCGGCACTACCCGCAACCAGAACAGGAATCCTCCGGTGTCCCAGTCCATTCCCAGCTTCGCCGTCACCCGTTCGGACCACCCGCGCAGCGCTGAAGAGCGCGCCAAGATCCTGGAGAAGCCGGGCTTCGGCCTGCACTTCACCGATCACATGGTGGAAGTGCGCTGGGACAAGGATGCCGGCTGGCACAACGCCAACGTGCGCGCCTACGGCCCGCTGCAGCTGGACCCGGCCGCGGCCGTGCTGCACTACGGCCAGGAAATCTTCGAAGGCATCAAGGCCTACCGCCACGCCGACGGTTCGATCTGGACCTTCCGCCCCGACGCCAACGGCCGTCGCCTGCAGCGTTCGGCGCAGCGCCTGGCGCTGCCGGAACTGCCGGTGGAGATCTTCGTCGAATCGCTGAAGCAGCTGATTGCCGTCGACAGCGCCTGGGTGCCGTCGGCCGATGAGTCGAGCCTGTACTTCCGTCCGTTCATGATCGGCGACGAAGCCTTCCTCGGCGTGCGTGGCGCGCACAAGGCCGGCTACTACGTCATCGCCAGCCCGGCCGGCCCGTACTTCGCCAAGGGCGTCGCTCCGGTGTCGATCTGGCTGTCGACGGAGTACGCACGTGCGGCCAAGGGCGGCACCGGTGCGGCCAAGTGCGGTGGCAACTACGCCGCCTCGCTGCTGCCGCAGCAGAAGGCACAGGCACAGGGCTGCTCGCAGGTGCTGTTCCTTGACCCGGTCGAGGGCAAGTACCTGGAAGAACTGGGCGGCATGAACGTGTTCCTGGTCTACAAGGACGGCACGCTGGTCACCCCGGAACTGTCCGGCAGCATCCTCGAGGGCATCACCCGCGAGAGCATCCTGCAGTTGGCGCGCGACCGTGGCATGAAGGTCGAAGAGCGCAAGGTCAGCATCGACGAGTGGAAGGACGGCGTGGCCTCCGGTGCGATCAGCGAAGTGTTTGCCTGTGGCACCGCGGCAGTGGTCACCCCGATCGGCCAGCTGAAGGGCGAGGGCTTCTCGGTGGGCGACATCAACGCGCCGGCCGGCGAAGTGACCATGTCGCTGCGCAAGGAACTGACCGACATCCAGTACGGCCGCCTGCCGGACCGCCACAACTGGCTGGTCAAGCTGGGCTGATCGCCCGCACTGAACTGTAGCGTCGAGCCATGCTCGACGGCTCTTCCGGAAAGCCCGTCCCTGTGACGGGCTTTCTGCGTTGTGGGGCCGCCAGATCGCTACAGGGGAGTGCTTGACGCAAATAGGTTTGCAATGCAAACTAAATTCAAGCGATCCCGATGGAGCATGTCATGCAGCAGCCGTCCGTCATTGATCCTTCCTCGCGCCTGCAGGCGTTGACCCGTGAATACTCGCGTTACTCGCGCAGTGCCGGTGGCCTGTCGGCGATTGCGGGCGGTGTTGCCTGTCTGGCCTCCTTCCTTGCGGGCGCGTTGTTGCCGACCACCCTGGCGCTGCGCGTCGTGCTGATCGCCGTACCGGTGCTGTGGATCGTCGGCAAGCAGTGGCTGGCGCGCCGCTACTACCAGCGTCTGGGCCAGGTCGAGGAGCAGGTGACGCCGGCCGAGCGCAATTTCCAGCGCTTCTTCATCGCCTTCACCGCCTTGGTGAGCGTGCTGGTGATTGGCAGCGTGCTGCCCAGGCTGGCGCCGATGGGCGAGTTGCCCTGGGATCTGCGCGCCATCGGCTATCTGGCCGTGGTGGCGCTGCTGCCCTGGGTGGTGTGGCGCTGGCTGCGTACACCGCTGGAGTTCATCGTGGGGGTGTTCCTGCTCTGCCAGGCCGCGCTGGCCTTCACCGGGCAGGCCTATGGTTTCGGGCTGAGCACTGCGGTGTTCCCGCTGGCGTCCATTGCGCTGATCGTGGTCGGCTGGCGTGACCACCAGCGGTTCCACCGTCTGCAGGCGGAAATGCGCGCGTTCATGGTCGGGCGGACGTTCGTCGAATGACCCGCCTGCCTGATCCGCGCGGGCTGCTCCAGCTCGACCGCCTGATCCACGAACCGGCGCGCCTGCTGATCCTGTCGATCCTGGCCGGCGCCGAGTCTGCCGAGTTCGGTTTTGTCGAACATCTCAGCGGGCTGAGCAAGGGCAACCTGTCCAGCCATCTGAGCAAGCTGGAGGCAGCCGGACTGGTCGCCATCGAAAAGTCGTTCCGTGGCAAGCGCCCGCTGACCACCCTGCAGTTGACGCCGGTGGGGCGCCACGCACTCGCCGAGTACCGCACGCAGCTGGCGGCGATCGTCGCCGGCATTCCTGATCCGGATCGAAAGGACGCCTGACATGACATTGCTCCCGCGCCTGTTTGCAGTTCTGGTTGTTTCCTGCTCAGTTCTCATCGGCGCGGCCACGGCCGCAGATCCGCGCCAACAGGGAGCCACGCTGACCACGCAGTTCTACGAAGGGCACATCGACGCCCTGTGGGAACGGATGACGCCGCAGATGCAGGCGGGGCTGAAGTCCCCGCAGAACCTGGTGGCGCTGCGCGAGCAGGTGCTCGCTGGCTGGGGCGCAGAAACCGAGCTGGTCAGTGAGAAGGTGGAGAAGGTTGATGGATTCGACACCTATCTGCGGCAGGCGCGCTTCGCCAGGAGCGCGGACCTCATCCAGGTGTTGTGGGCCATCGATGCCGACGGGCGGATTGGCGGCTTCTACATCCGCCCGCTACAGACCACGCCGCCGCAGGCCGCTGCGAGCGGATTCCTCGACTACCAGAACCGCACACGGCTGCAACTGCCGTTCAACGATGAATACTTCGTGTTCTGGGGCGGGCGCAGTGTCGAACAGAACTACCACGCCGCCCACGCCGGCCAGCGCTTCGCGATGGACCTGCTGGTGGTCCGCGATGGCCGTTCCCATCGTGGCGAGGGTCAGCGCAACGAGGACTATTTCTGCTTTGGCCGGCCGATCCTCGCGCCGGCCGACGGTACGGTGGTGGAGGTGGTCGAGGGCGTCGCCGACAACCGTCCGGGCCAGATGAATTCCGCCCAGCTCACTGGCAACCGTGTCATCCTCGATCACGGCAATGACGAGTATTCGGTGCTGGCGCATCTGCGCCAGGGCAGCGTGCGCGTTGCACAGGGGCAGGTTGTCCGCAGCGGTGCGCACCTCGGTGACTGTGGCAACAGCGGCAATTCCTCCGAGCCGCACCTGCACTACCAGCTGCAGGCCGGGCCTGCGTTCGGCGTCAGCGCAGCGCTGCCGGCGCAGTTTTCCGACTATGTGGCCGATGGCCGGCCGGTCGCGCGCGGCGAACCGGTCAAGGGGCAGCACATCCGCCCTGCCGACGCTGCGCACGCCGAATAGTCCCTGCACTCGAACGGGGCAGCACGATGGCCGCGCCGGTGCTGCGCGGCCATTGGCGTGGAAGTGGACGCCGATGTCGGCAAAGTCATCCGCAGACATGACATTGCCCAGTCAGGTGCGTGCAGTCCGCGAGAAAGTTCCTTCACCTTCACAAACCCTCGACCCGAAAAGTCTCAGATCAGACATTTCATCTTGCTGAAAAGACGCTGAAAATCTTGTGGTGTCCGGTTTTGGTCATTAGCGTCATCTGCACGGCGGATCGATAGGGGGATCCGCTGACTCGCCGGACTTCGAACCTCGCCAACGCAAGCCAGCCCATGGTTCGGGCCGGTGCTTCTGCCGATTCCGGCATTCACACCACTAGAAAGGGAAATACGATGTCCCAGGTAACGCAACCGCGTGTGCGTCGAGTGTGGGTGGTCCTTGGTGCGTCCGTTCTGTCATCGCTGCTGCTGGCCACGCCTGCGCTGGCCGGTGACGTCCAGCTCAGCGGCCTGCAGTCCGCGCCGACGCACCAGCGCTTCATCGTGAAGTACCGTGACGGTAGTGCGCCGGTGGCCAACACCACCGCACTGGCCTCTTCGCTGAAGAGTGCCGCCGCCGGCCTGGCCAGCAGCCAGGGCCGTGCGCTGGGCCTGCAGGAGGTCCGCAAGCTGGCCGTCGGCCCGACCCTGGTCAGGACCGATCGTCCGCTGGACCAGGCCGAATCCGAGCTGCTGATGCGCAAGCTCGCCGCCGACCCGAACGTGGAATACGTCGAAGTCGACCAGATCATGCGTGCGACGCTGACCCCGAACGACACCCGCTTCAGCGAACAGTGGGGCTTCGGTACCTCCAACGCGTCGATCAACGTGCAGCCGGCCTGGGACAAGGCCACCGGCACCGGCGTGGTGGTGGCCGTGATCGATACCGGCATCACCAACCATCCCGATCTCAACGCCAACATCCTGCCCGGCTATGACTTCATCAGCGACGCCGCGATGGCACGCGATGGCGGTGGCCGCGACAACAACCCGAACGACGAAGGCGACTGGTACGGCGCCAACGAGTGCGGCTCGGGCATCCCGGCCTCCAACTCCAGCTGGCACGGCACCCACGTCGCCGGCACCGTGGCGGCGGTGACCAACAACAGCACCGGCGTGGCCGGTACTGCGTTCAATGCCAAGGTCGTCCCGGTGCGCGTGCTGGGCAAGTGCGGCGGTTACACCTCCGACATCGCCGACGCGATCGTGTGGGCCTCCGGCGGCACCGTCAGTGGCGTGCCGGCCAATGCCAACCCGGCCGAAGTCATCAACATGTCGCTGGGTGGTGGCGGCACCTGCTCGGCCACCTACCAGAATGCGATCAACGGCGCGGTCAGCCGCGGCACCACCGTGGTGGTCGCCGCCGGCAACAGCAACACCAACGTGTCCTCGTCGGTGCCGGCCAACTGCGCGAACGTGATCGCGGTGGCGGCCACGACCTCGGCCGGTGCACGTGCCAGCTTCTCCAACTACGGTGCCGGCATCGATATCTCCGGCCCGGGCCAGAGCATCCTGTCCACCCTCAACACCGGCACCACCACGCCGGGCAGCGCCACCTATGCGTCCTACAACGGCACCTCGATGGCGGCACCGCATGTGGCCGGCGTGGTTGCACTGATGCAGTCGGTAGCGCCGAGCCCGCTGAGTCCGGCACAGGTCGAAAGCATCATCAAGAGCACCGCACGCCCGCTGCCGGGCGCCTGCTCGGGTGGCTGCGGCGCCGGCATCGTCGACGCCAACGCGGCCGTGGCTGCGGCGATCAATGGCGGTGGCCCGAACCCGGGCGGCAACGTGCTGCAGAACAACGTGCCGGTGACCGGCCTGGGCGCCGCGACCGGTGCCGAGCTGAATTACACCGTCACCGTTCCAGCCGGCAGCACCCAGCTGCGCGTGGCGATCAGTGGCGGCAGCGGTGATGCCGACCTGTACGTGCGCCAGGGCAGTGCCCCGACCGATACCACCTACACCTGCCGCCCGTACCTGAGCGGCAACAGCGAGACCTGCACCATCAACAGCCCTGCCGCCGGCACCTGGTATGTGCGGGTGAAGGCGTACAGCACCTTCTCGGGCCTGACCCTCAACGCCCAGTACTGAGCCCAAGTCCCTCTCCAAGGGCACGCCCTGGCTTCGGCCGGGGCGTTTTTGTCCGGGTGGGTGCCGACCTTGGTCGGCACGCTGTTCCTCAGACCGACTCGAAACGATTCGCCGCCACGTTCTTGCGCACGTGCTGCGGGTCGAAGATCCGCCCGTTCATCGCGATGTACACGCCGCTCGGCAGCGACTGCACCGCACCGATCGCACAGCCGATGTTGAACTCCGCATCCGAGCCGCGGAAGCGTGCCGGGCTCAGTGCGCCGGTCATCACGATGGTCTTGTCCGGGATCGTCGCCAGCACCTTGCCGGTCTGCACCATCGAATCGGTGCCGTGGGTCACCAGCACGTGCCGGGTCGGCTGCGCGGCGATGGTGGCGCGGATCAGTTCGCGGTCCTCATCGTTGATGTGCAGCGAATCCTTGCGCAGGATCGGAATCACGTTGAAGCGGAACGTCACGCCCAGCTCGCGCAGGATCATGCCGATCTGCGGATCGCCGATCTGGTAGTCCGACTTGTCGTCGAAATAGATCTTGTCGATCGTGCCACCGGTGGTGACGACCAGGAGCTCTTCCATCATGTGCATGCGCGAAACCAGGACAGGTACTGCGGCGCGGGGCCAGGAATGCAGATGATACGGCCCTGCGGCCGCAGCGTCAGCGTCGCTTGCCGAAGCGGGCGCGCAGGCCGGGCAGGCTGGCGCTGAAGACCACCAGCAGCGCCAGCGCGATCTCGATCAGCGCCAGCCAGCGCGTTTCCGGGTGGCTCCAGGCGCTCATCACGCCGTGGCTGAACCAGCCCAGGGCCAGCACGGAGGCCCAGAAGCCGGCCTTGCGCCAGCCCAGGCGCACGGCGATGGCCAGTGCCAGCGGTGGTGCGGTGAACACCAGCTGGGTCGCCAGCCAGTGCTTGTCATTGATGAACCAGCCTGCGAACAGCGCGGCCAGCCCCATCAGGGCCAGCAGCAGGACCGTGCGCGGCGCGCGGCTCATCGGGCCAACCGCTGCGCGATGTCGGCCACCCGGCGCCCCAGTGCGCGCGCCAGCACGGCTTCGTCGTCGGTCGGCTGCGGGTCGTCGGCGGCACCGGCCACGTGGCTGGCGCCATACGGCGTGCCGCCACTGGTGGTGTGGCTCAGCGCCGGCTCGGTGAACGGGATGCCGACGATCACGCAGCCGTGGTGCAGCAGCGGCACCTGCATCGACAGCAGGGTCGACTCCTGCCCGCCATGCATGGATGCGGTGGAAGTGAACACGCCGGCCGGCTTGCCGGACAGGGTGCCATTGACCCATTCGGCGCCCAACCCGTCCAGGAAGTGCTTGACTGGCGCGGCCATGTTGCCGAAGCGGGTGGGGCTGCCGAGCAGCAGGCCCTGGCATTCGACCAGGTCCTGCACGCTCACGTAGGGGGCGCCATCGTCGGGTACCGGCGGCTGCGCGGTCTGGGTCACGGCGGCCACCGGCGGTACCGTGCGCAGGCGCGCGGTCATGCCCGGCACTTCGCCGATGCCCCGCGCGATCTGGCGCGCCAGCCGTGCCACCGAACCGCCCCGGCTGTAGTACAGCACCAGAATCTCGCCCATCGTGCCCGCTTCTCCTCGTCGTGTGGCTACCAGTATGGCTATCCTGCGAGCATTCCGCATCGGGTACCCTTTCGCCGATGGAACCTTTGGATACGCTCAACCTGTGGATGGAGCGCGCGCGGGATCGCGCACGGGCCATCAGTTTCGGCCGCTTCCTGTGGCATCGCTTCCTCGACGACCGCCTGTTCCAGGCAGCGGCGGCGCTGGCGTACACCACGGTGTTCGCGCTGGTGCCGCTGGCGATCGTGGTATTCGGTGTGCTGTCGGCCTTCCCCGTCTTCGACCGCTGGAGCGATCAGCTCAGCGACTACGTGTTCTCCAACTTCGTGCCCTCCGCGGCGCGAGCGGCCGAGGGCTACCTGCGGCAGTTCTCGGCCAGTGCCGGCCAGCTGACGGCGGCCGGCTTCATTGCACTGGTGGTCTCACTGCTGATCACGCTCAACAGCGTGGAAGAGACCTTCAACCAGATCTGGCGGGTCGGCTCGACCCGGCCCAAGCTGACCCGCTTCCTGGTCTATTGGACCGTACTGACCCTGGGCGCGATGCTCGCCGCCGCATCGCTGGCGGTATCGGCGCGGGTGTTCGCCATGCCGTTGTTCGGTACCCAGGAGGGCCGTTGGTTGGCCGAGCTGGCGCTGCGGCTGGCGCCGATCCTGATCGAGTTCGTCTGCATCACGCTGATGTTCCGGGTGGTGCCGCATCACACGGTGAAATGGCGGCACGCCGTGCCTGGCGCGATCCTGGCGGCGGTCATCCTGGAGCTGGTGAAGTGGGGCATCGGCGCCTATCTGGGCAGCTTCCAGTCCTACCAGAAGCTGTATGGCACGGTGGCCTTCGTGCCGATCCTGCTGCTGTGGATCTACCTGTGCTGGGTGGCAGTGCTGCTGGGTGCGTCGCTGGCCTCATCGATGGCGGCCTTCCGCTACCAGCCGGTTGAACTGCGCCTGCCGCAGGGGTACGAGTTCTACGGCCTGCTGCGCCTGCTCGGCCGCTTCCACCATGCCCGTGCCAAGGGCAAGGGCCTGGCCGACGATGAAATCCTGCGCCTGGAACCGTTGCTGACCGACTCGCTGCTGCAGGATCTGGCCTGCAACCTGCAGGCGATCGGCCTGCTGCGCCGCGATGAACGCGGCGAGTGGCTGCTCGCGCGCGACCTGGACCAGGTCAGCCTGGCCGATCTGTACGAATGCACCCAGCTGCGCATCCCGGTAGCCGAGCAGCACCTGCCGTACCGCGACGACAGCCTGGGCCGTGCCGCATTGGCGGCGCTGGACGATCTGCGACTGCCCCTGCGTGAACGCCTCAAGCGCAAGGTCAGCGACATCTACACCGATTCCGGAGACATGCCATGACCCGCAAGACCCCGTTGCCGCTGCTGCTCCCGTTGACCCTGCTGCTGGCCCTGGCGGCCTGCAAGCCGGCCCAGGAGCCGGCCCCGGCGAGCAGCCAGCCGCCGGCACAGGCGCCGACGCCGGCCACTCCGGCGCCGGTCGAGGAAACCCCGGCCGAGCGCACCACTGCCGAGTTCCCGACGCTGAAGATGAAGGCGGTGGATGGCAGCGACTACGACCTGGCCGCGCATCGCGGCAAGTGGGTGGTGGTGAACTTCTGGGCGACCTGGTGCGCCCCGTGCCGCAAGGAAATGCCTGAACTGTCGGCGCTGCATGCGATGCGCAGCAACATCGAGGTGGTCGGCCTGGCCTACGAGGACATCGAAGTGCCGGAAATGCAGTCGTTCCTGACCAAGCATCCGGTGACCTATCCGATCGTGATCGTGGACCCGTTCGATCCGCCCGCAGACTTCGCCACGCCGCGAGGCCTGCCGTTGACGCATCTGCTGGATCCGCAGGGCAAGCTGGCCCACACCTTCCTTGGCCCGGTGACCGCCGCCGACATCGAAAAGCAGATCGCGGCTGCCAAGTAGTGGGTTGGTCGGCAGGGCCTGAGGCCCTGCACCCGTGGAGGCCAGAGCAACAGCAACGGCAACAGCCGAAGCAGAGGCGGGTCTCCTGAGGGATGGCGGGGTGGGTCCGGTTGCGGGGGCCGCTGCAAGTACGTCCATGTAAGCTCGGTCGCCGCATCCATGCGGCTCACGCCCCCGCAACCGGACCCACCCCGCCTTCGACAGATTTCCGCGATCTGTCGGGACGGCATGGGGTCAGATCCGTTTTCCGAAGGAAAACGGATCTGACCCCAAATGAATCTCGATATCTGACAGATGTGTCGACCAAGGTCGACACCTACCAACAGCCGCAGGGATCTGTCAGAGGCGGGGCGGTGTGGGTGGGCAGGACCGTTGGCGCCATGGATGGCGCCATCGAGCCCCCATGGACGGGTCTACGGCGTGTCCTGCCCATCCACACCGCCCCGCCATCCCGCGGATAGCCCGCTGTTGATGTTGCCGTTGCCGTTGCGTTGAGCAGGTGCAGGGTGCAGCCCTGCCGAACAACCCTATTCCTCGACCGGGAAGTCCTCGATCGGCTTCAGTACATCGTAGTGCTCGCGATGCAGCTTGCCCTTCAGCTTCGGCAGCTCCGGCAACGGCGCATCGACCCGCGTGTCCGGCAACCGGTCCAGCAGGTTGCGCACCAGGGTCAGTCGCCCCAGCCGCTGGTCGTTGAAATCCACCAGCGTCCACGGCGCCGCCTCGCGATGCGTCGCGCGCAGCATCGCCTCGCGGGCCTCGGTGTACGCGCTGTACTTGCTGCGGGATTTCAGGTCGACCGGAGACAGCTTCCAGCCCTTCAGCGGATCGAGATGGCGCTCGGCGAAGCGCTTCTCCTGCTGCTCCTGGTCCACGCACAGCCAGTACTTGAACAGCAGGATGCCGTCATCCACCAGCAGCTGTTCGAACACCGGCGCCTGGCGCAGGAACTGCTGGTACTCGGTCTCGCTGCAGTAGCCCATCACCCGCTCGACGCCGGCGCGGTTGTACCAGCTGCGGTCCATCAGCACGATCTCGCCTGCGGCGGGCAAGTGCGAGGTGTAGCGCTGGAAATACCACTGGGTGGCTTCGCGGTCGGTAGGCTTGGGCAGTGCCACCACCCTGCATTGGCGTGGGTTGAGATGCTGGCTGATGGCCTGGATCGCGCCGCCTTTGCCTGCCGTATCCCGTCCTTCGAACAGCACCAGCAGGCGTTGCCCGCTGTGCTGCACCCAACGCGCCATCGCGGTCAGTTCCAGCTGCAGCGGCAGCAGCAGTTCGTCGTAGTCCTTGCGCTTGAGCTTGGCCATCATCACACCACGCGGGGAGGAAGCCCGAGCGTAACGCAGGGATCGCTCAGGCGTTGTCGACGCCCTGCCAGCCCTGTTCGCCAGCCAGCTGCTGCAGCATCGCCGACAGGTCGCGGGCAAACCCGGCCATGTCGAACAGTCCACTACGCTCGCGCGCCTGCGCCAGCTCGGCACGCAGCGCGGCCAATGCCGCAGGGTCATTGCCCAGCGCGCTGGCAGTGGCGATGAACGCCGCGTCGTCGGCGACATTCATCCGGGCCAGCCCCAGATGGTGGTTGAGGCTGCCGGCCACGCGCGCGGCGAAGGTGTCGCCCGGGCAGGTCAGTACCGGGCAGCCGGCCCACAGCGCATCGGAGGCGGTGGTGTGCGCGTTGTAGGGATGGGTGTCGAGGAACAGGTCGGCCAGCTGATAGCGGGCCAGGTACTGCGGATGCGGCAGCTTGGCCATGAACACCAGGCGCGCCGGGTCCAGGCCGGCGGCCTGCGCGGCGGTGCGCAGGCGGGTGTCGGCCTGGCCGGGGCCGGACAGCAGCCACAGCACGCTGCCGGGCACGGCCTGCAGCACCGCGAAGGCGCGGCCCATGCTGCGCGGATTGAGCTTGTAGCTGTTGTTGAAGCAGCAGAACACCACGCCGTGTTCGGGCAGCCCGCACTCGGCGCGGGACGGTGCCGGTTCCAGTACGCGGGTGTTGTCCGAGGGCTGGAAGGCGCGTGGCAGGCGCAGGACGCGTTCGCTGAAGTGAGGTTCCAGCGATGCGGGCAGCACGAATTCGTCGGCGACCACGGCATCCAGCCAGCGTGCACCTGATGTGCCGGGGTAGGCCAGCCAGTTCAGCTGCAGCGGGGCCGGGCGCATTGCCAGCACCTCGGGCGTGCCGCCGCCGCCCCAGCCGCGCAGGTCGAACAGCAGGTCGATGCCCTGTGCGCGGATGCGGGCCGCGATGTCGGCATGCCGCAGTGCGGCCACCTCATGCAGCCGGGTCGCGGCCTGCAGGCGATCGCGTATGCGGCTGCCATCGGCGCGGTTCAACGCGAACAGGTGCAGCTGCAGCGCCGGGTCATGACGCAGGTGTTCGAGCAGGGCCACGGTCAGCAGCCCGGTGGGATGGGCGCCGAAGCCATTGGAGAGGAAGCCGACGCGCAACGGGCCGCGCGCGCGTACCGTTACCGCCGGCAAGGGCCGAACCGAGGCGGCGATCAGCGCGGCGCGCGCACGTGCGCAGGCCAGCTGCTCGGCAGCGCTGGCGTCTTCGCTGAGGAAGGCGAACGGCTCCACCGCCCCCTGGCCGGAAGCGAGCGCGGCACGTACCTGCGTGGCCAGCGCGTCCACGTCCTGCCAGTCGCACAGGCGGCGCTGCCAGGCCAGGCGCTGGGCGGCGATGTAGGGTTCGTCCGGCATCAGCGTATGTGCGCGGCGATAGGCCGCCGCCGCGCCTTCGGCATCGTCGGCATCTTCCAGCGCATGGCCCAGCCACAGCGCGATGCCCGGGTGCTGCGGGGCCAGTGCCGAGGCCTGGCCGAGCAGCTTGGCCGCGTCGGCATGCGCGCCGGCCATCCAGGCCACGCGACCCAGCCGTGCCAGTGCTTCGGGGTGGTTCGGGCGCAGCTGCAGCGCACGTCGTGCGGCCTGCTCGCCGGCGGCGATGTCGCCGGCTTCCAGTTCCAGGTCGGCCAGCATCACCCAGGCGACGAAATCGCCGGGCTGGCGTGCGATCGCCTGCTGCAGGTGCTGTCGCTGCTGCCAGGCCGACATCGTGCTCAGCCCGCCGACAGCTGGGCCAGGGCGTCGACCTGGTGCTCGTGGCTGAGCCGCTGCAGCAGCGGGTCGAGGTCGCCGGCCAGGATGTTGGGCAGGTCGTACAGGGTCAGGCCTTCCACGCGGTGGTCGGTGATCCGGCCCTGCGGGAAGTTGTAGGTGCGGATGCGCTGGCTGCGGTCGCCGCTGCCGACCTGCAGGCGCCGCGATTCGGCCTGCGCGGCGTCCTGGCGCTGACGCTCGGCATCGAGAAGCTGCGCTTTCAGGCGCTTCATCGCCTTGTCACGGTTGGCGTGCTGGCTGCGCTCGGTCTGGCACTCCACCACTACGCCGGTCGGCACGTGGGTGATGCGGATCGCCGACTCGGTCTTGTTGACGTGCTGGCCGCCGGCACCGGACGAGCGGAACGTATCCACCTTCAGGTCGGCCGGGTTGATGACGATGTCGTCGACTTCGTCGGCCTCGGGAATGATCGCCACCGTGGCCGCCGAGGTATGGATGCGGCCCTGCGACTCGGTGGCCGGCACGCGCTGCACGCGATGCGTGCCCGATTCGAACTTCAGGCGTGAGAACGCGCCCCGGCCGACCACGCGCGCCACCACTTCCTTGTAGCCGCCATGCTCGCCGGGATTGTCCGATTCGATCTCGACCTTCCAGCCCTGGCGCTCGGCATAGCGGGCGTACATGCGGAACAGGTCGCCGGCGAAGATCGCGGCTTCGTCGCCGCCGGTACCGGCGCGCACTTCCAGGAACAGGTTGCCTTCGTCGCGCGGGTCACGCGGCACCAGCAGCAGCGCAAGCTCCTGCTCCAGTTCCTGCAGGCGCGCCTGCGCGGCGGCGATTTCCTCGTCGGCCAGTTCGCGCAGGTCGGGGTCGGCGCGCATGCCTTCGGCGGCGGCCAGGTCGGCCTTGGCACGGGCTTCATCGGCCAGTGCAGTGGCGACCGGTTCAAGTTGGGCGAATTCGCGCGAAAGGTCGCGGAAACGGGTGTTGTCGGCGACCACATCGGGTTCGGCGAGCAGGCGTTCCAGTTCTTCGCGGCGCTCGGCCAGCGCTTCCAGCTTACGGCGCAGGGTCGGCGTCATCGGGTCTCACGGGTGGGTGGCGGTAACCCGGCGTGGCCGGGAACAGGCGCTCGGCGGCGCGGGTCAGGTCAGCATCGCCACTCAGCGCGGCGGCGCGCAGTGCGGCGGTCGGCGGATGCAGCAGTCGATTGGTCAGGCCATGGGCCAGCAGTTCCAGCACTTCGTCGGCCGGCTTGCCGTTGGCCAGCTGCTGGCGCGCGCGCTCCAGCAGTTCGGCGCGGGTGGCTTCGCCGAACGCACGCAGCTGCCGCAGCGGTGCCTGGTGGGCGCTGGCCTGCTGGGTCTCGACGAAGCGCGACACCTGCAGGTCGATGATCGCCTCGGCCTCGGCGGCAGCCTCGCGGCGGCCACGGCGGTTGTCTTCCACCGCGCGTTCCAGGTCATCGACGGTGTAGAGGAAGGCGTCGTTGAGCGTGCCGACCTCGGCCTCGATGTCGCGCGGCACGGCCAGGTCGAACAGCAGCATCGGCTTGTGCCGGCGCGCACGCAGGGCCTTGGCGACCATCTCACGGTGGATCACCGGCTCGCGCGCGGCGGTCGCCGAGAACACCACGTCGGCCTCGCCCAGGTGGCGGTCCAGTTCGGTCAGTGGCAGGGCCACGCCGCCATGACGGCTGGCCAGCTCCTGCGCGTGGGCGAGGGTGCGGTTGGCGATCAGCAGGCGCCGCACCTTGCCTTCACTCAGGTGACGTGCAGCCAGTTCGATGGTCTCGCCGGCACCGACCAGCAGCACGGTGGAGTCGTCCAGTCGCGCGAAGGCGTTCTGCGCCAGGCGCACCGCCGCCGAGGCCACCGACACCGGGTTGGCGCCGACCTGGGTATCGGTGCGCGCACGCTTGGCCACCGAGAAGGTCTGCTGGAACAAGCGGTCCAGGCGCTGGCCGAGCAGGCCATGGTCACGCGCGGTCGACCAGGCATCCTTCACCTGGCCGAGGATCTGCGGTTCGCCCAGCACCATCGAGTCCAGCCCGGTGGCGACCCGGAACAGGTGGCGCACGGCCTCGGCATCGGCATGCTGGTACAGGTAGCCCTGCAGGTCGCCGGCCTGGCTGTGCAGCCACTGGTCCAGCGCCTGTGCCGACTCGGCCACGGCGTACAGCTCGGTGCGGTTGCAGGTGGACAGCAGCACTGCCTCGGCGATCTGCGGGGTATCGCGCAGCGAGCCCAGCGCACGCGGCAACGCCTCACCGGCGAAGGCCGCGCGCTCGCGCAGCTCCACCGGTGCGGTCTGGTGATTCAGTCCGAGCACCCACAGGGTCATTGTTCAGTTGCTTGCGATAAGCTGCTGGCCATTGGACGACATTTTAAGGCCCCGATGCCGACGATGCCCGCATTGATTCGCATCCCCAGTGTTCTGCTGCTGTCCCTGGCCTGCGCCCAGGCCCTGGCGGCGGTGCCGGCCAAGGCCCCCGTGCGGGCCGCGGCCACTGAGGAACTGGCGCTGGAACCGGTGATGGCCGGTGAATTCGCCCTGCAGGCCGGCAAGCTGGCCGAGGCCGCGCGCTGGTACCTGCAGGCCGCGCAGCAGACCGACGGCGACGCCGGCCTGGCCGAGCGCGCGACCCGTATTTCCATGCTGGCCAACGATGACGCCAGCGCCGCCAAGGGCCTGGCCCTGTGGCAGCAACGCGCCCCACGCTCGCTGACCATGCGCAGCGCCGCCGGTGCACTGGCCATGCGCCAGGGCGATGTGAAGGCCGCCCGCACCGAACTGCAGGCCCTGCTGGCCGACCCCGACGAGCGTGGCTGGAAGTTCGCCCTGGCCGCGCTGATCGGCGGTGGCCGCGATCCGGCGGTGCCGGCGCAGGTGCTGGGCGAGCTGGTCGATGCCAATGCCATTCCACCGAAGATCGAGGCCTGGCAGGAGTTCGGTCGCCTGGCCCTGCGCATGGACAAGCCCGAGCTGGCGCGGCGCATGATCGATGAAGTGGTCAAGCGCTTCCCCGAAGAACCGCGCGTGGCGCTGCTGCGTGCCAGCCAGCTGCAACAGGCGGGCGAGACCGACAAGGCATTGTCGCTGCTGCACGACGTCGAGCCGAAGACCCGCCAGGACCCCGAGCTGCGCAATGCGGTGGCCATCGCCTACGACAGCCTGGGACAGCCGGCTGCGGCCGAGCGCGTACTGGCATTCGGCCCGCAGGACGTACAGACCTGGGGCATGCGCGCTTCGCTGCTGGCCAAGCAGGGCGACAAGGCAGCGCTGTCCAACCTCTACAACGAGCTGTCGCGGCAGGCGGCCAAGCCGGATCCGGCGCAACGCCTGTTGCTGGGCAAGATCGCCGAATACCTGAAGCGTTACCCCGAGGCGGTGCAGTGGTACCACAGCGTGCCCGGTGGCGATGAACTGAGCGAAGCGCGCCTGCGCGCGGCCAATGCCCAGGCCCTGGCCGGGCGCCTGCCGCTGGCGCTGGACGAAGTGCATGCGATCCAGTCCGATGCGGTGGTCGATGACGATGTACGCCGTGACGCCTACCTGCTGGAGGCCGAGCTGCGCCAACGCGGTGACGACAGTGCCGGTGAACTGGATGCATTGGCCCGCGGCCTGGCCGCCTACCCGGACGACAACGGCCTGCTGTACGCCCGAGCGCTCACCTGGGAGCGCCGCGACGACATCCCCCGCGCCGAGGCCGACCTGCGCAAGATCCTGGTGACCGACCCGGAAAACGTGCCGGCGCTGAACGCGCTGGGCTACACGCTGGCCGACCGTACTGGTCGCCTGCAGGAGGCGCTGGAGCTGATCGACCGTGCCCGCGTGGCCGAGCCGGACAACGCCGCCATCGTCGACAGCTATGGCTGGGTGCTGTATCGCCTGGGCCGCAAGGATGAAGCGCTGGTGCAGCTGCGCCGCGCCTGGACCCTGGCCAAGGACCCGGAGATCGCCGCCCACGTCGGCGAAGTGCTGTGGGTGCTGGGCAAGCATGATGAGGCCCGCCACTTCTTCGACGAAGCGGCCAAGCTCGACCCTGAAAACCGCGCGCTGCTGCGCGCCCGCGAGAAATTCAATCCATGAGTGGTTCCCTGATCCGGCCGCTGCTGTTGGCGGCCGCGACCCTGGCGGTGAGCGCCTGTACCAGCGTCGGCACGCAGAAGACCCCGGCGCCAGCGGTGGTCGAGATTGTTTCGGCTGAAGCGGCGCAGGCCGAGGCAGCGCGCGTGGCCGCGCTGCAGGCACAGCCGGACTGGGCCTTCCAGGGGCGGGTGGCGGTCAGTAAAGGCAAGGACGGTGGCAGCGGTCGCATCGACTGGAAGCAGGACGGGCGCCGTTATGTGGTCGAGCTGAGCGCGCCGGTGACCCGGCAGAGCTGGAAGCTGACCGGCGATACCCATTCCGAAGCCGGTCGCCTGGAAGGGCTGGCCGGTGGCACCCGTGACGGTGAGGACGCCCAGCAGCTGCTGCTCGAGGCGACCGGTTGGGACATTCCGGTCAACCAGCTGCCGGAGTGGATCCGTGGCCTGGTGGCCGGCGATGCTGCCGGTCCGGAGAAGGTCGAGCGCGACGGTGAAGGCCGGCCGCGCCGCATGCAGCAGATGGGCTGGCAGGTGCAGTACCTGGACTGGTACCCGGCCGACGCCGGACGGCCGGCGCTGCCGCGCCGGATCGAGGCCAGCAATGGCGACGCCAAGGTGCGCCTGCTGGTGGACCAGTGGGGGCAGGGCACGCCATGAGCGGGGCAGTCGACGACGCGGGCTGGTCCTGGTGGCCGGCCCCGGCCAAGCTGAACCTGTTCCTGCACATCACCGGCCGCCGGGCCGACGGCTACCACGAGCTGCAGACCGTGTTCCGCCTGCTGGACTGGGGGGACCGCATCGGCCTGCGCCTGCGTGAAGACGGCCAGGTGCGTCGGCAGGGCGAGGGCCTGGCCGGCGTGGCCGAGGCCGATGACCTGGCGGTGCGTGCCGCGCGCCTGCTCAAAGAAGTGGCGAATGTCGCGCAAGGCGCGGACATCATCGTCGAAAAGCATGTGTCTGCCGGTGGTGGCTTCGGCGGTGGTTCGTCCGACGCGGCCACCGTACTGGTGGTGCTGAACCGGCTCTGGCGCGCCGGGTTGGACGAGGATGCGCTGGCGGCGCTGGGCCTGCGCCTGGGCGCCGACGTGCCGGTGTTCGTGCGTGGCCGCAATGCCTGGGCTGAAGGGGTGGGCGAGCGGCTGCAGCCGATCACGCTGGCGCCGGCCTGGTATGTGGTGGTTGAACCGGGCGTTCATGTTCCTACGCCGGTTCTGTTTGCAGACCCGGATTTGACGCGCGACAGCCCAGTGGCGAAAATAGAGGACTTCGCTTCCGGGACCCTGGTCGGGAACGCGTTCGAACCGGTGCTGCGCCGCCGTGAGCCTGCCGTCGAGGCGGCGCTTGCTGCGTTGAGCGACATCGGCGCGGCGCGGCTGACCGGTTCGGAAAGTGGTTGTTTCGTCGAGTTCGCATCGCAGGCTGCTGCAGAGCAGGGACGGTCGAAGTTGCCGAAGGAGTTGCGGGCAAGGGTGGCAGCGGGCGTTGCGCGTTCGCCACTGCTGGATGCACTCGAGCAACACTGATTTATCAATGCAGGGGCGTCGCCAAGAGGCCCAAGGCACCAGGTTTTGATCCTGGCATTCGTAGGTTCGAATCCTACCGCCCCTGCCAATAGCGGCTGTGTCCGCGCCTTCCAGCGCATCACCTGCGCGGGACGTGGAACAACCGCGGTGTTGTCAGCAGCAAGGGTCCATCGGGTCCTTGCCGACCCCGGATCCCCGCCACTCGTCCCCGCCCGAGACAATCATGATGCAAGAGTCCCCGAACCTGCTGGTCTTTTCCGGCAACGCCAACAAACGTCTGGCGCAGAACATCTGCAAGGAACTGGGGGTTCGCCCGGGCAAGGCGCTGGTCTCGCACTTCTCCGATGGTGAAGTGCAGGTGGAAATCGAAGAGAACGTCCGCAAGCAGGACGTGTTCGTGATCCAGCCGACCTGCGCGCCGAGCGCGGAAAACCTGATGGAACTGCTGGTGCTGATCGACGCGCTCAAGCGCGCATCGGTGGCCAGCGTGACCGCCGTGGTGCCGTACTTCGGCTACTCGCGCCAGGACCGCCGCATGCGTTCCTCGCGCGTGCCGATCACCGCCAAGCTGGCGGCGAAGATGTTCAGCACCGCTGGCGCTGATCGCGTGCTGACCGTCGACCTGCACGCCGACCAGATCCAGGGCTTCTTCGATATTCCGGTGGACAACGTGTATGCGTCCCCGCTGCTGCTGGCCGACATCTGGCGCGCCTACGGCACCGAGAACCTGATCGTTGTGTCGCCGGACGTGGGCGGCGTGGTCCGCGCCCGTGCGGTGGCCAAGCGCCTGGATGACGCCGACCTGGCGATCATCGACAAGCGCCGCCCGCGCGCCAACGTCTCCACCGTGATGAACATCATCGGTGACGTCGAAGGCAAGACCTGCGGGATGGTCGATGACATCGTCGATACCGCCGGCACCCTGTGCGCCGCTGCCGCTGCCCTGAAGGCGCGCGGTGCGCTCAAGGTCGCCGCCTACTGCACCCCACGCGGTGCTGTCGGGCCCGGCGGTGGACAACATCACCAATTCCCAGCTCGACGAGCTGGTGGTGACCGACACCATCCCGCTGAAGGACGCAGCGCGGGTGTGCAGCAAGATCCGCCAGCTGAGCGTGGCGGAAATGCTGGCCGAAACGATGCGCCGCATCGCCTTCGGCGAGTCGGTCAGCTCGCTGTACGTCGACTAGTTTTTCGTCCCTGCCGGCAACGGCGGGGACATACCCCGGGTGCTTCTGGTCGCGGAAGCATCTTCAACCGCCACGCCGCAAGGCAAGGCAACAACCTGAGTAGTCGAAAATGTCGAAGACCCATGAAATCAAGGTCACCAAGCGTGAACTGCAGCGTAAGGGTGCGAGCCGCCGGCCTGCGTCACGCCGTGTGATCCCGGCCATCGTGTACGGCGGCAACGCCGAGCCGGTCGCCATCAGCCTGGACCACAACGAAATCTGGCTGGCCCAGCAGAACGAGTGGTTCTATGCCTCGATCCTGGACCTGAACCTGGACGGCCAGGTGCAGAAGGTCCTGCTGCGTGACATGCAGCGCCACCCGTACAAGCAGCTGATCATGCACCTGACTTCCAGCGCGTGAACGAGAACGAAGCCTGACCGCTTCGGTTCCCGCTGCACTTCATCAACGAAGACACCTCGCCGGCTGGCAAGGCTGCCGACGTCGTGGTCACCCACGAACTGAAGGAAGTGACCATCACCTGCCTGCCGAAGGACCTGCCGGAGTCGATCGAAGTCGACCTGGGCGAG
>NZ_JBFLUN010000024.1:0-14945 GCF_050473585.1 Stenotrophomonas sp. NRRL B-14846
TGCCGATCTGCGGATCGCCGATCTGGTAGTCCGACTTGTCGTCGAAATAGATCTTGTCGATCGTGCCACCGGTGGTGACGACCAGGAGCTCTTCCATCATGTGCATGCGCGAAACCAGGACAGGTACTGCGGCGCGGGGCCAGGAATGCAGATGATACGGCCCTGCGGCCGCAGCGTCAGCGTCGCTTGCCGAAGCGGGCGCGCAGGCCGGGCAGGCTGGCGCTGAAGACCACCAGCAGCGCCAGCGCGATCTCGATCAGCGCCAGCCAGCGCGTTTCCGGGTGGCTCCAGGCGCTCATCACGCCGTGGCTGAACCAGCCCAGGGCCAGCACGGAGGCCCAGAAGCCGGCCTTGCGCCAGCCCAGGCGCACGGCGATGGCCAGTGCCAGCGGTGGTGCGGTGAACACCAGCTGGGTCGCCAGCCAGTGCTTGTCATTGATGAACCAGCCTGCGAACAGCGCGGCCAGCCCCATCAGGGCCAGCAGCAGGACCGTGCGCGGCGCGCGGCTCATCGGGCCAACCGCTGCGCGATGTCGGCCACCCGGCGCCCCAGTGCGCGCGCCAGCACGGCTTCGTCGTCGGTCGGCTGCGGGTCGTCGGCGGCACCGGCCACGTGGCTGGCGCCATACGGCGTGCCGCCACTGGTGGTGTGGCTCAGCGCCGGCTCGGTGAACGGGATGCCGACGATCACGCAGCCGTGGTGCAGCAGCGGCACCTGCATCGACAGCAGGGTCGACTCCTGCCCGCCATGCATGGATGCGGTGGAAGTGAACACGCCGGCCGGCTTGCCGGACAGGGTGCCATTGACCCATTCGGCGCCCAACCCGTCCAGGAAGTGCTTGACTGGCGCGGCCATGTTGCCGAAGCGGGTGGGGCTGCCGAGCAGCAGGCCCTGGCATTCGACCAGGTCCTGCACGCTCACGTAGGGGGCGCCATCGTCGGGTACCGGCGGCTGCGCGGTCTGGGTCACGGCGGCCACCGGCGGTACCGTGCGCAGGCGCGCGGTCATGCCCGGCACTTCGCCGATGCCCCGCGCGATCTGGCGCGCCAGCCGTGCCACCGAACCGCCCCGGCTGTAGTACAGCACCAGAATCTCGCCCATCGTGCCCGCTTCTCCTCGTCGTGTGGCTACCAGTATGGCTATCCTGCGAGCATTCCGCATCGGGTACCCTTTCGCCGATGGAACCTTTGATACGCTCAACCTGTGGATGGAGCGCGCGCGGGATCGCGCACGGGCCATCAGTTTCGGCCGCTTCCTGTGGCATCGCTTCCTCGACGACCGCCTGTTCCAGGCAGCGGCGGCGCTGGCGTACACCACGGTGTTCGCGCTGGTGCCGCTGGCGATCGTGGTATTCGGTGTGCTGTCGGCCTTCCCCGTCTTCGACCGCTGGAGCGATCAGCTCAGCGACTACGTGTTCTCCAACTTCGTGCCCTCCGCGGCGCGAGCGGCCGAGGGCTACCTGCGGCAGTTCTCGGCCAGTGCCGGCCAGCTGACGGCGGCCGGCTTCATTGCACTGGTGGTCTCACTGCTGATCACGCTCAACAGCGTGGAAGAGACCTTCAACCAGATCTGGCGGGTCGGCTCGACCCGGCCCAAGCTGACCCGCTTCCTGGTCTATTGGACCGTACTGACCCTGGGCGCGATGCTCGCCGCCGCATCGCTGGCGGTATCGGCGCGGGTGTTCGCCATGCCGTTGTTCGGTACCCAGGAGGGCCGTTGGTTGGCCGAGCTGGCGCTGCGGCTGGCGCCGATCCTGATCGAGTTCGTCTGCATCACGCTGATGTTCCGGGTGGTGCCGCATCACACGGTGAAATGGCGGCACGCCGTGCCTGGCGCGATCCTGGCGGCGGTCATCCTGGAGCTGGTGAAGTGGGGCATCGGCGCCTATCTGGGCAGCTTCCAGTCCTACCAGAAGCTGTATGGCACGGTGGCCTTCGTGCCGATCCTGCTGCTGTGGATCTACCTGTGCTGGGTGGCAGTGCTGCTGGGTGCGTCGCTGGCCTCATCGATGGCGGCCTTCCGCTACCAGCCGGTTGAACTGCGCCTGCCGCAGGGGTACGAGTTCTACGGCCTGCTGCGCCTGCTCGGCCGCTTCCACCATGCCCGTGCCAAGGGCAAGGGCCTGGCCGACGATGAAATCCTGCGCCTGGAACCGTTGCTGACCGACTCGCTGCTGCAGGATCTGGCCTGCAACCTGCAGGCGATCGGCCTGCTGCGCCGCGATGAACGCGGCGAGTGGCTGCTCGCGCGCGACCTGGACCAGGTCAGCCTGGCCGATCTGTACGAATGCACCCAGCTGCGCATCCCGGTAGCCGAGCAGCACCTGCCGTACCGCGACGACAGCCTGGGCCGTGCCGCATTGGCGGCGCTGGACGATCTGCGACTGCCCCTGCGTGAACGCCTCAAGCGCAAGGTCAGCGACATCTACACCGATTCCGGAGACATGCCATGACCCGCAAGACCCCGTTGCCGCTGCTGCTCCCGTTGACCCTGCTGCTGGCCCTGGCGGCCTGCAAGCCGGCCCAGGAGCCGGCCCCGGCGAGCAGCCAGCCGCCGGCACAGGCGCCGACGCCGGCCACTCCGGCGCCGGTCGAGGAAACCCCGGCCGAGCGCACCACTGCCGAGTTCCCGACGCTGAAGATGAAGGCGGTGGATGGCAGCGACTACGACCTGGCCGCGCATCGCGGCAAGTGGGTGGTGGTGAACTTCTGGGCGACCTGGTGCGCCCCGTGCCGCAAGGAAATGCCTGAACTGTCGGCGCTGCATGCGATGCGCAGCAACATCGAGGTGGTCGGCCTGGCCTACGAGGACATCGAAGTGCCGGAAATGCAGTCGTTCCTGACCAAGCATCCGGTGACCTATCCGATCGTGATCGTGGACCCGTTCGATCCGCCCGCAGACTTCGCCACGCCGCGAGGCCTGCCGTTGACGCATCTGCTGGATCCGCAGGGCAAGCTGGCCCACACCTTCCTTGGCCCGGTGACCGCCGCCGACATCGAAAAGCAGATCGCGGCTGCCAAGTAGTGGGTTGGTCGGCAGGGCCTGAGGCCCTGCACCCGTGGAGGCCAGAGCAACAGCAACGGCAACAGCCGAAGCAGAGGCGGGTCTCCTGAGGGATGGCGGGGTGGGTCCGGTTGCGGGGGCCGCTGCAAGTACGTCCATGTAAGCTCGGTCGCCGCATCCATGCGGCTCACGCCCCCGCAACCGGACCCACCCCGCCTTCGACAGATTTCCGCGATCTGTCGGGACGGCATGGGGTCAGATCCGTTTTCCGAAGGAAAACGGATCTGACCCCAAATGAATCTCGATATCTGACAGATGTGTCGACCAAGGTCGACACCTACCAACAGCCGCAGGGATCTGTCAGAGGCGGGGCGGTGTGGGTGGGCAGGACCGTTGGCGCCATGGATGGCGCCATCGAGCCCCCATGGACGGGTCTACGGCGTGTCCTGCCCATCCACACCGCCCCGCCATCCCGCGGATAGCCCGCTGTTGATGTTGCCGTTGCCGTTGCGTTGAGCAGGTGCAGGGTGCAGCCCTGCCGAACAACCCTATTCCTCGACCGGGAAGTCCTCGATCGGCTTCAGTACATCGTAGTGCTCGCGATGCAGCTTGCCCTTCAGCTTCGGCAGCTCCGGCAACGGCGCATCGACCCGCGTGTCCGGCAACCGGTCCAGCAGGTTGCGCACCAGGGTCAGTCGCCCCAGCCGCTGGTCGTTGAAATCCACCAGCGTCCACGGCGCCGCCTCGCGATGCGTCGCGCGCAGCATCGCCTCGCGGGCCTCGGTGTACGCGCTGTACTTGCTGCGGGATTTCAGGTCGACCGGAGACAGCTTCCAGCCCTTCAGCGGATCGAGATGGCGCTCGGCGAAGCGCTTCTCCTGCTGCTCCTGGTCCACGCACAGCCAGTACTTGAACAGCAGGATGCCGTCATCCACCAGCAGCTGTTCGAACACCGGCGCCTGGCGCAGGAACTGCTGGTACTCGGTCTCGCTGCAGTAGCCCATCACCCGCTCGACGCCGGCGCGGTTGTACCAGCTGCGGTCCATCAGCACGATCTCGCTGCGGCGGGCAAGTGCGAGGTGTAGCGCTGGAAATACCACTGGGTGGCTTCGCGGTCGGTAGGCTTGGGCAGTGCCACCACCCTGCATTGGCGTGGGTTGAGATGCTGGCTGATGGCCTGGATCGCGCCGCCTTTGCCTGCCGTATCCCGTCCTTCGAACAGCACCAGCAGGCGTTGCCCGCTGTGCTGCACCCAACGCGCCATCGCGGTCAGTTCCAGCTGCAGCGGCAGCAGCAGTTCGTCGTAGTCCTTGCGCTTGAGCTTGGCCATCATCACACCACGCGGGGAGGAAGCCCGAGCGTAACGCAGGGATCGCTCAGGCGTTGTCGACGCCCTGCCAGCCCTGTTCGCCAGCCAGCTGCTGCAGCATCGCCGACAGGTCGCGGGCAAACCCGGCCATGTCGAACAGTCCACTACGCTCGCGCGCCTGCGCCAGCTCGGCACGCAGCGCGGCCAATGCCGCAGGGTCATTGCCCAGCGCGCTGGCAGTGGCGATGAACGCCGCGTCGTCGGCGACATTCATCCGGGCCAGCCCCAGATGGTGGTTGAGGCTGCCGGCCACGCGCGCGGCGAAGGTGTCGCCCGGGCAGGTCAGTACCGGGCAGCCGGCCCACAGCGCATCGGAGGCGGTGGTGTGCGCGTTGTAGGGATGGGTGTCGAGGAACAGGTCGGCCAGCTGATAGCGGGCCAGGTACTGCGGATGCGGCAGCTTGGCCATGAACACCAGGCGCGCCGGGTCCAGGCCGGCGGCCTGCGCGGCGGTGCGCAGGCGGGTGTCGGCCTGGCCGGGGCCGGACAGCAGCCACAGCACGCTGCCGGGCACGGCCTGCAGCACCGCGAAGGCGCGGCCCATGCTGCGCGGATTGAGCTTGTAGCTGTTGTTGAAGCAGCAGAACACCACGCCGTGTTCGGGCAGCCCGCACTCGGCGCGGGACGGTGCCGGTTCCAGTACGCGGGTGTTGTCCGAGGGCTGGAAGGCGCGTGGCAGGCGCAGGACGCGTTCGCTGAAGTGAGGTTCCAGCGATGCGGGCAGCACGAATTCGTCGGCGACCACGGCATCCAGCCAGCGTGCACCTGATGTGCCGGGGTAGGCCAGCCAGTTCAGCTGCAGCGGGGCCGGGCGCATTGCCAGCACCTCGGGCGTGCCGCCGCCGCCCCAGCCGCGCAGGTCGAACAGCAGGTCGATGCCCTGTGCGCGGATGCGGGCCGCGATGTCGGCATGCCGCAGTGCGGCCACCTCATGCAGCCGGGTCGCGGCCTGCAGGCGATCGCGTATGCGGCTGCCATCGGCGCGGTTCAACGCGAACAGGTGCAGCTGCAGCGCCGGGTCATGACGCAGGTGTTCGAGCAGGGCCACGGTCAGCAGCCCGGTGGGATGGGCGCCGAAGCCATTGGAGAGGAAGCCGACGCGCAACGGGCCGCGCGCGCGTACCGTTACCGCCGGCAAGGGCCGAACCGAGGCGGCGATCAGCGCGGCGCGCGCACGTGCGCAGGCCAGCTGCTCGGCAGCGCTGGCGTCTTCGCTGAGAAGGCGAACGGCTCCACCGCCCCCTGGCCGGAAGCGAGCGCGGCACGTACCTGCGTGGCCAGCGCGTCCACGTCCTGCCAGTCGCACAGGCGGCGCTGCCAGGCCAGGCGCTGGGCGGCGATGTAGGGTTCGTCCGGCATCAGCGTATGTGCGCGGCGATAGGCCGCCGCCGCGCCTTCGGCATCGTCGGCATCTTCCAGCGCATGGCCCAGCCACAGCGCGATGCCCGGGTGCTGCGGGGCCAGTGCCGAGGCCTGGCCGAGCAGCTTGGCCGCGTCGGCATGCGCGCCGGCCATCCAGGCCACGCGACCCAGCCGTGCCAGTGCTTCGGGGTGGTTCGGGCGCAGCTGCAGCGCACGTCGTGCGGCCTGCTCGCCGGCGGCGATGTCGCCGGCTTCCAGTTCCAGGTCGGCCAGCATCACCCAGGCGACGAAATCGCCGGGCTGGCGTGCGATCGCCTGCTGCAGGTGCTGTCGCTGCTGCCAGGCCGACATCGTGCTCAGCCCGCCGACAGCTGGGCCAGGGCGTCGACCTGGTGCTCGTGGCTGAGCCGCTGCAGCAGCGGGTCGAGGTCGCCGGCCAGGATGTTGGGCAGGTCGTACAGGGTCAGGCCTTCCACGCGGTGGTCGGTGATCCGGCCCTGCGGGAAGTTGTAGGTGCGGATGCGCTGGCTGCGGTCGCCGCTGCCGACCTGCAGGCGCCGCGATTCGGCCTGCGCGGCGTCCTGGCGCTGACGCTCGGCATCGAGAAGCTGCGCTTTCAGGCGCTTCATCGCCTTGTCACGGTTGGCGTGCTGGCTGCGCTCGGTCTGGCACTCCACCACTACGCCGGTCGGCACGTGGGTGATGCGGATCGCCGACTCGGTCTTGTTGACGTGCTGGCCGCCGGCACCGGACGAGCGGAACGTATCCACCTTCAGGTCGGCCGGGTTGATGACGATGTCGTCGACTTCGTCGGCCTCGGGAATGATCGCCACCGTGGCCGCCGAGGTATGGATGCGGCCCTGCGACTCGGTGGCCGGCACGCGCTGCACGCGATGCGTGCCCGATTCGAACTTCAGGCGTGAGAACGCGCCCCGGCCGACCACGCGCGCCACCACTTCCTTGTAGCCGCCATGCTCGCCGGGATTGTCCGATTCGATCTCGACCTTCCAGCCCTGGCGCTCGGCATAGCGGGCGTACATGCGGAACAGGTCGCCGGCGAAGATCGCGGCTTCGTCGCCGCCGGTACCGGCGCGCACTTCCAGGAACAGGTTGCCTTCGTCGCGCGGGTCACGCGGCACCAGCAGCAGCGCAAGCTCCTGCTCCAGTTCCTGCAGGCGCGCCTGCGCGGCGGCGATTTCCTCGTCGGCCAGTTCGCGCAGGTCGGGGTCGGCGCGCATGCCTTCGGCGGCGGCCAGGTCGGCCTTGGCACGGGCTTCATCGGCCAGTGCAGTGGCGACCGGTTCAAGTTGGGCGAATTCGCGCGAAAGGTCGCGGAAACGGGTGTTGTCGGCGACCACATCGGGTTCGGCGAGCAGGCGTTCCAGTTCTTCGCGGCGCTCGGCCAGCGCTTCCAGCTTACGGCGCAGGGTCGGCGTCATCGGGTCTCACGGGTGGGTGGCGGTAACCCGGCGTGGCCGGGAACAGGCGCTCGGCGGCGCGGGTCAGGTCAGCATCGCCACTCAGCGCGGCGGCGCGCAGTGCGGCGGTCGGCGGATGCAGCAGTCGATTGGTCAGGCCATGGGCCAGCAGTTCCAGCACTTCGTCGGCCGGCTTGCCGTTGGCCAGCTGCTGGCGCGCGCGCTCCAGCAGTTCGGCGCGGGTGGCTTCGCCGAACGCACGCAGCTGCCGCAGCGGTGCCTGGTGGGCGCTGGCCTGCTGGGTCTCGACGAAGCGCGACACCTGCAGGTCGATGATCGCCTCGGCCTCGGCGGCAGCCTCGCGGCGGCCACGGCGGTTGTCTTCCACCGCGCGTTCCAGGTCATCGACGGTGTAGAGGAAGGCGTCGTTGAGCGTGCCGACCTCGGCCTCGATGTCGCGCGGCACGGCCAGGTCGAACAGCAGCATCGGCTTGTGCCGGCGCGCACGCAGGGCCTTGGCGACCATCTCACGGTGGATCACCGGCTCGCGCGCGGCGGTCGCCGAGAACACCACGTCGGCCTCGCCCAGGTGGCGGTCCAGTTCGGTCAGTGGCAGGGCCACGCCGCCATGACGGCTGGCCAGCTCCTGCGCGTGGGCGAGGGTGCGGTTGGCGATCAGCAGGCGCCGCACCTTGCCTTCACTCAGGTGACGTGCAGCCAGTTCGATGGTCTCGCCGGCACCGACCAGCAGCACGGTGGAGTCGTCCAGTCGCGCGAAGGCGTTCTGCGCCAGGCGCACCGCCGCCGAGGCCACCGACACCGGGTTGGCGCCGACCTGGGTATCGGTGCGCGCACGCTTGGCCACCGAGAAGGTCTGCTGGAACAAGCGGTCCAGGCGCTGGCCGAGCAGGCCATGGTCACGCGCGGTCGACCAGGCATCCTTCACCTGCCGAGGATCTGCGGTTCGCCCAGCACCATCGAGTCCAGCCCGGTGGCGACCCGGAACAGGTGGCGCACGGCCTCGGCATCGGCATGCTGGTACAGGTAGCCCTGCAGGTCGCCGGCCTGGCTGTGCAGCCACTGGTCCAGCGCCTGTGCCGACTCGGCCACGGCGTACAGCTCGGTGCGGTTGCAGGTGGACAGCAGCACTGCCTCGGCGATCTGCGGGGTATCGCGCAGCGAGCCAGCGCACGCGGCAACGCCTCACCGGCGAAGGCCGCGCGCTCGCGCAGCTCCACCGGTGCGGTCTGGTGATTCAGTCCGAGCACCCACAGGGTCATTGTTCAGTTGCTTGCGATAAGCTGCTGGCCATTGGACGACATTTTAAGGCCCCGATGCCGACGATGCCCGCATTGATTCGCATCCCAGTGTTCTGCTGCTGTCCCTGGCCTGCGCCCAGGCCCTGGCGGCGTGCCGGCCAAGGCCCCCGTGCGGGCCGCGGCCACTGAGGAACTGGCGCTGGAACCGGTGATGGCCGGTGAATTCGCCCTGCAGGCCGGCAAGCTGGCCGAGGCCGCGCGCTGGTACCTGCAGGCCGCGCAGCAGACCGACGGCGACGCCGGCCTGGCCGAGCGCGCGACCCGTATTTCCATGCTGGCCAACGATGACGCCAGCGCCGCCAAGGGCCTGGCCCTGTGGCAGCAACGCGCCCCACGCTCGCTGACCATGCGCAGCGCCGCCGGTGCACTGGCCATGCGCCAGGGCGATGTGAAGGCCGCCCGCACCGAACTGCAGGCCCTGCTGGCCGACCCCGACGAGCGTGGCTGGAAGTTCGCCCTGGCCGCGCTGATCGGCGGTGGCCGCGATCCGGCGGTGCCGGCGCAGGTGCTGGGCGAGCTGGTCGATGCCAATGCCATTCCACCGAAGATCGAGGCCTGGCAGGAGTTCGGTCGCCTGGCCCTGCGCATGGACAAGCCCGAGCTGGCGCGGCGCATGATCGATGAAGTGGTCAAGCGCTTCCCCGAAGAACCGCGCGTGGCGCTGCTGCGTGCCAGCCAGCTGCAACAGGCGGGCGAGACCGACAAGGCATTGTCGCTGCTGCACGACGTCGAGCCGAAGACCCGCCAGGACCCCGAGCTGCGCAATGCGGTGGCCATCGCCTACGACAGCCTGGGACAGCCGGCTGCGGCCGAGCGCGTACTGGCATTCGGCCCGCAGGACGTACAGACCTGGGGCATGCGCGCTTCGCTGCTGGCCAAGCAGGGCGACAAGGCAGCGCTGTCCAACCTCTACAACGAGCTGTCGCGGCAGGCGGCCAAGCCGGATCCGGCGCAACGCCTGTTGCTGGGCAAGATCGCCGAATACCTGAAGCGTTACCCCGAGGCGGTGCAGTGGTACCACAGCGTGCCCGGTGGCGATGAACTGAGCGAAGCGCGCCTGCGCGCGGCCAATGCCCAGGCCCTGGCCGGGCGCCTGCCGCTGGCGCTGGACGAAGTGCATGCGATCCAGTCCGATGCGGTGGTCGATGACGATGTACGCCGTGACGCCTACCTGCTGGAGGCCGAGCTGCGCCAACGCGGTGACGACAGTGCCGGTGAACTGGATGCATTGGCCCGCGGCCTGGCCGCCTACCCGGACGACAACGGCCTGCTGTACGCCCGAGCGCTCACCTGGGAGCGCCGCGACGACATCCCCCGCGCCGAGGCCGACCTGCGCAAGATCCTGGTGACCGACCCGGAAAACGTGCCGGCGCTGAACGCGCTGGGCTACACGCTGGCCGACCGTACTGGTCGCCTGCAGGAGGCGCTGGAGCTGATCGACCGTGCCCGCGTGGCCGAGCCGGACAACGCCGCCATCGTCGACAGCTATGGCTGGGTGCTGTATCGCCTGGGCCGCAAGGATGAAGCGCTGGTGCAGCTGCGCCGCGCCTGGACCCTGGCCAAGGACCCGGAGATCGCCGCCCACGTCGGCGAAGTGCTGTGGGTGCTGGGCAAGCATGATGAGGCCCGCCACTTCTTCGACGAAGCGGCCAAGCTCGACCCTGAAAACCGCGCGCTGCTGCGCGCCCGCGAGAAATTCAATCCATGAGTGGTTCCCTGATCCGGCCGCTGCTGTTGGCGGCCGCGACCCTGGCGGTGAGCGCTGTACCAGCGTCGGCACGCAGAAGACCCCGGCGCCAGCGGTGGTCGAGATTGTTTCGGCTGAAGCGGCGCAGGCCGAGGCAGCGCGCGTGGCCGCGCTGCAGGCACAGCCGGACTGGGCCTTCCAGGGGCGGGTGGCGGTCAGTAAAGGCAAGGACGGTGGCAGCGGTCGCATCGACTGGAAGCAGGACGGGCGCCGTTATGTGGTCGAGCTGAGCGCGCCGGTGACCCGGCAGAGCTGGAAGCTGACCGGCGATACCCATTCCGAAGCCGGTCGCCTGGAAGGGCTGGCCGGTGGCACCCGTGACGGTGAGGACGCCCAGCAGCTGCTGCTCGAGGCGACCGGTTGGGACATTCCGGTCAACCAGCTGCCGGGAGTGGATCCGTGGCCTGGTGGCCGGCGATGCTGCCGGTCCGGAGAAGGTCGAGCGCGACGGTGAAGGCCGGCCGCGCCGCATGCAGCAGATGGGCTGGCAGGTGCAGTACCTGGACTGGTACCCGGCCGACGCCGGACGGCCGGCGCTGCCGCGCCGGATCGAGGCCAGCAATGGCGACGCCAAGGTGCGCCTGCTGGTGGACCAGTGGGGGCAGGGCACGCCATGAGCGGGGCAGTCGACGACGCGGGCTGGTCCTGGTGGCCGGCCCCGGCCAAGCTGAACCTGTTCCTGCACATCACCGGCCGCCGGGGCCGACGGCTACCACGAGCTGCAGACCGTGTTCCGCCTGCTGGACTGGGGGGGACCGCATCGGCCTGCGCCTGCGTGAAGACGGCCAGGTGCGTCGGCAGGGCGAGGGCCTGGCCGGCGTGGCCGAGGCCGATGACCTGGCGGTGCGTGCCGCGCGCCTGCTCAAAGAAGTGGCGAATGTCGCGCAAGGCGCGGACATCATCGTCGAAAAGCATGTGTCTGCCGGTGGTGGCTTCGGCGGTGGTTCGTCCGACGCGGCCACCGTACTGGTGGTGCTGAACCGGCTCTGGCGCGCCGGGTTGGACGAGGATGCGCTGGCGGCGCTGGGCCTGCGCCTGGGCGCCGACGTGCCGGTGTTCGTGCGTGGCCGCAATGCCTGGGCTGAAGGGGTGGGCGAGCGGCTGCAGCCGATCACGCTGGCGCCGGCCTGGTATGTGGTGGTTGAACCGGGCGTTCATGTTCCTACGCCGGTTCTGTTTGCAGACCCGGATTTGACGCGCGACAGCCCAGTGGCGAAAATAGAGGACTTCGCTTCCGGGACCCTGGTCGGGAACGCGTTCGAACCGGTGCTGCGCCGCCGTGAGCCTGCCGTCGAGGCGGCGCTTGCTGCGTTGAGCGACATCGGCGCGGCGCGGCTGACCGGTTCGGGAAGTGGTTGTTTCGTCGAGTTCGCATCGCAGGCTGCTGCAGAGCAGGGACGGTCGAAGTTGCCGAAGGAGTTGCGGGCAAGGGTGGCAGCGGGCGTTGCGCGTTCGCCACTGCTGGATGCACTCGAGCAACACTGATTTATCAATGCAGGGGCGTCGCCAAGAGGCCCAAGGCACCAGGTTTTGATCCTGGCATTCGTAGGTTCGAATCCTACCGCCCCTGCCAATAGCGGCTGTGTCCGCGCCTTCCAGCGCATCACCTGCGCGGGACGTGGAAACAACCGCGGTGTTGTCAGCAGCAAGGGTCCATCGGGTCCTTGCCGACCCCGGATCCCCGCCACTCGTCCCCGCCCGAGACAATCATGATGCAAGAGTCCCCGAACCTGCTGGTCTTTTCCGGCAACGCCAACAAACGTCTGGCGCAGAACATCTGCAAGGAACTGGGGGGTTCGCCCGGGCAAGGCGCTGGTCTCGCACTTCTCCGATGGTGAAGTGCAGGTGGAAATCGAAGAGAACGTCCGCAAGCAGGACGTGTTCGTGATCCAGCCGACCTGCGCGCCGAGCGCGGAAAACCTGATGGAACTGCTGGTGCTGATCGACGCGCTCAAGCGCGCATCGGTGGCCAGCGTGACCGCCGTGGTGCCGTACTTCGGCTACTCGCGCCAGGACCGCCGCATGCGTTCCTCGCGCGTGCCGATCACCGCCAAGCTGGCGGCGAAGATGTTCAGCACCGCTGGCGCTGATCGCGTGCTGACCGTCGACCTGCACGCCGACCAGATCCAGGGCTTCTTCGATATTCCGGTGGACAACGTGTATGCGTCCCCGCTGCTGCTGGCCGACATCTGGCGCGCCTACGGCACCGAGAACCTGATCGTTGTGTCGCCGGACGTGGGCGGCGTGGTCCGCGCCCGTGCGGTGGCCAAGCGCCTGGATGACGCCGACCTGGCGATCATCGACAAGCGCCGCCCGCGCGCCAACGTCTCCACCGTGATGAACATCATCGGTGACGTCGAAGGCAAGACCTGCGTGATGGTCGATGACATCGTCGATACCGCCGGCACCCTGTGCGCCGCTGCCGCTGCCCTGAAGGCGCGCGGTGCGCTCAAGGTCGCCGCCTACTGCACCCACGCGGTGCTGTCGGGCCCGGCGGTGGACAACATCACCAATTCCCAGCTCGACGAGCTGGTGGTGACCGACACCATCCCGCTGAAGGACGCAGCGCGGTGTGCAGCAAGATCCGCCAGCTGAGCGTGGCGGAAATGCTGGCCGAAACGATGCGCCGCATCGCCTTCGGCGAGTCGGTCAGCTCGCTGTACGTCGACTGAGTTTTTCGTCCCTGCCGGCAACGGCGGGGACATACCCCGGTGCTTCTGGTCGCGGAAGCATCTTCAACCGCCACGCCGCAAGGCAAGGCAACAACCTGAGTAGTCGAAAATGTCGAAGACCCATGAAATCAAGGTCACCAAGCGTGAACTGCAGCGTAAGGGTGCGAGCCGCCGCCTGCGTCACGCCGGTGTGATCCCGGCCATCGTGTACGGCGGCAACGCCGAGCCGGTCGCCATCAGCCTGGACCACAACGAAATCTGGCTGGCCCAGCAGAACGAGTGGTTCTATGCCTCGATCCTGGACCTGAACCTGGACGGCCAGGTGCAGAAGGTCCTGCTGCGTGACATGCAGCGCCACCCGTACAAGCAGCTGATCATGCACCTGGACTTCCAGCGCCGTGAACGAGAACGAAGCCCTGACCGCTTCGGTCCCGCTGCACTTCATCAACGAAGACACCTCGCCGGCTGGCAAGGCTGCCGACGTCGTGGTCACCCACGAACTGAAGGAAGTGACCATCACCTGCCTGCCGAAGGACCTGCGGAGTCGATCGAAGTCGACCTGGGCGAGCTGAAGGCCGGTGACGTGGTGTACCTGTCCAACATCAAGCTGCCGAAGGGCGTGGAAATCCCGGCCCTGGCGCTGGGCAAGGACCACGACGATGCCATCGTCACCGCCAAGGCCGGCAAGGCCGACGCGGCTGACGAAGAAGCGGCTGCCGCCGAGTAATACCGCTACGGTGCCTGCCTCCGGGCAGGCACCGTATTGGAAGGAACCATGGCAGGACTGCGACTGATCGTCGGTCTGGGCAACCCCGGATCGGAACACGCCCGGACCCGGCACAATGCCGGGTTTCATTTCGTTGAGGCCCTGGCGGAAAAAGCCGGTGCGCGATGGAACGTGGACAGCAAGCTGTTCGGTGAGACCGCCAAGGTCGAGATCGCCGGGCAGACGGTGTGGCTGCTCAAGCCCGCCCACCTCATGAACCTCAGCGGCAAGTCGGTCACCGCCGCACAGCGGTTCTGGAAGATCGAGCCGGAAGAAACCCTGCTGGCCCACGACGAACTGGACCTGGCGCCCGGCGTGGCGCGGCTGAAGTTCGATGGCGGCCACGGCGGCCAGAACGGCCTGCGCGACACCATCCGGTTGCTCGGCCACGGCAAGTTCCATCGCCTGCGCGTGGGCATCGGCCATCCGGCCACAAGGACCGCGTGGTGGGCTGGGTACTGGGACGCCCTTCCAAGGATGATGAAGTACTGATTTCGCGCGCCATCGACGATGCCATCGACGTGCTGCCGCTGGCGGTGCAGGGCGATTTCAGCGAAGCGATGAAGCGGCTTCATACCCCGAAATAATTGGCCCGGTAGGTACCGACCGTTGGTCGGTACGGAGAATGATTGGAAAAGCAGCGCCCATGTCGCTGTTTCCCCAATCACTTTCACCCCAGAGAGCTGTCACCCATGGGTATCAAATGCGGCATCGTCGGCCTGCCCAACGTCGGCAAGTCGACCCTGTTCAATGCGCTGACCAAGGCGGGTATCGCCGCGGCGAACTTCCCGTTCTGCACCATCGAGCCGAACGTCGGCATCGTGCCGGTGCCGGATCCGCGCCTGAACGAGCTGGCAGCGATCATCAACCCGCAGAAGGTCATCCCGACCGCGGTCGAATTCGTCGACATCGCCGGCCTGGTCGCCGGTGCCGCCAGCGGTGAAGGCCTGGGCAACAAGTTCCTGGCGCACATCCGCGAAGTCGATGCGATCACCCACGTGGTGCGCTGCTTCGAGAACGCCGACGTCATCCACGTCAACAACAAGGTCGACCCGATCTCGGACATCGAAACCATCGATACCGAACTGGCGCTGGCCGACCTGGACAGCGTCGAGAAGGCGCTGAACCGTGCCGAGCGCGCGGCCAAGGGCGGCGACAAGGACGCCGCGGCGCGCAAGCCGGTGCTGGCCAAGCTGCAGGCCGCGCTGTCGGATGGCAAGTCCGGCCGTTCGGTGGGCCTGGACGAGGAAGAGAAGGCGCTGGTGCGCGACCTTTTCCTGCTGACCCT
>NZ_JBFLUN010000025.1:0-11835 GCF_050473585.1 Stenotrophomonas sp. NRRL B-14846
TGATCTCGTCAGCATTGGCACGGATCAGGCGCTCCATCGGGGCGCGGGGATGGGCCATGGTTCCTTCCATGTGGTTTGTCGGGGGCCAGATCCCTTTCCCCCAGGGGAAAGGGATCTGACCCCGCCTAAGGTCACGGCGCGCGGCGCAATGTTACCAAGGTGATCTCCGACGGCACGCCGATGCGCGCCGGGAAACCGGCCCAGAGGCCCGCACCGTTGCCCACGTACAGCGTCATCCCATCCACGTCGTAGCGCCCGGACACAAAACCGCCATTGGCTCGCTTCACCAGCTGGTCCATGCCGATGATCTGCCCGCCGTGGGTATGCCCGGACAGCTGCAGCTTCACCCCACGCGCCGCCGCGTCCCGTGCATTGCGCGGGCGATGATCGAGCAGGATCACCGGCGCGGACGGATCGGTACCGGCCAGTGCAGCATCCAGATCCGGCAGCGGCAGGCCGTAGCGTGCGGCACCGGATCGGTGACACCGGCGATGGTCAGCGCCGCATCGCCGCGCCGCACCTGCATGTGGCTGTTCTCCAGCACCTGCATGTGCAGCGCGCGGAACGCCTGCATCCACGCCTGGTACTGCGCGTAGTACTCGTGGTTGCCGGTGATGGCGACGACGCCGTCCGGCGCCCGCAGGTCCGCGAGTGGACGCGCGTCGTCACGGCGGGCCTCGACACTGCCGTCGATCAGGTCGCCGGTGATCACGATCAGGTCCGGCGTCAGTGCGTTGCTCTCATCCACCACCTGCGCACCCAGTCGCCGGTGAGCAGGCGGCTGGCATGGATGTCGGTCAGCTGCAGCACGCGATAGCCGTCGAACGCGGCCGGCAATCCGGCGATGCGCACCTCGATCTGCCGGGGTTTGGGCACCGCCATGCCCTGGGCTGACACCATAACCACTGACCAGCAGTGCCAGCACGCCGGCCACCGGTCGCAGACGCCGCGTGCGCATTGCGGCTACCGCGCGAGGCCAGCGCAACAGGCGCGACAGCAGCAGGCCGGCGTCCAGCACCACCATCACCAGCGCCAGCAGCAACACCGCGGTGGAGCCGGTGGCCAGCGTGGCGATGGCCAGCTTGGGGATCTCGGGGCGACGCCGTCGTACCCCAGAAGGTGGCGACGATGCGCAGCTGCACGGCAACGGCCACCAGCAGCAGCGACAGCACGACCTTCAATGCGGCGGGCATGCGCAGCGGCCAGAACAGGCGCCAGGCCACATACAGGCCCATCAACAAACCGATCGTACTCAGCACTGCAACCATCCTGGAAAGAAAACGGGCCGGCCATGGTGACGGTTGCCGGCCGTGTTGTGTAGAGCCGGGCATGTGCCCGGTTGTTCAAGAAGCAGTCGAGCATGGCTCGACTCTACAGATGGCCCAAGCGCTCCACCGCAGGCGGGCGATGCGGCGCTTCTCCATCGCCAGTACGGTGATGCGCACGCCGGCCACGTCCACCGCATCGCCGATGTCCGGCAGCCGGCCCAGCTGCTCCAGCACCAGGCCGGAGATGGTCATGTAGTCGGCACTGCGCGGCAGCGACACGCCCGCCAATCGCTGCAGGTCGTCCAGGGTCAGCGCACCGTCGGCCTCCCACTGCTCCTCACCCTGCGCGACCACGCCATAGCGCTCGTCCTGGGTATCGACCAGGTCGCCGGCAATCGCCGCCAGCAGGTCGTTGGCGGTCACCAGGCCTTCCACGCTGCCGTACTCGTCCACGGCCACCGCCAGCGGCACCGGGTGCTGGCGGATCAGTTCCAGCGCCTGCAATGCACTGGCACTGGACAGGACGTACTGCGGCTCACGCAGGTTGCCTTCCAGCTGCAGCGGCTTGCCCTGCAGCAGGTCGGCCAGCACGTCCCGGCTCTGCACCACGCCGCGCAGGCTGTCCAGGTCACCATCGCCGACCAGCAGGCGGGTATGCGGCGATGCCACCAGGCGCGCCACCACATCCTCCTGCCCGCGCGCCAGGTCGATCCACTGCACGTCGGCACGCACGGTCATCACGCTCGACACCGGCCGATCGGCCAGGCCCAGCACGCTGCGGATCATCTCGTGTTCGGCCGGCTGCAGGCGCTCGTCGGCGTCCACCTGCTCGTCCACGCCTTCGTCGTCGTGGCCGTTGGCCGGGCGCGCGCCCAGCATGCGCAGCACGGCATCGGCGGTGCGCTGGCGGAACGGCTGGCGGCGTTCGTTGCGTTCGCGGTTGAAGCGGACCCACTGGTTGAACGCCTCGACCAGGATCGAGAAAGCGATCGCCGCGTACAGGTAGCCCTTCGGGATCTTGTAGCCCAGGCCTTCGGCCACCAGGCTGAAACCGATCATCAGCAGGAAGCCCAGGCACAGCACCACCACCGTGGGATGCTTGTTGACGAAGCGGGTCAGCGGCTTGCTGGCCACCAGCATCAGCGCCATCGCGATGGTCACCGCGGCGTACATCACGCCCAGGTTGTCGACCATGCCGACCGCGGTGATCACCGAGTCAAGCGAGAACACCGCGTCGAGCACCACGATCTGTGCCACCACCATCGCGAAGCTGGCATAGACCTTCTTGCCATCCTCGTGATGCTCGCGGCCTTCCAGCCGTTCGTGCAGCTCCATGGTGCCCTTGAACAGCAGGAACAGGCCGCCGCCCAGCAGGATCAGGTCACGCCCGGAGAAGCTGTGGCCGAACAGGGTGACCAGCGGCTCGGTCAGTTTCATGATCCAGGCCAGCGCCGCCAGCAGCACCAGCCGCATCAGCAGCGCCAGCGCCAGGCCGATCACCCGCGCGCGGTCGCGGCTGGTGCGGCGGCAGCTTGTCGGCAAGGATCGCGATGAACACCAGGTTGTCGATGCCGAGAACGATCTCCAGCACGACCAGGGTTGCAAGGCCCATCCATATCGAGGGGTCAGCCAACCATTCCATTTCAGGTCCGTTTCGTCAGTAGGTAAGGGAAAAGAGCAATCATTCAGTCGGCGTCCTGCGGCTGCGCCGGGTCATGCCCGAGCAGGTCGCCGGCGTGCACTGCAGCTCGCGGCAGATCGCATCCAGCGTGGAAAAGCGGATGGCGCGCGCCTTGCCGGTCTTCAGGATCGACAGGTTCGCCAGGGTGATGTCGATGCGCCCGGCCAGCTCGGACAGGGTCATGCCCGTTCCTGCAGCATGCGGTCGAGGGTGATGACGATCGCCATCAGCGCGTGCCCATCAGATCAGACCATCCAGGTCATCGCGCATCGCTGCGCCCACGGCGAACACGCGTGCCAGCACGAACAGCATCAGCACTGCCACCAGCCCGGTGATCGACATGCCGCCACCCACCTCCATCCAGGTGAAGTCCGGGCCCATCCAGGCCGCGTAGGCACCGATCAGGATCGACAGCAGCTCCATCGCCAGCATCAGCCACGCCATGCGCTGCAGGCGTTGTGCATTGGCGTGGGTGAACGGCCGCTCGCGCGCCGCCGACTTCAGCAGCCGCAGCAGATGGCGCAGGAACAGCAGGCACAGCACCAGCAGCGCGACGATCGCGCCCAGGCCCAGGCAGAAGTGCAGGAACAGGTCGTTGCCGTGCGCGGCGGCGGCATCGGCGTCGTGGACGCTGTCGAGCAGCCAGCGGCGGTCGTGGGCGACCAGTGGCACGGCCAGCAGTGCGGCCAGGATGCCCAGCCAGCACATCGCCCGGACGGCCTGTACGGCGGCCTGGGCCAGGGTGAACAAGCCTCGCGCGGGTCTGGCGCGGGCGGGACGAGCGGTCAAGCGGCCTCCGGCATTGGGGTGGCCTCGCCGCCCCGGGGTGGATTTATCGATAAACGATATACCACATCCTGCGTGAAAGGCTGAATCGCAGGCATGGGCCACCGGCTGGGCGCCGGGCCCAGCAGGCACTACCGGGTGGGCGCCGCGGGTTCCAGCATCGCTTCACCGGGCGTCACCGAAGCCATCGCCTGTACGCCGGCCTCGGCCGCCTGCCGCGTGACCAGCCGGAAGCGGACCTGCAGCTTGGCCTGGCCGGGCGTGGCCCAGCCGTACTGGATCGCCACCTGGTCGGCCGACAACGGACCACGGCCCGGCAGCGAACGCGCCTGCAACGGCTTCGGCGCCGCCTGCACCAGCCGTGCGAAGCCCTTCTGCACCACCGCCGCATCGGCCTTCTCCGCATACACCGTGCAGGTTCCATCGTCGGCCCAGCTGACCGCATAGCGGCCGCTGGCCAACGGCACCATCCAGGCCACGCCTGCCTGCCCCTGCAGCAAGGTTGCCGCCTCGGCCGGCTGCAGCGGTGCCAGCCCGTTGGATTCCATCAACGACTGCAGGCGCGCCGGCGCACCGATGTGCTGCATGCAGGCGGTATCGAACAGCTCGCTGAAGGGATCCTGCGCCGGGGCCTTGGCCTTGGGAGTACGCGCGGGTTGCGCCACCGCCAGGGTGGGCAGCAGGGCCAAAGCCAGCCAGAACGCAGGACGCATCGGGATTCCACGCTACCGAAAACAGCAGGAGGATGCAAAGCCCGGGCGTGCCGCGCAACGGGTCATGGCTTGACAGCCGCCACCGGCAGGAGGAGTATAAATTAACGAATTAGTTAATTAGCTCGCATGGACCGTATCTTCGAAGCCCTCGCCTCCACCGCCCGCCGGCAGATCCTGGCCTATCTCAGCGCCGGCGAGCTCAGCGCGGGAGAGCTGGCCGAGCGCTTCGATTTCAGCAAGCCGGCGCTGTCCAGCCACCTGCGCATCCTTGAGGAAGCCGGCCTGATCGAGCGCGAGAAGCGCGGCCAGTTCGTGTACTTCCGGCAGGTGCCCGACCGCCTGGCCAACACGCTGTTCTCGTGGGCGGCCGAAGTCTGTCCGGTCGGTGGCCCGCTGAAGCGCGAAGCACGCGCCCGCCGCAAGTCCCCCGCCCGCTGAACCACCCTGCCAAGGAGCATGACGATGCTGGTTCGACCCGCGACCGCCGTTCGTTTCCAGGGGTGCAGCTTCCGGCGCTGGAGGGCGGCAGCCCGACCGAAGTCACCTTGATCGCGCAGCTCGGCATCGGTGCCGGTGATGCGCTGGTGACCGACGCCAGCCAGCGCCAGCGCCACCACCCGGCCTTCATCGATGCACTGGACGAGCCTTCCGCGCGCCTTGGTGGCATGCACCTGCAGCAGGGCGACGCCTCCTCGCTGTACAGCTTCACCGTCGGCGCTGGCGGCCATCCCTTCCACCGGCATGCCGGGCCGCGCATGTTCACCGCATCGCCGGCAGCGCCGGCGCCGAACTGCGTTTTGCCGCCGCGTCAGACGCGCAGCTGGCGCGCGATCCCGCTGCCTTCGCGCGCACGCTGCGGCGCATCCGCATTCCACCGGACTGCCTGTTCACCGTGCGCTTCGGCGGCGGCACCTGGCACCAGTTCGCATCGAACCATCGCGCACATCCGGCGCTGTTCGCGTTGTCCTGCCACAGCAATGAGCTGGCCGGGGCGATGGATGAGCAGGCCCGTGCACAGGTTCAACGCAATGCCGCCGATATCCCCAGCCTGACCGAGGTATTGCCGGAAGCGCACTGGCCTTCGGCCGCAAGCCTCGCCGCCTCACCCCTGCTGCAGTTGTCGCTGCAGGCAGCACCTCCCAGCCTGTGCGCCCACCTGTGCGCGCATACCCGCGCTCTGTTGGGCCCGCTGCGGAGGATTTCATTGCGGCGCTTGCGTGGCTTCGTCGAACGCGCCACGCCGGCCTATCCCGTCCACTCGCAGGCCGCCGCCAGCGATGGGCTGCTCCCCGCTGCACTGCCACACAGCCACTACCAGGACCAGACCACCTTGCGCCTGGACCAGCACGCAGGTCACCCATCACGCCGCGTCGGCGCTGCTGGCCGATGTGCTGGAAGGCTTCCTGCGCAATCCACCTGCCGGCGTGGGCCACCTGATGGCGCTGCGCAAACCACCTGGTGGCGCCGTTGCGGTTGCGTACGTCGCCACTCGGCTGCCCGGTGTCGTCGCTGCTGTCGACCGACCGCAGCCGCCTGTTCGCCGGCCGCTACCCGGTGCTGGACGCGCACATCGATGACGGGGACACCTGCGCCGAAGTGCTGCTCGGCGCCGATGATCGCCACCTGCGCTTCCGCAGCAGCGTGCGCGTGCAACGCTGTGCCGATGGCCACATCGAGATCAGCCTCGGCACACGCGTGCAGACCCGCAATGCGTTCGGCCGCCTGTACATGGCGCTGATCGATGCCGCGCACCGGCACTACGTCGCGCCGGCACTGCTGCGCCGCGCGGTCGAACATGCGCTGGCGCCGGAACTGGCCGATCTCGATGACTGGGCGGAATACTCCGCGTACAGATGATGCCGGCCCGTGGCCGGCACCACCTGCCAGGTCAGCTCACAGGTGCTGCTTGAAGAAGGGAACGACCGCTGACAGGGCCTCGCGCACCGGCTCCGGCTTGTCATACAGGTCGTAGTGCGACCAGCCCTGGACCACCTTCAACTGCTTGTGCTTCGACGCCGCACGGCCATGGATCTCCAGGCCATCGCGGTAGGCGCCAAAGCCACCCGGCTTGTCACCGATCACCACCAGCAACGGTTGGGTCAGCAGGACTTCGGCCAGGTGGAAGGCATCCCAGCCCACCGCTGCACCGCGATGCGAGAACAACGCACTGACCACGCCGTTGGGCTGCGGCTCGCGCGTGCGGTAATAGTCCGTGGCCTCCAGCACGTCGATATCGGTGATGCCGGCGGCGCGCCCCTGTTCCACCGAAGGCGGCAGGAACAGGTCCACACGGGCCTCGCCGCCGCGCATCTCGGCGGTGCGCTGGGCAGCAATGGCCTCCAGCGTGCCGATCGGATCGAAACCGCCAAAGCCCTCACGACTGAGCCGGCCGAAGTTGACACCGGTGATGCTGGTGACCGCCTTGATGCGTCGCTCGGTCATGGTGGCGTTGATCGCGTAGCCACCACCGCCACAGATGCCCAGTACGCCGATGCGTTCGGCGTCCACGTACGGCAGGGTGACCAGATGGTCGACCACGCGGCGTACATCCTCCACGCGCTGGGTCGGGTCTTCGACCCGCCGCGGCTCGCCGCCGCTGGCGCCCTGGAAGCTGGCGTCATAGGCGATCACCACGTAGCCCTCGCGAGCCAGGGCCTCACCGTAGATGTTGCCGGCAGTCTGCTCCTTGCAGCTGCCGATCGGATGCATGCTGATGATCGCGGGATAGACCCGGTTGCGGTCGAAGTCCGGCGGGAAATGCAGGTCGGCGGCGATCGGCCAGGCCATGTCCGGATTCTGGATGTTGATGGTTTCCATGCTGCGGCTCCTCGGTAGTGGCGGGAGGCGACGGGTGTCGCCGTTGCAAGCACGATAGACCCGGGATTGGGAGCCAAAAAGCGGCCAATCACAACCAAAGTAGTAAGCTGCAGTTACCAAATAGCGACAGCCTGTGCCGCGATTTTCTCCTGCCCTACTGCCCTACTGCCGACCGAGCCCCATGAGCGCCCCCAGCCCGATCAACCCGGCCCTGCTGCCCCAGCTGGCCTGGTTTGCCCACATCGCCCACCACCGCAGCTTCACCAAAGCGGCCGTTGAGATGGGGGTCTCGCGCCCGGCGTTGTCGCAGAGCCTGAAGACCCTGGAGAAACAGCTGGGGGTACGCTGCTGCACCGGACCACCCGTGACATGTCGCTCACCGAGGAAGGCCAGCGCCTGTTCGACGCACTGCGGCCATCGCTGAGCACCATCGAAACCGCAGTACGCGACCTGCGCGCCAGCCATGACGCACCGTCCGGCCTGCTGCGCATCAACACCGCGCGCCTGACTGCCAAGACGCTGATCGAACCGCATCTACCGGAGTTCTTCGCGCGCTACCCCGAGCTGCGCATCGAGCTGGTGATGGACGACGGCCTGTCCAGCATCGTTGCCGACGGCTGTGACGCCGGCATCCGCCTTGGCGAGCGGTTGGCCGAAGGCATGATCGCCGTGCCGGTCACGCCGATGCTGGAAATGGTGGTGGTCGCCTCGCCGGCCTACCTGGCCCGCCATGGCACGCCCACCACGCCCGCCGAACTGGCCGCACACGAGTGCCTGGGCTACCGGCAGACCGGCAGCGGCGGGGTCTATGCCTGGGAATTCAGCACGCCGGGCCAGCCCGGTCATGACTTTGAAGTGGAACCGCGCGGACGCTATGTCACCAACGACGATGAGGGCATGATCCGCGCCGCGCTGCAGGGATTGGGCGTGATGCAGCATATCGATCTGTCCATTGCAGCCGATGCTGGCCGATGGGCGCCTGGTCCGCCTGATGCCGGCGTGGTCGGCACCGTTCCCCGGCTTCTACCTGTACGTGCCTTCGCGCGAGCAGATGCCACCGCGCGTGCGCGCCCTGATGGAATTCCTGATCGAGAAGCGCGAAGGCGTCGCCAAGGCGCTCGGCCGCACGGTACAGGCCCCGGCCACAGGCAGCTAGGCGTCAGCGCGGGTAGCGATACACCAGATCATCGGCATCCACTGCGCACGGCGTGATCGTCCAGCACGCCGCCCAGCCGCTGTGCAACGGCCTGCGACGCCTGGTTGTCCGGTGCCATGTAGCTGACCAGGGTCGGCAGCTGCGCCACCACGAAGGCCCAGTCGCGCAGCGCGCCGGCCGCTTCGGTAGCGAAGCCCTTCCCTTCATGGCCGTCATACAGCAGCCAGCCCAGTTCCTTTTCCGGAACAGCGGCCGTGGTTGATCCCGACCTGGCCGATGCAGGCACCGGTATCGGCACGCTCGATCATCAATGCACCATGACCGAACAGATGCCAGCTGGCTAGGTCGTGGCAGAACTGGCCCCACGCCGCCACCTCAGCGAACGGCCCTCCCATGCCGCGCGCGCGCGGCGACGCCAGGAACGCGGCATAGACGTTGAAGTCGTCCAGCTGCTGCGGGCGCAGCCGCAGGCGCGCGGTACGCAGGGTGGAATCTCGAGCATGCCGGGCAGCGACTCAGTACACGGCCAGGTGACCGCAGCCACGACGCTGCGGCTGCCCTTCCATCGTCACGTGCACGCTGGCCATGGTGTCCACACCTTCGGCATTGCGGCACGACTCGCGCTTGATCTCGACGATGGCCGGCTGCCTGCCAAGCTCGCCGTTGAGCACGATCAGCGAGCTGGGTGCGTCGGCCGGTTGGCCGGGATAGCGCAGCGTGCCCTTGTGGGTACGACCTTCGGCACTGAGGCTGGCATCGTGGTTGCCCTGTCCAGTGGACGTGATCTCGATGCGCCACCCAGCGCCGCCACCGGAGAAGGCAGGCACCGGGCTCACGCCGGCAGCGATGGAGGGATGACGCGATTCATCGGCAACGGTCTTCGCTGCAGGAGTCGCACAGCCGGCCAGCAGGCCAGTGAGCAGCACGGCGACGGCAATGGGTCGCATGGTCATGATGGGCTCCAGCAGCGGGCGGGCGTCCAGTCTAGGGGCCCCCGCGTGCGCCGGTGATGAACGTCGCGCGTCAACGCGCGATGCGGCCACCGCCGGCCACGCGCACGCGATCGCGGCCCTGCGCCTTGGCCTGGTACATGGCCGCATCCGCAGCGCGCAGCAACGTGCGCCAGCCCAGCGCATCGGTGCCGCCCTCGGCCACACCGAAGCTGGCGGTGACCCGCAGCACCTTGCCGCCGACCAGTGCGATGTCCAGCCGCTGCAGCGCCACCCGCAGCGACTCGGCCAGCTGGCGGCCACCGGCCAGATCACCGTCGGCCAGCAACACGAGAAACTCCTCGCCACCATAGCGGGCAATGCTGTCGCTGCGGCGCAGGTGGCGCTGCAGCAGCTGCGCCACCTGCACCAGCACCTCGTCGCCGGCATCATGCCCGTGGCCATCGTTGATCGCCTTGAAGCGGTCCACGTCCAGCAGGATCACCACCGCGCTGTTGCCACCGTCGGCATGACGTTGCTGCACCATCTCGTCCAGCGCGCGCCGTTCAACAGCCGGTCAGCTCATCGGTGCCGGCCAGCTGGCGCAGCTCGCTGGTCAACGCCGAGCGCTCGCGCGACTTCTCGCGCAACACTTCGATGGCATCGAACAGGCGCTGCATCTCGGCCAGCGGATGGGTCACATGCTGCTCCGGGCCCGGCGCTTCCGAGGCGATCTGGATGACCTGCTTCTGCGCCTGCAGCAGCGGCCGCAGGATCTGAAGATGCGCGATGCGCAGCGCCACGCCCAGCACCACCAGCGTGCCCAGCACCGTCGCCACCAGCACCACCAGGCGCGTCGCTTCGCGGTTGCGGGTGCGCTCGAAACGGGCGATGGACACGCTCAGGTAGCCGTCGCGCAGCGCTTCCAGCGACTGCAGGGTCGGCACGTAGCGCGTGGTGAACTCGGCGGCGGTCCACGGCGGCGCCACGCCGCGCCGGCCATCTTCGATCAACTGTTCGATCATCGGCAGCGATTCGCCGAAGAACTGCCGGCGTGCCATGTCCCAATGCCAGGACAGCGCCGGATCGCTGCGGAACACCGCTTCATGGCTGCCCGCCAGCCGCCACAGCTCCAGCAGGCGGCCTTCGGTCTGCAATGCCGCCCGCACCTGTTCGTCGCGCCATGCCCCCGGTACCGCCACCGGCGCCATCACGTTCGACGCCAGGCGGCCGCCATGCTCGCGCAGGTCGATCAGCACCTGGCCCTGCATCGCCGGAATCGCTGCTTCGCGGTCGGCGCTGACCAGCACGTTGATCTGCGCCGAGGTCAGCACGTGCAGGCGATCGACCACGGCGAACATGCTGCTGATCGCACGCTCCACGTCCTCCACCCGGCGCGCGCCATGCGGCTGCGCCGCCACCCGGTCCACCGCGGCCCGCGCCGATTGCAGGCGACGTTGCGCATCGGCCAGCAGCCCATGTTCGTCGACCACGCCCGGGTCGGCGTTGAACACCGTGTCCAGGCGTTGCAGGGCGGTATCGACCCGCTGGCGCGCGACCGCCAGCTGCGCCGCCAGCCGGGCCTGTTCGGCCGCATCGGCGGTGTTGGACCCGAGCAGGCTGTTGGCGGGGCCGCGCTCGGCCGACACCAGGTTGGCCAGGTCGAAGGTCTGCCGCAGCTGGCGCAGGCTGACCAGGTTGTCCTCGGCGGCAGTGAAGCGCAGCGTGCCCTGCACCAGCGCGATGGCCATCAACGGCAGCGTACAGACCACGAACAGCCCGGCCAGGATCCAGACCCAGGTCCGCAATCCGATGGGCGACGCCTTGCGGGCCATGCACATTTCCCCTGTAGTGCAGAACACTGTAGCGGCCGCCTGCACAGGCGCCAAGCCGCTACCGGACCAACCGTTGCCGTGGGTATACCGCGCCCGCCGCGAACGCACCGACAAGGCCGCGCAGACCGTACAAACGGGGCAAATGCGTCATGCCCTGCCGCGTCAGATCCAGCGCTGGTCGACCAGTTCGCGCTTCACGTAGGCATAGAACACCGGCGCGGCGACCAGGCCCGGCAGGCCGAAGGCTGCCTCCATCACCAGCATGGCCAGCAGCAGCTCCCAGGCACGCGCCTGGATCTCGCCACCGACGATGCGCGCGTTGAGGAAGTACTCCAGCTTGTGGATCACGATCAGGTACAGCAGTGCCGCCACCGCCACGTAGAACGAGACCGACAGCGCAACGATGGTGATGATCGTGTTGGAGATGATGTTGCCCACCACCGGCAGCAGGCCGGCAAGGAAGGTGATCAGCACCAGGGTCTTGGACAGCGGCAGGTGCACGCCGAACAGCGGCAGCACGCCCAGCAGGAAGATGGCGGTGAACACTGTGTTGAGCAGCGAGATCTTCACCTGCGCGAACACCACCTGGCGGAACGCGGTGGCCAGGCGGCTGGTGCGCCCGATCAGCTCCTGCGCCAGCGGCCCATCTT
>NZ_JBFLUN010000026.1:0-21650 GCF_050473585.1 Stenotrophomonas sp. NRRL B-14846
GACACCATAACCACTGACCAGCAGTGCCAGCACGCCGGCCACCGGTCGCAGACGCCGCGTGCGCATTGCGGCTACCGCGCGAGGCCAGCGCAACAGGCGCGACAGCAGCAGGCCGGCGTCCAGCACCACCATCACCAGCGCCAGCAGCAACACCGCGGTGGAGCCGGTGGCCAGCGTGGCGATGGCCAGCTTGGGGATCTCGGGCGACGCCGTCGTACCCCAGAAGGTGGCGACGATGCGCAGCTGCACGGCAACGGCCACCAGCAGCAGCGACAGCACGACCTTCAATGCGGCGGGCATGCGCAGCGGCCAGAACAGGCGCCAGGCCACATACAGGCCCATCAACAAACCGATCGTACTCAGCACTGCAACCATCCTGGAAAGAAAACGGGCCGGCCATGGTGACGGTTGCCGGCCGTGTTGTGTAGAGCCGGGCATGTGCCCGGTTGTTCAAGAAGCAGTCGAGCATGGCTCGACTCTACAGATGGCCCAAGCGCTCCACCCGCAGGCGGCGATGCGGCGCTTCTCCATCGCCAGTACGGTGATGCGCACGCCGGCCACGTCCACCGCATCGCCGATGTCCGGCAGCCGGCCCAGCTGCTCCAGCACCAGGCCGGAGATGGTCATGTAGTCGGCACTGCGCGGACAGCGACACGCCCGCCAATCGCTGCAGGTCGTCCAGGGTCAGCGCACCGTCGGCCTCCCACTGCTCCTCACCCTGCGCGACCACGCCATAGCGCTCGTCCTGGGTATCGACCAGGTCGCCGGCAATCGCCGCCAGCAGGTCGTTGGCGGTCACCAGGCCTTCCACGCTGCCGTACTCGTCCACGGCCACCGCCAGCGGCACCGGGTGCTGGCGGATCAGTTCCAGCGCCTGCAATGCACTGGCACTGGACAGGACGTACTGCGGCTCACGCAGGTTGCCTTCCAGCTGCAGCGGCTTGCCCTGCAGCAGGTCGGCCAGCACGTCCCGGCTCTGCACCACGCCGCGCAGGCTGTCCAGGTCACCATCGCCGACCAGCAGGCGGGTATGCGGCGATGCCACCAGGCGCGCCACCACATCCTCCTGCCCGCGCGCCAGGTCGATCCACTGCACGTCGGCACGCACGGTCATCACGCTCGACACCGGCCGATCGGCCAGGCCCAGCACGCTGCGGATCATCTCGTGTTCGGCCGGCTGCAGGCGCTCGTCGGCGTCCACCTGCTCGTCCACGCCTTCGTCGTCGTGGCCGTTGGCCGGGCGCGCGCCCAGCATGCGCAGCACGGCATCGGCGGTGCGCTGGCGGAACGGCTGGCGGCGTTCGTTGCGTTCGCGGTTGAAGCGGACCCACTGGTTGAACGCCTCGACCAGGATCGAGAAAGCGATCGCCGCGTACAGGTAGCCCTTCGGGATCTTGTAGCCCAGGCCTTCGGCCACCAGGCTGAAACCGATCATCAGCAGGAAGCCCAGGCACAGCACCACCACCGTGGGATGCTTGTTGACGAAGCGGGTCAGCGGCTTGCTGGCCACCAGCATCAGCGCCATCGCGATGGTCACCGCGGCGTACATCACGCCCAGGTTGTCGACCATGCCGACCGCGGTGATCACCGAGTCAAGCGAGAACACCGCGTCGAGCACCACGATCTGTGCCACCACCATCGCGAAGCTGGCATAGACCTTCTTGCCATCCTCGTGATGCTCGCGGCCTTCCAGCCGTTCGTGCAGCTCCATGGTGCCCTTGAACAGCAGGAACAGGCCGCCGCCCAGCAGGATCAGGTCACGCCCGGAGAAGCTGTGGCCGAACAGGGTGACCAGCGGCTCGGTCAGTTTCATGATCCAGGCCAGCGCCGCCAGCAGCACCAGCCGCATCAGCAGCGCCAGCGCCAGGCCGATCACCCGCGCGCGGTCGCGCTGGTGCGGCGGCAGCTTGTCGGCAAGGATCGCGATGAACACCAGGTTGTCGATGCCGAGAACGATCTCCAGCACGACCAGGGTTGCAAGGCCCATCCATATCGAGGGGTCAGCCAACCATTCCATTTCAGGTCCGTTTCGTCAGTAGGTAAGGGAAAAGAGCAATCATTCAGTCGGCGTCCTGCGGCTGCGCCGGGTCATGCCCGAGCAGGTCGCCGGGCGTGCACTGCAGCTCGCGGCAGATCGCATCCAGCGTGGAAAAGCGGATGGCGCGCGCCTTGCCGGTCTTCAGGATCGACAGGTTCGCCAGGGTGATGTCGATGCGCCCGGCCAGCTCGGACAGGGTCATGCCCCGTTCCTGCAGCATGCGGTCGAGGGTGATGACGATCGCCATCAGCGCGTGCCCATCAGATCAGACCATCCAGGTCATCGCGCATCGCTGCGCCCACGGCGAACACGCGTGCCAGCACGAACAGCATCAGCACTGCCACCAGCCCGGTGATCGACATGCCGCCACCCACCTCCATCCAGGTGAAGTCCGGGCCCATCCAGGCCGCGTAGGCACCGATCAGGATCGACAGCAGCTCCATCGCCAGCATCAGCCACGCCATGCGCTGCAGGCGTTGTGCATTGGCGTGGGTGAACGGCCGCTCGCGCGCCGCCGACTTCAGCAGCCGCAGCAGATGGCGCAGGAACAGCAGGCACAGCACCAGCAGCGCGACGATCGCGCCCAGGCCCAGGCAGAAGTGCAGGAACAGGTCGTTGCCGTGCGCGGCGGCGGCATCGGCGTCGTGGACGCTGTCGAGCAGCCAGCGGCGGTCGTGGGCGACCAGTGGCACGGCCAGCAGTGCGGCCAGGATGCCCAGCCAGCACATCGCCCGGACGGCCTGTACGGCGGCCTGGGCCAGGGTGAACAAGCCTCGCGCGGGTCTGGCGCGGGCGGGACGAGCGGTCAAGCGGCCTCCGGCATTGGGGTGGCCTCGCCGCCCCGGGGTGGATTTATCGATAAACGATATACCACATCCTGCGTGAAAGGCTGAATCGCAGGCATGGGCCACCGGCTGGGCGCCGGGCCCAGCAGGCACTACCGGGTGGGCGCCGCGGGTTCCAGCATCGCTTCACCGGGCGTCACCGAAGCCATCGCCTGTACGCCGGCCTCGGCCGCCTGCCGCGTGACCAGCCGGAAGCGGACCTGCAGCTTGGCCTGGCCGGGCGTGGCCCAGCCGTACTGGATCGCCACCTGGTCGGCCGACAACGGACCACGGCCCGGCAGCGAACGCGCCTGCAACGGCTTCGGCGCCGCCTGCACCAGCCGTGCGAAGCCCTTCTGCACCACCGCCGCATCGGCCTTCTCCGCATACACCGTGCAGGTTCCATCGTCGGCCCAGCTGACCGCATAGCGGCCGCTGGCCAACGGCACCATCCAGGCCACGCCTGCCTGCCCCTGCAGCAAGGTTGCCGCCTCGGCCGGCTGCAGCGGTGCCAGCCCGTTGGATTCCATCAACGACTGCAGGCGCGCCGGCGCACCGATGTGCTGCATGCAGGCGGTATCGAACAGCTCGCTGAAGGGATCCTGCGCCGGGGCCTTGGCCTTGGGAGTACGCGCGGGTTGCGCCACCGCCAGGGTGGGCAGCAGGGCCAAAGCCAGCCAGAACGCAGGACGCATCGGGATTCCACGCTACCGAAAACAGCAGGGAGGATGGCAAAGCCCGGGCGTGCCGCGCAACGGGTCATGGCTTGACAGCCGCCACCGGCAGGAGGAGTATAAATTAACGAATTAGTTAATTAGCTCGCCATGGACCGTATCTTCGAAGCCCTCGCCTCCACCGCCCGCCGGCAGATCCTGGCCTATCTCAGCGCCGGCGAGCTCAGCGCGGGAGAGCTGGCCGAGCGCTTCGATTTCAGCAAGCCGGCGCTGTCCAGCCACCTGCGCATCCTTGAGGAAGCCGGCCTGATCGAGCGCGAGAAGCGCGGCCAGTTCGTGTACTTCCGGCAGGTGCCCGACCGCCTGGCCAACACGCTGTTCTCGTGGGCGGCCGAAGTCTGTCCGGTCGGTGGCCCGCTGAAGCGCGAAGCACGCGCCCGCCGCAAGTCCCCCGCCCGCTGAACCACCCTGCCAAGGAGCATGACGATGCCTGGTTCGACCCGCGACCGCCGTTCGTTTCCAGGGGTGCAGCTTCCGGCGCTGGAGGGCGGCAGCCCGACCGAAGTCACCTTGATCGCGCAGCTCGGCATCGGTGCCGGTGATGCGCTGGTGACCGACGCCAGCCAGCGCCAGCGCCACCACCCGGCCTTCATCGATGCACTGGACGAGCCTTCCGCGCGCCTTGGTGGCATGCACCTGCAGCAGGGCGACGCCTCCTCGCTGTACAGCTTCACCGTCGGCGCTGGCGGCCATCCCTTCCACCGGCATGCCGGGCCGCGCATGTTCACCGCCATCGCCGGCAGCGCCGGCGCCGAACTGCGTTTTGCCGCCGCGTCAGACGCGCAGCTGGCGCGCGATCCCGCTGCCTTCGCGCGCACGCTGCGGCGCATCCGCATTCCACCGGACTGCCTGTTCACCGTGCGCTTCGGCGGCGGCACCTGGCACCAGTTCGCATCGAACCATCGCGCACATCCGGCGCTGTTCGCGTTGTCCTGCCACAGCAATGAGCTGGCCGGGGCGATGGATGAGCAGGCCCGTGCACAGGTTCAACGCAATGCCGCCGATATCCCCAGCCTGACCGAGGTATTGCCGGAAGCGCACTGGCCTTCGGCCGCAAGCCTCGCCGCCTCACCCCTGCTGCAGTTGTCGCTGCAGGCAGCACCTCCCAGCCTGTGCGCCCACCTGTGCGCGCATACCCGCGCTCTGTTGGGCCCGCTGCGGAGGATTTCATTGCGGCGCTTGCGTGGCTTCGTCGAACGCGCCACGCCGGCCTATCCCGTCCACTCGCAGGCCGCCGCCAGCGATGGGCTGCTCCCCGCTGCACTGCCACACAGCCACTACCAGGACCAGACCACCTTGCGCCTGGACAGCACGCAGGTCACCCATCACGCCGCGTCGGCGCTGCTGGCCGATGTGCTGGAAGGCTTCCTGCGCAATCCACCTGCCGGCGTGGGCCACCTGATGGCGCTGCGCAACCACCTGGTGGCGCCGTTGCGGTTGCGTACGTCGCCACTCGGCTGCCCGGTGTCGTCGCTGCTGTCGACCGACCGCAGCCGCCTGTTCGCCGGCCGCTACCCGGTGCTGGACGCGCACATCGATGACGGGGACACCTGCGCCGAAGTGCTGCTCGGCGCCGATGATCGCCACCTGCGCTTCCGCAGCAGCGTGCGCGTGCAACGCTGTGCCGATGGCCACATCGAGATCAGCCTCGGCACACGCGTGCAGACCCGCAATGCGTTCGGCCGCCTGTACATGGCGCTGATCGATGCCGCGCACCGGCACTACGTCGCGCCGGCACTGCTGCGCCGCGCGGTCGAACATGCGCTGGCGCCGGAACTGGCCGATCTCGATGACTGGGCGGAATACTCCGCGTACAGATGATGCCGGCCCGTGGCCGGCACCACCTGCCAGGTCAGCTCACAGGTGCTGCTTGAAGAAGGGAACGACCGCTGACAGGGCCTCGCGCACCGGCTCCGGCTTGTCATACAGGTCGTAGTGCGACCAGCCCTGGACCACCTTCAACTGCTTGTGCTTCGACGCCGCACGGCCATGGATCTCCAGGCCATCGCGGTAGGCGCCAAAGCCACCCGGCTTGTCACCGATCACCACCAGCAACGGTTGGGTCAGCAGGACTTCGGCCAGGTGGAAGGCATCCCAGCCCACCGCTGCACCGCGATGCGAGAACAACGCACTGACCACGCCGTTGGGCTGCGGCTCGCGCGTGCGGTAATAGTCCGTGGCCTCCAGCACGTCGATATCGGTGATGCCGGCGGCGCGCCCCTGTTCCACCGAAGGCGGCAGGAACAGGTCCACACGGGCCTCGCCGCCGCGCATCTCGGCGGTGCGCTGGGCAGCAATGGCCTCCAGCGTGCCGATCGGATCGAAACCGCCAAAGCCCTCACGACTGAGCCGGCCGAAGTTGACACCGGTGATGCTGGTGACCGCCTTGATGCGTCGCTCGGTCATGGTGGCGTTGATCGCGTAGCCACCACCGCCACAGATGCCCAGTACGCCGATGCGTTCGGCGTCCACGTACGGCAGGGTGACCAGATGGTCGACCACGCGGCGTACATCCTCCACGCGCTGGGTCGGGTCTTCGACCCGCCGCGGCTCGCCGCCGCTGGCGCCCTGGAAGCTGGCGTCATAGGCGATCACCACGTAGCCCTCGCGAGCCAGGGCCTCACCGTAGATGTTGCCGGCAGTCTGCTCCTTGCAGCTGCCGATCGGATGCATGCTGATGATCGCGGGATAGACCCGGTTGCGGTCGAAGTCCGGCGGGAAATGCAGGTCGGCGGCGATCGGCCAGGCCATGTCCGGATTCTGGATGTTGATGGTTTCCATGCTGCGGCTCCTCGGTAGTGGCGGGAGGCGACGGGTGTCGCCGTTGCAAGCACGATAGACCCGGGATTGGGAGCCAAAAAGCGGCCAATCACAACCAAAGTAGTAAGCTGCAGTTACCAAATAGCGACAGCCTGTGCCGCGATTTTCTCCTGCCCTACTGCCCTACTGCCGACCGAGCCCCATGAGCGCCCCCAGCCCGATCAACCCGGCCCTGCTGCCCCAGCTGGCCTGGTTTGCCCACATCGCCCACCACCGCAGCTTCACCAAAGCGGCCGTTGAGATGGGGGTCTCGCGCCCGGCGTTGTCGCAGAGCCTGAAGACCCTGGAGAAACAGCTGGGGGTACGCCTGCTGCACCGGACCACCCGTGACATGTCGCTCACCGAGGAAGGCCAGCGCCTGTTCGACGCACTGCGGCCATCGCTGAGCACCATCGAAACCGCAGTACGCGACCTGCGCGCCAGCCATGACGCACCGTCCGGCCTGCTGCGCATCAACACCGCGCGCCTGACTGCCAAGACGCTGATCGAACCGCATCTACCGGAGTTCTTCGCGCGCTACCCCGAGCTGCGCATCGAGCTGGTGATGGACGACGGCCTGTCCAGCATCGTTGCCGACGGCTGTGACGCCGGCATCCGCCTTGGCGAGCGGTTGGCCGAAGGCATGATCGCCGTGCCGGTCACGCCGATGCTGGAAATGGTGGTGGTCGCCTCGCCGGCCTACCTGGCCCGCCATGGCACGCCCACCACGCCCGCCGAACTGGCCGCACACGAGTGCCTGGGCTACCGGCAGACCGGCAGCGGCGGGGTCTATGCCTGGGAATTCAGCACGCCGGGCCAGCCCGGTCATGACTTTGAAGTGGAACCGCGCGGACGCTATGTCACCAACGACGATGAGGGCATGATCCGCGCCGCGCTGCAGGGATTGGGCGTGATGCAGCATATCGATCTGTCATTGCAGCCGATGCTGGCCGATGGGCGCCTGGTCCGCCTGATGCCGGCGTGGTCGGCACCGTTCCCCGGCTTCTACCTGTACGTGCCTTCGCGCGAGCAGATGCCACCGCGCGTGCGCGCCCTGATGGAATTCCTGATCGAGAAGCGCGAAGGCGTCGCCAAGGCGCTCGGCCGCACGGTACAGGCCCCGGCCACAGGCAGCTAGGCGTCAGCGCGGGTAGCGATACACCAGATCATCGGCATCACTGCGCACGGCGTGATCGTCCAGCACGCCGCCCAGCCGCTGTGCAACGGCCTGCGACGCCTGGTTGTCCGGTGCCATGTAGCTGACCAGGGTCGGCAGCTGCGCCACCACGAAGGCCCAGTCGCGCAGCGCGCCGGCCGCTTCGGTAGCGAAGCCCTTCCCTTCATGGCCGTCATACAGCAGCCAGCCCAGTTCCTTTTCCGGGAACAGCGGGCCGTGGTTGATCCCGACCTGGCCGATGCAGGCACCGGTATCGGCACGCTCGATCATCAATGCACCATGACCGAACAGATGCCAGCTGGCTAGGTCGTGGCAGAACTGGCCCCACGCCGCCACCTCAGCGAACGGCCCTCCCATGCCGCGCGCGCGCGGCGACGCCAGGAACGCGGCATAGACGTTGAAGTCGTCCAGCTGCTGCGGGCGCAGCCGCAGGCGCGCGGTACGCAGGGTGGGAATCTCGAGCATGCCGGGCAGCGACTCAGTACACGGCCAGGTGACCGCAGCCACGACGCTGCGGCTGCCCTTCCATCGTCACGTGCACGCTGGCCATGGTGTCCACACCTTCGGCATTGCGGCACGACTCGCGCTTGATCTCGACGATGGCCGGCTGCCTGCCAAGCTCGCCGTTGAGCACGATCAGCGAGCTGGGTGCGTCGGCCGGTTGGCCGGGATAGCGCAGCGTGCCCTTGTGGGTACGACCTTCGGCACTGAGGCTGGCATCGTGGTTGCCCTGTCCAGTGGACGTGATCTCGATGCGCCACCCAGCGCCGCCACCGGAGAAGGCAGGCACCGGGCTCACGCCGGCAGCGATGGAGGGATGACGCGATTCATCGGCAACGGTCTTCGCTGCAGGAGTCGCACAGCCGGCCAGCAGGCCAGTGAGCAGCACGGCGACGGCAATGGGTCGCATGGTCATGATGGGCTCCAGCAGCGGGCGGGCGTCCAGTCTAGGGGCCCCCGCGTGCGCCGGTGATGAACGTCGCGCGTCAACGCGCGATGCGGCCACCGCCGGCCACGCGCACGCGATCGCGGCCCTGCGCCTTGGCCTGGTACATGGCCGCATCCGCAGCGCGCAGCAACGTGCGCCAGCCCAGCGCATCGGTGCCGCCCTCGGCCACACCGAAGCTGGCGGTGACCCGCAGCACCTTGCCGCCGACCAGTGCGATGTCCAGCCGCTGCAGCGCCACCCGCAGCGACTCGGCCAGCTGGCGGCCACCGGCCAGATCACCGTCGGCCAGCAACACGAGAAACTCCTCGCCACCATAGCGGGCAATGCTGTCGCTGCGGCGCAGGTGGCGCTGCAGCAGCTGCGCCACCTGCACCAGCACCTCGTCGCCGGCATCATGCCCGTGGCCATCGTTGATCGCCTTGAAGCGGTCCACGTCCAGCAGGATCACCACCGCGCTGTTGCCACCGTCGGCATGACGTTGCTGCACCATCTCGTCCAGCGCGCGCCGGTTCAACAGCCCGGTCAGCTCATCGGTGCCGGCCAGCTGGCGCAGCTCGCTGGTCAACGCCGAGCGCTCGCGCGACTTCTCGCGCAACACTTCGATGGCATCGAACAGGCGCTGCATCTCGGCCAGCGGATGGGTCACATGCTGCTCCGGGCCCGGCGCTTCCGAGGCGATCTGGATGACCTGCTTCTGCGCCTGCAGCAGCGGCCGCAGGATCTGAAGATGCGCGATGCGCAGCGCCACGCCCAGCACCACCAGCGTGCCCAGCACCGTCGCCACCAGCACCACCAGGCGCGTCGCTTCGCGGTTGCGGGTGCGCTCGAAACGGGCGATGGACACGCTCAGGTAGCCGTCGCGCAGCGCTTCCAGCGACTGCAGGGTCGGCACGTAGCGCGTGGTGAACTCGGCGGCGGTCCACGGCGGCGCCACGCCGCGCCGGCCATCTTCGATCAACTGTTCGATCATCGGCAGCGATTCGCCGAAGAACTGCCGGCGTGCCATGTCCCAATGCCAGGACAGCGCCGGATCGCTGCGGAACACCGCTTCATGGCTGCCCGCCAGCCGCCACAGCTCCAGCAGGCGGCCTTCGGTCTGCAATGCCGCCCGCACCTGTTCGTCGCGCCATGCCCCCGGTACCGCCACCGGCGCCATCACGTTCGACGCCAGGCGGCCGCCATGCTCGCGCAGGTCGATCAGCACCTGGCCCTGCATCGCCGGAATCGCTGCTTCGCGGTCGGCGCTGACCAGCACGTTGATCTGCGCCGAGGTCAGCACGTGCAGGCGATCGACCACGGCGAACATGCTGCTGATCGCACGCTCCACGTCCTCCACCCGGCGCGCGCCATGCGGCTGCGCCGCCACCCGGTCCACCGCGGCCCGCGCCGATTGCAGGCGACGTTGCGCATCGGCCAGCAGCCCATGTTCGTCGACCACGCCCGGGTCGGCGTTGAACACCGTGTCCAGGCGTTGCAGGGCGGTATCGACCCGCTGGCGCGCGACCGCCAGCTGCGCCGCCAGCCGGGCCTGTTCGGCCGCATCGGCGGTGTTGGACCCGAGCAGGCTGTTGGCGGGGCCGCGCTCGGCCGACACCAGGTTGGCCAGGTCGAAGGTCTGCCGCAGCTGGCGCAGGCTGACCAGGTTGTCCTCGGCGGCAGTGAAGCGCAGCGTGCCCTGCACCAGCGCGATGGCCATCAACGGCAGCGTACAGACCACGAACAGCCCGGCCAGGATCCAGACCCAGGTCCGCAATCCGATGGGCGACGCCTTGCGGGCCATGCACATTTCCCCTGTAGTGCAGAACACTGTAGCGGCCGCCTGCACAGGCGCCAAGCCGCTACCGGACCAACCGTTGCCGTGGGTATACCGCGCCCGCCGCGAACGCACCGACAAGGCCGCGCAGACCGTACAAACGGGGCAAATGCGTCATGCCCTGCCGCGTCAGATCCAGCGCTGGTCGACCAGTTCGCGCTTCACGTAGGCATAGAACACCGGCGCGGCGACCAGGCCCGGCAGGCCGAAGGCTGCCTCCATCACCAGCATGGCCAGCAGCAGCTCCCAGGCACGCGCCTGGATCTCGCCACCGACGATGCGCGCGTTGAGGAAGTACTCCAGCTTGTGGATCACGATCAGGTACAGCAGTGCCGCCACCGCCACGTAGAACGAGACCGACAGCGCAACGATGGTGATGATCGTGTTGGAGATGATGTTGCCCACCACCGGCAGCAGGCCGGCAAGGAAGGTGATCAGCACCAGGGTCTTGGACAGCGGCAGGTGCACGCCGAACAGCGGCAGCACGCCCAGCAGGAAGATGGCGGTGAACACTGTGTTGAGCAGCGAGATCTTCACCTGCGCGAACACCACCTGGCGGAACGCGGTGGCCAGGCGGCTGGTGCGCCCGATCAGCTCCTGCGCCAGCGGCCCCATCTTCGGCAGCGGCAGTTCGTCATACAGCGCGATCATCGCGCCCAGCACCATACCGATCAGTACGCGCACACCGACCTGCACCACCGAGGTACCGGCCACGCCCAGCTGCCGCTGATGTTCGGCGGCCCAGTCGTTCAGCGCCGTGCGCAGCGCCGGCATGTCTTCGGGAATATAGGGTTGCAGCAGCGCCGGCACCTGGTGGCGCGAGGTGTTGAGGATCTCCATCAGGCGCGCCAGCAGTGCATCCGGGCCGCCGGTCTCGTTGCGGAAGAACGAGGCCACGCCGATGCCGGCCAGTACCAGCCCGCTGATGATGATCGCCGACAGCACGATCACCGCGATCGCCCGCGCCCGTCCCGGCGGCAGCTTGCCCTCCACGGTGGCGGCCAGCACGTGCGTCAGCTGGAACACCAGCAGGCCGGACAGCAGGGTCACCACCAGGCCCAGCTTCAGCGCCAGCCACATGCCCAGCAACATCATCAGCCACGCCGCGATCCTTGGGATGGGGGGCTTGGGCTGGGCAACAAGGGCGTCTTGCATGGGAGCGCGTCCGGGCGGGGTGGCCCATGGTAGAGGATTGACCTGCCGATTCGGCGTGCAGGCTGAACGGGCGTTACGCTCTCATGCCGTGGCGGCCCTGCCGCCGCCCCATCGACTCACTCGCCGTAGCTGGCCGTGTTCTTGCCCTGCCGCTTGGCGTGGTACAGCGCGCGGTCGGCCAGTGCCAGCCAGTCCTCGACACTGCCCCCCCGCGGCGTGGCGGCAATGCCGATGCTGACGCTGAACTCCACGCCCGGGGTGATCTGGCGAGCGGCCTCGAGCAGATGCAGGCGCACCCGCTCGGCCACGTGCATCGCATCGACGGGTGCGCAGTCGTGCAGCAGTACCACGAACTCATCGCCCCCCAGCCGCGCCGGGGTATCACCGGGCCGCGCAAACGTACGCAATGTTGCAGCGATATGCCGTAGTACCTCGTCGCCCGCGCGATGGCCAAGCGAATCATTGATGCGCTTGAAATCATCCACATCGAGCATCAGCAGGCAGGCCAGTCCGCCCTGTCCCTGCGCCCGGTCCAGCACCTGCTGCGCACGCAGGATCAGGAAGCCACGATTGGCCAGTTCCACCAGCGGATCCATCCGGCTCAGCCGCTGCAGCTGCCGGTTCTGCGATTTGACCCGGCGCGCCAGCTGCCAGCTGAGGATGCTCAACCCGATGCCGTAGACGAACAGGAACGGCACGCTGAGCATGATCGTGCGCTGCGAGGAAACGGGTTGGTAAGGGAAGCCGAGCGCCCACCAGGTGATGGCGAAACCCAGCACCAGCGCCAGCGTGGCCCGCATCGCCAGGCGTACGCCACCGGCGGCGATCTTGTCGGCGACCAGCAGCGCGGCGAACAATGCGCTGGGGACCGCGCTCAGCGCCATGAAAGCGATCCAGCCGCCGCCGAAGAAGGAATCGGCGACCATGCAGCGGAACTGCACCTGTGCAGGCTGGCGGGCGCGCTGAGTCAGTACCAGCGCAAGCGCCGGCCACACCAGTGCATTGAGCAACAGCAACGCCCAGGCCCACAGGCCGTCCTGGCGTTCAAGAATGATCGAGGCGATGGGAATCGCGCCCAGGCCATTGCCGACGAAGCGCATCCAGCCGATGCGACGTGCCGCGCCGATGCCTTCGACCGCGACTTCCGTCGAGTCAGTCAAGAATGGCATTGCCGACCCCCTTGCGCGATCGCACGTTCCACCCCGGCCCTTGCCGGGCTGCCCATGCCGAGTCTGACAGCTCGGCGTCAATGCGGGATCAAGGACTCACGGCGACGGCGCTGCCCTCACCCACGCCGGGGCGCAGCCGTCGAACCCCGCAGCATGAAGCTGAACTCCAGCGTCTGCTGCAGCGGCACGTCGACGTGTTCGATGATGGCGAGCAGCAGGTTGACCGCACGCTCGCCAATCTCCCGCATGGGCTGCCGGATGGTCGTCAATGGCGGCGTGAGGTAGCGGGAAGACGCCAGGTCATCAAAGCCGACGATGGACAGTTCATCCGGCACGCGGATGCCCCGGTCCCGGCAGGCGGCCAGGGCACCCAGCGCCATCTGGTCACTGAAGCAGAACACCGCGGTCGGTGCCGGCGTGCCATCCAGCAGCGCCATGGCAGCCGCATGGCCGGATTCCACGGAAAAATCCCCCGGCACGATGCTCAGCTGGCGCAGGCGGCCACGCGCCTTGCCGGCTGCCCGCACCCCTTCCAGCCGTTGCTGGTGCAGGGGGTTGTCAGGCGGCCCGCCGACCACGGCGATCCGTTCATGTCCCAGCCCGTACAGATGCTCCATCACCGCGCGTGCGGCGGCCGCGTTGTCGATGTGGACACTGGGAATGCCCAGTGCAGGGTCGAACTCGCACCCGTTGACCACCGGTGCCGCGGCGCCGCGCTGCTCGACGATCTCGCGCGCCGTGGGTGGCAGGCGATGGCCGAGCACGATCATGCCGTCGGCCTCGTTGCGCCGGAGCATCTGCGCGTAGCGCTCCTCGCGGTCGGGTTGATGCTGGGTATCGCCCAGCAGGACCGCATAGCCGACCGCCTGCGCGGCCTCCTCCGCGCCCTGCAGGATCTGCGCGAAGAACGGATTGGCGATGTCCGGGACGGTCACCAGGATCTTGCCGCTGCGTTGGGTCTTGAGCGTGCGGGCCACCGTGTTGGGTACATAGCCGAGGGCGGCGGCGGCCTGCTCGATGCGTGCGCGGGTGGCGGGCAGGACTTTGTCCGGCCGCGAAAGCGCACGCGACACCGTGCCCGCGGAGACGCCGACGTGCTTTGCGATGTCGTAGATGGTGGCCATGGCGTTAGTTCTCCTGTCCGCTGTGCAGTGCACAACAGGTCTTGCGTGAGCCCCTGCTAGGATAATGCAATCGATTGCATCGAGGGCGAATCACGTTGAAGACGCTCAAGGGTCCAGCGCTGTTCCTGGCGCAGTTCATCGGCGACACAGCTCCTTTTGATCGGCTGGACACGCTGGCCGGATGGGCCGCGGGTCTGGGCTATTCTGGCGTACAAGTCCCCACCAGCGCGCCCCACCTGTTCGATCTGGCCGAGGCGGCGCGCAGCCAGGCGTACTGCGACGACATTGCCGGCATGCTGGCCGGGCACGGCCTGCAGATCTCCGAACTGTCGACCCACCTGCAGGGGCAGCTGGTTGCCGTCCATCCCGCCTACGACAGCCTGTTCGACGGATTCGCGCCGCCGGACAAACGCGGTGATCCGGCCGCCCGCCAGGCCTGGGCGGTGGAGCAGCTGCGGTTGGCCGCCAAAGCCAGCCAGCGCCTGGGGCTGACCGCGCATGCCACGTTTTCCGGCGCATTGGCCTGGCCCTATTTCTATCCCTGGCCGCAGCGCCCACCGGGACTGGTGGAGGAAGCCTTCGCCGAACTCGGCCGCCGCTGGCGCCCGATCCTGGATGCGTTCGACGCCTGCGGCGTGGACCTGTGCTTCGAGATCCACCCCGGCGAGGACCTGCACGATGGCGCGACCTTCGAGCGCTTCCTCGATGTGGTGGACCATCACCCCCGCGCCAAGATCCTGTACGACCCCAGCCACCTGCTGCTGCAGCAGATGGACTACCTGGGTTTCATCGACCGCTACCACGCGCGTATCGGCATCTTCCACGTCAAGGACGCGGAGTATCGCTCCAGCGCGAGCAGCGGCGTGTATGGCGGCTACCAGGACTGGATCGATCGTCCGGGCCGGTTCCGTTCGCTCGGTGATGGCCAGATCGACTTCAAGGCGATCTTCTCGAAGTTCGCGCAGTACGACTTCCCCGGCTGGGCGGTGCTGGAATGGGAGTGCTGCCTGAAGCACCCTGAGGACGGTGCGCGCGAAGGTGCTGCCTTCATCCGCGACCACCTCATCCGCGTGACCGAGCGCGCCTTCGATGACTTCGCCGACAGCGGCACGGACGCCGCATCACTGCACCGCATGCTGGGAATCTGAGCCACGACCGCCCCGGGAGGGCAAGCCATGACGCACGCCATGTCGCGCCTGGGCGCGATGATGTTTCTGCAGTTCTTCATCTGGGGGGCATGGTTCGTGACCCTCGGAACCTACCTGGTGCAGGGCCCGCTGCAGGCCAGCGCCAGCCAGGTAGCGACGGCCTTCCTCAGCCAATCCATCGGCGCCATCGTGGCGCCGTTCCTGGTCGGCCTGATCGCCGATCGCTACTTCGCGGCGCAGCGCATCCTGGCGGTGCTGCACCTGGCTGGCGCGGTATTGATGTGGCTGGCGTCCACCGCCACCAGCTTCAGCGTGTTCTCGGCCTGCGTGATGGGCTACATGCTGCTGTTCATGCCGACGCTGGCGCTGGCCAACAGCGTGGCGATGCGGCACATGCAGTCGCCCGAGAAGCAGTTCCCGCTGGTCCGGGTGGCGGGCAGCATCGGCTGGATCGTCGCAGGCGTGCTGATCGGCTGGCTGGGCTGGGAGCAGGCGCATCGCCTTGAACTGACCTTCCGCATGGCCGCGCTGGCATCGCTGGTACTGGGCCTGTATGCGTTCACGCTGCCGCACACGCCGCCACTGGCACAGCAGCGCGATGCCGGGCTGGGGCAGATCCTCGGGCTGGATTCGTTGCGGCTGCTGAAGTCGCGCGCCTACCTGGTGTTCTTCCTGGCGTCCATCGCCATCTGCATCCCGCTGTCGTTCTACTACAACTTCACCAATCCGTATCTCAACGACCTGGGCGTGCGCGGCGCCGCAGGCCTGCAGTCGCTGGGCCAGGTCTCCGAAGTGCTGCTGATGCTGGCCATGCCGTTCCTGTTCGTGCGGCTGGGGGTGAAGACCATGCTGGCGGTCGGCATGGCGGCCTGGGTGGTGCGCTACGTCCTGTTCGCCTTCGGCGATGCGGGCGGCGGCTTCTCGCTGCTGGTGATCGGCATCGTGCTGCACGGCATCTGCTACGACTTCTTCTTCGTCACCGGCCAGATCTACACCGATGCCCATGCCGGCCCCGCCGTGCGCAGCAGCGCGCAGGGCTTCATCACCCTGGCCACGTACGGCGTGGGCATGCTGATCGGCACCTTCCTGTCCGGCGCGGTGGTGGAGCACTTCACCACGGCCGCCGGACGCGACTGGCAGCAGATCTGGCTGTTCCCGGCCGCTGTCGCGCTGGTCGTGCTGATCGCCTTCCTGCTGCTGTTCCGCGACCGGCCCGCCGTGGCCGCCGCATCTTCCACACCCTGAGGATTCGAGCCGATGCCAACGCTTGGAATCGCCATCGTCGGCACCGGCATGATCGGCGCCGTGCACCGCCGCGCGGCCCTGCTCGCCGGTGCCGAGGTACGCGGCGTCGCCGCTTCGTCAGCGCATCGCGCGCGTGAGATGGCGCTGCTGTGGAATGTTCCGCGCGCCTACCGGGACATCGAAGAGGTGATCGCCGATCCGCAGGTGCAGGTGGTGCACGTGTGCACGCCCAACCATCTGCACCGCGCGATGGCGCAGGCGGCGCTGGAAGCCGGCAAGCACGTGATCTGCGAGAAACCGCTGGCGACCACGCTGGACGATGCGCAGGCGCTGGCGGCGTTGGCCGCCTCGACCGGCCTGGTTGCCACGGTCCCCTTCGTCTACCGCTACCACCCGGTGGTCCGCGAGGCGCGCGCACGCATCGCCCAGGGCGATCTCGGGCCGCTGCACCTGATCCATGGCAGCTACCTGCAGGACTGGCTGCTGGACCCGGCCAGCAACAACTGGCGCGTGGATCCGGCACTGGGTGGCGCATCGCGCGTGTTCGCCGACATCGGCTCGCACTGGTGCGACCTGGTGGAATGGGTCAGCGGCGAGCGCTTCACCGAGGTCAGTGCAGCCTTCTCTACCGTGATCGCTGAGCGCAGCGCCGTCAGCGGGCAGAGCTTCAGCACGCCGGCGGCAGGCGGCGCAACGCAGGCGGTAACGAGCGAGGACGTGGCGGCGGCGATGTTCAGGACCGGCGCCGGCACATTGGCGTCGTTGACGGTCAGCCAGGTCTCGGCCGGACGCCACAATCGCCTCTGGTTCGAGATCGATGGCGCCAACGCCAGCGTGGCCTTCAACCAGGAGGATGCCGAGCGCCTGTGGATCGGCCTGCCCGACCAGCGCGAGGAGATCTTCGTGCGCGGGGCGGGCGCCGGCAGTGCCGAACAACGCCGGCTGTCGGTGTTACCGGCCGGCCACGCGCAGGGCTACGCCCAGTGCTTCGAAGCATTCGTCGCCGACACCTATCGCGCCATCGAGGGCGAGCGGCCGCAGGGCCTGCCCACCTTCGAGGACGGCGTGCGCTCGGCGCAGATCGTCGATCGTGTCATTGCATCGGCCAGGTCGCGTGCCTGGACTGCCATCGGTTGAAACCCGGGAGGATCTGTTGATGAAAGCCCTTGTCCATGGAACTGCAAGCCTCGTCCTGCTGCTCGCTGCCCTGCCCGCCTTCGCCGTCGAAGCCGCCAGCACGCAGAAGCCGATCGCGGTGCAGATGTACAGCCTGCGCGATGCCGGCTCGCTCGAGCAGCAGTTGAAGATCGTCCACGACGCAGGCGTCCATGCGGTGGAGACGGTCGGCACGCAGAACACCAGCGCGGCCGAACTCAAGCAACTGCTGGACCGGTATTCGATCAAGGCGATTTCATCGCATGTGCCGCTGTCCGAGCTGCGCAGCAACCTGGAGGACGTGGTGACCTTCAACCGGTCGATCGGCAACACGACGCTGGTGGTGCCATACCTGGACAAGAAGGATCGCCCGAGCGATGCCGCCGGCTGGACCGCCCTGGGCCAGGAACTGGGCCGGATCGCGAAACAGGTGCGCGGCAAGGGCATGCGCCTGGCCTACCACAACCACGACTTCGAGCTGGCCGACGTCGATGGCAGGACCGGACTGGAGCTGCTGTTCGCCGCCGCCGGTCCAGACCTGCAGACCGAGCTGGACCTGGCCTGGGTCGCGCGTGCAGGCCTGGACCCGGCGGTGATGCTGGCAAAGTTCCGCGGCCATGTATTCGCGGTGCACGCAAAGGACAATGCGCCCAAGGGCCAGGCCGAAGACGAAGGCGGATTCGCAGCGCTGGGACAGGGCGTGCTGGACTGGAACGCGATCCTGCCTGCTGCGGCAGCCGCCGGCGTGCATTGGTACATCATCGAGCACGATCAGCCACGCGACCCGGCCAAGGTCATCCAGACCGGCGCGGATTATCTGCGTGAACACCTGACCACCAACGTGCCAGCCCGTGCGCGGCGCTGACGCATCAAGGAGCCCCACATGAAAATGATCCTGGCAATGGCGGTGGCCCTGGGTGGCATGAGCGTTGCGACAGCCGCCTGGTGCAAGGACGACCCGGCTGCGGGTGCGAAGCTCTACACCGCGAACTGCGTGGCCTGCCATGGCGCCGATCGTGCAGGCATGCCGGGCGCGTTCCCGGCGCTCACCGATATCGGCAAGCGCATGGCACCCGCGCAGATCAAGGAAAAGATCAGCAAGGGCGGCGGATTGATGCCGCCCTTCTCCCAGCTGTCACAGCAGGAGATCGATGACATCGCCAGCTACCTGGCGAAGTAAGCGGCCGGCGACCACGCCGGCCATGTGCCACTACAGCTCGCGCACCCAGATGTTGCGGTAGCTGACCCTGGAGTCATGTTCCTGCAGATGGAGCGGCGCGCACCCATGCGGCGAGTACGACGGTGCGCCGATGTACTCGGTCTTGCCCGCCAGCACCGTGTCGTCCTGCACCAGCACGCCGTTGTGCAGCACCGTGATGCGCGCGGGCGACACAAGCCCACCGCCCGCTGCGAAGCGCGGCGCCTTCCAGAGGATGTCGTAGGCCTGCCACTGGCCCGGTGCGCGTGAGGCGTTCACCAACGGCATGGCCTGCTTGTAGATCGAGCCCGCCTGGCCATTGGCATAGGTCGGGTTGTTGTAGCTGTCGAGCACCTGCAGCTCGTACAGCTCTTGCAGGAAGATGCCGCTGTTGCCCCGGTTCTGGTCGTCGAAGCCCTTTGTGTCGTTGGGTGTGCGCCACTCGACATGCAGCTGGACGTCGCAGAAGCGTTGCCGGGTGCGAATGCCCTTGCTGCCGGGCACGACGGTCATCGCGCCATCGGCAACCTTCCAGGGCACGCGACCGCCCTGCTCCGACTCCCACGCGGAGACATCCTTGCCATCGAACAGCACGATTGCATCGGACGGGGCCTTGCCTTGCGGCGTAGCCACGGTCGCGGGCACCGGCGTCCACACCTCGGTCTTCTTCGGATCGCGCGCGGTGTCGGCACTGTCCTGCGCGGATGCAGGTGCGGCAACCAGCATGGTCGCCGCGATCAGCAGCGGCTTGATCATCGTGTTGCGCTCCATCAGCTGGTCCCCCACGCCGGCGTGCCGGCAACATAGGCGAGGTCGCCGTCGTAACGCCCCGGCACGGCGACGTACTGCAGCACCCCGGTCGCGCCGACCTTCGAGGTGAAGAAGCCGAAGATGGCCAGCTGCTTGAGCATCGTGAAGTAGTGCGGCATCGCCTCGCCCTCTTCAGGCGTACCGGTCTCGGTCACATCGGCATGGCGTGCCTTGGCTTCTGCATCGAGCGTGCGCAGCAATTCGGTGCGCGCCTGCGGTGAGAGCGCCACAAAGCGACCGCCGGCGCGCTTGTCGATATCGACCAGCCCTGCGCGGAACGTCGACTGCTGCCGGGCGGTGTAGCAGTCGCTGACGAAGGTCGCCATGAACAGACCAGCGCCCGCGTCTTTTGCCCCTGGTGTCCGGGTCCGCGGCAGGATGGTCTCGGCGATCTCGTCCAGCGTGCCGACATCGGCGTCGGAGAACAGGGCCTTCACCGGTGCGGCAGCGGCCTTTCCCTGTGCGAGCGCAGGCAGGCCGACCATGGCCGCGCCGGTAGCAGCGACGATCATCTTCAGCAGTTCGCGGCGATCCATCAGAGGTTCCCCGCTTTCAGTTCGCGTACCGCGTGGTCGGCCGCGCGCGCGGTCAGCGCCATGTAGGTCAGCGAAGGATTCACGCAGGCGCTGGAGGTCATGCAGGCACCGTCGGTCACATAGACATTGGGGGCATCCCAGACCTGGTTGTGCTGGTTCAGCACCGAGCTCTTCCGATCACGTCCCATGCGCGCGGTCCCCATTTCGTGGATGCCCTTGCCCGGGGCGTAATCGTTGTCGTGCATCTTCACGTCCTTGACGCCGGCCGCCTCCAGCATCTCGGCGGCATCGGCGGCCATGTCCTTGCGCATCGCCAGTTCGTTGGCGCGCATGGCAACGTCCATCGCCAGCACCGGCAGCCCCCACTTGTCCTTGCGGTCGCGGTCCAGGCGGATCGTGTTGTCATGGTGCGGCAGCATTTCACCGAACCCGGTCATGCCGATGCGCCAGTCACCAGGCACGGTCAGCGCCTCCTTCAGATCGGCACCGATGTTCAGCTCGGCGATCTCGCGCGACCAGCCGGTGCGGCTGGCACCGCCCTGGTAGCCGAACCCGCGCAGGTAGCCGCGCCTGTCGGCCGCGACGTTGCGGAAGCGCGGAATGTAGAAGCCGCAGGGACGACGGCCGAAGTAGTACTTGTCTTCGTAGCCCTCGACCCGGCCGGAGGCGCCCGCTCCGAAATGATGGTCCATCACGTTGTGCCCGAGCTCGCCCGACGATGAGCCCAGCCCGCCCTCCCACACCTCGGTGGCCGAGTTCATCAGCAGCCAGGTCGAGTTGAACGACGATGCGTTGAGGAAGATGACCTTGGCGGTGTACTGGTAGGTCTGCCCGGTCTCCGCGTCGATGACCTCCACCCCGCGCGCACGCTTGCGGTCCTTGTCGTAGAGCACTTCCTTGACGATCGAGAACGGCCGCAAGGTCAGGTTGCCGGTCTTCATCGCCGCTGGCAGCGTCGCCGCCTGGGTCGAGAAGTAGGCACCAAAGGGACAGCCCAGGATGCACTTGTTGCGGTACTGGCAGTTGACGCGGCCCTGCTCGGGCATCGGCTTGGTGATGTTGGCGGTGCGCGAGTGGATCATGTGCCGCGTTCCGCCAAAGGCCTTCTTTATCCGCGCCGCCACATCCTTCTCGACGATGTTCAACGGATCGGCGGCAGGAACTCACCATCCGGCAACACGTCCAGCCCTTCGCGCGTGCCGGCGATGCCGGCGAACTTTTCCACATGGTCGTACCACGGCGCGATGTCGGCGTAGCGGATCGGCCAGTCGGTGGCGATGCCGTCCTTGAGGTTCGCCTCGAAGTCCAGGTCGGAGAAGCGATAGCTCTGCCGTCCCCACAGCAGCGAGCGGCCGCCCACCTGGTAGCACGGAACCAGTCGAAACGTTTGGTCTCGATGTAGGGCGAGTCCTGTTCGTTGGCCCACATCCCTTCCAGGTTTTCGGCCAGGCCGTAGTCGCGCATCAGCACCGGAAGTCGCCTTCATCGCCTGCGTTGGCCGGTTGCGGTGCGGGAAGTCCCACGCTTCCTTCATCGCATTGACGTAGTCCTTGACGTGCTCGATGTTGCGTCCGCGTTCCAGCATCAGGACCTTCAGGCCCTTTTCGGTCAGCTCCTTCGCTGCCCAACCGCCACTGATTCCCGAGCCAACAACAATGGCGTCGTAGTGATTATCTGCCATGGGTTTCTCACCTGGGTGGATATCGTTTCAGACGTCGCAGAGGCGGATCGCCTCGCGCAATGAGGCAACGGGATCGGGCGCTTGCAGGCGTGAAC
>NZ_JBFLUN010000027.1:0-11734 GCF_050473585.1 Stenotrophomonas sp. NRRL B-14846
GGCCACCCGCGTGCCGGACTACATGGTGCCCTCGGCATTTGTTGGTGTGGATCGCTGGCCGGTGACCGCGAACGGCAAGCTCGACCGCAACGCCTTGCCGAAGCCGCCGCAGAACGAGATTGCCGGACTGGCGCCGCGCACGCCGCTGGAGCAGGAGCTGGCCGTGCTGTTCGCCCAGGCGCTGGGCCGCGATGCGCCCGTGGCTGTGGATGCGGACTTCTTCAGCCTCGGCGGCGACTCGCTGTCCGCGGTTGCACCTGCTGCTCGCGATCGAGCAGCGCTGGCGCTGCGACCTTGGCCTGGGCGCTTTGTTCGCGCAGCCGACCGTGGCCGCGTTGGCGACGCGCATTGCCGAGCCGCCGGCGCTGGCCGACCACGCGTTGGGGCCGGTGATCTCGTTGGCTGCCACTGATGCTGATGGGCCCACTCCGCTGTTCGTGCTGCACCCGGCCGGTGGCATCGCCTGGAACTACCGCAGCCTGGCGCGCGCGCTGCAGCCGGCACGACCGGTGTACGGCCTGCAGTCGCCCGCGCTGGATCCGAAGCAGCCGTTGCCGTCCAGCATCGAAGCCATGGCCAATGACTATGTGCAGCGCGTGGTTGCGCTGCAGCCGAAGGGGACCGGTACATCTGCTGGGCTGGTCGGTGGGCGGCATCCTCGCCCAGGCGATGGCGGTGCGCCTGCATGAAATCGGGCGTGAAGTCGGTGAACTGGTGCTGCTGGACGCCTACCCCAGCGAATGCTGGCGGGGCCGAACCGGAACCCGATGCCATCGCCGCATTGCGCGCACTGCTGGCGATTGCCGGCCATGACCCGGACGCGCATCCGGAGCTGGACAGCCGCGAACGCATTCTCGGCTTCCTGCGTCGCGGTGGTAGTGCGCTCGGCAGCCTGCCGGACGTGGTGCTCGATGGCGTGGTGCGCGCAGTGACTGGCACCAACCGGCTGATCCGCGAACACATCCACCGTCCGTTCGACGGCACGCTGGTGCACGTCCGCGCTGGCCGGGACCATCAGGCGCGGCCACAGTTGCAGTCGGCACTGTGGCGCGCGCACGCACGCAAGGTGCAGGGCGCTGGAACTGCCGTTCCTGCATGCCGAGCTGACCGGGCGCGATGCGGTGGCGCAGCTGCGCCGGTGGCTGTCGGCGCGCCTGCGCCACTGGGATGAGCAACAGGAGATCGCAACATGCAGTTGACCGGCTTTGAAGGTCGCGTGGCACTGGTGACCGGCGCCGCCGGCGGCATCGGCGAGGCACTGGTACGGGCTGTTGGCCGAGGCCGGCTGCACGGTGGTGGCAACCGACCGCGAGGGCGCCCGTGATAATGGATGCACGTGTGCAGGCGTTTGCGCTCGACGTGACCGACAGCGTGGCAGTGGATGCACTGGTGGATCGTGTAGAAGCCAGCATTGGGCCAATTTGCCTTGCCGCCAGCGTGGCGGGCGTCCTGCATGTGGGAGCTGTTACGGAGACCACCGAAGGCGATTGGCGCCGGGTGTTCGCGGTCAATGCCGACGGTGTGTTCCATGTTGGCCGTGCGCTGGCGCGGGTGATGTCACCGCGAGGCCAGGGCGCGATCGTCACCGTCAGTTCGAATGCCGCCGGCGTGCCGCGGCACGGCATGGCCGCCTATGCCGCGTCCAAGGCCGCCGCCACGATGTTCACCCCGCTGCCTCGGGCTGGAGCTGGCGCCGCTGGGTATCCGCTGCAACATCGTCGCCCCGGGCTCAACGCTGACCCCGATGCAGACCGCCATGTGGCAGGACGAGCATGGCGCAGAGCGGGTGATCGCCGGGAGCCTGGAGACGTACAAGGCCGGGCATCCCGCTGCGCAAGCTGGCCACCCCGGAAGACATTGCCCATTCGGTGATGTTCCTGCTCTCCGAGCAGGCTGGGCACGTGGCGATGAGCGACCTGTACGTGGACGGCGGCGCCACCCTGCGCGGTTGAGTCCTGTCGATACCGGCTGGCAATCCATGGTCCCGGTAGGGCCGGCCGCTGGCCGGCAATCCAATTTCCCTGGTAGTGCCGGCCGCTGGCCGGCAACCTCATTCAACTTCAGACAACTCCGAACACCCCTCGAGGCATGGCCTGACGTTCAACGCGCAACGATCGCTCCACCATGGGGGCATGAGCAGCCATCGCCTCCGCCTGGGCCGTCGTTCCATTGTCGGTCAGGTCTACGTTCTGACAACGACCACACATCTGCGCCGCCGGCTCTTTGAAAGCGAAGCTGCAGTGGCATGTGTAATCGACCAGTTTCATTACATCGAGCGGCGGGGGCTGGTGCAGTCACTCGCATGGGTCGTCATGCCGGATCACCTCCACTGGATGTTCGAGCTGCGTGCAGCTCACCTTCCAGACATTGCACGCCGAATGAAGTCGTCGAGCGCGCTTGCCCTGAATCGCCTACAGGGGTCGGTCGAAGTACGATCTGGCAGTCTGGCTACTTCGATCATGCCATGAGGGCGGAGGAGTCGCTCGCGCGGCAAGCCCTGTACATCCTCGGGAATCCGGTGCGCGCTGGTCTTGCTGGGCAGATTGGCGAGTACCCGCATGCGTGGTCGTGTCTGGGCGTAATGCCGGCCAGCGGCCGGCACTACCCGTTGCGTTGAGGGCTGAGGAGTCGCTGGCGCGGCAAGCCCTGTACATCCTCGGGAATCCGGTGCGCGCTGGTCTTGCTGGGCAGATTGGCGAGTACCCGCATGCGTGGTCGGTCTGGGCGTAATGCCGGCCAGCGGCCGGCACTACCCGTTGCGTTGAGGGCTGAGGAGTCGCTGGCGCGGCAAGCCCTGTACATCCTCGGGAATCCGGTGCGCGCTGGTCTTGCTGGGCAGATTGGCGAGTACCCGCATGCGTGGTCGGTCTGGGCGTGATGCCGGCCAGCGACCGGCACTACCCGTTGCGTTGAGGGCTGAGAAGTCGCTGGCGCGGCAAGCCTGTACATCCTCGGGAATCCGGTGCGCGCTGGTCCTGCTGGGCAGATTGGCGAGTACCCGCATGCGTGGTCGGTCTGGGCGTGATGCCGGCCAGCGGCCGGCACTACCCGTTGCGTTGAGGGCTGAGGAGTCGCTGGCGCGGCAAGCTCTGTACATCCTCGGGAATCCGGTGCGCGCTGGTCTTGCTGGGCAGATTGGCGAGTACCCGCATGCGTGGTCGGTCTGGGCGTAATGCCGGCCAGCGGCCGGCACTACCCGTTGCGTTGAGGGCTGAGGAGTCGCTGGCGCGGCAAGCTCTGTACATCCTCGGGAATCCGGTGCGCGCTGGTCTTGCTGGGCAGATTGGCGAGTACCCGCATGCGTGGTCGGTCTGGGCGTAATGCCGGCCAGCGGCCGGCACTACCCGTTGCGTTGAGGGCTGAGGAGTCGCTCGCGCGGCAAGCTCTGTACATCCTCGGGAATCCGGTGCGCGCTGGTCTTGCTGGGCAGATTGGCGAGTACCCGCATGCGTGGTCGGTCTGGGCGTAATGCCGGCCAGCGGCCGGCACTACCCGTTGCGTTGAGGGCTGAGGAGTCGCTGGCGCGGCAAGCTCTGTACATACTCGGGAATCCGGTGCGCGCTGGTCTTGCTGGGCAGATTGGCGAGTACCCGCATGCGTGGTCGGTCTGGGCGTAATGCCGGCCAGCGGCCGGCACTACCAGGCTTTCGAGCGAGACGGTTGCGGCAATGCCCGATGCAGTCAAGGCAGGGTCAGTCGGTAGACCAGCACGCGGTTGTCGTTGTCGTACGGGCTGTCGCAGGGCTGGCCCTGCATGCGGCAGTTGCGGGCGATGAAGTCGTTGTCGTTGCCGATCAGCAGCAGCACGTCGTTCGGATGCTGCGGGGTCCAGCGCCGGCAGCACGTCCATGGCTTCCCACTTTTCCGAAAGCAGTCCGGCATGCGGGCCGCGCTTGGTATCCAGGTCCAGCCCGGCACGTGCGAGCTGGGGGCGGTCGAGCAGGTTCAGCAGTTCGTCGCAGCGTGCGGGTACGATGCCTGCCTTCAACGTGGTATCCGCTGGATCAGCCAGCACCGAGGCCGTGCCGGTTTCGTAGGTGCTGCCGGCCAGGTTGCTGGCTTCGGCCACATCCACCAGCAGCACCGACTTGTAGACGATCGGGTCGTCGCCATCCTTGCCCAGGCCGTTGCCATCACGGGCCAGCAGCAGGAAGCGGTGGGCATCCAGTGCGCGCAGCTCGCTCTGCGCGGCGGTGCGGTCCAGTTTGCCCTTGCCGTCGTGCGCATAGGCGGGCAAGGCCATCACGTAATGGCCGATCGGTTGCTGCGGCGTCGGCGAGGCCGTCACGTCGTAGACCAGCACGCGGGTGTTGATGCGCCCGGCCGCATTGCCTTGTGCGCTGTCCTGCAGCGTGGTGCTCTGCAGGGGCCACGAACAGTCGGCTGCCGTCGGGCGACAGGCCCATGCCTTCCACGCCCTGGTTGTTGCGGCGGCCGCTCTGCGGTGGCGCAAGGGAACCGAACGCTGGCTTGCCCTCGCGCTGCGGCCTGATCGCGGGCGGTGCCACGATCACGCCCTGCAGCTGACCCTGCGCATCGAAGTAGTAGACGTTTGGCGGTGTACTCGTCGCCGATGTAGAAATGGCCATCGGCGGTGAACTGCAGCGACTCGGCATCCAGCGAGACCTTGCCCGCGCCCGCGCCGCTGGCGGGCGAGGGTAGCACCACCTCGCGCTGCGTGATCGTGTGCTCACCCGGGTCGGCACCGTGTGAACGGCTGACCGTTGAAGTCCTTCAGCACCACTCCCTTGTCCGGCACCATCGTCAGCGTACCGAGCGCACCGGGCTTTCCCCGGGTAACGTCGATGCGCAGCTGCATGCGCTCCACGCGTCCAGCGTAGTCGTAGAACAGGCCGGCCTCGGGATCGTTGCGGCCGCGGTCGGGCAGGGTCCAGAGCACGCCCTTCGTAGCCGCTGGCGGTACGCTTCCAGCTGCCGGGCTGCACCGCCAGCGAAGAGAACGAGCCCAGCGTGTCGCCGAGGAAGTCCACCGTGCCCGCCGGCAGCCGCCCGGCGGCGACCAGGCCTTTATCCACGTAGGTACGACCGCCCAACTGCAGGGTGCGTGGCGGCGTACCACTGGCCTCATGTGGGGCGGAGTATCCGCTGGCGGAGAGGCGTGGCCAGCAGCAGGGCGGTCGCGAACATCGGTGGACTCCGGGCGGTCGATCAGAAGCGAAGGTCGATCGTACCGAACACCTGGCGCGGTGCCGAGGCATGGAACACGTACAGCTTGCCGGCCGGGGTCGCTGGGCGCGAACACGCTCGAATCCAGGTTGCTGGCGTAGCGCTTGTTGGTCAGGTTGGTCACGTTGAACGACAGGCGCATGCCCTTGGCGAAGCCGACCTGGCCGAAGTCGTAGCCGCCAGCCAGGTCGAACACGGTGAAGCCGCCGAAGCCCTGGTCGTTGGTGTAGGTGTAGAAGCGCTCGCCGGTGTACTTGCCACGCCAGGCTGGCGAACCAGCCGTTGTCGCGCCAGGTGATCTCGGTGGCCAGCAGCTGCTTGGGCGTGTCGGTCTGGATCTTGCCCTTGATCTGCTGCTCGACACCGGCCTGTACGTAATTGGAGGCATAGGTCGAACGGTTCAGCGAGGCCGAGGTGTACCAGCTGAAATGCTCGTTCGGGGTCCACAGCACGGTCAGCTCGGCACCGGCGGCTGTCGACGCCGCCCACGTTGTAGAAGCGGTTTCCGCAGGTCGGGCCGACCGGCTGGCGCGAGTCACAGGGGTTGTACTGCAGCAGGCGGTTGTCGAAGCGCACGCTGTAGGCCGGATCGAGGCCTGCAGGGGTATCGGTGACGAAGCGGTAGCCGGCTTCGAGTGAGCGCGACTCCTCCGGCTTCAGGTTGCCCTGCGCGTTCCAGGTGGCCTGGCTGACCGCTTGCGGACCCGAGCTTGAAGCCGCCCTGGAACATGGCGATGTTCTCGGCATAGCTGGCGAAGAGTTCGTGGTGCTCGTTTCAGGCGGAAGTTGGCGCCGATGCTGGGCAGGAAGTTCTTGCTGGCCTTCAACGAACCGGTGGCGAACTGGTTGTTCGAGGTCGGCGAGATCGGCGTCTTCGCGTCGCCCGGCAGTGCCTGTGCATCGGAGGTGGCGTGTGGGCTCTTGGCGCCGAACTCCAGGGTCAGGCGATCATCGAGCAGGCGCCAGGTGTCCTTCAGGAAGAACTGGTGGGTCTTCCAGCGGGTGCGCTGGGCGAACACGCCCACATCGGAGGGCAGGGTATTCATGCCGCTCAGGTCACGCGGGCCGTCCACGGCAGTCTGGTAGCGCTCGGCGCTGCTGGTGTTGCGCTCGTACCAGACGCCGCCTTCGATGCGGTGCGCGCCCAGCTCCCAGTCGAAGGACAGCGTGCCGCCGTCGCGGTCGATGGTATAGATGGTGTTGCGGAAGATGATCGGAATCTCCTGCGCGGTGCCTTTGTTCGACCACGCGCCGCTGTTCCAGTTGTGGCCTTCGCCACGGTCATCGTGGTGGTAGGCCAGGGCGCGCAGGCTGAAGCCATCGGCCAGGAAGAAGTCGCCGGCCAGGTAGTACAGGTTGTCATCGCGCAGGATCTGGCCGGCGGTGAAGGCACCGTCGGCATCCTTGTCCGGGCCGCTGCTGTCGCACTTCTTCGCATTGAAGCTGGCGGTGTTGCAGTAGGCCTTGGCCACCGCCTTGTTCCAGTCCGGCGCGTAGCCGCCCCAGTCCCAGCCCAGGCCGCGCGACATCTCGTCCTTGGACAGGTAGAAGTAGTCGGCCTGGGTGTGTGCGCGAGGTATCGACAAAACCGGTGATCTGGCCGCGGCCAAAGTTCCAAACGCCCTTGGCGTTGAACTGCTTGGTGGTGGACTTGTTGTAGGCGGTCTGGTCGTTCCACAGATCGGAGGCGGCATTCATGCCGGAAACATAGCCGGAGAAGCCGTTGTACTCGCCGCTGTCCACGCGCACGAAGGTGCGGCGGTTGGCATCGCTGCCGAAGGTCTGCACCACGCGGCCGCCGAGTTCCTGGGCCGGGCGGTCGGAGGTATAGGAAATCGTGCCGCCGAGGTTGCTGGTGGACGGCGTACCGAGGCTGCCGATGCCCACCGCCAGTTCCGCGCCGGCCATGTTCTCGCTGATCAGCGCACGGTTGATGGTCAGGCCGTTGTAGTTGTTGTACGCACCATCGCCCAGCGGCACACCGTCCAGCGTGTATCCGAGGCGAGTGGAGTTGAAGCCGCGCAGGCTGAGGGTCATCGACTGCTCGTTGGTGCCCAGCGCATCGGCCGACTGCGCGTTGACGCCCGGCAGCAGGTTGAGCGTCTTCTGCAGGCTGGTGCCCGGCGGCAGGATGTCGAGGTTCTCGCGGGTGATGCGCTGCACCTGGCGCGCTTCACCGCTGCCGATCACCGAGACCGCATCGAGGGTGGTGGCGGAGGGCGTGCTGGAGGTCGGGGCAGCATCCTGCGCCCAGGCCGCGGGAGCGAGCGCGATCGACAGCGCAGCGGCCAACAAAGTCTTCGTCATGTTACGGACACTCAGGCAGGCACGAGCCACCGCACGGGCGCGGAGCTCATGGCGTTCAAAAGGGGAGACAACCGATGCGACCGGCGGGCGCTGCAGGCGCCGTGGGTCAACGTGAAAATGGTGCGCTAGACAGATGACTGTCTGGTGACATGTTCAGTTGTTGTGAGGCGCCTACCAGGACGGGTAGTGCCGGCCGCTGGCCGGCAGCCCGATGAACCTGCGGCTATCAATCAATTGCCGGCCAGCGGCCGGCACTACCAATCGGTGTTCAGCGCGGCTTGCGCGTGCGCTTCGGCTTCGCGGTATCGCCGCCGCTGGCGGCGCCATCCTGCAGCGCCTGCAACCAGGACAGGGTGTCCACGTAGTCGATGAAGTGGCGCAGGTAACCGGGGCTGGTTGCCTGCATGGTGTCCAGCATGCGCTGCACCAGCACCGCCGAGTTCAGCGGGCCGCCGTCGGCGGGGGCTTCGGTGCGCAGTGAGCGGCGCACCTGCAGCTCGCTGCGCAGCTCCGACCATTCGCGCTGCACCTGCTGCAGCATCGGCACGTGCGGGTAATGCGGCAGCGAGCGCGACCCCGCATCGAGGTCGCGCACCAGTGCGCGCAGGCCCTCCAGTGCGGGCGGCTTATTGGCATCCGGGGCCTTGGGCTTGGGAATCGGCGCGATCTCCACGCGACGGTTGCGTGCGCGGCCGTCTTCGCTGGCATTGGAACTGACCGGCTGCTCGCTGCCGAACGCGGCGGCGAACACCGCGTCGGCCGGTACGCCATCGGCGATCAGGGTGCGGGTCACGGTCAGCGATCGCTGTGCGGACAGCTCCCAGTTGTCGGCGAAACGCCGGTTGCCTTCGCGCACCGGCGCGTCATCGGTGAAGCCGCTGACCATCAGGATCTCTTCGCGCGTGCCCAGGTAAGCGGCCAGCGGTGCGGCCAGGCTGCGCAGCAGCTCCTGGCCTTCCGGCTGCAGCTGGTCGGAGTTCAGCGCGAACAACACGCTGCCACTGATGCCGATGCGGCCGTCGACCAGGGTCACGCGACCGGCGGCCAATGGGCCGGCCAGCGCCTGTTCCAGCGTCTGCAGTCGCTTGGCTTCGGCCTGGCGCTGCTTCACTTCCTGGTCCAGCCGCTGCGACAGCTCCAGCTGCACGGCGACCACACCGACCAGTATCAGCACGAACGCACCCAGCAGCACCGACATCAGGTCGCCGAAGGCGGCCCAGATCGGGGCGTGCGAACCGCCGTCGACCTCCAGCTCGTCGCTCATGCGCTGCCGGCCTTGCCGCGGCGCGTGGCCAGCTGCTGCAGTTCTTCCATCACCTGCTTCTGCGACAGCAGGCTGAGGTCGACCACCTCGCGTGCCTGCGCCACGTAGTAGGCCAGCTGCTCGTCGCTGCGGGACAACGAGGCATCCAGTGCGCCGCCGATCTGTTCCAGGCGGCCGGACAACTCGGTGGAGGCGCTGCCGAACTGCGCGACCGCCTCACCGAAGGCGCCGGCCAACTGGCCAACGTCGCCCGCGCTGCCGCTGAGCGCTGCGGCAATGCCATCCAGCTTGCCGGTCTCGGCGGCGATATGGTCGGTGAAGCGGTTGCCGACGCGTTCCAGCAGCTCGGCCGAACCGCCGACCAGCGCGTCCACCGCGGTGCGCTGCTCGTGCGAAGCATGGTTGATCGCATCCAGCAGGGTCTGCACGGTGGCCAGCAGGCGGCCGCGCTCTTCCAGCATCGCGTTGTCGCGCACCAGGCTCTCGGAGAGCGTGCTGCGCAGCTCGTTGATGACGTCGGCGGCGGCCTTCGGCGCAGCGGCGGCGGTCTGCAGCAGGGTGGACACTTCCGCCAACGTGGCGCTGGCCTGGGCGCGACCGTTCTCGCCGATCTGCTGCGCGGTTGCCGCCAGCGTGTCGCAGACCTGCTGCTGCTGGGTGGCCAGGCGTTCGCCGTTGGCCTGCAGGCGCTCGGCCAGATCGGTGGAAACATGCTGCAGGGCATCGCTCCAGCGCTGCAGGCGCTGTTCGTCGCCGGCCTGCAGCTGGGCCTGCAGCGCGGCGTGGGCCTGCTGCAGTTCGGCACTGACCGCATCCCAGCGCGCCTGGCGCTGCTGCTCGCGGCTGTCCAGGCTGGCCTGCAGTTCGGTCGTGCGCGGTGGCGGTGGCGGCCTGCGCGGCCTGCCACTGCTGCGAACGCTGCAGTTCGTGATCCTGCAGCAGCGCCTGGCTGGCGCTGTGGTGCTGTTCCAGTGTGCAGCAGCGCCTGCGCACGCGCGTCCAGATGCTCGCTGGCGTCCAGCAACGCCTGCTGCTGGCGTTCGACCAGCGCGGTATTCAATGCCTGCTGCTGTTCGGCGGCGGCGCGCCAGGCCTCGGCATTGCCGCTGGCATCGGCCTGCAGGCGCTCGCCGATGCGCGCGACCAGTGCTTCGGCCTGCGTGCCCTGGCCATCGCTGAAGGCCTGCAGGTGCTGACGCAGATCACTCACCAGCGCCTGTTGTGCCTGGGTCTGCTCGTTCACGACCTTGGCCCAGCTGGCTTCGGTGGCGACGCGGCTGCGCTCGAATCCGTCGCTCAGGCCAGACAACTGCTGCTGCACCGCCTGCTCGACACGGGCATGGAGTGCCTCACCATGGTGGGCGAGGCCGGCCAGCGTGGTTTCGGCCATCGGCTGCAGCGCGCCACCGATGGCAGCGGCACTGGCCTCGGCACCTTCGCGCAGCGACTGCTGCAGCGAGACGGCCAGGCGTTCCTGCAGCGCCTGGCTCTGGGTCAGGAACTCGGCCTGGCCGGCCAGCAGACGCTCATTGGCGGCCGCACTGTGCTGTTCGAAGGTGCTGGTCATCGCCTGCAGGCGGTCGACCAGCGCCGGCAGCGCGGCGGACTGTGCCTGCAACAGGCGCAGCGATTCGGCGCGCTGCCAGGCCTGCGAGTAGGGGTGCAGGTCGCCGGCAATGGCACGGTCCAGCTGCTGCACGGCCTGCAGGCGGTCACGGCGCAGCAGCGCCGCCAGCAGGCCGAGCATGGCCGAACTGGCAACACCGGCGATCGAGGTGCCGAACGCCACCGCCAGGCCCTGTACTGGCGACGCCAGCGAACCGCGGATGGCGGCCATGTCGGTTGCGCTCTGCAGGGCCAGGCCGGTGCCGCGCAGGGTGTCCATCATGCCAGCAGGGTACCGAGCATGCCCAGCAGTACCAGCAGGCCAACCAGGTACGGGGTCAGCAACCGGCGCGGGCAGGGCGGTGCGTTCGCCTTCCACGCGCAGACGCACGGCGTTGCGCAGGCCCATCGGCACGCGCTCCAGCCAGGGGGCAAGGCTTTCCTTCGCGCTGGACAGGTCACTCAGTGCGCTGCGCAGGCCGTTGCTGGCCTGGCGGTAGCGGTACAGCTCCACGCCACCGGCGATGTAGCAGGCCGCGATGATCGCCGCCACCGCTGCACCCAGCGGATGCACCGAAACGTAGCCAATGCCGATCCAGCACACGGCCAGCAGGCCGACAAGGAAAACAACGACATGGAAAGCAGTTCTGGACATGGTGTTCCGGTCAGTGGGAGCGCAGGGCGTCTTGCAGCCCTTCGATCGGGTGGAAGCGCAGCTGCAGCTCGGCAAGCAGCAGGGTGCGCATGTCATGGCGGAAGGCCGCGCGCCAGCCGGGCTGGCCGTGCACGCGTTCAAAACGGGCGCCGAGCACCCGCGGCGCAGTGGCCAGCAGGCTGTGCTCGCGCGGGGTGAGGGTCTGTTCCATCACCGCATCGACCTCGGCCAGCCGTGCCAGCTCGGGCGAAACTTTGTACCAGCTGGTCGCGCAGGCGGCCGCGCAGTCGCCCGGTGGCGGTCTGGATGGCCTGCTGCAGCACCGGTAGCGCTGGCGCAGCGAGGCGAAATTGGGTGCGGCGGCGGCTTCGGCCAGGTCCAGCAGGCGCTCGGCCTCGGCATCCTCGCTGATCGAGGCCAGCAGGCTGGCATGGGCCTGGGCGCAGTCGTCCAGCACATCCCGGGCCGCTTCGGCGGCCTCACCCGGCTCGGGCAGGCGCCCGCCCAAGGCCCCGGACAGGGCCACGGCACGGCTCCAGTCCACCCACTGGCCGAGGCGATCGGTCAGGGCGGGACTGCTGGCCGGCATCGCGCCGTCGCTGAGACGGGCGAGCAGGCGGAGGAATTCCGGTCCACCCAGGACCGGCTGCGCTGCTTTCGCCATCAAGGGGTGAGGGGCCAAAAACCGTTGATTTTACAACCAGATGACCCGGCCT
>NZ_JBFLUN010000028.1:0-14870 GCF_050473585.1 Stenotrophomonas sp. NRRL B-14846
CTGGCATCGGCCTGCAGGCGCTCGCCGATGCGCGCGACCAGTGCTTCGGCCTGCGTGCCCTGGCCATCGCTGAAGGCCTGCAGGTGCTGACGCAGATCACTCACCAGCGCCTGTTGTGCCTGGGTCTGCTCGTTCACGACCTTGGCCCAGCTGGCTTCGGTGGCGACGCGGCTGCGCTCGAATCCGTCGCTCAGGCCAGACAACTGCTGCTGCACCGCCTGCTCGACACGGGCATGGAGTGCCTCACCATGGTGGGCGAGGCCGGCCAGCGTGGTTTCGGGCCATCGGCTGCAGCGCGCCACCGATGGCAGCGGCACTGGCCTCGGCACCTTCGCGCAGCGACTGCTGCAGCGAGACGGCCAGGCGTTCCTGCAGCGCCTGGCTCTGGGTCAGGAACTCGGCCTGGCCGGCCAGCAGACGCTCATTGGCGGCCCGCACTGTGCTGTTCGAAGGTGCTGGTCATCGCCTGCAGGCGGTCGACCAGCGCCGGCAGCGCGGCGGACTGTGCCCTGCAACAGGCGCAGCGATTCGGCGCGCTGCCAGGCCTGCGAGTAGGGGTGCAGGTCGCCGGCAATGGCACGGTCCAGCTGCTGCACGGCCTGCAGGCGGTCACGGCGCAGCAGCGCCGCCAGCAGGCCGAGCATGGCCGAACTGGCAACACCGGCGATCGAGGTGCCGAACGCCACCGCCAGGCCCTGTACTGGCGACGCCAGCGAACCGCGGATGGCGGCCATGTCGGTTGCGCTCTGCAGGGCCAGGCCGGTGCCGCGCAGGGTGTCCATCATGCCCAGCAGGGTACCGAGCATGCCCAGCAGTACCAGCAGGCCAACCAGGTACGGGGTCAGCACCGGCGCGGGCAGGGCGGTGCGTTCGCCTTCCACGCGCAGACGCACGGCGTTGCCGCAGGGCCCATCGGCACGCGCATCCAGCCAGGGGCAAGGCTTTCCTTCGCGCTGGACAGGTCACTCAGTGCGCTGCGCAGGCCGTTGCTGGCCTGGCGGTAGCGGTACAGCTCCACGCCACCGGCGATGTAGCAGGCCGCGATGATCGCCGCCACCGCTGCAACCCAGCGGATGCACCGAAACGTAGCCAAATGCCGATCCAGCACACGGCCAGCAGGCCGACAAGGAAAACAACGACATGGAAAGCAGTTCTGGACATGGTGTTTCCGGTCAGTGGGAGCGCAGGGCGTCTTGCAGCCCTTCGATCGGGTGGAAGCGCAGCTGCAGCTCGGCAAGCAGCAGGGTGCGCATGTCATGGCGGAAGGCCGCGCGCCAGCCGGGCTGGCCGTGCACGCGTTCAAAACGGGGCGCCGAGCACCGCCGCGGCAGTGGCCAAGCAGGCTGTGCTCGCGCGGGGTGAGGGTCTGTTCCATCACCGCATCGACCTCGGCCAGCCGTGCCAGCTCGGGCGAAACTTGTACCAGCTGGTCGCGCAGGCGGCCGCGCAGTCGCCCGGTGGCGGTCTGGATGGCCTGCTGCAGCACCCGGTAGCGCTGGCGCAGCGAGGCGAAATTGGGTGCGGCGGCGGCTTCGGCCAGGTCCAGCAGGCGCTCGGCCTCGGCATCCTCGCTGATCGAGGCCAGCAGGCTGGCATGGGCCTGGGCGCAGTCGTCCAGCACATCCGGGCCGCTTCGGCGGCCTCACCCGGCTCGGCAGGCGCCCGCCCAAGGCCCCGGACAGGGCCACGGCACGGCTCCAGTCCACCCACTGGCCGAGGCGATCGGTCAGGGCGGACTGCTGGCCGGCATCGCGCCGGTCGCTGAGACGGGCGAGCAGGCGGAGGAATTCCGTCCACCCAGGACCGGCTGCGCTGCTTTCGCCATCAAGGGGTGAGGGGCCAAAAACCGTTGATTTTACAACAGATGACCCGGCCTGGATGAAGGCGGGGCCGGGGGAGGGCACCCGCAGGCGCGAAGGGCTTAGAATGTCCGGCTGCACCCATCCGTTTGACCCTTGGAGTACCCAATGACTGTTGCGCAGTCTACCGATCGGCACCCCCGGACAGCCCTTGGGGCGACGCGAACGCGCACAGTGGCGGGCCCGCCAGCAGCGCCAGCGCAGCTACCACGACGACGTGGTGGCCCGCGCTTGAAACGCCTGGACGACAGCTTCGATGTGATCCAGTACGGCAGCTGGACTACGCGCCGGACCATTACCCGCTGTTCGCCGTGGTCAACCACAACTGGAACCCGGCGCTGCGACCGCGCTGATCACCGGCGGCGTGCATGGCTATGAGACCAGCGGCGTGCATGGCGCCCTGCAGTTCCTGGAACAGCAGGCCGAGCGTTACCTGGGCCGGTTGAACCTGATCGTGGCGCCGTGCGTCAGCCCGTGGGGCTACGAGCGCATCCAGCGCTGGAACCCGGATGCCATCGACCCGAACCGCAGCTTCCGTGACGGCGGCCAGAGTCGAGGAAGCCGCCGCGCTGATGCGCTGGGTGGCCCGAGCGCAAGCCGAACCGTGCTGGTGCACCTGGACCTGCACGAGACCACCGACAGCGACCTGCACGAGTTCGATCCGGCACGCTGCGCCCGCGACGGCAAGCCGTTCGAGCGCGACACCATTCCGGATGGCTTCTATGTGATCGGCAACAGCGAAGACCCGCAGGCCGAGTTCCAGAAGGCGTTGATCACCGCCGTCGCCCCGGTCACCCATATCGCCCCGGCCGACGCCGAGGGCAGACCTGGTCGGCCTGCCGCTGCAGTCGCCGGCGTGGTCTGGGGTGAGTCGCGTTCGATCGGCGCCTGCGCCGGCTTCACCGACGCGCGCTTTGCCACCGACACACCGAGGTCTACCCGGACAGCCCGCCGCACCAACCCGCAGGAATGCAACGACGCCCAGGTGGCGGCGGTGTGTGCGGGTCTGGATTTCGCCCTGGCCACGCAGTAATACCTCCGTCCAGGGGCGCGCCGGGTCATGCCCGGCGGCTCGGGCGTGAACTAGCCCAGCAGGATCACCCCCCACACCGTGCCGACCATCAGCAGTGCGGTGGTCTGTGCGGCGCTGCCCATGTCCTTGGCGTTCTTGGACAGTGGGTGGTGGTCAAGCGAGATGCGGTCGACCCACCGCTTCGATGGCCGAGTTGAGCAGTTCCACCAGCAGGCGGATGAAGCAGACTGCCAGCACCACGGGCGCGTTCGACCCGGCTGATGTCGAGCAGGAAGGCGGTGGCGATCAGCAGTGCATGCAGCAGCAACAGCTGCCGGAAGGCCGCTTCGCCACGGAAGGTGGCGATGAAGCCATCGCGCGAATGGATCAGCGTATGGAAGATGCGGCGAATCCCGGTCTTGCCGTGCGGGTACTTGCCGCTGTCCCTGGGGTGAGGTGGCTGCATGCCGGTCTGCCATGAATTGACCTCACGACAGGATGTGCAGGCGGGCGTCGGGAAAGCGTCGGACGCCCGTTGGATTTTCCTTCATCCGGCCTGGCGCTGCGCCTGGATGTCTGGTCGAGGGCATCCAGATCATCCGTCGGCGAGGCCGCCATGCCGGGTACGCCCTCGGTCTCGACGAAGGCGGAGGAGCGCAGCACATCATCGAACGCCGGATTGTCCTTCTCCGCATGACGCAGCAGGCCGGACATCAGCCCGCAGATGCGGACGGCCGCCTTGAAGGCGCCCTGCAACGAACCGGCCGGCTCGGTGACCGTATTGAGGAAGGCCGCATAGGCCGGGCCCATCGAAGACGAAGTCGTCGCGCTGCTGGAAGGCTTCGCCGCTGAGGTTGGCTTCGCCGGAGACGTGCCGCGAAAACCCCCAGGACCAGATGTCGAGGAAGCGGAGGTCATCCAGCATCCGGCGCGCATCGTCATCCAGTGGAACGGCACCAGACAGGGCGTGTTCCAGCGTGGCCGCTGCGAACGGTTCGGTGCCTTCGTGGGCCAGGAAATCGCTCAGGCAGCGCAGTGCACCGGGATGGTGTGTATCCAGTTGCAAGGCCCGGTAGATCACGCGGGCGCCTTCCACATGGCGGGCCCTGGGCGATGAAGATGTTGAGCGCGTGGTGGGCGAGTTGGTCGGCGTTGAGATCGGCAATCCGGGTCATCGGGGTCTGGCTGGCGTGGACGGACGGTGGGCACCAGTCTGACAGATCACTCATTCGGCCGGGCTGCGTGAATCGCGGATCGAATAGATCACCGAGAAGATCTTCCAGCCCTGTTCGGTGCGGATCAGCTGCCACATCTCCTTGCCCCAGTTGGTCTTCACTCCATCGTCGTGGGAAGCTGTAGTCAAACGACACCGAGGCTACATCGCCATCCGTCTCGATCTTCGTGTTGGAGAATGTCTCCTCCTTCGGTTTCGGCGAGGCCACCGCCCCGTCGATCAGTGCGATGAAGTTGTTGGCGGGAATCCGCCGCGCCTTGATCGCATCGGGCTTGGCCTTGCGGATGTCCTGCAGGCGCACATCTCGGAGACGTACTGCCAGCCGATGTCTTCCGGTTTGTCCGAGAAGAACAGGCCCATGTAGGTCGGCTTGTCCTTGTTGATCAGCGAGGTGCGGAAGGACTCGACCACCTGTTCGATCGCCTTGACGTCGGCGGGTGCGTTCTGCGCGGCGTATGCCGGCAGGCACGCCGGGAGCAAAAGGGCGAGGGCGGCGAAGCGTGCACGTGCGTTAGGCATCATGGGGTCCCTGGGGAGGAGTGAGGTGGCGCTAACGCATCACCGCGCGTAAGTTCGCCAGAAAAGCACGTGGTCTTCGGTCCTGTTGATGGCGACGAAGACTGATTTTCCGGATTCGGGCGCGCAGTGAAATACGCGGTACGACGCGCTGAGCGTCGCGTTGCCAGGCCACCAGTATCGATCGAACGCAACAGGATCGCTGTTGTTGAATGTGGTTGCCTGGCAATCCGCAGGCAGCTGCAGTGGTATCGCAGGGGGCTTGGTAAAGGCCAGCGCGCTGGTGTTTGAGTCGAGGTCGTGCACCTCGCGCAGGTTGGTCGCCTCGTGGGGCACCCAGCCGGGAATCCATCCCTTGTTCACCCTCTCGGAGTCGATGGCCTGCTGCAGGGTGTCGAACGAACTGTCCATCACCAGGCCGCAGGCGCATAGCGCGCTACAGACTGTCACGACGATGGCGCGCCTGGCCATTCCGGCGGGGCTAGTCATCGTCGTCCTCTTCTCCGGAAAGCAGCCTGCCAGTTCTTCCGGTGGCAAGCGCTTGAACCGCTCTTCCAGTTCCGATCGTACGGCCGGTCGTTGGGTTCGGTATGGCGCTGGGCCTTGCGCGCGTACTGCTGCATGAACAGGCCGATCTCCTGCGCGATCCTGTCCTTCCGGCTCTTGCCTGCCATCGACGGGCGTCCCTGTGTTCATCCTGAATCATCGGTCGGCGCACGCTAGCACGGATGCAGGGCGCTGCAACAGGCCCGCTTGCCGAGGTTTGACGTTGAAGAAGGTCTGCGCGGATGATGCGCGGGCGCGCGGCGCAGGAGGGGATCTGTCAATGAGGACACTGATGTGGGGGCTTGCCGGCCTGTTCGTGGCGTACGTTGCCGGTTGCTCGGCAATCTCGGCGTGGCATTCCCGCGCGCTTGCCTCGGTTCCGGCGGGGGCGGGCAAGGCCGAAGTACTCCGGGCGCTGGGGCAGCCTGACGTGGTGGAGCACGCCGGTGTTCCCTTTACCCGCTATGCCAGCAGGGGATGCAGTGGCCGCTGTGTGCAGCGATGGTGGTATGAGAACCGGCTGGGCCTGGATACCGAAGCCTGGTCGGTAGAGCTGGATGCTTCCGATCGCGTGCTCGCAACGTCGCGCTGGACATCACCGTAGAAGACCACGACGAGCGCATGCGCATCCATCGACCTTTCATCTTCATCGCAAGCCTGGCCCTCATGGCGTTGTGCGGGCTGATGGGCGTACTGGTGCTCATCTATGGCTTCAACGAGCAGGGCCTTCGCTGCGGCAGGTTGTGCTCACTGGAGATCTCCATCCGCCTGCTCTTTGGTGATCGCGGATTCGAAATGCTGGTGGCGATGGGGCTCTTTGCTGCGGCGTTGATGTGCGGGAGTATCGCACTGCGGCCGGCATGAATGCCGGGCCGCCTCGCAAGCAGGTGCGGCGCCGTGGGCGCAAGTACCGACGATCGGGTCGGCCCCGGTCGTAAGGTGTCTGCAGCGGGCTAATTCGCCGCGTGTGGAGACGCAGCAAGTCGCTTCAGCGGTGCAGCGCGTCGATGATCAAACCGGTGGCGATCTCCACCAACAGGTACTCGTTATCGGACTGGCGCACCCAACGCCGGTCGCGGCCCGCTCGCGCAGGTGATAGCGCGTGTAGTCGTCCACCCAGTAGCGGCGGTCCACTTCTGCCCATGGCAGGCGCTCGCCGCGACGCCAGGCCTTCTTCTGCCAGCCCGGCGGCGGTGCATCACGGTTGTGCGGGCCACCGGCGTGCGGCGGTGGCCCGTTGCCGCGCGCATGGTGCGGCGGATCGGCGAAGGCGGTGCCGCAGCCAGTGCGGCAGCCGTGGTCAACGCAATGGCGAACAAGCGTGCAGTGTTCATCGCAACCTCCGGGCCTTGCCGCTGCATGCGGCGTGGTGCTGCGGAGTATGGATCAACGAATGTGAATACATTCCAGCGCCGTTCCACATGCACAGAAGTTCAGCCCGCTGGCGACTAAGGGCGAGCCGAGACCGATTGGATGGCCGAGACGACCGCCGCCGGATTCTCGCGATGGAGGTTGTGGCCGGTGTCCAGATAGCGATGCGAGCCTCGGGTGAATCCGGAGAAGAGCAGGGCGTGCTGGATCTTCCAGAGAGCCTTGCCCTGTGCGGTTTCTTCGAAGAAGAGCGGTTCGCTGGCGATCTGCGTGGCGGTGAGCAGCGCGACCGGTACATCCGGCATCGTCTGAGGTGTCTGCGCACCCCGGCGCATCAAGCTGCTCGATGAGGATGGCGTAGTCGGCGACCATCGCAGGTGACAGCATGGCGCGCAGCGAGGTGTCGTCTGCCTGGATGCGTGCGGCATCGGCCTGCCTGAAGGCGTGCCGCTGCCCCATCGTGGCCGGATCGACCAGTACCAGGCCCTGCAGGCGATCGGGATGACGCCGCGCGAACTCGGTGGCGAGCAGTCCACCATAGGAGTGGCCGACCAGCACGACCTTGCGCCCCGGCGCGAGTGTATCGATGACAGCAGTAAGATCCGCCAGGTGTTCGTCGATGCGCTTGGGCTGGCCATTGCTGCCGGACTTTCCGAGGCCGGCGCGCGCGTACGCGATGCTGTGGTAGTCCTCTCCCAGCCCGGTGATCACATCCTTCCAGACGCCGGCACCCTGGCCGAACCCTGATTCAAAGACCACGGTGACCGCGCCGCTACCTGACTCCTGTGCCTGGAGCGCGTAGGCGCCGCGATCAACCGTGATCTCCCGCGCCGATACGCTGCCCATGGCCAGGAACAGTACCGCCAGCGCCCACAGCTTCACTCGGTTGCGTTTCATTCGACATCTCCGGGTCATGGAGGCGCGCCGCCCTCCTGAATGAATCAGGCAAGGGAGCGAGGCCCGCCTGCCGACCCAGCGACAGGTCGTGCTGGTAATGTAGTGATGTAGTACACCATTCATACGTGCTGGAAGTCACGGGGGCGGCCCAGCCGCCGCCTCCGGCATGGCCGCCTCAGGCGCGCTCGCGTGCCTCATACCAGTCGCGCGACCGGTTCACGATCTTCACCACCGAAAGCATCACGGGGACTTCAATCAGCACCCCACACCACCGTAGCCAGCGCCGCACCGGAGTGGACACCGAACAGGCCCACGGCCGTCGCCACCGCCAGTTCGAAGAAGTTGCTGGCGCCGATCAGCGCCGACGGCCCGGCCACGCAGTGCGCCACACCCAGGCGCCGGTTGAGCAGGTAGGCCAGGCCGGAGGTGAAATAGACCTGGATCAGGATCGGGACCGCGATCAATGCGATCACCAGCGGCTGCTGGACGATCTGCTGGCCCTGGAACCCGAACAGCAGCACCAGCGTCAGCAGCAGCGCCGACAGTGACAGTGGCCCCAGCCGGCGCAGCGCCGCCTGCAGCCCGGGCTGGCCATGGCGCGACAGGAGCCAGCGCCGCAGCAACGCGGCCAGCAGCACCGGCGCCACGATGTACAGGCCGACCGACAGCAGCAACGTATCCCACGGTACGGTGATGGCCGAAAGCCCGAGCAGCAGCGCCACCACCGGCGCATAGGCCACCACCATGATCGCGTCGTTCAGTGCCACCTGGCTCAGCGTGAAGTTGGCATCGCCGCGGCACAGGTTGCTCCACACGAACACCATGGCCGTGCACGGCGCGGCGGCCAGCAGGATCAGGCCGGCGATGTAGCTGTCGATCTGGCCTGCGGGCAGCCAGTCCGCAAAGACGTGGCGCAGGAAGAGCCAGCCCAGCAGCGCCATCGAGAATGGCTTCACCGCCCAGTTGATGAACAGCGTCACCCCGATGCCTTTCCAGTGCTGCCCCAGCTGGCGCATCGCACCGAAATCCACCCGCAGCAGCATCGGGATGATCATCAGCCAGATCAGCACCGCCACCGGCAGGTTGACCCTGGCCGCTTCAGCTGCCGCCAGGGAGGCGAAAGCACCGGGCAGGAAGTGCCCGAGCAGCGTGCCGGTGATGATGCACAGCGCGACCCAGAGCGTCAGCTGGCGCTCGAACAGGCCCATGGGTGCCGCTGTGCTCATGGCGTGCGCGCTGCCGGCAGCAGGTGGCCGATCTGGTCCAGTGCCTGCTGCAGCACTCCGCGGTCTTGCCACACGTGCCCGGGCAGCGCCAGCAGGGCCTGCACGCGCGCCTTCACGATGGCATGCGCATGGGCGAAGGCGGCAGCCTTGTCGGCATCGCTGCCCTCTGCCTCGGCCGGGTCCGGCAGGCCCCAATGGCCGCGGATGAAGTCACCGAACACCACGGGGCAGGCTTCCGCTGCCGCCGCATCGCAGACGGTGATCACAAGATCCATGGGGGCGGCATCAGCGAACTCATCCCAGGATTTGCTGCGCAGTCCCCCGACCGGGATGCCTTCTGCGCGCAGCTGTGCAAGCGCGAACGGATTGACCTGGCCGGTCGGGTGGCTGCCGGCACTGTAGGCCGTGAAGCGGTCGCCGCCCCATGCGCGCAGGGTGGCTTCGGCCAGCACGCTGCGGGCGCTGTTGCCGGTGCAGAGAAACAGGATGGAGCGGGACATGAAGGCGTTTCCGTATCAGCAGCTGCAGGGATTGCCCGACGGCGTGCACTGTTCGCTGGGCGAACCGGCGCAGCAGTTGTGCGTGAGGTACTCGATCAAGCCGCTCATTGCGCCGAAATTCGCGCGGTAGCAGACGTGGCGGCCCTGGCTCTCGCTCTCGACCAGGCCGGCCTGTACCAGCTCCTTCAGGTGGAAGCTGAGGGTGGCGGGAGGAACCTGGAGCGCTGCGGCGATGTCGCCGGCCATGCGACCGGCCGGGCCGGCTTCGACCAGCAGGCGGAAGGCTGCCAGGCGGTGGCGTGGCCGAGCGCGGTGAGCGCAGCGATTGCATTTGATGTTTCCATATTTCTAGAATAGTCGAATGAATAAGCCGATCACAAGTCCTTCGCTGCCCCATCTGAGGGAAGCCTCCCTTCCCCAGCCTGATCACCAGCGGTTGGCCGCCGAACGCCAGGGGCCGCCACGCATCCTGCTGATGTACGGCTCACTGCGGCCGCAATCGTTCAGCCGCAAGCTGGCACTGGAGGCCGAACGGCTGCTGCAGCATCTGGGCTGCGAAACGCGCGTGTTCGATCCACATGCCTTGCCGCTGCTGGACAGCGTGGACAAGGAGCACCCGGAAGTGCAGCGGCTGCGCGAGTGGTCGCACTGGTCGGAAGGGCAGGTGTGGGTCAGCCCGGAGCGGCACGGTACGGTGACCGGCGTGTTCAAGAACCAGATCGACTGGCTGCCACTGGAAGACGGCAGCGTGCGGCCGACCCAGGGCAGGACGCTGGCGGTGATGCAGGTCTGCGGCGGTTCGCAGTCGTTCAACACGGTCAATACGCTGCGGGTACTGGGCCGTTGGATGCGCATGTTGACCATTCCCAACCAGTCGTCGGTGGCCAAGGCCTGGCAGGAGTTCGACGAAGACGGACGGATGAAGCCCTCGCCCTACTACGATCGCGTGGTGGATGTGGTCGAAGAACTGGTGAAGTTCACGCTGCTCACCCGCGGCCGCGCCGACTACCTCGTGGACCGTTACAGCGAGCGCAAGGGCGATGCGTTGGCGGTGGAGCTGGCGCGGGCGGCGGGAGCGACCGGCATCTAAGGCGGATGCCGAATTGCGCGCGGTTCCTGCTCAGCTAGCCGGCGCGGGCTGCAGGGCCTCCAGCACGCGGCAGTCGGCCACGCGCCCACCGGGGCAATTGCCGATCATCCGCTGCAGTTCGCCCTGCAGCGCCTGCAGGTCGGCAATCCTGCGCGCGATGTCGGCAATGTGCGCCTTCACCACGTCATCCACCGAACTGCATTGGTGCTCGCGTTGTTCGCCGAAGGCGATCAGCTCGCGGATCTGCTCGATGGCGAACCCCAGCTCGCGCGCACGACGCACGAATGCCAGCCGCCGTTGGTCCTGTGCGTCGTAGCAGCGGTAGTTGCCCTGCGAGCGCAGCGGCGGCTGCAGCAGCCCGATCTTTTCGTAATAGCGGATGGTTTCTGCCTTGGTGCCGGTCTGGCGGGCCAACTGGCCGATGGTGAGTGGGGCTGTCATGGGCTTGACCTTGTAGGGGCTACAAGGTTGATAAAGGCAGCTCCCTTTCATTTCAAGCCCGGGCACGCCCGGCGGAGCGCCCCCATGGACCAGTGCTGCGGCCACAAACGCCAGGAGCTGGCATCGATAGCGCTGCACAGCGCTCAACGGCGGGTACTGGTGGCGGTGCTGGCAATCAACCTGGCGATGTTCTTCATCGAGTTCGGCGCGGGCCTTGCCGCGCGGTCCAGTGCCCTGCAGGCCGATGCGGTCGACATGCTGGGCGATGCCATCGTCTATGGCCTGAGCCTGTGGGCGGTAAACCGGGGCGCGCGCTGGGAAGCGGGCGCGGCGCTGGCCAAGGGCCTGCTGATCCTGGCCTTCTTCGTGTTCATCGTGTTCGAAGTGGCTGGCAAGCTGGTCAACGGCGTGCCACCGTCCAGCACGCTGATGCTGGTGTTCGGTGGCATTGCCCTGGTGGCGAACCTCACCTGCCTGGCGCTGCTATGGCGGTTCCGCAGGTTGAACATCAACATGAAGAGCACGTTCGAGTGCTCGCGCAATGACGTGGCCGCGAACCTGGGGGTGCTGGTGGCCGCAGGTGGCGTGGCCATGACCGGGCGCGGCTGGCCGGATATTGTCGTCGGCGCAGTGATCGCCCTGTTGTTCCTGAGGTCGGCAGTGAGCGTGATCGCTGAAGCGTGGCCGGCATGGCGGGCAGCACGCCACCAGTGACTCAGTTACGGTGATGCTTGCTTGGGCAGACTGCAACCTCTTGGCTGCGCTGATCGATCAGCACCACCGCTTCCTGCAGCGCATGGGCGCCCACCACCGCTTCCGGATAGCGATCGGACACCCGTACGTCCAGCCCCTGCAGCGCCAGGCCGCCAATCAACACGGGAACATCCAGTCGTGCACGTCCGCCATCGACCTCGCCGTGACTGAGGGTCAGTCGATCCCCGGTGGTCACTGCGGCACCGGATGCCTGCCGGAAGCGTGCAGTGGGCAGCACCATCGCGACGTTGGCGCCGGTGTCCAGCTGCGCCTCTGTGGTCACTGTTCCAATCTTCACCGGGATGCGGAAGGCGCGTGAGTAGGCGAGCGTGTCCGGTTGCGCGGGCAGGAGGTCGATGTCGCGGCGGAACTGCAGGCGCCGTTGGGGGTAATCGATGATCAGCACGCCATCAGCGAAGAATCCGCGCGCAAGGATGCCGTCGAACACTGCGTCTTTGGATTGCCGTGCGTTGTAGTCGCGGGTGAGCGCGGTCACGTCGCTGTGGCGCAGCCCGGCGAGCGCCAGGGCGTCGATGCGCACTGTGTCGGCCCGCGCTGTCTGCACGCCGTCGGAGTGGTGGGTGCTGGCGTCCGCAGGTAGCGTCAGTTTCCGCACCAGGCGGCTGTCCGCGCGGGCCATTCCGCTGGCGCCGGTATCGATGGCGAAGCGGTAGGGGCCGCTGCCGTTGACCTGCACCTGCACATGGATGCGCCCGTCGAAGACGTCGAAGGGAACGTCGATGATGCGCTCGCCCGGGCGGGCGGCGAGGGAACAGGCGCTCTCCAGCACGGGTGAGGCGAGGGTGGGCGCAGCGAACGGCCACAGAGTGAAGATGACAATGCTGCGCCAACGGCGAGTGCCGAGTGCGCTATGGCGGTGCGGGGGAATGCGCCTCATGATCCTGTTCCATGGGTGTCCAGGATCTTCTGATGCGTGAGGGATGCAGGCGGTTGCAGGTTTTTCCTGCTCCGCAGGCTGCTCCGAAAGCTGTCGCGGCAATCGGCTGGATCTGAAATCCTCGCGGGTGGAAATGTGACGGATGTCGCGGGCCTTGACTTGAATATGTCACCGTCTTCAACGATAAAGGCGGCATGTGGCACTGCCGCATTCCGGACCAGGGACGATCCGAAGCATGACGTGATGGCGCTCTACCCCCGCGTTCTCGTTCCCGCCGGCGCTGTGTTCGTCTCAGCTGGCAAATCGCCTCGGACGATCATCTGGACAAATGAGCCGTACGGGGAGTTGCTCGCAGATGTGCGGGAGCTATCGTCCGGGTGGAAGCTTCCCCTACTGATGACTTGGACGCCTCAAATGTACGCTCCCAAGCTGCTCCCAGTCGTGATGCTGTCAATCGCACTTTCTGGTTGCATGGAAGTTGCCAGCACCGAGTATGCAGACCGCAATCAAGCCGTCTCAAGACAAGCAATCGGTGAATCGAAGTGGTTGCCTTCATGGTTGCCTGAGGACGCGGTCAACATACGCGAATCGCACGACATGGACACAAATGAATCGTGGCTGGTTTTCCGCCTAACCAGCGGGATTCTTGCTTTGCCCGAAGACTGCAGGCTAGTGAGCAGGCCGGAGATGTCCGACGCGCGAGTCATGCGGAGATTTCCTCAGTTTGCCCGCAACGCGTGGTCGCGAGCGTCAAGCTATGGCGGCAAGTTCTATCTGTGTCCGGAGGGTAATGTTGGTCGCTGGGTCATGCAAGATGAAGAGTTGGGCCTTGTTTACAGTGGAATAAAATTCTAGGTGGATGGGCGGTCTCACCTGGCAAGCGAAATGCGTGAGTGGCAATTGGCGACCTCAAGGCTCTTGGGGCGCGTGGCCGTGGTGACGACTGTGTGGGAGAAATTCTAGGGTATCGGCTCCGTCGTCTATGGTGGCTGTAGGGCAGGCGGTAAGTAGAGGCGAATGGAATTAAAGACAGTCTGAGAGAAAGAGTGGCGCTGCCGCCAAGTTGGCGGCGCCCGGATTCGTCGCCCGGTCGTATGCGCCTGAAGGGTTCCAGTAGATGAATGAGGATTTCAACGCGCTCGAATGGTGTGACGCCACGTTGCTGACCATCAACATCGACAGAAGCAATCCTGGCGTATGCGATGAGGTAAAGGTGCAGGTGCGCTGGCCGGATGGCCGGCAGGCAACCGTTTGCTTCTCGGAAGCGTACGGGTGCTCGGCGCTCATGAACTTCGGCATGCTGGGTGAAGAGGGAATCGAGTTCGCCAGGGTCGACGATGACGAGCCGGGACTCGCCTATCTTCTTGATCGTTGGAAGGCGGTCGGCTATCCGCTATCCGGCGTGAAGTGTTTCCACATCGAAACCAGTTCGACTGGAAGCATCATTCTTATCTACGCCAAGTCATGGTGGATCGAGCATCTGCCGATGGCGGATGCAGTGCCCTGAAGGACATCCCGTGCCCCGATTCCTCACCCCCGACGAGGTCTTCCTCATCCACAGGCTGCTGCCTGAGACGACCGAGTCGTCCTACGTGCTTGGTTTCGTGATTCTTGCTCCGGCGGTGCCGTTGGCCGCCACACTCTACATATTGGGGCGTCGATGATGGTGAAGCTCCTGACAGCACTACTTCTGATTGGAGTCGGACTTGGATTCTCTGGCGGCGCATGGGCTGTAGGAAAGCGGCCCTTCAGGATGATCCAGTTCTGCGTGCATGACCAAGAGGGCTTGAGGCGGCTCAAGCAGATCCTCAGCTCTATCGCCAAGGACGAAGGAATGCAGTTCTTTGATGGCAGCGCTGAATTGGATCGCCAGCTTGCAGGGCAAAGGTGGACATGAAGCGCCCCGTCGTCTACGTCGGAGTGAAGCGGGAAGACGGCTCTGGACTGGAGGCGGGGAACCTCGGATTGGATCGCTTCGAGATAGCTATCGGCTTCTCTGAAGGGAAGATGCCCGCCGAGGCACGGTCATTCTCTGTTCGCCTCGAGCGCACCTGGCCGAGCGCTGGAATGTACTCACGGTTCCTCCGGACAAGGGCGCTGCGCCGACGGCGTGTCGCGCGGGAGGCGATCCTCGCTGAATGGCGTTGCAGATGGCCTTCACCCTTCGGGCTGCAACCGTCCCATCGCCTGCGCGCACAACGACTGGCAGGCCATGACCAACGCCTCCATCACCCGGTCGCCCACGTACTCTTCGGGTTCGGCGTTCTGTCGGGGGCGTTCCGCCGCCAGCAGCATTTCCAGCACAACCCGCAACCCGCTCAACGCGCAATCGGCGTCGGCCAGGGCCAGGCAGCGGCCGGGCAGTTGATGCCGCTCCGGCCAGGGTTGGCCATCGGCCGCCGCACCGGAGCCGATGCGGTTGAGGTTGGCAATGAAGGTGTTCCTGTCCACTGCAGGCGGTGCCGCGATAGGCATGCAGATGGGGGAAGTCGGTTTCGTTCATGGCAAGGCTCCGTGCAGGGCAATC
>NZ_JBFLUN010000029.1:0-23244 GCF_050473585.1 Stenotrophomonas sp. NRRL B-14846
CTCACCTGGTCGGCCAAAATCCCGACACACGGGCAGTGGTGCGGGTTTCTGTAGACTCATCGATGACCGCCCTCGCCCATCGTTGAAGAAACGCAGGCTCCCCCACCTTGGCGAGGGTCTTGGGTGCCAGCACCTTGCGCGCCTCGACCGGACAGTGCCCGCGCCAGTAGCGACGCGATGCCAAGGAATGCCTCTGCTTTCGCTGGGCTTCTCTACCGGCATTCGCTCGATGTAGAAGCGGGGCTTGCCGTCGACTGGTGGCAGGTGGTCGCTTCACCTCTCGATGGCCGACCACGCGCATGGGCCCTTCGATCCTCGCAGGCCACCACCGCAGGCACAGCACATCAACTGCCAGCGCTTTCCGGTGATCGCCGCCGGCAACTTGCCAGCGCGTTCGCGATGTCGATGGCGGTCAGCTCTGGCTGGCCCGTACCGCGTGACCCGGCCACCTGCAGCGGCAGGCTGCGCGGGGCTGAGCCTCGCCATGGTCTTTCCGACATTCCTGCTCACGCTCGCCTCTCCCGTCAGCAGCGCCGTCTGGCGCGCAATGAGGTAATCGTCGCTTCCGAATGTCTCGTGGAACGTGCGTGAGACCCTTCGGCCAGACTGGGCCGAATACTCGCGCGCATCCGCGCGTGCGTCCAACCGTCCACTTCGATGCGCCCGCGATGATGCCAGAGGCATCCGGCGTAACCGTGCGCATGGCTGATGCGGATGTTCCCCGACTTCACGTGGTTGTAGTCGCTGCAGGTGGCCACGTGCTCAAGCGGCATGCGCCCCATTTCCGACCAGATCAAGCACGGGATGCACACCGTCACTTTCGCCTCATCAACGCGTGCTGCCTCAGACTTTCTCATCGCCCTGTTTCCAGGGCGCCGCTTCTTCTTGAAATTCCGCATGATCCCCACTCGCTATAGGTGTCGCAATGTTAAACCTCGAGGGCCAAATAAAAGAGCAGCTCCTCCCGTGCTGCCAACCAGCCTTCGCATACCATCTGCCCGATACCCCTGCTGTTGCAACCTGGTCAAACCAGCTTCGCTGCGCTGTTGAAACCTCGGGCTTTCTCCCCAGGTCCATTCGCGTCGCCTTCAACTCGATGCGCAAACCGTGATATTCGCCCCGCGCCACATCGAGAACCAGATCGGGGTAGCCGGCGCGAACGCCTTGTGCTTTCAACCTGGCCGCCTCGAGCTTCCCTCGCCGTCCGCCGTTCGGAACGTGCATCAGGTACTGCAGGTCAGGTAGCTGCGCGCTCGCTGCCGCCACCCAATCGAACAACGCTTTCTGATGCGCATCTTCCGGGTGACGCGGGCGAGTGCCCGCGCCTCCTCGCATCGTGTTTCCACCGATCAACTGCTGATCTCCAACGCGGTAGCGGCTGCGCGAATACGCCCCGCGATGCGCTCATTGCTCGATGCCGCGCTGACCGTGCACACGAAGCCAGGCGCTGTCAGGAGCTGGCTGTAGTCAGGGTGGTCCGGGCCCACGGCCTCCAACATTCCATCCGCGTCAATCGTCACCACCATGGGCGCTCCGCCGCCAAGATCCGCAGCGTGTGCGGGCGAGGTTGGCCGCGACCAGCCAGATATTGCCGAGCTTGAACGATGGTGGGTGCTCAATTGCGTTGTTCATACGGTACTACCCCTGTCTGTTGGTTCCTTGGAATTTGCCGTGCGCAGCAGCACCGACCGAGCAGTGCTCAGTCGGAATCACCACGCGAATCGCCGGCACGCAATAATCCATCTTTGCCCATGCTTTCAGCTTCGCTCGGCGACAGGCCAAGCGTGGCGCTGATTGTCAGCAAGGTGCTTGCGCATCTGCTCTCTGGTTGCCGGCTTGTGCGGCCGGCCTTTCGGCGCTTCCAATTCGCCCACCACGTGCGGCAGGGGGTTCGCCCCGCATTACCGCTTCCTTCGCCACGTCGTATGCGTCACGCAGCATCCGCTCGGCATCACACGTGCCGATGCAGCGCGGTAGGCATAGACATCCAGGTACCGCCAAACCGCGCGAGTGAACGCGGAGCGGAATTTGAAATGCTTCGACAGCTCGAACTTCACCCGCCCCAGGCTGGGCACGCCCAGACACATCGCGCGGAATCGCGGAGCGGACGGCGGGAAGTCACTTCCTTCAACTCGGCAGGCCTCCAAGCCGGAATCGATCTGCTGCCGTGCGACATACCGGCGAGAGTCAGCCCCCACTCACGCCCGGCCGATGACCGAGGATTGGCGCCGTAATCGCGCTCCCAGGTTGCGCCGTACAGGCCGCCCATCCGGAGCCACAGGTAGTCAACGATGTCATTCGATACGGTCGGCGCGGCCCTCGATGTAGCCGTCTGCGCCCCAGCCTCGCTGCTGATCTCCCTCGCGTCCCGCGCGAACTGCCGCCTCGATCCGTTCGACGGCACTACCTCTCCGATTCGTTGCATGGCTCACTCCCTGTGGAGGTGGATTCTGGCGTTCGGCGTTCTCACGCCGTGCGATAGCGACTACGTAGGTCGCGGGCTTCCCGCGACACTCAGCCCACCCGGCGATTTCCAGAACGTGCTCGACCGTGACACCTTCGGCAGCCGCTGCAATCAGGTCGGGCGTGTAGCTGGTGCATCGGAAGCCAAGCCGGTTGAGCGCGATGGCCATCGGCGCCGCAGGGCTCAGAACGGGCGCCTGGTCTTCCGCATGCCCCTCGAAGTAGCCCTCGCGTGGCGGTGGTGGCGGTGGATCGTCCAGCCCCCCAAGTGGGTAGCTGATTACCATCTGGAGTAGAAGAATCTCCTCTCCTCTTTCTCCTCTGGTCCGCTTCCCGTCCGCACCGCCTGCGGACTCCCTCCGCTCCCGCGGCGCTTCCGGTCCGCGTCCTGCGCCCGACGCCGGGCCGATGCGCCGTTGTGCGTGTCGAACTCAGGCAGCACAAGGCATCCCGGCTTGCTGTCGTCCAGCCAACGGACATCCAACATGGCACCAGCCATGCCGGGGTAGGCCGATCAGCTCGTCCACCAGCTCCAACGTGTAGCCCTCAAGCACGCCATCGGTGGTGTGCTCGTCAAACAGGCACCACACCGCATGCAGTCCGCCAACGACCCGCAATCTGTCCGTTTTTCAATGCGGACGCCATGCGGACAACCTTGGGGTGCCTTCCAAGCCCGGTGCGTACCTTGATCCAGTCGCCAGCCATGTCATTCCGCCCGCACAACTGCGTGGATGTTCAGGGCAGCCAGCAGCGCGGCGAACTGGTCGATACCCTGCAGCATTCGGCCGACCGTGGCGGCCGAACACCCGAGTTGGCGCGCCACGGCACGCTGGGACACGTCGCGGACTCGGCGGCGGATCAACAATGCGTTGCTCACTGCGTTCACTTCCCCGCAACCGGGGTTCCGAGGCGGTCCTGCATCGCTTCCATGCGGGTCCGCCCGTATCTGGGTCCAGCACTGCTGCCTGCAGGTCCGGGTGCTTTTCGAGGAGCTGCCGCGCCCGCAACTCGGGCACGAACTCGCCCCATTGCCGGATGGCCTGGCGGGTCAAGGGTGGAGAGAAGGCGCGCGCGACTTCGCCGCGATTGCCGCCGAAGTAAGCGAGCACATTTGAGGTGCGAAGGATCGTTGACATGCCGGAAAGGAAAGCACGCTTGTCGCTAGGTGGTCAACATGTCACACCTTGCCCGGCGTATCGTTGCTACCTATGACCACGAGCCGACCCCTGCGCACCGCTGCGCCGTCGAATCCCCGCACCCAAGGGGAACGCATACGCTTCGCCGTATCAGCGCCAACCTGTCCCAGGAGCAACTGGGCATGGCAGTGAACAAGGCAGGCGGGTCCAGCGTTACGAAGTCGCTGGTCAGCCAGTGGGAACGCGACGGGCGTGAAGAACCCCACCAACGACAACCTGTTCGCCATCGAGGCGGTAACTGGCTTCTCTGCCCAGTGGATTTCCAGCGGACGCGGGACCGCAGAAGGCAAAGGCGGCCTCCACCGTTCGACTTGATACGCATGCGCTCGAGCGCGCGCTCGCCGCCGCGCTGCCGGACAACGGCAAGCACGCGGACCTGGCCCAGTGTGTGGCCGGCCTGTACGACGTGTTGATGGACACCCCGGACGTATCCGACAAGACCCTCGCCAGCTCGCCTCGGCACTGGCGCGCCGGATCTGATTTAGAAAAATCGAGCCGGGGGGTTGACGCCTCGGCGGAAAGCTGTATTTGTCGCAGGTGTCACATGTTGAACCTTGCGAACCATGACGCCACCAATCGACGGCGCTCGTCTCATTCCTGACGAGCGCCAAGCACGTATTACGCACGCAGCCTGGACGTGGCCAACCACACCGGCCCTGTGCCATATCGGGCGCTCCCCCGCCCACTTCCGGTACTGGGTGGAAAACCCTCAGTCCGATGGCGACACCAAGGACTTCGCGGTTCGGTAGAGCGTTCCATTGCGCGACGCTCGAACCTGACGTGTTCAGTCGCACCTATGCGGTGATCCCTGCAGGTGCACCCGCCCGCCCCACTTCGCGGCAACTCAACGCGAAATCGCCAGGGTCGCGAAAGCCGCGCTGCGCTCGACTGGTGGGCGATGTTTCTCGCCGGCCACGAAGGGTCGCACGTTGGTCAGCGTTGATGACTACGACCGCTGCCAGCGCATGGCCGAGAGCATCCGTTCGCACTCGGATGAAGTGGCGGGCCTGCTGGTTGGTGGGATTCGCGAGGGCGACATTGCGATGGCAGGACGATGAAACCGGCCTCGCGTGCAAGCACGTATCGACAACTACGAGCCAGGCCTGTTCATGCTCGACTCAAGAAGACCCGTGACGCCAGCGAGGAGGCCTTTGCACGCTCCATCGCCAACTACCAGTACGACCAACAGGCCGCTCACTACTGCGCGGGAGGTGCCGCATGCGGCACCCCAGTGAAGCATTTCATCTTCCTGGCCTGCGAAGACACTCCGCCGTATGTGTGCCAGCCCTACTACCTGGATCCCATGGCCGAGCAGCGCGGCATGGGGTTGCGTAGGCGGCGTATGCGCATCCAGGCCGAGTGTCTGCGTACCGACCGCTGGCCGGGCTATGCCACCAGCTTCCGACAGATTTCCCTCCCCAGCTACGCCTACTACGGCACCGACGAGGTAGCATGACCCGATTCCACACAATCCACTGCGCTTTCCCCGGCCCGAGAAGCCGCCAGCATCGAACGTGGTTTGGCCATGGACGCCACCAGCTTCGAAGGTGTGCACACCGTTTTCAGCCACGGCAACGCCTTCAACTTGGCCGTGAAGATGGCAAGCATGTTGTCGGATTCCACGGTGATCCCGGCCCCGTACCAAGGCAATCCCTCCAACTGCCTGATCGCCATCGACTACGCCGCACGTCTGCGCGTGTCGCCGGTGATGCTGATGCAGAACATGGACGTGGTGAAGGGCCGGCCAGGACTGCGCGGCGCATTCCTGATCGGCCTCATCAACGCGTGCCCTACTGTTCAGTCGAATCGAAGTTCGAGTGGCGCGGCTCCCCCGACGATGGCACCGGGCAGCCTACTGGCGACTACGGCTGCCGCGCCTACGCGACCGAGATCGAAACGGGCGATGTCCTGCAGGGCACGTGGGTGGACTGGGCGATGGTCATCGGCGAAGGCTGGGACCGCGATAACGGCAGCCAGAAGTCGAAGTGGAACACGCTCTCGCGACCAGATGTTCCAGTATCGCGCGGCTTCCTTCTGGTCCCGCACGAACGCCAGCGACGTAACGCTCGGTCTGCACACGGTCGAGGAGCTGGATTATCTCGAGAATGCTCCGGGTTACGCACGCGAGTCGCCTTCTCCTGTCATCGAACACGACCACGACCGGGGCATGCCCGGCCTGCTGGATGAACTTGCGGATCGTGCACGCAGCGCTGCCGCGCACATTGATCTTGCGGAGCCAAGATCGCCCGCCGAAGACGAGCCTTCGGCGCCTCCGACCGACACGGCGCCAACCAAAGACGCACAGCCGAAAGCGCGCAGCGGACGCCGAATCATTGAGTAACTGCGCCACAAGGTTTCACAATATCAACCTACAGAATGCAGGAGCAATTATGCGTATCACCGGAATTACCGTATCCAACTTCCTTGGCCTTCCCCACTTTCAGCACGCCCTTACTGAGCCTGTCTTGTTCGTCGCTGGCGGGAATGGCGACGGCAAGTCCAGCTTGCTGCAGGCCGGTCCGCTTCGCTTGACCGGCGCAATGCCCCGAGGCAGTCACCAGAGTTGCGGACCGCAACCTGCTGCTGACCGAGGGTGCCAGCAAAGGCTATGTCCAGGTGGAGGTCGACGGAAACCCGCTGCGCCGCACCGTGTCCACGGCAAAGCTTACGGGTGATGCTCCGGAAAGCCCGCACCTCGACCTCTGCCTCGAGGCATCACAGTTCGCACGGCTGGATGACAAGGATCGCCGGAAGTTGCTCTTTGCCATCGCCGGTGTAAAGGCGAATGGCGAGGCTGTCTCCGAGCAGATGAAGGCCCAGGGCATTCGCGCTGACAATCATTCAAGACCTGTTGCCACGTCTGCGCGCCGGGTTCGAGGCGGCGGCGGCCCACGCTCGAGACAAGGCCACTGAAGCGCGCGGCGCTTGGCGCGCGGTGAGCGGTGAGAACTACGGTTTCCACCAAGGCGGAGGGCTGGGCCGCAACGGTTGAGGTCGAGGAGCCCGACCAGGCCGCCATTGACGAGCACGCCGCTGCCATCGCTGATCTCCGGGCGCGCGTGGCTCCGCTGCACGCGGCGATTGCCAAGGTTGAAGCCATGCTGCCACCGGACAAGCTGGCAGAGTTGCAGGCGCAGTCCGACGGTCAGGGTAAAGCAGAGGGCGACCCTCGCCATGGCCCAGCAGGTTGTTACGACGACACGGCTGGCAGCGGTCGCAAAGCTGCAGGTGCAACTGCAGCCCGGTGCCAGTGGCGGCGTTCCCATGCCCATGCTGCGGGAAAGTCGATCCGGATCGATGGGCAGCGCCTCGTCGCCGCCACCGAATCCGACGGCACCGACGTGCAGAAGGTGCGCAACGACCTCGCCGCCCGCCAAGGTGCGGGCCCATGACGCCAACACGCAACTGCAGGTTGCTCGCCGGGCACTCGCCTGCGCACAGGCCGCCGCGTCCACGCTGGCCAACCTTCCCGGAAGCTCCCACCGACGAGGGCTGCGCGCACCGGATCTGCTGGCTGATGTGAATGAGTTGCTGCAGCAGCACGACCGCGCACACCGCGCCCTCCTCGATGCTCGGGCACAGCACGAACGTGCGAAGCACCGCACTGAACAGGCCGCGCGCGCCATCACCATGATGCGGCCGCATGGAAGCTGGCCGAGGAGAACCTGGCACCCGAGGGCATTCCCTCGATCCTGCTGGCCCGAGCGCTGGACCCGGTGAACGCCACTCTTGCCGCGGCCGCTTCCGTCGCCGGCTGGCGACCCGCAGCCGTCACCCGCGACATCACCCTGACCTACGGCGGCCGTCCCTACGCGCTGGGTTTCCGAATCTGAGCAGTGGCGAGCTGACGCCATGTTCGCGGCCGCCATCGCAGAGCTTGCCGGTGCCCGCATCCTGATGCTCGACCGCTTCGACGTGCTTTCACCACTGGCGCGCGGGGATGCACTGGATTGGATGGATCACCTGGTGGCGAAGGCCATGTCGACACGGTGATCGTCGCAGGCACCTTGAAGAACGCCCCGACCTGGGCGAAGGCGTGGATGTTGTCTGGCTCGGCGCCGCCGCATAGCCCCTTCCTGTGCACACGAGGTATCACATGCGAAACCACGAACCAGCGTGCCGACAGCTCGCGATTGATTTCACGCCTGCGCTCGAACGCGCACAGCTCGGAATGGAACGCGCGGTCAACCACGCAACCGGGTTGAAAGCGAGTGGAGCGGGACAGGCACTGGATTGCTGGTCGCGTTCGCCCGCCAGGCACGCCGAGCCTTTCCTCATCGAGGAGGCGAGGCGCTGGGCAGAAGCAAATGGGCTGCCGCCGCCACCAGACGCACGGAGCTGGGGCGCCGTGACTAAACGCGCATCGATCAAGAAGCGCATCGAGAAGGCCGGCGCAGCCCCGGCGGCCTCATCCAACTGTTCCCTCAAACCCCTTTGGCGCTTCCGCGCCTGATTGGAGATCAACGATGTCCCTGATTTTCTTCTACGACACTGAAACCACCGGCCTCCCAGCTTTCAGCGAACCGTCCGACGCCCCCCACCAGCCGCACCTGGTGCAGGTCGCCGCATCGCTGGTGGATGCGACCACCCGTAAAGTGATCTCGTCCATCGATGTGCTCGTAAAGCCCGACGGCTGGACCATCCCCGAGGAAGTAACTCGCATTCACGGGATCACCAACGGAGCAGGCCGAGCAATTGTGGCCTTGACGAAAGCCTTGTGACCGAGCTGGTGCTCGACATGTGGCGGTTGTCGGATGTCCGCATTGGCCATGTCGAATCTTTCGATGCCCGGATCCTCCGAATCGCGTTGAAGCGCTATGCGACCGCAGAAGTCGCGGACGAATGGAAGGCAGGCACCGCGCAGTGCACCGCCAAGGCGGCCAAGGCGCTGATGGGCATGACCAAGAATCCGAAGCTGATCGACGCGCACAGGCATTTCCTGGGGCGCGAGTTCGACGGCGCTCACACAGCCCACGCCGACATGGTGGCGTGCCGTGAAATCCACTGGGCCATGGCCGACCACGAAAACGCCTGACGCGGCGAGAAGGGGAATCACATGTTCTTTCGCAATTTGACCATGTTCCGCGCGCCGCAGATCACGATGTTCGAGCTGCAGGATGGCCTCGAGGCATCCGCCCTCAAGCCGGTCGGACCGCTGGAATACAACTCCGCCGGCTTCGTGTCGCCTTTCGGCCGCGGTGATGGCGAGCCGCTTTCCCACGAGGTCGCTGGGGCGCTGTGGCTGACCATCGGCGAAGAAGAGAAGATCCTTCCGGCCGTCGTCGTCCATCAGATGCTGGAGCGCAAGCTGGCCGAAATTGAGGAAAGCGAGGGGCGCCGACCAGGTGGCCGCGAGCGGAAGCGTATCAAGGACGATCTACTACACGAGCTGCTGCCCAAAGCATTCGTGACCTATCGGCGGAACGACATGTACCTCGACCACGCGCGCGGCGTGGTGTTTGTCGACACGTCCAGCCGCAAGACCGGCGAAAACATGATGTCCGCCATCCGGGGCGCACTCGGATCCTTCCCTGCCATGCCGGTCAACGCGGAGGTGTCCCCCCGTGCCGTTCTGACGGGCTGGATCGCCGGCGAGCCGTTGCCCGAAGGGATCAGCCTCGGCGAGGAAGCGGAGCTGCGTGATCCCGTACAGGGCGGCGCAGTGGTGAAGTGCAACAACCAGGAGCTGCGCTGCGACGAGATCGACAAGCACCTGGACGCCGGAAAGCAGGTCACGAAACTGGGGCTCGTGTTCAGGGATCGGTTGTCGTTCCTCCTCGGTGAGGATCTGACCGTTCGCAAGCTGCGCTTCCTCGAGGGGGCTGTAGATCAGCTCGATGTCACTGACGTGGACAGCCGGCGGGCCGAGATCGATGCCCGGTTCGTGCTGCAGGTCGGTGAGGTCGGCGCGCTGTTCGACGCCCTCGAGCAGGCATTCCGCCTGACCCGCTACGTCTGATACGCCGGCCGCGCCGGCGGCCGGCTCCATGGAATTTGGAGAACCCACATGCTCATCCTCACGCGCCGCGCCGGCGAGTCCATCGTCATCGGCGAGAACATCCGCATTGTTGTTGCCGAAATCAGGAACGGCCAGGTCCGCCTGGCGTTCGACGCACCGGCAGAAATCGAGATCGATCGCACCGAGATCCGAGCCAAGAAGGAGGCAGCACGATGAACGCTGCCAACCTCATCGATACGTTGCTTGCCCGTCCGCAAGCGCGTTGGTTCCGAGACACGGCGAGCGGCGGATCGGCCCTTGCTACCGGGGTCGTCGTCGCACCGCAAGAGCTGCAGACGTTGCAGGCTGCACTCGCCTCCCGCCAGCCGGTGGGGAGCAGCTTCCAGGCTGACGTTGCCGAGTGGATGGGCCAGTGCTTCCTGCCGTCGCTCTACAGCAACATGACCGAGCGCGGCGACCGCCTGCTGGAAGAAGTGCTGGAACTGCTGCAGGCTCACGGCTACGACAAGGCGCGCGTGCCCACCCTGGTTGACTACGTGTTCGGTCGCCCGGACGGCGATCCGGCGCAGGAGGTCGGCGGAGTCATGGTCACCCTGGCCGGCTACTGCTGGGTGGCGGGCCTCAACATGCACACTGCTGGCGACGCCGAGCTGGCTCGCATCAACCAGCCCGATGTGATGGCGAAGATCAGGGCGAAGCAGGAAGCCAAGAACGCGCTGCACTTCGACACCCCGCTGCCGGGCAGCGCCGATGCATCCGTGCCTGCGCAGGCCTTGGACCTGCCCTACTCGCTCGATGCCGACCCGGCAGGTATCCGCGCCCGCGTGTGCGACGTGATCACCGGCACGTTGATGGTCGGCGCGCAGGGCCACACGCCGCCGCCGGCCGGTCACTGGGCTGAGCCGTTCTGGAAGGCGGCGCGTGCCGATGCGGCTGCGCAGCCCGTGGACCTGGGGCAGATGCCGCACGGCATCCGCCTGGTCGAGATCCCACGTCGCAATGGGCTCGATCCTATCAACGTTTTCGTGCAGGACTACGAGCTGGGGCGTGGCCGAATCGTGGTGACCTGCTACGGGCAGGCATGGTGCGGGTTCTGGGGCGCTATGGGCGACCGCACGGTGATGCAGTTCGTTGCCGCGTGCGATGCCGACTACGTGGCCGGCAACATGCTGAGCGGGCGACATGAGCACGTGAAGAAGCATGAGCGCACCTACGTGGAGCGCATCGCCACCGAAGTGATCACAGAGTTCCGCACCCTGCTTGCCCCCAAGGCGGTGACGCTGTGATTCAGCTCATCGCACCGAAACGGCCGAAGGCCGGAGCTGGTTGGATCCAGCAGCCCAATCCCCCGGCCTGGGTGTCCCTCGGATATGACGCGCTGGCGTTCCGCCATCCGGCGCGAGGCTTGACGGTGTTCTCTGCCGTCGAAGTGGCTTCCGATCCGGGCGACATTTCCAAGGGCCCCGAGTATCACATCAGCATCAGCCGCGACGGGAAGCGCTGCAGCGCTGCTGACGCGCGCCAAGTGATCGCTGATTTCGACATGGATGGGGCGGAAGAAGACAACCATGTGCCCAACGGCATCGTCCGTAACTGGTGGCGTCCCGTCGCTGAGCATCTGGTCGGCATCGAATGCCACTGCAAAGAGAGCGAGCCGAAGATGGTCGAGGACAAAGGCGATTACATTTGGCGCGGTGTCCCAGGGGGCGGCAGCCATGGGTAACTTCTACGGACACATCCATCTGGACGTGCGCGGCGCGCTGAAGAACATGACACGGCGCGAGCTGGCCGCGATGTTCACCGAATCCAGCACCGGCAGGAAGCTCAACGCCGATGAAGCAAAGGACGTGCTGCTGGATCACCTCGAGGCGGGCCACAAGGTCATTCCGCTCGGCCCCGCCTGCGAGGGCTTCGACTACGCCGGCGGCGGTTGCCCTGGCCACGAGGAGCAGAGCGATGGCTGACAACGCGCCTCTGGTGCTGGACCCATGCTGTGGCAGCCGAATGATGTGGTTCGACCCCAGCGACCAGCGTGTCCTGTTCGGCGACCTGCGGCACGAAACCATCACGGTGATCGACCGCACCCACCGCGCCGATGGCACCCGCGTGCTGTCCATTCACCCGGACTGCATGCTGGACTTCCGTGCTTTGCCCTTCGCCGACGGCTCGTTCCCGCTGGTGGTGTTCGATCCGCCGCACCTGGTGCGCGCTGGCAGAGACAGTTGGCTGGCAGCCAAGTACGGCCGGCTCAGCAAGGACTGGCGTGCGGACCTGCGTGCGGGCTTTGCGGAGTGCTTCCGCGTGCTTCGCCCCGAGGGCGTTCTGATCTTCAAATGGTCCGAAGTCCAGGTGGCCACGCGGGACGTGCTGGCCCTGACCGATGCAATTCCTCTTTTCGGCCATCCATCCGGCAAGCGCGCCGGCACGCACTGGATCTGCTTCATGAAGGAACCTGCCAATGGCTGACGGCTCCCGCTCACCCGACATCCGCGTTACGCGGACCAAGACACGAATCCGTCCGGCCCTCATCGGCGACCTGTTCTGCGGAGCCGGTGGCCTGTCGAATGGTGCCAAGCGCGCCATGCGACAGCTCAATCGGCCGGTGAAGCTGATCGGCGTGAATCACTGGCCGGTCGCCATCGAGACCAACCGCCGTAACCATCGGGAAGACGCTGACCGCATCCACTGCGCTGATCTGGAATCCGCCCTGCCGCTCTCGCTGGTGCCCGAGGGGCGCCTCGACCTGCTCATCGCCGCGCCCTCATGCGTGTTCCATAGCAGGGCCCGCGGCGGCCGTCCTGTGCACGATCAGCAGCGCATGGATCCGTGGCACGTGGTCCGCTGGTGCACCGAGCTGCGTGTCGCGCGCATCCTGGTGGAGAACGTGCCGGAGTTCATGGACTGGGGCCCGTGCAGCCTGGTTACCGGCCGGCCCATCCCGAGCCGCAAGGGCGAATACTTCCGCGCCTGGGTAGCGGCGCTGGAAGCGGTGGGCTTCAAGGTCGACTGGAAGGTGGTCTGCTGCGCCGACTATGGCGACCCGACCACCCGCCGTCGCTTCTTCCTGATCGGTCGGAGCGACGGGAAGCGCCTGACGTGGCCCGAGTTCACTCACGACCGCGTGGGCGGTACCGACCTGTTCGGCACCCGCCAGCGGTGGCGTGGTGCACGTGAGGTTATCGACTGGACCATGACCGGCAAGAGCATCTTCCACCGGAAGAAGGCGCTGAAGCCGAATACCCTTCGCCGCATCCTCGCGGGCTCCGTGAAGTACAACTGGCCCCAGCCCTACGTCGACGCCGTGCAGGCGCTCCTCGACGGCAGGCAACCGCGTCTGGTGTTCACTCGGCAAGAGGCCGTCGAGCTGGGCTTGGTCCACGCCGACTCGATGCTGCTGAACCTGCGCGGCACCAGCGAGCAACACCTGCAGTCCGCTTCTCGGTCCACGGACGAGCCCGTGCCGACCCTCACGGCCGGCGGCACCCATGTGGGGCTGGTGCTGGCGACCAGCAGCGGCGGCGTAGCCCGCGACCTGGACCAGCCCTTGCCGACCATCACAACCGGCGGCGCGGGCAGCCAGCGCCCCGGTTGTGCGCGGCCGCAATTGGTGGAACCCATCATCGTCCCGACTTCGAACACCAGCAGCGCGGGCGTGCCCCGCTCGGTGGCCGAGCCGATACGCACGGTGACCACCGCCAAGGGCGGCGACCAGGCGGTGGCTATGCCGCTGGTGGCGCCGTACTACGGCGGCGGATCAGGGCTCACCGCGTCCTCGATCGCGGAGCCCGTGCCGGCGGTAACGACCAAGGCACGGTTCGGCCTGGCCGAGCCTGTGCTGATGCGCGCCGGCCATGGCGACAGCGACGGCCGCGATCCTGCAAGTCGAATTCTGGATGCCAGTGATCCGGTACCGGCCCTGACGGGATCCAACGAGGTCGCGCTCGCAGAGCCTATTGTGATGCGCGGGAACGTCGGTGCTGGCCGGGTCCGCGACATGCGTCCGGTGAGCGATCCGCTCGCCACCATCACCACATCGGAGTCGCTGGCACTCGCCCAGCCCTTCCTGGTGCCCAATTTCGGTGAAGCGCCGGGGCAGACTCCACGCACGCACAGCGTCGATAACCCGATGCCCACGGTTACCGCGAGCGGGCATGTGCAGCTCGCTCAGCCGGCCGCCGAGCTGGCCGACGAGGTGGTGATCGACATCAACTACCGGATGCTGCACTGGCGCGAACTTGCCCGCGCCACGTCGTTCGATGACGAGGGCGAGGTCTACGACTTCGCCGGTACCGCCACCGAGATCACCAAGCAGATCGGCAACGCAGTACCGAACCGCACGGCGAAGGCCCTGGTGATGAGCTTGATGAGGGACGCGGCATGAAGTGCGACAACGAACAGGGTCCACCAGTCATTTCTGCGGTGGTGTTCGAGGGCATCACGGTGGTGGGCGCCGACGGCCGACCTGCATCGTTGGCAGTGTTGGACGCGGATGGCCGCGTGCTGGCTGCCGGTCCGGAGGTGGCGAAGGCTGCGTGGGAAGCATCGGTACTGGCCTACCGAAACTTCCTGATCGGCGAGGGCCACATGCGGGTGCTGCAGAAGCCGGGCGCGAAGAAGTGACCCGGCAGCAGGAGTATATTTTAGCGATCTTTAGGGCACCCTAAAGAAATAAACCCTATACTCCTGCGATCCGACACTGCGACACCTGGCTCTATGGCTACAAAGGCGAGAGTTTACAGCTACTTGCGCTTCAGTGATCCCAAGCAGGCGGCCGGCAGCAGTGCCGACCGCCAGCTCGAGTACGCTCGCCGCTGGGCCTCCGAGCACGGAATGACCCTGGATTCGGCCCTTTCCATGCAGGACGAGGGCCTTTCCGCCTACCACCAGCGCCACGTGAAAAAGGGTGCCCTCGGGGTGTTCCTGGCGGCCATAGATGAGGGACGGATCCCCTCCGGGTCGGTGCTGATCGTGGAGGGCCTGGACCGCCTCAGCCGCGCCGAGCCCATTCAGGCTCAGGCCCAGTTGGCGCAGATCATCAACGCCGGCATCACGGTGGTGACCGCCAGCGATGGCCGTGAGTACAACAGGGCTGGACTCAAGGCCCAGCCCATGGATCTCGTCTACAGCCTCCTGGTGATGATCCGGGCGCACGAAGAGTCCGATACCAAGAGCAAGCGCGTGCGCGCCGCAATCCACCGGCAGTGCCAGGGCTGGATCGCCGGCACCTGGCGCGGGGTCATCCGGAACGGGCGTGACCCGCACTGGCTGGAACTGACCAAGCCCGGCGAGTTCAAGCTGGTGCCGGATCGAGCCGAGGCCGTTCGGCTGGCCGTCCGCATGTTCCGCGAGGGCAACGGCGCGGTCACCATCATGCGCGCCCTCGAGGAGCAGGGACTGCAGATCACCAACGGGGGCAACCCCGCCGGCCAGCTCTACAAGATCGTCCGCAACCGGGCGCTGGTGGGCGAGAAGGTGCTCGAGGTGGAGGGGCAGGAGTACCGGCTGCCGGGCTACTACCCGCCCCTGCTGACGGCGGAGGAGTTTGCCGACCTGCAGCACGTCGCCGGCCAGCGCATCCGCCGCAAGGGCACCAGCGAGATCCCCAGCCTGATCGCCGGCATGCGCGTCACCTACTGCGGATACTGCGGCTCGGCCATGGTCGCGCAGAATCTGATGAATCGCAGTCGACGGGCGGATGGGCAACCGCAGCATGGGCACCGCCGCATGATCTGCGTCGGAAACTCCCAGGGCTCGGGCTGCGCGGTTTCCGGGAGCTGCAGTGTGGTGCCGATCGAGCACGCGCTCATGACCTTCTGCGCCGACCAGATGAACCTGACCCGGCTTCACGAGGGGGGCAATCGGGAGGCCAGCATCAGCGGTCAACTCGCAGTGGCCCGCGCGGCCGTCGCCGACACCACCGCCAAGATCGAAAAAGTGACCGATGCTCTGCTTTCGGCGGCCGCCGGCCAGGCCCCGGCTGCATTCATGCGCCGCGCCCGCGAGCTGGAAGAGACGCTGGCCGGCCAGCAGGCCGAGGTAGACGCGCTCGAGCACGAGCTGGCCAGCGCTGCCGCCACGCCGCCGCCGGCGCTGGCGCAGGCCTGGGCCGATCTGGTGGAGGGTGTGCGTGCGCTCGACTATGACGCCCGTATCAAGGCTCGCCAGATGGTCGCAGATACATTCGAGCGAATCGCCATCTACCATCGCGGGATAGAGCCCGTCCAAACCCGGTCATGGAAGGGAACCATCGATCTGGTGCTGGTGGCCAAGCGCGGCAGCACGCGGGTGCTACACGTTGACCGGCAGACCGGCGAATGGCGGGCTGGCGAGGAGCTGACCACTGAGGCGCTGCCAGCGCCGCTGTAGCGGAACGATTCGACACGCCGGCCGCGCCCGGCGATCATTCGCTCCTGACATCAGGAGGATCGTCATGTTCCGCATCATCGCCGCGCTCGCCCTGGCTCTGGCTGCCACCGCTGCCGCTGCCGAAGAACCAAACCCATATGCGCGCTACGCGCAGCCGAAGTGCGCTGCCGGCTTCAAGCCGGTCGGCAAGTCGTGCTTCAAGGTGTGCCCCGACGGCCAGCACGCGCCGGCGGCGAATGTGGATCGCTGTGAAAAAGACGTGCCGCAGTTCGTGAAGCGCGGCTTCTTCGGCGGGTGCCCGACGGGCTACGTCGGGCATCCTGCCGACCCCAGGCAATGCACCCTCCCGATCATTGCCGAGAGGATGCTCCGCCCCAGGCGCTGACTATTCGGCGAAGCGCGCCTCCTCCCGCGCCTTGTCAGCGATCTTCGGGTTCAGCACAACGCCACCCTCAGCTCGGGAGCTGTAACGCATGCGGGCCTGCAGCGAGTCGCGAATGGTGGACGTGTTGATCGCCAGCTCCGGCTGAGCCTCGTTGAACGAGCGGATCTTGCCCAACACCTTCGTGACCGTATCGGCGTCACCCGCCCGCCACGCCATCGCGTAGGCATTCAGCAGCGATGAGCGGCGGTCAAGCAGGCGCTTTTCGTAGTTCTTGGCCGCGTTGATGCCTTCATACCGCTCGTTGAGGCTCGCAGGCGAGAATCCCGCGAGCTGCAACAGCGAACCGCCTACCCCAAGATCCTCGATCACAGGGTCGCCGCGCAGGGTGTTGACGCCCTGAGTGGTGTAGCGGACCGACTTCATGCCGTCCTTGACCGCCTTGGGCATCATCGTCTCGACGCCGCGCCAGGTGTGCCCCTCTTGGACCTGTGCCAGGCCGCGCAGCGTGTTGACCAGCATCCCGCCGAACAACGGGCCACCGGCCTGCTCGAGCAGATAGTCGGCCATTTCCTTGCCTTCCAGCTCGCGGTTGGGCTCGCGGAACCACAGATCGTTGAGGCTCACGCGGCTGCCGATGCTGGCCGAGGTGAAGTAGTCGACCGGCCCCTTTGCCAAGATTCTGGCCGCATCCGCGCCCAGCAGATCGGCAAGGAAGTTGCGGAACGCCACCTCCGAATCGAACGGCTCGTCGTCGTCATCGCCGAACGCCGACGCCGCGGCATCAGCCAGTCCGAACATCACCGAGGTCAGCGGCATGCCCATCAGGCCAGCGAACAGGCCAGTCATGCCGAGCACCCCACCCAGCTTCGTGCGCGCCTCGCGGCGGACCTCCGGTGCCTGGCCCTTGATCGACTGGTACAGGTTTCTCCACAGGAACCACGTCATGTTCAGGCTGTACTGCCGGAACAGCAGCAGCACCTTGGCTGCGTTGCTCTGCATGAAGCGCGCGCGGTTGGCGTTGCTGTAGTCGAAGTGACTCTCCGTCACCACATCACCGGCGTACTTCACCGCCTCGTTGAACGTCTGGCCACCTTGGCGCGCAAGGCGGAAGGCCGCCAACGCGGTTGCCTCTCGGTTCACTACCTCCGCCTTGTGGAACAACCAGGAGATCACCTGCATGCCCTTGCGCACCGCAGGGTTAAAGGCGCGGGTGTCCGTTTCCGACAGGCCAGCCAGGTTGTGTGCCTGGGACTTGTCGATCGCGCCCGACGTGCGCCAGACGTGGTACGCCGCACGTTCTTCCGCATTGAGGTTGCCGGTGATGTCGCCCGTCGCGGTGCGCAGCGCAAGGCCCATCCCGGACGACAGGGCCGAGAACGCCTTGCCGACCCCGAAGCGGGCGGCCAGCACCGGGAAGGTAACGATGGCCGTCTGCGACAGGTTGACCAGCGCGGCCGCCGGCGTGGTGCCCAGGTACCAGGCGAAGCCCAGCGAAGTCAGCCCGCTGACCGTCTTGGAGTCCTTGGGGTTCATCACCCACTCGTGCCGCTTGTTCATTTCGCTATAGAGCGCCGCCCCCTTGGCCGCGCGCTCCGGATCGCTCTCGGTCAACCGGTCAACGGCTGCCTTCATGTCCATCAAATCGGCGTCCAGCTCGTGGGCATGGCGAAGCCGCGCGACCTGGAAGCTACCGTGGAAGAGGTTTGACGAGAACGACCGCAGGGCGTCTGCGCTGTAGCCGGCCGTGCCCTTGCGGTGGATCTGGTGCTTTCGCACCGACAGCTCCGGCAACGTGCGCAGGTAGAGCTGGTACACGTCGTCGCGTGTGCTCTCGTCAATGCCGGCGTTGGCCAGCAGCTCCTGCAGGTCGGCCATGAAGCCGCCGCTGGCACCGGCCAGGCTGCGGGCCTCATCGAGCTTGCGGCCCGCCTTCTTCACGGTGAAGCCGCGCGCGGGTAGCTCCCGCTGTGCCTCCCGCCACTGCTCGACCTTCTCATACATCAGGAAGGCAGGCTCGCCAGCAGCGTCCGTGGCGGAGATCCAGAACTGACCGAAGCGCTGCAGCGGAAAGTAGGGACCATTCAAACGCGCCGACTCGAACTGCTGTCGGATCTGGCTCACCATCGTCGCCTTGGACTTCCGGTCGGCCTGCAGTGCTTCGATGCGGTCGATCAGGGCCTGCTCCATCTGTTCCGATTGGCGGACGTAGGCCTGCTTGGCGGTGCGGTAGAGCTGCTGGCCGGCGGCCGGCAGCGCCAGGAAGCGCCGGACCAACTCGGGGTAGACCGCCTTTCGAGCCTGCTCCTGTGCGAGCAAGTCATCCAGTGCCTGCAGCTCGGCCTCCAGGCGGCCCACAGCCTCCGACGATCGCGCCTGGCGCATGTCCTCTGCCACCGAGGCCTTACGGCGCTCGATGCTGGAAGGGGTGACGATCTCGTCGGGACCGCGGCGGGTGGCGCCGGTACGCAACGGCACATAGTCCTGGGACGGGTCGACACCCTCGATCGTGGTGTCGTGCATCAGGTTCGCGGTCGCATCAGCCCCGGCGCGGTCCTTGCGCTGGAACTTCTCCCAGGAATCCGCGATCCCTGCGGCCTCCTCCTGCATGATGTTGCGGTCGGTAGCCATCTGCTGCACTCGGTCCGCGTAGGCCGCGACCTGCTGCAGATGCAAGTCGCTGCCCAGCTCGGCCAGATGCCGCAAGGTCAGCGCACCGAGCCAGGCCGGCCGAGTGTTCTCGCGGAGATTCTCGGGCTTCAGCCCCCTGAACATCGCTTTCAGCTTGTCCGCCACACGGCTCGACGGTCCACCCAACGCGGCATCCACGGCCGCAACAGTGGCCTCCGGATCGGGCTTCGAATAGCGCATGTCGGCGTTACGCGAATTGAACGCGCCGGTGTTGGCCGTGGCCGACTTCACCTGACCAGGCTCGAACGCGATCCACTGCCCGATTTCAGCAAGGTGGATACCGTCATGCCCCTCAGCCTTGAGGGCCGAGCGAAGCGCCTTCGCCTCTTCGAAGGAATCGACAGCGAGGAACTGATCGAGGGTCATGGGCTTGGGATTCTGCAGCGACAGGTAGGCGTCGATCACGCGCTCATCGGCGGGAACACCGTCTGCGGCCTTCTCGGCGTACCGCTTCGCCTTCGCCTTGCTCTCATCGAAGAAGAAGCCCAGTGGCGCCGTCATGTGCCCGGTAGAACGGCCCAGCCTTGCCGGATCGAACGACCAGAACTCCTCGCCGGTACCGTGGTACACGACCTTCGGATCGCCGCTGGCATCGGCCACCTGCGACCGACCGAACCACTCCCTGAATTCGGGGCTGCGGACCTGATCGGGTCTTGACATAACCCAACCGGGGCGATCCACGGAATTGACCGCATCCCGCAACTGCGATAGGGTCAGCGCCGTGAGCCCCGTTGTGGGCCGTGACGCGCCTTGGATGTGACCGGGTTCGCGCACGGCTTCTGCGGGGCTTACGTTTTCCAGAACATCCGATTGCTGCAGGTCGTAGGCGAACTTCCCGTTGCGCTGCTCCTGCACCACCACGCGGGCCACACGCAGGTCGTCGCCGATCCGGACCGGTGCGTAGAAGTCGTGATAGGCCACCACCGAATCGCCAGACGGGTTCACCGCAGACGTGTCCGCGTTCGGGCGTGACCGTCCCAGTACCGCCGCCTTCGTGATCTGCGGCAGCGCCGGCACCAGCAGCAGCTTCTCGGGTCGGAAACTCACCAGCTCATTGATCGAACGACGGGTGAGGCCGATGTCCCAGCCCTTGTCGTCGTTGTGCATCACCGTGCCGGCATCGCGCATGCGCACCAGGTAGTCGCGAGCCACGCGACGGGCCTCCTTCGGCGGCAGGTCCGGCGATATGTCGCCCACCGTGACATCGACTACCGGGATGGACTGGTTGAGGTCGCCGGCAGTGCGGGAGAAGGCCAGGCCAGCACCTGCACTGCTCGCGCGCGGACGCGCTCCGCCTCGGACATATCGCGACGCCGCGACCAGGTGCTGCCTCAGCTCCGCTTCGCTCAACTGCAGCGTGAACCCGAGCTGCCGCAGGAAGTTGCGCACCGCCGTGACGGCTCGATCGATCACGCTGTTGCGAACGCCCTTTTCGGCCATAACGGCCACGGCCTCGCGGATACCGATTTCCCGATTCGCGCCACGGTAGCGGCGGTCGATCTCAGCAAACAGGGCGGCGTGCTTTCCTCCGGCCCGCATGCGGTCAATCGTCCGCGCAATGTCCGCCCACGTGCGGTCGCCGGTGATGGCTTCGATACCAAAATGCCCCACCGCCTCATGCGACAGCACCTGCAGAGCGCGCTGCGGGCTGCTCAGATTGTTGGCCACCAGATAGACGGTCCCGGTCGAGTCGTCGTAGAACCCCTCCGCGCTCACGTGCTCGGGATCGCTCTTTGCCCGTGCTGGCAGATCGGCATGGCTTTCCAGCACCACCACCGCCGGCGCCTCGCTGCCCCACTTCGCAGTCACCGTGCCGATCGCCTTCTTGGCCTGGGCTGCCGAAATGCCGCGGGGGGCGACCTCAGCCGGCCGTGACAGCTTCACGGCCTCAGCCGGTGCCGCCTTCTTGTCGACCAGCACCGGGGATTCGAAGGTGCGCGGCTCGTACAGCGGCATGCCCTGGCCGTCGGTCGCCTCCGCGTACGGAATGGCCACCTCGCCGCGTGCGTCGCGGCCAACCACGAACCAGCCGTCAGCGGTCCACCGGTGGCCGGTCACCTCGAACGTCTTGCCGTTCCAAACCACCTCGGTCTCGACGGGAGCGCCGCTGCGGAGCCATGCCGGCGGTGGAACCGGATTGGCCTGAATGTCGCGCTCAAGCTCCACAAGCGCCTTCTCGGCCGCCTTGAGCTGGTCGCCCATGTGGAAGGGCTCCGTCGTGGCTTTGCGCAACCGCTCCGCCGTCGCGCGATCCTCGCGATGCCTTCGGCCAGCTCCCGCACTTCGACCGGGTAGCGGCGCAGCGCTGCCTCCAGGCTCGCCACGGTGGGCTGGTTCGACGTTATCTCGACGCCGTGCACATCCAGCACCAGGTGCGGCACCTCCGCGTAGCGGTCCCACATGGCCTTCACCGGGAACTCGCCGAAGGTGGCCACTCGCTCCGGGCCATCACCAACACGCATGTTGGCCGAGATCCACTTCCCGATCGCCTCGCTCGCTTCCTTCCGGTCGGCATGGCCCTGCCGTCAACGTCCATGGAGAAGCCCTTGCCGGCATTCATCGCCACCAAGGTGTCCACGGCGTCAACCGCGCCGGCCTTTTCGATCTTCGAAAGCACCACCTCATTGCGGTCCGCACGGTTACTGATCGAGCGAATCTTGGATTGCGAATCAGCGATGCCGCGGCTGTGCAGGCGCTCCCTCGACTGCAGGCCTTCGATCTTCTTGCGGAGCTTTTCCCGGATCAGGATGCGCGGATCGCCAGCCGCCTCCGCAAAGGTCTGCAGGATGTCGCTCTGCTCCTCCGCTGCCGCCTCTCCCTCGATTACTCGCTCATCGCCCTTGGAGCGCAGGAACGCCTTGATGAAGCGATCCTTCACCGCGAGCACCTGCCAGCGGCGGCCATCGAGTCGGTCCGTCAGGTAGCGGTACTCGAGCACCGTGTTCCACTGGTTGCACTGTCGATGACCGCGCCCGTTGCGCTGCTCGAGGTCGCCGGGCATCCACGGTGCGTCCAGATGGTGCATGGCCCGCAGATTGCGCTGCATGTTGACGCCGACACCCAGCGATGCGGTGCTGCCAATGACCACACGGATTTCCGACCGGTTCATGCGGTCGGCAACTTCCTTGCGCTTTTCCTTGCTGGTCGATCCATCCACCAGGGCAATCTGGTCGCGCGGGATGCCCTGCTCGACCAGACGAGCCACCACGTCCTGGATCGTGGAGAACACCTTGTAGCGCTGGTCCATGCGCGCTCCCACCGGGCCCACCTTGCGGGTGGCGGTGGTCGAGATCCCCAGCTCGGTGAAGATGACCTGATTCGCCTCCGGATGGCTGCGGTAGAGGTCCGCAACGTTACGCACGAGGCGGCTGGCCTTGCTGTTCGGGTCATCCTCCGCGCGGCCCTCTTGGCCGGCCAACTTCTCGCCGTCCAGCAGGCGAACATCCAGGCTTGCCTTGTTCGCCAGCCCTTCGGTGATGATGGGCGACTCGGGCAAGCCGGCGAGCATGGCCTCCTTTCGGGCCTTGCTGGTCATGCCCCGCCAGGAGCGGGCATACCCTTGGATGCGCTCGAAGGCAGCCTTTTGCGGCCCGTCAGGTCTGCCGTCTCAACAACCACCTTCTTGTACGGCCGGTCCTTGGCCCCTTCTGTGCGGCCGTTCAGCAGCTCAGCGCTCTCGGCCTCGGTCAAGGTCTTGTCGCCCAGCCGCTTGCCAGAGGCCGTGCGGCGCGGCCGCATTTCCGGCATGTCATCGGCGAACACCACGTCCATGTACTGCCCGACCATCCGGCGCAGTTCGGGCACGTTGATGAAGGCGGCCAGGCGGGTGACCGCCTCGTATTCGGCAGCCGCGTTCAGCTCGACATCCTGCACTTCGCGCGCAAACGATCCGAACCAGCCGTCCCATTGGTCGACGCCGGCCGCCTCCATCTCCTCCGCCATCACGTACCGCATCTGGTGGAACACCTCGGTCATGGTGTTCGTGACCGGGGTGCCCGTGAACAGGTGCACGTTGTTGCCGTTGTTGTTGGTGCGGACGTAGCGCGTGAGGAAGTTCAGTCCAATCGACTGCGCTGAGGATTGGGTCTGCAAGCCCTTCATGCGCATCTTGGTAGTGAACGGCGGCTTCTTGAACTCGTGGGCCTCATCCACCAGCACCATGTCGATCCCAGTTCCTCGAACGGGAT
>NZ_JBFLUN010000030.1:0-9669 GCF_050473585.1 Stenotrophomonas sp. NRRL B-14846
GGTGAGCGATCCGCTCGCCACCATCACCACATCGGAGTCGCTGGCACTCGCCCAGCCCTTCCTGGTGCCCAATTTCGGTGAAGCGCCGGGGCAGACTCCACGCACGCACAGCGTCGATAACCCGATGCCCACGGTTACCGCGAGCGGGCATGTGCAGCTCGCTCAGCCGGCCGCCGAGCTGGCCGACGAGGTGGTGATCGACATCAACTACCGGATGCTGCACTGGCGCGAACTTGCCCGCGCCACGTCGTTCGATGACGAGGGCGAGGTCTACGACTTCGCCGGTACCGCCACCGAGATCACCAAGCAGATCGGCAACGCAGTACCGAACCGCACGGCGAAGGCCCTGGTGATGAGCTTGATGAGGGACGCGGCATGAAGTGCGACAACGAACAGGGTCCACCAGTCATTTCTGCGGTGGTGTTCGAGGGCATCACGGTGGTGGGCGCCGACGGCCGACCTGCATCGTTGGCAGTGTTGGACGCGGATGGCCGCGTGCTGGCTGCCGGTCCGGAGGTGGCGAAGGCTGCGTGGGAAGCATCGGTACTGGCCTACCGAAACTTCCTGATCGGCGAGGGCCACATGCGGGTGCTGCAGAAGCCGGGCGCGAAGAAGTGACCCGGCAGCAGGAGTATATTTTAGCGATCTTTAGGGCACCCTAAAGAAATAAACCCTATACTCCTGCGATCCGACACTGCGACACCTGGCTCTATGGCTACAAAGGCGAGAGTTTACAGCTACTTGCGCTTCAGTGATCCCAAGCAGGCGGCCGGCAGCAGTGCCGACCGCCAGCTCGAGTACGCTCGCCGCTGGGCCTCCGAGCACGGAATGACCCTGGATTCGGCCCTTTCCATGCAGGACGAGGGCCTTTCCGCCTACCACCAGCGCCACGTGAAAAAGGGTGCCCTCGGGTGTTCCTGGCGGCCATAGATGAGGGACGGATCCCCTCCGGGTCGGTGCTGATCGTGGAGGGCCTGGACCGCCTCAGCCGCGCCGAGCCCATTCAGGCTCAGGCCCAGTTGGCGCAGATCATCAACGCCGGCATCACGGTGGTGACCGCCAGCGATGGCCGTGAGTACAACAGGGCTGGACTCAAGGCCCAGCCCATGGATCTCGTCTACAGCCTCCTGGTGATGATCCGGGCGCACGAAGAGTCCGATACCAAGAGCAAGCGCGTGCGCGCCGCAATCCACCGGCAGTGCCAGGGCTGGATCGCCGGCACCTGGCGCGGGGTCATCCGGAACGGGCGTGACCCGCACTGGCTGGAACTGACCAAGCCCGGCGAGTTCAAGCTGGTGCCGGATCGAGCCGAGGCCGTTCGGCTGGCCGTCCGCATGTTCCGCGAGGGCAACGGCGCGGTCACCATCATGCGCGCCCTCGAGGAGCAGGGACTGCAGATCACCAACGGGGGCAACCCCGCCGGCCAGCTCTACAAGATCGTCCGCAACCGGGCGCTGGTGGGCGAGAAGGTGCTCGAGGTGGAGGGGCAGGAGTACCGGCTGCCGGGCTACTACCCGCCCCTGCTGACGGCGGAGGAGTTTGCCGACCTGCAGCACGTCGCCGGCCAGCGCATCCGCCGCAAGGGCACCAGCGAGATCCCCAGCCTGATCGCCGGCATGCGCGTCACCTACTGCGGATACTGCGGCTCGGCCATGGTCGCGCAGAATCTGATGAATCGCAGTCGACGGGCGGATGGGCAACCGCAGCATGGGCACCGCCGCATGATCTGCGTCGGAAACTCCCAGGGCTCGGGCTGCGCGGTTTCCGGGAGCTGCAGTGTGGTGCCGATCGAGCACGCGCTCATGACCTTCTGCGCCGACCAGATGAACCTGACCCGGCTTCACGAGGGGGGCAATCGGGAGGCCAGCATCAGCGGTCAACTCGCAGTGGCCCGCGCGGCCGTCGCCGACACCACCGCCAAGATCGAAAAAGTGACCGATGCTCTGCTTTCGGCGGCCGCCGGCCAGGCCCCGGCTGCATTCATGCGCCGCGCCCGCGAGCTGGAAGAGACGCTGGCCGGCCAGCAGGCCGAGGTAGACGCGCTCGAGCACGAGCTGGCCAGCGCTGCCGCCACGCCGCCGCCGGCGCTGGCGCAGGCCTGGGCCGATCTGGTGGAGGGTGTGCGTGCGCTCGACTATGACGCCCGTATCAAGGCTCGCCAGATGGTCGCAGATACATTCGAGCGAATCGCCATCTACCATCGCGGGATAGAGCCCGTCCAAACCCGGTCATGGAAGGGAACCATCGATCTGGTGCTGGTGGCCAAGCGCGGCAGCACGCGGGTGCTACACGTTGACCGGCAGACCGGCGAATGGCGGGCTGGCGAGGAGCTGACCACTGAGGCGCTGCCAGCGCCGCTGTAGCGGAACGATTCGACACGCCGGCCGCGCCCGGCGATCATTCGCTCCTGACATCAGGAGGATCGTCATGTTCCGCATCATCGCCGCGCTCGCCCTGGCTCTGGCTGCCACCGCTGCCGCTGCCGAAGAACCAAACCCATATGCGCGCTACGCGCAGCCGAAGTGCGCTGCCGGCTTCAAGCCGGTCGGCAAGTCGTGCTTCAAGGTGTGCCCCGACGGCCAGCACGCGCCGGCGGCGAATGTGGATCGCTGTGAAAAAGACGTGCCGCAGTTCGTGAAGCGCGGCTTCTTCGGCGGGTGCCCGACGGGCTACGTCGGGCATCCTGCCGACCCCAGGCAATGCACCCTCCCGATCATTGCCGAGAGGATGCTCCGCCCCAGGCGCTGACTATTCGGCGAAGCGCGCCTCCTCCCGCGCCTTGTCAGCGATCTTCGGGTTCAGCACAACGCCACCCTCAGCTCGGGAGCTGTAACGCATGCGGGCCTGCAGCGAGTCGCGAATGGTGGACGTGTTGATCGCCAGCTCCGGCTGAGCCTCGTTGAACGAGCGGATCTTGCCCAACACCTTCGTGACCGTATCGGCGTCACCCGCCCGCCACGCCATCGCGTAGGCATTCAGCAGCGATGAGCGGCGGTCAAGCAGGCGCTTTTCGTAGTTCTTGGCCGCGTTGATGCCTTCATACCGCTCGTTGAGGCTCGCAGGCGAGAATCCCGCGAGCTGCAACAGCGAACCGCCTACCCCAAGATCCTCGATCACAGGTCGCCGCGCAGGGTGTTGACGCCCTGAGTGGTGTAGCGGACCGACTTCATGCCGTCCTTGACCGCCTTGGGCATCATCGTCTCGACGCCGCGCCAGGTGTGCCCCTCTTGGACCTGTGCAGGCCGCGCAGCGTGTTGACCAGCATCCCGCCGAACAACGGGCCACCGGCCTGCTCGAGCAGATAGTCGGCCATTTCCTTGCCTTCCAGCTCGCGGTTGGGCTCGCGGAACCACAGATCGTTGAGGCTCACGCGGCTGCCGATGCTGGCCGAGGTGAAGTAGTCGACCGGCCCCTTTGCCAAGATTCTGGCCGCATCCGCGCCCAGCAGATCGGCAAGGAAGTTGCGGAACGCCACCTCCGAATCGAACGGCTCGTCGTCGTCATCGCCGAACGCCGACGCCGCGGCATCAGCCAGTCCGAACATCACCGAGGTCAGCGGCATGCCCATCAGGCCAGCGAACAGGCAGTCATGCCGAGCACCCCACCCAGCTTCGTGCGCGCCTCGCGGCGGACCTCCGGTGCCTGGCCCTTGATCGACTGGTACAGGTTTCTCCACAGGAACCACGTCATGTCAGGCTGTACTGCCGGAACAGCAGCAGCACCTTGGCTGCGTTGCTCTGCATGAAGCGCGCGCGGTTGGCGTTGCTGTAGTCGAAGTGACTCTCCGTCACCACATCACCGGCGTACTTCACCGCCTCGTTGAACGTCTGGCCACCTTGGCGCGCAAGGCGGAAGGCCGCCAACGCGGTTGCCTCTCGGTTCACTACCTCCGCCTTGTGGAACAACCAGGAGATCACCTGCATGCCCTTGCGCACCGCAGGGTTAAAGGCGCGGGTGTCCGTTTCCGACAGGCCAGCCAGGTTGTGTGCCTGGGACTTGTCGATCGCGCCCGACGTGCGCCAGACGTGGTACGCCGCACGTTCTTCCGCATTGAGGTTGCCGGTGATGTCGCCCGTCGCGGTGCGCAGCGCAAGGCCCATCCCGGACGACAGGGCCGAGAACGCCTTGCCGACCCCGAAGCGGGCGGCCAGCACCGGGAAGGTAACGATGGCCGTCTGCGACAGGTTGACCAGCGCGGCCGCCGGCGTGGTGCCCAGGTACCAGGCGAAGCCCAGCGAAGTCAGCCCGCTGACCGTCTTGGAGTCCTTGGGGTTCATCACCCACTCGTGCCGCTTGTTCATTTCGCTATAGAGCGCCGCCCCCTTGGCCGCGCGCTCCGGATCGCTCTCGGTCAACCGGTCAACGGCTGCCTTCATGTCCTTCAAATCGGCGTCCAGCTCGTGGGCATGGCGAAGCCGCGCGACCTGGAAGCTACCGTGGAAGAGGTTTGACGAGAACGACCGCAGGGCGTCTGCGCTGTAGCCGGCCGTGCCCTTGCGGTGGATCTGGTGCTTTCGCACCGACAGCTCCGGCAACGTGCGCAGGTAGAGCTGGTACACGTCGTCGCGTGTGCTCTCGTCAATGCCGGCGTTGGCCAGCAGCTCCTGCAGGTCGGCCATGAAGCCGCCGCTGGCACCGGCCAGGCTGCGGGCCTCATCGAGCTTGCGGCCCGCCTTCTTCACGGTGAAGCCGCGCGCGGGTAGCTCCCGCTGTGCCTCCCGCCACTGCTCGACCTTCTCATACATCAGGAAGGCAGGCTCGCCAGCAGCGTCCGTGGCGGAGATCCAGAACTGACCGAAGCGCTGCAGCGGAAAGTAGGGACCATTCAAACGCGCCGACTCGAACTGCTGTCGGATCTGGCTCACCATCGTCGCCTTGGACTTCCGGTCGGCCTGCAGTGCTTCGATGCGGTCGATCAGGGCCTGCTCCATCTGTTCCGATTGGCGGACGTAGGCCTGCTTGGCGGTGCGGTAGAGCTGCTGGCCGGCGGCCGGCAGCGCCAGGAAGCGCCGGACCAACTCGGGGTAGACCGCCTTTCGAGCCTGCTCCTGTGCGAGCAAGTCATCCAGTGCCTGCAGCTCGGCCTCCAGGCGGCCCACAGCCTCCGACGATCGCGCCTGGCGCATGTCCTCTGCCACCGAGGCCTTACGGCGCTCGATGCTGGAAGGGGTGACGATCTCGTCGGGACCGCGGCGGGTGGCGCCGGTACGCAACGGCACATAGTCCTGGGACGGGTCGACACCCTCGATCGTGGTGTCGTGCATCAGGTTCGCGGTCGCATCAGCCCCGGCGCGGTCCTTGCGCTGGAACTTCTCCCAGGAATCCGCGATCCTGCGGCCTCCTCCTGCATGATGTTGCGGTCGGTAGCCATCTGCTGCACTCGGTCCGCGTAGGCCGCGACCTGCTGCAGATGCAAGTCGCTGCCCAGCTCGGCCAGATGCCGCAAGGTCAGCGCACCGAGCCAGGCCGGCCGAGTGTTCTCGCGGAGATTCTCGGGCTTCAGCCCCCTGAACATCGCTTTCAGCTTGTCCGCCACACGGCTCGACGGTCCACCCAACGCGGCATCCACGGCCGCAACAGTGGCCTCCGGATCGGGCTTCGAATAGCGCATGTCGGCGTTACGCGAATTGAACGCGCCGGTGTTGGCCGTGGCCGACTTCACCTGACCAGGCTCGAACGCGATCCACTGCCCGATTTCAGCAAGGTGGATACCGTCATGCCCCTCAGCCTTGAGGGCCGAGCGAAGCGCCTTCGCCTCTTCGAAGGAATCGACAGCGAGGAACTGATCGAGGGTCATGGGCTTGGGATTCTGCAGCGACAGGTAGGCGTCGATCACGCGCTCATCGGCGGGAACACCGTCTGCGGCCTTCTCGGCGTACCGCTTCGCCTTCGCCTTGCTCTCATCGAAGAAGAAGCCCAGTGGCGCCGTCATGTGCCCGGTAGAACGGCCCAGCCTTGCCGGATCGAACGACCAGAAACTCCTCGCCGGTACCGTGGTACACGACCTTCGGATCGCCGCTGGCATCGGCCACCTGCGACCGACCGAACCACTCCCTGAATTCGGGGCTGCGGACCTGATCGGGTCTTGACATAACCCAACCGGGGCGATCCACGGAATTGACCGCATCCCGCAACTGCGATAGGGTCAGCGCCGTGAGCCCCGTTGTGGGCCGTGACGCGCCTTGGATGTGACCGGGTTCGCGCACGGCTTCTGCGGGGCTTACGTTTTCCAGAACATCCGATTGCTGCAGGTCGTAGGCGAACTTCCCGTTGCGCTGCTCCTGCACCACCACGCGGGCCACACGCAGGTCGTCGCCGATCCGGACGGTGCGTAGAAGTCGTGATAGGCCACCACCGAATCGCCAGACGGGTTCACCGCAGACGTGTCCGCGTTCGGGCGTGACCGTCCCAGTACCGCCGCCTTCGTGATCTGCGGCAGCGCCGGCACCAGCAGCAGCTTCTCGGGTCGGAAACTCACCAGCTCATTGATCGAACGACGGGTGAGGCCGATGTCCCAGCCCTTGTCGTCGTTGTGCATCACCGTGCCGGCATCGCGCATGCGCACCAGGTAGTCGCGAGCCACGCGACGGCCTCCTTCGGCGGCAGGTCCGGCGATATGTCGCCCACCGTGACATCGACTACCGGGATGGACTGGTTGAGGTCGCCGGCAGTGCGGGAGAAGGCCAGGCCAGCACCTGCACTGCTCGCGCGCGGACGCGCTCCGCCTCGGACATATCGCGACGCCGCGACCAGGTGCTGCCTCAGCTCCGCTTCGCTCAACTGCAGCGTGAACCCGAGCTGCCGCAGGAAGTTGCGCACCGCCGTGACGGCTCGATCGATCACGCTGTTGCGAACGCCCTTTTCGGCCATAACGGCCACGGCCTCGCGGATACCGATTTCCCGATTCGCGCCACGGTAGCGGCGGTCGATCTCAGCAAACAGGGCGGCGTGCTTTCCTCCGGCCCGCATGCGGTCAATCGTCCGCGCAAGTCCGCCCACGTGCGGTCGCCGGTGATGGCTTCGATACCAAAATGCCCACCGCCTCATGCGACAGCACCTGCAGAGCGCGCTGCGGGCTGCTCAGATTGTTGGCCACCAGATAGACGGTCCCGGTCGAGTCGTCGTAGAACCCCTCCGCGCTCACGTGCTCGGGATCGCTCTTTGCCCGTGCTGGCAGATCGGCATGGCTTTCCAGCACCACCACCGCCGGCGCCTCGCTGCCCCACTTCGCAGTCACCGTGCCGATCGCCTTCTTGGCCTGGGCTGCCGAAATGCCGCGGGGGGCGACCTCAGCCGGCCGTGACAGCTTCACGGCCTCAGCCGGTGCCGCCTTCTTGTCGACCAGCACCGGGGATTCGAAGTGCGCGGCTCGTACAGCGGCATGCCCTGGCCGTCGGTCGCCTCCGCGTACGGAATGGCCACCTCGCCGCGTGCGTCGCGGCCAACCACGAACCAGCCGTCAGCGGTCCACCGGTGGCCGGTCACCTCGAACGTCTTGCCGTTCCAAACCACCTCGGTCTCGACGGGAGCGCCGCTGCGGAGCCATGCCGGCGGTGGAACCGGATTGGCCTGAATGTCGCGCTCAAGCTCCACAAGCGCCTTCTCGGCCGCCTTGAGCTGGTCGCCCATGTGGAAGGGCTCCGTCGTGGCTTTGCGCAACCGCTCCGCCGTCGCGCGATCCTCGGCGATGCCTTCGGCCAGCTCCCGCACTTCGACCGGGTAGCGGCGCAGCGCTGCCTCCAGGCTCGCCACGGTGGGCTGGTTCGACGTTATCTCGACGCCGTGCACATCCAGCACCAGGTGCGGCACCTCCGCGTAGCGGTCCCACATGGCCTTCACCGGAACTCGCCGAAGGTGGCCACTCGCTCCGGGCATCACCAACACGCATGTTGGCCGAGATCCACTTCCCGATCGCCTCGCTCGCTTCCTTCCGGTCGGCATGGGCCCTGCCGTCAACGTCCATGGAGAAGCCCTTGCCGGCATTCATCGCCACCAAGGTGTCCACGGCGTCAACCGCGCCGGCCTTTTCGATCTTCGAAAGCACCACCTCATTGCGGTCCGCACGGTTACTGATCGAGCGAATCTTGGATTGCGAATCAGCGATGCCGCGGCTGTGCAGGCGCTCCCTCGACTGCAGGCCTTCGATCTTCTTGCGGAGCTTTTCCCGGATCAGGATGCGCGGATCGCCAGCCGCCTCCGCAAAGGTCTGCAGGATGTCGCTCTGCTCCTCCGCTGCCGCCTCTCCCTCGATTACTCGCTCATCGCCCTTGGAGCGCAGGAACGCCTTGATGAAGCGATCCTTCACCGCGAGCACCTGCCAGCGGCGGCCATCGAGTCGGTCCGTCAGGTAGCGGTACTCGAGCACCGTGTTCCACTGGTTGCACTGTCGATGACCGCGCCCGTTGCGCTGCTCGAGGTCGCCGGGCATCCACGGTGCGTCCAGATGGTGCATGGCCCGCAGATTGCGCTGCATGTTGACGCCGACACCCAGCGATGCGGTGCTGCCAATGACCACACGGATTTCCGACCGGTTCATGCGGTCGGCAACTTCCTTGCGCTTTTCCTTGCTGGTCGATCCATCCACCAGGGCAATCTGGTCGCGCGGGATGCCCTGCTCGACCAGACGAGCCACCACGTCCTGGATCGTGGAGAACACCTTGTAGCGCTGGTCCATGCGCGCTCCCACCGGGCCCACCTTGCGGGTGGCGGTGGTCGAGATCCCCAGCTCGGTGAAGATGACCTGATTCGCCTCCGGATGGCTGCGGTAGAGGTCCGCAACGTTACGCACGAGGCGGCTGGCCTTGCTGTTCGGGTCATCCTCCGCGCGGCCCTCTTGGCCGGCCAACTTCTCGCCGTCCAGCAGGCGAACATCCAGGCTTGCCTTGTTCGCCAGCCCTTCGGTGATGATGGGCGACTCGGGCAAGCCGGCGAGCATGGCCTCCTTTCGGGCCTTGCTGGTCATGCCCCGCCAGGAGCGGGCATACCCTTGGATGCGCTCGAAGGCAGCCTTTTGCGGCGCCGTCAGGTCTGCCGTCTCAACAACCACCTTCTTGTACGGCCGGTCCTTGGCCCCTTCTGTGCGGCCGTTCAGCAGCTCAGCGCTCTCGGCCTCGGTCAAGGTCTTGTCGCCCAGCCGCTTGCCAGAGGCCGTGCGGCGCGGCCGCATTTCCGGCATGTCATCGGCGAACACCACGTCCATGTACTGCCCGACCATCCGGCGCAGTTCGGGCACGTTGATGAAGGCGGCCAGGCGGGTGACCGCCTCGTATTCGGCAGCCGCGTTCAGCTCGACATCCTGCACTTCGCGCGCAAACGATCCGAACCAGCCGTCCCATTGGTCGACGCCGGCCGCCTCCATCTCCTCCGCCATCACGTACCGCATCTGGTGGAACACCTCGGTCATGGTGTTCGTGACCGGGGTGCCCGTGAACAGGTGCACGTTGTTGCCGTTGTTGTTGGTGCGGACGTAGCGCGTGAGGAAGTTCAGTCCAATCGACTGCGCTGAGGATTGGGTCTGCAAGCCCTTCATGCGCATCTTGGTAGTGAACGGCGGCTTCTTGAACTCGTGGGCCTCATCCACCAGCACCATGTCGATCCCCAGTTCCTCGAACGGGATGGCGCCAGGCCGCGACGCACGGTCGGCTTGGATCTGGATCGAGTTCAGGATGC
>NZ_JBFLUN010000031.1:0-10133 GCF_050473585.1 Stenotrophomonas sp. NRRL B-14846
GGTGATGAGCTTGATGAGGGACGCGGCATGAAGTGCGACAACGAACAGGGTCCACACAGTCATTTCTGCGGTGGTGTTCGAGGGCATCACGGTGGTGGGCGCCGACGGCCGACCTGCATCGTTGGCAGTGTTGGACGCGGATGGCCGCGTGCTGGCTGCCGGTCCGGAGGTGGCGAAGGCTGCGTGGGAAGCATCGGTACTGGCCTACCGAAACTTCCTGATCGGCGAGGGCCACATGCGGGTGCTGCAGAAGCCGGGCGCGAAGAAGTGACCCGGCAGCAGGAGTATATTTTAGCGATCTTTAGGGCACCCTAAAGAAATAAACCCTATACTCCTGCGATCCGACACTGCGACACCTGGCTCTATGGCTACAAAGGCGAGAGTTACAGCTACTTGCGCTTCAGTGATCCCAAGCAGGCGGCCGGCAGCAGTGCCGACCGCCAGCTCGAGTACGCTCGCCGCTGGGCCTCCGAGCACGGAATGACCCTGGATTCGGCCCTTTCCATGCAGGACGAGGGCCTTTCCGCCTACCACCAGCGCCACGTGAAAAAGGGTGCCCTCGGGGTGTTCCTGGCGGCCATAGATGAGGGACGGATCCCCTCCGGTCGGTGCTGATCGTGGAGGGCCTGGACCGCCTCAGCCGCGCCGAGCCCATTCAGGCTCAGGCCCAGTTGGCGCAGATCATCAACGCCGGCATCACGGTGGTGACCGCCAGCGATGGCCGTGAGTACAACAGGGCTGGACTCAAGGCCCAGCCCATGGATCTCGTCTACAGCCTCCTGGTGATGATCCGGGCGCACGAAGAGTCCGATACCAAGAGCAAGCGCGTGCGCGCCGCAATCCACCGGCAGTGCCAGGGCTGGATCGCCGGCACCTGGCGCGGGGTCATCCGGAACGGGCGTGACCCGCACTGGCTGGAAACTGACCAAGCCCGGCGAGTTCAAGCTGGTGCCGGATCGAGCCGAGGCCGTTCGGCTGGCCGTCCGCATGTTCCGCGAGGGCAACGGCGCGGTCACCATCATGCGCGCCCTCGAGGAGCAGGGACTGCAGATCACCAACGGGGGCAACCCCGCCGGCCAGCTCTACAAGATCGTCCGCAACCGGGCGCTGGTGGGCGAGAAGGTGCTCGAGGTGGAGGGGCAGGAGTACCGGCTGCCGGGCTACTACCCGCCCCTGCTGACGGCGGAGGAGTTTGCCGACCTGCAGCACGTCGCCGGCCAGCGCATCCGCCGCAAGGGCACCAGCGAGATCCCCAGCCTGATCGCCGGCATGCGCGTCACCTACTGCGGATACTGCGGCTCGGCCATGGTCGCGCAGAATCTGATGAATCGCAGTCGACGGGCGGATGGGCAACCGCAGCATGGGCACCGCCGCATGATCTGCGTCGGAAACTCCCAGGGCTCGGGCTGCGCGGTTTCCGGGAGCTGCAGTGTGGTGCCGATCGAGCACGCGCTCATGACCTTCTGCGCCGACCAGATGAACCTGACCCGGCTTCACGAGGGGGGCAATCGGGAGGCCAGCATCAGCGGTCAACTCGCAGTGGCCCGCGCGGCCGTCGCCGACACCACCGCCAAGATCGAAAAGTGACCGATGCTCTGCTTTCGGCGGCCGCCGGCCAGGCCCCGGCTGCATTCATGCGCCGCGCCCGCGAGCTGGAAGAGACGCTGGCCGGCCAGCAGGCCGAGGTAGACGCGCTCGAGCACGAGCTGGCCAGCGCTGCCGCCACGCCGCCGCCGGCGCTGGCGCAGGCCTGGGCCGATCTGGTGGAGGGTGTGCGTGCGCTCGACTATGACGCCCGTATCAAGGCTCGCCAGATGGTCGCAGATACATTCGAGCGAATCGCCATCTACCATCGCGGGATAGAGCCCGTCCAAACCCGGTCATGGAAGGGAACCATCGATCTGGTGCTGGTGGCCAAGCGCGGCAGCACGCGGGTGCTACACGTTGACCGGCAGACCGGCGAATGGCGGGCTGGCGAGGAGCTGACCACTGAGGCGCTGCCAGCGCCGCTGTAGCGGAACGATTCGACACGCCGGCCGCGCCCGGCGATCATTCGCTCCTGACATCAGGAGGATCGTCATGTTCCGCATCATCGCCGCGCTCGCCCTGGCTCTGGCTGCCACCGCTGCCGCTGCCGAAGAACCAAACCCATATGCGCGCTACGCGCAGCCGAAGTGCGCTGCCGGCTTCAAGCCGGTCGGCAAGTCGTGCTTCAAGGTGTGCCCCGACGGCCAGCACGCGCCGGCGGCGAATGTGGATCGCTGTGAAAAAGACGTGCCGCAGTTCGTGAAGCGCGGCTTCTTCGGCGGGTGCCCGACGGGCTACGTCGGGCATCCTGCCGACCCCAGGCAATGCACCCTCCCGATCATTGCCGAGAGGATGCTCCGCCCCAGGCGCTGACTATTCGGCGAAGCGCGCCTCCTCCCGCGCCTTGTCAGCGATCCTTCGGGTTCAGCACAACGCCACCCTCAGCTCGGGAGCTGTAACGCATGCGGGCCTGCAGCGAGTCGCGAATGGTGGACGTGTTGATCGCCAGCTCCGGCTGAGCCTCGTTGAACGAGCGGATCTTGCCCAACACCTTCGTGACCGTATCGGCGTCACCCGCCCGCCACGCCATCGCGTAGGCATTCAGCAGCGATGAGCGGCGGTCAAGCAGGCGCTTTTCGTAGTTCTTGGCCGCGTTGATGCCTTCATACCGCTCGTTGAGGCTCGCAGGCGAGAATCCCGCGAGCTGCAACAGCGAAACCGCCTACCCCAAGATCCTCGATCACAGGGTCGCCGCGCAGGGTGTTGACGCCCTGAGTGGTGTAGCGGACCGACTTCATGCCGTCCTTGACCGCCTTGGGCATCATCGTCTCGACGCCGCGCCAGGTGTGCCCCTCTTGGACCTGTGCCAGGCCGCGCAGCGTGTTGACCAGCATCCCGCCGAACAACGGGCCACCGGCCTGCTCGAGCAGATAGTCGGCCATTTCCTTGCCTTCCAGCTCGCGGTTGGGCTCGCGGAACCACAGATCGTTGAGGCTCACGCGGCTGCCGATGCTGGCCGAGGTGAAGTAGTCGACCGGCCCCTTTGCCAAGATTCTGGCCGCATCCGCGCCCAGCAGATCGGCAAGGAAGTTGCGGAACGCCACCTCCGAATCGAACGGCTCGTCGTCGTCATCGCCGAACGCCGACGCCGCGGCATCAGCCAGTCCGAACATCACCGAGGTCAGCGGCATGCCCATCAGGCCAGCGAACAGGCCAGTCATGCCGAGCACCCCACCCAGCTTCGTGCGCGCCTCGCGGCGGACCTCCGGTGCCTGGCCCTTGATCGACTGGTACAGGTTTCTCCACAGGAACCACGTCATGTTCAGGCTGTACTGCCGGAACAGCAGCAGCACCTTGGCTGCGTTGCTCTGCATGAAGCGCGCGCGGTTGGCGTTGCTGTAGTCGAAGTGACTCTCCGTCACCACATCACCGGCGTACTTCACCGCCTCGTTGAACGTCTGCCACCTTGGCGCGCAAGGCGGAAGGCCGCCAACGCGGTTGCCTCTCGGTTCACTACCTCCGCCTTGTGGAACAACCAGGAGATCACCTGCATGCCCTTGCGCACCGCAGGGTTAAAGGCGCGGGTGTCCGTTTCCGACAGGCCAGCCAGGTTGTGTGCCTGGGACTTGTCGATCGCGCCCGACGTGCGCCAGACGTGGTACGCCGCACGTTCTTCCGCATTGAGGTTGCCGGTGATGTCGCCCGTCGCGTGCGCAGCGCAAGGCCCATCCCGGACGACAGGCCGAGAACGCCTTGCCGACCCCGAAGCGGGCGGCCAGCACCGGGAAGGTAACGATGGCCGTCTGCGACAGGTTGACCAGCGCGGCCGCCGGCGTGGTGCCCAGGTACCAGGCGAAGCCCAGCGAAGTCAGCCCGCTGACCGTCTTGGAGTCCTTGGGGTTCATCACCCACTCGTGCCGCTTGTTCATTTCGCTATAGAGCGCCGCCCCCTTGGCGCGCGCTCCGGATCGCTCTCGGTCAACCGGTCAACGGCTGCCTTCATGTCCATCAAATCGGCGTCCAGCTCGTGGGCATGGCGAAGCCGCGCGACCTGGAAGCTACCGTGGAAGAGGTTTGACGAGAACGACCGCAGGGCGTCTGCGCTGTAGCCGGCCGTGCCCTTGCGGTGGATCTGGTGCTTTCGCACCGACAGCTCCGGCAACGTGCGCAGGTAGAGCTGGTACACGTCGTCGCGTGTGCTCTCGTCAATGCCGGCGTTGGCCAGCAGCTCCTGCAGGTCGGCCATGAAGCCGCCGCTGGCACCGGCCAGGCTGCGGGCCTCATCGAGCTTGCGGCCCGCCTTCTTCACGGTGAAGCCGCGCGCGGGTAGCTCCCGCTGTGCCTCCCGCCACTGCTCGACCTTCTCATACATCAGGAAGGCAGGCTCGCCAGCAGCGTCCGTGGCGGAGATCCAGAACTGACCGAAGCGCTGCAGCGAAAGTAGGGACCATTCAAACGCGCCGACTCGAACTGCTGTCGGATCTGGCTCACCATCGTCGCCTTGGACTTCCGGTCGGCCTGCAGTGCTTCGATGCGGTCGATCAGGGCCTGCTCCATCTGTTCCGATTGGCGGACGTAGGCCTGCTGGCGGTGCGGTAGAGCTGCTGGCCGGCGGCCGGCAGCGCCAGGAAGCGCCGGACCAACTCGGGGTAGACCGCCTTTCGAGCCTGCTCCTGTGCGAGCAAGTCATCCAGTGCCTGCAGCTCGGCCTCCAGGCGGCCCACAGCCTCCGACGATCGCGCCTGGCGCATGTCCTCTGCCACCGAGGCCTTACGGCGCTCGATGCTGGAAGGGGTGACGATCTCGTCGGGACCGCGGCGGGTGGCGCCGGTACGCAACGGCACATAGTCCTGGGACGGGGTCGACACCCTCGATCGTGGTGTCGTGCATCAGGTTCGCGGTCGCATCAGCCCCCGGCGCGGTCCTTGCGCTGGAACTTCTCCCAGGAATCCGCGATCCCTGCGGCCTCCTCCTGCATGATGTTGCGGTCGGTAGCCATCTGCTGCACTCGGTCCGCGTAGGCCGCGACCTGCTGCAGATGCAAGTCGCTGCCCAGCTCGGCCAGATGCCGCAAGGTCAGCGCACCGAGCCAGGCCGGCCGAGTGTTCTCGCGGAGATTCTCGGGCTTCAGCCCCCTGAACATCGCTTTCAGCTTGTCCGCCACACGGCTCGACGGTCCACCCAACGCGGCATCCACGGCCGCAACAGTGGCCTCCGGATCGGGCTTCGAATAGCGCATGTCGGCGTTACGCGAATTGAACGCGCCGGTGTTGGCCGTGGCCGACTTCACCTGACCAGGCTCGAACGCGATCCACTGCCCGATTTCAGCAAGGTGGATACCGTCATGCCCCTCAGCCTTGAGGGCCGAGCGAAGCGCCTTCGCCTCTTCGAAGAATCGACAGCGAGGAACTGATCGAGGGTCATGGGCTTGGGATTCTGCAGCGACAGGTAGGCGTCGATCACGCGCTCATCGGCGGGAACACCGTCTGCGGCCTTCTCGGCGTACCGCTTCGCCTTCGCCTTGCTCTCATCGAAGAAGAAGCCCAGTGGCGCCGTCATGTGCCCGGTAGAACGGCCCAGCCTTGCCGGATCGAACGACCAGAACTCCTCGCCGGTACCGTGGTACACGACCTTCGGATCGCCGCTGGCATCGGCCACCTGCGACCGAACCGAACCACTCCCTGAATTCGGGGCTGCGGACCTGATCGGGTCTTGACATAACCCAACCGGGGCGATCCACGGAATTGACCGCATCCCGCAACTGCGATAGGGTCAGCGCCGTGAGCCCCGTTGTGGGCCGTGACGCGCCTTGGATGTGACCGGGTTCGCGCACGGCTTCTGCGGGGCTTACGTTTTCCAGAACATCCGATTGCTGCAGGTCGTAGGCGAACTTCCCGTTGCGCTGCTCCTGCACCACCACGCGGGCCACACGCAGGTCGTCGCCGATCCGGACCGGTGCGTAGAAGTCGTGATAGGCCACCACCGAATCGCCAGACGGGTTCACCGCAGACGTGTCCGCGTTCGGGCGTGACCGTCCCAGTACCGCCGCCTTCGTGATCTGCGGCAGCGCCGGCACCAGCAGCAGCTTCTCGGGTCGGAAACTCACCAGCTCATTGATCGAACGACGGGTGAGGCCGATGTCCCAGCCCTTGTCGTCGTTGTGCATCACCGTGCCGGCATCGCGCATGCGCACCAGGTAGTCGCGAGCCACGCGACGGGCCTCCTTCGGCGGCAGGTCCGGCGATATGTCGCCCACCGTGACATCGACTACCGGGATGGACTGGTTGAGGTCGCCGGCAGTGCGGGAGAAGGCCAGGCCAGCACCTGCACTGCTCGCGCGCGGACGCGCTCCGCCTCGGACATATCGCGACGCCGCGACCAGGTGCTGCTCAGCTGCCGCTTCGCTCAACTGCAGCGTGAACCCGAGCTGCCGCAGGAAGTTGCGCACCGCCGTGACGGCTCGATCGATCACGCTGTTGCGAACGCCCTTTTCGGCCATAACGGCCACGGCCTCGCGGATACCGATTTCCCGATTCGCGCCACGGTAGCGGCGGTCGATCTCAGCAAACAGGGCGGCGTGCTTTCCTCCGGCCCGCATGCGGTCAATCGTCCGCGCAATGTCCGCCCACGTGCGGTCGCCGGTGATGGCTTCGATACCAAAATGCCCACCGCCTCATGCGACAGCACCTGCAGAGCGCGCTGCGGGCTGCTCAGATTGTTGGCCACCAGATAGACGGTCCCGGTCGAGTCGTCGTAGAACCCCTCCGCGCTCACGTGCTCGGGATCGCTCTTTGCCCGTGCTGGCAGATCGCATGGCTTTCCAGCACCACCACCGCCGGCGCCTCGCTGCCCCACTTCGCAGTCACCGTGCCGATCGCCTTCTTGGCCTGGGCTGCCGAAATGCCGCGGGGGGCGACCTCAGCCGGCCGTGACAGCTTCACGGCCTCAGCCGGTGCCGCCTTCTTGTCGACCAGCACCGGGGATTCGAAGGTGCGCGGCTCGTACAGCGGCATGCCCTGGCGTCGGTCGCCTCCGCGTACGGAATGGCCACCTCGCCGCGTGCGTCGCGGCCAACCACGAACCAGCCGTCAGCGGTCCACCGGTGGCCGGTCACCTCGAACGTCTTGCCGTTCCAAACCACCTCGGTCTCGACGGGAGCGCCGCTGCGGAGCCATGCCGGCGGTGGAACCGGATTGGCCTGAATGTCGCGCTCAAGCTCCACAAGCGCCTTCTCGGCCGCCTTGAGCTGGTCGCCCATGTGGAAGGGCTCCGTCGTGGCTTTGCGCAACCGCTCCGCCGTCGCGCGATCCTCGGCGATGGCCTTCGGCCAGCTCCCGCACTTCGACCGGGTAGCGGCGCAGCGCTGCCCTCCAGGCTCGCCACGGTGGGCTGGTTCGACGTTATCTCGACGCCGTGCACATCCAGCACCAGGTGCGGCACCTCCGCGTAGCGGTCCCACATGGCCTTCACCGGAACTCGCCGAAGGTGGCCACTCGCTCCGGGCCATCACCAACACGCATGTTGGCCGAGATCCACTTCCCGATCGCCTCGCTCGCTTCCTTCCGGTCGGCATGGGCCCTGCCGTCAACGTCCATGGAGAAGCCCTTGCCGGCATTCATCGCCACCAAGGTGTCCACGGCGTCAACCGCGCCGGCCTTTTCGATCTTCGAAAGCACCACCTCATTGCGGTCCGCACGGTTACTGATCGAGCGAATCTTGGATTGCGAATCAGCGATGCCGCGGCTGTGCAGGCGCTCCCTCGACTGCAGGCCTTCGATCTTCTTGCGGAGCTTTTCCCGGATCAGGATGCGCGGATCGCCAGCCGCCTCCGCAAAGGTCTGCAGGATGTCGCTCTTGCTCCTCCGCTGCCGCCTCTCCCTCGATTACTCGCTCATCGCCCTTGGAGCGCAGGAACGCCTTGATGAAGCGATCCTTCACCGCGAGCACCTGCCAGCGGCGGCCATCGAGTCGGTCCGTCAGGTAGCGGTACTCGAGCACCGTGTTCCACTGGTTGCACTGTCAGATGACCGCGCCCGTTGCGCTGCTCGAGGTCGCCGGGCATCCACGGTGCGTCCAGATGGTGCATGGCCCGCAGATTGCGCTGCATGTTGACCGCCGACACCCAGCGATGCGGTGCTGCCAATGACCACACGGATTTCCGACCGGTTCATGCGGTCGGCAACTTCCTTGCGCTTTTCTTGCTGGTCGATCCATCCACCAGGGCAATCTGGTCGCGCGGGATGCCCTGCTCGACCAGACGAGCCACCACGTCCTGGATCGTGGAGAACACCTTGTAGCGCTGGTCCATGCGCGCTCCCACCGGGCCCACCTTGCGGGTGGCGGTGGTCGAGATCCCCAGCTCGGTGAAGATGACCTGATTCGCCTCCGGATGGCTGCGTAGAGGTCCGCAACGTTACGCACGAGGCGGCTGGCCTTGCTGTTCGGGTCATCCTCCCGCGCGGCCCTCTTGGCCGGCCAACTTCTCGCCGTCCAGCAGGCGAACATCCAGGCTTGCCTTGTTCGCCAGCCCTTCGGTGATGATGGGCGACTCGGGCAAGCCGGCGAGCATGGCCTCCTTTCGGGCCTTGCTGGTCATGCCCCGCCAGGAGCGGGCATACCCTTGGATGCGCTCGAAGGCAGCCTTTTGCGGCGCCGTCAGGTCTGCCGTCTCAACAACCACCTTCTTGTACGGCCGGTCCTTGGCCCCTTCTGTGCGCCGTTCAGCAGCTCAGCGCTCTCGGCCTCGGTCAAGGTCTTGTCGCCCAGCCGCTTGCCAGAGGCCGTGCGGCGCGGCCGCATTTCGGCATGTCATCGGCGAACACCACGTCCATGTACTGCCCGACCATCCGGCGCAGTTCGGGCACGTTGATGAAGGCGGCCAGGCGGGTGACCGCCTCGTATTCGGCAGCCGCGTTCAGCTCGACATCCTGCACTTCGCGCGCAAACGATCCGAACCAGCCGTCCCATTGGTCGACGCCGGCCGCCTCCATCTCCTCCGCCATCACGTACCGCATCTGGTGGAACACCTCGGTCATGGTGTTCGTGACCGGGGTGCCCGTGAACAGGTGCACGTTGTTGCCGTTGTTGTTGGTGCGGACGTAGCGCGTGAGGAAGTTCAGTCCAATCGACTGCGCTGAGGATTGGGTCTGCAAGCCCTTCATGCGCATCTTGGTAGTGAACGGCGGCTTCTTGAACTCGTGGGCCTCATCCACCAGCACCATGTCGATTCCCCAGTTCCTCGAACGGGATGGCGCCAGGCCGCGACGCACGGTCGGCTTGGATCTGGATCGAGTTCAGGATGCGATTGCGGATCTTCACCAGCTCCTTTGCCGTCGGCGAGCGCAGCTTTTTCAGCTCATCCTCGTCCGCCAGCATTTCGGGCGTGAGCTTCGTTCCATCATCGCTGGCGGCCTCGTGCGCGGCCTCCTCGAGCTGGGCGATCTCTTCCGCTGCCAATCCCATCAGCGTGTCCTTCCGGAACGTCAGGCGATCCATCAGGGAATGAGGCAGCACCACGGCATCCCCAATCGTCGTTGGCGATCTGGCGCAGCTTCACATCGACGGTCGCCGGCGACAGGTTGTCCACATAGAGAACCTTCGCAGCCGGGTACATCATCTGGATCTCAGCAGCCACGCTGGCGCTGTTGGCGTTGTGCGCCAGCAGCAAGGGCTTCTTGGCAATGCCGTAGCGCCGCGATTCAACGGCAATACCGCCCATGGTGAACGTCTTGCCGGTACCCACCTCATGGGCGTTGATGGACTTGCGCATCACCAGGCCTCGCCAGATGGCGTTCCGCTGGTGGTCGCGGAGGTCGAACGGGCCGCTGCCCAACGACAGCGCCATACCTTCGAAGCTCAGGAAGGAACCGTCGAACTTGGGCGTTGCGTAGGCGTTGCGGACCTCGTTGTACTCGCGTTCCACCGCCACCTTGCGTTCGGCGTCACTCCACAACCATTCGGCGAAGCGACGCGGATGTTGGCGATCTTCTCCGTCACCTCCTTCGTTGCGTCGACATCCACACCTCCGCCGTCCCTGGCAGGGCGATGCAGCGTGATGGTCTGATTCGAGATCGCCGCGTTCATCAGGCGCTGGAACGGCACCTTGT
>NZ_JBFLUN010000032.1:0-9038 GCF_050473585.1 Stenotrophomonas sp. NRRL B-14846
AGCCCCGCCGGCTGCAGTAGCACATCGTCCTGCCACTGCAGGCGCTGCCAACCGCATCGGTCGCGGGTGGCCTGCAGGGTGTTGGCATCGGGCAGGTGGCGATCGCCTGCGTGTGCACCGAAACCCCACAGTGCAACCAACGGGCCAAGGGTGGGGTCGAAGGCGCCCTCACTCGCGGCGGCGATGGCCTGTGCGCAGGCCAGCACCTGGCGCGTCTCGGCCGGTAGCGTGCACCACTGGCCGGCGTCGGCGCGGTTGTAGCGGCTCAGATCCGAACCGCGCTCCCAGGTGCTCATCTGCGCGACCACCTCATCCAGCCGCGCCTGGATGCCGGCGTGCAGCGGGTGCAGGTCGCGCTGGCGCGACGCGACCAGCGACACGCTCCAGGTGGTGCCCATGGTGGTGCCACCGAGGCGGGCGATGTCGAGCAGGGAATCGGTCATGGTGATGCGTTGCGGTGGCGATGCCGGGGATGCCCGGCATCGCGGTCCACATTACTGCGGCAGCACTTCCAGCGTGGCGACGTAGCTCAGGCGGCGCTTGGCGGCCTGCTTCACCGACGTCTTGTTGTCCTCGGTGCTGGTCTCCAGCCAGTACATGCCGGCTTCCGGCCAGGTCACCTTGATCTCGCCCTTGGCGTCGCTGGTCAGCTTCAGTTCGTCCTGCGCGTTGCGGTAGCGGGTGGCGCCACGCACGATCTCGAACTCCAGGCCGGCGGTCGGCTTGCCATCGACCAGCACGCGGAAGGTGGTTTCCTCGCCGGCGAACAGGTCATTCGGGTGGCCGACGGCGACCAGCTCGATGCCACGGTTGGTCGGCTTCAGCGCGGTGTCGTTCGGCGCACCGTTGGTGACGAAGGTCTCCACGCGGCCGATCGACTGGCTCACTTCCAGATTCTTCGCGTCCTTCGGCAGTTCGCCGAAGGTGGCGACACTGCCGCGCCAGCGCTTGCGCTCGCCGTTCTGCTCGTAGGTGGCGAACAGGCCGTCATTGACCGAGGCGATGCGGTAGGTGCCCGGCTGCTTCAGTTCCAGGTCGAACACGCTGCGGTACTTGCCGGTGGACGCGTTCTGCGGCTGCACGGTGCTGCCATCCGGGGCGGTGATCACCAGCGATTCCAGACGCAGCGGCACGTGGTTGAAGTAGAACAGGTCGTTGGAGACCGCACCGTCGACGGTGATCCACGGCGCGTTGCCGGCGATGACGGTCTGCGAGGGCAGCAGCCAGGCCTTGTGGGCCAGGGCGGAGAAGGGAAGGGCAGCGGCCAGGGCGGCGGCGAGGACGAGCGTGCGCTTCATGCGGAAGACTCCAGTGGATGCGGGGTGGTGCGACAAGGGCGAGGGGCATTACGACTTAATCCCCTCCGTCCCCTTTTCAGGGTTTGACGGCGAGGGTGACCTGGCCCAGTTCGGTGGCGCCCTGCGCCTTGCCGTTCTGTGCGGCGGTGGCCGGCCAGGTGAAGGGGATCTTCAGCAGTTCGCGGCCGCCGACTTCGCGCACCGCTTCCACCACCAGGGTGTAGTTGCCCGGGGCCAGCTGCTTCAGTGCCGGCTGCTTGTCGTTGAAGGACAGTGCGTGCTTGCCGCCGGGCGGGTCGGGCCGGTCACGCCGTCCACCGGCACCTGCAGGGTGCGGCCGCTCTTGCGCCACCACTGGCGCAGGTCCGGCAGCCACTTGGTGCCATGGCCTTCGCTGTTGCTGGTCTGCTGATACCAGACCGACAGGTTGGCGGCGACCTTCTGGTCGGCGCCTTCCAGCCACACCGCCACGTACGGGCGGTGGTACTCGGCCACGTTGAGCTTGGGCACTTCGACGTTGATGTCGAGGGTGGTGGCATAGGCCGGCGAGGTGGCCAGCAGGCCGCTGAGGGCGATGGTCAGGGTGACGCGCATGGGCGGCTCCGGGGAAACGGATGGAATTCATGGGGGGACGTCAGTGGATCAACAGCAGGGCGATCAGCAGCGGAATCATCAGGCCGAGGCCGACCAGCGGCCAGGTCATGCGCCGCTGCCGTGCATGCAGGTGCAGCAGGAACAGGCCGGTGATGCAGAACACCAGGCAGGCCACGGCGAACAGGTCCAGGAACCAGCCCCACGCCGGGCCGGCATTGCGGCCCTTGTGCAGGTCGTTGAGGTAGGACACCACGCCGCGCGAGGTCGATTCGTACTCCACCGCGCCGGTCTCGCGATCGATGCTCAGCCAGGCGTCGCCGCCGGGGCGCGGCAGCGACAGGTAGATCTCTTCGGCCGACCACTCGGCCGGGCGTCCACCGATGGCGATGCCCAGCTGCGTGTCCAGCCATTGCCGGGCCGGGCGCGGGATCGGTGCGTTGCCGTCTTCGCGCGTGCCGAGCTGGCCGAGAAGTTCGGCAGGCAGTTCCAGCTGCTGGTTCTGCACCTGGGGCTTGGCTTCGATCTTCGCGGCATGGTTGAGGGTCAGACCGGTCACCGCGAACAGCAGCATGCCGATCAGGCACACCGCCGAGCTGATCCAGTGCCACTGGTGCAGCGTCCGCAGCCAGAAGCCACGGTTCTGTTGCTGCTGCACGGTGGAGGAGGCAGGACGGCTCACGGCACGGTTCGAGGCGGACGGGGACTGCCCATTACATCATTGATGAGAATAGCTCGCAATTGCGTATCGTTCTGTATCCCAGACGGGGTATTGGCGGTTGCCGGCCAGCGGCCGGCACTACCGCTCGGATGGGGTATTGGCGGTTGCCGGCCAGCGGCCGGCACTACCGTTACCGCCGGTCGGTAGATCCACGCCATGCGTGGATGAAGCGGTGCGACCAAGGTTGGCACCCACCCAGGGCAGGGCGGTGCCAACCTAGGTTGGCACCTACCGAAGCAGGGCGGTGCGCGGCGATCAGAACTTCGCGTTGAGCGAAATCCAGTAGCTGCGGCGCTGGTCCTTGGTCGCATAGTCGTCCACGCAGTTGAACTCGCTCTGGCTGATCAGCAGGCACGACTGCGAGACGAAGTCCTTGTCGAACAGGTTGTTGACCCGCGCGTTCACCGTCAGCCATGGCGTGGCCTTCCAGCTGCCGCCGAGATGGAAGATGGTGTAGTCCTCGTAATAGCGGGTGTGGCTGGCGCCGTTGGCGTCCAGCAGCGTGTCGCGATAGCGGTCGTAGCGGCCTTCGCCGATCAGCGACAGGCTGATCGCTTCGTTGACCTGCCAGTTGAGGCTGGCGTTGGCCATGTGCCTGGCCGGCATGGTGCCGCTGATCGGCAGGCCCTTCTGCGCGCCGCTGGTCTGCTCGCTCTTGGTCCAGGTGTAGTTGCCGCGCAGCTGCAGGCTGTCGAGCAGGTCGACATGCGCGGCCAGTTCGGCACCGCGGGTCTCGGCCTTGTCGATGTTCACGCTCTGGGTGAAGGTGCTGTAGCCCAGTGCCGCCCAGCCCGGGCCGATGTCCACGCAGTAGCCGCTGCCGGCGCGGGCCACTTCGCAGTTCGGGAAGGTGCCGCCGCTGGCGATCTTGTCCTCGAACTTGTTGAAGAAACCGGTGACGTTGAAGCCCCAGCGCTGGCCCTCGTAGTAGGCGGCCAGCTCGTAGTTGGTGCTGGTTTCCGGCTTCAGGTTGGGCGAGCCCACCAGCGGCAGCACGCCCTGGCCACCGAAGCCGGTGATGCCCGGGAACAGCTGGTCCGGACGCGGGGTCTTGTAGCCGGTGCTGACACCACCCTTGAAGGTCCATGCGTCGCTGGCGTTCCACACCAGGTAGCCGCGCGGGCTGACATGGCTGCCGAACACGTTGTGGTCGTCGTAGCGCAGGCCGAATGTGGCGGTGAGGGTGTCGGTCAGCGCCCAGTTGTCCTCGGCGAACAGCGCCCACATGCGGTGCTTCTGCTTGACGTTGCTGCGGTAGCCGGCGCCGTCCATGCCGAACACGCCGTCGACCATGTCGGTGTTGTTGTACTGGCCACCCACGGTCAGCTTGTGTGCGTCGAAGTCCAGGTCGAGCATGGTGTCGAGCACGTAGCCTTCCAGCTCCATGGTGCGCAGCGGACGCGGCAGGAATGCCTGCAGGCGAGCCATCTCGCTCGGGTTGAGGGCGGTCAGTGCATTGCCTCGGCCGGCCGCGCAGTTGTTGGCGGCACCGGTGCGGCGGCAGACGTCATTCCACAGCGTCTGCAGGTTGGCGCGCTCGTCCAGGGTCAGCGGCAGCGAGCGGCCGAGGTTGCTGCTCTTGCCGTGGGTCAGCGAGGTCTGCCAGGTGCCGAAGCTGTAGCGGCCCTGATGGGTCAGCGACAGCTGGTCGCGCTCGTAGCGCTGGTAGGCGGTGTAACCCACGCGCGGCTGCACCACGCGGCGGGTGAGCGTGCCGCTGCCGTTCGGGTTGGGAATGACGGCGTTGCCGACGCGCCACAGGCTGGCCAGGCTGTCGAGGGTGCCGGTCTGGCCTTCGCTGTTGTCGAACTTCTGCCGCGACACGTCGTAGTCCAGCCACAGTTCGTGGTCGTCGTTGATGCGGAAGTCCAGGCGTACGCCGCTGTTCCAGTTGGTGTTGGCGACCGACTTGCCACCGCCGCCGAAGCCGATGCTGCGCTCCACAGGGTGCCATCCGGCAGCGGCAGCGCATCCCATTCGGGATTGGAGGCCTTGGCGTCGTAGTAGCTGCCGCGTACCGCCAGGCTGAGGCGATCCTTCAGCAACGGACCGCTGAGGTACAGGTCGGTGGTGCGTGCATCGCCGAACTGGTCATCCTGCTGCACGGTGAAGCCCTGGGTCAGCGCGCCGTGCCAGCTGTCCTGGTTGCGGCGGGTGATGATGTTGATGACGCCGCCCATCGCGTCCGAGCCGTACAGCGTGGACATCGGCCCGCGCACCACTTCGATGCGCTCGATCGCATCCAGCGGCGGCAGGTAGGCGAACTGGCCGCCGCCGAAGTTGTTCGGATAGATCTGGCCGACATTGCTCTGGCGGCGGCCGTCGATCAGCACCAGGGTGTACTCGGACGGCAGGCCGCGCATCGAGACGGTGGCGCGGCCGTTCTTGTCGGTCGCTTCCAGGCCGACATCGATGCCTTCGACGTCGCGCAGCGCGTCGACCAGGCTGGTGTACGGGCGCTTGCTCAGTTCCTCGCGGCTGACCACGCTGATGCTGGCCGAGCATCGATCACTTTCTGTTCGAAGCCGGAGGCGGTGACCACCACCTTGTCCAGCGTCTGCGGCGCGCCTGCGGCGTCACCGTGGGCGAGGGCGGGGCTGGCGAAGGCTGCCAGCACGGCGCTGGTCAGCAGGGAGCGGGACAGGGACGAACGGACACGATGGCGCTGGCCATGGCAGTTACCTCGAAGGATGCAGGGTGGTGCGACGCCGTGCGCGAAGGGCGCGGCAGGCACGGAAGGCCGGTCAGGGGCGGCAGGGATGAAGCAGGCAGCGGCGTGCGGGCGCGACCGCGCAGGCGGTCACGTCGGGCCGTGGATCAGGCGGGCGGCGGCGCCTGGCCGCGTTGCTGGCGACGCCCGGGCGCATCGGCCCAGGGCGTGTCCGGAGCGGCCAGCGGCCAGTCCGGGCGCACGCCGGGCATGGCCGGCGTGGCGGGTACGAGTTCGAGTTCAGTGCGCAGCCATTGGCTGGCCAGCAGCAGTGGCGGACGTGCCTTCTCGGCCGACTTCACCGGAGCGGACGCGCAGCGGCGCAGCTTGGCTGGCGCCTCTTCCTGCAGCGGCGCTTCGCCACCGCGCTCTTCCAGCGGCATCTGCACGGCCATTCCGGCGTGGGCCTGTGGCAGCAGCGGCAGGGTGCCCAGCAGCAAGGCCAGCATCGCCACCCACGCCAGCAGGCTGGCCAGCGCGGGACGCTGGCCGCGCATGGCGGTGCCCATCTTGCGATGGATGAGTGGACGAGGGCGAAGCGGGCGCAGCAAGCGGGGGTCCCCAAGGGTCTGCCGGCAGCGGCCGGCATCAACGGGGCGAGATTGTAATGAGAGCTGTTAGCCGTTGCAAATGAGAATGATTGCCAAAATGTCGCAGGCCGCCCCGACGGGGCTCAGACTTCGCTCCAGCGCCGCAGCAGGTTGTGGTACACGCCGGTCAGCTGCAGCACCGCCTCGGCGTCGCCGCCGGTCTGCCGCAGGCGCTCGATCGAGCCATCCATTTCCCACAGCAGGCGCCGCTGCACGTCGTCGCGGATCATGCTCTGCACCCAGAAGAACGAAGCCACGCGCGCGCCGCGGTGTGACCGGCCGCACCTGGTGCAGGCTGCTGGACGGATACACGATCAGGTCGCCGGCCGGCAGCTTTACCTCGTGCTCGCCGTAGGTATCGCTGATGACCAGCTCGCCGCCTTCGTACTCGTCCGGTTCGGACAGGAACAGTGTGCAGGAGATGTCCGAACGCAGCTGCTCGCCATTGGCCAGGTTCATCACCGCGCCATCGACATGGAAGCCATAAGTGCCGCCACCGCTGTAGCGGTTGAAGCGCGGTGGCAGGATCTTCAGGGGCAGTGCGGCAGCAAAGAACATAGGGCTGCGGCTCAGCGCGGCCAGTACGTCCCTGCCCAGCTTCGCCTTCAGGGAGATGCATCGGGTAGCTGCAGATTGTGCTTGACCATCGCGCCCTGTGAACCGACGGTCTCGCGACCGTCGGTCCAGTCTGCAGCGTCGAGTTGCCTACGCGCCTGCGCCACGTCCTGGGGTGAAAGCACGTCGGGAATGTGCAGCAGCATGGCGGTTCCTTTGGGGGACGCGGGGGGAGTGGGCTCCCCCGCGCGCTGCATCAGAAGCGGATGTCCGCGCTGAGCAGGAAGGTGCGCGGGGCACCTGGGGTGTAACGGTAGCCGCTCTTGTTGATGCTGGCCACGTACTGCTTGTCGAACAGGTTGTAGCCGTTCAAGCGCAGCGAGATGGTTTCATTGATTGCCCAGGACACGACCGCGTCATACACCACATAGGACTTGGTGAACGACGGGGTGCCGACCGCGCCGTCGTGCCGCGGTGCATGCCGGCGGCATAGCGCACGCCGCCGCCCACGGTGATGCCGTAGGGCAGGGTGTAGCTGGTCCAGCCGGTGAACGTGTCGTCCGGGGTATAGGTCAGGTTGGTGGTGCCATCGGCGGCCACCTTTGCACCTTCTTTTACTTCGGTATCCAGGTGGCTGTAGCCGGCGCTGACCGACCAGTTGTCGGTCAGCCGGCCGACTGCGGAGAGCTCCACGCCCTTGACCCGCTTGCTGCCGGTCTGGGTTGGGTTGCCGGCATCGTCGAGCACGGTGGTGTTGATCTCGTTGTCCACATCGGTCTGGAACAACGCAATGTTCACTGCCAGGGCGTCATCCAGGAATGCCCACTTGCTGCCCACTTCGAAGGTTTTGGCCTTCTGCGGATCCAGCTTGGGGTTGTCGGCACTGCTGACCGAGCTGCTCAGCTGGAAGTTGGCGCCACCCGGGGGTTGTTGCGAGATGGCGTAGTTGGCGTAGACGCTGACGGTATCGCCGACCTTGTAGAGGGCACCCAGCTTCCAGTTCAGCAGCGTATCGACGCGTCCAGCGTCGGGTTGCGCAGCACCGTGCCGGTAGGATTGCTGCCACACGCCGGTCCGCCGCGGCCACCACACACCGACGCGCTGGCGTACTCGGTCTTGTAGTGGTCCGCACGCACGCCCGCGGTCAACAGGAAGCTTTCGCCGAAGGACAGCGTATCGAACAGGTAGACCGAGGAGGTGGTGGTCTTGCCGTGTGCATCGGCGCCGTTGTGCGCCCAGTTCAGGCCACTGACGTTCCAGTCCGGGTTGTACAGGTTCGCAGCGGGCCAGCTGGTACCGGCGACGGCGGCCTGGCCGTAGCTGTCCAATTCTTCGCGGGGTGAATTCCAGGCCGGTGCTCAGCGCATGGCCGACGCTGCCGGTGCGGAAGTCAGCACGCAGGTTCAATTGGTCGGTGAGGATGGTGTTGCGCTGGTCCTTGAAGGTCGGCAGGCTGCGCGCGATGGCGTAGCTGAAAGGTCAGCCGGGTTGGCATAGGTGATGTTGCCGGTCGGGCGGCCCCCCGCGCCGCGCACGCCCGTACCCATGAAGGCGGTGAGCAGATAGTCCTGCTCGGTGCGGCCCCAGCGCGCGGTGTTGGTCAGGCGCACGCTGTCGTTGAAGTCGTGCTCGAAGCGGAACGTGGCCATCTTCGCGGTCACGTCATCGTGGTCAGCGCGGGTGCCGTAGAAATTTTCCGGATCGACCGGATGCCCGGCCAGCGCTTCCAGCGTCGGCTGCGGCGTCCAGCCCGGCAGGCCCAGGGTGGGCACGCCACCATCGGGCACGTTGTCCTGCTTCACGTACAGCAGGTTGAGGTAGTAGCGGGTGGCGGTACCCAGACCGAACGCCAGCGACGGTGCGATGCCCCAGCGCTTGTTCTGCACGTGGTCGCGGCCGGGCTGATCGCTGTCCTGCCACATGCCGTTGATGCGCAGCGCGCTGGTGGCGCCCAGCGACTGGTTCCAGTCGGCAGTGGCGCGGCGCTGCTGGTCGCTGCCCAGCGAAATGCTGGCAGACGTCGCGTCCTGCAGGTTGGCCTGCTTGCTGACAAGGTTGATCGCGCCGGTCGGCGCCGAGCGGCCATTGTCGGTGCCGGCCGGCCCCTTCGTCACTTCCACCTGTTCGATGTTGAACACATCGCGCGAGATTGAGCCCAGATCGCGCACAGCCGTCCACATACAGGCTGTTGGAGGTGTCGAAGCCGCGCATGAACAGCGCGTCGCCGGTGGTGGTGTTGCCGTTCTCGCCGGCATAGAAGGTGCCCACGCCCGGGCTGTTGCGCAGCGCTTCGGTCAGCGTGGTGGCGCCCTGCTGGTTGAACAGGTCGCTGGTAATCACCTGGATGGTCTGCGGCGTGTCCTGCAGGCGCTGGGTGAACTTCGGCGAGGTCACCTTGTCGGCCTTGTAGCCACGGATGGCGTGCACGTCGATCTTGTCCAGGGTGCGCGCATTGTCGGCGGCTTCGGCGTGGGCCAGCGTGGGCAGGGTGGCCAGGCCGAGGCCGGCGGCAAGACTGGCGGTGGCCAGCGGCAGGGTACGAAGCGGCGAAGCGTGCTTGCGGCTCTTGATCG
>NZ_JBFLUN010000033.1:0-13013 GCF_050473585.1 Stenotrophomonas sp. NRRL B-14846
ATGAGAATAGCTCGCAATTGCGTATCGTTCTGTATCCCAGACGGGGTATTGGCGGTTGCCGGCCAGCGGCCGGCACTACCGCTCGGATGGGGTATTGGCGGTTGCCGGCCAGCGGCCGGCACTACCGTTACCGCCGGTCGGTAGATCCACGCCATGCGTGGATGAAGCGGTGCCGACCAAGGTTGGCACCCACCAGGGCAGGGCGGTGCCAACCTAGGTTGGCACCTACCGAAGCAGGGCGGTGCGCGGCGATCAGAACTTCGCGTTGAGCGAAATCCAGTAGCTGCGGCGCTGGTCCTTGGTCGCATAGTCGTCCACGCAGTTGAACTCGCTCTGGCTGATCAGCAGGCACGACTGCGAGACGAAGTCCTTGTCGAACAGGTTGTTGACCCGCGCGTTCACCGTCAGCCATGGCGTGGCCTTCCAGCTGCCGCCGAGATGGAAGATGGTGTAGTCCTCGTAATAGCGGGTGTGGCTGGCGCCGTTGGCGTCCAGCAGCGTGTCGCGATAGCGGTCGTAGCGGCCTTCGCCGATCAGCGACAGGCTGATCGCTTCGTTGACCTGCCAGTTGAGGCTGGCGTTGGCCATGTGCCTGGCCGGCATGGTGCCGCTGATCGGCAGGCCCTTCTGCGCGCCGCTGGTCTGCTCGCTCTTGGTCCAGGTGTAGTTGCCGCGCAGCTGCAGGCTGTCGAGCAGGTCGACATGCGCGGCCAGTTCGGCACCGCGGGTCTCGGCCTTGTCGATGTTCACGCTCTGGGTGAAGGTGCTGTAGCCCAGTGCCGCCCAGCCCGGGCCGATGTCCACGCAGTAGCCGCTGCCGGCGCGGGCCACTTCGCAGTTCGGGAAGGTGCCGCCGCTGGCGATCTTGTCCTCGAACTTGTTGAAGAAACCGGTGACGTTGAAGCCCCAGCGCTGGCCCTCGTAGTAGGCGGCCAGCTCGTAGTTGGTGCTGGTTTCCGGCTTCAGGTTGGGCGAGCCCACCAGCGGCAGCACGCCCTGGCCACCGAAGCCGGTGATGCCCGGGAACAGCTGGTCCGGACGCGGGGTCTTGTAGCCGGTGCTGACACCACCCTTGAAGGTCCATGCGTCGCTGGCGTTCCACACCAGGTAGCCGCGCGGGCTGACATGGCTGCCGAACACGTTGTGGTCGTCGTAGCGCAGGCCGAATGTGGCGGTGAGGGTGTCGGTCAGCGCCCAGTTGTCCTCGGCGAACAGCGCCCACATGCGGTGCTTCTGCTTGACGTTGCTGCGGTAGCCGGCGCCGTCCATGCCGAACACGCCGTCGACCATGTCGGTGTTGTTGTACTGGCCACCCACGGTCAGCTTGTGTGCGTCGAAGTCCAGGTCGAGCATGGTGTCGAGCACGTAGCCTTCCAGCTCCATGGTGCGCAGCGGACGCGGCAGGAATGCCTGCAGGCGAGCCATCTCGCTCGGGTTGAGGGCGGTCAGTGCATTGCCTCGGCCGGCCGCGCAGTTGTTGGCGGCACCGGTGCGGCGGCAGACGTCATTCCACAGCGTCTGCAGGTTGGCGCGCTCGTCCAGGGTCAGCGGCAGCGAGCGGCCGAGGTTGCTGCTCTTGCCGTGGGTCAGCGAGGTCTGCCAGGTGCCGAAGCTGTAGCGGCCCTGATGGGTCAGCGACAGCTGGTCGCGCTCGTAGCGCTGGTAGGCGGTGTAACCCACGCGCGGCTGCACCACGCGGCGGGTGAGCGTGCCGCTGCCGTTCGGGTTGGGAATGACGGCGTTGCCGACGCGCCACAGGCTGGCCAGGCTGTCGAGGGTGCCGGTCTGGCCTTCGCTGTTGTCGAACTTCTGCCGCGACACGTCGTAGTCCAGCCACAGTTCGTGGTCGTCGTTGATGCGGAAGTCCAGGCGTACGCCGCTGTTCCAGTTGGTGTTGGCGACCGACTTGCCACCGCCGCCGAAGCCGATGCTGCGCTCCCACAGGGTGCCATCCGGCAGCGGCAGCGCATCCCATTCGGGATTGGAGGCCTTGGCGTCGTAGTAGCTGCCGCGTACCGCCAGGCTGAGGCGATCCTTCAGCAACGGACCGCTGAGGTACAGGTCGGTGGTGCGTGCATCGCCGAACTGGTCATCCTGCTGCACGGTGAAGCCCTGGGTCAGCGCGCCGTGCCAGCTGTCCTGGTTGCGGCGGGTGATGATGTTGATGACGCCGCCCATCGCGTCCGAGCCGTACAGCGTGGACATCGGCCCGCGCACCACTTCGATGCGCTCGATCGCATCCAGCGGCGGCAGGTAGGCGAACTGGCCGCCGCCGAAGTTGTTCGGATAGATCTGGCCGACATTGCTCTGGCGGCGGCCGTCGATCAGCACCAGGGTGTACTCGGACGGCAGGCCGCGCATCGAGACGGTGGCGCGGCCGTTCTTGTCGGTCGCTTCCAGGCCGACATCGATGCCTTCGACGTCGCGCAGCGCGTCGACCAGGCTGGTGTACGGGCGCTTGCTCAGTTCCTCGCGGCTGACCACGCTGATGCTGGCCGGAGCATCGATCACTTTCTGTTCGAAGCCGGAGGCGGTGACCACCACCTTGTCCAGCGTCTGCGGCGCGCCTGCGGCGTCACCGTGGGCGAGGGCGGGGCTGGCGAAGGCTGCCAGCACGGCGCTGGTCAGCAGGGAGCGGGACAGGGACGAACGGACACGATGGCGCTGGGCCATGGCAGTTACCTCGAAGGATGCAGGGTGGTGCGACGCCGTGCGCGAAGGGCGCGGCAGGCACGGAAGGCCCGGTCAGGGGCGGCAGGGATGAAGCAGGCAGCGGCGTGCGGGCGCGACCGCGCAGGCGGTCACGTCGGGCCGTGGATCAGGCGGGCGGCGGCGCCTGGCCGCGTTGCTGGCGACGCCCGGGCGCATCGGCCCAGGGCGTGTCCGGAGCGGCCAGCGGCCAGTCCGGGCGCACGCCGGGCATGGCCGGCGTGGCGGGTACGAGTTCGAGTTCAGTGCGCAGCCATTGGCTGGCCAGCAGCAGTGGCGGACGTGCCTTCTCGGCCGACTTCACCGGAGCGGACGCGCAGCGGCGCAGCTTGGCTGGCGCCTCTTCCTGCAGCGGCGCTTCGCCACCGCGCTCTTCCAGCGGCATCTGCACGGCCATTCCGGCGTGGGCCTGTGGCAGCAGCGGCAGGGTGCCCAGCAGCAAGGCCAGCATCGCCACCCACGCCAGCAGGCTGGCCAGCGCGGGACGCTGGCCGCGCATGGCGGTGCCCATCTTGCGATGGATGAGTGGACGAGGGCGAAGCGGGCGCAGCAAGCGGGGGTCCCCAAGGGTCTGCCGGCAGCGGCCGGCATCAACGGGGCGAGATTGTAATGAGAGCTGTTAGCCGTTGCAAATGAGAATGATTGCCAAAATGTCGCAGGCCGCCCCGACGGGGCTCAGACTTCGCTCCAGCGCCGCAGCAGGTTGTGGTACACGCCGGTCAGCTGCAGCACCGCCTCGGCGTCGCCGCCGGTCTGCCGCAGGCGCTCGATCGAGCCATCCATTTCCCACAGCAGGCGCCGCTGCACGTCGTCGCGGATCATGCTCTGCACCCAGAAGAACGAAGCCACGCGCGCGCCGCGGGTGACCGGCCGCACCTGGTGCAGGCTGCTGGACGGATACACGATCAGGTCGCCGGCCGGCAGCTTTACCTCGTGCTCGCCGTAGGTATCGCTGATGACCAGCTCGCCGCCTTCGTACTCGTCCGGTTCGGACAGGAACAGTGTGCAGGAGATGTCCGAACGCAGCTGCTCGCCATTGGCCAGGTTCATCACCGCGCCATCGACATGGAAGCCATAAGTGCCGCCACCGCTGTAGCGGTTGAAGCGCGGTGGCAGGATCTTCAGGGGCAGTGCGGCAGCAAAGAACATAGGGCTGCGGCTCAGCGCGGCCAGTACGTCCCTGCCCAGCTTCGCCTTCAGGGGAGATGCATCGGGTAGCTGCAGATTGTGCTTGACCATCGCGCCCTGTGAACCGACGGTCTCGCGACCGTCGGTCCAGTCTGCAGCGTCGAGTTGCCTACGCGCCTGCGCCACGTCCTGGGGTGAAAGCACGTCGGGAATGTGCAGCAGCATGGCGGTTCCTTTGGGGGACGCGGGGGGAGTGGGCTCCCCCGCGCGCTGCATCAGAAGCGGATGTCCGCGCTGAGCAGGAAGGTGCGCGGGGCACCTGGGGTGTAACGGTAGCCGCTCTTGTTGATGCTGGCCACGTACTGCTTGTCGAACAGGTTGTAGCCGTTCAAGCGCAGCGAGATGGTTTCATTGATTGCCCAGGACACGACCGCGTCATACACCACATAGGACTTGGTGAACGACGGGGTGCCGACCGCGCCGTCGGTGCCGCGGTGCATGCCGGCGGCATAGCGCACGCCGCCGCCCACGGTGATGCCGTAGGGCAGGGTGTAGCTGGTCCAGCCGGTGAACGTGTCGTCCGGGGTATAGGTCAGGTTGGTGGTGCCATCGGCGGCCACCTTTGCACCTTCTTTTACTTCGGTATCCAGGTGGCTGTAGCCGGCGCTGACCGACCAGTTGTCGGTCAGCCGGCCGACTGCGGAGAGCTCCACGCCCTTGACCCGCTTGCTGCCGGTCTGGGTTGGGTTGCCGGCATCGTCGAGCACGGTGGTGTTGATCTCGTTGTCCACATCGGTCTGGAACAACGCAATGTTCACTGCCAGGGCGTCATCCAGGAATGCCCACTTGCTGCCCACTTCGAAGGTTTTGGCCTTCTGCGGATCCAGCTTGGGGTTGTCGGCACTGCTGACCGAGCTGCTCAGCTGGAAGTTGGCGCCACCCGGGGGTTGTTGCGAGATGGCGTAGTTGGCGTAGACGCTGACGGTATCGCCGACCTTGTAGAGGGCACCCAGCTTCCAGTTCAGCAGCGTATCGGACGCGTCCAGCGTCGGGTTGCGCAGCACCGTGCCGGTAGGATTGCTGCCACACGCCGGTCCGCCGCGGCCACCACACACCGACGCGCTGGCGTACTCGGTCTTGTAGTGGTCCGCACGCACGCCCGCGGTCAACAGGAAGCTTTCGCCGAAGGACAGCGTATCGAACAGGTAGACCGAGGAGGTGGTGGTCTTGCCGTGTGCATCGGCGCCGTTGTGCGCCCAGTTCAGGCCACTGACGTTCCAGTCCGGGTTGTACAGGTTCGCAGCGGGCCAGCTGGTACCGGCGACGGCGGCCTGGCCGTAGCTGTCCAATTCTTCGCGGGTGAATTCCAGGCCGGTGCTCAGCGCATGGCCGACGCTGCCGGTGCGGAAGTCAGCACGCAGGTTCAATTGGTCGGTGAGGATGGTGTTGCGCTGGTCCTTGAAGGTCGGCAGGCTGCGCGCGATGGCGTAGCTGGAAAGGTCAGCCGGGTTGGCATAGGTGATGTTGCCGGTCGGGCGGCCCCCCGCGCCGCGCACGCCCGTACCCATGAAGGCGGTGAGCAGATAGTCCTGCTCGGTGCGGCCCCAGCGCGCGGTGTTGGTCAGGCGCACGCTGTCGTTGAAGTCGTGCTCGAAGCGGAACGTGGCCATCTTCGCGGTCACGTCATCGTGGTCAGCGCGGGTGCCGTAGAAATTTTCCGGATCGACCGGATGCCCGGCCAGCGCTTCCAGCGTCGGCTGCGGCGTCCAGCCCGGCAGGCCCAGGGTGGGCACGCCACCATCGGGCACGTTGTCCTGCTTCACGTACAGCAGGTTGAGGTAGTAGCGGGTGGCGGTACCCAGACCGAACGCCAGCGACGGTGCGATGCCCCAGCGCTTGTTCTGCACGTGGTCGCGGCCGGGCTGATCGCTGTCCTGCCACATGCCGTTGATGCGCAGCGCGCTGGTGGCGCCCAGCGACTGGTTCCAGTCGGCAGTGGCGCGGCGCTGCTGGTCGCTGCCCAGCGAAATGCTGGCAGACGTCGCGTCCTGCAGGTTGGCCTGCTTGCTGACAAGGTTGATCGCGCCGGTCGGCGCCGAGCGGCCATTGTCGGTGCCGGCCGGCCCCTTCGTCACTTCCACCTGTTCGATGTTGAACACATCGCGCGAGATTGAGCCCAGATCGCGCACAGCCGTCCACATACAGGCTGTTGGAGGTGTCGAAGCCGCGCATGAACAGCGCGTCGCCGGTGGTGGTGTTGCCGTTCTCGCCGGCATAGAAGGTGCCCACGCCCGGGCTGTTGCGCAGCGCTTCGGTCAGCGTGGTGGCGCCCTGCTGGTTGAACAGGTCGCTGGTAATCACCTGGATGGTCTGCGGCGTGTCCTGCAGGCGCTGGGTGAACTTCGGCGAGGTCACCTTGTCGGCCTTGTAGCCACGGATGGCGTGCACGTCGATCTTGTCCAGGGTGCGCGCATTGTCGGCGGCTTCGGCGTGGGCCAGCGTGGGCAGGGTGGCCAGGCCGAGGCCGGCGGCAAGACTGGCGGTGGCCAGCGGCAGGGTACGAAGCGGCGAAGCGTGCTTGCGGCTCTTGATCGGGTTCATGGGCGTCTGCAGAGAAGGAACAGGAAGTAGCCGCCGGCGCAGGCAGTGCGGCAACAGGACGGGAAAGAGGAATGCAGTTCAATGGCTGCGCAGCGCGCAGAAAAGCGTCAGACCAGCTGCGCAGGCGGTGCGTGCGAGGGAGGCTGGCGACGATCAGTCGCGGGCACCGGCGGATCAGGCATCGCCGGCGTAGGAGCGTATGCGGGGTCATGCTCCGGGCGCTGCAGGCACAGCTGCCGCAGTGCCGGCGGTTTGTCACCCCGGCTCCCTTCTGGCTCGGATTCCGCGCGCTGTATCGCGTGGTCGTAAGGCAACGCGTAGGGGGGCGAAGACGGCGCTGCATCCCGGGCGTAGGCGGCGGGCGCATCACCTGTCGACGTGCTCCGGCCTTCCTGCAATGCCGACCATCCCAGCAGCAGCGTCAGCAGCGCAGCCACGAGCAGCGGCCACCCTTGGCGGGCGAGCTGGCACAGCGTGGCGGTGGGCGCGGGCGAAGCCATGGCGCAGGCGGATTCGTGACGAAGATGTTACTCAGCATAACACCAACGATAATGATTCGCATCTGCGCGGCGGGCGCTCGATGTCGGAGGGCCCTGGGTGCGCCTGGAAGGTGCTTCTGGGCCGATCGGTCGACCCACCCCAAGGCTGGTCGCCCTGGATCTCAATCCCGGTCGTCGCGGGTCCAGACGGCGTCGTGCTCGCGCTTCACCGGGAACTTGGGCACCGGGGTATAGGCCGGTGCGCACAGGGCGCGGCCATCGCGCACGTCGAAGCGCGCGCCGTGCAGCACGCACTCCACGCTGCCTTCGGCGGTGTTGAACTCGCCCGAGGACAGCTCGAACTCCTCATGCGTGCACTGGTCTTCCAGCGCATACAGCTCGCCGTCGAGGTTGAACACCACGATCGGCGTGCCGGTCACTTCGTCGAACACGCTCTTCATTTCACCCGGCAGCAGCTCATTGCCGGCACAGACAAAGGTCCAGGTATCGCTCACGCGGCGGCTCCGGCCAGCGATTTCTCCAGGATCTCGAAGCGCAGGTCGTCGCGCTTGGGGATGCCGAAGCGTTCGTCGCCATACGGGAACGGCTTCTTGATGCCGGTGCGCTGGTAGCCACGGCGCTCGTAGAAGGCGATCAGTTCGTCGCGCACGTCGATCACCGTCATCTGCATCACCGGCACCTTCCATTCGCGTGCGGCGTGCGCTTCGGCGGCGTCCATCATCTGCTTGCCGACGCCGCCGCCCTGCTGGGCCGGGTCGACCGAGAACATGCCGAAGTAGCCCTTGCCCTCGACATCGGCAACGTGGGCGCAGGCCACCAGCTGGCCCTCGCGCTCGGCCAGCAGGATGGTGGAGCGGGGGCGGTCGAGGTCGGCCTGGATGCCTTCGGCGTCGATGCGGGCGCCATCCAGCAGGTCGGCTTCGGTGGTCCAGCCGACGCGGCTGGCGTCGCCACGGTAGGCCGAGGTGACGAGGGCGATCAGGGCGGGGATGTCGGCCGGCGTGGCGGCGCGGAAGGTCAGGGTGGTCATGGCCCCATTCTAGGTGGGGCGGGGGCGGGCGCAAATGGGGCAGCAGCTCGGGGGCGCAGGAAGGAGCCCGATAGGTTAGCTGCACTACCAATGAGAAACGCCGCAGTTGACCGCGGCGTTCTCGCTGTAGAAGGTGCAGGGTCCCTACTTCACTTTCTTGAACAGCTCTTTCGAGATCTCGCTGTCAATGTAGTGCACGTAATCAAATAGTTCTTCTTCGCAGCTGTCAGGTGAATTCTTCGCTGCCTGAACTTTCGCTTCGCACTCATCAAGTGCCTTCTTCAATTCCTTTCCCTTCGGTGTATCTGCGGCTTTCGCGCGGAGATCGGCCTGCTCATCAGGCTCGCCATCCTGGGCAAATGAACTTGCGGGCAGCATGAGCGCCAGCAGCACGAATACCGCGGACAGGCTGGCAGAGCGGATCATCTTCATGTTCGCTTTGTCTCCAATCGAGTGGGAATGGCCAGAACGGTCTTGCGTACGACGCAGCAACTGCGAAAGCGGGGCAAGGCTTGTTGGCAGAGATGGAAGTGAGACAAAGATTGCAGGACAGCAGATGGAGCTGTTGCGGATGAGGGTCTCTTCAAGGCTCGCCCAAGGGCGAATCGTGCGCTCTGCTTGCAGCGCATACCTGTGATTGAAGTCTCGAAGTGGGGCGCCGTGCGAGGAGGGGCGTGTCGGGGCTGGTAGATGGGTCGCTAGACACGGAAACGCCGCGGTCTCCCGCGGCGCTCCTGGTTCTCTGTGCTGGCCTGGGAATCTCACCCCAGCAGCTTGCGTACCTTGGTCAGCGCGGTCATGAACCGCTCGATCTCGGCGTGCGTGTTGTAGAACGCCAGCGAGGCACGGCAGGTGGCCGCGACGCCGAAGTACTGCAGCAGTGGGTGCGCGCAGTGCTGGCCCGAACGCACGGCCACGCCTTCCAGGTCGAGCAGGGTCGCCAGGTCATGGGCATGCGCGCCATCGATCAGGAACGAGACCACGGCGGCCTTCTCCGGTGCTTCGCCGATGATGCGCAGGCCGTCGACGCGGCGCAGCTCTTCGGTGAAGTGCGCCAGCAGTTCGGCTTCGCGCGCTTCCACGTTCTCCTGGCCAAGCTGCTGCAGATAGTCGGCAGCCACGCCCAGACCGATGAAACCGGCGATGTTCGGGGTGCCGGCTTCGAACTTGTGCGGGGCATCGTTGAACACGGTGCCGTCGAAGCTGACTTCCTTGATCATTTCGCCGCCGCCGAGGAACGGCGGCATCGCGTCCAGGTGCTCGCGACGGGCCCACAGTGCGCCGGTACCGGTCGGGCCGCACATCTTGTGGCCGGTGATGGCGTAGAAGTCGCAGCCGATCGCGGCGACGTCGACCTTGCGGTGGGGGGACGGCCTGGGAGCCATCGACCACGGTGATGATGCCGCGCTTGCGCGCCTCGCGGCAGATCTCGCGCACCGGATTGACCGTGCCCAGCACGTTGGAGACATGGGTGACCGCCAGCAGCTTGACCTCGGGGGTCATCGCCGCGCGCAGCGCATCCAGGTCCAGCGCACCATCGGGGGTGATCTCGGCCACGCGGATGGTGGCGCCGGTACGCTGCGCGACCAGCTGCCACGGCACGATGTTGGCGTGGTGCTCCATGCGCGTGATCAGGATCACGTCACCGGCCTTCAGCCGCGGCAGCGCCCACGAGTAGGCCACCAGATTGATGGCGAAGGTGGTGCCGCTGCACAGCACCAGGTCGCTGGGGCGCACGTTGAGGAAGCGCGCCAGCTTGTTGCGCGCACCTTCGTAGGCATCGGTGGCTTCGCTGCCCAGTGCATGCACCGCGCGGCTGACGTTGGCGTTGTAGCGGCGGTAGAACTCGTCCACCGCGCCGATCACCTGCACCGGCTTCTGGCCGGTGTTGGCGTTGTCGAAATAGACCAGCGGCTTGCCATGCACTTCACGCATCAGCAGCGGGAAGTCGAGGCGGACGCGGTCCCAGTCGGGGGCGCCGGTGCGTTCTTCGATCGGGCGCGGCGTGGACAGGTTCATGCCACACCCGCCTCGGCCAGCGCCTTGTCCAGGCGGCGTGCCAGCTGCGCACGCAGCGCGTCCGGCAGGATCTTCAGCGGCTCGTGGCAGAACGCGGCGCTCAGCAGTGCCTGCGCCTGGGCCTGCGGCAGGCCGCGCGAGCGCAGGTAGAACAGCGCGTTGGCATCGAGCTGGCCGACGGTCGCACCGTGCGCGGCCTTCACTTCATCGGCGTCGATCACCAGCGTCGGCTGGGTGTCGATCTCGGCATCGGCCGACAGCAGCAGGTTCTTGTTGGACAGGTTCGCGTCGGTGCCGTCGGCGCCTTCGCGGATCTGGATGCCACCATGGAACACCACGCGGCTGCGGTTGGCGGCGACGCCGCGCCACAGCAGTTCGCAACTCGTATCGCGTGCGATATGGTCGATGCCCAGGCGGGTTTCGACGTGGCGGCGGCCATTGCCGAGCAGCACGCCGTTGGCGGTCAGCTGGGCGTTGTCGCCTTCCAGGCGCACGTTCAGTTCATGGCGGCTGAGCGCGGCACCCAGTTCCAGGTCGACGCGGTGGTACTGCGCGTCGCGGGCCAGCACCGCGTCGGTGCGCAGGAAGCTGGTCTGGCGCGCGCTGCCGGCCTGCACGCGGGCGTGCTTGAGCACGGCATCACGAGCGACGTGGGCATGCAGCACGGTGTTGTCCAGGTGGGCGGAGTCACCCACGCTGAAGCGGTGCTCGACCACGCCGAGGCTGGCGCCGGCACGCAGTTCGATCAGGTGGCGGTGGTGCCAGGCCAGGTCGGTCTCGCCAGCCACACTGGCGAACACCAGCTGCAGTGGTGCTTCGACCTGCACGCCTTCGTCCACGCGCAGCACCACGCCTTCGTCGGCCAGTGCGGCGTTGAGGCGGGCGAAGACCTCTTCACTGCGCTCGTAGCGGCGGCCGAGGAAACGCACGGCGTCTTCACCGACGGCCAGTGCGGCCGACAACGGCTGCAGCTGCACGCCGGCCGGCAGCGCCTGCACGTCGCTCAGCGCGGCATCCAGGCGGCCGTTGACGAACACCAGGCGCGGGGCCGGGATGTCTTCCAGCAGCGCGGCGTCCAGCGCCGGGCCCTGCAACGGTGCCGCGGCGAACGAACGGCGTTCCAGCTGGCGCAGCGAGGTGTACTTCCAGGCTTCGTTGCGGGCGGCCGGCAGGCCGTCGCGCAGGGCCGCATCCAGCACTTCGCGGCGCGCATCGCTGCCGCAGAAGGCCTGGGCCATCGAATCAAGCAGGGCGCTCATCAGACCGCCGCCTCGGGCACGACCCGGTCCTTCAGGAAATCGTAGCCGTGTGCTTCCAGCTCCAGCGCCAGTTCCGGGCCGCCGCTCTTGACGATGCGGCCATCGGCCAGCACGTGCACCACGTCCGGCTTGATGTAGTCCAGCAGGCGCTGGTAGTGGGTGATGACCAGGAACGAGCGGTCGGCGCCGCGCAGTGCGTTGACGCCGTCGGCCACGCTCTTCAGCGCGTCGATGTCCAGGCCCGAGTCGGTCTCGTCCAGGATCGCCAGCTTCGGTTCCAGCACGGCCAGCTGGAAGATCTCGTTGCGCTTCTTCTCGCCACCGGAGAAGCCTTCGTTGACGCCACGGTGCAGCAGTTCGTCCTTCAGGTGCAGCACGGCCAGCTTCTGGCGCACCAGCTTGAGGAACTGCATGGAATCGAGTTCTTCCTCACCGCGCGCCTTGCGCTGGGCGTTCAGCGCGGCACGCAGGAAGTAGGTGTTGTTCACGCCCGGGATCTCCACCGGGTACTGGAACGCCAGGAACAGGCCGGCGGCGGCACGCGCTTCCGGGTCCTGCTCCAGCAGGTCGACGCCGTCGAACTGCACGCTGCCTTCGGTCACTTCGTAGCCGTCGCGGCCGGCCAGGACATTGCCCAGGGTGGACTTGCCGGCGCCGTTCGGGCCCATGATGGCGTGCACCTGGCCGGGCTTCACATCCAGCGACAGGCCCTTGAGGATTTCCTTGTCGCCGATGCGGGCGTGGAGGTTTTCGATCTTCAGCATGGTGGGGGTTTCCGTGGGGCGGACCAGGGCCCGCCGGTAAAGAGAATGCGTTTGCGAGGGGCAGGGGCGGGCGGTCAGCCCACCGAACCTTCCAGCGAGACTTCCAGCAGCTTCTTGGCCTCCACCGCGAACTCCATCGGCAGTTCGCGGAACACCTGCTTGCAGAAGCCATCGACGATCAGCGACACCGCGTCTTCCTGGCTGATGCCACGGGCGCGGCAGTAGAACAGCTGGTCATCGGAGATCTTGGAGGTGGTCGCCTCGTGCTCGACGGTGGCGCCCGGGTTCTTCACCTCGATGTAGGGGAAGGTGTGCGCGCCGCACTGCTTGCCGATCAGCAGCGAATCGCACTGGGTGTAGTTGCGCGCGCCGTCGGCGTTGCGGTCGACCTTGACCAGGCCGCGGTAGGTGTTCTGGCCGCGACCGGCGCTGATGCCCTTGCTGACGATCTTGCTCTTGGTGCGCTTGCCGACGTGGATCATCTTGGTGCCGGTGTCGGCCTGCTGGCGGTGATGGGTCAGCGCGACGGAGTGGAATTCACCCACCGAGTCGTCGCCCAGCAGCACGCAGGAGGGGTACTTCCAGGTGATCGCCGAGCCGGTCTCGACCTGGGTCCAGGTGACCTTGCTGCGCGCGCCACGGCATTCGGCACGCTTGGTGACGAAGTTGTAGATGCCGCCGACGCCGTTCTCGTCGCCCGGATACCAGTTCTGCACCGTGGAGTACTTGATCTCCGCATCTTCCAGCGCGACCAGCTCGACCACCGCGGCGTGCAGCTGGTTCTCATCGCGCATCGGCGCGGTGCAGCCTTCCAGGTAGGAGACGTAGGCCTTGTCCTCGCACACGATCAGGGTGCGCTCGAACTGGCCGGTGTGGCCGGCGTTGATGCGGAAATAGGTGCTCAGTTCCATCGGGCAGCGCACGCCCCTGGGAATGAACACGAAGCTGCCATCGGAGAACACCGCCGAGTTGAGCGCGGCGAAGTAGTTGTCGCCCACCGGCA
>NZ_JBFLUN010000034.1:0-15188 GCF_050473585.1 Stenotrophomonas sp. NRRL B-14846
CTGGTGGATGTGCTTGCGCAGCTCGTCGTCGTTCCACGGCTTGGTCAGGAAAGCGATAGATCGCGCCGCGGTTGATCGCGTCGGTCACCGTGTTCAGATCGGTATAGCCCGACAGCACCAGGCGGATCGTATCCGGGTACAGCATCTTCACCCGGCCCAGGAACTCGGTGCCGCTCATGTCGCTCATGCGCTGATCGGACAGGATCACCTGCACGTCGTTGATCGCCAGCAGATCGAACGCATCGCGTACGTTGCCGGCCGCCAGGATGCGGTAGCCGTCGCGGCGGAACAGGCGCACCAGCGAGCGCAGCACGTTTTCCTCATCGTCCAGCAGCAGCAAGCGTACGGTCCGGGCGCGTCTCGGCGAAGGCTTCCGGACGCAGGTAGCGGCGGCGCAGGGTCATGCCGGCGGCATCGGCCGACATCGGTTCGCCGAACAGGTAGCCCTGAACACATCGCAGTCGTTGCGGCGCAGGAAGCCCAGCTGGGCCTGCGACTCCACGCCGTTGGCGATCACGGTCATGCCAGCTGGTGGCCCATGGCGATGATTGCGCGGGCGATGGCCGCCTCGCGATTGCCGGCCGGTGCGCTCTTGATGAAGCTGCGGTCGATCTTCAGCTTGTCCACCGGGTAGCGCACCAGCGCGCTGAGGCTGGAATCGCCGGTGCCGAAGTTGTCCAGGCTCAGGCTGATGCCTTCGTTGCGCAGGTTGGCCAGCGTTTCATGGACGAAATTGACGTTGTTGGTCAGCGCGCTCTCATTGATCTCCAGCGTCAGCATGTGTGCCGGCACGCCCGCCGCCTGCAGCAGGGACATCACCTCGGCGAAGAAGTTCGGCCGGAGCAGCTGCAGGGTGGACACGTTCACCGCGATGGTGAAGTCATCGAAGCCCTGGTCGCGCCACAACCGCGCCTGCTTCAATGCGCCTTCCAGCACCCTGGTGCCGATCTGCACGATGATGCCCAGCCGCTCGGCGGTGCGCATGAAGCGCTCCGGCACCAGCATGCCCAGGGTAGGGGACTGCCAGCGCAGCAGCGCTTCCATGCCCACCACGTGGCCGTCGCGGGCACTCACCAGCGGCTGGTAGCGCAGCTTCAGTTCGCCATTGGGAATGGCATCGACGATCTGGCGCGCGATGATGCTCTCGCTGTGTGCGCTCGGCGGAGTGTCCACCGCATGGATGCGCACGGCATTGCCGCCTTCGCGGGCGGCCTGGTACAGCGCAATCCTCGGCATGGTCGAGCAGGCGCGACGTGCTGCTGGCATGCTCCGGGCACAGGCTTACGCCCAGCTTGCCGGTCATGAACAGCGTGTACGGCAGCACTGAAAGCGGCAGCTCCATCTGCTGGCGAATCTCTTCAGCGAAATCCTCCGGCAGCGGCAGATCGGTGGTGCGGGGCACTGCGATCAGGAATTCGTCGCTGCCATGCCGCCACAGCTTGCCGCGCCCGCGCAGGTAGGACTGCAGGCGCTGCGCCACCAGTACCAGCGCCTGGTCGCCCACTTCGGCACTCATGTTCTCGTTGACCGATGCGAAGTGGTCGATGTCCACGTGCATCAGCATCAGCGCGACGCCGCCGGAGGCCGCCTCGGCAACCATCGCCTGCAGCTCGGGGTTGCGGCGCCAAGGCGGTCGGGGGCATCATCGATGCTGACCGGGGGCAGGTTGGGATCCACATAGGCTCAGTATTCCGGTGAATCGACGGCGGCCATGCTGGCCGCCTGGTAGGGGAGATGGACGTCGATCAGGGTGCCTTCACCATGCGCGGACTCGATCCGCACGTGGCACCGACGCTCTGTGCGCGCTCGCGCATCACGATCAGGCCGAGGCCGCGCGGGCCGTCCGGATCGAAGCCCTCGCCATCATCGCGGATCTGCAGGTGCAGGCCGCGCTGGCCGACGTCGCGCAGCTGCAGCAGGCACCCTGGCTGGCGCGCGCATGGCGCAGCGCGTTGGTCAGGCTTTCCTGGGCGATGCGGAAGCAGGCCTGTTTCGATGCTGTTGTCGGGGCGGTGCGGCAGCGGCTCGATCTCGGCCAGCAGCTCCACCGGCGAAGAGCGGAACAGCACCCGCGCCTGCCAGCTCAGTGCCGCCTCCAAGCCCAGTGCATCCAGCTGCGGGGGGCGCAGCAGGGTGGAGATGTCGCGCAGCTTGGCCACGGTGGTGTCGGCCAGGCTGACGATCTGCGCCAGATCCTCGCCACGGCGCTTCGGATCGTCCTCATCCTGTGCCGCATGCGCCGACAGCTTGATCGCGGTGATGGCCTGGCGATGTCATCGTGCAGGTCGCGCGAGATCGCACGACGCTCATCCTCCCTGCAGCGAGAACAGCCGGCCGGCCATCGCCTGCAGTTCGCGGTTGCTGGTTTCCAGCGCGCTGCGGGTACGTTCGGAATCGCTCAGGTCGCGCACGATCAGCAGCTTGCAGTCGCGGCCGCCGTAGCGCACTTCGCCCACCGCCAGGCCGGCATGGAAGCTGCGGCCGTCGCCACGCTGCATGGCCACCACGCTGCTGTGGCCCGGCCCCAGGTGGGGCTGGCCGGCGCGCAGCTGGCTGCGTACCCGTGGCAGGTCGGCGGCAGCGACCAGGGCCGACAGCGGCTCGCCCAGCAGGGTGTGGCTGCCGTAGCCGAACAGGCCGGCGGCCCAGGCGTTGGCGTACAGCACATGTTCGTCGGAGAGGATCACCACGCCGTCGGGCAGCACCCGCACCAAGCTCGCGGAACTGTTCCTCGCGCTCGCGCAGCAGGCGCCGCGACTGCTCGCGCTCGGTCACGTCCTGCAGCGTGCCCAGCACGCGGCTTCGGCCGGCTTCATCGATACCGCTGGCCGCCCGCAGGTGCACCATCAATGCCCGCCGTCCATCGACAGCAGCGGCAGCAGCACGTCCACCTGTACCGGCTCGCCGCAGCACAGTTCGGCCAGCAGCTGTTCGGTCTGGGTGGCCGTGGCCGGGGTCGGCCGGCACCAGCAGCTCGTCGAAGCGGTGCCAACGGCGGGCCTCGGGCGGGCGGCGGCCGAGCAGGCGATAGACCTGGTTGGAGTAGCGGCCCAGCCCGGTGGACCGGGTCCCAGCTCCCAGGCGCCGATGCGGGGCCAGCTCATGGGCTTCCTCCACCCGGGCCAGCGCCTGGTCGCGGCGCAGCTGGGCCAGGTCCTCGGCGGTGCGGTCGATGGCGATCAGCAGGCGGGCGTTGTGGCCGTCGTAGCTGATCGCGTTGGAGCGCAGTTCCATCTGCCCGCAGCGAGCCATCACGCAGCTGCAGTTGCGCGCGGAGGATGCACAGCTCCTCGGGTGCCTCGCGGATCGCCTCCAGCTTGGTCTGCAGCGCCTGGTCCTGGCCAGGCGGCCACAAGGCATCGATGGTCTGTTCCAGCAGCTCGTCGCTAGGTCCCAGCCAAAAGCGGTGCAGGCGGCAGGGTTGGCATCGAGGATCGCCAGCGTGTCCAGGTCGTAGACCAGGATCGGGCCGGGGTTGCCCTCGAACATCTGCCGCAGGCGCAGCTCGGAGGCCTGCTGGCGCGCATGGGTATGCAGCACGTGTTCGGCCAGCGGGGCGCAGCAGCAGATAGAGCAGGCCCGCGCTGGCCAGCGCGAAGAACGAACCCTTCAGGCCCTGCCACAGGGCTGCCTGCTGCGGGTCCGGCACCAGCGCCTGCACCACGCTGTCGGTGGAGATCATCCAGGCCAGCGCCATCGCCAGGTAGCTCAGCACCACCCGGCGCCGGGTCGCGGCTCAGCGCTCTGCGCCATCCGCGGGTCGGGAACTGGGGCGTTGCCGGTCGGTTCTGCGGGCATGGACGGGGCGGGTGAAAGGGGCGCCGGTCATCTTACCCCGCAGCGTGCCGTGACCACTCAATTATCCGCCGCAGGCGCCGTTAACCACTGCGTGCCCCGCTGACGGGCGTGTCATCCGGAGCAAGATCGCGTGGACAAGGGATCATCGCCAGCCTGCTGCAGCACCCGCTTGCGTCGGCGCTGGTCATCGTCGACCGTACCGGGCGCCCCACTGGCGGCCAATCCGGCTGCGCGCGAGCATGGCCTGCCGGCCACCGTGGCTGCCTATGCGCCGATGCTGGAAGATCTGCGCCTGATGGCTGCCGATGGCGGCATCGTGGCCTGCACGCTGCCGGGTGGCCCGCGTGGACACTACGACGGTCACCTGCGCGCCGTGCACGACGGCGCCGGCAATTGCTGGCGTTCACCCTGAGCATTCCCGAGCCGGTGCCGGTCGACGGTGGTGGGCGCTGGGAGCTGGCGCTGGACAGCGCCGGCCACAGCCTGTGGGACTGGGACATTCCCAGTGACCGCGTGGCGCGCACGCCCGGCGCTGGGTGACGAGACCGCCACCGAAATGCTGTCGCGGGTGCACAGCGAGGACATCGCCCAGGTGCGTGCCGCGCTGGACGAGCACCTGCGTGGGCGCAGCGAGCAGTACAGCGCGCAGTTCCGCTTCCGCCAGGCCGACGGGCAGTGGCGCTGGGTGTTGGGATCGCGGCCGTGTGGTTGCGCGCACCGCCGATGGCCAGCCATTGCGCATGGTCGGTACACATACCGATATCGAGCAGCAGAAGCAGCTCGAATCGCTGCTGCAGGAACAGCAGCTGCACCTGAGCGAGGCCCAGCGCATCGCCAGCATGGGCAGCTGGTCGTTCGACCCCAACAGCGGCCACTTCTGGTGGTCGCCGGAACTGCGCTCGCTGCTGGCGCTGGAGCAGGGCGCCGTGCCCGGCCAGCGACGCTGGCTGAAGCAGCTGCACCCGCGTTCCCGAGGAGTGCTGCGCGCGGCATGGCGGCGCCTGTGGCGTGACGGCCGGGCCGCCAATCTCGAGCTGGAGCTGACCCGCGGCCATGAACCTTCGCAGCATCTGCGCCTGTGGATGCAGCCGCTGCTGGACATGGACGGGCAACCCAAGCGCCTGCTCGGCCAGGTGCAGAACATCACCGAGCAGCACCAGACCGACGCGTTGATCCGCTGGCGCACCGAGCTGCTCAACCGCGTTTCCGCGCTGGGCCGCATCGGCGGCTGCGAGATCGAGGTACAGACCCGGCACATGCAGTGGACCGAGGAGTGCTATCGCATCCACGGCCTGCGCAAAGAGCCGATCACCCTCGATCAGGCGATGGCGCTGTATACCGAAGACTCACGCGATGCGTTCGAAGCAGCGCTGGTCCGCATCGCCGGCGGCGGCCTGCCCGAGCAGCTGGACCTGTGCTTCTACCGCCAGTCCGGCCTGCGTGTCTGGGTGCAGGTGCTGATCGAGCTGGATCGTCGTGATGGCCTGCCGCCGCGCTTCGTGGTGCTGTTCCGTGACATCACCCGCGAGCGCGAGGCCAACGAGCGCATCGAGCTGCTGGCCCACTACGACCTGCTGACCGGCCTGCCCAATCGTGTGCTGCTCGGCGAACAGACCGCCGAAGCCATCGAGGAAGCGCGCGACCGCGGTACCTCGCTGGCGATGCTGTTCATCGACCTGGACGGCTTCAAGACCATCAACGACAGCTTCGGTCACGCCACCGGCGATGCGCTGCTGAAGGCCGCGGCCACCGCCTGCACCAGAACCTGCGCAACAACGACCTGTTCGGCCGCTTCAGTGGCGACGAGTTCATCGTCGTGCTGCGCGACCTGGCCGAGCCTGAAGATGCGGGTCATGTCGCCCGCAAGCTGATTGCCTCGCTGGCCGAGCCGCTGCGCCGAGGCGAGACTACGTTGAAGGTCGGCGCCAGCGTCGGCATCGCGATGCTGGGCGATGCCCAGACCGATTTCGATTCACTGCTGCGCGCCGCCGACGCCGCGATGTATGCGGCCAAGGAAGCCGGGCGCAACACGTATCAGTACTACAGCCAGGACGCACTGGCCCGCATCCAGCGCAAGCTGGAACTTGAGCACGCGCTGCACGGTGCGATCGAGCGCGAAGAGTTCAGCCTGGCCTACCAGCCGCTGTTGCATGCGCACCAGGGCGAGCCGCCAGCGATCGAAGCCCTGCTGCGCTGGCACCGGCCCGGCATCGGCTACTGCAGCCCGGCCGAGTTCATACCGATTGCCGAGAAGTGCGGTGAGATCGTGCGCATCGGCGACTGGGTGCTGAATGAAGCCTGCCGCCAGGCGACTGCGTGGGACCGCGCTGGACTGCGCTTCGACCGCATCGCGGTCAATGTATCGGCGGTGCAGCTGCGTGATCGCGGTTTCGCCGAACGCGTGATCGAGATCTGCCATGCCCACGGCTGGCCGCCGCAGCGGTTGGAGCTGGAGCTGACCGAGTCGGCGCTGATCCGTGACACCGACATCCTGCGCCATTGCTTCGATGTGCTGGAACGGCATGGCGTACCGCTGGCGGTGGACGACTTCGGTACCGGCTTCTCGAACCTCAATTACCTCAATCGATTCCCGGTGGGGCGCCTGAAGATCGACCGCAGTTTCGTGCAGGGCATGCTGCCATGACTCTGGCACGGCCGAAGTCACCCAGGCCATCGTGCACCTGGGCCACGCGCTGGGCATGAAGGTGGTGGCCGAGGGCGTGGAGACGCACCAGGAAGAAGACATGCTGCGCCGCCAGGGCTGCGACGAGATCCAGGCTACCTGTACTCGCGCCCGCTCAGCCCGCGCGACCTGGCGCAATGGCTGCGCCAGCAGCACCCGGCACCGATGCGTACCGACGCCAGCGGCGAAGCCGTACTGGTGCGCTGACAGCCGGACGCTGGTGTAGCCCGGCTCTGGTGGGTGCCGACTCCGGTGGGTGCCGACCGTTGGTCGGCACTGATGCCCGCGCTCGCGATCATCCACGCATGGCGTGGATCTACTTCAGATACAGGCACCTGCTCTGGTGGGTGCCGACCGTTGGTCGCACGGATGCCGGCACCTCGCGATCATCCACGCATGGCGTGGATCTACTTCAGATACAGGCACCTGCTCTGGTGGGTGCCGACCGTTGGTCGGCACGGATGCCGGCACCTCGCGATCATCCACGCATGGCGTGGATCTACTTCGGAAATTCTGTCTTCAACTGCATGCGCAGCGCCTCGACGATGGCCGCATAGCGGCGCTTCTGGACCAGATAGCTGGCCAGGAACAACGGCAGCACGAGCAGCATGGGCGCCACCATCGGGCGCATCGCCACCAGCGGCAGCAGCAGCAGCGACAGGATCGCCACGAACCAGCTGCACAGGCCGATCACCCGCACTTCGTGCCGTCGCGCGTTGAGTACGATGCGTCCACGCATCACCGGGAAGTAGCGCAGGCCGAAGCTCGGCGCAAAGCTCTCGCGGAATGCCATGCTGCCGTCGGGCAGCGCATGGAAGGCCAGGCGCAGCCATTTGTCCTGCGGCAGGTCACGTTCCAGGCTGCCCAACGAGAGCCGTGCCTGCATGGCCGGCGGCGCCGCGATGCGTTCGTTGAACAGGGTGATGCCCCAGCTGAAATAGCCGGCCACCCAAGCATCAGAAGGATGGTCTCGATCAAAAGTACTTGCGATCAGGGCGATGGCCATCGGTCTTCCATGAGCGGGACGGGGCATCATGCCACAGCGATTACGCCACGCTGCGACATCCACGCCATGCGTGGATGTCGCAGCGAGATCCAGGTGCCACACGCGCAGATGAACGCCATCCCGCAAGTCGTGGATCTACCGCTTCATCAATGCGATGCCTGCGATCGAATAGCTGGCGATCAGCAGTCCGAACACATACGCCGCCACGATGATCAGCCAATACGTCACCGGCTCGATCTCCCGCATACGTCAATGGTGCCGGCGCGGGTGATGGCTTAGATGGACATGCCCGGTATTAAGCGCACTTGCCGCCATCCAGGCGCATAGAAAGGCCATCAGCAGGAAGAGCAGGCTGCCGAACAGGAACGCGACAGGTCGATGCCGGGGTGGCCGCAATGTGGCGTAGGCGGGACGCCAGGTAAAGGTGACCGCGATGAGCACCATCGCAGCAAATCCCAGCCAGGTCATGACGTGGTGCTCATGCGACGACACTCCGTGTCCAGCCGTAGGGGGCATGGCGGATCATGCCATGGGTTTGGAGCGGGTGGTGGTGAAGGCCATCCACGCATGGCGTGGATCTACAGGGAGTTGCCGTCCAGGCCCAGGTCCCACGCCAGACCCAGCAGCGCGTCGTCCGCCCGCGACGGGGCAGGCCGCGCATCGGCCAGCTGCTGCAGTTCGCGGATCTCCTCGCGTGCCACCTCTTCCAGCTGCTGCAGCTGCTCACAGCACGCTCGCGTTGCGCGGGCGCTCGGTGTCGGCGAGGGAGGGCAGGGCGCGGATCAGGGTCATGGTGCGCGTACAGGATGCATCCAACGGCAGGTTACAGGCAAAGGCCCCGGACGAACCGGGGCCTTGCGGGCTGCCGGCAACGGCAGCGGACATCAGGATCAGAACAGCTCGACCGTGCCAGCACCCATGGTCTGCTGGGCGACCGGCTTGTGCGGCGGGCGCTCCCACTCACTGCGCAGTTCGCGCAGGCGGCTGCGGTGCGCTGCAGGGCAGTGGCGATCTCTTCGTCGAACACGCCACCATTGCGGTGCAGCAGTTCCTGCAGGGCCACCGCTTCGCGGTTGATCGCAGTCAGGCGGTCCAGGTGGGTGTGCACGCCCGCCCAGCGCTGGGTGGCGATGTCTTCGAACTGCAGGGCGCGCACGGCTTCGGCCACGCTGCCGTCGATCGAACGGGCGCACTCGGAGACTTCGCGCATGCCATCGCCCAGCGAGGCGTTGATCTGCGCGACGTTGTCGAGCATTGCCGCTGCTTCCTGGCGCGCTTCGCGGGAGCGGTCCATGTCACGCGAGGCCATGTGCGAGACCGTCTCGCGCACCTTGGCGATGGCGTCCTTGGAGCTGTGCGCCAGCTTGCGGATCTGCTCGTTGAAGGTGGTCGAGCGCTCGGACAGGTTGCGCACTTCGTCGGCCACCACCGCGAAGCACGACCGGCTTCACCGGCACGCGCGGCCTTCGATGGCGGCGTTCAGTGCCAGCAGGTTGGTCTGGTCAGCGATCGACTTGACGTCTTCCAGCAACGCGAAGATGCCGTCCAGGTGCTGTGCCATCTGGTCGATGTGCTGCACCGTGGTGCTGCTCTGGCCGCTGACCTGTTCCAGCGCTTCCACCAGCTGCTCCATGCGGTGGCTGGCGTGCTGGGCGAAACGGGCAACGTCGAGGCCGCATTGCCCTCATCACCGGCGCGGTCGACGATGCGCGACAGGGCCTGGCTCTGCTGGCCGCGACTTGCGTTCATCGCATCGAAGCTGCCGCCCAGGCTGGACACTGCCTGGCGGATCAGGTCACGGGCGCGTTGCCACTTCGCCGCGCGAGCCGTCGATCTCGTTGCCGACGAAGCTGCGCAGTTCGGTCAGCAGCTGGTCCTGCTCACGCAGGACACGGCATGTTCCGGGGGAGCGATGCGCCTGGGCGCGGGGTGGTCCACCACGCAAAGCCGAGCCAGCTCAGCGTCATCGTGGTCAGGATCGCCCAGCGCAGGGCGGCGGCCATTCGAAACGATGGCGAAGGGGAGCAGCAGGGTCAGAGCCAGGGGGGCGGCCAGACGGATGAAAATGCGTGAGTACATGGACGTCTCTCGGGAGGTGCACGGAGGATGTATCGGCCGTACCCCCTTTCTCTTTAACGTCGATGTGCCTCGAAGTGCATTCTGAATGCGCCGGTTTTCCGGCGCCTTGGCGGCTTGGGGGTCAGAGCCCTTCCCGTGCCGGAAAGGATTCGACCCCTTGGGCAGGCAGCGACGGGGTCGGATCCCTTTTCCACGGAAAAGGGCTCTGACCCCACGCCCTCACGCCAGCTGGCGGTCCACGGCCTCGATCATCGCCTTGCGGCTGAACAGGAAGTCCAGTAGCTGCCGCCCACGCTGCGCCACAGCACCGCCGAACGCACCGCGGCCAGCAGCAGGGCGCCGGATCTCGGCGACCACGCCGGCCTGGCCCAGGTAGTGCGGGTTGCCCCTGCACCATCACCCGCGGCTTCAGGTGGCTGATGGTGTCGGCATACAGGCCGCCCAGGTTGGCCAGCACGTCCGGGTGGCCACTGTCGCCCAGCTCGACGGCCTGGCGCTGGGCGCGCTCGATGCCCGAGGCGACCTTGTTCACGGTCGCCCCGTCCTGCACGAAGCGGCGCTCCAGCTGCAGCACCGACAGGGCCAGCTTGGCAGGATCGGGTCCTGGCCCTGGCTGCGGAAGTAGTTGTGCAGCAGGCGCAGCCCAGCCTTCAGTGCATGGCGGTCACCGAACACCTCCTGCGGCGAGGACGCATCGACGCGGAACACGCTGTCCACGGCGGTGCGCACGGCGGCGGCGTCGGAATGGCCGGTATCGGCGATGCGGCGTACCTGCTGCAGGGCCTGGGCAATGCCGGCCAAAGCCAGGACGCGGTCGTCGACAGTGAAACTCATGCAGCGATTACCTCAAAAGGGGAAGGGGTGGTGCGCAGGCGCTGTTCCAGCGGCGCATCGGTGGCGGCGATCACCGCGCCGCCAGGCACACATCACCGTCATACAGCACCAGCGATTGACCAGGGGTAACGGCGCGCTGCGGGCGCGCAAAGGTGACCAGCACGCTGCCGTCGTCCAGCACCTCGACCGTACACGGCTCGTCGGGCTGGCGGTAGCGGGTCTGGGCGGTGCATTCGAAGCGCCGTGCCGGCGGTGAGCCGGCGATCCAGTGCGCGGTTTCCGAACGCAGGCGCTCGGACAGCATCCATGGGCTGTCGCGGTCCTGGTCCACGTACAGCACGTTGCTGGCCACATCCCTTGCCGACCACGTACCACGGCGCGGCCGGACGGCCACGCACGCCGCCGATGTTCAGACCCTCGCGCTGGCCCAGAGTGAAATAGAACACGCCCGGATGCTCGGCAATCACGCTGCCGTCGGCCGGGTCGAGGATCTGGCCCGGCTTGGCCGGCAGGTAGCGGCCGAGGAACTCGCGGAAATCCCGCTCACCGATGAAACAGATGCCGGTGGAATCCTTCTTGGCGTGGGTCGGCAGGCCGACGTCGCGTGCGATCCGGCGCAGGTCGGTCTTTTCCAGGTCGCCGATCGGGAAGAGGGTGGCTGCCAGCTGTTCCTGGCCCAGCTGGTGCAGGAAGTAGCTCTGGTCCTTGGAGCGGTCGGCGGCGCGCAAGAGCAGCCACTGGTGGCCGCGCTGGGTCACCCGCGCATAGTGGCCGGTGGCGATGCGCTCGGCGCCCAGCTCGCGGGCGGCATCCAGGAAGTGCTTGAACTTCACTTCGCGGTTGCACAGCACGTCCGGGTTCGGGGTGCGGCCGGACGCGTACTCGGCCAGGAAGTGCTCGAACACGCCCTGCCAGTACTCGCTGGAGAAGTCGCGGAAGTGGAACGGGATGCCCAGCAGGCCGCAGACGGCCACCGCATCGCGGCGATCATCTCTCGGCGCGGCAGTCACCGCTGCCGTCGTCCGCCCAGTTCTGCATGAACAGCCGGCCACGGCCTCGCCCTGCTGTACCAGGCGCCAGGCGGCGACCGAGGAATCGACGCCACCGGAGACGCCCCACCATTACACGCGGAGTGCTCATGCGACCTCCCGGACCAGCGAAAGCGGATGCGCTGGCCACCCAGGTAATCAGCCACCACCTGCCAGACCAGCGGGCTGCGCTGGCGCTCGCCGGCGGCCTGCAGCTCGGCCGGGGTCAGCCACAGCGCGCGGTCGATGCCGGTGTCCAGCGGCTGCGCCGGGGTCATGCGAGACCGGGCGCGCCGCGTAGCAGAAGCGCAGGAAGGCAGTGCCGTCGCCGGCGGTCCACTGGTAGCAGCCGATGAAATGGGTCAGCTGCACGGTCCAGCCGGTTTCCTCGCGGGTCTCGCGCAGGGCCGCCTCGGCCAGGCTTTCGCCCGGCTCGAGGTGGCCAGCCGGCTGTTCAGCACCTGGCGGCCGTCGATGGTCCTCCTCGACCAGCAGCACGCGGCCGCCGTCGACCACACCGTGGCGACGGTGGCGTGCGGTGCCCAGCGCGGTTCCGGCGTGGCGTTCAACTCAGAACTCGTCCTTCTTGTCAGTTCCAGCTCCATCGCGTCGGCGGTGCGGATGGCCGCATCGATGGCGTCGCTGAGCTGGTCGGCAGTGGCATCGGCGTCGATCTTCACCACGAACATGGCGGTGGTGTCCTGCTTTACCCAGCCCCCCATCTTGGCGTCCTGCGAATCTTCGAGCAGGCGGTTGGCTACGGCCACCGGGAACTGCTTGTCTTGGCGCTGTAGGCCGGCGACCAGATCTCGCGGATGTTGTGGCTGCCGAAATCTTCCACCGCCGAGCGCACGTAGACCATCTGGGTGCGGTCACCCTCGACGTCGAAGACCATGCGGTAGTCGCCATCCTCGTCGACTTCGTAGGTGTAGCCCAGCTTGTCCAGATGGCGGGCCACGGACTTGTCGGCGCTGGTCGCGGCGGCGGCAGAGCCGGCAGCGGTCAGGGCGATCAGCAGGCGGGGAGAAGGGTCCTTTTCATGAAGATCCTGTGAAGCAACGTTGAAAGAAGGTGCAATTGTGACGGTGGCGTGCGTGCCGTCCAATCTGCGGCAGGCCGACGCAGGCCCGGCGCTGCCTCTATAATGGGTGGATGCCCCATGAGTCCTCCCCCGATTCCCAGCACGAGCACGGCGTTGCCGTGGAGCCCGCGCGCCCGGAAGTGGCGCGCCGCCGTTCTACCAGGTGATGCTGCTCAACGACGACTACACCCCGATGGATTTCGTGGTGGATGTGCTGCAGCAGTTCTTCAGCATGGACCTGGACAAGGCCACGCAGGTGATGCTGCACGTCCATACCCGCGGCCGCGGCGTCTGCGGGGTGTTCACCCGCGAAGTGGCGAGACCAAGGTCGCCCAGGTCAACGAGTACTCGCGGATGAACCAGCACCCGCTGCTGTGCACGATGGAAAAGGCCTGAGCGGCTGCCGAATTTCGTCCAGGCGCATCGTTCCCGGATGGGCGTGTCCACCAAGGTGGGCACCTTCCAAGCGGAAATCTGTAGAGTCGAGCCATGCTCGACTGCTTTCTGCCCGGGCGTATCGGCACCGGCCGGGTGTGCCCCACCAAGGTGGGCACCTACCAGGGCATGAGGCCTGTATCGATCCCGGGCGGCCGTGCCCACCAAGGTGGGCATCTACCAGAACGCTGGCTCACGCCTCCGCCAGCGCCTCCAGCGCCATCCGCGCTACCGCCTCGTCCACGTCGGCCGGGTCGCCGTCATCCCTGAACCACACTGCCGACAGCGCCATGCTGCCGCGATCCAGCGCAGCAGGCGCGTGCGCTCCAGGCCGGCCAGTGCGCTCACCTGTTCCAGCCGGGCGGCAAACCGCTCGGGCCGGGTGGCCACATGGATGCCGGGGCCGCACAGGTCCGGATTGCTGAACATCGTCGTGTAGTCGAACGCGCGGTCGCCCAGCAAGCCGCTTCGGGTCGATCGCCAGCCAGCCACGCGCGCCGAAATCCAGCACGTTGTCGTGATAGCAGGTCGCCGTGCAGCGGCCGGATCTCGCGCTCGTCCTGCAGCAGGCCTTCCGCCAGCGATCTGCACTGTTCCAGCAGTGGTGGCAGCGCCGCCCTTGGCTGCAGCAGGTCGACGAACCATCTACGCAGGCAGACCAGGTCGTCTGGCGGCGCGCTCCGTGGCCGGTGCAGCCGCTGCAGGACCTGGCACAGGAGGGTGATGCAGGCGTCATCATCGCCGTCGATCGAACGTTGCCGCAGCGAGTCGCCGCCGGCACGCTCGATCAGGATCGCCGGTCCCTCGCGGGCCAGCAGGCGGGCGGCGCCGTCACCGTCCCACCACGGCAGCAGGCGATGGCTGTTCTGCTCTTCGGTTTCGCTGCTGACCTTCAGCATCGCCGGTTCGCCGGCGGCGGTCAGCACCGGCCAGAGCTGGGCCCGGGCGTTTCGATGCCGGGCCATCACGCCGCAATCGCCAGCGGCTCAGGTAGGGTTCGCTCATGCTGGGTGGGCTGTCCTGGAGTGAATGAAGATCAAGCGATTCGCACTGCTAACGCCATCTGAACGCAGCAATCCGCTAGGGTGATGGAAATCGCGTAGTCAGGCCGCATATTGTCCCCATCTGCCGCCGGAGTAATCCATGTTCAGCAAAGACCTCGAACACACCATCGGCCAGTGCTACAAGCGCGCCCGTGAGGCCCGGCATGAGTTCATGACGGTCGAACACCTGCTGTTGGCACTGCTCGACAACCCGTCCGCCCAGGCCGTACTGAAGGCCTGTGGTGCCGACGCCGAACGCCTGCGCCAGGAGCTGGAGCAGGCCATCGAGGCTTCCGTGTCCCGCTGGCCGAAGATGACGGCCGCGATACCCAGCCGACCCTGGGCTTCCAGCGCGTGCTGCAGCGGGCCGTGTACCACGTGCAGTCCTCGGGCAAGAAGGAGGTCACCGGCGCCAACGTGCTGGTCGCCATCTTCGGCGAAAAGGACTCGCACGCCGTCTATTACCTCAACCAGCAGGACGTGACCCGGGCTGGACGTGGTCAATTACCTGTCCCACGGCATCGCCAAGCTGGGTGAGGAGGGCGAGCAGCCGTCCTCTTCCTCCGAGGGCGAGAGCCGCATGGAAGGCGGGGAGGGTGAGCCGAAGGGCGATGCCCTGACCGAGTTCGCCAGCAACCTCAACGAACAGCCCGGGCCGGTCGCATCGACCCGCTGGTCGGCCGTGCCGATGAGATCGAGCGCACCATCCAGGTCTGTGCCGCCGCCGCAAGAACAACCCGCTGTACGTGGGTGAGGCCGGCGTGGGCAAGACCGCGATTGCCGAGGGCCTGGCCCGCCGCATCGTCGAGGGCTCGGTGCCCGACGTGCTGGCCGACGCGGTGATCTATTCGCTCGACCTGGGCGCGCTGGTGGCTGGCACCAAGTACCGTGGCGACTTCGAGAAGCGCCTGAAGAGCGTGCTGACCGCGCTGAAGAAGGTGCCCAATGCGGTGCTGTTCATCGACGAGATCCACACCATCATCGGTGCCGGTTCGGCGTCGGAGGCACCATGGATGCCTCCAACCTGATCAAGCCGGCGCTGGCCTCCGGTGAGCTGCGCTGCATCGCTCGACCACCTTCCAGGAATACCGTGGAATCTTCGAGAAGGATCGGGCGCTGGCCCGCCGCTTCCAGAAGATCGACATCGTCGAGCCGACTGTCGGCGAGACCTACGAGATCCTGCAGGGCCTGAAGTCCAAGT
>NZ_JBFLUN010000035.1:0-10731 GCF_050473585.1 Stenotrophomonas sp. NRRL B-14846
GGTCATGAACGTGGTGCTCATGCGACGACACTCCGTGTCCAGCCGTAGGGGGCATGGGCGGATCATGCCATGGGTTTGGAGCGGGTGGTGGTGAAGGCCATCCACGCATGGCGTGGATCTACAGGGAGTTGCCGTCCAGGCCCAGGTCCCACGCAGACCCAGCAGCGCGTCGTCCGCCCGCGACGGGGCAGGCCGCGCATCGGCCAGCTGCTGCAGTTCGCGGATCTCCTCGCGTGCCACCTCTTCCAGCTGCTGCAGCTGCTCACAGCACGCTCGCGTTGCGCGGGCGCTCGGTGTCGGCGAGGGAGGGCAGGGCGCGGATCAGGGTCATGGTGCGCGTACAGGATGCATCCAACGGCAGGTTACAGGCAAAGGCCCCGGACGAACCGGGGCCTTGCGGGCTGCCGGCAACGGCAGCGGACATCAGGATCAGAACAGCTCGACCGTGCCAGCACCCATGGTCTGCTGGGCGACCGGCTTGTGCGGCGGGCGCTCCACTCACTGCGCAGTTCGCGCAGGCGGCTGCCGTGCGCTGCAGGGCAGTGGCGATCTCTTCGTCGAACACGCCACCATTGCGGTGCAGCAGTTCCTGCAGGGCCACCGCTTCGCGGTGATCGCAGTCAGGCGGTCCAGGTGGGTGTGCACGCCGCCCAGCGCCTGGGTGGCGATGTCTTCGAACTGCAGGGCGCGCACGGCTTCGGCCACGCTGCCGTCGATCGAACGGGCGCACTCGGAGACTTCGCGCATGCCATCGCCCAGCGAGGCGTTGATCTGCGCGACGTTGTCGAGCATTGCCGCTGCTTCCTGGCGCGCTTCGCGGGAGCGGTCCATGTCACGCGAGGCCATGTGCGAGACCGTCTCGCGCACCTTGGCGATGGCGTCCTTGGAGCTGTGCGCCAGCTTGCGGATCTGCTCGTTGAAGGTGGTCGAGCGCTCGACAGGTTGCGCACTTCGTCGGCCACCACCCGCGAAGCCACGACCCGGCTTCACCGGCACGCGCGGCTTCGATGGCGGCGTTCAGTGCCAGCAGGTTGGTCTGGTCAGCGATCGACTTGACGTCTTCCAGCAACGCGAAGATGCCGTCCAGGTGCTGTGCCATCTGGTCGATGTGCTGCACCGTGGTGCTGCTCTGGCCGCTGACCTGTTCCAGCGCTTCCACCAGCTGCTCCATGCGGTGGCTGGCGTGCTGGGCGAAACGGGCAACGTCGAGGCCGGCATTGCCCTCATCACCGGCGCGGTCGACGATGCGCGACAGGGCCTGGCTCTGCTGGCGCGACTTGCGGTTCATCGCATCGAAGCTGCCGCCCAGGCTGGACACTGCCTGGCGGATCAGGTCACGGGCGCGTTCCACTTCGCCGCGCGAGCCGTCGATCTCGTTGCCGACGAAGCTGCGCAGTTCGGTCAGCAGCTGGTCCTGCTCACGCAGGACACGGGCATGTTCCGGGGAGCGATGCGCCTGGGCGCGGGTGGTCCACCACGCAAAGCCGAGCCAGCTCAGCGTCATCGTGGTCAGGATCGCCCAGCGCAGGGCGGCCGCCATTCGAAACCGATGGCGAAGGGGAGCAGCAGGGTCAGAGCCAGGGGGGCGGCCAGACGGATGAAAATGCGTGAGTACATGGACGTTCTCGGGAGGTGCACGGAGGATGTATCGGCCGTACCCCCCTTTCTCTTTAACGTCGATGTGCCTCGAAGTGCATTCTGAATGCGCCGGTTTTCGGCGCCTTGCGGCTTGGGGTCAGAGCCCTTCCCGTGCCGGAAAGGGATTCGACCCCTTGGGCAGGCAGCGACGGGGTCGGATCCCTTTTCCCACGAAAAGGGCTCTGACCCCACGCCCTCACGCCAGCTGGCGGTCCACGGCCTCGATCATCGCCTTGCGGCTGAACAGGAAGTCCCAGTAGCTGCCGCCCAGCTGGCGCCACAGCACCGCCGAACGCACCGCGGCCAGCAGCAGGGCGCGGATCTCGGCGACCACGCCGGCCTGGCCCAGGTAGTGCGGGTTGCCCTGCACCATCACCCGCGGCTTCAGGTGGCTGATGGTGTCGGCATACAGGCCGCCCAGGTTGGCCAGCACGTCCGGGTGGCCACTGTCGCCAGCTCGACGGCTGGCGCTGGGCGCGCTCGATGCCGAGGCGACCTTGTTCACGGTCGCCCCGTCCTGCACGAAGCGGCGCTCCAGCTGCAGCACCGACAGGGCCAGCTTGGGCAGGATCGGGTCCTGGCCCTGGCTGCGGAAGTAGTTGTGCAGCAGGCGCAGCCCAGCCTTCAGTGCAATGGCGGTCACCGAACACCTCCTGCGGCGAGGACGCATCGACGCGGAACACGCTGTCCACGGCGGTGCGCACGGCGGCGGCGTCGGAATGGCCGGTATCGGCGATGCGGCGTACCTGCTGCAGGGCCTGGGCAATGCCGGCCAAAGCCAGGACGCGGTCGTCGACAGTGAAACTCATGCAGCGATTACCTCAAAAGGGGAAGGGGGTGTGCGCAGGCGCTGTTCCAGCGGCGCATCGGTGGCGGCGATCACCGCGCCGCCCAGGCACACATCACCGTCATACAGCACCAGCGATTGACCAGGGGTAACGGCGCGCTGCGGGCGCGCAAAGGTGACCAGCACGCTGCCGTCGTCCAGCACCTCGACCGTACACGGCTCGTCGGGCTGGCGGTAGCGGGTCTGGGCGGTGCATTCGAAGCGCCGTGCCGGCGGTGAGCCGGCGATCCAGTGCGCGGTTTCCGAACGCAGGCGCTCGGACAGCATCCATGGGCTGTCGCGGTCCTGGTCCACGTACAGCACGTTGCTGGCCACATCCTTGCCGACCACGTACCACGGCGCGGCCGGACGGCCACGCACGCCGCCGATGTTCAGACCCTCGCGCTGGCCCAGAGTGAAATAGAACACGCCCGGATGCTCGGCAATCACGCTGCGTCGGCCGGGTCGAGGATCTGGCCCGGCTTGGCCGGCAGGTAGCGGCCGAGGAACTCGCGGAAATCCCGCTCACCGATGAAACAGATGCCGGTGGAATCCTTCTTGGCGTGGGTCGGCAGGCCGACGTCGCGTGCGATCCGGCGCAGGTCGGTCTTTTTCCAGGTCGCCGATCGGGAAGAGGGTGGCTGCCAGCTGTTCCTGGCCCAGCTGGTGCAGGAAGTAGCTCTGGTCCTTGGAGCGGTCGGCGGCGCGCAAGAGCAGCCACTGGTGGCCGCGCTGGGTCACCCGCGCATAGTGGCCGGTGGCGATGCGCTCGGCGCCCAGCTCGCGGGCGGCATCCAGGAAGTGCTTGAACTTCACTTCGCGGTTGCACAGCACGTCCGGGTTCGGGGTGCGGCCCGGACGCGTACTCGGCCAGGAAGTGCTCGAACACGCCCTGCCAGTACTCGCTGGAGAAGTCGCGGAAGTGGAACGGGATGCCCAGCAGGCCGCAGACGGCCACCGCATCGCGGCGATCATCCTCGGCGCGGCAGTCACCGCTGCCGTCGTCCGCCCAGTTCTGCATGAACAGGCCGGCCACGGCCTCGCCCTGCTGTACCAGGCGCCAGGCGGCGACCGAGGAATCGACGCCACCGGAGACGCCCACCATTACACGCGGAGTGCTCATAGCGACCTCCCGGACCAGCGAAAGCGGATGGCGCTGGCCACCCAGGTAATCAGCCACCACCTGCCAGACCAGCGGGCTGCGCTGGCGCTCGCCGGCGGCCTGCAGCTCGCCGGGGTCAGCCACAGCGCGCGGTCGATGCCGGTGTCCAGCGGCTGCGCCGGGTCATGCGAGACCGGGCGCGCCGCGTAGCAGAAGCGCAGGAAGGCAGTGCCGTCGCCGGCGGTCCACTGGTAGCAGCCGATGAAATGGGTCAGCTGCACGGTCCAGCCGGTTTCCTCGCGGGTCTCGCGCAGGGCCGCCTCGGCCAGGCTTTCGCCCGGCCTCGAGGTGGCCAGCCGGCTGGTTCAGCACCTGGCGGCCGTCGATGGTCTCCTCGACCAGCAGCACGCGGCCGCCGTCGACCACCACCGTGGCGACGGTGGCGTGCGGTGCCCAGCGCGGTTCCGGCGTGGCGTTCAACTCAGAACTCGTCCTTCTTGGTCAGTTCCAGCTCCATCGCGTCGGCGGTGCGGATGGCCGCATCGATGGCGTCGCTGAGCTGGTCGGCAGTGGCATCGGCGTCGATCTTCACCACGAACATGGCGGTGGTGTCCTGCTTTACCCAGCCCCCCCATCTTGGCGTCCTGCGAATCTTCGAGCAGGCGGTTGGCTACGGCCACCGGGAACTGCTTGGTCTTGGCGCTGTAGGCCGGCGACCAGATCTCGCGGATGTTGTGGCTGCCGAAATCTTCCACCGCCGAGCGCACGTAGACCATCTGGGTGCGGTCACCCTCGACGTCGAAGACCATGCGGTAGTCGCCATCCTCGTCGACTTCGTAGGTGTAGCCCAGCTTGTCCAGATGCGGGCCACGGACTTGTCGGCGCTGGTCGCGGCGGCGGCAGAGCCGGCAGCGGTCAGGGCGATCAGCAGGGCGGGGAGAAGGGTCCTTTTCATGAAGATCCTGTGAAGCAACGTTGAAAGAAGGTGCAATTGTGACGGTGGGCGTGCGTGCCGTCCAATCTGCGGCAGGCCGACGCAGGCCGGCGCTGCCTCTATAATGGGTGGATGCCCCATGAGTCCTCCCCCGATTCCCAGCACGAGCACGGCGTTGCCGTGGAGCCCGCGCGCCCGGAAGTGGCGCCGCCCGCCGTTCTACCAGGTGATGCTGCTCAACGACGACTACACCCCGATGGATTTCGTGGTGGATGTGCTGCAGCAGTTCTTCAGCATGGACCTGGACAAGGCCACGCAGGTGATGCTGCACGTCCATACCCGCGGCCGAGCGGCGTCTGCGGGGTGTTCACCCGCGAAGTGGCCGAGACCAAGGTCGCCCAGGTCAACGAGTACTCGCGGATGAACCAGCACCCGCTGCTGTGCACGATGGAAAAGGCCTGAGCGGCTGCCGAATTTCGTCCAGGCGCATCGTTCCGGATGGGCGTGTCCACCAAGGTGGGCACCTTCCAAGCGGAAATCTGTAGAGTCGAGCCATGCTCGACTGCTTTCTGCCCGGGCGTATCGGCACCGGCCGGGTGTGCCCACCAAGGTGGGCACCTACCAGGCATGAGGCCTGTATCGATCCGGGCGGCCGTGCCCACCAAGGTGGGCATCTACCAGAACGCTGGCTCACCGCCTCCGCCAGCGCCTCCAGCGCCATCCGCGCTACCGCCTCGTCCACGTCGGCCGGGTCGCCGTCATCCCTGAACCACACTGCCGACAGCGCCATGCTGGCCGCGATCCAGCGCAGCAGGCGCGTGCGCTCCAGGCCGGCCAGTGCGCTCACCTGTTCCAGCCGGGCGCAAACCGCTCGGGCCGGGTGGCCACATGGATGCCGGGGCCGCACAGGTCCGGATTGCTGAACATCGTCGTGTAGTCGAACGCGCGGTCGCCCAGCAGCCGCTTCGGGTCGATCGCCAGCCAGCCACGCGCGCCGAAATCCAGCACGTTGTCGTGATGCAGGTCGCCGTGCAGCGGCCGGATCTCGCGCTCGTCCTGCAGCAGGCCTTCCGCCAGCGATCTGCACTGTTCCAGCAGTGGTGCAGCGCCGCCCTTGGCTGCAGCAGGTCGACGAACCATCTACGCAGGCAGACCAGGTCGTCTGGCGGCGCGCTCCGTGGCCGGTGCAGCCGCTGCAGGACCTGGCACAGGAGGGTGATGCAGGCGTCATCATCGCCGTCGATCGAACGTTGCCGCAGCGAGTCGCCGCCGGCACGCTCGATCAGGATCGCCGGTCCCTCGCGGGCCAGCAGGCGGGCGGCGCCGTCACCGTCCCACCAGCGCAGCAGGCGATGGCTGTTCTGCTCTTCGGTTTCGCTGCTGACCTTCAGCATCGCCGGTTCGCCGGCGGCAGGTCAGCACCGGCCAGAGCTGGGCCCGGGGCGTTTCGATGGCCGGGCCAATCACGCCGCAAATCGCCAGCGGCTCAGGTAGGGTTCGCTCATGCTGGGTGGGCTGTCCTGGAGTGAATGAAGATCAAGCGATTCGCACTGCTAACGCCATCTGAACGCAGCAATCCGCTAGGGTGATGGAAATCGCGTAGTCAGGCCGCATATTGTCCCCATCTGCGCCGGAGTAATCCATGTTCAGCAAAGACCTCGAACACACCATCGGCCAGTGCTACAAGCGCGCCCGTGAGGCCGGCATGAGTTCATGACGGTCGAACACCTGCTTGTTGCACTGCTCGACAACCCGTCCGCCCAGGCCGTACTGAAGGCCTGTGGTGCCGACGCCGAACGCCTGCGCCAGGAGCTGGAGCAGGCCATCGAGGCTTCCGTGTCCCGCCTGGCCGAAGATGACGGCCGCGATACCCCAGCCGACCCTGGGCTTCACAGCGCGTGCTGCAGCGGGCCGTGTACCACGTGCAGTCCTCGGGCAAGAAGGAGGTCACCGGCGCCAACGTGCTGGTCGCCATCTTCGGCGAAAAGGACTCGCACGCCGTCTATTACCTCAACCAGCAGGACGTGACCCGGCTGGACGTGGTCAATTACCTGTCCCACGGCATCGCCAAGCTGGGTGAGGAGGGCGAGCAGCCGTCCTCTTCCTCCGAGGGCGAGAGCCGCATGGAAGGCGGGGAGGGTGAGCCGAAGGGCGATGCCCTGACCGAGTTCGCCAGCAACCTCAACGAACAGGCCCGGGCCGGTCGCATCGACCCGCTGGTCGGCCGTGCCGATGAGATCGAGCGCACCATCCAGGTCCTGTGCCGCCGCCGCAAGAACAACCCGCTGTACGTGGGTGAGGCCGGCGTGGGCAAGACCGCGATTGCCGAGGGCCTGGCCCGCCGCATCGTCGAGGGCTCGGTGCCCGACGTGCTGGCCGACGCGGTGATCTATTCGCTCGACCTGGGCGCGCTGGTGGCTGGCACCAAGTACCGTGGCGACTTCGAGAAGCGCCTGAAGAGCGTGCTGACCGCGCTGAAGAAGGTGCCCAATGCGGTGCTGTTCATCGACGAGATCCACACCATCATCGGTGCCGGTTCGGCGTCGGGAGGCACCATGGATGCCTCCAACCTGATCAAGCCGGCGCTGGCCTCCGGTGAGCTGCGCTGCATCGGCTCGACCACCTTCCAGGAATACCGTGGAATCTTCGAGAAGGATCGGGCGCTGGCCCGCCGCTTCCAGAAGATCGACATCGTCGAGCCGACTGTCGGCGAGACCTACGAGATCCTGCAGGGCCTGAAGTCCAAGTACGAACTGCACCACGGCGTGACCTATTCCGACGAGGCGCTGCAGGCTGCCGTGGACCTGTCGGTGAAGCACATCGGCGACCGCCTGCTGCCGGACAAGGCCATCGACGTGATCGACGAGGCGGGTGCCCGCCAGCGCCTGCTGCCGGAAGGCCAGCGCAAGGAGCTGATCGACGTCGAGGAAGTGGAGGCGATCGTCGCCAAGATGGCGCGCATCCCGACCAAGCAGGTCAGCGCCACCGACAAGGATGTGCTGCAGCACCTGGAGCGCAACCTGAAGATGGTGATCTTCGGCCAGGACCCGGCCATCGAGACGCTGTCCTCTGCGATCAAGCTGGCACGCTCCGGCCTGGGCAATCCGGAAAAGCCGATCGGCAACTTCCTGTTCGCCGGCCCGACCGGTGTCGGCAAGACCGAGGTGACCAAGCAGCTGGCGCTGCAGCTGGGCATCGAGCTGGTCCGCTTCGACATGTCGAGTACATGGAGCCGCATTCGATCAGCCGCCTGATCGGTGCGCCTCCGGGCTACGTTGGCTTCGACCAGGGCGGCCTGCTGACCGAGAAGATCGTCAAGACGCCGCACTGCGTGCTGCTGCTGGACGAAATCGAGAAGGCGCACCCGGACATCTTCAACATCCTGTTGCAGGTGATGGACCGCGGCGTGCTGACCGATACCAACGGTCGTGAGGCCAACTTCAAGAACGTGGTGCTGGTGATGACCACCAATGCCGGCGCGGCGCAGGCCTCGCGGCGCTCGATCGGCTTCACCAAGCAGGACCACGCCACCGACGCGATGGAGACCATCCGCCGCAGCTTCACCCCGGAATTCCGCAACCGCCTCGACGCGGTGGTGCAGTTCCAGGCGCTGGGCTTTCGAGCACATCCTGCGCGTGGTCGACAAGTTCCTGATCGAGCTGGAGATGCTGCTGCAGGACAAGCACGTCAGCCTGTCGGCCACCCCGACCGCGCGCGACTTGGCTGGCCCACCACGGCTTCGACCCGCTGATGGGTGCGCGCCCGATGGCCCGCGTGATCCAGGACAAGATCAAGCGTCCGCTGGCCGACGAGCTGCTGTTCGGCAAGCTGGTCAACGGTGGCAAGGTGAACATCGATGTCCGCGACGACGAACTGGTGGTCGAGACCCAGGCCGAGCCGGAGCGCCTGCTGCCGGTCACCGTGGAGTGAGCTGACGCCGGGCCCGGCCCGGTGGACCTGAAATGACAAGGGCGGCTTCGGCCGCCCTTGTCATATGCGCTGTCAGTGGCTGCGCTGGCGGGCCTTCTTGTTGAAGGTGGCCGCGTCGATCGGTTCGATCTGCGCCACCCTGCAATGGTCGGAGTCGGTGCGCAGCTGGCTGCGGCCAGCGTCGCACAGCAGGCCCGGCTGGCCCTCCGTAAAGAAGCTCAGCTTCCGCGAATAGCCCGCAGTGGAGCAGTCGTTCTGAAGTGCACGACATAGTGGTCCTGGCCATTGCGCAGCAGGATGTTGCGCGAGACGCCGGCGCGCACGATCTGCTGGTCGCTGCCCAGCTGGACGCAGTCGCTGGTGGTGGAGGGGGTATCGGCGGCGCGCGCAGGCGGTGCGCTGGCGGACGCGGCAACGGCGACGAGCAGAGCGGTCAGCGGGAGCATGTCATGGCGGGGCAGGGGGATGGCGATCCGGACTGGATCGGGTCTCACGATGCCGCCATGCGTGCAGGGGCGAATCTGCCGCAAGCAGGGCTGACCGACGTCACGGTGAGTTCGGTCACGATGACCTCCGGCAGGGCCGGATTGCAGGCATGACAAAAGGCCAGCAACCAGGGCTGGCCTTGTCGAAGTGGCGCAGCGCGCCGACCGCTTACTTCATGCGGTAGGTGATACGACCCTTGGTCAGGTCGTACGGGGTCATTTCAACCTTGACCCGGTCACCGGTGAGGATGCGGATGTAGTTCTTGCGCATTGCGGCCGGAGATGTGGGCGATGATTTCGTGCCCATTTTCCAGACGAACGCGAAAGTGGTGTTCGGCAGCGTCCTCGCTGACGGTGCCCTCGAACTCGATGGAATCGTCTTTCGACATGTAGTCCTGTGCGGTCAGAAAACGGCCACGCTGGGCCTAAGGCGCGGTATTTTACGCGTGACGGGCCCAGCTTGCAAAGTTTGTGTTAACCCCGGCCAAACGCCGTGCCGGCAAGCGTCCGACCGCCTGTGTCCACGGGCCTTCACGGCCGTCATGGCGCACCGCGTGGCGGACGTGCTCCAGAAACGCCGCGCGCGGCAGGTGTTCGGCGCCCATCCGCAGCAGGTGCGGATTCTCCACCTGGGCATCGATCAGCGCCCAGCCCCAGCCGTGAAGCGTGGATGCCAGCGCGGCCAGGGCGATCTTGGAGCCGCCGCTGGCGCCACTGAACATGCTCTCGCCGAAGAACATCGTTCCGATCGCCACCTCCGTAGATGCCGCCGACCAGCGTCTGCCGGTCCCAGACCTCGAAGGACATGGGCAAAGCCGAGGTCGTGCAACTGGCTGTAGGCCTCGACCATGTCGGGCTGATCCAGGTGCCGTCCTGGCCAGGGCGAGGTGCCGCCGCACAGGCGCGCATCACCCGGCTGAAGGCAGTATCGGCGGTGACCTCCCATGTGCTGCCGCGCAACTGGCGCCGGAAGCGGCTGGACAGATGCACGCCATCGGTACGGAACACCATGCGCGGGTCGGGCGACCACCACAGGATCGGCTCGCCCTCGCTGAACCATGGAAAGATGCCGCCGGCGTAGGCATTGAGCAGGCGTGCCGGATGCAGATCGCCGCCCACTGCCAGCAGGCCGTCGGGCTGGCGCAGTGCGGTCTCGGCCGGCGGGAAGGGGGCGTCCGGCGCGTCGGCCAGGCGCCAGGGCAGCTGGCGGGTCATGCTGCCATTGTATTCGCCGTGGTGATGGGTGATGTCTGGCACCATCACGCTTCACCGGCAAGGAGCCTGCGAATGAGCGACCCGATCTCAGCCATCCTCGACCTGCATGACACCCCGCGCACGCGCAACGACAGCCAGGGCATGCTGCTGTCGCTGGCCGCCGAGCATCCGCGCCAGCTGGGTGAGTTGATGCTGCAGGCCGTGGCGCGACGCTCGCCCGGCTCGGCCTTCCTCGACATGGCGCTGGACCTGTTGCCGACGAGGCGGTGCCCGCGGTCGCGGCCGATGCATGGCGCCGCTATCGCGAGGGCGAGCGAGGCGAGCTGCTGGCCAGCGTAATGGAGTTCGCCAGCTACCAGGCGCCGCAGGTGCTGCAGGAAGATTGGGAGGCGTTGCTGGTGTGGCCCACGAGGATGAGGTGCAGTTGGCCTCGCAGGTCTGGCAGGGCCTGCCCGCCGCGACCGCTGCGCACTGGGCGCAGAGGCTGGCCGAGGCCGGGGATGATCGGGAGATGGCGCGCGCGAGGCACTGCTGCTTGCTGCTCAGCCCGAAACCTACGCCGTTGCCCGGGGCTACCTCGTCGACTGGGGCCGGCTGGATG